>NZ_JARTVQ010000020.1:0-23977 GCF_029625845.1 Mesorhizobium sp. WSM4898 | reverse complement strand
CATAAGCCGAAGGAATCCTGAGTACGAATGAGCCGCAGGAGGCATTTGACGAACGGGGAAGCAAGGGCCTCGTCGTCCCCGTGGACAGCAGGGCCAACCGGTTCATGAGGAATTTCGCTTTTCCCCAATTTCAGTACTCCTCTTGAAGGACGATCTCTTTTTCTGCGATGTGTGGTTCGGGCGCTTGCGTGGGCGGGGAATGGCTTGGGCGAGCCGATCCCACGCAACAGTGTCCCGTGGCCGACCTCGAGCACGTCCACCAATGCGAGACCTTTCACCGCGGCGCGAACGCCTGCGCCGCGGTTCGACCCGAGGTAAACGCAATGGAAATTCCACCTGCCGCAAGCCGCGCACTTTTGCGGCATCGACGTTATTGCTGCGAAGTGCGCCTGGGCGGGCGGATTTGCCGGTGTTCAATTCCAATTGTCATGCCCTTCGCGATCCTTGCTCAGGAAGTGACAGCGTTTTGAGTTTCGGAAGTCTTGTTTTGCGGAGCCACACAGAGACCCGCGTGACAGGCAGGCTCACCCGTGTAGTTGGCCAGGGCTTGGAGCAACGAGGTGAGGTAGCGCTGTTTGGTTTGGTCCGGCACTGGCTCCGAATGGTCCAGCGATTTGATTGCCACCTCGATCAACTCGATCGCCCGGTCCTTGTTGCCGCTCTCGTAATAATACTGAGCGACCGGAAAGTAACACCCGAATTTAAAGTCTCCATCGCCTTGCGGAGGATTAAGTTCCAGGATCTGTTCGGAGAGCTCCTTGCCCATCGCAAAGCGATCATCATGCGGAAGATGGGAGTTGTCGATCGTGGGATGGAAGAGTTGGTTCAGCGCCATCACCACCCAAGACATCGCTTCGAACTTTTTGTTGATCGCGTCCTCGACCAATTCGCGCATAAGCGGCAAGCCGGTTTTGATGTCGCGCAGCTTGTGAAGCAGAATATCCGCATGAACCCGCCGAAAATCAAAAGAGTCTGGCATCACGGCGAGGCCTTCTTCGATGGCCAATAGTGCCGCTGCCCAATCCTCGTCCTGCATCGCCGGCCCAAGTTTGGCGTATATCGGCTGACTCAGCGACGATTCGCGCACACGCGAGATTCGCTTTGCATCGACGGCTTTCGCTTCATAGCTGCTGCGCCAGCTGCCGTTAAGGACTTTCGGCAAAACGTCATCGAGAGGTGCCGGGTGGCCGATATAAGCGATGTGGCCGTCGCGGTCGACCACGAACGAGGTGGGAATCCCGAACGAAGAGCTGGGTTCCAGCCAGAGCTTTTTCATTTCGCCAGTGCAATCGAACGCTGTCCGATAATTCAGATTCGGGAACTTCTCGGTCAGCCAGGCATCCACGTTGGTCCGCGCTTCGTCCGCGGTTGCAGCCTTTTCGCAAGCTGCGACTCCGATAATCTCAAATCCGCTGTCTTTATATTTCTCCTGCAGTTCGATCAAATGGGGCATGGCGTGGACACATGGTCGGCACCAAGTCGCCCAAAATTCAACGAGGTAGACCTTGCCGGGCCGAAGGCTCGTGAGGGGCTCGCCACGCAGCCAGTTCTCCACTTTCAGCGCAGGAGCCGGGGACCCCATACGCAGTTCCATCTTGGTGTCCAAAGTCATTCCACACCTTTCGTCTCTTTTGTCGCGGAATATTTTCCAGTCAAAATCGGACACGGTCTCGAGGGCATTGCTCCCTCTCGCTTGCTTCAGCGGAGCTCTCACCGTGTTGCCGCACATCAAGCACGGCAAAGGGCATGCCAACCCTTCTTAGCTTCGGCAAGCGCCGGTACCGCCTTGAATAAGCGAGCCCTAACACGGCCAGCTGACGTTAACCTGAATGTCGGCTTTCGACGGCTCACCTTAGCGGCTGCCGTTTAGGAAGGTGAGAGTTTGGCTGGCCCGCTGGCGATAAGACCGGCTTCGGCGTCCTGGAGTAGTCGCACTTCGGCGATGGGGTCGAAAGTGCGGGAGAGGCTCGGTACCCTTGCAGCCACCGCCGCATGTGGCCCGGCGTCATAATTCGCGTCGCGGTTGCCAACGGCGGCGTTGGGCTCGATCCACGTGGCGTTGAGCCCGACAGCACGTAAAGCTGCATCGTGATTGAATGCCCTTTGCTGTTTCACGCCAAGCAGGAGTCGCGCGACGCTACCTTGCTCAAGCGCGAGCAGAGCGATCTGACGCCGTAGGAATATTGCTCGTCCCGCTTTTGCCGCCAGAGGCGGAAATCTTTCCTGAATGCCACCGCCGATCATCAATATCGACGAATCATATCCCGCTGCCCATTTGTTCGACTCCGAGGTCGGGCCAGCACTCCGTCAAGGGACGGTTGATGAACCCTAGATGCTCGGGATTGGCGCATGGCGCGCGCCGCAGAAGGCTGTCAAGGATGCGGCGCGCTCGCCAGGCCAGCAGCCCAAAGTTCGGATCAGCCAGCCCGCGCTGTCCAAGGCAGGCGTTCTGAACGAAAAGGCGTCGGTCTCGCGGTCCGTCCCAGTACACCGAAAAATCCTCGCCGATGGCGAGCTCATTGCCGATCTGTTCGAGGCGATCTGCGATCGGTTCTAGGAAACCCGGCAGCGGTTTCTCGTACCCGGTGGCCAGGATGACGATATCGGCGGTTACTTCTCCGATGTTGTCCAAGCCGCGTTGCAGCGTGAGCCTGTGCCCTGCTCCGGCATTGATGCAGCGCGACACGTTGCAACTTGGCCGCAATGTGATCTCGCATTGGTGTGGCTCGAGAAAGGCGTGGTGGTAGAGCGCCTGATAGACCGCGCGCAACTTGCTTTCTGAAATGCCCTCGGAGGCAAGCGCGAAACGCCGCAGGAACAGCTGTCGATGCACCTCGCTCATCGCAGCAAAACGATCCGAGAAGCATGGCGTGAACAGCCCGTTTGTGAACGCGTGGTCGTCGAAAGGCATCTCGCGCGTCAAGACCCATGTGATCGCCGCGGGCCGCCGTTCTTTCGGCCGGCCGACAAGGTGCAGTAGCAGCTCGGCTCCCGACTGTCCGCCGCCAACAACGCAGACATGCTTTTTTTGCACCTCAGGATTGATGTGGGCCAACTCAGATGAGTGGAACAGGTTGGGTCCAGTCCAGCCATGAAACTGAGGCGGAATTTGCGCCTGCTTGCCTATGTCGATGACGAGGTTTCTTGCATCAAGGACCGCGTTGTCCGTCCGCACGCGAAACTCGCCGTCAAAGCGGATTTCGCGAACGGCCTCGCCGCCACGGACAAGCGGATTCTTCTGGAACGCCCAGTTGAGATATTGGGCGAACTCGGCTCTAAGCACCCCGTGAAATTGCGCATTGAGGAAATTGTAAAGACGCCCGTTCTCGTGGAGGTAGTTTACGAATGTGTAGGCTGATCGCGGATTGACCAGAGTAACCAGATCCTGGAAGTGGCCGACCTGGAGCTCCGCGCAATCGAAAGCGCTGCCTGGATGTCCTCGGAAATCGACCTCCCGGTCCAGGAACAGTGCCCCTTGCGCAATCTCTTCCTGTATCTGACACGCAAGGCTCAAATTAGATGGTCCAGCACCCACACCAATACAAAAGAGGTCCACTTATCCTTACTCCTCTAGGAGTGTTTTCCAACTCAGCGGCATGTTGACGTCGATTGCCGGGCATTGAGCAATGCGAACCTCACAGGCATGCTTGAGCCGCGGTCCCGACTGAGAGGACAGCAAAAGCGTGTGCCGCCTTCCAGGTCTTGGGCTCAATGTCGGCGGCATCGACAGCGGCGCGGCGTGATCCGAACCCAAGAGCAGAAGGAAAGTGTGTGATGCTGTCGCGCGGCTCTTCCGGATCTTACGGCGGCTTCTAGCGCCGGCCTCCACCCCAGGAGTGGCTGTTTCCCTGCCACGACGGAAGCGGCTCTTTCTTTCGAGGGGCGTAACCATGGATAACGGCTCTTAATGCTTTCGGAGACTCCCATGCATGCGGCGTGCCGGATAAAGACCTGTCAAACCAACGAGTTCGCGCAGTTCCAGCTCGTCTGGAATCCGACATTGTCGCACGCCCGACGATCGGGCAGGGGAAGCTCCGCGGCAGCGGCCCTTGCACACCGCAGGCTGACAGGGACAGCCGCCGATTTGACGCGCGTCCGGGTACTGATAAGGGGCCTTCCAACAGGGTTCGCGCACGAGGCGGGGTCTCCTGGTACACCCGCCCTGTGGCTTGGCTGCGGTCTGCTGCAGCCGTTCGTCTTTACTGCCCGTTGCGGACGATCTCGCACGAGTTGGTTCACGAGAGCGTCGTGAAGCAGTCGAGGCGTCCGGTTTGGCTCTGACAAGCGTCGCAAGATGTTCGCGGATCCAGCCATGTCTCCGCAATCCGACCGGTAACCGACGACGACTTCGGACTGGTTGGCGGTCCTACGACCTGATCGGTGTTCCTACGGAGCTGATCAGCGAGCCAAAAACAGCGGCAATGTGGTCTTCCCAAAGCTCCAGCTCGGCGGACCGCCGAAAATCCGCTCACGCAGCCCACGGCTGCCATAAGCACCCATAACCATCATGTCAGCACAGATGTCGTTCGCGTGCTGGGTCAGCACTGTGCCCGCCGATTTGCCGGCGCTCTTAAGCAGGTCAACGGAGACCCGAGCACCGTGCCGAGTAAGATAGGCAGCGATGTCAGCTCCAGACTGCGCGCCTTTCCCGTTGTTTTGCGCCTTTGGATCGACCATAGCGACACAGACTTCCTTGGCAGCGGATAGGATACTAAGAGCTTCCCGAACCGCACGCGAGGCCTCTACACGCGAATCCCAGCCGACCAGCACGCGTCGAGGCGACAGCGTCGCCTTAACGCCCTTCGGCACGATGAGCACCGGCTTTCCGCTATCGAACAAGCAGCCGTTGACAACAGGAGGTCCGAGAGTCTCATCGTTGAGGAGGTCTCCTCCAACGATCGTCAGGTCAGCGCAGAGCGCCCGCTGTCGTGCCACTTCACCGAGGCTAGCCGGATCGCAATAGTCGGTGTCAACGTCACAGGAAAGCGACATAGCTTTCAGCCTTTTGAGGATATCCGCGGACCGTCTTTCCATTCTGGTCACGTCCTGTGAAAATTTCTCGATTTGCTGAAATCGATAGTTCGGTACTGCAATTGCCTGTGCACGTCCTGTATTCCATTCGGGGGGCGGAGACGACATCAAGAGCAATGGAGGCGGTATAATGAGTACCGATAGGTGCGCGCCGACCTCGGCACACAGTCCGGCAGCTGTTGTGAGGTCCTCATCAGAATGATCAGCACCCGTCACACTGAATATGCTTTTAAATTCCATTTGCCTGCTTCTCCTGGTCTTCGTTAGGAGCGCCTCAAAGCGGCAACACCGCTCTCAGGAGGAAGAGAGAGCGGCACCACGTTCGATCACCGATTTCAGTCGTCCGGCTTCTCGAGCGAGTAGCCGGCCGACCTGACGGTGCGAATGACGCTGCCGGGCAAGGCCGTTTTCAGCGCCCTCCTGATTCGGCTGATATGGACATCGACGGTGCGTGCACCGACATGAATGTTGGGCAGCCAGGCCGCCCCGATAAGCTCGTCCCGGCTGAAGACCTTGCCGGGGGCCTCAATCATAAGCCGCAGCACGTTGAAATCGATCCGTCCGAGATGGATGTCGTGGCCATTACCGCGAACCCGATGGGCATCGAGCTTCATCTCCAGGCCTCCACAACAAATCCAACTGTCGTTTTCAACCCCGTTCGGACCACGCTTGGTCAGCCCGAGCCTCGCCCGCAGGCAGTCGAGCAGCTTGGCCGGAGCCACCGGCCGCACAAAGCTCTCAACGCCTGCCTTCAAGAGATCGAGGTGCTGGTGCTCGGCGCCAGGCGCGATCAGGGCGATGATAGGCAGGTCGGTGGTGCGCGGTTCCCGCTTGAGGTGGGCGCAAATTGCGGACCCGTTTATGCTGGCTGGGTCGCAATCCAGCACTACGGCCTGAAGCTCCCGTTGTTCGGCCAAGGCCAGCGCAGCCTTCGCGCCGTCTGCCGTCTCACTGCTGAAACCGTCAACCTCCAGTATGTGGCTGTAGAGCAGATAGAACTCGGCATCTTGCGAGCAGATCAGGACCAGCGGCTTCTTCATCGGCGATACCCCAACAACCTGGTCGGCCTCGAGTCCCTGGATCGAGGGGACTGGCCAACATAGTTTCTCGGGTCCGTCATGATGGCCTTTCTCGAAAATCGCGCCCATCATGCCAGCGCCACGTGGGGAAAGGTTTCGATGACTGAAATCGCATCGTCGACCAGCTTCGTACCGGCCGTGGCGAGCTTCAGGAGCGTCTCGAAGCCAAACCGGTGGACATCGCGCAGCGTTTTGGACAAAACGACCAGCCGTCCGGTCGTGAAAAGCACCCGACCAAAACCCTCATGGCTCACCTGGATCATCGGCGATGCCATAAGGCCGCAGCGCTCCTCGATCGCAAGCCCGATGGCGGCGTAGTACTTGTCGAGCCTCCACAGCACGTCGGGATCGGGATCTCCGATGATTGGGATCCCTCGGCGCTGTTCCTTGGTAATGATGAAGTCGCCCAGCAGCTCAGCGTCCGCTTTGCGTTCCCACGAGCCATAGGAATCCTGAGAACGGATCAGCCGCACGAGGCATTTGACGAACGGGGTGCAAAGAGCCGCCTCGTCTTCGGCGACAGCTGGGGGGATTGCGGGGTCAGGCATTGGCGTCCTCCTCTTTTCAGTCCTCGTCCTCGAAGGACGGTTTCTTTTCGGCAATGCCCGCTCGCGCCAGCACCTTGCGCAGCCAAGGCGGAGGACACGTCCTGAGCATCATCTGCGTGCGCAAGAGCACCTGTGGGATCGATTGGGGCTCCGCCACTTTGATCGGGTGGATTTTTGCCGCGACAAGCTTGGCTGCCGAAGGGCCGCCAATTGCCAGACAAAACAGGATCTGACAGCCCTTGAGCGCATCCACCTTTGGCGTGATGCGATCATCGCGCTCGGCCCGATGCTCCCCGCTTTCATCGGACACGTCATCGAAGGCCACGGCTTCTACGAGATTCCATTCCTCGCGCGTCACGTCGTAGACAGCAAAGCGCCTGGCCGACCCGAAATGGGCGTTGAGGTCCTGCATGTCCTGAGTGGCGATCGCAACGCGCAATGCGCCCTTACGTCGTTCAGGCATCGGGGCGAAAACCTCACTACTGACCAGCGAGAGGCGGCGAACAGCGTTCATCGTGATATTTCTCGATTACGGAGTGGATCAAGCGCCTCAGGAGTGGGCGCGTGTTGGTTGGCCTGGAAGATGCTGGCGACCTCGAAGATCATGTCGCGGGTGCCCTGATAGAGAATTGCGAGCTTGTGCTGGCTGCCTAGTCGATCGAAGACCGGGAACCCGATGCGCATGAGCGGAATTCGGAGCCGCTCCGATGCTTGGCGCCCGTGCGAATGCGTGACAAGCAGGTCAGCACCGACGGCAAGACTTTCCAGATCGCCGAGATCGCCGATCTGAACCGAAACCGCCGGGACTTTCTCGAGAATTTTAGACCTGTCGGTCGTTGTGACGGCCGCGGCTATCTCGGAGCCGAGGCCAGCAAAGAAGGTCGCAAGTTGGAACAGCTGGTCTGGTTCGGCAGCGATGGCAATTTTCTTGCCGCCGAAATGGAAATGTCCGTCGAGCATCGCGTCCTGCAATTGCGCCCGGCGCCGGCGCACGCGGGCCGGTACCGCCGCGCCCGAAATCGCAGACAGCAGCGACACGAAGCGGTCCGTGTCCTGCAGCCCAGTCAGTGACTGGAACAACACGTAAGGCACGCCGGTCAACCCGTGCAGCGCTTTCGCCGGGCGGCGCATGTGCTCACCGATGGCGATGCATTGCATGGCCGTGCCCAACTCGCGAATGTCTTCGACGCTGGTGCCGCCGTATGTGGTCGCTACCCAGCGGTCAGGAACCGTACCGTCGAGCGAGCCTGAAATGTCGGGCAGAATAACCGGCTTGAGCCCAAAGCTTTCAACCATGTCACGCATATGCTCGATGTCGGCGACAGTGAGGTTGCATCCGGGCAGGATCGCGATCTTCTTCGGCTGCCGCGCACGTTCGCCCGAGCCTGTAATCCCTTTGATCATTGCGGTGACTGCCTTGGCCCAGCCCTCTTCGATCGCGCCGTCAAAATCCGGCGTGTTGGCCAGCACGACCTCCGTACCCGCAAGCTCTTGCGTGTGCTTCAGCTTGATGTTCGCAATATCACTCGCGCAATCTTCGCCACGCGTCTCCACCAGCGCGGTCGTGCACACCCCGATCAGCTTTGGCTTCGTGCGGTTCTTGAGGTTGAGGATGGCTTCTTCAAGATGGTCGGCAGCGCCGAGGATGGTCGCCACCTCATCCATCGCTGTTGTCTGCAATGGAATCGTTTCTTTGAAGTGCCGTACGAAGAGCACGAGCGCGAAGCTTGTGCATCCCTGGCTGCCGTGGAACAGCGGCATCGCGCCGTCGACCCCAAGAAAGGCAAAGGCGGCACCCAGCGGCTGCGACGACTTCAGCGGGTTCACCGCCGCGGATTTGGTCTGGGGAAGGATGCGGGCCATCGGTCGCCTCAACACTCGCTGAACTCGTGTGCCGTCGCGCCGGCGAATTCATCGAACAGGTGCCCGGACTCCTTCTTCGTGCATGGCAGTTCGTCTTTTAGATCAGGCTGGCAATCCCACGGGGCCGGCTGGCGCACCTGAGACCAGACCGGATTGTGAATGGCGAGGTCGATCTGGCGTACGAGTTCCACCATGCCGGCATAGCCGGCATAAGGGTGCTGGCGCTCCTGGTTGATATCGAGCCAGGGCGTCTTGGCCTTGAGCGCAATGAATTGCGTGCGACCGCCCGACAGCATGATATCGGCCCTGTGTTCAGAGAGCATGGCGTACAGCTCGCGCGCAGCCATGTATTCGAACATATGCTTGTCGTGCTTGAGAACTTGTTTGATGCGCTCCTTGTCCTGCACCGTAGATTTCTTGACCGAGGTGCCGACGATCTCGATTCCGATCTCCATCAGCGCACGGACAACCGACCAGGACTTCACACCGCCTGTGTTGAGCAGCACGCGCTTGCCTTGGAGCCTTTGCCGGTAGGATTCGAGTTTCTTCCACGCGATCGCCTCCTGCTGCGCGATCAGCGTCTCCGTGCGCTCGAGGATCTCCGGATCGGCGCCCTTCCTCACCAGCAGCCTGACAAGGTTGCGAAGAGCTTGCGATGTGTCGGAGATGCCATAGAAGGAGCCCTCGAAGAACGGGATGTCCCAGCGCTCCTCCATCTTGCGGGCAAGACTGATCAGCGCGGTCGAGCACACGATCATTGCCGCCCGGGCGCGGTGCGCGGAAGCAATGTCGCGGTAACGCGCATCGCCGGGAATGCAGGCGCGCACCCGGATGCCGAGCCGATCGAGGAGCGGCTTTACAAGCCAGAATTCGCCCGAGAGGTTGAATTCGCCAAGGATGTTGATGTCGTAGGGCCCGGGGTCGTCGGGTTCGACCGTGCCGATGACATGATCGAGCAACGCCTCGGCGGCGAGCTTGTTGCCGAGGTTCTTGGAGCCTGCCAGGCCAGGCGCATTGATCGGCACCACGGCCAAACCGAACTTTTCCGTGGCGCGTTTGCACACGGCCTCGATGTCGTCACCGATCAGCGCCGTTACGCAAGTTGAGTAGACGAAGATCGCCGGCGGCGCGTATGTGTGCTTGATCTCGCGGATCGCCTTGAAGAGTTTCCGCTCGCCCTGCCCCATCACCAGGTCGAGTTCGGTGAGGTCGGTCGTGAAGCTTGTCCGCCACAAGGTCGGCCCTGACGAAACCGCACCACGGTTGTCCCAAGAATTGCCCTCGCAGGCGAGCGGCGCATGGACCAGATGCGCAACGTCGGTGATCGGCTGCAGGACGATCTTGGCTCCGTCAAAGGCGCAGCCGCCGGCTGCCGCCCCTGGTGTCAGCGACTTCGAGCAGCCCTCCTTGCGCGCCTTGGCATCTTTGCCACGGTTCTTATCGCAGGCGGGCTCATCGAAGGCGTCCTTGATTTTGGCGCTGAGGGAGGACATCGCTCAGCCTCCCCAGTCCATTGGGCAAGGAATGGCCTCGGCGAAAAGCCGGCCACGGCTCTTAGCGCGTGAGGTCATAGGAATAATCCGTCACACCCGTCTCGCTCGTCTCGCGATCGAGTTTGTCGAAGATCTTGTCGAGGATCGTCGTCAGCACGCGCAACGCGCCCTGGTAGCCAAAGAGCGCAAAGCGGTGATGATGGTGCCGATCGAAGATCGGAAACATCAGCCGGATCAGCGGCGTTCCGGTGTCGCGCTCCAGGTACTTGCCGTAGGAATTGCCGATCAAAAGGTCCACCGGCTCGGTAAAGAGCAGCGAGCGCAGCGCCCACAGGTCCTTGCCCGCCCAAACCTGGGCAGCCTTGCCGAAAGGCGAGGATGCTAGCAGCTTCTTCAAATCGGCTTCCCATGCCGAGGTGCCATTGGTGGCGAGGCAATGGGTTGGCTCGCCGCCGGTCTCCATGACAAAGCGGGCCATTGCGTGAACGAAGTCGGGATCACCGTAGATGGCGTATTTCTTACCATGCAGCCAGGATTGGCTGTCCGCCATGGCGTCTACCAGTCGGCCGCGCTCGAGGCGAATTGCCTCGGGAATCTCCTTGCCGGAAATCGCCGCGACCTCCATCAGGAATTCGTCCGTCGCCTGAACGCCGAGCGGATAGTGGAACGAGGCCGTCGCCTGCCCGACCTCCTCGCAATAGCCCAGTGTCTTTCGGGTGTTGTGATGCTGCAGCGAAAGCGTTGCCTCGGCGTTGAGGGCCTTCTTCACCTCGTTGATCTTCGTGCCCCCGTCATACATGCGGTATTCACCGTCCGAAGGCGTATCGAACTGGTCAGAGGCATCCTGGATCAATGTATAGGACACGCCCATTACATCGAGCAGGCGCTTGAGCTCCCGGTTGTTGCCGACGCAGAAGCCGTCGAAGCCCGGAATGATGTTGATGGTTCCTTCGATTTGCGTACGCTCCTGACCTTTCCAGAAGTGCTCCAAAATGCCTTTGACCATGTTGTCATAGCCGTCGACATGACTGCCAACGAAGGCCGGGGTGTGGGCAAAGGGCACGTCGAAGTCGCGCGGGACTGAATCTTCGTCCTTGGCGTTCTGGATGAAGCTGTGCAGGTCGTCGCCAATGACCTCTGCCATACAGGTCGTCGACACGGCAATCATCTTGGGGTCGTAGAGCTGGTAGGTGTTGGCGAGCCCGTCGACCATGTTCTTCAGGCCGCCAAACACCGCCGCATCCTCGGTCATTGAGGAGGAGACCGCCGCGGCAGGCTCCTTGAAATGGCGCGACAGGTGCGAGCGGTAATAGGCGACGCAACCTTGGCTGCCGTGGACGAAGGACATGGTTCGCTCGAAGCCGGCGGCAGCGAATACCGCACCCAGCGGCTGGCAGGCCTTGGCCGGGTTCACGACAAGCGCTTTGCGGGCGAGGTTCTTTTCGCGGTATTCCCACGTCTGGGTGAAATCGCGCTGATCGGAAACGATTTCATCGGGGTGCGGACATTCGAAGTTTAGCTTCTTCTCAGCGAGCATCTTTCTGTATTCCGGCTCGCGGAACAGGGGAGCGTGATCGAGAATTTTTTCAGCCGACTGCGGCATGATGATTACCTCTTTTGCATCTGGCTGCGCGGGACGGCAGCTCAGGACGTCAAGACGTTCCAGGCTCCGGCGGATCAGAGGCCGCGGGAGTTCACCGTCTCAGTGGGAGACTGGGGCTGAAGCAAATGTTTATTCGGCAGCCATCGCCCGCTCATCGCCCCGGCTTCTTTTCCAAGGCGCGTGGAATAGGTCCCAGACCGGGTTGTTAATGGCGAGATCCACATCACGTGCGAAAATGGCAAAGCCGTCGTAGCCGTGATACGGGCCTGAATAATCCCAGGAATGCATCTGGCGGAACGGTATGCCCATCTTCTGCACCGGGTATTTTTCTTTGATTCCCGAGCCGACCAGATTTGGGCGAATCCCTTCGATGAATTTCTCCAACTCATAGCCGGTCACGTCATCGTAGATCAGCGTGCCGTTCTTCACGTAGTGGCCGGTGCGCTGATAGTCGTCGCTGTGGGCGAATTCATAGCCGGTGCCCACGATGACCATGCCGAGGTCCTCGTAGGCCGTGACGACGTGGCGGGGGCGCAGGCCGCCGACATAGAGCATCACGGTATTTCCTTCCAGGCGCGACAGGTACTTGGCGATGACCGCATCAACAAGCGGCCTGTACTTGGCAATGACCTTTTCGGTCTTCTCCTCGATTTCCGGCCCAAAATGCTTGGCTATGTTGCGCAGAGAGGCTTCGATCTGGGAGGGACCGAAGAAATTGTACTCCATCCAGGCGACGCCATACTTTTCCTCCATATGCCGACAGATGTAATTCATCGACCGGTAGCAGTGGATAAGATTGAGCTTAGCCTTCGGGGCGCGCTCGATCTCTGCGAGTGTGGCGTCACCCGACCAGTTGCCAACCACGCGCAGCCCTATCTCCTCAAGCAGTATGCGCGAGGCCCAGGCATCGCCGCCGATATTGTAGTCGCCGATGACGTTGACGTCGTAGGG
Organism: Mesorhizobium sp. WSM4898; assembly: GCF_029625845.1. Classification (NCBI taxonomy): domain Bacteria; kingdom Pseudomonadati; phylum Pseudomonadota; class Alphaproteobacteria; order Hyphomicrobiales; family Phyllobacteriaceae; genus Mesorhizobium; species Mesorhizobium sp. WSM4898. The sequence goes on along the minus strand of NZ_JARTVQ010000020.1, from coordinate 11,409 downwards.
GCCGGCCTCGAACTTGACATCCTTTTTGTCGAAGACCCAATCCCGGATTGCATCATTGGCGATGTGGTGGCCAAGCGACTGCGAGACGCCGCGGAAGCCCTCGCAGCGTACCGGCACGATCGTCTTGTCATACTCCTTGGTCTTTTTGCGAGAAACGGCCTCGGTGTCATCGCCAATCAGGCCGATAGGGCATTCGGACTGCACGGTGATGCCGTTGTTGAGCGGAAACAAGACTTCAATCTCGTCAATGATCTGTTCCAGCTTCTTGTCGCCGCCGAAGACGATGTCCTTCTCCTGGAAATCGGAGGTGAACTGCATTGTCCCGAACGTGTCGACGCCCGTTGTACCGACGTAGTAGTTGCGGCGCTGCGACCAAGAATATTGGCCGCAGCCGACCGGGCCGTGCGAGATATGGACCATATCCTTGACTGGCCCCCACACCACGCCTTTCGAACCAGCATATGCACAGCCGCGAATCGTCATCACCCCGGGAATGGACTTGATGTTCGATTTGACGTCGCATTCGGAAAGGACCTCGCTTTCCCCGCCAGCCTCGTTGCCGCTCTTTGCGACGTTGAGGTGCTTCTTGCGGCGCTTCGCCGCCTTGTCGGGATAATGCGACAGCACCTCTTCGATAAGCTTCGCATGAAGAGCACCGTCATTCTCGTATTCCCGGCTCATGAGTCCCCCTTTCAAGGTTGGGTGACGCCTCAAAGAATAGGCGCCGTTCTCTGCAAGGCGCGCCGATTCATGGCAGCGCTAATGTCACTACTGGGCCGCCGCCTTCGCCGCTTCCTTGGAGTGAAGCTCGGCAAGCATCTGCTCGTCGGTCTTCATGATGCCGAAGTCGAGCAGCATCTCCTCCAGCTCCTCCATGGTGATCGGCGTCGGGATCGTACCCTGGCCCGAATTGGCGTGGATCTTCTCGGCCAGAGCGCGGTATTCCCCTGCCTGCTTTGAGTCCGGCGCGTACTGGATCACCGACATCTTCCTGAGTTCGGCATGTTGGACGATGTTGTCGCGGGGCACGAAGTGGATGAGCTTGGAATTCAATCGGCCAGCCAGTGCTTCGGCCAGATCGAGTTCGCGGTCGGTTTGACGTTCATTGCAGATCAGCCCGCCCAGCCGCACACCGCCCGAATGGGCATATTTGAGGATGCCCTTGGCGATGTTGTTGGCGGCATAGAGCGCCATCATCTCGCCGGACATGACGATATAGATCTCCTGGGCCTTGCCTTCGCGGATCGGCATGGCGAAGCCGCCGCATACCACGTCGCCGAGGACGTCATAGGAGACATAATCGACATCGTCATAAGCGCCATTCTCCTCGAGGAAATTGATCGAGGTGATGACGCCGCGGCCGGCGCAACCGACACCCGGCTCGGGGCCGCCGGACTCCACGCACTTGATGCCTCTGTAGCCCACCTTGAGCACGTCCTGGAGTTCGAGGTCTTCCACCGAGCCTTCCTGTGCGGCGAGATCCAGGACGGTATCCTGAGCTTTCGAATTCAGGATCAAGCGTGTGGAATCGGCTTTGGGGTCGCATCCTACGATGAGGATTCTCTGCCCGAGGTCGACAAGGGCAGCGAGCGTATTTTGGGACGTGGTGGACTTGCCGATGCCGCCTTTTCCGTAAAAGGCGATCTGACGCAGACCTGACATAATAGCTTTCCTTCCTTCGTTCTAATTATCGCGACTGCCCGCGACACAAGTGCCGATAGGCAGCTCGTGCCGCCTCACACCAAGCATCGCAAAAAGCGTACCAGCGTGATCGGCCGATCCCAGAAGAAACTTTGTCATTAAATTCCAGCCGCTTAGACGGCGGCAAAACGCGCGAACGGGCCTTTCAGGCGTCTGTCACGGACACGACAAAGCCGACACAGATTGTCGTGCGCCATCCAAACCGCCGTGTGTCGAGCTCGAAGCGGGAGAATGGGGAAGTTAGCCCAAAGCTGATGGCGAGACCATCGGAAGACATCGGCTCTTGTCTTTCCAGCCTGCCATTGATCGGGCGGTCGCTGGATGAGCAGGAGCCTGGGGCTTGACCGCGGCGCGGGTAGTTCAGGCAGGCTTACAGAGCGGGAACGCCGGCGGCCGATAGACATCCGCGCTTAACCTTTCATAGCCCGTCTACAAGTTGGTTCCGCCGACGCGCTATATGGAAGCCAAATAATTCAGTAGCTTAGCCGAGAGCATTGATTTTTTCAGAAAGATACGTGTTATACGCGTATGAACCGCCGAACCCATGGTCGGCGCCCTCATGCGCGTGAGACCCCGTTGTGGGCGAGGCTCGCGACTGGCTGCACGATCCTAGCCGGCCTGCTTGCCATTGAGTTTGGTCCCGCCGCGGTAGGCTGCGGCATCAAGGGCAACATCAGCTACAACACTGGCAAGAAGATTATCACGTTCTTGGACAGGAATCTTACTGGGAGACACGCATCAACCTATTGAAGGGCGAGCGGTGGTTTTGTTCAGAGGAAGCTGCACGAAAGGCGGGCGGGCGGGCTTCGAGAGGTTAGTGTCGCGGCAGCTTGCAGATCTGCCCACGGGGCCGCCACGATCGCAAAGTGTGTACAAAAGCGCCCTCTCTGCCGAACTGAACAGTGCTCACGGCCATAGCCTCGGATGAGCCCGACTGGCTTGACCTCTGCATGATGAGAGCAGCTTTTACACCAGGTGCGCAGCACATGTCTTTAACGAACGCATCGTCTTCAAGAATATAGAGAGCAATTCGGAAAACCGAGTAGTTGGCGGCGAAGCTAGGAGAAGGTATACACTACCCTCTTGTTACCCCAGAGTAGAACGTGCAGCTGCGGCAAGACGCGGGCTTCGAACCACCTGTCGCTGGTCACCTTTTCTACCAGCGGTTCCATGCGCATCATATTCCGTCGGACTCGACAGAGACGTCTTCATTACCACGGCGGGGCGGCGTGTGATTGCCGGGTTGCAGACAAACCTCGCCGCGACGTATTTGGGACGAGTGGTGTCGGCACCGAATCCCTATCATTTAGACTAGCCAGCTTGGGGAGCGCCGTCAGACCGCCAGACCGGAAGAGGAGGCTTCGCGCCAACTTGTGCCAAGAATGTTGGACCGTGCGGAACCGCTGGGGCGGCGCTCAACTCTGGCGCAGGATGAAGCGTCGATTGGGTGAATGAATAGGGCGCGCGTTCGACGGGTAGAGTGAGGCAAATCGCTGGATGTCTGCCGGATCAACGTCAACCGGTTCCATCGCCACCATCCACTCGACGTTTTCGGTGCACGGCGGCGTCGTCAGTGAGCCCTCATAAGTCCAATAGCCAAGCGAGGCTGGCAGAAGCCAGTTGGGATTCACCTCGTCGATCGTCACCTCCCCATTCGGCAGTTCGGGAAAGGCCGCAGCAAGGGCAGCAAAGCTGGCATTTGTCGCGCCGGGCGTTAAAAAGACGCCCAGCACGCCCAGAGTACCACTTTGCGTGTCCTTGTGAACGAAATGCACCTCCATCGGGAAGCTCTTGCCCGCCACGTGATGTTCGCTTGGCGCATGGAAATGGAACTGTACCAGTTCGTAGACACGATCGCCGCGGGTCAGCGTGCTGCCTTGTGGCATATTGATTTGAATGGTGTGGCCGTTGTTCACCATATTGCCGCCGCCCTTGTGCCAGCCGATGGCGATATGCGGGATATCCGCCTTGACCGCGCTGTTGATATTGATCGGCGATTGCTGCGTGCCGGCAGAGCATACGAAATTTTCCTTATCCAGATCAGCCCAGTGCTCCGGTCCGACCGGACCGGTGTACCCCCAATGGGCACTGGTCGCTTGGGCGGCTTGAACGCAAATCCGGCATGCGCCGAGCGCAACCAACCCTTTGATCAGGTGACGACGATACATATTACTTTTGCTCCTCTTGCGAACTGATGTTGGTGGCTGCCCTAATGGACGCGTGATGGCCAATCGGCGCGGCCAGTATTGTCCTTTGCAACTGATAGATGCCCGCACGCCTTGGCGTGCTTTCATAAGTGCGGCTGCCGTTTCTCGGCTGGCCGGCTTCTGCAGCCCGCAACGGGGGCAGTTTCAACCAGCTAAACGATAAAAAATTTTAGCAGACCAGCGCTTGACCCCCGCCGCAAAGGCACAGGCGAAGGTGATCACTGCGCGGCTGCCGTTCGCGCCGGAGGCCGCATCGCTATACTTTACACTCGCTGCCCAAGGAGACGCAGGCGACCCCAATACGTTTTCATCGCTACTCCCGACGCAGCCGACCCACGCCACGAAAACGTTGCTATATTTCACGTTGGGCCAATGAGGAAATCGATCTTCTTTATGGAAGGCATTTGCGCAATGGATGCATTCCCATGCTGACAGTCGTGCGTCAGGCCGGACAATGAGATACATCGATAAGAGCTGGACAAGGATGAGGGGATGACGTGCTTGCGACGGAGCAGGTGGGGCGAGAAGGCCAGTTCTTGCGGATTTCAACTTTGCGTGACGACAGCTCATCGGAGTCAAGGTGACACACGCCGGCAGCGGGGTGTCCGGGCGGTTTCCAGCCGCACAATCGCGAGACCGCTGACGCGAACAAAGCTCGGCTGTACTCGGCACGCGAAGAGAGCCTGCCAAGCCGTTGGAGCCCGGCCTTCCGGTGCGACGCAAGCCACAGACTAGACCGCCCTCTTGTTACCCCAAAGCAGAACGTGCAGCTGCGGCAACACGCGGGCTTCGAACCACCTGTCGCTAGTCACCCTTTCGACAAGCCATTCCATTCGCATCATTATTCCGTCCAAGTCGACAGAGGCGTCTTCACTGCCAGGGAGCGGCGGCGTGTGATTGCCGGGTTGCAGATAGATCGGAAGGTGCGGATATCTCGCCGCGACTTCTTTGGCGTAGGCATAGTCACTCTCGTCGAAAACGACGAGCTTGAGCACGATTTGCGGCTTCTCTTGCGCCGCTTCGAGGCATGCATCAAACGCAGCCCAACGGGTCGTCATCTCGCTGGACGGCGGCTTTGGGCTAAGGGTCAGCACGTCAAGATCCGCAAACCACTCCCTCACCACGGAACCCTGCGTTTCCAGTGCAAAACGATAGCCCTCGCGATGGCCTCGTTCTATGAGGGGACCGAACGGCTGAATGGCCGGGTTGCCGCCTGACAAGGAGACCATAACCGGCCTGCCGCCGGAAAGCGCATGGACGGTTTGCCACACGGCATCGATCGGCATCGGTAGCCATTCATGGCGATACTGATTGTCCACCGCGTGAAGGCTGTCGCACCATGAACAGCGATAATCACATCCGCCGGTTCTGATGAACACCGTCGGCAAGCCGATGAGCACGCCCTCGCCCTGGATAGTCGGCCCGAATATCTCGCTCACACGGATTGCGGGATGCATGTCGGTCACGGACGGTATTCCGCCCAAGTTTTCGGTGTTTCGCTAACGCGCACGGCCGCGGTCTGCGGCAGACGTGCCTTGCACCATTCATAGAAATGTCTGGCCAGGCATTCCGCCGTGACCTTCTCATGTCCCAGCACGTCGTTGAGGTGCCGATGGTCGAAGCTCTCGTCAATGTAGCGTTTGAGCGGCGCCAGATCGTGATAGTCGCGCACGAAGCCGTGGGCGTCCAGTTCCTTGGCCGACAGCTCCACTACGACGACATAGTTATGCCCGTGCAGGCGCGCGCATTGATGGTTGGGAGGCAAGGAGGTGAGCTGATGCGAGGCCGAGAAGTGGAATTCCTTGCTGATGTGGAACATTACGCGCGCCTCCTGCGCAGCGCCTCAAGCCAGAAATCGGCGTCCTCGTAGTCGGTGGGATCAGCGTGCCCGGCGAGATGGAACGCTTCGCGCCGCTCGACGCAGGTCCCGCATCGTCCGCAGTGACGCACGCCGCCCTTGTAACAGGACCAGGTCTCAGCAAACGGGGTGCCGTATCTTGCGCCATCCGCAACAATGTCAGCTTTTCCGAGATTCACATACGGTGCATAGAGGCGTATCTGCGCATAGCCGTCGAGCGCGCGGTCTTGCATTGTCTGGAAAGCTTCAATGAAGGCCGGACGGCAATCGGGATAGATGAAATGGTCCCCACCATGCACGGCCGCCGCCACCGCTTCGGCGCTGTGGGCGGCGGCGAGACCGAAGGCGATTGCCAACATGATGGCATTGCGGTTCGGCACCACCGTAATCTTCATCGTGTCTTCGGCGTAGTGGCCGTCCGGCACGTCGATACTGCTAGTCAGCGCTGAGCCGGAAAGGCCACGGCCAATTTCGCCGATGTCGATGATCTGGTGCGGGACCTTCAGTCGCTGCGCGCAAAGAGCGGCGAAGCCCAATTCCTTCCTGTGCCGTTGGCCATAGTCGAAAGATAGAAGGCCGGTGAGTTCGTGCTCCGCTGCCACCATGTGAGCAAGGGAAACGGAGTCCAATCCGCCAGAGCAGACGGCGAGAGTCTTCATCATTGGTATCCTTGTTTTGACCGGGTAAGGCTGCGACCGGAGATTTCTCTGCGCCCCCACTACTCCAGCGACTCAGTTTTGTGAACCGGGAGAATTTGCGCTCAGCCCGATTGGAACGGGAGTGCGTCGCGTCCAACACGCGTGATCAATAAAAGTTGAGCGCTTCAGCAGTTTGTTTCGCATCGCGCCAACTTTCGCAACCTGCTGTCCGATCGTCGACTTCGAGACAAGGTGATGTTCGGCCGACATCGGCTGACTCTTAATTAAGCCGCAGAACACATGTTGGCTTTCTGGCCTTCGCTTGTGCGGTTGGCGAGGGCGACATGGATGCCAGCAAATTTGACATTGGCGACATCCGCCTGGAGAACCCTGCGCGGCGCGATTGAGGCCGCAGGCGAGCCTGCTCTAACTGCCGCCCTACAGTCCCGACTTCAATCCGATTGAGAACGCCTTCGCCCAACCTAAGGCGCTGCTGCGAGCAAAGGCCGAGATAACCATCAAGGCTCTATGGGACTGACGTTGCCCCAGCAGTTTTGAGTTCGTTTCCGGCGTGGGTTGTGCCCTGCTGGGCGGGTGAAGCGACGGGCGCTGGCGCGGAGCCTTTGGCATAGCGCAGCGCGAGCGACCGTCGCGGATTGAAGGTGCTGGCGAACTTGGCCGGGGTCTGCCAGGGGGGAGTGCGGCCGCGCGGTGTTGTAGTCGGCGTGCCACAGGGCGATGGCTACGCGCGCCTGAGCCAGCGAGGTGAACAGCGTCTCGTTGAGCAGTTCATCGCGCAGTCGGCCGTTGAAGCTCTCGATGAAGCCATTCTGCATCGGCTTGCCGGGCGCAATGTAATGCCATTCGACGCGGTTCTGATCCGCCCAGGAGAGGATGGCGTTCGAGGTGAACTCGCTGCCATTGTCGCTGACGATCATCCTGGGCCGGCCCCGCTCGGTGATGAGCCGTCCAATTCGCGGGCAACCCGCATGCCCGAGAGAGACGTATCAACGATGAGTGCGAGGCACTCTCTCGTGCAGTCGTCGACGACGGCCAGGATGCGGAAGCGGCGCCCGTCGGTGAGCTGGTCCGATACGAAGTCGAGCGACCAGCGCTCGTCGGGCCTCAGCGGCACCAGCATCGGCGCCCTGGTCCCGATCGCCCGCTTGCGGCCGCCACGGCGGCGACGGCGAGCTTCTCCTCCCGATAGAGCCGGAACAGCTTCTTGTGGTTCACGACCAGGCCCTCCCGCCTCAGCATCACGAGAAGACGCCGGTAGCCGAACCGGCGACGCTCCTGCGCGATCGGCCTTCATCCGCTCGCGAACCTCGCGGTCGTCCGGCCTGCTGGTCTGGTAGCGAACCGTCATGCGGCAACAGCCGATGGCTTTACACGCCCGCCGTTCGCTCATCCCGAAGCCTTCCTTCAGGCGAGCGACAGCTTTCCGCTTGGCGGCGGGCGTCACCATTTCTTTCCCACAAGGTCCTTCAACGCGGCATTGTCGAGCATGGCGTCGGCCAAAAGCCGCTTCAGGCGCGTGTTCTCGTCCTCCAGCGCCTTCAGGTCGCCGAGCCTCGGTGACATCCATCCCGCCGAAGCGGGCCTTCCAATTGTAGATCGAGGCGTCGCTGACCCCGTGCTTGCGGCACAGATCGCCAACCGATACCCCGGCCTCGTGTTTCTTCAAAATTCCGATGATCTGCTCTTCAGAGAAGCGGCTGCGTTTCATGTCCTGGTCCTCTGGATGGGCCAGAACGAACTTCAAACCGGATTAGATCAGAGGGGCAAGGTCAGGACGCCTCGGCGCGGTCGTCGACCTCTTCACCCCAGCCGAATGTGCCAACTACTTCAAAGCCGCAGGATATGACCTGGATCAGATAGGACGTGCTCCAATGGTTTACACCTGACACAGGAGTCCGGCCCCCACAACCGTTTCGCAATGAGGAGCAGCGCTGCCGCTGCTCCTCCAATCACACGACGGATTCACGATGCGGCAACTCGAGCCATGATTTCGGATCCAATGGCCGATGCGGTGTATAGTGAGGCATCCAGCGGCAAATCCCCAAATGCCAGTTGACACAGAAGATAATTAGCACCTGCCTCTTCCAGCTGATCAAGGAGAGCTTTTCGGACAGAATCTGCCGTTCCCACGACGCACAATTCACTTTCAATTGCTGCATCGAAGTTCAAAGGCAAGTTTGGTGGAGTGGAAATGGCATTTAGTTCGTATAGAAATTTGAAGCTATTGAGCCATCGTTCATAGGCAGGTGCTGCGAGCAAATACGCATCTGTTTCAGAACGCCCTATCACCACCATTCGGAGCAATCCAAGAAATGGCGCTTGCTGGCCAATGTCAGCATCGTGAATTCGGGCGGCGCGGAACGCGTCGGTAACGCTGCGAACAGAAGTGGAAGGTCCGACGCAGGCGATGTTTGCCCCATTCGCAGCGGCCCAGCTAGCCGGCTCGGGTCGATTGGTGGCGATCCATGTCGGCGGACGGGGATATTGGTGAGGTCTCAACGTCAGCGGAACATCTTTCAACTCAAAGTGGCGGCCCTGATAAGAAAGCGTCCCGCCTTTCATCGCATTGATGAGAATCTCACTGGCCTCCGCATACTGTTCTGGTGCTGCTTCTACAGCAACCCCGAAGTATCCCAATTCAGTGGGAGCAGAGCCGCGCCCTATGCCGAGTTCAAGCCTGCCGCCGCTCAACTGATCAAGCATGCAGATCTCCTCGAAGGCACGCAGCGGATGATAGAGCGCAAGTAGCATTACCATGGGACCAACACGAAGACTGCGGGTTCGCTGGGCGACGCTCGCTAAGAACAAATTCGGTGATGGACCTCTGCCATGCGGCGTACAGTGGTGCTCGGCGAGATGATACGCATAAAAGCCATAGCCATCGCACGCTTCTGCTAGGCTCAGCCGATCTGCATATTGTTGTGCGATGTCATCGCCGTTTTCGTCCAGATGATCGAAGATGCCGAAGGTCAGGCCCGAAGCGGAAATTTTCTTCAATTAATTGTTCTCCAAATTACCTATATTTATTCGCTAATCATCATAGCTCACGACATATCATTACTTGATGCTTAATGTGAATCGACTTCATGCTTGTGAGCACCGCGATCCTTCTTAAAGTTCATACAGACGCGTTCGGCGGCAGCAAGGAATTTGTCCATCTGCTCTGTGGTGCCAATGCTGACGCGAATACAGTTCTTCAAATCTACGTCAGGAAAGCTGGCGATGAGGATCGCCTGCTCTTTCAACGCGGCTTGCCAGCATGAGCCCTCCTGTCCCGCCGGCACACGGGCCAGCAAAAAGTTTGCGTGGGAGGGTGTTACGGAAAAGCCAAGTTGCAACAGCGCCAGGGTCACTCGCTGTCGTTCATGCTTGATGTGCCTGTGGTTCTCTTCGTAGGCGTGGCGATGCGCAAGAATGCTTTTCCCGACCGCCTGCCCGATCACGTTCATGTTGAAGACATTCTGGATGTTGCGCAGCCTGCCAATGATTTCTGGGTGACCGAAACCGAAGCCGACTCGCACGCCAGCGGCAGCATAGCTCTTTGAAAAAGTCCTCAAGATCAAAAGATTCGGATGTCTATTGACGAGGCGCAGGGCATTGTCGGGTGCGAAGTCAACGTAGGCCTCATCCAAGACGACCAAGCGATCTGCTTGCTCCACAAGGCGTTCGATTTCGGCCACCGGCACGAATGTTCCGGTCGGATTGTTCGGATTAGCCAACAGAATGAACTTCGCGTCTTTTGCGGGGCCGGACAGCAGTTTTTCTATCGGCAGGGGATGAGCTTCGCTCGATGCGATTTCGAGAAACTCGGCACCCTGCAACATGGCAAGTTTACGGTTGAACGAAAATCCGGGCGACAGCATTGCCACTCTATCTCCTGGGGCGAGGAAAGCTCTGTAGATGAGTCCGAGCAGCTCCGACGAACCGTTGCCGGCAATCACCTGATCTTTGGAAAATCCGTAAGCATCGGAGGCAGCTGCCCTTAAGCTGAGATTGTCGTCTTCCGGATAAAGATACTGGTGTTCGATCGCAGCAATTGCACTTTGCATTACGCTCTTCGGCAACGGAAACGGGTTCTCGTTCGTATTTAGCTTAACGCAGTTTGCATCCGTCGCTGGTCCGTTGGACGAGAGAGCATCTAATTTGCTGGCCACCGGCGAAAAAAGCGAAAGCACGGTCTTCAGTTTTGCATCGCACATGTTCTTCTCCGTTTTTCAGTCCCGCAGGGCATGTGACATGAGGCAATCGTTGATCGTGACTTGATCGACGTTCGGCTATATCAGCGCTGCCTTCCCACCCTGGTGGGGATCGCCGACCACGGTTTGGATTTGACACCGGGAAGCTGTCGAGAACCTGATGACGACCCAACGTTTGGCCGACGGCCGATTCGGCGCAACAGACGGTGTTTCAACATCGCATCGTCCTCAAAGCCGCATGCAGGGCCTGCACGACAGCCCGTCTCCAGCGCCCGCAGATAGGTGGAAGCCGAAGTCTTGCCGAACCTCAGTTGCTCTGCCACCTTGGCCCACCGGACTGCCCTGTTTATGGGTCAGGCGCAGGATATCTCTGACGCTCGTTCGTCTTGCTTGCTTCCGTCTTGGCATGGGCTCTCTCGGTTTGCTGATGAGAGAGCCAAATACCGGCTCATCTGAGCATGAGACGCAGGCCTGACGATATGGAGCGTCGCTGGTGGCGCGCGTAGCCGAGAGGGTTCGCCTCGCTGGCGGGGCATGCAAGACGGCGCACCTCCTTAGCCATCCTGTCCCATCGTCTCAGATCGTGAGGCGCACCTTATAGTCGGTGAGGAGATCTTGCAGGGTCAGGTTACGCCCTAGCGCTTAAGGTTGTTGGTCGCACCGAGCAAGCGCGGGACCTGTCGACGGACAACAGCGGTGCCACTGCCGGCACTAGGTGTGAGCTTTCGAGAGGTTGTCCATTCGGACCGGACCGAGGAGACTGGAGTTACCACGCTTCAGCATCCATC
>NZ_JARTVQ010000002.1:1300653-1508822 GCF_029625845.1 Mesorhizobium sp. WSM4898 | reverse complement strand
AAGGCGCATCTGCGCGCAAAGGCCATCAGAACCATCGACGCCCTGTGGCAGGCCATCGGCGATATCTGCAATCTGTTATCCCCAACAGAATGCAGAAACTACTTCACTGCCGCAGGCTATGGACGCACATGAAAATCCGCCGCTCTAGCCATGAGCGGTTCCTCCTCGGCTCAGCTTAGGCAATCCCTGTCGGTGAAGAATGACGCGTCGTCCAAAAGACTTGGCAATTCCTCCAGCGTGGTAGCGTCCTGAACGCCGGCTGTCAGGATTGCTCGCCGCCGCCATTGCGCAGATGGCTCGGCGCGACACCCATCACCCGCTTGAAGGCGCGGCTGAAGGAAGCTTCCGAATCGTAGCCCAGTTTCGCCGCCACGACAGACACCCGCATGCCGTCGCGGGCGAGCCATTGCCGCGCCTGATGCATGCGCACGCGCAGCACATATTTGGCCGGCGTCTCGCCGACCACGGTGGCGAAGCGCTGCGCGAAGGCGGAGCGAGACGCGCCCATCAATCGGGCCAGGGCCCCGACCGTCCAATCCCGGTCGGGCTGCAGATGAATAGCGGCGAGCACCTTGCCGACGTCAGGATTGCGCACCGCGGCGATCCATCCGGTCGCGTCGCCGCAGCCGTTCTCTACCCAGGAGCGGATGATTGTGGCGGCGAGCACGTCAGCCAGGCGGGCGAGAATGCCGCCCGAGCCGACCCGGTCCATCGTCACCTCGCCAGCCATCGCATCGAGCAGATGCTGGATGCCCGGCGCGTTCGCCATCAGCTTATGCGCCTGCATCAGGTCGGGCATCATGTCGAGCAGCGGATGCGAGCCGTCGAGATTGAAATGCATGCTGCCGCAAAACAGCAAGGTCTTGCAGCCGTCGCAGCCGTTGGAGACGTCATAGATGTTCTCGCAGACCGGCTCGATCGTATAGCGGCCGATCGGCACGGGCGGAACGCCCGGCGCGCTCGCCAGCACATGCTCATCGCCACGCGGGATCAAGAGCGCGTCGCCGACAGAGAGCTCGATCCATTCCTTGGCCGGTGAGAACAGCCAGCAGCCCTGTTGGCCGATGAAATGGAACCGCGCCGCCTTCTGCGCGGGGAAGGAAACGGCCCACGGTTCGCCCAGCACGCAGCGGCCATAGTCGACGCCGTCGAGCCGCAATCCGCGCAGCATGTCGGTCAGCGGATCGCCGGACGCCGGGAATGTGGTTTTGGACGAATTGTAATTCATTCCGGCGTTTCTAGCATGGAAACTCCAGCCGGTCACTCCCTATGTTGCACTGCAGCGTCGCGCGCCAGGCCTGTAACGGGTGGATCCCGAACTGGCGGTCTTCCAAATGGCGCCGCAAAACAGATCGGAGATTTCCCATGACCGAACCCGCCACAGGCGTCATCGATGCCGCTGTTCTCGATAGAACCGAAGCCGAGGAGCGAAGCGAGCCTGTATGGGGCGCGGTGGTCTCGCTGGCGCTCGGCGTGTTTGGCTTGGTGACCGCCGAATTTCTGCCCGCTAGCCTGCTGACGCGGCTGGCGCAGGATCTCGGCGTCAGCGAAGGCGCCGCCGGCCAGGCCGTGACGGCGACGGCCGTCGTCGGCGCGATCGCAGCACCCACGATGGCCATCGTCACCAAGCGGCTGGACCGCAGGCTGGTCATGTGGCTGCTCACCTTGCTTCTGATCGTCTCCAACCTGCTTGCCGCCTTCGCCTCCTCGCTCACAATGCTGCTTCTGGCCCGCGTGGTGCTGGGCGTCGCGCTCGGCGGCTTCTGGTCGATGTCGGCCGCCATGGCGATGCGACTGGTGCCGATGCGGCTGATGCCGCGCGCAATGTCGATCATCCTGACCGGCGTATCGGTGGCGACCGTCACCGCGGCGCCGGTCGGCGCCTATGTCGGCGACATCTGGGGCTGGCGTACGGCCTTCATGATCGCGGCGGTCGTCGGCGCGCTGACGCTGCTCGTACAGCTTGCCACCATCCCCAGCCTGCCGCCGACGGCCGTGGCGAGCTTTCGCACGCTGATCGAGGTACTGAAGCGGCGGACGATCCGCATCGCCCTGCTGGTCGTGCTGCTCGTCGCCTCGGGACAGTTTGCCGGCTTCACCTATGTGCGGCCATTCCTGGAGACGGTGCCGGTCATGCCGATCGAGACCATCTCGCTGGTTCTGCTCGCCTATGGCATCGGCGGCTTCTTCGGCAATTTCGCCGGCGCTTTCCTGGCCGAGCGCAATCTGAAGCTTGCGGTCGGACTGGCGCCGCTGCTGATCGCGCTGTCGGCGCTTGCCATGCTCACCATCGGCGCTTCACCGGTGATTGCGGCAATCGCAGTTGCGGCATGGGGCTTTGCCTTCGGCGCGGTGCCGGTCGGGCTGCAGACTTGGCTGGTGCGCGCCGCTCCCGACCAGGCCGAGAGCGCCGGCGGCCTGATGGTCGCGACGTTCCAGGTGGCGATCGCGCTGGGCGCAGTCTTCGGCGGCCTGCTGGTCGACCATGCCGGCGTCGCCAGCGCATTCGGCTACGGTGCCATGGCAACGCTGCTCGCAGCGCTGGTGACTTTCGCCGTCGGGCCGAAACAGGCTGAATAACCTTGGACGCCGACAAGCCAGCCGGTACGGCCGGCTTGTCGGCAGGGCGATGCAGTCTGGGCTAAGCCGAGCGGCCGTCGAACTCGAAAACCTCGATAGCGGCGAGATCGATGCCGTCGAGGCAATTGATGTTGATGTAGGCGCTGCGCTCGCTGCCTTGACTGACATCCTCGGCGAAGGGATGGATGCCGCAGGTCCGGCAGAAGCGATGCGCGATCGAGCCCTTGCCGAAGGTGTATTTGCCGAGGTCGTCGCCCCAGGCAACCAGGCGCATGCTGGCGTGTGGCACGGCCCAGAGCAGCGCCCCCTTGCGCGCGCAGATCGAGCAGTTGCAGCGCACCGCGCCGCCGAGCTCGCCTGCGACCTCGAAAGCCACCTTGCCGCAGTGGCAACTGCCTTTGTACAGCATCAGTCTCTTCCTATCGCTGGCAGGTGCAAAGGCACCCTTGCCGGGTTATCCATCCGCTAGCCAAATTGGCTGCCTTAAAAGACGTTGCATCCTTGCGGAGTCCGACATCGACATGCAATCCGTGCGCGACCGTCTCGAAATCATCCTGTCACGTCTTGCCAATCGCGCGGCTGACGAAAAGGTCTACGTCAAGCAGTATGCGCAGGCGGCGCTCGCCGCAGCGGATGCAGCCGACGCGCGGCAAAGAGCCGGGGTCTGCCTCGGGCCGCTCGATGGCGTGGTCGTGTCGATCAAGGATCTGTTCGATGTCGCCGGCGAGCCGACCCGGGCAGGCTCGGCGATGCTCGCCGGTGCTCAGCCCGCCGCGCAGGACGCGGCGATCGTGCGCCGGCTGCGCCAGGCGGGCGCAGTGATCCTCGGCAAGACCAACATGACCGAATTCGCCTTCACCGCGATCGGCGACAACCTGCACTACGGCACACCGGGCAATGCGGCGGATGCCAGCCTGATCCCGGGCGGTTCTTCATCGGGCGCCGGCGTTGCGGTGGGCGAAGGCAGCAGCCAGATCTCGATCGGCTCGGACACGGGCGGCTCGGTTCGCATCCCGGCCTCGCTCAACGGCGTCGTCGGCTTCAAGCCGACGGCCCGGCGCGTGCCTTTGGACGGCGCCTTTCCGTTGTCGGCGACACTGGATTCGATCGGGCCGCTCGCCCGCAGCGTCGGTGATTGCGCGGTTGCCGACGCGATCATGGCGGGGGAGGAGCCGATGGCGCTTCAACCGATCCCGCTCGCCGGTCTGCGCATCGGTGTTCCGCGCGGCCGGCTCTTTGATGACACGCAAGCCGACGTCGCCGCGGCCTTTGAGGCGTGCACCAGCCAGATGGAGCGGGCAGGGGCGCGCGTTGCCGATCTATCGATCGATGACCTCATTGGCGGGATGCGCGCGGCGACCATGCGCGCCTCGATCGCGTCGATGGAGGGTGCGGAGGTGCATGCCGACTGGCTGGCGACCGGGGCCTCGGTGCCCGTCGACCCACATGTCAGCGGGCCTTTGTCGCGCGCGCGGACGGTTCCCGCTTCCGCCTATATCAGGACAATCCGTCGCCGGGCGGAACTGGTCGCGGCCATGACGGAACGGCTGCAAGCGGTCGACGCGCTTGCTCTGCCGACCGTGCCGATGGTCGCGCCGTCGATCGTGGCGATGGCCGGCGACGAAGCGCTACGCGACAGGACGGAAGGCTTGCTCCTGCGCAACACGCAGGTCGCCAACCAGTTCGATCTCTGTGCAATCTCGCTGCCGATGCCGGGCACCAAGCTGCCGGCCGGGCTGATGCTGGTGGCGAGGCATGGGCACGACCGACGTCTGCTCGGAATTGCTGCCGCGGTGGAGGCTTTGCTGAGCGGTTGAGGTGGTGCAGCGGCGCAATCAGTCGGCCGGAAAGCGCCGACGGTAACGCTCGATCACTTCCGGATTCCGCAGGTTGACCGGCAGCTTGTCGGCAAGCACCAGCAAGGCCTCGTTCGCAGCGCCGACGCCCATGCGCATCATCGATTCCTCGGTGATGCCGGCCATATGCGGAGTGATGATGACGTTGTCGAAGCTGAAATAGGGATGGCTCGGCGGCAGCGGCTGGGTCGCAAAGACGTCGAGCGCCGCACCGCCGATACGGCCTTTTCGCAACGCTTCAATCAGCGCCTCGTCATCGACCACCGGCCCGCGCGAGACATTGATCAACAGCGCATTGGGCTTCATGCGGGCGATGCGCTCGCGGCTGATCAGGCCGCGCGTCTCCTCGGTCAGCGGGCAGCAGAGCACGATGATGTCGCTCTGCTCGACCAGCGCGTCTATCGACAGGAAACCGACGCGCTCGGGCGCCGGGCGCAGGCTGCGCGTCGTCGCCACGACCTTGAGGTCGAAGCCGTGCGCGGCGATGTGGCCGACGGCCTGGCCGACGGCGCCGAGGCCGACAATGCCGATCGTCTTGCCGGCGAGCTCGCTGGTTGAATTGGCGTGCTCGCGCCCGGCGAGCCAGCCCTTGGCGCGCAGGTCGCGATCCATGATGCGGAAGCGCCTGAGCAGCGCCAGCGCCGTGAACACCACATGTTCGGCCACCGAGCGGGCATTGACGGCCGGCACGTTCGCCACCAGCACGCCGGCGGCGGTGGCCGCCTCGACCGGGATCATGTCCAGTCCCGCGCCATGGCGGATCGCGGCGCGCAACAGGGACGCGCCTGCGAACAGCTCCGGCGGCAGCGGCGCTCGGACGATGACGATGTCGGCGTCTTTCGCCTCGGCAGCCAGCGTTTTTGCATCGAGCGCGGAGGCGACGACCAGCCGGCCGGCTCCCGCCAGCATGCTTGTCGCGCGCGGATGTAGCGGGTGCGTCGACAGGATCTTGCGCATGAAGCTCAGGCCCTTTCGAGCGCCGCGCTTTTCGGCTCGGTCCAGCGACCTTCGATGATCCCCTTCCAGTAGCTCTCGGCCCCTTGCAGGTGCGCACTCATCAGCGCCTGGGCGAGGTTGCCGTCGCGGCGCAACAGCGCCTCGTAGATCTGGATGTGTTCGGCATGCGAGCGCATGCTGCGCTCCAGATCGTTGAAATAGATCGGCAGGCGCTGCTCGCCCATCAGGTAGTAGACGCTGCAGATGTTGTGAAAGACGCCGTTCTTGGTCGCTCGCACGATCTCGAGGTGGAACTCGCGGTCTTCCTTGGCGAGGCCTTCGCCGGCGGCGATGCGCTCCTCGGAAGCCTTCAGGATCTCGCGCAGCCGCTCGAAATTCTCCTCGGTGGCGCGTGAGCAGGCAAGCTCGGCCGCCTTGATCTCGTGGAGCTTGCGCAGCTCGACGGTCTCGTAGATCTGCACCGGATCCAGCGGCAGGCCCGCGCGGGCGAAAAGCGCTAACGCTTCCACGCTCGCCTGCTTGGTATCGATATAGATGCCGGACTTGGCGCGGCGCTCGACGATGCGCATCGCTTCGAGGATGGCAAGCGCCTCGCGGATCTGGCCGCGGCTGACGGCGAAATGCTCCGCCAGCTCGCGCTCCGACGGCGTGCGGCCCGACTCCTTGTCCGAGTTGGAGAACAGATAGGCGGCGAGTTCCGCAAGAAGGTTCTTTTCTTTCATCGTCAAATGCGTAGCGCGTGCGCCTCCAGGAATCGCTCCGAAACGGTGAAACCCAATCCGGGCTTTTCAGGGATCGCTATCATACCGTCCTTTGCTTCGACAGTCTCCTCGACGAGATCGTGGATCATCGGATTGGCGCCCAGCGAATACTCGACGATGAAGGTCGCGGGGGAAGCCGCGCAGACATGCAGTCCGGCGAAGAAGCAGGGCGCGCCGGCCCACAGATGCGGCGCGAAGCGCAGGTTGAAGGCGCTGGCGATGGTGCCGATCTTCATCGCCTCGCTGATGCCGCCGCAGAAGGCGGGATCAGGCTGGAAGATGTCGGCCGATTTCAGCACGGCCAGATCGCGAAAGGCATAGCGGGTCGCCTCGCTCTCGCCGGTGGCGATCGGGGTCGAACCGGACGCGCGCACCTCGGCCATACCGTGCTTGTCGTCGGCGATCACCGGCTCCTCGAACCAAGCCAGATCGAGATCGGCGGTGAGGCTGATGAAGCGCTTGGCCTCGGCGACGGTGTAGGTGCCGTGCGCGTCCACCATCAGTTCGACGTCAGGACCGATCGCTTCCCTGGCGGCGCGGACGCGCGCGGCCGAGATATGTGGGGCGCCGTCCATGGCGCCGATGCGCATCTTCAGCGCCTTGAAACCGCCTTTGGCGATATAGGATTTGAGCTGGTCGCCGATGGTATCGGCTGGCGCCCAGCCGCCCGAGGCATAGGCTTGCATGCGCTCGACCTTGCGGCCGCCGAGCAGCCGCCAGACCGGCTGCCCCAGCGACTTGCCGAGGATGTCCCAAAGCGCGATGTCGACCGCGCTGATCGCCGCCACGCTCATGCCGCGCCGCGCCAGCTGGGGCATGGCATGGCCGGCATGGGCCGCCGTGTGGTGTCGCACGCCGTTGTAGAGCATCTCCCAGATGATGCCGATATCGGCCGGATCACGGCCGATGAGCTGCGGCGCAATTTCGTGGTTCAGCATGTGGACCAGCGCGCCATAGCTGCCGGCGCTGCCGGCGGCGTTCTTGCCCTCGCCCCAGCCGACCAGGCCGTCGTCGGTCTCGACGCGCAGGATGGCGGCGTCGAACGTCGTCACCTGACCGAAGTCGCTGCGATGCTGCTTTGCGACTTCGATCGGTATACGAACCCACCAGGCCTGGACGCTTTTTATACGCATCTTGATCCCCGGCCCGCCGCCCGGCCAGGACGGTAGGGCTAAGCTCCAAATCGGACCGTCTACTTGATCAGCGGCAGCAGCGTTTCGGCGGTGATGCGCATCTGATCGGTGTAGAACTTCTCGGTGAGCACGCTGGAGCCGTGATCCTGGATGAATTTGAGCTGCTCGGGCGAGATGTCGACCGGGTTGCGCTCCACCATCTCCGGATAGGGGGCGGCCGGCGTGCGGTCGACCGGCGCGACGAACTCGTTGGTCAGCGCGCCGTCATAGCCGATCTCCTTCAGCGTGCCGACGATCTTCGGCCAGTCGATCTGGCCGAGACCCGCGGCGAAGCGGTTGTTGTCGGCGACATGGAAGTCGTAGAGGCGCTTGCCGACCTGGCGGATGGCGTCATAGACGTTAAATTCCTCCATATGGATGTGGTAGGCGTCGAGGCAGACGCCGCATTCCGGGCTCACCGCATCCGCGAGCGCGAGCGCCTGGGCACCACGATTGAAGAGGTAGGTCTCGAAGCGGTTGAGCGGCTCGACGGCGATCTTGACGCCGACCTTCTTGGCATGCGCGAAGCATTCGCGCGTGGCGTCCACCACCCAGCCCCACTCTTCCGCCTCCGTGCCGTCGGGCACCACCTTGCCGACGGTGGCGGGAACCAGCGTGATGATCTCGCCGTCAAGCTCGCTCACCATGGTCAGCACGTCTTTGACATATTGTACCGATCGCTCGCGCTGGCCCTGGTTCTTGGCGGCAAGGTTGCGTTCGCCCAGCATCAGCGTCACCGAACCCCAGCAACGTATGCCGTGCTCCTTCAGGAGCGCGCGCGTTTCCTTGGTTTTGTACTGCTCGGGCTCACCGGAAATCTCGATCGACTCGTAGCCGAACTTCTTGATGCGCTCCAGCGTCACCTCCAGCGGCTCCGCCCGCATCCAGTTGTGCGTCGAAAGATGCATGGTCTGTCCTTCCCAGAATTCGCCTGTCACGTTTTTCGCGACGTTCTCCACCGAGCCCGTCGCATGATCTCCTCCCCACGGCGTTCCAGTGTTTTTTCTCGAAACTGGTTCGACCAATTGGGCCTGACAGAACCTCTACAGCAAATTCACAGTAACGGCAAGGAGACCACCTATTGGGCTCAACTCATCAGTCAATGCTTTGATTTGAATAGATTAAGATACCTTTCGGCAATCGTGCGGATCGCATTCCAGCTGTTTCTGGCCGCTTGACCAAACAGCCGTATTTGGTAATACCAGAATGCCGCTGCTTGTCGGCGCCGAGACGAACGGTCGAAGAGGCTAGCCCTCGCTTCAATCGGCGCTATGCTTGGTCCATGAAAACGAGAGAGGGAGGATGCCGATGCCGACGACGATGAAGGGTCCCGGCCTGTTTCTGGCGCAGTTCGCGGGCGACGCCGCGCCGTTCAATTCGCTGGCTTCGATCACCAAATGGGCGGCCGGGCTCGGCTACAAGGGCGTACAGATCCCGACCTGGGACGGACGCCTGTTCGATCTGAAAAAGGCGGCGTCATCGAAAACCTATTGCGACGAGGTCAAGGGCATCTGCACTGAAGCCGGCGTCGAGATTACCGAACTGTCGACGCACCTGCAGGGGCAGTTGGTGGCGGTGCATCCGGCTTACGACGCGCAGTTCGACGGGTTTGCGCCACCCGAGGTGCACAACAATCCGAAGGCCCGGCAGAAATGGGCGGTCGAGCAGATGGAATTCGGCGCCAAAGCATCGAAGAATCTCGGCCTCCAGGCGTCGGTAAGCTTCAGCGGCGCGCTCGCCTTCCCGTACCTCTATCCGTGGCCACAGCGGCCGCCTGGGCTGATCGAGGAAGCGTTTGCCGAGCTTGGCAAGCGCTGGGAGCCGATCCTCGACGTCTATGATGAGAACGGCGTCGATATCGGCTACGAAATCCATCCAGGCGAGGACGTGTTCGACGGCGCGACCTTCGAGATGTTCCTCGACGCGGTCGGCGGCCACAAGCGTTGCAACATCAATTACGACCCGTCGCACTTCCTGTTGCAGCAGCTCGACTATCTCGAGTTCATCGACATCTACCACGAGCGGATCAAGGCCTTCCACGTCAAGGATGCCGAGTTCAACCCGACGGGGCGGCAAGGCGTCTATTCGGGCTATCAGGGCTGGGTGAACCGGGCCGGGCGTTTCCGTTCCCTCGGCGACGGGCAGGTCGATTTCAGCGGCATCTTCTCCAAGCTCACCCAGTACAACTACGATTCCTGGGCGGTGCTGGAATGGGAATGCTGCCTCAAGCATCCCGAGGACGGCGCGGCCGAAGGCGCACCCTTCATCCAGCATCATATCATCCGGGTCACCGAAAGGGCCTTTGATGATTTCGCCGGCGGCACCAGCGACAAGAAGCTGCTGCGCGCGATGATGGGGATTTAGCACCTTTATCCTCCCCCTCGAGGGGAGAGTGGCCCAAAGGGCCGGGCTGGGTCGGTTTCATGCCGAGATCCACGCCCGGCGACCCCACCCGATCCGCTGTGCGGATCGACCTCCCCTCAAGGGGGAGCTAACCAACATGAGGGAGAACGAAAGCATGGTCGGCGCATCGAAATCGGAAACGGGAGGCGGCCCGATCCGCTACGGCATGGTCGGCGGCGGGCAGGGCGCTTTCATCGGCGCGGTGCACCGGATTGCGGCGCGCATGGACAACGACTTCGTGCTGGTGGCCGGCGCGCTGTCGTCGGACCCGGCGCGCGCGAAGGCCTCGGCCGAAGAACTCGGGCTCGATCCGTCACGCAGCTACGGCTCCTATGCCGAGATGGCCAAGGCCGAAGCCAAACGCCCGGACGGCATCGAGGCAGTGGCGATCGTCACGCCGAACAATGTGCATGTGCCGGCGGCCAAAGCCTTCCTCGAGGCGGGTATCCACGTCATCTGCGACAAGCCGCTCGCGACCTCGCTCGCCGAGGCGAAGAAGCTTGCCGCACTGGTCGAGAAGGCTGGAAAGGTGTTCGTGCTCACCCACAACTACACAGCCTATCCGATGGTGCGGCAGGCGCGCGAGATGGTGGCCAAGGGCATGCTCGGCGACATCCGCATCGTGCAGTCGGAATATCCGCAGGACTGGCTGACCGAAGACCTCGCCGCGACCGGCCAGAAGCAGGCCTCATGGCGCTCCGACCCCAAGCAGGCCGGCGCCGGCGGCGCGCTCGGCGACATCGGCACGCACGCCTACAACCTCGCCCGCTTCGTCTCGGGGCTGGAGCTCGATTCGCTTTCGGCCGATCTCGACGCCTTCGTGCCGGGACGCCAGCTCGACGACAACGTCAATGTGCTGTTGCGCTTCAAGCCGGTCGGCAACAAGCATCCGGCCAAGGGCATGATCTGGGCGAGCCAGGTGGCGCCCGGCCACGAGAACGGGCTGAAGCTGCGCATCTACGGCTCGAAGGGCGGGCTCGAATGGGTCCAGGCCGACCCGAACTATCTTTGGTACACGCCCTTCGGCCAGCCGAAGCAGTTGCTGACCCGGGCGGGCGCCGGCGCGATGCCGGTAGCGGCGCGCGTCAGCCGCGTGCCCTCCGGCCATCCGGAGGGCTATCTCGAAGGCTTCGCCAATATCTACCAGGAAGCGGCCCGCGCCATCCGCGCGGCGCGCAAAAAGGGCGGCAAGCTTGCCAAGGATGTCGCCTTCCCGACGATCGCGGACGGCGTCGAAGGCATGGCCTTCATCGAGGCGTGCGTGAAGTCGTCGAGGAAGAACGGGGCGTGGACGAGGCTATAAAGGCGGGCTCGGCGACGGCACGGGCCGGATGAGGGGGAGTGTGACCCGCTAGCGCAAGTGGTTGGCCGCAGAGGAGGGGTGTCGATGAAAATCGGCATGTGCATGTTCTTGTGGACGACGAGCGTCTCGAAAAAGCACGAGGCGCTGCTGAAGGACATCAAGGCAACCGGCTTCGACGGCGTCGAGATACCGGTCTTCGCGGGCGAACCGGATGACTACAAGAAGCTCGGCGAGATGCTCGATCGCATCGGACTGGAGCGCACCGCGGTCTCGGCGATGGGCGACCCGGCGATGAACCTGATCTCGCCCGACGCCGCAACGCGCAGGGCCGGCATCGAATACATGAAATGGGCGATCGACTGCAGCGCGGCGCTCGGCGCGGACAGGCTGAGCGGGCCGCTGCATTCTACGCTTGGCGCCTTTTCCGGCAGCGGGCCGACAGCGGCCGAGAAGAAGCGCTCAGTCACCTCGCAGCGGGCCATTGGCGATCATGCCGGCAAGAGGGGCGTCACCATCGGGCTTGAGGCGCTGAACCGCTTCGAGTGCTATCTGGTCAACACGATGGACGACCTGTCCGAGCATGTCGACGCGATCGACCGGCCGCACATCAAGGCGATGTACGACACTTTTCACGCCAATATCGAGGAGGCCGATCCGATCGGCGCCTATACGCGCAACCGCAAAAATGTCGTCCATATCCATATTTCGGAGAACGACCGCGGCGTGCCGGGGCGCGGCCACGTCCCCTGGAAGGAAACTTTCGCGGCGATCCGCAAGAGCGGCTATGACGATTGGCTTACGATCGAGTCGTTCGGCCGATCACTGAAGGATCTGGCGGCTGCGACCAAGGTGTGGCGGGATTTCGCAGAGAGCCCGGAGGCAGTTTATCGCGAAGGGTATCGGCATATCAGAGATGGGTGGAAGGCTGCCGCTTAAACGCCCTCTCCATTCGTCATCCACGGGCGGAGCGGGAGCGAAGCGGACGCCGAGACCCGAGGACCCATTCCGTGACGTCGACGCTCCGCCACGATGCAATTCTGCACCGGCTGCATTCTACGGCTTAGGGAACGGCATTACTGTGTTCATGCGAAGGCTGTTTTGTCTCGAATGATGGCATTGAGGACGACCAGGAGCTTCCTTGCAACGGCGATGATGGCCAGTTCTTGGACCCTGAGCGGCTGCGAGGTTTGTGCGGCATCGAGACGATCGGTCTTGGCGCGCCGTCTTGTCGACTTCGCATAGTGGTGGGTGTGTGCCGGGTTGTGCGGCGAGAACGGCACGCCGGACTTGGCCAGCGCATGGCGCAACAACCGCTCATGGACGCCAGTCGCCTCCGACTAGCCTTCGACGTCGTCATCAAGGGCGACAACCCCTGAGGTCGTCATCGACGGGCGGGTCGGGCCTCCCTATCCGACCTCGATAACCGCTTTGATCAACCCGGATTTTTCGTGCGCCCAGCGCGCTAGATCGCGCGGCGTATCGGCAAGGGTCGTGCGGTGGGTGACGAGTTTCTCCAGCGGCACGGCGCCGTTGCGGATCGAGGCGGCGACATGGTCGAAGTCTGCTCTGAGCGCATTGCGGCTGCCGACCAGCGTCATCTCGCGCTTGTGAAACTCGGGATCGGAGAAGGTGATGTCGTCCTTGACGACGCTGACCAAAACCAGCGCTCCGCCATGCGCGACATGGGTGAAGGCGGACTGCACCGACTGCGTGTTGCCGGTGGCGTCGAACACAAGGTCGAAGCCTTCGCCGCCGGACGCCTGCCGCACCAGATCGGCTGCCTGTGCTTTCGAGCCGTCGAGCGCGGCAAAGCCGAGCTCGCTTTCGGCGAAAGCGAGCCGTTCGGTGCTCATGTCGAGCAGGCTGACATCGAGGCCGGCGATGCGGGCGAACAGTGCCGTGCCAAGGCCGATCGGACCGGCGCCGATGACCAGCGTGCGCTGGCCGGGCGCACTCAGCGAGCGCCGCACGGCGTGTGCGCCGATGGCCAGGAATTCGACGGCGGCGGCATCGGCCAGCGATAGGCCATTTGCCGGATAAAGGTTTTGCGCCGGCACCAGGATCTCGTCGCACATGGCGCCGTCGCGATGGACGCCAAGCACCTCGATCTGCACGCAGCAGTTCGGCTTGCCGTGCCGGCAGGCAACGCATTGGCCGCAGGCGAGATACGGGTTGATGATCACCGGCTCGCCGATGGCAAGCTCGACGCCGTCACCTCGCTCGACGACCGTGCCCGAGACCTCGTGGCCCATGATGCGCGGATAGGCGAGGAACGGGTGCTTGCCTTCGAAGATGTGATAGTCGGTGCCGCAGATGCCGACATGGCTGACTGCGATGCGCGCCCAGCCGGGCGGCGGCGCGCCGGGTTCGGCGCGGTCTTCGAGAACAAGGTCGCCAGGCGAGCGGCAGACGACGGCTTTCATGCGCTGATCCAGTGTTTAAGAGGCGTCGGCCCCGCTCGATCGGGGCCGGCGCGTCATTTCAGGAACGATTATTTGCCACGACGGCGCAGGCCGTCGAAGTAGACGATGACGATGATCAGCAGGCCGGTGATGACGCGCTGCCAGAAGGTGTTGACGTTGAGCAGGTTGGCGCCGTTGTTGATCGTCGAAAGAATGAAGGAGCCGATCAGCGGTCCATGCACCGAGCCGATGGCGCCGAACAGCGAGGTGCCGCCGATCACCGACGAGGCGATAGCCTGCAGCTCATAGGTGTCGCCCTGGGTCGGGTTGCCGATGCCGATGCGCGAGGCAAGCAGCACACCCACGAAAGCCGCGAGCAGGCCGGACAGGATATAGGCCATGAAGATGGTGCGCGGCACGTTCACGCCGGAAAGGCGCGCGGCCTCCGCATTGGAGCCGACCGAGAATAAATAGCGGCCCCAGCGCGTGTGGTGCAGGAACACGTAGGACGGTATGGCGACCAGGATCACCATCCAGAACAGATAGGGGATGCCGAGCAGCGAGCCGCGCGAGAAGGCCTGGAAAGGGTCGCTGTTGATCGAGATCGAATTGCCGTTGGTCATCAAGAGGCCGATGCCGCGCAGCGACGTCATCGTGGCCAGGGTGATGATGAAGGGCGGCAGGCCCATCTTGACGATGCCGAAGCCGTGGAACAGGCCGATGGCGACCCCGGCGAGCAAGGTAATGAGCACAGCCGCCCAGATCGGCCACCCGGCATTGATCAGAAGCGCCACGATGACGGTGGTGAAGCCGACCACGGCACCGACCGAGAGATCGATGCCGCCGGTGATGATGACGAAGGTCTGGCCGACCGCGAGGATGGCGATCAGCGAACCCTGACGCAAAAGATTGGTGATGTTGAGCGTCGTGGCGAAGGAGGGTGTGGCGACCGCCAGCACGATCCACATCAAAAGCAACAAGCCGAGCAGCGTCAGCCCGAACAAGGCGTTGTAATTGCGCTTCGGCTTTTCGGCGGGGATCGCCTCGGTGCTCATTTTTGTCCTCCCGTCTTTTCTTGTTTCTCGGCCAGCGCTTGGCCCAAAATGTCCTCATGGCTGGCGGTGCGGAAGCCATGCGTGGCGACCAGCTTGCCGCGGCGGAACACATGCAGCGTGTCGGCGAGCTCGTAGACTTCCGGCAGGTAGGACGAGATCAGGATGATGCCAGCGCCCTTGGACAGAAGCGTCGAGAACAGCCGGTAAATCTCGGCCTTGGTGCCGACATCGACGCCGACCGTCGGCTCGTCGAAGATGAACAGCTTGGCGCCATGCGCCAGCCATTTGCCGATGACGATCTTCTGCTGGTTGCCGCCCGACAGGCTGGAGGCCAGCGCGTGGCGGGTCGGCGTCTTGATCCTGAGATCGGCTATCTGGCGATCGGCCTCGGCCTTCTCGCGCGAGCCTGAGATCAGAAGATTGCTCGAGATGCGCTTGTAGATCGGCAGGTTGAGATTCGTGCCGACCGGCAGGTTGAGGCAAAGGCCTTGGTCGCGGCGGCTTTCGGGGGCGAGGGCCATGCCGAGCCTTATCGCGTCATGCTCGGAGTTGACTTGCACCTCTTTGCCTTGCCACAGGATCTGACCGGCCGACTTCCTGTGGCGGCCGTAAAGCGTGGTGACGAACTCGCTGCGGCCGGCTCCGATCAAGCCGTAAAGTCCGACGATCTCGCCCGCGCGGACAGTCACCGAGACGTTCTCGAAACCCTTGCCGGAGAGATTCCGCGTCTCGACGATCGTCGCGCCCGGCGTGAAATGCTCCTTGTGGTAGATCTGCTCGATCGAGCGATTGATCATCAGCTTGACCAGTTCCGGCTCGCTGGTCTCGGCTATGTTGCGGGTGCCGACGAGCGTGCCGTCGCGCAGCACCGAAACGCGATCGGCAAGCTCGAACACCTCCTCCATGCGGTGGCTGATATAGATGATGGTGACGCCTTCGCCCTTTAGCCGGCGGATCAGCTTGAACAACTGGTCGGCCTCCTTGCGGGTCAAGTAGGCGGTCGGCTCGTCGAAGATGAGGAACTTTGTCCCGCGTACCGTGGCGCGGGCGGCGGCGATCAGCTGCTGCTGGCCGATGGTGAGGTCGCCGAGCATAACATGCGCGGGCAGGTCGAAGCCGAGCCCATCGATGATCTTCTGCGCTTCCTTCACCATGGCGCGCTGCTGCAACAGACCGAAGCGGGAATTCTCCTCGCCGAGGAACATGTTGGCGGCGACGGTGAGGTGGCGGCAAAGCACGACCTCCTGGTGGACGGCATTGATGCCGAGCGCCATCGCCTCGTGCGGCGTGGCCAGCGCCTCGGGTTTACCTTCCCAGACGACTTCGCCGGAGGTGCGCGGCATGACGCCGGTTAAAAGCTTTATCAGCGTCGATTTGCCGGCGCCGTTCTCGCCGACGATGGCGTGGATCTCGCCCGACTTGAAGGCAAGGTCCACCGGCTTCAGCGCATGCGTGCCGGGATAGCGCTTTTCCAGGCCTTTCAACTCGAGGATGGTCCTGCCCGGTTTCAGCGTGGGGGGCGGGTGCAGTTCCTGCGCCGTCGACGTCATGACAATCCTCCCAGATTGATCCAACCGTTGGATACGCAGCGATGCGTCTGGCGCGCATCTAGAAGGCAGAGCCTAAAGCAAGCCGGCGGATTTCCAAGCTGTCCGCCGCGATGTTTCCGGGGCGGCGAAGCCCCGGAAACGAATGTCGCGAAGATCAGTTGAGCTTCGGGTTGAGCAGCGCGTCGATCTTCGGATCCTTCATGTTGTCCTTGGTGACGAGATTGGCGCCGGTGTCGACATTGGCCTCGACCTTCTCGCCCTTCGAGGCGGCTAAGGCGGTCTTGATGCCGTCGTAGCCCATCCGGTACGGATCCTGGACGACGAGGCCGGAGATGACGCCGTCGTTGAGGAACTTGATCAGCTTCTCGTCGCTATCGAAACCGATCAGCGCCACCTTGCCGGCGAGGTTGTTCTCGGCGATCGCCTGGCCAACGCCCTGCGCCATGATCAGGTTCGAGGCGAAGATGCCCTTGAGGTCCGGATTGGCGGTGATCAGGTCGGTCGCGATGTTGAGGCCGGTGGTGGCCTGACCGTCGGCATATTTGTCGGCGACCAGTTCGAGGCCGGGATATTTCGCCTTGAGCTGTTCCTTGAACCCTTGCGCGCGCTGCTCGAGCGAGCCGGCGCCGGGCAGCGCGGTGATCAGCGCAACCTTGCCCTCGACCTTGCCGCCATTGGCGGCGCCGATCGCGGCGGCGAGACCGTCAGCCGCGACACGGCCGCCCTGGACGTTGTCGGTGGTGAGGAAAGAGGTGAAGGCCTTGGATTCGGCGCTGGAATCGATGCCGATGACCTTGACCTTGGTCGCCGCCTCGTCGATCGGCTTGCCGAGCGCCTTGGCTTCGGTCGGCGCGATCACGATCGCGGCCGGATTGCCGGCCACGGCGTTCTCGAGGATCGAGATCTGACCGTTGACGTCGGTTTCGGCCTGGGCGCCGAGTTCCGGCACGTTGATGCCGAGATCCTTGCCGGCCTTGCGGGCGCCGGCCAGCACGATTTGCCAGTAGAACGAAGTCGTGTCCTTGACGATGATCGGGATGGTCACGTCTGCCGCCGAGACGGGTGCCGGATGCATCGCACCGGCGAGCATTGAGGCGGCGGCTACAGCCACGAAGGCGCGGCGGTTGAGAAGGCTGGTTACGAATTTCATTAGGTTCCTCCCTAAAGTCGCCCGGTGAAGGTTCGGAAGCTCCATCTGGATAGGCGCGAGCCAAACAGAACTTTATCAATAAAAAACATTTGCCGGATTTTGATAGTGCATTGCCCGGATCGATGCAAGCTTTGTCTCATGCCGTTTTCGTGACGAGTGGCAGCTGATCGGTCTGCCGGGTCCTCCGCATCTCAGCCAAGCTGCTGGACGATCGTATAAGGATCGTATTTGGCAAATTCCGCCGCCGCCACCTTGATATCCAGCAGTTCGAGATTGCGCGTCAGATTCGCGGGCTTGGCGGTGCCGGTCAGCACCGAGGCAACGACAGGCTCGTGCAGAGGGAATTGGAACGCGGCAGCGGCCAGCGGATAGCCACCTCCGATGGCGATGCGCTCCATTGCGCTGACGCGGTCGAGAACATCCTTGCTCGCCGGCAGATAATCGAAATGCGCGCCATGCACCGGTCCCGTCGCCAATATGCCCGAGTTGAAGACGCCGCCGATGATCAGCGAGGTCCGCCGCTCGCGGCAAAGCGGCAGCAGGTCGGCCTCGGCGCTGCGATCAAGCAGCGAATAGCGGCTGGCGAGCAGGATGCAGTCGAGCGGCGCGCGGCGAAGCACGTCAAGGCAGATCTGGACCTCGTTGACGCCAAGGCCGTAGGCGGAAATCGTGCCGGACGATTTCAGCTCCTCCAGCGCCTTCAGCCCGCCGTCCATCAGCTGACGGAAATGCAGCTTCGTCTTCTCGACGCCATGCGTGTAGACGCCGATGTCGTGGACGAACAGGATGTCGATCTTGTTGAGGCCGAGCCGCGCGTAGGAAAAATCCACCGAGCGCATGATGCCGTCATAGGAATAGTCGTAGTCGAGCGCGAAGGGCAGCGGGTCGACATAAGAGTGATCGGGAACCTGGTCCTCCGGCACCGGCCGGAACAGGCGGCCGACCTTGGTCGAGAGCACATAGGAGGAGCGCGGCTTCTCACGCAGGAAATCGCCTGTGCGCCGCTCCGACAGGCCGAGGCCGTAGAAGGGCGCGGTGTCGAAGTAACGCAGCCCGCCGTCCCAGGCCGCTTGCAGCGTTTCCATTGCGGGCTCGCGCGGACAGGCGCGATAAAGGCCGCCGATGGCAGCGCCGCCGAAGCTGACTTCGGTGACTTCGAGCGCGGTCGCGCCGATCCGGCGTTTGTTCATCAAAGCCTCCCTTTGCCGTTCGACCGGCGGTCGTTTCGACTATCTAGAGCGTCGCGCCGAGATGCCAGGGCACGAACTCGTTGTCGCCGTAGCCGAACGCCTCGCTCTTGGTCTTGCGTCCGGACGCCGTCTCGATGATTAGCTCGAAGATCTCGCGGCCCATGCCGGCGATCGTCTTCTCGCCGGAAGCGATGACACCGCAATTGACGTCCATGTCCTCTTCCATCTGGTGGTACATGGTCGAGTTCGTGGCGACCTTGATCGACGGCGTCGGACGGCAGCCGAAGCAGGAGCCGCGGCCGGTGGTGAAGACGATGACATTGGCGCCGCCGGCCACCTGGCCGGTGGCCGAGACCGGATCGTAGCCGGGCGTGTCCATGAACACCAAGCCGCTGCCGCTGACCTTCTCGGCGTAACCGAAGACGCCGTTGAGCGGCGTCTGACCGCCCTTGGCAACAGCACCCAGCGACTTCTCCAGGATGGTGGTCAGGCCGCCGCGCTTGTTGCCCGGCGAGGGATTATTGTCGATCGAGGCGCCGTGCTTGGCTGTATGGTCCTCCCACCATTTCACAAAGCCGTCGAGCTTGGCTGCGATCTCGGGCGAGGCGGCGCGATAGGCAAGCAGATGCTCGGCGCCGTAGATCTCGGTCGTCTCGGACAGGATGCCGATGCCGCCGCAGCCGGCCAGAATATCGACCGCCGCCCCCAGCGCCGGATTGGCGGTGATGCCGGACATGCCGTCCGAGCCGCCGCATTGCAGGCCGACGACGATCTCGCTGACCGGGATCGGTTCGCGCTGCAACTGGCCGACGTCCTCGGCAATCTCGGCCAGCACGCCCATCGCCCGCTCGACGGATTTGCGCGAGCCGCCGGCCTCCTGGATGTTGAAGTGCCGCTTTCCCGCCGCGACGCCCTTTTGGCCATAAAGGGTGAGCTGGTTGACCTCGCAGCCCAGACCGACCATCAGCACGCCGCCGAAATTCGGGTGGCGTGCATAGCCGGCCAACGTGCGGTGCAGCACCATCATTCCGTCGCCGGTGGCGCTCATGCCGCAGCCCTGGCCGTGGACGATCGGCACGAAACCGTCGATGCCGGGATATCTCGGCAAAAGCGTGCGATTGGCCTCGTCGGCGATCGCATGGCAGACGGTGGACGAGCAATTGACGCTGGCGATGATGCCGATGAAGTTGCGCGTTCCGGCGCGACCATCGGCGCGGCGATAGCCCATGAAGGTGCGCTTGCGGTCCGCTTCGGTGGCGTGCTCGGCCTCGCTCGGCGGCACCACCGGCAGGCGGCCACTCTCGAACACCAGATTGTGCGAGTGGACGTGCTCGCCCGGCGCGATGGCTTGAGTGGCGCGGCCGATCGCCTGCGCATATTTCACCACCGCTTCGCCCGCCGCGATCGGCTTGATCGCCACCTTGTGCCCTGGGTCGATCGCCGCCACCGCAACCGCGCCGCCGGGCAGCGCCGCACCGATCTCGATGCGGCCATTGGCGACCGCGACATTGTCGGCGGGGGAAAGAAGAATGGTGCTTGCGGCGTTCACGGGCGGCTGTCCTGGGTAAACCTGGGAGTGTGGGCGGATTGACATGCGCCCGTTTGAGGATAATGTCTTTTATCGTGAAAAAACATTTTTGCGTCAATTGTTTTTTCATCGCGCGCCGCGCGCTTGGGTGCGTGGCCGCCCGTTAGATAAAGCCGGCGAAATTCGTTCCGCATTTCGGAGGCTTGCGCTAGGAACACCGATCATATTGCGCTTCCGGCCGGCTGCCGCAAGCGTTGGGGATACGGGCATGTCGAAGAGCAACAACGTCTACAAGGACGCCTTCAACCGCGGACTGCGGCTGCTCGACGAAACCAGGAGCCTGCCGTCCGAGCCCGAGCTCGGAACGCTGCTCGGCGTCAGCCGCACCACGGTGCGCAGCATTCTTTCGCGCATGGAAGAAACCGGGCTGATCGCCTGGAACAAGCGCAACAAAACGGTGCTGCGGGCGCCGAAGGCGGAAGATTTCTTCCCCGAGGAAGAGACCGACTCGCTGGCCGAGATCATCGAGCGCTCCTTCATGCGCCGGCTGCTCGCCGGCGGCGCGGAAGCGGGCATGCAGATCAACGAGCTCGAGCTGGCGCGCGAGATCGGCGTCGGCACCACCAGCGTGCGCGAATTCCTGATCCGCTTCTCGCGCTTCGGTTTGATCGAGAAGCGGCGCAACAGCCACTGGGTGCTCAAGGGCTTCACCCGCGCTTTCGCGCTGGAGCTCACCGAGATTCGCGAGATGTTCGAGCTGCGCTCGGCGGCTGCCTTCGTCGCGCTGCCGCAGGAAAGCGCGGTCTGGGCCGACCTCGACCGGCTGGAGATCGAACATCGCCAACTGGCGAGCGACATCGCGACGCGCTTCAACGAATTCTCCGAGCTCGATGAGCGCTTCCACCGGCTGATCCACCGCGCCTCGCACAACCGCTTCATCGTCGATTTCTACGATGTGATCGCGATGATTTTCCACTACCACTACCAATGGAACAAGGCGCAGGAACGCGAGCGCAACGAGGTCGCAGTCCAGGAGCATCTGGCCTATATCGCGGCGCTGAAATCGCGCGATCCCGCCAAGGTGGACGCCGCCTGCCGCAAGCACCTGAAGTCGGCGCGCCAGACGCTGTTGAGCTCAATTCCGGAAGGGCGGCAGGTGCAGCCCGCCTGATCAGGCGCGTCGCGCCGCGTTGCCGCAGCCCGGTTTTGACGATTTTCCGGCCGCCGCCCCCATGCTAGGCTCGGTGGAATTGCTGGAAAGAGGCAGGTCATTTGGATATCCGGCTGAGACGATGGAGCATGCCGGCCGCGTTCGTCGCGGCGCTGCTGCTGTTGCTTCAGTCGGCGCTTGGCGCCTTCGCCTTTGGCGCTCCTTCGCAGCTTGATGCCTTCGGCAACGTCATCTGCACGCATGACGGGGCGGTCAAGCTTCCGGGCGGCGATCCGCACCGGCAGCATATGCCGGCTTGCTGCTTGGCTGGCTGCAGCCTGGTTTCGCCGGCGCATCTGCCGCCGCCGGATACCCGTGCGCCCGTCAGGGTACAGGTGTTCGACGCGGTCGCTTTCCCGCCTTTGGCCTTCCGGCATCTCGATTTTGCCCGCGACCGCTCTCCGGCCAATCCGCGCGCGCCGCCGGCCGCAGTCTGACAAAAACCCGCGAAACCTTTCGCGGGCGCATTCATCCAAGATCAGACTGCTCGCGGCCGGATCACGGCGCGATCTCATACTCATGGAGCAACCATGTCCAATCTTCTTCCCGCCGCGCGAGCGCAAGCTCGTCCGCGCGGTTTCGAACGGCTCGGCCTTGCCGTGTTCGCTCTTCTTCTGTTCGCATGCGTTCCCGGCGCCCAGGCGCATGAATTCAAGGCCGGTGACCTGGAGGTCGGGCACCCGTGGTCGCGCGCAACGCCGCCCGGCGCCAAGGTGGCCGGCGGCTATTTCACCGTCACCAACAAGGGCGGCTCGCCCGACCGGCTGCTGTCGATTTCCTCCGACATCTCCGACAAGGCCGAATTGCATGAGATGAGTGTCAAGGACCGCGTCATGACGATGCGGCCGGTGAGCGGCGGGCTCGTGATCCCGGCCGGCGGCAAGGTCGCACTGAAGCCGGGTGGCTATCACCTGATGTTCATCGGCCTGAAGCGACAGCCCAAGCAGGGCGAGAAATTCCCGGCCACGCTGACCTTCGAGAAGGCCGGCAGCGTCAAAGTTGAGTTCGCCGTCGAGGGCATGGGCGAGATGGGCGGCATGGACGATCACGCCGAGTGATCATTTCGAAATTAGAGGGACAATTCATGAAGAAGTATCTTTTGGCGGTGGGCGCGGTGCTGGCGCTCGGGACAAACGCCACGCTTGCGCACATCACGCTCGAAACCCAGGAAGCGGCCGTCGGCTCGACCTATAAGGCCGTCCTGCGCGTGCCGCATGGCTGCGAGGGCAAGGCGACGACCGCGGTGCGCGTGCAGATTCCGGAAGGCGTCATTTCGGTCAAGCCGATGCCAAAGCCCGGCTGGACGCTGCAGACCAAGAAAGGCCGATACGAGAAATCCTACCAGCTCCATGGCGAGACGCTGACCACCGGCGTCAAGGAAGTCGACTGGAGCGGCGGCAACCTGCCGGACGAATTCTATGACGAGTTCATTTTCCGTGCTTCGCTCGCCGCCGATCTTCCGGCCGGCCAGATGCTCTATTTCCCAGTGGTCCAGGAATGCGGCGATGCCGCCGATCGCTGGATCGAGATTCCGGCGGCAGGACCGGATGAGGATGCACTGGAAAATCCGGCGCCCGGCATCAAATTGCTGCCGAAGAAATGATCTCTCGATGGCGCGTCCCATTCGGGCGCGCCGTCCCTTCTCGAAAGACCGCATGAACGCAGCAACTTTCCCAATCCGCCTGACGGGCATGCGCATCGGGCCAGTCGCCAGCGGCCTGTTCGCGGCTTTCGTACTCGTGCTGCTGCTGGTGCTACCCGGCCGCGCCCTCGCGCATGCGGCCTTGGTCGCGACCGATCCGCCCGATGGCGCGGTGCTGTCGCAGAGTCCCGCGCGATTCTCGCTGACCTTCAGCGAGCCGGTTTCGCCCCTGGTGCTCACTCTGGTGCGGCCGGACGGCACGCAACTTTCGCTGACCTCCTTCCGGCTCAACGATCAGACCGTCGAGATCGATAATCCGGAGACGCTCAAATCCGGCACGCATGTGCTGAGCTGGCGGGTGATTTCGGTCGACGGCCATCCGGTCGGCGGCTCGGCGCTGTTTTCCGTCGGCGCGCCAAGTGCTGCGCCGGCAGCGGGCGAAGCCGCCGATTTATCGCTGCGCACGGCAATCTGGATCGGTAAGCTCCTTCTCTATGCCGGGCTGTTCCTCGGCGCCGGCGGCGCCTTCGCCCTCGCCTGGCTCGCTGGAGACTGTCGCTGCGGCCAGGGTTTCGTTATCGGCGCTCTTCTGTGCGGACTGGCCGCCGCCCCGTTCTCGCTCGGATTTCAGGGGTTGGACGCGCTCGGCGCGCCGCTCGCCCGGTTTGCGGCGCCCACCGTGTGGGAGACCGCGCTTGCCACCAGCTTCGGCTGGACGGTGCTTGCCGCCCTGATTGCACTCGGCCTTGCCTTGCTGTCCCTCGCCGGACCGCGCGCTCTTGGCAAGCTGCTTGCGCTCGCCGGGCTCGTCGGTGTGGGCACGGCGTTTGCGGCAAGCGGCCACGCCAGCGCCGCCGAGCCGCAATGGCTGACGCGGCCGCTCGTTTTCCTGCATGGCACAGCCATCGCCTTCTGGAGCGGCGCGCTCGCGCCGCTCGGCCTTGCGTTGCGCTATCAGCCGGCGGAGGCCAAAATCTTCTTGCGCCGGTTTTCGCGCGCGATCCTGCCCGTGGTTGCCGTGCTTGCGATAAGCGGCATCGTGCTGGCGATCATCCAAGTGCGCGAACCGGCAGCGCTCATCAACACCGCCTATGGCCGCCTGCTGCTGCTGAAACTGGCCCTGCTTTTGTTCCTGTTCACCCTTGCCTCCGTGAACCGATGGACGCTGACCGCGCCGGCCGAAACGGGCGACACGGAAGTGCAGCGGCGGCTGGTGCGTTCGATCGGCATCGAGACGCTGATCGTGCTTGCCATCTTCGGCGTCGCCGCCGGCTGGCGCTTCACGCCGCCGCCACGCGCGCTGGCGATCGCCGCAGCGCAGCCGGCCTCGATCCACATCCACACCCTGCAGGCGATGGCCGATCTCAGCATCACGCCCGGCCATGCCGGCCAGGTTGCCTCCTCGATGGTGATCATGACCGGCGATTTCGGTCCGATGGATGCCAAGCAGGTGACCCTGGTGCTGTCGAAGCCGGATTCCGGCATCGAGCCGATCAAACGGCCGGCGACGAAACGCGGCGACGGCACCTGGCGCGTCGAGAATCTCGTCATCCCGCTGCCCGGCCGCTGGAACGCCCGGCTCGACATCCTGGTTTCCGATTTCGAGATGGTGAAGATTGAAGCGCCAATTGATATCAGAGCCGACTGACCTAGACCGCGACACAATTCGGCGAGGCGGTTGACGCCGTCGCGAAGGCCCGTCAATCATCCGTCCAAAACGCGGCTTCAACAAAAGTTCGAAAGCAGGGAAGAAACGATGGAAAAAGCCGAAATCGGCCTGATCGGCCTTGGCACGATGGGCTCCAACCTGGCGCTCAACATCGCCGAGCACGGGCACCGCATCGCCGTCTTCAACCGCACGCCGTCGCGCACCGGCGCCTTCGTCGAAAACGCCGGTCCGCTGAAGGACATGGTTGTGCCCTGCTACAGCCTGGAGGAACTCGCCGCAGCGATCCGGCCGCCTCGGCCGATCATCATCATGGTGCTGGCCGGCAAGCCGGTCGACGAGCAGATATCGGCGCTGCGCGGCGTGCTCTCCGACAACGACATCGTCATCGATGCCGGCAATGCCAATTTCCGCGACACGATGCGGCGCTTCTCCGAGCTGTCGGGCTCAGATCTGACCTTCATCGGCATGGGCGTGTCGGGCGGCGAGGAGGGCGCGCGCCACGGGCCGTCAATCATGGTCGGGGGCACGGAAGACTCCTGGAAGCGCGTCGAAAAAGTGCTGACGGCGATCTCCGCCAAGTTCAAGGACGAGCCTTGCGCCGCCTGGCTCGGCACCGACGGCGCCGGCCATTTCGTCAAGACCATCCACAACGGCATCGAATATGCCGACATGCAGATGATCGGCGAGATCTACGGCATCCTTCGCGACGGCTTAGGCATGGGGCCGAAGGAGATCGGCAAGGTCTTCGACGGCTGGAACCAGGGTCGGCTCAACTCCTACCTCATCGAGATCACCGCCAAG
The DNA here is from genome assembly GCF_029625845.1 of Mesorhizobium sp. WSM4898. NCBI lineage: Bacteria > Pseudomonadati > Pseudomonadota > Alphaproteobacteria > Hyphomicrobiales > Phyllobacteriaceae > Mesorhizobium > Mesorhizobium sp. WSM4898. The sequence goes on along the minus strand of NZ_JARTVQ010000002.1, from coordinate 1,483,593 downwards.
GTTCTCGCAGCCGACGATCCCAAGACCGGCAAGCCGGTGGTCGACATCATCCTCGACCGCGCCGGCCAGAAGGGCACCGGCAAATGGTCGGTCATCGAAGCGCAGCAGCTCGGCATTCCGGCGACGGCCATCGAGGCTGCCGTCGCGGCGCGCGTGCTGTCGTCGATCAAGGACGAACGGCAGGCGGCGGAAAAGGCCTACGGCGATATTGGCGTCGAGAAGATTTCCGGCGACAAGGCGGCGCTGCTGAAGGATCTCGAGCTGGCGCTGTTTGCCGGCAAGATCGCGGCTTACGCGCAAGGTTTTGCTGTGATGAGCGGCGCCTCAAAGGAATTCAACTGGAACCTGCCGATGCCGACCATTGCCAAGATATGGCGTGCCGGCTGCATCATCCGCTCGCAGATGCTGGACACGATGGCGGAGGCCTTCGGCTCAGGCGGCGCCTCGACCAATCTCCTGATTGCGCCGGCCTTCATCGCCATGATGAAGGAGGCGCATCCGTCGCTCAGGCGCATCGTGGCGCGAGCCTCCGAGGCCGGCTCACCGGTGCCGGCGCTGTCCTCGGCGCTCACCTATTTCGACAGCTATCGCCAGGGCCGCGGCACCTCGAACCTGATCCAGGCGCAGCGCGATTTCTTCGGCGCGCACGGTTTCGAGCGCATCGGCGAGCAGGGGGCGTTCCATGGGCCGTGGGGAAGCGGCGCCGCCTAGAGTCAGGTTATGCCAGGGTGCAAAGGCGGCTTCCTGCGCTCCCGGTGCCACTCAAGCACGCTTCCGGTTCTCTGAAGCGGCCAACTCGGCTTGACCTGACTCTCAAGTCGCGCCAGTTCAACCCCGATAGGGCAGAACCTCGCTCGGTTTGCTCAGCGATTGCAGTGAGCCAGGTTCCTTGCCGCCGATCCAGCCGAGCACGGCGCGGGCAAGCTCGGAGCCGGCGAGCCGGAAATTCTCGTTCACGACCAGCAGTTCGCGCCGGAACAAATGCAGCAGCTCCGACGACTGTTTCGACACCACGTCGACATCACGGCCGAGTTTCAGGCCGGCGTCCTCGATGCCTGCAACAACGGCGAGCGTAGCGGCGGCGGCGCTGCTGACGATGCCGTCCGGACGGCTCTCGCGGCGCATGAGCTGCGCGGTTCGCATCCTGATCTGCTCGATCGTGTGGTCGATGGAGACGGTGTTGAACGGCACCTCGCTGGCGCCGACCTCGCTCAGCGCATCGGCAAAACCGTTCAACGTGTGGCCGTAATAGGTGAGGCCGACCGGCGGCGTCACCAGGGCCAGCCGGCGCCGGCCCATGCCGGCGAGATGGCGGACCGCCTCGCCGGCGAAAGCATAGTTGTCGAAGTCGTGATAGGGATGCACCAGCCCCATGTCGGTGCGGCCGTGGGTGGCAAATGGGATGCCGCGTTCCAGCATATAGCGGGCGCGCGGGTCGTTGGGCTGCGTGCGTGAAATGATGACGCCGTCGGCGGAGCCCGTCTCCACCAGATAGCGGACAGGATCCAGCGGGTCCTGCGAGCGCGAATAGGGCGTGACGATCAGGTGATAGGGCGTGTCGGCGATCACCTCGGTGACGCCGTAGATGATGTCCGAGACGAAGCTCATCAGCTCGTGCTCGGTGTTGAGCACCAGGCTGATGACGTTGGTCTTGCCCGTCCTCAGCCTCACGCCGGCGCGGTTCGGGCGATAGCCGATCTGCTTGGCGACGAGCTGCACGCGCCGCCTGGTCTCGGCGCCGATCTCCGGCGCGTCCTTCAGCGCGCGCGAGACGGTGGTGACGCCGAGCCCGGTCATGAAGGCAAGCGTCTTCAGCGTCGGCCGTTCCTTAGCCGACGTGTCGTCGTCCTTCTCGTTTGCTCGTCTGTCCATTCGTCCCGCCCGTCAGGCGCATAGCAGCCGCGAGGCCGGCCGGCAATCGCGCCCGTCGCCTTTGCGCGGCCTTCAGCCCGTGACACGGTGCAATATACTGAAACGTTACAGATTGCCAACGCCCGTGATCAATGGGCAGGTCGCACTCGTTGCGGTCAGCGCCGGAGGGGTGGACTGAAAGCCACTGGTATCATAAACAAATCTCGATTTACCTCTTCTTTTTGTATCGATTGGCCGCACCATGGACTCCCCGACAGGCCTTTGGAGAGGATTTTGTTCGTGCCCCGAAGAAATCTCATGCCGTTTCCATTCGAGGGGTTGCCTATAAGGGCCATTTGCCGTATCGAAAATCTGTAACGTTTCAGATTCTGGGAGGAACCGAAATGCGATACAAATTCCTGACCGCCGCGTTCGCCGCGACGGCCGCGCTGAACTTCGCCGGACCGGCGGCCGCGACCGATCTCGAAGTCACCCATTGGTGGACTTCGGGCGGCGAGGCGGCGGCAGTGGCCGAACTTGCCAAGGCGTTCGACGCGACCGGCAATCACTGGGTCGACGGCGCCATCGCCGGTTCCGGCGGCACGGCGCGGCCGATCATGATCAGCCGCATCACCGGCGGCGATCCGATGGGCGCCACCCAGTTCAACCACGGCCGGCAGGCGGAGGAGCTCGTCCAGGCCGGGCTGATGCGCGACCTCACCGATCTAGCCACCAAGGAAAAGTGGACGGAAATCGTGCGGCCGAAGAGCCTGCTCGACTCGTGCACCATCGGCGGCAAGATCTATTGCGTGCCGGTCAACATCCATTCCTGGCAGTGGCTGTGGCTGTCGAACGAAGCCTTCCAGAAGGCCGGCGTGCCGATGCCGAAGGACTGGAATGAATTCGTTGCGGCTGCGCCGGCGCTGGAAAAAGCCGGCATCATCCCGCTCGCCGTCGGCGGGCAGCCCTGGCAGGCGTCCGGCGCCTTCGACGTGCTGCTTGCCGCCGTCGGCGGCACCGACGCCTTCCTCAAGGTCTACAGGGACAAGGACGCCAAATTCGCAGGCGGTCCCGAAATCGCCAAGGTGTTCAAGGCCGCCGACGACGCCCGTAAGATGGCCAAGAACACCAATGTGCAGGACTGGAACCAGGCGACCAATCTGGTCATCACCGGCAAGGCCGGCGGCCAGATCATGGGCGATTGGGCGCAGGGCGAGTTCCAGGTCGCCGGCAAGACCGCCGGCAAGGACTACACCTGCCTGCCCGGTCTCGGCCTGAACGAGGTCATCGCCACCGGCGGCGACGCGTTCTACTTCCCGCTGCTCAAGGATGCCGACAAGGCCAAGGCTCAGGAAGTTCTGGCCGAGACGCTGCTCGACCCGAAGACCCAGGTCGCCTTCAATCTCAAGAAGGGCTCGCTTCCGGTGCGCGGCGACGTCGACCTCAACACGGCGAACGACTGCATGAAGAAGGGCCTCGCCATCCTCGCGAAAGGCGCGGTGATCCCGTGGACCGACCAGCTCTTGTCGCAGGACAGCCAGAAGCAGAAGGAGGATCTGTTCTCCGAATTCTTCGCCAAGCCCGACATGACGCTCGAAGAGGCGCAGAAGCGCTTCGCCGACATCATCGCGTCGGCAGACTGATCAACGGCGCCCCCGCCAGCTCCCGGCCCCCGCCTATCCGGGGTCGGGGGCGTGATGCCCTCATTGTCCCAGCCCGGCTGCCGAGATGAGCAACAGCGAACGCCCCAACCAGCTTTTACGCAACCTCAACGCCAAGGTCGCATCGATCCCGATGATCCTGACCGCGCTGGTCGTCTTCGTCGGCGGCACGGCCTGGACGGTGCTCTATTCCTTCACCAATTCGAAGCTCTTGCCGCGGCTGAACTTCGTCGGCCTCGACCAATATTACCGGCTATGGGCGACGCCGCGCTGGCTGGTGTCGATCGAGAACCTTTTGATCTACGGCGTGATCTCGCTGGTGTTCTCGCTGGTGATCGGCTTCATCCTCGCGGCATTGCTCGATCAGAAGATCCGCTTCGAGGACACGTTTCGCACGATCTTCCTCTATCCTTTCGCACTTTCTTTTATCGTCACCGGGCTGGTCTGGCAGTGGCTGCTCAATCCCGATTTCGGCATCCAGCGCGTCGTGCGCGACCTCGGCTGGACGAGCTTCAGCTTCGATCCGCTCTACAATTCCAGCATCGTCATCTACGGCATTTCGATCGCGGCGCTCTGGCAAGGCACGGGACTGATCATGTGCCTGATGCTCGCCGGCCTGCGCGGCATCGACGAGGACATCTGGAAGGCCGCACGGGTTGACGGCATACCGATGTGGAAGACCTATGTCTTCATCATCATTCCGATGATGCGGCCGGTCTTTATCACCACCTTGGTGATCATCGCCGCCGGCATCGTCAAGGTCTACGACCTTGTGGTGGCGCAGACCAGCGGCGGTCCGGGCATCGCTTCCGAAGTGCCGGCGAAATACGTCTACGACTACATGTTTTTCGCCCAGAATCTCGGCCAGGGCTTTGCCGCCTCGACCATGATGCTGCTCTCGGTGGTAATCGTCATCGTGCCTTGGGCCTATCTCGAATTCGGAGGCAAAAAGCATGGCTGAAGCTGCTGCCTCCATGTCCGGTGATGCTCTTCGGCGCGAAGCCGTGTCGCGCGATGCATCGGGGCCGAGCGGAACGAAGCCGCGGCACGTGCTCTCGCGTCGCAACATCTTCCTCTACGGCACGCTGATCGTCGTGGCGCTCTATTATCTGCTGCCGCTCTACGTGATGATCGTCACATCGCTGAAGGGCATGCCGGAAATCCGCCTCGGCAACATCTTCTCGCCGCCGCTGGAGATCACCTTCGAGCCTTGGGTCAAGGCGTGGTCGCAGGCCTGCACCGGGCTCAATTGCGACGGGCTGTCGCGCGGCTTCTGGAACTCGGTGCGCATCACCGTGCCGTCGGTGCTGCTGTCGATCGCGATCGCTTCGGTCAACGGCTATGCCTTGGCCAACTGGCGCTTCAAGGGCGCCGACACCTTCTTCATCATCCTGATCGTCGGCGCCTTCATTCCCTATCAGGTGATGATCTACCCGATCGTCATCATCCTGCGCGAGATCGGCATCTACGGCACGCTGACCGGCCTCGTGATCGTGCATTCGATCTTCGGCATGCCGATCCTGACGCTCCTGTTCCGCAACTATTTCACGTCCATGCCGGAGGAACTGTTCCGCGCGGCGCGCGTCGATGGCGCCGGTTTCTGGGGCATCTACCTGCGCATCATGCTGCCGATGTCGCTGCCGATCTTCGTCGTCGCCATCATCCTGCAGGTGACCGGCATCTGGAACGACTTCCTGTTCGGCGTCGTCTACACCCGCCCCGACACCTATCCGATGACGGTGCAGCTCAACAACATCGTCAACTCGGTACAGGGCGTGAAGGAGTACAACGTCAACATGGCCGCGACCATCCTGACCGGCCTTGTGCCGCTCATCGTCTACTTCGTTTCCGGCAAGCTCTTCGTGCGCGGCATCGCCGCCGGCGCGGTGAAAGGATGATGATGGCAGCAGCGATCGCCAATCCTAGCGTTTCGATCCAGGACCTGTCGCTGAATTTCGGCGTCATGTCGGTGCTGAAGACGCTCAATCTCGACGTCGCCGAGGGCGAGTTCATCGTGCTGCTCGGGCCATCCGGCTGCGGCAAGTCGACCTTGCTCAACTGCATCGCCGGCCTGCTCGACATCTCCGAGGGCCGCATCTTCATCAAGGGCAAGAATGTCACCTGGGAGGAGCCGAAGGATCGCGGCATCGGCATGGTGTTCCAGTCCTACGCGCTCTACCCGCAGATGACGGTGGAAAAGAACCTCTCCTTCGGCCTGCGCGTCGCCGGCGTGCCCAAGGACGAGATCGCCAAACGCATCGCGCGCGCGGCGGAGATCCTGCAGATCGAGCCGCTGTTGCAGAGGAAGCCGTCGGCGCTTTCCGGAGGCCAGCGCCAGCGCGTGGCGATCGGGCGGGCACTGGTGCGCGACGTCGACGTCTTCCTGTTCGACGAGCCGCTCTCCAACCTCGACGCCAAGCTGCGGTCGGAATTGCGCGTCGAGATCAAGCTTTTGCACCGCAGGCTGCAGAACACGATGATCTACGTCACCCACGACCAGATCGAGGCGATGACGCTGGCCGACCGTATCGCGGTGATGAAGGGCGGCGTCATCCAGCAGCTCGATGCGCCCCAGACGATCTACAAACGCCCGGTCAACCGCTTCGTCGCCGGCTTCCTCGGCTCGCCGGCGATGAATTTTATCAAGGGACACCTGGAAGCAAGCGACGCGCCGGTGTTCAAGGCCGACGGTGTTTCGGTGCCGCTCGGCCGTTATCAGTTCGACAACGAAAGCGGGCGCGCCGCCAAACCCTGCGTGTTCGGCATCCGACCGGAGCATATCGCTTTTGGCGAAGCGGCGAGGGCCATGCCGTTCACCACCGAGTCCACTGTCGAGATTGTCGATCCGATGGGCTCCGACACGCTGGTATGGACGAAGCTCGGCGGCCAGATCCTCTCCTTCCGCGTCGAAGCCGACAAGACGCTGCGCAGCGGCGATGCGATCCGCATCGGCTTCGATCCGGCGCGCGCCTCGCTGTTCGACGCCGAGACCGACAGCAGGCTCTAACCTCCCACCACAACCTCCCGGAACCATCAAACAGAACGGACAGACAGATGAACTGGTCATTCCAACTTTACAGTGCCCGCAACTTCCAGCCATGGGACGGCGTGCTGAAAATGCTCGGCGAACTGGGCTACAAAGAAGTCGAAGGTTTCGGCGGCGTCTATGACGATCCCAAGGCTTTCCGCGCCGAGCTCGACAAGAACGGGCTCGCCATGCCGACCGGGCATTTCTCGATCGATGCGCTCGAGAAGGATTTCGACGGCGTGCGCAGGATTGCCGATGCGCTCGGCATCTCGCTGCTCATCTGCCCCTACCTGATGCCCGATGCGCGGCCGGGCGACGCCGCCGGCTGGCGCGGCTTCGGCGAGCGGCTTGCCAAGGTGGGCGACACCGCGAAGAAGGCCGGCTACGGCTTTGCCTGGCACAACCATGATTTCGAGTTCAAGCCGCTCGTCGACGGCTCGCTGCCGCAGGAGCACATCCTGTCCGCCGCGCCCGACATCGGCTGGGAGATGGACGTCGCCTGGGTGGTGCGCGGCGGCGCCGATCCGCTGCCCTGGATCGAAAAGCACGGCAAGCGCATCAGTGCCGTCCACGTCAAGGATATGGCGAAGCCGGGGGAGGGGCTGGACGAGGACGGCTGGTCGGATGTCGGCCACGGCACCATCGACTGGGCCGGCCTGATCAAGACGTTGCGCGCGAAAAGCGCGACGAAGTACTTCGTCATGGAGCAGGACAACCCCAACGACATCGAGCGCTTCGCCCGTCGCTCGATCCAATCCGTCAAGAATTACTAGGACATACCATCATGGCAAACAAACTTGGCGTAGGCGTCGTCGGCTGCGGCAACATCTCGAAGGCGTATTTCTCGCTGGCGCCGCTCTTCCGCGGCATCGAGATGCGCGCCTGCGCGGACATCAACATGGACGCGGCGAAGATGCGGGCGAAGGAGTTCAAGCTTCGCGCCGAAACGGTCAACGACCTTCTCAAAGATGACGACATCGATATCGTCGTTAATCTCACCATTCCGGCCGTGCACTATGACGTGTCGAAGGCGGTGCTCGACGCCGACAAGCACGTCTATTCGGAAAAGCCCTTCGTGCTGTCGGTCAAGGAAGGGCTGGATCTGAAGAAGCGTGCGGAGAAGAAGGGACTGCGCATCGGCTCGGCGCCCGACACGTTCTTCGGCGGCGCGCATCAGCTGGCGCGCGATCTGATCGACAGCGGCAAGCTTGGTAAGATCACCAGCGGCACCTGCCATGTGATGGGCCATGGCATGGAACACTGGCATCCCAATCCCGACTTCTTCTTCCAGCCGGGCGCCGGTCCGGTGCTCGACATCGGCCCGTATTATGTCACCAACCTGATCCAGCTGATCGGGCCGGTGAAGCAGGTCGCGGCTTTCGCGACGACGCCGGCCAAGGAGCGCACCATCAGCTCCAAACCGCGCGCGGGCGAAAAAATCCCGGTCAACACGCCGACCACCATCCACGCGCTGCTGGAATTCGCGAATGGCGCGGTGGTGACACTCAACACCTCGTGGGACGTGTGGAGCCACGGCCATGCGCCGATGGAGCTCTACGGCGAGGCGGGCACCGTCTTTGTGCCGGACCCGAATTTCTTCGGCGGCGAAGTCCGCTTCACCGATGCGACCAAGCCGGTGAAGAAGCTTCCCAAGTGGGATCATCCGTTCGGCGTGCCCAATGAGATGCACAGCCAAGGCATGATGGCCAACTACCGCACGGCAGGTCTTGCCGACATGGCGATCGCGATCGGCGAAGGGCGGCCGCACCGCTGCTCGATGGAGCTTGCGCTGCATGCCGTCGATGTCATGACCGGCGTCCTGCGCTCCGGCGAAAGCGGCAAGTTCGTCGCCATGCAAACGACCTGCGAGCGGCCGGCGGCGCTCGGCATCAAGGAAGCGAAGGCGCTGCTGGCGAAGAAAAAGTAGGTGGCAACCCCTCTCCCGGTTTCCGCGGGGAGAGGGTAAAGGTGCGGGGCGAGCATCGATTCAAGTCACCTAGCGGCGATCCCGGCCGCCTCTCCCAAGGATTCCCTATGCCCTATATCGCCGCCGAGAATCGCTACGAGAAGATGGTCTACAACCGCTGCGGACGGTCCGGCCTCAAGCTGCCGGCCATCTCGCTCGGGCTGTGGCACAATTTCGGCAATGACACGCCGCACAAGACCAAGCAGGCGATCGTGCGCAGAGCCTTCGACCTCGGCATCACGCATTTCGATCTCGCTAACAATTACGGCCCGCCGCCCGGCTCGGCCGAGACCGCCTTTGGCGAGATCCTGCGCACCGATTTCGCCGCCTATCGTGACGAGCTGATCATCTCGACCAAGGCCGGCTACGAGATGTGGGCCGGCCCCTACGGCGAATGGGGCAGCCGCAAATATGTGCTGGCGAGCCTCGACCAGAGCCTCACGCGGATGGGGCTCGATTACGTCGATATCTTCTATTCCCACCGTTTCGATCCCGAGACGCCGCTGGAAGAAACGATGAGCGCGCTCGACCAAGCGGTGCGCTCGGGCAAGGCGCTCTATGCCGGCATCTCCTCCTACAATTCGCAGCGCACCCGCGAGGCGGCCGACATCCTGCGGCGGCTCGGCACGCCCTGCCTGATCCACCAGCCGAGCTATTCCATGCTCAACCGCTGGGTCGAGGAAGACGGGCTGCTCGATACGCTGGAAGGGCTCGGCATCGGCTCGATCGTGTTCTCGCCGCTGGCGCAGGGCATGCTGACCGATAAATATCTCGGCGGCATCCCGGAAGGCAGCCGCGCATCCCAGGGCAAGTCGCTGCGTCCGGCCTTCATCAACGATAAGTCGGTCACCAACATCAAGGCATTGAATGCCATCGCCGGCCGGCGCGGCCAGACGCTGGCGCAGATGGCGCTGGCCTGGGTGCTGCGCAAGGGACGCGTGACGACGGCGCTGATCGGCGCCAGCCGGCCGGAACAGGTCGAGGATTGCGTCGGCGCTCTCAAGGCGCTCGACTTCAGCGACGCCGAGCTTGCCGAGATCGACACCTATGCGCGCGAGGCCGACATCAATCTTTGGGCGGCATCCGCCGAGCGCAAGGGACCGCCGCGCAAGTAGCCCGCGCCGGGCCGCCAGCTGCGGAAACAGTGGCAAAGATGCGCGTTCGTCGCTATCTCATGGACCAAAGGCGGTTCGCGTGCGCAGTCGGCACGCGAAACGACGCGACGACCGGACGGACAAGATGACGGCAAGGGATGCGCTGACCAAGAACCAGCTGTGCGTGCTTGAGAAGCTCGAAGCCGCGAGCGGGCCGCTGAGCGCTTATATGCTGCTCGACCAACTGCGCGAGCGCGGGTTCCGGGCGCCGCTGCAGGTCTACCGCGCGCTGGACACGCTGGTGAAGTCGGGCTTCGTGCACCGGCTCGAAAGCTTGAACTCCTTCGTCGCCTGCGCCGAGCCGCACGACCACAGTCATTCGATGACCGCATTCGCCATCTGCGACAGCTGCGGCCAGGTAACCGAAATGTCCGACCATGATGTCGACCACCGGCTGGACGAATGGGTGCGCTCGACCGGCTTCGCCGCCAAGAAGGCGGTGATCGAGTTTCGCGGGGTTTGCGCGAAGTGTAGAGCTGAGGCGGCTTAGCCCCTCGAGTCGTCATCCTCGGGTCAAGCCCGAGGATGACGAAGGTATCAGTGCGCCTCGTCCCAGTTGTCGGCGGCCCGCGCATCGACATGCAGCGGCACCGACATCGAGACCGCCGGCATCGGCGCGTTCTCCATCACGCGGCGCACCACGGGAATTGTCGCTTCGACTTCCGCTTCCACCGTCTCGAAGATCAGCTCGTCATGCACCTGCAAGAGCATGCGGGCCGACAGCTTCGCCTTCTCCAGCGCCTCTTCCATGTGCACCATGGCGCGGCGGATGATGTCGGCCGCAGTGCCCTGGAGCCTCGCATTGATCGACGCGCGCTCGTTGAAGGCGCGAACCGACGGGTTGGAGGACCTTATCTCCGGATAGTGGATGCGGCGGCCGAAGATGGTTTCGACGAAGCCGTATTCGCGCGCATAGGCCTTGGTTTCCTCGATATAGTCGCGGATGCCCGGGAAGCGCTCGAAATAGCGCTTGATGTAGGCGCTCGCCTCCTCGCGCGGGATCGACAGCTGGTTCGCCAGACCGAAGGCCGAGATGCCGTAGATGATGCCGAAATTGATCGCCTTGGCACGCCGCCGCACTTCCGAAGGCATGCCTTCTACCGGCACGTTGAACATTTCGGACGCGGTGATGGCGTGGATGTCGGCGCCGTCCGCAAAAGCCTGCTTGAGCTGCGGGATTTCGGCGACATGGGCCAGCACGCGCAATTCAATCTGGCTGTAGTCGGCCGAGACCAGCTTGTGCCCCTTTTCGGCGATGAAGGCGGTCCTGATCTTGCGGCCTTCGGCGGTGCGCACCGGGATGTTCTGCAGGTTGGGATCGGACGATGATAGCCGACCGGTCGTCGTCGCGGCCAGCGCATAGGAAGTGTGGACGCGGTTCGTCCCGGGATTGATGAAGCCGGGCAAGGCGTCGGTATAGGTCGATTTCAGCTTGGTGAGCTGCCGCCAGTCGACGATCTTGCGCGGCAGCTCGTGGCCTTCGGCCGCGAGATCTTCCAGCAGCTGCGCCGAGGTCGACCACTGGCCGGTCTTGGTCTTGGAGCCGCCCGGCAGGCCCATCTTGCCGAACAATATATCGCCGAGCTGCTTCGGCGAGCCGATGTTGATGCGCTCGCCGACGATGCCATAGATCTCTTCTTCGGCGCGGGCGGCGCCTTGCGCCAGCTCACCCGACAGTCTGGAGAGAATCTGGCGATCGACCGAAATGCCGCGCTGCTCCATGCGGGCGAGCACGGGCACAAGCGGCCGCTCCAGCCTTTCATAGACGGAGACGAGACCCTTGGCGGCGAGCCGCGGCTTCAGCAATTGCCACAGCCGCAGCGCCAGATCGGCCTGCTCGCCGGCATAGGCGGTCGCCCGCTCGATGTCGACCTGGTCGAAGCCGACCGCGCCCTTGCCCGAGCCGGCAAGCTCCTTCTTCGTGCCTGGCGCATGGCCGAGCCACTTCTCCGACAGCGAGGCGAGGTCATGCCCGCCGGATGTGCCGGCGTCGAGCACGTAGGAGATCAGCATCGTGTCGTCGAACGGGCCGACCTCGATACCATGCCGGCTCATCACGACGATGTCGTATTTCATGTCCTGGACGATCTTGAGGACCGACCGGTCCTCGAGCAGGGGCTTGAGCAGAGCCAGCGCGTCGCGGACCGGGACCTGGTCCGCCAGCATGCCGCCGCCAAGCAGGTCGCCATTGCCGCTCGTGTGGGCGAGCGGCACGTAGGCGGCGCGGCCCGGCGCGATCGCCATGGACAGGCCGATCAAGTCGGCCTGCATCGGATCGGACGAAGAGGTCTCGGCGTCGAAGGCAAGGATGCCGGCTTCCCTCGCTTCGGCGATCCAGGCCTTCAGCGCGGCCGTATCGCGAATGGCGACATAGGCCGCGGGATCGATCTTGCGCGCCGTCGCCTGCTCCAGCCGCAGCGCGGAGAGCAGGGAAGGCGTATCGCCCTGCGGTGGGGCATCCTCGGGCCTGACCGGTGCTGCAGGCTTCGCGGCGCCGTTCGGCGTCGCCGCCGGTCTTGAGGCAGTCGGCGTGCCGGCGCCGACATCGGGACCATGTGCGGTGTCGGCGCGCTCGATGGTGACACTGGAAGCCTGGACGTCGCCGATCTCGGTTGCAGTCGCTTCCGCGACGCGGCGTGTCAGCGTGGTGAACTCCATCGTCTTCAGGAAGCCGATCAGCTTCGGCCCGTCCGGGGCATGCAGCACAAGGTCGTCCAGCCCCTCCTTGAGCGGCACGTCGTTCTTCAACGTCACCAGCTCGCGCGAGATGCGCGCCTTGTCGGCATTGGCGATGATCGATTCGCGCCGCTTTTCCTGCTTGATCTCGCCGGCGCGCGCCAGCAGGCCGTCAAGGTCTCCGAACTGCTCCAGAAGTTGCGCCGCGGTCTTCGGGCCGATGCCGGGCACGCCGGGCACGTTGTCGACGGAGTCGCCGGTCAGCGCCTGCAGGTCGATCATCTTTTCCGGTGGCACGCCCCATTTCTCGATTACCTCGGGAATGCCGATCTGGCGATCCTTCATCGGGTCGTACATGCCGACCGTCGGGCCGACCAATTGCATCAGGTCCTTGTCGGAGGAGATGATGGTGGTGTCGGCGCCGACCTCGCAGGCTAGGCGGCAATAGGTGGCGATGATGTCGTCAGCCTCGAAGCCTTCCATCTCGATGCAGGGCAGGTTGAAGGCCACGGTCGCCTGGCGGATCAGGCCGAATTGCGGGATCAGGTCTTCCGGCGGCGCCGAGCGGTTGGCCTTGTATTCGGGATAAAGATCGCTGCGGAAGGTCTTCGCCGAATAGTCGAAGATGACGGCAAAATGGGTCGGCACGATGCCCACGTTCGTGTTGCGGGCGTCCTGCATCAGCTTCCATACCATGTTGCAGAAGCCGAGCACGGCGCTGGTGGGCAGGCCGTCGGATTTGCGGTTGAGCGGCGGCAGCGCGTGGTAGGCGCGGAAAATGTAGCCGGAGCCGTCGACAAGAAAGAGATGATCGCCTTTTTTCATGCCGGCAGGGATAGCGCGGCCAAGCTTCGCGGTCCATGCCAAAGGCCGCGCAAACGGCCGGTTCCGGCAACACCCCTGACAGACAGGTCTCGGACAAAATTCAGCCGCTCACGGGCATGTTACAAAAGTGTAATCTTCGTGCCCTTGAATCGCCATTTTCACAGACCCAAATAGCTGTCATCGGCAATTTTCGCCGAAGTCCGGAGTAAGGCCCGTCCCCCGCCTATCCCGGGCAACTGCGGCAGCCTATCCCCCCTCTCCGGGCTGCCGCAACGTTTCGAGTAAAGACCGCCGTGGTTCCCCCTCCACCACGGCGGTTCTTTTTTGTCTCCCAGCCCGCGTGTTACCGACGCCGGACCGCGTGGTCCAACGATCGCGGCTTTGCGTTTTCTGCTCGCCCCTTTAGGGTCGGGCCAGAATCGAAAGGCTGAAGAAATGTCCAGACTCTCCCCCGTCCTTGACCGTCTCGACCAGAACCTCGATCAGAGCCTGGAGCGGCTTTTCGGCTTGCTTGGTATCAAGTCGATCTCCACCGACCCGGCCTTTGCCGCCGATTGCCGCAAGGGCGCCGAATGGCTGGCGGCCGAGCTCAAGCTGATCGGCTTCGACGCCAGCGTGCGCGACACGCCCGGCCACCCGATGGTGGTGGCGCATCACGAAGGACCGGCCGGCGCGCCGCATGTGCTGTTCTACGGCCACTACGACGTGCAGCCGGTCGATCCGATCGAGCTGTGGGAAACGGATCCATTCGCGCCGTCGATCAAGGAGGTCCAGCCCGGACGCAAGGTGATCGCCGGGCGCGGCTCGGCGGACGACAAGGGTCAGCTGATGACCTTCGTCGAGGCCTGCCGCGCCTGGAGGCAGGTGCACGGCAATCTGCCCTGCCGCGTCACGATCCTGTTCGAGGGCGAGGAAGAGTCCGGCTCGCCGTCGCTCAAGCCTTTCCTCGAGGCCAACGCCGCCGAGCTGAAAGCGGATTTCGCGCTGGTCTGCGACACCAGCATGTGGAACCGTGAGACGCCGTCGATCTGCGTGTCGTTACGCGGCATGGTCGGCGAGGAAGTCACCGTCAAGGCAGCCAGCCGCGACCTGCATTCAGGCCTCTATGGCGGCCCGGCCGCCAATCCGATCCGGATCCTGACCAAAATTCTCGCCGACATCCATGATCAAGACGGCCGTGTCATCATCCCGGGCTTCTATGACGGCGTCGAGGAGACGCCCTCGCAGGTGCTGAAATCCTGGGAGGGGCTCGGCGAGACCGCCGAGACCTTCCTCGGACCGGTCGGGCTTTCCATTCCCGCCGGCGAAAAGGGCCGCTCCGTGCTCGAACTCACCTGGGCGCGGCCGACGGCCGAGTTCAACGGCATCATCGGCGGCTATACCGGCAAGGGCTTCAAGACGGTGATCGCGGCGGAAGCATCGGCGAAAGTGTCGTTCCGGCTCGTCCACAAGCAGGATCCGAAAAAAATCCGCGCCGCCTTCCAGGCTTTCGTGCGCGATCGGATTCCCGGCGACTGCTCCGTCGAATTCCATCCGCATGGCGGCTCGCCGGCGATCCAGCTTTCCTACGACTCGCCGTTCCTGGCCAAGGCCAAGGATGCGCTCTCCGACGAATGGGAAAAGCAGGCCGTCACCACCGGCGGCGGCGGCTCCATCCCCGTAGTCGGCGATTTTAAGACCTATCTCGGCATGGAATCGCTGCTGGTCGGCTTCGGCCTCGATGACGACCGCATCCATTCGCCCAACGAGAAGTACGAGCTCACCTCCTTCCACAAGGGGCAGCGTTCCTGGGCGCGCATTCTCGATGCTCTGACACGCTGAGGTGAACCCGCGGCGGACCGCGAAAATCAACTTTCTGTTGATTTTTTTCCGGATCGCGGCAAGGACGGGCGTGATAGCGCAATGCGCGGCGCCTTCGCGTCCAAAAACGGGTGCGCCGCTGGCCGCGATCCGGAGAAGAGAATGATCGACATCCGTTTCCACAAGAACGATCTGCCGGACCTTTCCCGCTACAATGTCGGTGCGGTCGCGATCGACACGGAAACGCTGGGCTTGAACCCGCATCGTGACCGGCTCTGCGTGGTTCAGATCTCGCCCGGCGACGGCAGCGCCGACGTCATCCAGATCGCGCCGGGCCAGAAGGAGGCGCCCAACCTTGTCAGCCTTCTCAGGAACGACGCCGTGGTGAAGCTGTTTCACTATGGCCGTTTCGACATTGCCGTCCTTTATCACGCTTTCGGCGTCATGGCCGAACCGGTTTTCTGCACAAAGATCGCCTCGCGGCTGACCCGTACCTACACCGACCGCCACGGGCTGAAGGATATATGCAACGAACTGCTCGGTATCGGCCTCTCCAAGGCGCAGCAATCGTCGGACTGGGCGGCGGAAACACTGTCGCCCGAGCAGCTCGAATATGCCGCCTCCGACGTGCTTTACCTGCACCGGCTGCGCGAGGTGCTGGCCGCGCGGCTTGCGCGCGAGGGTCGCACTAAGGAGGCCGAAGCCTGCTTCCGCTTCCTGCCGACGCGCGCCAAGCTCGATCTGATGGGCTGGGCGGAAGAGGATATCTTCGCGCATAGCTGACGACCCGGCGCGTCGAGCGACGTTCCTGCCGGTCCATTGTCGGCGTGAGATGGGAGGGAATGAATGGCAGAGCGCAAACCGATAGCGAGCGCGCCGAAGGACGGCTCGAAGGTAACGATCCTGTGGAACGACGAGCACGGCGTGGTCAACGAATCCGTCGGGCAATATCGCGACGGCGGCTGGTGGGTCTACACCGACAGCAACACCCAGAAAAAAGTCGAGCCGACCAGTTGGCGGCCTGCATCGGCCGACGATGACAGCGACCAGTGAGCGATCGCCGCAGGGCCTCGAAGCAGGCGCGAGACTCGGCTGCAAGAAGGGGGCGAGATGAGACAGAATATGCTCTACCTCATCATCGGCGCGTTGGCCGTCGTGGTCATCGCGCTTGGCATCTACATCTACCGCGAGCAGACCAGGCCGAAGGGCGTGGAGCTCAAGATCGACGACAAGGGCATTTCGATCCAGCAGAATTGATCTCACCACGTCCGCATCTCGCGAACTTGACCGGTCGGCTCCTGATAGCACCTATTGCATTCGGGTCCGCTCGCTGGGGCGGTGGTGTTTTTTGATATGATTCCCCGGATCGATTTCGTGGCCACCGGTGCCGTGAACGATGCGCTCGCCGCGATCGGGCGGACCGAGGACCTGCGCTTTTCGCCCGACAACCGCTTGCTTGCCGTCGCCGGATATGGACGCAGGCGATGCCTGATGCTGCGCATCGACATAGAGCCGACGGCCGGTGCAGCGAGGATCGTTATCCGCGATTTCGTGGAGCTCAGATCGGAAAGCATGGGCGAGGTGCATGGCCTCGATTTCATCGACAACAGGACTTTTGTGGTCGCCAATCGCGATGGGCTGCTTGCGGTCTTCGCCCTGCCGCAAGGCGATCCGGCCGGACAAGGGCACGAAATCTCGCCACTTCGCGTGATCAAAGGCAGCCGATTTTGCAGATTGAGAACGCCCGGCTCAGTCGCCGTCAGGCGTGAGTCGCATGGCCGGCTCAGCCTGCTGGTCTGTAACAACTACACGCATCGGGTGACCCGCCATGTGGTTCACCGGCGATGGGGATACCGCGCCCTGTGGAATCAGGTTCTCCTGGAGCAGGGCCTCGACATCCCGGACGGCATCGCGCTCAGCCATAACGGGCGGTGGGTCGCCGTCAGCAGCCACGGCACCAACGACGTGAAGATCTACGACATGTCGGCGCCGCTTGGCCCTGAAACCCGACCCGCCGGTGTCCTGGAAAATGCCAACTACCCGCATGGCCTGCGCTTCACGCAGGACGGCAGCCACATTCTTGTTGCCGACGCCGGCAGCCCGATGGTTCACGTCTATGCAAGCGACGAAGGCTGGAAGGGGCGCCGCACGCCGTCGCGTTCGGTCGCCGTGCTCGACGACGAAAGCTTTCTGCGCGGCAGGGCCAGCGTCGAGGAGGGTGGGCCGAAGGGCCTGGACATAGACAAGTCGAACAGCGTCGTGGCGGTGACTTGTCAGGAACAGCCGCTGGCTTTCTACGGCCTGTCGTCGATCGTCGGTCGAAAGGCGGCGGAGCCCGAGTTCCGCGTTCTTGGACGTCCAGGATAAGCCTGTGATTTCGGCTCCATATTCTGGCGACGGCATGAAGAATGACGGGGGCCGCGCGCAGCTCCATCAAATCCTGCCGGCGTGGGCGGCAAACGGATGACGTCCGCGCGGTTCGGCGATATCATGCCGCGTATAGGGAGTTTTGGGGCCGACCAACCTAGCCTCTAGGAGGTTGCCATGAAGCACCAAACACTGGACCAGCTGCACGCCGTTGCCGAGGTCCGCACCGCCAAACCCGTCATGAGCCGAACCCAGCGCCTCGCACGTTGGGCGGAGCTTCTCGAACGTGAGCCAAACCGGCTCCTGACCGCGCTGATCGGCACTGAATATCGTGCCCCGCGGGAACGCAATGTCATGCGGGGCGCCGGCTCGCCCATATCCGTCGCCCTGGAAGACCCCGTTCTGCACGACGAGGGTTTGAAGAACGACACCTACGGCGAAGCAAAACGCTTCTTCGAGCTGACCGACTATCAGCTGCACGAGATCGTCTGCTACTGCCATGTCGGCGATGTCATGCGGGCATCGAGAGCTGCGCTCTCGGTCCGTGCCGTGCTCGACTAGTCCGAGCCGACTCGCCCGCCTATGCAAACGCTGGAGCGCGGCCGGAATCCCACGCCGATCGCGCTCCGTCAGGTGGCCGCTTACCAAACATTTGATTTTCAATCACTTCGATTTTTCCCCACTTAACGCGCCTTTAAACCGCCGCATCTACTCTGCAACCCGAGCGCCATCGGCATCGGGGACAGCAAGCACAGCGCAATGGCGAACCGCAGAGACAGTCGCATCGAACCGAGCTTCGAGGGCTCGCCGCGGGCGAAATCCTCCGACGGCTTTTCGGTCAGCGAGGAGGATCGCGTCGTGCCGGCAAATCGCAAATCCGCAGCGAAACGCAAATCCGCCAAGGCGAAATCGCGCGGCCGGGGGCGCGATCGCAGCCAGCGCGGGCTGTTTTCCGTCTTCGGCCGCCTGCTCTACTGGTGCTTCGTTTTCTGCATCTGGGGCGGCATCGCGGTGGCCGGCGTCGTCGTCTACTACGGCGCCAAGATGCCGGCGGCGACCACATGGTCGATCCCCGACCGCGCGCCCAACATCAAGATCGTCTCGGTCGACGGGCAACTCATCGCAAATCGCGGCATGAGCGGCGGCGAGGCCGTCGGCCTCAATGAAATGTCGCCCTATATTCCCGAGGCTGTCGTCGCCATCGAGGACCGGCGGTTCTATTCGCATTTCGGCATCGACCCGATCGGGCTGACGCGCGCCATGGTCACCAACGTCCTTGGCGGTCATTTCTCGCAGGGCGGCTCGACGCTGACGCAGCAGCTGGCCAAGAACCTGTTCCTGACGCCGGATCGCACGCTGGAGCGCAAGGTGCAGGAAGTGCTGCTGGCGCTGTGGCTGGAGCACAAGCACAGCAAGGACCAGATCCTCGAAATGTATCTCAACCGGGTCTATTTCGGGTCCGGCGCCTATGGCGTGGAGGCCGCCTCGCGGCGGTACTTCGGCAAGAGCGCGCGCGATGTCACGCTTTCCGAGGCAGCGCTTCTGGCCGGTTTGCTCAAGGCGCCGTCGCGGCTTTCGCCGGCGCGCGATCCCAAGGCGGCGGAAGAACGCGCACAGCTCGTGCTCGCCGCCATGCGCGAGGAAGGCAAGATCGGCGACAAGGAATACAAAACGGCGCTGAGCGCGCCGGCGACGCGCTCGCCCTCCTACTGGACCGGCTCGGAGAATTATGTCGCCGACACGGTCATGGAGGAACTTCCCGACCTGATCGGCGACGTGCGCGGCGACATCGTCATCGACACCACCGTGGATCTGACGCTGCAGAAGCTCGCCGAGCAGTCGATCCGCCGGCTGATCGACGAGAGCGGCAGAAAGCTCAACGTCACCCAGGGCGCGTTGGTGTCGATCGATGATTCCGGCGCCGTTCGCGCCATGGTCGGCGGTTACGACTATTCGACCAGCCAGTTCGATCGCGCCTCGGAAGCGCGGCGCCAGCCAGGATCGGCCTTCAAGCCTTTCGTCTACATGGCGGCGCTGGAAGCAGGCCGCACACCGGACAGCGTGCGCAACGACGCCCCGATCAGAATAGGCAAATGGACGCCGGAGAACTATGGCGGCAAATATTATGGCAAGGTGACGCTGGCCACCGCACTGGCGAAGTCGCTGAACTCGGTGGCGGCGCAACTCACCATGGAGGTCGGCCCCGACGCCGTGGTTGAGGCCGCGCACCGCATGGGCATCCAATCCGACCTGCAGTCGAACACCTCGATCGCGCTCGGCACCTCGGAAGTGACGCCGCTGGAACTGACCGCCGCCTATGTGCCTTTCGCCAATGGCGGCTACAAGCCGGATATCCATTTCATCCAGCGCGTCACCACGGCTAGCGGCAAGGTGCTCTACGAAAACAATGGCGGCAGCGCGCCGCGCGTCCTCAAGGCCGACATCGTCGGCATGATGAACTCGATGATGACGGGCACGGTCGAAGTCGGCACCGCCAAGAAGGCGGCCTTCAACTGGCCCTCAGCCGGCAAGACCGGCACCAGCCAGAATTCACGCGACGCCTGGTTCGTCGGCTATACCGCCAACCTCACGACGGGTGTGTGGTTCGGCAATGACGACGGCAGCCCGATGAAGAAGGTGACCGGCGGCGCCTTGCCGGCGCAGGCCTGGCACGAATTCATGGTCGCCGCGCATGAAGGCTTGCCGGTCAGGCCGTTGCCCGGCACCTGGAAATCGACGCCGCCCGATACGGTTGTGCCGGACGAGATACCCTCGGCGGACAACTCGCAGCCGGCGCCGCCCGCGCCCGTCGGCCAGTCGAGCCCTGTCGCCCAGGCGCCCGCACGGCAGGCGCGTCCAGCCCAGACGGTCGATGCCGATGGCTTCGATATGCCGAGCGACGGCGGTACCACCGCCTCGGTCGGGCATCCGGTGCCGCCCGGCGATGTCGGCGGCCCGAAGAAAAGGCGGCAGACGTCGATTCTCGACATCCTCAGCGGCGGTTGAGCGGCAACTCGCCTCTCGCAATGGCTGGCGCCTTCGGCTACATGTCCGGCCGGAGATCAAGCCATGGCCGAAATCGACAGCAGAAAAACCATCGTGCTCACCGGCGCCAGCCGCGGCATCGGCCATGCGACGGTGAAACGCTTTTCACGCGAGGGCTGGCGCGTCATCACCTGCTCGCGACAGGCCTTTGCCGAGGACTGCCCATGGCCGGCCGGTCCCGAGGACCACATCAAGGTCGACCTTGCCGACCAGGAGGATGTCGGCATTGCCGTCTCGGAAATCCGCCACCGGCTGGAGGCGCATGGCGGGCAGTTGCACGCGCTGGTCAACAATGCCGGCATCTCGCCGAAGCTCAAGGACGGCGGCCGGATGAACTCGATCGAGACGCCGATGCATGTCTGGCGCGACGTGTTCCAGGTCAATTTCTTCGCGCCGATCATGCTGGCGAGAGGGCTGTTCAAGGAACTCGCCGCCGCCAAGGGCTCAATCGTCAACGTCACCTCGATCGCCGGCACGCGCGTGCATCCATTTGCCGGCACGGCCTATGCGACGTCGAAGGCGGCGCTGGGTTCTCTGACGCGCGAGATGGCGCATGACTTCGGGCCGCACGGCATCCGCGTCAATGCGATCGCGCCGGGCGAGATCGACACGGCGATCCTGTCGCCCGGCACCGACAAGATCGTCGAGACGATCCCGCTGAGAAGGCTGGGCGCCACGTCGGAAGTGGCCGACATCATCTTTTTCCTGTGTTCGGGCCAGGCGTCCTACGTGACCGGCTCGGAAATCCACATCAATGGCGGCCAGCACGTGTGACTTCCATCTCAGCGACATCGCTTCCGTTATTCGTTTCCTGATCCGCTTGGTTTGTGCAGGCGAGCGTCAGGCAGGCTGCGGCCTGATCTCGGCAGCGGCGTCGTCCAACCGAGCGGGTGACATGCCGGTAACCGCCTCGACGATGCCGCGTGCTATTTCGCGCTCGCCCATGATCACGGTGTCGGCGCCGAGAGCCTTGAGATGCTCGACCTCGGCATCGGAATGGGCGCGCGCAATGACGCTGATGCCGGGATTGGCCGCGCGCGCCCGCAGCACCACCTGTCCCGCCTCGAAGGCGTTGGGGATGGCGAGGATCAGCCGTTTGGCGCCTTCCGGATTGGCGGCCGCGAAGACGTCCGCATTGGCGGCGTTGCCGGCCACCGTTTCGACGCCCTCGGCCCTCAGCTTCGCCAGCGTCTTGTCGGCATCCTCGACAACCAGGAAGGGCAGGGCGGCTTGTTTCAGCGCGGCACCCACGAGGCTGCCGACACGTCCATAGCCGATCAGGATGGAATGGTCGGTGAGTCCCGTTCGCGGCGGCAGACCGTTCTCGCTTTCAGACACTGCCGCCGCCGAGGCCACCTGGCCGGGCTCGGTCGCCGGGCCGATCGGCCTTGATTCCTCGGGCTCTGCCGTGTTGCCGGCGCGCTTTTCCAGCCACGGCTTCATCCTATCGACGATCAGGAACATCAGCGGGTTGAGCAGGATCGACAGGATGGCGCCGGCCAGAATGAGGTCGCGGCCCTGTTCGGGCAGAAGCTTCAGCCCGACGCCGAGCTCGGCCAGTATGAAGGAGAATTCGCCGATCTGGGCAAGGCTGGCCGAGATAATCAGCGCGGTCGCGACCGGATAGCGGAAGGCGATGACGATGACGAAAGCGGCGAGCGATTTGCCGATGAGGATGATGGCTAAGGTCGCCAGGATCGGCAGGCCGTTGCTGACCAGGCTGAACGGATCGAACAGCATGCCGACGGAAACGAAGAACAGCACGGAAAAAGCGTCGCGCAGCGGCAGCGATTCTTCCGCCGCCCGGTGGCTGAGCTCGGACTCGCTCATGACCATGCCGGCGAAGAAGGCGCCGAGCGCCAGCGAGACGCCGAACAGCTTCGCCGCGCCGAAGGCGACGCCGAGCGCGATGGCAAGCACCGAGAGCCGGAACAGCTCGCGTGAGCCGGTATGGGCGACATAGTGCAGGATCCAGGGGATGACCCTGCGGCCTACGACCAGCATGACGACGACGAAGGCGACGACCTTGGCCAGCGTTATGCCGACCACGCCCCATATGCCGTGGCTGGCGGGCAGCGAAAGCAGGCTCGCATGGTCGTCGGCCTGCGGCTGGCCGCCAAGCACGCCGGCGAGCGCCGGCAAAAGCACCAGCGCCAGCACCATGGCCAAATCCTCGACGATCAGCCAGCCGACGGCGATGCGGCCGCGCTCGGTCTCGATCAGCCGCCGCTCCTGCATGGCGCGCAGCAGGACGACGGTCGAGGCGACGGAGAGCGCGAGGCCGAAGACAAGGCCGGCGCCGAGCGACCAGCCAAGCAGCCAGGCGAGGCCGACGCCGAGCAGCGTGGCAAAGCCGATCTGCACGACGGCGCCGGGCACGGCGATTGCGCGGACCGACAAAAGATCCTTCAGCGAGAAATGCAGGCCGACGCCGAACATCAGCAGGATGACGCCGATCTCGGCGAGTTCGTTGGCAAGGCTGGCGTCGGCGACGAAGCCCGGCGTGTTCGGACCGACCAGCACGCCGGCCACCAGATAGCCGACCAGCGGCGGGATGCGGAATCGGTTGGCCAATGCTCCGAAAACGAAGGCAAGCCCCAAACCGGCGACGATGGTGGCGATCAGGGGCGTGTCATGCGGCATTGTCTATGGAGCGCCTTTCGAGAATTCACGATGTCGATAAGCGCCGCCCGAGGGCCGTCGCCCCTTCGCAATATGGTCGGGGGAGGGGCGGTGACGCAACCACCGCTACACGGAAATCGGCGCCGCGATCGGGCGCCGGATGAGAAAATCAGAGCGAGCCGCCATGAGGGGGCCACGGCATCAATCCCCTGCTGTGCGTTCCTGCGTGCCGCTCAGGCCGCTTTGAGCAGATTCTCGATGTCGAAGACGGTATGATTGGTCAGCGTCTTGGGGATTTCGGCCTGCACTTTTTCACTGACTTCCTTGTGCAGCTTCTGACGCATCTCGCCGAGCACCTGCGGCGGCGCGATCAGCACGAGCTGGTCGAACTCACCCCGATGTGCAAGCTTGTAGAGCCGATCGGCAATATCGCTTGCGAAACGTTCCTTGCCGAGGCGATGCCAGTCGGTTTCTTCGATCGCGCTGCGTGGCCCTTCGGCATACCGGCCCGGTTTATCGGTGCCTTGCTCCCTGGTGGCGGGATTTTCCTGCTCCATCTCCTGAACCACCTCGAGGTTCGGAAACTTGCTGTCGCCTTCATTGCGGAGGAAAAGCGCCTTCTCGCCGTCGGCCACGACCACCCAGAGACCGCGTTTAAGCTTGATGTTCATGATTTTCCTCCTTGCCTTGAGCACAAATCGAGCCCCGCGAGAGCGGCTCGACCGACGGGATGGATCGTTAGCGAAACGTGCCGCCGAGCATGATAGTTCCGGATCAACTAACGACTGCAGGATGTGCTGCAAGCGGCAGCGATCTCACCCACCAGCAAGACGCGTCTTAATCTACTTAATTGGTAGAATTTAGAAAAAACCGTTTTGCCGTGTCGGCTGCACGGCGCTAAAAACTCTGCCGGATCAGTAGCTCTCGGAGAGGTGCCCGACCACCTCAAGCTCCGACGTAGAATTTTTTTCTCCTGCCTTTCGCGGCTGCGAAAAAGCGATTGCCTGCCATCAAGGGATGCGCGAGTGCTTGCCTTCTGGTTTTTCCCAGGCCCGCATAAAACTGCCAGACTGTTCTCGTACTGTTTATCGCCATGTCGCCAGCCAATGCCAAGCTCAACGCCTTCCCCGTCTTCCTGCGGGTCGACGGCGAAGCCGTGGCCATCGTCGGCAACGGCGAGGAGGCACTGGCCAAGGCCAGGCTGCTTGCTCAGTCAAACGCGACGCTGCGCATCATTGCGGACAATGCCGATCCCGAGCTTCTGAATTTCATTGCAACCGCCGGCGCTGTCCACGTCGATGTCGCCTACGATGCCGCGCACCTCGAGGACGCGGCCATGGTGTTTGCCGCCAGCGGCGACGAGGCGCTCGACCGCCGCGTGGTCGAAGACGCCCGCCGGCTGGGCATTCCGGTCAACGCCGTCGACCGGCCTGAGCTCTGCGATTTCTTCACACCGGCGCTGGTCAACCGCGCGCCGGTCGCCATCGCCATCGGCACCGAGGGCGCCGGCCCTGTGCTGGCGCAGCTGCTGCGGGTGCGCATCGATCGCATGCTGTCGCCGTCGCTTGGCCGGCTGGCAGCCTTGGCGTCGTCGTTTCGCACTGCTGCCGAGCGGCTGCCGAAGGGCAATCGCCGCCGCCAGTTCTGGAGCGATTTCTTCGCCGGCCTCCCGGCCAAGGCGGTTGAAGCCGGAGAGTTCGCCAGGGCGCATAGTGCTGCGCTCGAACTTCTGACTTCGGACGCGCCGACCGCAGGTCACATCGCTCTGGTCGGCGCCGGCCCGGGCGCGGAGGATCTTTTGACGCTGCGCGCCCACCGCCTGCTGATGGAGGCCGACGCGATCGTCTATGACGCGCTGGTGCCGGAAGCGATCGTCGCCATGGGGCGCCGCGATGCCGAGCGCTTGCCTGTCGGCAAGCGCAAGGGCTGCCATTCCAAGAGCCAGGAAGAAATCAACGCTCTGCTCATCGAGCTTGGCCGCGCCGGCAAGCGCGTGGTGCGGCTGAAATCAGGCGATCCGCTTGTGTTCGGGCGGGCGGGCGAGGAAATGGCAGCACTTCGCGAGGCCGGCATCGCCTATGAGGTGGTTCCGGGCGTGACCGCCGCCTTCGCCGCGGCCGCCGATTTCGAATTGCCGCTGACGCTGCGCGGCGTGACGTCCTCGATGGTGTTCACCACCGGGCATGACCTCAAGGGCAACTCACTGCCCGATTGGGCAAAGCTTGCCATTTCCGGCGCCACCGTCGCCGTCTATATGGGCCGCTCGGTTGCAGCCGAAGTCGCCGGCCGGCTGATCGAAGCCGGGCTGTCGCCCGATACCGCCGTCGCCGTGGTGGAGAATGCCAGCCTTGGCAATCGCCGCCGCTTCCACGGCACGCTCGCCGACCTGCCGTCGCTGGAAGCGCGCGCCGATCTTACCGGTCCGGTCATGACCATCATCGGCGACGCGGTCGCCGGCGCCAATTTCGAACAATCCGAGCCGCTTGCGGCGCACACGCGTGAAGATACGGCCGGCGTAGCGGCCGAAGGAGTTGAGCAATGAAGGTTCTGACCGCGAACAGGCTCTCGGACGGTATCGCCGTCTGGTACGCCGATGGCGGCTGGGCGGAGACCGTCACTCGTGCCGACATCGCCCATGACAAGGCGGCGGAGGATCGGCTCGAGGCCATCGGCGCCGCGGCCGCTGCCAACAACGAAGTCGTCGACGTCAACCTGATCGATGTGACCGTGATCAACGGCGCGGTCGAGCCGGTGCGGCTGCGCGAGAAGATCCGCGCCGCGGGCCCCACCATCCGCACCGACCTCGGCAAGCAGGCGAGCCCGGCTCCGGCACGGGCGGCATAGACACAAGAAAGCGGGCGGACGCGCCCTGAAAGACGAAGCATGTACCGTTACGACGAGTTCGACCAGGATTTCGTAAAGGCCCGCGTCGCCGAGTTCAGCGACCAGGTGCAGCGCCGGCTTGCCGGCGAGATCACCGAGGACCAGTTCCGGCCGCTCCGGCTGATGAACGGCGTCTATTTGCAGCTGCACGCCTATATGCTGCGTATCGCCGTGCCCTACGGCACGCTGAACAGCAGGCAATTGCGCATGCTCGGCCACATCGCCCGCAAATACGACAAGGGCTACGGCCACTTCACCACGCGCCAGAACATCCAGTTCAACTGGCCGGCGCTGTCCGACATCCCGGCGATCCTTGCTGATCTGGCGAGCGTCGAGATGCATGCCATCCAGACCAGCGGTAACTGCATCCGCAACGTCACCGCGGACCATTTCGCCGGCGCGGCCGCCGACGAGGTTGCCGATCCGCGTCCCTATGCGGAGATCCTGCGCCAGTGGTCGTCGGTGCATCCGGAGTTCTCGTACCTGCCGCGCAAGTTCAAGATCGCGGTGACCGGCGCCGAGCGTGATCGCGCCGCCATCCAGACGCACGACATCGGGCTGCATCTGAAGAAGAACGCGGCCGGCGAACTGGGCTTTGCCGTCTATGTCGGTGGCGGCCAGGGCCGCACGCCGATGGTCGCCAAGAAGATCCGCGACTTCCTGCCGGAAGCCGAGCTGTTGTCCTACTGCACGGCGATCCTGCGCGTTTACAACCTCTATGGCCGCCGCGACAACAAGTACAAGGCGCGTATCAAGATCCTCGTCCACGAGACCGGGGTCGAGGAGATAACCCGCCAGATCGAGGCCGAATGGCAGGAGTTGAAGGACGCGGAGCTGAAGCTGCCGGACGCCGACATCCAGGCGATCAATGCTTATTTCGCGCCGCCGGCATTGCCTGACCGGCCGGAAGGCGACGCGCAGGTGAACGAGGCGCGGCTCGATTCCAAGAGTTTTTCGGAGTGGCTCGACCAGAATGTCATAACGCATCGCCACCCCGACTATGCGGCGGTGACGATCTCGCTTAAGGGCATCGGCGAGGTGCCCGGTGACGCCTCCGACAGCCAGATGGAGGCGGTTGCCGACATCGCCGAGAAATACGCCTTCGACGAGCTGCGCGTCAGTCACGAGCAGAACCTGATCCTGCCGCATGTGGCGCGCGCCGACCTCAAGGCCGTCTATGACGCGCTGGTCGAGATCGGCTTGGCGACGGCCAATTCCAACCTGATCAGCGACATCATCTCTTGCCCCGGCCTCGACTATTGCGCGCTTGCCACGGCGCGTTCGATTCCGGTCGCGCAGGAAATCTCGCGCCGCTTCGCCTCGCTGGAGCGGCAGCGCGAGATCGGTGAGCTGAAGCTGAAGATCTCCGGCTGCATCAACGCCTGCGGCCACCACCATGTCGGCCATATCGGCATTCTCGGCGTGGAGAAGAAGGGCTCCGAGCTCTACCAGGTCACGCTCGGCGGCTCGGCCGACGAGAACACGTCGGTCGGCGAGATCATCGGCCGCGGTTTCTCTTCGGAAGAAATCACCGATGCCATCGAGCAGATCGTCGACACCTATCTCGGCCTTCGGCTCAATCCCAGTGAACGTTTTATCGACGCCTACCGCCGTGTCGGTCCCGCGCCGTTCAAGGAGGCGCTCTATGCTGGCGAAACCAAGGCCGCTTGACCGGATCGGCGGCGTCGAGGCCGGCGTTGCCGCGGAAGCGGCGGGGCTCGACGCGCTGCTCGGCCATCTGAAGCCGATCGAGATCATCGAGCGCTCGGCGCGTGAATTTTTCCGCGGCGAGGTTGCCGCCGTGTCGTCCTTCGGCGCCGATTCGGCAGTCCTCCTGCACATGATTGCCGAGATCGACCGCTCGCTGCCGGTGATCTTTCTCGACACCGGCAAGCATTTCGAGGAGACGCTGGGCTACCGCGACGCGCTGGTCGCCGATTTCGGCCTGACCGATGTGAGAGTGATCAAGCCGGACGAAGCGGCGCTCGAACGCGTCGATCCGACCGGCAGGCTGCATGAGACCGATACCGACGCCTGTTGCAACCTGCGCAAGGTCGAGCCGCTGGCGCGTGGCGTCGAGCCGTTCCGCGCCTGGTTCACCGGGCGCAAGCGCTTCCAGGCTTCGACGCGCGCGGCACTCCCGGTCTTCGAGGCCGTCGGCTCGCGCATCCGCATCAATCCGCTCGCGCATTGGACGACATCCGACCAGGCCGACTACATGCGCGCGCATGCGCTGCGCGAAAACCCGCTGGTCGCCTATGGCTATCTGTCGATCGGCTGCTTCCCCTGCACGCAGCCGGTACAGCCAGGCGAGGATGCGCGCAGCGGCCGCTGGGCGGGGCACGCCAAGACCGAGTGCGGCATCCATCTGTCGGGGCTGGAGAAGTCGCTGACCGACGCATCACTTTAAGGACAGCCGCTACTCAGGTGAGGCCGGCCTGCAAATGGCGGGTTCCTGCGCTTTCGGAGCTCGCGTAGTTGAAGTACGCTCCGCTCCCGTTCTCGAAAGCCACCATTTTCGACTCCGGGCCGACCTGAACAGCGACATATCCTTTCATTCTTAGGGCATTAGGATCTTAGGGCATTAGGAATTTTGATGACTGAGCCGACCAAATCGGAAACCCGCCTCTGGACCC
This sequence comes from Mesorhizobium sp. WSM4898, assembly GCF_029625845.1. NCBI lineage: Bacteria > Pseudomonadati > Pseudomonadota > Alphaproteobacteria > Hyphomicrobiales > Phyllobacteriaceae > Mesorhizobium > Mesorhizobium sp. WSM4898. Next base: position 1,455,079 of record NZ_JARTVQ010000002.1, on the reverse strand, counting down.
CGAACGGTTTCCGCGAGGACGAATGGACCCATGCCGAGAGCGCCGAAGCGCTTGCCAGCAATGGCCGCTTCATCCTCCCGTTGCAGGCCTTTCTCGGGCTCGATGACGATATCCGCAGGTCGGCCAAGGAGCGCCTCGGCGTGCTCCTGCTCCCCGGCGACGAGCTCGACAAGATCGTCGGCCTGCTCGACCAGCTGTCGCTGGTGGCGCTTGCCTTCCCGGCCTTCAACGACGGCCGCTCCTTCTCCAAGGGCGAATTGCTGCGCACCCGGCATAACTTCAAAGGCGCGGTGCGCGCCACGGGCCAGGTCCTGGTCGATCAATTGCCGCATATGCTGCGGCTCGGCTTCGACGAGTTCGAGGTCTCCAATCCGGTGCTGTTGAAGCGGCTGGAGGAAGGGCGCACAGGAGGCTTGCCAGTCTATTACCAGCCGGCGGTAGAGCCGGAAGCCAAGGGCCCGAAATATTCCTGGCGGCGCAAACGCCCGGGCTGAGCCGTCCCCGCGCTGACCGCCGAAGGCAGCCATCCGGTAAACCAAGGGAGCCTGCAGCTTTGGTCTGACCAAGCACCTTGCTTTTGACGTCTTGGCGCGGTCGGTTCAGTTCTACGCGCCTCTTTGCAACAATCTGGTCAGACCACTTCTGCGAATTTCACTTTCTCTTTTGCCGTCTTGCCCTTAGGATACGGTGATTATTTCGCGCTCCGAAATAAACAGCCGGCAAAGGAGGAAACGGCATGGCAGGCAAGAAGATACTGATGCTCGTTGGCGAGTTCAGCGAAGAATACGAGATTTTCGTTTTTGAGCAGGCGATGCATGCGGTCGGCCACACAGTCCATGTCGTCTGCCCGGACAAGAAGGCCGGCGACGTGCTCAAGACCTCGCTGCACGACTTCGAGGGCCATCAGACCTATACGGAAAAGCTCGGCCACGACTATATCCTCAACAAGACATTCGCCGAGGTGAATCCCGCCGATTACGACGCGGTCTACGCTGCGGGCGGACGCGGGCCGGAATATATTCGCATCGACAAGCGCGTGCAGGCGCTGGTCAGGCATTTCCACGAGGCCGGCAAGCCGATCTTCACCATCTGCCACGGTGTGCAAATCCTGATCGCGGTCGACGGCGTGGTGCGCGGCAGGGAGGTGGCGGCGCTGCAGTATTGCGAGCCCGAAGTGACGCTTGCCGGGGGCACCTATATCGACGTGTCGCCGACCGGCGCGCATGTCGACGGCAATCTGGTTTCGGCAAAGGGATGGCCCGGCCTTGCGTCGTTCATGCGGGAGTGCCTCAAGGTGCTTGGCACCGAGATCCGTCATGGCGAGGCTCTGATGCGCGACGAGCGCAGAGCCGCATAGCTCCTCAGCGCCTTACGCTGTGGAACTGGGGAAGGGCGGTCTAGTGCTGCCGCTGGCCGTCCGCCTTGTCCGTCTCGGCGCCGTCCAGGCGGTCAAGCAGATCCGTGAACTGCTTGGGCACTTCTTTTTCCAGGCGAAATGCCGGAAGCGTGCGCAGAAGGCGCTTGGTCGCTTCGGTGCCAACCTGTCGCCTGATATCGTCGGCGAGCTTGGCGCGCCTTTCGCCGATGTTGCCCTTCATGGTCCCAAAATCCTGTGTCGGCTTCGAAACTCTCGCAGCCCGGCAATGGTTCCCGCATAGGCCCCTTAGTGGCAAGCAAAGCCGTCCGGTACGGTAAAATTTGAATTAATTTGGAACGATCGCGGAAGGGCCGTCATCGGTGCTTGCCCCTTGATTTTTGGCCCCTAAACCTCGATATCGGGCGCAAATCCAAACCAATCCGAATGACGGGAAACGGCGATGAGCGACCAGGCAAAAGACGAACGCGCGCCCGAGGAAATCGAAGCCAACCAGGCTTCCGAGGCCCGGGCTTCCGGCGAACGTGCGGAAGGCGGCGTCGACGGCGACTATGAGGCGCTTGTGCGGTTGCTGAAGGAAAACGAGGAACTGAAGGACCGGGCGCTTCGCGTAGCTGCCGAAATGGAGAATCTGCGGCGCCGTACCGCGCGTGATGTACATGACGCACGCACCTACGCTGTGGCCAATTTCGCGCGGGACATGCTGTCGGTGTCGGACAATTTGCGCCGCGCGCTGGAAGCCATTCCGACCGAGGCCAAGGCCTCCGGCGATGCCGGCTTCAAGGCGCTGATCGAGGGCGTCGACCTCACCGAGCGCGCCATGCTGGCGGCGCTGGAGCGGCACGGGGTGAAGAAGCTTGCGCCCGAAGGCGAGAAGTTCGACCCGAACTTCCATCAGGCGATGTTCGAAGTGCCCAACCCCGACGTTCCGGCCGGGACCGTGGTCCAGGTCGTGCAACCCGGCTATTCGATCGGCGAGCGCGTGTTGAGGCCGGCGATGGTCGGCGTCTCCAAGGGCGGCCCAAAGGCCGCCGCCGCCGAAGCGCCAGTCGAGCCGGGTCCGGTGAACGAGCAGGCCGAGAAGGATGCGTGAAGGGAGCCAATAGCGAATAGGGAATAGCGAACAGGGAAGGCGGTTCCAACCGCACCGCTTCGTGATATTCACTGTGCACTGACTATTCGCCAATCACTATTCGCTCGCCCATGAATCCCATCGAGCTGCTCGACTATGCCGGCGTCGCCGTCTTCGCGGCGACCGGCGCGCTTGCCGCGTCACGCAAAGAGCTCGATATCATCGGCTTCCTGTTTCTGGCCAGCATCACCGGCATCGGTGGCGGAACGCTACGCGACTTCATTCTCAACCTGCCGGTGTTCTGGGTCGCCAACAGCGGCTATGTGCTGATCTGCGCCGTGATGGCGGTGCTTGTCTTCTTCAGCGCCCATCGTGTGGAATCCCGCTACAAGCTGCTGCTCTGGCTCGATGCGATCGGGCTTGCCGCCTTTGCGGTGATGGGGGCTGCAAAGGGCCTGGCGATCACCGGCTCGCCGGTCGTGTCGGTCATCACCGGGGTGCTCACCGCGACCTTCGGCGGCATATTGCGCGACCTGATCGCAGGCGAGCCTTCCGTGCTGCTCAGGCCCGAAATCTATGTCACGGCGGCGCTTGCGGGCGCAGCGCTCTTCACGTTTGGCGATCTCGTTGGCATGTCGGCCCTGCCATCCAGCCTGCTCGGCTTTGCGGCGGCCTTCCTGGTGCGGGGCGGGGCGCTCAAGTTCGGCTGGTCGTTCCCGGCCTATAAGAGCCGGCCGGGGCGAAGGCCGGAGGATATTCCGTGATAGCAAACAACGAATAGCGAATAGAGAGTAGCGAATGGGCTGTTGTAATCAGCCTACTATCGCTACTTCCTCCGCTATTCGCTATTCGCTATTCGCTATTCGCCAGACTCACGCCGCGAAACGCTGGCCTTCGCCGCCATAGTAGTTGACGTAGCGGGCGCCGATCTCCTTGACCGGCATGACAACGAAAATGTCGACGGTGGAGAATTCGTGGTCGATGACGCAGCCGTCGCCGATGCGGGCGCCGACACGCAGATAGCCTTTGACGAGCGGCGGCATGGCGGCGATCGCGGCCTTGGCATTGACCGCCTCGATCGGCATCAAGTCCATCGAGCAGTAGCGGCCGGCCACCGCCCGGACATCCCAGGCCTGGTCGGTGCGGCAGTGATGGGCGAGATAGGTAAGCGCCTCCGCATGCGCCGCCGGCACGGTGCCGTGGAAGGAGGCGCAGCCGGTCATCACGCCGATGCCATAGTGGTTGATATAGGCCCAGATGCCTTGCCAGAGCGCCTCGATGGTGCGCTTGGAGCGGTATTCCGGCAGCACGCAGGAGCGCCCGAGTTCCAGGAAGCGTTGGCCCGGATGGCGCGCCACCAGCTTCGTCAGCTCGAACTCGCCCTCGGAGTAGAAGCCGCCCGCCGCGGTGGCGATCTCCTGCCGCAGCAGGCGATAGGTGCCGACGATACGGCGGTGCTCTGGGCCGGGAAGCGAGGTGTCGAAAACCAGGAGATGATCGCAGAGCGGGTCGAAGCGGTCGGCATCGCGCCGATCCTGCGCCTGGAACAAATCCTTCCTCGCGCCGAGCTCGTCATAGAATACCCGATAACGCACTTCCTGGGCGGCGGCGATCTCGGCCCCGTTGCGGGCGAGCCGCACTTCCAGGTTGCCGATGCGGCCCAGCGGTGCGCCGCTTGCGAAAGCGTCGGCGGCACGCGCGCCGAGAAGGGCGCTGGCGTTCGGCCGAGTATCGCATTCAGGCATGACTGTATGCACGAGTGATTCTCCTTCGAGCCATCCCTCTTGGCACGGGGATACGGTGTAGGTGCAACAGGATTGTGACAGTACCGTGATACGGTGATCCCGGCAATACTTCGTCGGCTGGGCAATACCCTCAACCGGCTATCTTATGGCTGCGAAAGCCAAGCAATCCAAGGCGTTCCGGAAAGTCTAAAAAATTCGTTACGCCGCTGCCTGGCTCTCGACGGCCTGGACGAGCGCATCGGGGTCGAGAGGCTTGGTGACGAAGCCGCTGGCGCCGTGGGCCAAAACCGTGTGGCGCGTCTTTTCCTGGCTGTCGGCGGAAAGCACCATGATCGGGATCGGCGGCACGGCAAGCGCTTCCTCATGGCGGCGGATGGCGGCGATCGCGTCCAGCCCGTCCATCACCGGCATGTGGAGATCCATCAGCACGACATCGAAACGATGCTTGAGGCCGGCGTCGGTGACGGCTTCGACCGCGGCCTTGCCGTTGCTGACGATCTTGACGCGATGTCCAGCCTTGAGCAGCGTGGCGCGGGCAAGCATCGCGTTGATGTCATTGTCCTCCGCGATCAGCACGGACAGGCCCTTGTCGCGGCGGCGGACGGACGCGGTGCCGCGCGGTTCCGACCGCGGCTCGGCGGGTGCCGGCACATGGCTGGTCAACAGCACGCGCAGCAGCGTTTCGCCGCGCACCGGCCGGGCGAGGAACGTCGCGTAGCCGTTGGCGCGGAATTCGCCAAGCATGCCGCGATCGGCGGGTGCGATCAGGGTGATGGCCTGGCAGTCGACAAAACCGCTCTGACGCAGCCGCTTGAGCAGGCGGCCGTCGCTGTTCTCGAGCGCGGCGTCGACCAGAAGCACGTTGCAGCCGGCGGCGAAGGCAATGGCCTGGTCCGGCGTGGCCGCGATCTCGACGGCACCGCCATGCGCGTGGATGGTGCGAGCGATGGCATCGGCCTCGACGGCATTCTTGGACACGATCACCGCGCGTCGGCCCGAGAGGATGTCCCGGCGATACTGTGGCGGTTGGGTTGCCGCGGTCGCCGGAATGTCGAAGACGAATTCGGATCCCTCGCCTAGCCGGCTCGAAACCGAGATCGTGCCGCCCATGGCGATCACCAGGCGCTTGGAGATGGCGAGGCCGAGACCGGCGCCGCCGTGCACCCTGGTCGAAGTACCGTCGGATTGCTCGAATTCCTCGAAGATGCGCTCCATATCCTCTTCGCGCAGCCCCGGACCGGTGTCGGCGATGGTGAAGCGGATGCGGTCGGTGCTCTCGGTGCTGGCGCGCGCGACGGTAAGCAGCACGCCGCCTGTGTCGGTGAACTTGACGGCATTGCCGATGAGGTTGAGCAGCACCTGGCGCACGCGACCGGGGTCGGCGGTGATCATCTGCGGCACGTCGGGTTCGACGTGACAGCCGAGGCCGATGGTCTTGAAGAAGGCCTTCGCGGCCAGCAGCTCGATGATGTTGTCGGCGATCTCACGCAGTGATGTCGGCTGCGGCTCGGGATCGAAGCGGCCGGCCTCGATCTTGGAGTAGTCGAGCAGATCCTCGATCAGCGCCAGCAGCGAGCTTGCGGAAGTCGAGACGGCGCCGACATAGGTACGCTGCTCGGGCGACAGGTCGGTGTCGGCAAGCAGCTTCGCCATGCCCATGATGCCATTCATCGGCGTGCGGATCTCGTGGCTGACGGTGGCAAGGAAGCGCGACTTGGCCTGGCTGGCGTATTCGGCCCGCTCGCGGGCGGTGATCAGCGACGATTCGGCGCGCTTGCGGGCGGTGATGTCACGGGCGATCGCCCGGTGCGAAACAGCACCGGTGTCCCTGTCCCGCACCGAGAGCTCGATCCAGGAGAACCAGCGCGGCCCGTTCGGCGTGCGGATGGCGACATCGGTGGAGCTCAGGCATTCATGATCCGAAAAGGCGGCCTCGGGCACGACGCCGACGTCGATGCCGAGCTCGGAAAGCGTCTTGCCTGCGAGGTCGCGCTGATCGATCTCGACGAGCGAGGCGAACACCTTGTTGGCGTAGACGATGTGGCCGTCGCGGTCGCGATGGACAACGAGGTCGCCGAGCGCATCGATCAGACCGCGAAAACGCTCTTCGCTCTCCTGCATCTCCCACATGCGATCGGCGAGGGTCTCGATCTCGGCGCGGCTACGGGCGGCCGTCTCGTCGAGAAGTGCGGCGGTGCGCCGCTCGGCGCGCTGGTTGCGCAGATGCATCATCAGGCCGCCCAGACCCGTCGCCAGGAGGCCTATGGTGATGAAGATCGGCGCTCCGGTGAGATGCGCCAGCCCGGCCAGGACGACTATGGCGACGATCGTCAGGAACGGCAGGCCTTCATGACTGTCCGCTTGCAATGCGGGGACCAGCGGCGGCGCGACAAGCACCTGCCGCTTCGGCGCGTCAGGACCCAGTCCGTCGTCGCCTGCGGCTTTGCTGTCCTGTCTGAAGTCGGAGTCCGCGAGCATGCGGAAAACCTTGCCAGACAGAGATTATGGAAGATTGCGGCGGATCGTTCGAATTTTAGTCGTCCGTGCCGATAACCGGCAGTTTTTGCCTGATTTTGGGCAGTTCGGACGGGAAATCGCCGAACGCTATTCCTGGGATCGCCCTACAGATCGACGACCACGCGGCCTCTGATCCTGCCCTCCACAATATCGCGCGCAGCGCCGATGATGCCGTCGAAGCCGATCGAGCGCGACAGGGTCGACAGTTTCTGGAGGTCGAGGTCGGCGCCGATGCGGCGCCACGCCTCGAGGCGGACCGCTTTCGGCGCCATGACGGAATCGATGCCGAGCAGCGATACGCCGCGCAGGATGAAGGGGGCGACGCTCGTCGGAAGGTCCATGCCGCCGGCCAGGCCGCACGCGGCGATCGCGCCGCCATAGGACGTCATCGACAGCACGTTGGCCAGTGTATGGGTGCCGACCGAGTCGACGCCGCCGGCCCAGCGTTCCTTGGCCAGCGGCTTGGCCGGCTGGCTGAGGTCGTCCCGTGAGATCACCTCAGCCGCGCCGAGGTCGATCAGATAGGGGCTTTCAGCATTGCGCCCGGTCGAGGCGATCACATGGTAGCCGAGGGTGGAAAGGATCGAGATGGCGACCGAGCCGACGCCGCCGGCGGCCCCCGTCACCACCACCGGTCCGCGATCCGGCACGATGCCATGCCGCTCCAGCGCCATGACGGCGAGCATTGCCGTATAGCCGGCGGTGCCGACTGCCATCGCATCATGCGGGCTCATCCCGTCGGGCAGCGGCACCAGCCAGTCGCCCTTGACGCGGGCGCGGGCGGCAAAGGCGCCGTAATGCGTCTCGCCGACGCCCCAGCCATTGAGGATGACCTTGTCGCCCTTGCGCCAGTCGGGGTGCGAAGATTCGATGACAGTGCCGGCGAAATCGATGCCGGGCACCAGCGGCCAGCGGCGCACGACCGGGGCCTTGCCGGTGATGGCCAGCCCATCCTTGTAATTCACCGTCGTCGCCTCGACGGCGACGGTGACATCGCCTTCCATCAGGTCAGCTTCGGTGAGGTCGACGATCTCGACCGACTGCTTCTTCTCGGCGTCGCGCGAAACGAGGATGGCTTTGAAGGTATCGGACACTTTGGTCTCCTCGTTTTGTTTGAAACAAATTTGCGGCGGTGGCCGCGCTTGGTCAATTGCCTGGATCCTGGGACCTGGTTTCCCGCCGCCAGCCGATCAGCTCGTCGAACACGACCAGCGCGGCGCCGACCGAAATGAAGGCGTCGGCAAAGTTGAACACCGCGAAGGACCAGACCGGCGTGTGGAAAAGAATATAGTCGATCACGTGGCCGTAGACCGCGCGGTCGATCAGATTGCCGAGCGCGCCGCCGACGATCAGGGCGAAGCCGATCCGGGCAAGGACGTGGCCGGCGGGCGTGCGCACCGCCAGATACAGCACGAAGGCGACGACAAGCGCGGCGATGGCCACCAGGCCGGTGTCGCCGAAGGACGAGAACATCGAGAAGGCGATGCCGGTGTTGTAGGTGCGAAACAGCGCCAGGAAAGGCAGAAGATCCACCTTTTCCTGGAAGGCGAGGCCGTTTTCCACCAGCTGTTTTATCCACTGGTCGAGTGCGATAGCGAGCACGACCAGCAGGGCGTAAGGGGACCAGGATTTCACGTTTTCGCAGCCCTCATCGCGAGTCGGCAGTGGGGTCGAGCTTCAACGCGCCACGCCGGATTTCGAACAGCATGACGCCGGTGGCAACCGCCAGATTGAGAGAATCGGCGCGTCCGGCCTGCGGGATCCTGAGCAGCCGGTCGCAACTGTCGGCAAGGCTGTCGGGCAGGCCCTGCTGCTCATTGCCCATCAACAGCAGCACCGGGCCTCTCGAAAAGTCGACCGACCGGTAGTCGACCGCGCCCTTCAGATGCGTTCCGGCGACGAGGCCCGGAAAGTCGCGCCGCCAGGCCAGAAAAGCCTGCTCCGTCGCCTTCGCGACCGGCACGGCAAAGATCGAGCCCATGCTGGCGCGCACGGTTTCCAGCGAAAACGGATCGGTGGTGTCGCCGACCAGGATGACGCCCCTCGCGCCGACGGCGTCGACGGTACGGATGACGGTGCCGAGATTGCCGGGATCGCGAACGCGGTCGAGCGCGACCCAGACGTCGCCGTCCGTGGCGCGGATATCCTTCAGCGGCAACGTCTGCTGGACGAAGACGCCTACGACCATTTGCGGATTTTCCCGGCGGGTGATTGCCGCCAGCACCTTTTCCGAGACTTCGAGCACAGTGCCGCCGGCGGCGACAGTGCGCGCCGCGACCTTTTCTATCGCCGCGTTGCCGCGCCCGGCCTTGGCGAAGACGAGCGTCCTGATCGACCAGCCGAGGTCGAGTGCGTCGATGACCAGCTTCAGGCCTTCCGCCATGAAGGCGTTTTGCTGGTCGCGAAACTTCTTCAGCGCCAGCGCCTTGATGTCCTTGACCAGCGGATTGGCGAGGCTGGTGACTTCCTTGACCTGCCCGACGGGCCGGGCGCCATCATGCGGGACCATTCAAGCCACCCAGCGCGAGAACAACGAGGTCGACAGCGCGCGGCCGGCGGATTTCTCGCGGATGATCAGCTCGCCGGATTCGACCGTGCCGCCCATGCCGGCGAAGGCGTCCCGCATCAAGGCATGAATGGCGAAGAAGGAGGCGCGGATCGAATATGAGGTCAGCACCACGGCGATCGGCTTCGGCGTCAGGATCGAGCGGCAGAGATCGGTGAGGCCCGGCAGATCCTCGAACAATTGCCAGACTTCGCCCTTGGGACCGCGGCCATAGGCGGGCGGGTCGAAGAGCACGATGTCGTAGTGGCTGCCACGGCGCTCCTCACGCTCGGCGAACTTAACCGCGTCCTCGACGATCCAGCGGATCGGCTTGTCGGAGAGGCCGGCTCTCTCCTGGTTCTCGCGCGCCCATCCGATCGCCTTTTTCGAGGCGTCGACATGAGTGACCTCTGCGCCGGCGCGCGCCGCCACCAGCGAGGCAAGGCCTGTGTAACCGAAGAGGTTCAGCACCTTGATCGGTCGCTTTGCCGCGGCGATCAGGCCGGCCATGTGGTCCCAATGCGAGGCTTGTTCGGGAAAGACGCCGACATGGCGGAATGAGGTGAAGCGGCCGAGATAGTCGATGCCGTCATGCTTCATCGGCCAGGTCTCGCCGAGCGGCGTTTTTGGAAAACGCCAGCGGCCGATGCCTTCCTCGTCGGTGTCGCCGGTGAAGATGGCGTCGGCGCGCTGCCATTCCTTGGCGGGAAGCGCCCGCTGCCAGATAGCCTGGCCTTCGGGGCGCACGATGCGGTAGGGCCCATACTGCTCCAGTTTTTCGCCGGCGCCGCTGTCCAGCAGAGCATAGTCGGCATTCGGCGCGACCTCGAGGATCAGCGGCAGGCGCTCGGCGGGCAACGGGCCTTCGCGGCGGGCGAGGGGGCGCTGCGCTGGTTCTGCTTCCTGACGACGATGCGGCTCCGGCCTCTCCGGCGAAGCCGCCTCCCGCAGCCGCGACTGGCTGGAGGGATTCGCCGGCTGGCGCGGACGGTTGTCGCGGTTTCGGTCGCGAAAGGACTTCAAGAACAATCTCCGGAACGGCACGCCGCTTTTGGCATAGGCCCTTGACCTTCGCAACCGCATGGTCCGGCGCTGTTCTGTCGCGATGCGATGGACCTCGCCCGAAGAAACGGGCAAGTCTCCGGTCATGTCCCGTTCCGAACGCCTGCTCGACCTGATCCAGATTCTGCGCCGCCACCGCCGGCCGGTCAGCGGCCGCGCGCTTGCGGAGGAAATGGCCGTGTCGATCCGCACGCTCTATCGCGACATCGCGACGCTGCAGGGGCAGGGCGCGCCGATCGAAGGCGAAGCGGGGCTGGGCTATGTGCTGAAGCCCGGCTTCATGCTGCCGCCGCTGATGTTCACCGACGAGGAGATCGAGGCGATCGTGCTCGGCTCGCGCTGGGTGGCGAAACAGCCGGACAAGCGGCTGGCCGCGGCGGCGGCGGATGCATTGTCCAAGATCGCGGCGGTGTTGCCGGACGATCTGCGTGAGGATCTCGACACCACGACGCTGCTGGTCGGGCCAAATTCAGCGAGCGGCGAGGCGATCGATCTCGGCATCGTCAGGCAGGCGATCCGCAGCGAGCGCAAGCTAGGCTTCCTCTATCGCGACGCCGGCGGCGCGTCGTCTGAGCGCATGGTATGGCCGTTCGCGCTCGGCTTCTTCGACAAGGTGCGGGTGATGGTGGCGTGGTGCGAGATGCGCCAGGATTTCCGGCATTTCCGCGCCGACCGCATGGCCAATCTCGCAGCCACCGAGATCCGCTATCCGCGCCGCCGCCAGGCGATGCTCAAGGAATGGCGAGCGACGCACGATGAATCGGCCCGGAAAACGGCGCAGGAGCCTGCTGGCTGATCGCTGCTGCCAGAATCTGACAGTGGGATGATCTAGCTTGGCCAAGGTTCAAACACCTTGGAGATCGACATGACCACGCCCATTTTCGTCATCCTCTATGTCGACAGCCCCGAGAAGAGCGGCGCGTTCTACGCCTCGCTGCTCGGGCGCCAGCCGGTAGAGGCCTCGCCCACCTTCGCCATGTTCGTCCTCGACAACGGCTTCAAGCTCGGCTTGTGGTCGCGCCACACGGTTGAACCGGCGGCCGCCGCCGCGGGCGGGGGCGGCGAGCTCGTGCTTGCGATGGAGAATGCGGCCGCGGTCGACGCCACGCATGCGGACTGGGCGGAACGGGGTTTGAAAATCCCACAGGCGCCGGTCGATCTCGACTTCGGGCGCACCTTCGTCGCGCTCGATCCCGACGGTCATCGGCTGCGTGTCTATTGGCCGAACGAGGCAGCAGGGCAGTAGGAGGGTAGGTGTGAGCTTCTCACTACCCTATCCTCTTACTTGCTTGTGCTGAGCGCCTTGTAGACGGCGATGCCGGCGGCGAGATCTTCAAGCGCTGCGCCGACGGACTTGAACAGCGTGATCTCGCTATCGCTTTGCCGGCCCTGTTTCTCGCCACGCGCCAGTTCGTGCAGGTCGGCGATGACCGCTTCCGGCTTCAGGACACCGGAAGCCAATGGCTGCACGATGTCGCCGGCCTCCTTGGTGGCGCCGGCGCGGGTATCGACATAGACGCGGGCGCGGGAAATGGCATCGTCGTCGCTCTCGCGCATCTGCGGCGTGAAGCCGCCGACCAGGTCGACATGGGCGCCCGGCTTCAGCAGCGCGCCCTTGATCAGCGGCGCGGTCGTGATCGTCGCCGACGAGACGATGTCGGCCTCGCCAAGCTCGGTTTCGAGGTCGCCTGCCACGCTTGCTGGAAAGCCTTCGGCATGCAGCGCTGCCGCGACCTTTTCGGCATTGGCCGGCGTGCGGTTCCAGATGCGGATCGACTTAACGGGCCTCACCGCCGAATGCGCCTTGGCGAGGAAGGGTGACAGCGCGCCGGCGCCGATCACCAAGAGCCGCGAGGCGTCCTCGCGGGCGAGATAGGATGCGGCGAGCGCCGAGGCGCAGGCGGTCCGCCATTGCGTCAGCCGCTGGCCGTCGATCAGAGCCTGGGGTTCGCCGGTCACGCCGTCGAGCAGCAGATAGAGGCCCATCACCGCCGGCTTGCCGATCGCGTTATTGTCCGGCGAGACGGTGACGATCTTGACGCCGATATGGCCGCCGGCCGAGGTGCCGGCGGCGTCGAAGTCGGTCCAGGCCGGCATCAACAAAAGCGTCGAGGCGGCGCCGTCCGGCCGCTCGATCGCGTGATGGTGGCGCACCGGCTGCACGGCGCCTTCGCGGAAGGCGGTGCGCAGTGTCTCGACCAGACCTGAAAAGGTCAGCGCGCGGTCGACCTCGGCGGCCGAAATAGTCAGCATGGAAAGCTCCGTAAGGCGCTGTTTAGTTCGTCGGCTTGGGCAGCGCCGGTCCTTTCGGCGCAGCGGGTGCGCGGCTCACTGCCTGGCGCAAGTTCTCGGACTCCAGCCCGCGCTGGCGCGCGAGCTTGCGGTAGCGGCCCTGCTTCACCCAGGTCGCCATGCTACCGACGATCATGCCGATGGCCAAAGCCAGGAACAGCAAGATGAAGAGCGGCAAATTCAGCGTCAGCGCCGGATTGCCAGGGTGGAACGGGTCGAGCGTGAAGGCGACGAGGCCGCGATTGGCGACGGCAAGCGCGATCAGGATGACGGCCAGCGGCACGAAGACCACGACGAGCATGACGCGATTGAACATCAAATCTCCTGGAGGTGGCTTAAACGCCGAAACGTCGTTTCCGACCTGCCGGCGCGGCGCCTATTTGCCGCCGTTCAGCCTTTCGCGCAACTCCTTGCCGGTCTTGAAGAACGGCACCCACTTCTCCTCGACCTCGACGGATTCGCCGGTGCGGGGGTTGCGGCCGGTGCGGGCAGGACGGTTTTTCACCGAAAAGGCACCGAAACCGCGCAACTCGACCCTGTTGCCTTCGGCGAGCGCGTCGGTGATCTCGTCAAAGATCGCGCCGACGATGTTTTCAACGTCGCGGAGGAAAAGATGGGGGTTGCGCGCGGCAATGATCTGCACAAGCTCGGACTTGATCATGAACGTTCCCCGTAAACCACTGCGGTCAAATATCAGGATGATTTTATTGCTTTATTTGGCTCGTCCCAATGGTTGTCAAGGGTGCCAGACCGAAACGAGACCGTCAAGGAACAAGCGGTCGGCGCCAAGCTCGTGAATGATGTCGCCGCCGGCATCCGGCAGGCCGAGCGCGTTGGCGACGGCTTTGGTCATGCTTCTCGAAAACAGGAGGCCGTGCCCCTCCGTATCCTTCCATTCGACGACCTTGAGCTTGCTGTCGACGCCTTTGGTCGCCAGCCAGTTGATCGCCTCGGGTTCGCCGCCAACGGCATCAACCAAGTGATTGGCGAGCGCCTGGCGGCCGGTGAAGATCGAACCGTCGGCCAGCGCCTGCGCCTGCTCGCGGGTCATCTTGCGCCGTTCGGCGACAATGCCGACGAACCAGTCATAGCTGTCGAGGATGAGCTTGCGCACCATGGTGCGCTCGTCGTCATTGGTCGGCTTGAACGGCGAGGGCGCAGCCTTGAGCGGCGAGGACTTCACTTCCTCGAGCTTGATGCCGAGCTTGTCCATCAGGCCGCTCACGTCGGGATACTGGATCAGCACGCCGATCGATCCGACGATCGAGGTCTTGCGGGCGACGATGTGGTCGGCCGCGCTTGCGATCATATAGCCGGCGGACGCGGCCAGCGTGCCGACCTCGGCCACCACCGGCTTGTCGGCGGCGAGCTTGCGCACTTCCTCATAGATCGACTCGCCGCCAACCGTGGTGCCTCCGGGCGAATCGATCGACAGGATGACGCCCTTCACCGTTGCGGATTTGCGGATCGTCTCCAGTCTTTTGATCAGCTCCTCGTCCTCGGTGATGGTGCCTTCAATCTTGACCTTCGCGATGTGGTCGATCGCCTGACCGGTGAAATCGTCACCATAGATCCATGCCGAAAACGCGATCAGAGCCGCCGCCACAATCACAAACGCGGTCACGCGCCAGAACGTCAGCTTGCGGCGCAAGCGGCGGCGGTCGATCAGGTCGTCGGCTCTCATTGCCATGGTCAGCCTCACATTCGGTGGGAAAGGACGCTTTTAAAGCAACCATCCGCGCGGGGCTACCGTTTCCTGACGCCCTGGCCCTGACAGGTCTTGGCGCAACGCGGCGGTCACGACGACCTCACGAAAAATTAACGCAGCCCGTTCCTATCTGCTATGAAGAGCTGGCAGTGCAGCCGGATTCGTCCTAGTCGTACGGTAGTAGCCGTCACATTTTTGCAGTTTTCCTCCGCTTGTGCTTGCTTGCGGGGACCGGCATACCACCTATAGGCGGTGTTTGGCGGGGCAAGGGCTCATTAGAAAATAGTCATGTTGGCGCGATCTGACGAAACGAGCGATGCCGAAACGGTATCGGCTGCCGCTGGCGAAAGCGGCACGCGCGGCGATGCGTTCGATCGTGCGCAGCGGCATTCGCGCCGCGTGCGCGTGTTGAAATTCGCCGTGCCGCTGCTGGCGGCGGCAATTGCGATCGCCTTTCCGGTCTATTCTTATCTCGCCGCGCCGGTGTCGATCTCGGTGCAGGCCGACGGCACGGCGTTTTCGGACGGCAAGCTGGTGATGGCCAACCCCAAGCTCAACGGCTTCACCAAGCAGAAACTGCCTTATTCGCTGACGGCGACCAGGGCGACACAGGATGTCGGCAAGCAGGGTATCATCGACCTCGAAGGCATCAATGCCAAGCTGCCCGTCGCGAGCGACAATGTGGTGGCGGTCAACGCCGCGCATGGCATCTACGACCGCGACGCCAACACGATGGACCTCACAAGCGATGTCCTGGTGACGACGAGCGACGGCATGGAAGCCAAGTTCAAATCGGTCTTCCTAGACATGGGCAAAGGCTCTATGAAGACCGACAATCCGGTCGATGTCAGCCGCGGCGGATCGCGCATCACCGCCGACTCGATGTCGGTGGAAGAAAACGGCAAGGTCGTGGTCTTCGAGAACCGGGTGCGCGTCAACATCGACGCGGCAAGTCTGAAGGCGGCAGAGGCAAAGGGCGGAGAGCAGAATGCGTCGCAGTAGTTCGGCAAGGCTTGCAGCGGCGGCCTCTCTCTTCATGTTGCTCGGGGCGGCGCCGGCGCTTGCCCAATCCGGCGGCACCAGCCAGATGTCCGGCCTGAAATTGTCAGGCGACCAGCCGATCCAGATCGAAAGCGACAAGCTCGAGGTCCGCCAGGCCGACAGCGCGGCTATCTTCAGCGGCAACGTCACCGTCAATCAGGGGCCGACGCTGCTCAAGGCCGGCAAGATGACGGTCTATTACGTCAAGGATCCAAACGCTCCCAAGGGCGCGGCGGCGGGCGCATCGGCGATGACCGGGGCAGCCAATATCGACCACCTCGTGGTCGAGAACAAAGTCTATATTAAATCGAACGACCAGATCGCCACCGGCGACAAGGGCACGTTCGACATGAAGACCCAGGTGCTCGTTCTTTCCGGCAGCGAAGTCGTGCTCTCGCAGGGCGACAACGTGCTCAAGGGCTGCAAGCTCACCGTTCAGATGAAAAGCGGCCTTGCCAATGTCGACGGCTGCGGCACCGGCGGTCGGGTCATTATGTCGATTACGCCGCAGAAGCAGGGCTCGCCCCAAAAGGGCACGGCCCAGCAGGGAGCGTCGAGCAACTAATGGTCGGCGTATCGTCGCTGCTGGCCCGCCTCCCGGGGCGGACGGCCGCAAAAGCGTCTGCGCCGGCGACGATCGGCGCCGACAAGGCAAAGTTCAAGGGCACCCTGATCGCCAAGGGCCTGACCAAGAGCTATAAGGGCCGCAAGGTGGTGAGCGGCGTGACGCTCGGCGTGCGGGCCGGCGAGGCCGTCGGACTGCTTGGGCCCAACGGCGCCGGCAAGACCACCTGTTTCTACATGGTCACCGGTCTCGTGCCGGTGGACGAAGGCACGATCGAGATCGACGGCTTCGACGTCACCTCGATGCCGATGTACCGGCGCGCCCGCCTCGGCATCGGCTATCTGCCGCAGGAAGCGTCGATCTTCCGGGGCCTCAACGTCGAGCAGAACATTCGCGCCGTTCTGGAAGTGGTGGAAAAGAGCCGCAAGGAACGCGAGCGCACGCTCGACGAGCTGCTCGAGGAATTCCACATCAGCCATCTGCGCAAGGCGCCGTCGATGTCGCTGTCCGGCGGCGAAAGACGCCGCCTCGAGATCGCGCGGGCGCTGGCCACACGGCCGGCCTATATGCTGCTCGACGAGCCCTTCGCCGGTATCGATCCGATCGCGGTCGCCGACATCCAGCAGCTCGTCCGCCATCTGACCGCGCGCGGCATCGGCGTGCTGATCACCGACCACAATGTGCGCGAGACGCTCGGCCTGATCGACCGCGCCTATATCATCCATGCCGGCCAGGTGCTGACGCATGGCCGCGCCGACGAGATCGTCGCCAACGCCGATGTGCGGCGGCTCTATCTCGGCGAGGGTTTTACGCTCTAAACGCGAAATTCCGGTTCCGCGGCAATTTCTCGCTGAATTTTCCGGCTTTACGCCTGCTCTGCCCGCGAATAAAGGCTCCGGTAAGCCGTCTCTGCTAGCGTTTGCCTTGACAAGCAAAAGCCGGGCCAGTTTCTATTCCCGACCGAAAAACGGCAGCTCGATGCGTAGACGAGGCGTTTGAATCCAACCATGGCGCTGGCGGCCAAACTGCAGCTCAGACAGTCCCAGTCGCTGGTGATGACGCCCCAGCTGATGCAGTCGATCCGGCTGCTGCAGCTCACCCATGTCGAGCTCGAGCGCTTCATCGACGAGGAAATCGAGCGCAATCCGCTCTTGGAGCGGGCCGAGCCGCAGGACGATGCGGGCGGCGACCAGCCGCAGAAGAGCGAGACCGCTCCAGAACCCGCCGCCGGGGACGACTGGTTCGAAAGCGAGACGGAATGGAGCGCCGAGGCGATCTCGGAAAAGCTCGACTCTTCGCTGGAGAACCTGTTTCCCGACGATCCCGGCACGAGCGAAAAGCTCGGACCGGATCTCACCGCCCAATGGAAGTCGGCATCCGCGGGCAGCGCCGGCGGCGCTTCGTCGGAAGGCTTCGACGTCGGCGAGATGGCCGCGACCATCGTGACGCTGCGCGAGCATGTCGGCGAACAGATCGCGCTTGCCTTCTCCAAACCCGCCGAGCGCCTGATTGCCGGCGAGCTTGCCGACAGCCTCGACGAAGCGGGCTATCTGCGCGCCGATCTGGAAGAGATTGCCGCGCGGCTGGGGGCGGACATGGGAGCGGTCGCGCGAGCGCTCGCGGTCTGCCAGACCTTCGAGCCGGCCGGACTGTTTGCCCGCGACCTCGCCGAATGCCTGTCGCTGCAGCTTGCCGCACGCGACCGGCTCGATCCGGCGATGAAGGCCCTGGTGGCTAATCTCGAACTCCTGGCGCGGCGGGATTTCCAGACGCTGAAACGCATCTGCGGCGTCGACGAGGAAGACCTTCTCGACATGCTGGCCGAGATACGGGCTCTCGATCCGCGTCCCGGCACCGCGTTTTCGGGCGGCGCGAGCGACGCCATCGTTGCCGACGTCGAGGTGCGGGCCGCTGCCGACGGCAGCTGGGCGGTGGAGCTCAACGCCGACACGCTGCCGCGAGTTTTGGTCGATCATGTCTATTTCGCCCGGGTTTCCGGCCATGCCAAGGACCAGGCGGAAAAGGAGTTTCTGGCCGAATGCCTGCAGAACGCCAACTGGCTGACGCGCAGCCTCGACCAGCGGGCGAAGACGATCCTGAAAGTGGCTTCGGAAATCGTGCGCCAGCAGGACGCGTTCCTCGTCCATGGCGTGCGGCATCTCAAGCCGCTCAACCTGCGCACGGTGGCCGACGCGATCGGCATGCATGAATCGACGGTGAGCCGCGTCACTGCCAACAAATACATGCTGACGCCTCGCGGCGTGTTCGAGCTGCGCTATTTCTTCACCGCTTCGATCGCCTCGGCGGAAGGCGGCGAAGCGCATTCGTCGGAAGCCGTGCGTGACCGCATCAAGCAGCTGATCGACGAGGAAAAGCCCGCCGATGTGCTTTCCGACGACGCTATCGTCGACATGCTGCGGGAAAGCGGCGTCGACATCGCCCGCCGCACGGTCGCCAAATACCGGGAAGGCATGAACATTCCTTCATCGGTGCAGCGGCGCCGGGAGAAGCGGGCGCTGGCCAACGCCGGGCGATAGGGCAGTTGATATTTATCGGGCCTGACCTAGTTTGGTCCGAGCTGAGGAATGGCGATTTTTCACAGTTTTCGTGTTTCATTGACAAGCTGCAATGAAGTGTCTAGAAGCCCGCCCGCATGAGCCGGGCCGTGATGCCCGCCTCGCGAATGGCTCCGTCAAAGCGAAGGCCTCGGACGGCCAGAAGGCGACTTGTGATCAACCGGAAAGTTCGGGTCTAAAATCGGCGCGCGTGCCGCCGCAAAGCTTGTGCGCGCGCACCACGGGTATAAACTTGGGACAGTTTGAAGCCTGAGCAGGGAAGGTCAGTTTTCAGATGAATCTGCGCATTTCGGGAAAACACATGGACATCGGCGATGCGTTCCGTACGCGCATCAACGATCGTGTCAACGAAGCGATTGAAAAATATTTCGATCGGGGTTTTTCAGGACATGTAACGGTCATCAAAGCAGGGTCGCGCTTCTCGGCCGATTGCATGATCCGCCTCGATTCCGGCGCCTCGCTGCAGGCGACCGGGGACGCCCAGGATCCCACGCTTGCCTTCGAGGCGGCCGCCGATCGCCTCGAAACGCGGCTCAGGCGCTACAAGCGCCGGCTGAAGTCGCACAATTCCAGCAACGGCAACGGCGAATCCACCGACATCGCCTACGCCGTGATGGAGCCGCTCGCCGACGACGAAGAGGAAATCCCGGAGAACTTCGCTCCGGCCATCGTCGCCGAATCGACCGTGACGCTTCGCACCATGTCGGTGGCGTCTGCCGTCATCGAACTCGATACCAAGGACAGCCCGGTTTTCGTCTTCCGCAACGCCGGAAACGACCACGTCAATATTGTCTACCGCCGGCCGGATGGAAACATCGGCTGGATCGATCCGTCGACCACCAAAGTCGCGCAGGGATAAGAAAGCCGGCCGCGCGAGGGGGACGACCGGCGCGGTAGGCGAGCAAGGGATTTTTCAGGCATGGATCTTAGCGATCTCATCAGCGTCCCGGCTATCATGCCGGCGTTGAAGGCGAATTCCAAAAAACAGCTTCTGCAATTGCTGTCGGAGAGGGCGGCGGCGATTTCAGGCATTCCGGAGCGGGAAGTGTTCGACACCATCCTGCAGCGTGAGCGGCTGGGCTCCACCGGCGTCGGCAACGGCATCGCCATTCCGCATGGCAAGCTCGCAGGGGTCAAGCGGATCGCAGGCGTGTTTGCCCGGCTGGAGGCGCCGGTCGATTTCGAGGCGCTCGACGACCAGCCGGTCGACCTGGTGTTTCTGCTGCTTGCGCCCGAAGGCGCCGGCGCCGACCATCTTAAGGCGCTGTCGCGTATCGCGCGCGTGCTGCGCGATGGCGATACGGTGGCCAAGATCAGGGGGACGCGCGACGCAGTGGCGATCCACGCGCTGCTGTCGGACACTCAAGCCTCGCACGCGGCCTGAAGTTTGGGTGAAGCTGGTCTTTGGATAAACCCGGTTTTTGGGATATAACCTTGAGGGGCCGCCGGGAGCGGCCCTTTCCAATTCAGGCAACGACCCCAAATTCAAATAGTGGTTGGGGTCAGTGGATGGCGACCGTGGTCAGATCATTCTCCAGCGCACCCGCCAGGGCCCGGTCACGGGCATCGGAAAGCAGGATCGGCTGACCGTTGGCGGCAAACAGCGCCCACAGTTCCAGCCCGGGCGCGATTTCGCCGAGGCCGGGGAAGCGGCCGCGCAAATCGTCGCTCGATATTTTCCTCAGATATGCGACCGAACCTTCGCCGAGATGGGCGAATTCGCCGCTGGTCATGGTCAGGGTTTCGTCAATTCTGGTCATTACAAGCCTCCTTGGCGCAAGGACGCCACTTCTGGCCGTCCCGCATTAGAGCCATCGGCAAAGATCAGTCTTTCACCGATATGTTTATTTTCCGTACCAGCCGCTCGGCCTCCGGACGGTCGAGATCGATCGACAACAGGCCGTTCTTCAATTCCGCGCCGACCACCCGCATGCCGTCGGCCAGCACGAAGCAGCGCTGGAACTGGCGAGCGGCGATGCCGCGGTGGAGGAACTCGCGCTCGGTGTCGTCGGTCTGACGGCCGCGCACGATTAACTGGTTTTCCTCGGTGGTGACATCGAGGTCGTTCTCTGCGAAACCCGCCACGGCAAGTGTGATGCGCAGCCTTTCCGCCTTGCCGTCCGAGGCGCCCAGACGCTCGATGTTATACGGAGGGTAGCTGTCGCCCGACTTCGCCAGACGTTCGAGCGTCTTTTCCATGGCGTCGAAGCCCAGAAGAAGCGGGCTGGAGAAGGGCGTCATTCGACTCATTGTTACACTGTCCTCTTAAGAGCGACACAAACCGGAAAAACCCGGATGGCATTTTTCCCGATGGTCTTGATATGGTCCGCCGCGCGATCAAGTTCAAGCCGTCAAAACCCCGCCCAAAAAGACTCCCCAAAGGAATTGAAATGCCCCAGTCACGAAAGATCATCATCGACACGGATCCCGGCCAGGACGATGCCGTCGCCATATTGCTGGCGCTCGGCAGCGCCGAGCTGGAGGTCGTCGGCATTACCGCCGTTGCCGGCAACGTGCCGCTGAAGCTCACGGAGAAGAATGCGCGCAAGATCTGCGAGCTCGGCGGCCGGCCCGACGTCAAGGTCTATGCCGGCGCCATCCGCCCGCTGGCGCGCGAGCTGGTCACCGCCGAGGACGTGCATGGCAAGACCGGCCTCAATGGACCCCAGCTGTCCGAGCCGACCATGCCGCTGCAGGAGCAATACGCGGTCGATTTCATTGTCGAGACGCTGATGCGCGAGGAAGCGGGCACGATCACGTTGTGCCCACTCGGGCCGCTCACCAACATCGCGCTGGCGCTGATCCGCGAGCCGCGGATCGCGCCGCGTATCAAGGAGATCGTGCTGATGGGCGGCGGCTTTTTCGAGGGCGGCAACGTCACGCCTGCCGCCGAATTCAACATCTACGTCGACCCGCAGGCGGCGGATTTGGTGTTCAAGTCGGGCGTTCCGATCGTGATGATGCCGCTCGACGTCACCCACAAGGCACTTACCTCGGCCAAGCGCATCCAGGCCTTCCGCCAGCTCGGCACCAAGGTCGGCACCGCAACCGCCGAGATGCTGGAGTTCTTCGAGCGCTTCGACGAGGAGAAATACGGCACCGACGGCGGGCCGCTGCACGATCCGTGCGTGATCGCCTATCTCATCAAGCCGGAGCTGTTCAAGGGTCGCCGCTGCAATGTCAGCGTGGAGACCAGCTCCGAGCTGACCATGGGCATGACGGTCATCGACTGGTGGGGCGTCACCAAGCGCGAGAAGAACGCCGTGGTGATGCGCGAGATCGACCACGATGCGTTCTTCGCGCTGCTGGTGGAGCGGCTGGGGCGGCTCAACTGACCGTCAAAGCGGCCAACCAAGCACACGTCGTCATCCGTTGAGCAACCGATAGATGTCGGCGCCGTGCTTGTGGTGCTGTCGCTCGATGGGAAGGACGGAGCCGAGAAGATGGGGTCGCCTCACATCGTCGTCGACAGATATCCGTGTGTTGTCGGCATCAAGGCGCAGATCGTAGGTGTAGTATAGATTGTGGCCGATCGTGCCGTACGGATTGATGGGCTTCACCCTGACGTATTCGACCACGCCCATCACGCGTTGAGTGGCGATGACCGGATTGGCCTGAAGCTCAACGATGGCGATGGATTTCATAGCCGCAAATGCGCAGAGAAAGCGACGCCGATCACGGCGTCGCTGTACTCATATTGCCAAATAAGCAAGCGATTCCGGAAGGAAACGTTTGACTTGTTCATCCTGAAGTGTGCTGCCAAGCACAATAATTCAATACGCGTCAAAAATAATTGCGACCAGAGTATTCGCTCTCATTTCGCCTTGGAGAACGCCAGCCAGAGCCCGCCGCCGACCAGGAAGCTGCCGCTGATCCGCGACATCAGCTTAACGCGGCTGGCCGAGAGCATGCGCCCGGCGCGGCCGGCGGCAAGCGCGTAGGTCGAATCCGACATGGCGGCGAAGACCATCGCGGTCAGGCCCATGACCACGATCTGCAGCGTGTAATTGCCCTGTGGCGCGATGAACTGCGGGAAGAAGGCGCCGAAGAAGACAAGCGTCTTCGGATTGGAAATCGCCACCAGGAAACCCTGCAGGAAGAAGCCGCCGCGCGGTTTCTTGGCCGATCCATCGGGGTTCAGGGCTCCCTTGGCGCGGAGCATCTGCACACCCATCCAGATGAGGTAAGCCGCACCGATCAGCCGCACCCATTCGAACCAGTGACCCATGCCGGCGATCAGCGTGTTGAGGCCGATGCCGACGATGGCGATCATGATGGCGAGCCCGGCCTGGGTGCCGGCGACATTGGCAAGCCCGGCGCGCGAGCCATGGCGGATGCTGTTGGCGATGATCAGCGTGACCGTCGGCCCGGGTACCAGGACGATGACGATGCAGGCGACGACATAGGCGGCGTAGAGTTCCAGCGACATGTTTTCCCCCGAACAGGATCGCGACGACAGGCGCGGAGCGCGATCAATGCACGGAGTTGACGCGGGCGCAAGCGCGCCAGCCGGTTGAGCCCGTCAGGCAGCCCCCGCCGGCCAGGGCAGCGTCGCCTCATAGGCGGCGCCGGCCTGGAGGACCGCCAGGTCGCCGCGCGGCTGGCCGATCAGCTGCATTCCCATCGGCCGGCCCTTGCCGTCGAAGCCGACCGGCACATTGAGCGCCGGACAACCGCCGAGCGTGGCAAAGGCGGAGACCTGCATCCAGCGGTGATAGCTGTCCATCGGCCGCCCGGCGATCTCGCGCGGCCAATGCGTCGAGACCTCGAAGGGGAAGACCTGGGCGGTCGGCAGCACGATAAGGTCGAAGCGCTCGAACAGCGACAGCAGCGTGCGGTGCCATGAGGTGCGCCGGACCGAGGCGGCATGGATCTGGGGCGCGGTAAGGCGCATCGCCTGCTCAACTTCCCAAACGGCCTCCGGCTTCAGCAGCCTGCGCTTTTCCGGATCGTCATAATGCGCCTTCAGTCCGCAGCCGCTGCTCGCCTGGCGCAACGTCACAAAGGCCTGCCAGAGCGCTTCGAAGTCGGCATCCGGCACCAGCGTTTCGCTGTGGAACGCGGCGTCCGCGAAGCGGGCGAGGGCAGTCTCGCACAGGTCGAGAATGCCTGGCTCCATCGGCAGATGGCCGCCGAAATCGCCGAGCCAGGCGATGCGGCCGCCGGTGGCTTTCTCCCGCAGGCCTTCGAGAAACGAGCCCTGCTTGTCATGCGACAATGGCGCCCGCGGATGATAGCCGGCCTGCTCATCGAGCAGCAGCGCGATGTCGCGCACATTCCGGCCCATCGGCCCTTCGACGCCCATCTGGGCGTGGAAGACATCGATGTCGGGGCCGGCCGGCACCAGCCCTTGCGAGGGGCGGAAGCCATAGACGTTGTTGTAGGCCGCCGGATTGCGCAGCGAGCCGCCGAAATCGCTGCCGTCGGCGACCGGCACCATGTCGAGCGCCAGCGCCACCGCAGCGCCGCCGCTCGAGCCGCCGGCGGTGAGCGTCGGATCGAAGGCATTGAGCGTCGGACCGAAGACCGGATTGTAGGTGTTGGAGCCCAGCCCGAATTCCGGAACATTGGTCTTGCCGATGATGATGGCGCCGGCCTTGCGCAGGCGCTCGACGAAGAAATCGTCCTCTTGCGGGACGAAATCGGCGAAGATCGGCGAGCCGAAGGTTGTTCTTAAGCCCTTGGTCAGGGCCAGGTCCTTGATGGCGATCGGCAGGCCGAACAGCGATCCGGCCGCGGCGCCCCGTGCCACATGGGCGTCCGCCCCGTCGGCTTCCGCCAGGATATCGGCGCGCTCGCGCAGCGACACGATGGCGTTGACCAGCGGGTTCACAGCATCGATGCGGTCGAGAAAGGCGCTGACGACCCCGCGCGCCGACAGACGGCGCTGCCTGATCGTGTCGGTAAGTTCTACGGCGGACAAGCGACAGATGTCGCTTGCCGGCGGCACGGCGTGTTTCGTCGACGGGCGCATCGCCGTCACCGCGCGGCCAAGGCCGCGTCGACATCCTTCGCCAGCGGAATCGCCGGCTGCGCACCCGGCTTCAAGCATGCGAGCGAGCCTGCCGCCGCGGCGCGCGTGAGCGCCTGTTCGAGCGAGAGGCCGGACGACAGGCCGGCGCCCAAATAGCCGCAAAAGGTGTCGCCCGCGCCGACCGTGTCGACCGGAGTTATCTTCAGTGCCGGGACGGTGATGAAATGGTCGGGAGTGGCAGCCAGCACGCCGTCGCCGCCGAGCGTCACGACGATGGCGCGGCCTGTCTTTTCGGCATAGTCGCGCATCCGCGCCTCCCGGTCGCGGCCGGTGAGCACCAGCGCCTCGCCATAGAGGTCGAACTCGGTCTCGTTGGCGACGGCGTAGTCGGCCTTGCCGAGAAAGCCGGCCGCCTCGGGGCGGAAAGGCGCGGTGTTGAGCACGCTGACGGCACCCGCCGCGCGGGTTGCATCAAGCGCCGCTTCGACCGTGGGCAGCGGGATCTCGTGCTGCAAAAGCACGACATCGCCCTTCTTCAGATACGCCTTGGCGATGTCGCCGGGCAGTACAGAATCGTTAGCGCCCGGCACGACGGCGATCACATTCTCGCCGTCGGCACCGACCAGGATGAGCGCTGTGCCGGTGGAGGCGAAGCTCTCGCCGACGCCGGAAAGATCGACACCGCCGGCCTTCAGCAGCGCCAGCGCTTCGGCGGCAAAGCTGTCCTTGCCGACGGCGCCGACCATGCGCACCTCAGCGCCTGCGCGGGCCGCGGCCAGCGCCTGGTTGGCGCCTTTGCCGCCGGGAGCGGTGGCAAAGCCGGAGCCGCGGACCGTCTCGCCGGGTTCAGGCAAACGGTCGACATTGGCGATCAGGTCGAGGTTGATCGAGCCGACGATGATGATCAAGAAAGGCCTCCTGCACGAGCGGGCGAGCCTTCGATCGAAGGCCGATGCCGCAAGTCCTTGCATTTACGCAGTTGCTTGCGCGGGAGGCTAGCCGCAAAGACCGTCTATTGCCAGATCAAGCCGGTTGTGCGCCGCACCGGCCCACAGGCATCATTCGCAGCGCACCGTCACCGTGCCCTGGTAGTTGCCGGCCGGGAAGATGCCCGGCGATTTCGTGGCCGTGAGATCGACCTGGATGGTGTGAGTGCCGTTGGTCACCCGCTGCGGCGAACTGCCCGGGATGTCCGAGCCTGAGCCATCGAGGCGGAAGACGGTGGCGAAGGTGACGTCGGTGTCGCCGCCGCTCGGCGCGGACGTGAAGGCAATCGGCGCCGGTGCCGAGACGGAATAGCAGTCGAGCAGGTTGAGGATCGTGCTGATGCTCCAGCCTTCGTTAGCCCATCCAGTCGATGCGGCAGCGGAGGTGGTCGCGGGATTGGGAGCAGCCACGCTTCCCGTCTGGCCGTCGGCGCCGAGACCCATCTTGAGCAGCTTCAATTCAAGCTGCAGGCGCTCGACCTCGAGTTCGTAGAGGCAGCCGCAATCGACGCGCTTCGGCGTCCGCCCGATCGGGACCACCACGCGGCCGTAAGTGGCGAGGTCGCTGTTCGACTGGCTGTTGCTGTTGCCGCGGATGACGCCGACGTCCAGATAGGCGCCGCTGCCGGAAACGGCCGAGCGGCAGGTCGTGCCGTCGGAAGCATGAACCTCGTCCTGGCCCTGGGGCAGGGTGACACCGGGCAAGGTGAGGCCCGTCTGCAAGCGTCAGAACCTGCGATGCCCGAAGAACTTTCCGCATATCTGTGCCCTTAGCAAATGCGGCTCAATACAGAGGTATCATCAGTTTATCGCGGTTAATTTAGCGTTAAACAAGATAACGACTGCAAACAATTCAAAATACAACCGGCGAAACCTGAGGTTGTCTCCGGTTGCATTTCCCTATATTTCGGATGTATTGTTTCGTTATACTTACCTATATTCAGATCCACGGTTTTTCGCAATGGCGCGCGGAAAAAACGAAGTTTCAGGACGCCATTTGTCCCGCCTCCCAGCCGAGGATGGCGCGCTTGCGCGTCAGTCCCCAGTGGTAGCCGGTGAGGGCGCCGGACTTGCCGAGCGCACGATGGCAAGGAACCACGAAGGACATCGGATTGGCGCCCACCGCCGCACCGACCGCCCGGCTGGCGCTCGGCGCGCCGATGCTTGCCGCGATCGAGGAATAGGTGCAGGCCCTGCCCATCGGAATGCGCAGCAGCGCCTCCCAGACGCGCAGCTGGAAATCGGTGCCGATCATCACCACACGCAGCGGCTGGTCGGCGCGCCATCTTGTCGGATCGAAGACGCGCGCGGCATAGGGCTGGGTGGCCGACATGTCCTCGACGTAAGCTGCGTTCGGCCAGCGGCCGGACATATCGGCGAAGGCAGCCCGCTCGCCGCCGGCGTCGCAGAAGGCCAGGCCGGCCAGCCCGCGATCGGTGACCATGATCAACGCAATGCCGAAGGGCGAGATATGATAGCCGTAGCGGATGGTCAGGCCGGCGCCACGGGTCTTGTAGTCGCCGGGTGACATCGCTTCGTGCGTGACGAAGAGGTCGTGCAGCCGGCCGGGGCCCGACATGCCGAGCTCGAACGAGGTTTCGAGCAGCGGCATGCCGGAATCAAGCAGCCTGCGCGCATGGTCGAGCGTCACCGCCTGCAGAAAGGCCTTGGGCGACAGGCCGGCCCAGCGCGTGAACAGTTTCTGCAGGCCCGTCGGCGTCTCGCCGACCGCCTCGGCCAGAACCTCCAGCGAGGGCTGGTCGCGATAGTCGAGGCTGATCTTCTCGATGGCGCGGCGCACGATTTCGTAGTCGCTGCCCACGGGCGTGATGTCGTTCTGCAGGATCGCTGACGGTTCCATCCGGGTATTCATGGTCATCTGGGCGTTCATGGCAATATCTCCCATGGCTGTCTGCTCGGCCGCGAATATCGGTCTTCCCGCGCATTGCCACCACCCGAAACTTGCCTTCCTCCGGCCCCTACCCAGATCGAGCAGGCTTCGAGCCGAAGGGCGATGACAGCCGGCGAAAAGATAGATTTGACCGGGGTAAGGCAGACCTTGCTGATGACGCTCTACGGCGAGGCGCCGGAGCGCCGTGCCAGTTCAACGCGCCCTGGCGGTCGCCAGTGCGCGCGAAAAGGCAGCAGCAA
The DNA here is from genome assembly GCF_029625845.1 of Mesorhizobium sp. WSM4898. NCBI lineage: Bacteria > Pseudomonadati > Pseudomonadota > Alphaproteobacteria > Hyphomicrobiales > Phyllobacteriaceae > Mesorhizobium > Mesorhizobium sp. WSM4898. Next base: position 1,427,470 of record NZ_JARTVQ010000002.1, on the reverse strand, counting down.
AGCTTTCGCGGGAACCGGGATCCAGGAAAGACCCGATCGAAACGCTTTCGCCTTGCGCCTCGACGGCCATGTTGGTGATGCCGATCTCGGCATGGCGGGCGATCGAAAAGCGGGCCCAGAACGGGTTGAAGCGATGATCCTCGAAGCGGCCCGACGGCGCCGTTTTGCGGATGTCGAGGCTGGTGCGCGAGACCGAGATTTCCTCACGGGCGCGGGCCGCCCGGTAATTGACGCGAAAGGCGATGTAGACGGCGACCACGTCCAGCCCCAAGAAGCCGAAGACCGGCCATGCGCCATGTGCCAGGAAGATCGCGCCGGTGATCGCCCAGCCGAACATCAGCGCGCCCATCAATATGAGAAAGCCGGTCCGACCGAGGGAGCGATGCGGCGTCAGCAGGGCCTGGAAGAATGGCTTGTCGGCTTCGAACGAGGCGTTTGTGTCGCTCATAGGGAAATATTATAGGAAGGGAATGGCGCCGCCCAAGTCCAAAAACTCCTTCCCCGTCAAAAAGCCGTCAGCCTTCGCCTCAGGCGGCAGTGCGAAAGCAAAGACGCCGTCCCGGAAGGGCGGGCTGCGCTCGCTCTACACGCCCGCCGAGGTGCATGAGATCTTCCGGCGTTTTTCCGTGCAGCGGCCCGAGCCGAAGGGCGAGCTCGACTATGTCAATCCCTTCACGCTGCTGATCGCGGTGGTGCTGTCGGCGCAGGCGACCGATGCCGGCGTCAACAAGGCGACGAAGCCGCTGTTTTCGGTCGCCGATACGCCGCAGAAGATGCTGGCGCTCGGTGAGGCCAAGGTCGGCGACTACATCCGCACCATCGGCCTGTGGCGCAACAAGGCCAAGAACGTGATCGCGCTCTCGAAGGCACTGATCGATGACCATGCCGGCAGCGTGCCCGAAGATCGGGACGAGCTGGTCAAGCTTCCGGGCGTGGGACGCAAGACCGCCAATGTCGTGCTCAACGTAGCCTTCGGCCAGCACACGATGGCGGTGGACACGCATATCTTTCGCATCGGCAATCGTATTGGATTGGCGCCCGGCAAAACGCCGGAACAGGTTGAGCAGGGGCTGATCAAAGTCATCCCCGCCGAATACATGCGGCACGCCCATCACTGGCTGATCCTGCATGGCCGCTATGTCTGCAAGGCGCGCAAGCCCGACTGCCCGGTCTGTGTCATCGCCGATATCTGCAAGTCCAAGGAAAAGACCACCGACCTGCCGGCGCCGCTGATCGAGCTCGCGCCGCTCGACGAAACTGAGGACCGAGCGATTGGTGTCAGCTAGTCAGAGTGTAGCGGATAGCGCCAGCCGACGGCGCCTGCGGTCAAAACGCCGAATTCAAAAATCGCAACGAAAATTCAATGACTTAATTTTCCTCCACAAACACCTCTTCACGCTTCTTCTTGACCGCGGGCAGGAAGACGATGACGAGCACGGCGAGCGCGATGAAGAGCAGGCTGGCGCTGATCGGTCTCGTCACGAAGGTGCTCGGGTCGCCGCGCGACAGAATCATGGCGCGACGCAAGTTTTCCTCAAGCAACGGGCCGAGCACGAAGCCGAGCAGCAGTGGCGCGGGTTCGCAGCGCAGCTTGGTCAGGAGGTAGCCGAGCAAGCCAAAGAAGGCGACGGCGTAGAGGTCGTAAACATTGGTGTTGACGCTGTAGACGCCGATCGAGCAGAACGCCATGATGATCGGAAACAGCACGTAATAGGGGATCGTAAGGAGCTTCACCCAAAGCCCTATCAGCGGCAGGTTGAGGATGATCAGCATCAGGTTGCCGATCCACATTGAGGCGATGATGCCCCAAAACAGCTCCGGCTGTTCGGTCGCGACATTGGGGCCGGGCACGATGCCCTGGATGATCATCGCGCCGATCATCAGCGCCATTACCGGATTGGCCGGAATGCCAAGCGTCAGCATGGGGATGAAAGAGGTCTGCGCGCCGGCATTGTTGGCCGATTCCGGCCCGGCGACGCCTTCGATGGCGCCCTTGCCGAATTCCCCCGGTTTTTTCGATACGCGCTTTTCGACCGTGTAGGAGGCGAAGGCTGCAAGGATCGCGCCGCCTCCCGGCAGGATGCCGAGCGCCGAACCAATGATCGTTCCGCGCATGATGGGCGCGGCCATGCGCCGAAAATCCTCGCCGGTGGGCATGAGGCCGGAGACTCTTCGGATCAGCACGGAGCGCTCATGCTCGTTCTCGAGGTTGCGCAGGATCTCGGCGACGCCGAAGACGCCGACCGCTACCGCGACGAAATTCAGCCCGTCGGCATATTGCGTGATGCCGAGCGTGAAGCGCGGCGTGCCGGTATAGATGTCGGTTCCGACGATGCCGAGCAGCAGGCCGAGCACAACCATGGCTAGCGCCTTGACTATCGAGCCGTGGGCGAGCGCGACGGACGAGACGAGGCCGACGACCATCAGCGAAAAGTACTCGGCCGCGCCGAATTCCAGCGCCATCGCCGTCAGCGGCGGAGCAAAGATGGCGACCAGGAAGGTCGACACCGTGCCGGCAAAGAACGAGCCTATCGCCGCGATCGCGAGTGCCGCCCCGGCGCGGCCGTTCTTGGCCATCTGGTAGCCGTCGATTGCGGTTACGGCTGACGAGGATTCGCCGGGCATATTGATGAGAATGGCGGTGGTGGAGCCGCCATATTGCGCGCCGTAATAGATGCCGGCGAGCATGATGAGAGAGGAAACCGGGTCGCCTATCTGGAACGTAATCGGCAAGAGCATGGCGATGGTTGCGGTGGCGCCGATGCCGGGCAGGACGCCGATCAGCGTGCCGAGAAGGACGCCGATCAGACAGAAACCGAGATTTGTCAGCGATGTCGCCGTCGAAAAGCCGAGCACCAAGTTGGCGAGGAGCTCCATGGTCGTCTCCTCACAATGGCAGCCACGGGCCAAAGCGTCGGAACGGCAGGCCGAGTGCGTAGCTGAAGACGAGTGAGGCAAACAGCGTCAGGCCGGCCGATAACACGAGCGCGGTCAGCGGTTTCATGCGGGCGCTGGCAAAGGATGCGATCAGCGCCGTCAGGAAGATCGACGGGATGAAGCCGAGGCCGCGCACCGTCAGGCCGAAGAAGATCGGAGCGGGGAGGATGAGCAGCATGCCGCGCCACGCAATGTGGCCGATCGCCTCGCTCTCGAAGCGCACTGCCTGGACGAGGATGATAACGCCGAGCAGGAGCAGCACAATCGCCAGGACCAGCGGGAAATAGCCCGGTCCCATGCGGAAGGCGGTGCCGATTTCGAGGCCGAGCGACTGCAGCGCGAAAAATGCGCCGAAGGCGATGAACAGCGCGGCGCATATGCCGTTGGTCGTGTCGATTGCGAAGGGCTTCATCACGTTCCTCTCAGGTGCGCACCCCGGGCGCGCCGTTGCAACGCAAAACGGGGCCGAAGCAAAAACGGGGCGCCGATCGCGCCCCGTCCAAAACCTCAGTCGGCGTACTGGCCGGCGGCTTCGATGATCGGCTTCCAGCGCCCGATCTCGCTTTCAAGCTTGGCCTTCAGCGCCGCCGGTGTCGCGTCGGCTTCGGGCGACGGCTTGGTGCCGAGTTCGGCGAAGCGGGCGGCGACGTTCTGATCCATCAGCGCGACCTGCAGCGATTTCGACAGGCGTCCGGTGATCGCGGCCGGCGTACCCTTTGGTGCGTAGAGGCCGTGCCAGATGCTGACCTGCACCTCGGGAAGGCCGCCTTCCGTCGTCGTCGGTACGTCCGGCAGCACATCGAGGCGTTCCGGCGAGGTGACGGCATAGGCCTTGATCGTGCCGCCCTGGATCTGCTTGGTGGTGTTGGTCGTCTGGTCGCACATCATGTCGACCTGGCCGCCAAGAAGATCGGTCATGGCCGGGCCGGTGCCCTTGTAGGGCACGGTGACCAGCGGCGTACCGATAGCGCTCATGAACAGCATGCCGCACAAATGCGAGGCCGCACCGATCCCGGCATTGGCGACGGTGACAGTATCCTTGTTGGCCTTGGCGTACTCGACCAGTCCCTTCAGATCGGTCGGCTCAAGGTCCTTGCGGCCGACGACGGTCATTGGCACCTCGGTGACGAGGCCGACATATTCGAAGGCGTTGAGCGTGTCGTATGCGAGCTTTCTGTACAGCGTCGCGCTGGTCGCCATGCCGATGTGGTGGAGGAGCAGCGTATAACCGTCCGGGTCAGCCTTCGCGACGCGCCCCGCGCCCAGCGTGCCGCCGGCACCGCCGACATTTTCGACGATGACCTGCTGGCCGAGATCCTTCGACATGGCTTCGGCGATGAGGCGTGTGACCGTGTCGGTCGGGCCGCCGGCCGCAAACGGCACCACAACGGTGATGGTGCGTTCCGGATAGGTCTGCGCGCCCGCGGCGAACGGATAAAGCGTGACGGCCGCTGCGGCAGCCAGAGCGGCAACAAATTTTCTCATTGTGACTTCCTCCCAGAGTATGAACCTCCAGCCACCGCGCGAAATTCCTCTCGGCGACGGCTGTGGATGCAATAGCAACTAGTGCAGGCTAGCAGATTGCAATCGGACTCAAACGGCAAACCGCGATTATCTACAAATCACCCGCAAGATGGATGGAAAAGATCTGGGTCGGATGATGGATCGCGGGATGTCGACATCTGACGACGGTACGTTGGCGGATGCCGGTTGCTGCCCGATCCCTGCTCTTCCTCGGTTCTATTCTAATAACCGTAGCCGCGCGCCATCGCCGCCGCAAAGACCGGGATGAGCAGGAAGATGAAGCCCTCGGCGCGGACATAGTTCTTCACCGAGGCGAGCTCCGCCGCCGGAACCGAGAAGGATGGATTGCCGCTCGCCTGCCTGCTCCAGGAGATGAAGCGCACGGTCGGGATGATCGACAGCAGGCCGACGATGATGAAGGCCATCATCTTTGCCCAGAACACCCAGTTGAAGACGTAGAACTCCCAGCCTTTCAGGCCGAAGAACACCCGGCAGATGCCGATGATGACGATCAGCGCGGCGATGATGCCGTAGTGGCGGTCGATGCCGACAACGCGCTTGAGCGTCGTCGCCCCCAACTCGCCGCGCACCAGCACGAACTCGGCGCCAATGATGCCGGCCAGCGAGAACACCAGAAGATGATGGGCGATCGCCAGCAGAAGGTCGGTGGTGTCCATTATCTTTCCTCGTTTTCAGACGGCGCCGCGATATCGCTGAATCAGCTTCGTCCCAAGACTAGCATCGCCTGTCGAGAATCCCACACGCCGAAATGTCAGCCGGTCAATGACCGCGCTCATCTACTTGCGTCGCTGGAGGATGCCCCGGGCGATCCTGGCCCTTGTTCGAACGTGCAGGTTTGCTAAGCGCTGCCGCTCAAAGGAGAGGACTGCGATGAGCGTTGCAAGGGAAGCCGGGGTGCCGATCCTCGAGACGGCGCGGACCGTCCTGCGGCCGCACCGGCTCGACGATTTCGAGACCTATGTCGCGATGTGGGCGGACCCGGGGGTCACCCGCTTCATCGGCGGCAAGCCGCGCACCCGCGAGGAAAGCTGGATGCGTTTCCTGCGCCATGCCGGGCTGTGGTCGCTGCTTGGCTATGGGTTCTGGGCGATCGAGGACAAGGCGACTGGCCGCTTCCTCGGCGAGGCCGGCTTCCATGATCTGAAGCGCGAGATCGAGCCCTCGATCGAAGGCGTGCCGGAAGCCGGCTGGGCTTTAGCTTCGGGTGCGCATGGCCAGGGGCTTGCAAGCGAAGTCGTCGGGCGCATCGTCGCCTGGGGTGACGAGGCGTTCGGGCGAGCCAGAACCGTCTGCATCATCGATCCCGAAAATGGCGCCTCGCTCAAGGTCGCAGATAAGAACGGCTATCGCGAAATCCTGCGGACCACCTATCACGACAAGCCGACGATCCTGCTGGAGCGGTGGGCCGGAGAGGCAACAGCCTAGAGGGCAATGCCGGGTTCGTCCGCCTCCGGTGCTGACGCGCTTCTGGGATCAGCGTTTGGCCTTGGACCTGTTCAGGGCCACCGCTGCTCGCACGAGAGCCTTGAACGCTTCCTGGTCGATCTCCTCGCCTTCGCGAAAATCGATGGCGCGCCTTGTGTTGCCTTCGAGGCTGGAGTTGAAGAGACGTGAGGGATCCGGCAGCGCCGCGCCCTTGGCGAAGGTCAGCTTGACGACGGCCTTGTAGGTCTCGCCGGTGCAGATCATTCCGGCGTCCTCCCAGACCGGCACGCCGCGCCACTTCCATTCCTCGGTGACGTCCGGATCGGCATCCTTAATCAGGGCGCGCAGCCGGCCGAGCATCTCGCCCCGCCAATCGCCCAATTCCGCGATACGGCCATCGATCAGCTCGGAAGGAGACTTGCTTTCCTGCACGCCGATTTTCTCCATATGTGTCCTCCTTCAACACCCGCTAGACGGATCGCCATGATGCCTCGTCGGGCGGACGTGAGTGACCGATAATGCGCTTACATTCGTTCGCCAGGCAATTGACTTGCCTGTTTCACCCAGGAGACGAATTGCGCTTCGTCGAGCTGGTCGTCCTCATGGATGTGAAAATAGCGCGTGTCCTTGCTCTTGGATTCGCCGGGCGGCACCGGCTTCAGCGACATGCCGCGAAAGAAGGCCACTTTGACGTATCTGGTGAAACAGTGAATGCCGAGAAACCAGCCTTCGCCGTCCATGCCGTAAAACGGCGAGTTCCATTTGACGGCCTTCTGCACGTCGGGGACGGCATGCATGATAAGTTGGTCGAGCCGGCGGCCTACCTCGCTCTTCCAGCCCGGCATCGCCGCGATATAGGCCTGCACGGGAGCGTCACCATACCCCTTGGCGATCTGCGGGTTGCCGCCCGAAAGCAGGACGGGTTTTTCCCCCGACGGCCTGGCTGCAACCTTTGCCGATTTCGCTTTTGCCATCAGGCCGGTCCGGCGCGCTCGCGCGCCGGCCCACCGCGCCACCTTGCGGCATAGGGCAGCACGAACATGTAGAGGCCGCTGAACAACAGCAGGAAAAGCGGCAGGAGCGGCGAATAGACCACCCAGGCCGGCGCCTCGCCCAATGCCATGGCGACGAAGTTGGCGATGACGGTCACGGTAAAGATGATCGACAGCCAGCGATGCAACTGCCTGATCCACTTGCTCCAGTCCAATGCTTCCTCCTCTGAAAGATCCAATGAACGCTGGGCTTACCAGCGCGCCAGGCTGCGTCATCTGGATGAGATTGCCGCCCTCACTCGATCCGCGAAAGCACCTGCTCCAAGGCCGAAAAGAACCTCGGCCAGCCAACAGTGGCACCTCGGAAATACGGCTCCTGGTCAGTCCGGAAGCCCGTCTGCTCCATGCGCAGGCGAGTGCCGGCGCCGGTCGGGGTGAGCGTCCATGTGACGACGCTCTCTAGATCCTTGGTGTCCCATGTGTAGGAAAGCGTTTTGTTTGGCTCGACTGTCTGGACCTGGCACTCGACACCGCCCCAGTCCGCGCTCAGTTCGAAACGGTGGTCTACGACCGGCTTGAAGTTGTTCTTCATCAGCCACTCCTCGATGAGATGCGGCTGGGTCAGTGCCCGCCAGATCTTTTCCGGCGGATAGGGAATCTCGCGCTCGACGACAACGGAGCGCGTTCCGGCCGGCATATCGTTCATTGATCCATCCTCTGCAGCAGATCCTCGAGATCGTCGAACCGGCTCTCCCAGAACCCGGCCATATCGCGAGTCCAATCCATTAGCGGCGCCAGCGCGCCAAGCTGTGCGCTGTAATGGGTCTGGCGACCCTCGTGGCGGTCGCGCACCAGTCCGGCTTGCTTGAGCAGGCCGAGATGTTTCGACACCGCCGGCTGCGAGACACCGGCCTCAGCCGTCAGCGCGCCGACCGTCTGCTCGCCTTGCCGGCACAGACGCTCGAAGATGGCGCGCCTTGTCGGATCGGCAAGCGTCCGGAACAGCATATCGTGTGCGTTCGTCATCTGGATCGATAACTCAATGGCTATTGATTGACGTATAACCAGTGAGATATGTGTGAGTCAAGCAGAGCCTAGAGGGCGGAAGCTTAGGGCGGACTGGGTCACCCTATCCTTGCGGACCCGTCCCCAACATCCGCTTCCGCGTCAGCGCTTCCAGAACTCGCGGTGTGGTGCGAGTAGCTCGTCCGCGACTTCGGGAAAGGGGCCAAACACCTTGATCTTTTTCTGCCCGGAGTCGAGGACGGCGCGCGAAGAAAGGCTCATAGTCGGATTCGCCGCGTGATCGCCGGTGAGCGCGAGAAGCTTGGTCTCCTCGAAGCCGTAAACCAGCCGGCCGATATTGGCCCAGTAGACCGTTCCGGTGCACATCGCGCAGGGCTCGCCGGTTGAGACCAGGGTGCAGGTCCAGAGAAACTCCGGCGAATAGGCAGCCGCCGCGCGTCGCGCAAGTTCGGTTTCGGCGTGATGGACGGTGTCGATATTGCCTTGGCGCATGAGGATGGCGTCGTCGGGGCCGACCAGCACCGCACCGAATGGATGATGACCGTGCGCCGCCGCCTCGCGCGCCACGGCGTCGGCGGATCGGAGGTGGGCGAGCATCTGATCGCGGGTCATGGCAAAAACCCTATCGCGCCGCCATCCACCCGATGGGCGGCCCTTTGAGCCGAGATTGGTGCCAAGGGACGCGATTGGCAAGTGCTAACCGTCGCGTGAGCGTCCACCTGCCCGAAGCTCGGCGACATTGGCCTGTTGCGTGCCGGAAACTCGAATTTGATGCTCGCCAAAACCCGGATCCGTTGTGCGCTCCGGCGGCGTGTCGAGGCTTGCCGCATCCAGCATGGATGCATCTTCGCCAAAAGCGCGGGTGGCGCGGGCGGCAGCTTCGAGGAGCGGCCGCTTCATACGGGTGAGGAAGGCCGCGTCGACCCGCGTGTTCGGACCGGCGAGCGTGAGCACGCCGAGCAGTGTCCGTCCCGGCCCGAAGACAGGGGCGGAGATGCCGGCAGTCTGCGGGTCGCGGTCACCGATTGAAATGTAGCTATAGGTTTTCCGGATCGTCTCGTAAGGCTCGCCCTGCTCTCCCGAGAACGCGGCCAGCACCCGGCCGCCGGAACCAACCAGCAAGGGCAGCACGTCACCTTCCCGTATCGTGTAGCGGATCGGGTGCTTCGACTCGACCCGGTAGAGACAGGTGCGCACGTCGCCCGAGCGGACATAGAAGGCGACGCTTTCCCAACTCCGCTCGGAGAGATCGCGCATGATCGGCAAAAGGATATCCATCGCCACGAGCGAGCGCTGGTAAAGCGCGCCAAGCCTGAAGGTCGCCGGTCCGATGCGATAGCGTCCGTCCTCCAGGCGCTCCAGCAATTGCCCGCGCATCAGCGAGGTGGCCAATCTGAGGATCGTGCTCTTGTAGAGACCGGTTCGGGCCGCGATTTCGGCGAGGCCGAGCGACCGGTCGGCAATGGTGAACGCGTCGAGGATGGCGATTGCCCGGTCGAGCGCGGCAACGCCGTCGGCCGGAGCCTGGCTTGGACGGAGCTCTGTCATTGCGGTGACGATTTCATCGTGGTCGCCCATCCGGGAATGACCCTGGACATGCGGATTTAGTCCGATCCTATGCGTTCTGTCCAGCAGAATGGCATTCCCGTTGACAGAACGCGGTAACAAATGCTTGAACTCGAATGCGGGTCTTAATTCAGGCCACGTCTTGGCAGGCACCGGAGGAGGTGTCGTGATTTGGAGGAATCCCATGCTGAACAGACGCAGATTCTTGTCGACCACCGCCGCCGGCTTCGCGGCTTTGCATTTCGGACCCGCCTTTGCGCAGGACGCCCCGCAAATCCAAATTTTCGTGCCGGCGGCCCCCGGCGGCGGCTGGGACCAGACCGCGCGCACGATCGATCAGGTGCTGCGCTCCGAAAAGCTGATCTCCGGCTCGCAGATCACCAATGTCGGCGGCGCCGGCGGCACGGTCGGCCTGCCGCAATTCGTCAACCAGTGGAAGGGCAAGGGCAACGCGCTGATGGTTGCCGGCATGGTCATGGTTGGCGCCATCATCGCCAACAAGGCCGCCAACAATCTCACCGAAGTGACGCCGATCGCGCGCCTCACCGGCGAGTTCGAGGCGCTGGTGGTGCCGGCAGCCTCGCCGTTCAAGACGGCTAATGATTTCGTCGCGGCGCTGAAGGCGGATCCGACGAAGGTTCCGGTGGCCGGCGGTTCGGCCGGCGGTTCCGACCACATCCTTTTCGGCCTGATCGCCAAGACGGCCGGCGTGCCTGCCGCCAACCTGTCCTATGTGCCGTTCGCCGGCGGCGGCGAGGCGCTGTCGGCGCTGCTCGGCAACCAGGTCGCGGCCGGCATTTCCGGCTATGGCGAATTCTCCGAGCAGGTCAAGGCGGGCGCGCTCCGGCTGCTGGCGATCTCGTCGGACAAGCGCCAGGAAGGCATCGACGCGCCGACATTGAAAGAGGCCGGCATCGACGTCGAATTGTTCAACTGGCGCGGCGTCTTTGCACCCCCCGGCGTTTCCGACGAAGACAAGGCGGCGATGATCAAGATGGTCGAGACCATGGCGAAGAGCGAGGCCTGGGCGACCGAGTGCAAGAACCGCAACTGGACGCCGATTCTGCTGACCGGCGACGATTATGCCAAGTTCGTCGCCGAGGACACGACACGCATCGGCGCGATCCTCAAGGATCTCGGCCTCGCCTGATCGCCTCCTGCCTGATCTCGAAGGAGGCTGCATCGCCTTGTTCGAGACAGCGGACATGCGACGGTTCAATGAAACTGCGGCGAAGCCGGCAGTGGGAGGCCGGCTTCCGGGGAGGAGATCATGAGCACCAGCGACCAGCAGGCGTCACCGCCGCGCCTTGCCATACCCGAATTGCTGATCGGCGTCGGGCTTCTTGCCTGCGCCGGGGCCGTTGCCTGGCAGACCCTGGCGATCCCGGTTTCGCCGCTCTATTCCAAGGTCGGCCCGAAGGTCTTCCCCTACATGACCATGGCCGGCATGGTGATCCTGTCGCTGCTGCTCATCGTTGCCGCCCTGCGTGGCGGCTGGCAGCCGGACGAGGAAAAGGAGACGCCGACCGATTGGAAGGCGATGGGTTTCGTGGTCGCGGGGCTCGTTGCCAATCTCGTGCTGATCCAGCCGCTCGGCTTCACAGCCGCTTCGGTGATCATGTTCGTGCTGGTCTGCTTCGGCTTCGGCAGCCGGCATCCGCTGCGCGATGCGCTGCTCGGCCTGATCTTGGCGCTGGCTGCCTATTTCGGATTCGCCAGAGCGCTCGGCGTCAACATCGGGGCCGGCCTGATCGAGAACCAGCTCAACGCGTTGATCAGCGCCCTCGTCGGCATGGGAAGGGGCTGAGGACGATGGACACGCTCGGTTATCTCGCGCACGGATTTGCGGTCGCCTTCACGCCGACCAATCTCTTGTGGTGCCTGCTCGGCACGACGCTCGGAACCGCGATCGGCGTGCTGCCCGGCCTCGGGCCGGCGCTGACCATCGCGCTGCTTTTGCCGATCACCTACCAGGTGGCGCCGGAAGCTTCCTTCATCCTGTTTGCCGGCATCTATTACGGCGCCATGTATGGCGGCTCGACGACGTCGATCCTGCTCAATACACCGGGCGAAAGCGCCACCATCGTCACCGCGCTCGAGGGCAACCGGATGGCGCGTTCGGGCCGCGGCGGCGCGGCGCTTGCGACTTCCGCGATCGGCTCGTTCGTCGCCGGGACCCTCGGCACGCTGGGCGTCGCCTTCCTGGCGCCGATCGTGGTCAAGTTGGCGCTGGCTTTCGGGCCGGCGGAATATTTCTCGCTGATGGTGCTCGCCTTCATCACCGTTTCGGCGGTGCTCGGCTCGTCCTCTGTGCGGGGGCTTACCAGCCTGTTCGTCGGCTTCGTCATCGGCATGATCGGCGTCGACCTGCAGACCGGGCAGCCGCGCTTCACCTTCGGCATGGGCGAGTTGCTCGACGGCGTCGACGTCATCATCGTCGCGGTCGGCCTCTTTGCGGTCGGCGAGACGCTCTACGTGGCTTCGCGCCGCTATGCCGGGAAGGACGAGATCGTGCCGCTGAGGGGCTCGCTCTACATGACTGCTTCCGAATGGGCGCGCTCGTGGAAGCCGTGGCTCAGGGGCGCGGCAATCGGCTTCCCGATCGGCGCCCTGCCCGCCGGCGGGGCCGAGATCCCGACCTTCCTCTCCTATGCCATCGAAAAGAAGCTTTCCAAGCACAAGGAGGAGTTCGGCACGGTCGGCGCCATCGAAGGCGTCGCCGGGCCGGAGGCTGCCAACAATGCGTCGGCTGCCGGCGTGCTGGTGCCGATGCTGACGCTTGGCCTGCCGACCTCGGCAACGGCGGCGATCATGCTGTCGGCCTTCCAGAGCTACGGCATCAATCCCGGACCGCTGCTGTTGACGACGCAGGCCAATCTCGTCTGGGGCCTCATCGCCAGCCTGTTCATCGCCAACGTCATCCTCGTCATCCTCAACCTGCCGTTGATCGGCCTTTGGGTACGATTGCTCAAGATCCCGGCGCCGCAGCTCTATGCCGGCATTCTGGTGTTCGCCACCGTCGGCACCTACGGCATCTCGCAGTCGCCGATCGATCTCATGATCCTCTATCTGCTGGGCGCGGCGGGTTTCCTTATGCGCCGCTTCGATTTTCCGACGGCGCCGGTCATCATCGGCATGATCCTCGGGCCGCTCGCCGAGACGCAGTTCCGCCGGGCGATGACGATCGCCAATGGCGACTGGACGGTGTTCTACCGGCACCCGCTCTCGCTGACGCTATTAACGCTCGCCTTCATCGGTCTGGTCGGCCCGCATATCTGGGCCTGGATCGAACGCCGGCGCACGCGCGGACCAGAGCATGTGCCGGGCGATGCCTGACCGATCTGGAGCATCATGACAGACCTGCTTTCCGGCATACGCGTCCTCGACCTCACCAATGTGCTGGCAGGTCCTTACTGCGCCTACCAGCTGGCGCTGCTCGGCGCCGACGTCATCAAGGTCGAGGCGCCGCCGAGCGGCGATCTCGCGCGCCAGCTTGGCGCCTCGCCGGAGCTCAACAAAGCCGGCATGGGTGCATCCTTCCTGGCGCAGAACGCCGGCAAACGATCGGTGGTGCTCGACCTGAAGCAGGAGGCCGACCGCGAGCGGTTCCTCGACCTGGTCGCCACGGCGGACGCACTGGTCGAGAATTTCCGGCCGGGCGTGATGGATCGGCTCGGCCTCGGCCACGAGAAGCTGAAGGAGGTTAGGCCAAGCCTCGTCTATTGCGCGATATCGGGTTTCGGCCAGACCGGCCCGATGCGCGGCAACCCGGCCTATGATCAGATCATCCAGGGGCTGTCCGGGATCATGAGCATCACCGGCACGCCGGAAACGGCGCCGCTGCGCGTCGGCTATCCGGTCGCCGACACGCTGGGCGGGCTGGTGGGGGCCTTCGCTATCGCTGCGGCGCTGGTGCGGCAGAAGACCAGCGGCGAAGGCGCCTTCCTCGACGTGTCGATGCTCGAATGCACGCTATCGGCCTTGGGATGGCCGGTGTCGAACTATCTGACGGCGGGCGTTGAGCCTCAAGCCATGGGCAACGAGAACATGACGGCCGCGCCCTCCGGCGCGTTCCGCACCGGCGAGGGCCTGCTCAACATCGCCGCCAACAAGCAGGAGCAGTTCGTGACCCTTTGCGGCTTGATCGGCCGCCCAGAGTTGGCTTCGGATCCGCGCTTTGCAGAACGCGAGACGCGCAAAGAGAACCGGGCAGCGCTGAAGCCGCTTATCGAAGACGCGCTTGCCGGCGCTCCTGCGGCGGTCTGGGAAGAAAAGCTCAACCGCGCCGGCGTGCCGGCCGGGCGGGTGCTGACGATCCCGCAAGTGCTGCAGGAACGCCAGGTCACCGAGCGCCGCATGACGACCCGCTTCCAGGAGATACCCGGAATGGAGAAGCCGCTCACGGTGGTGCGCGGCGGCTTTATGGTCGACGGTGCGGCTCCCGTGCCAGCCGGCCCTCCGCCACGTCTTGGCGCGCATATGGACGACGTGTTCGCCAGCTTGCCGGCGCGCGGCAAAGGGAGGGCGCGGGCATGAGCGCGGACAAAAGGACCGGCCGCGAGCGCGGCGAAGAGTGGTGGCAGACCGGCATCATCGAGATGCGGCCCGGCGTGATCCGGCTGCGCGGCTACGAGATCCAGGATCTGATCGGCCGCGTCAGCTTTCCGGCGATGATCTGGCTGATGCTGCGCGGCGATTTGCCGGGCGAAGATGAGGCGGCGCTGCTCGGCATCGCGCTCGGGGCCGCCGTCGACCATGGCCCGCAGGCGCCGTCGATCGCGATCGCGCGCATGGCGGCGACCTGCGGCGTCGGCATCAACAACGCCATGGCCTCCGCCATTAATGTGCTGGGCGACGTGCATGGTGGGGCCGGCGAGCAGGCGCTTTCCTTCTATGGCGACATCGCCGCCGCAATGGATGGTGGCGCGAGCCTCGCCGAAGCGGTGAGTGCGCGGCTCGACCGGTTCTTCGCCGAGGAAAAGGACTACGTGCCTGGCCTCGGGCATCGCTTCCACCCGATCGATCCGCGGGCGCCGCGCCTCATCGAACTGACGCGCGACTTCGCCTGGCGCGGGGTCGTCAGCGGGCGCTTTGCCGACATTGCCGAGGCGATCGAGGCGGAGGTGGCGACACGCAAGGGCAAGACGATCCCGCTCAACATCGATGGCGCCACAGCCGTCATCTATGGCGAGCTTGGCTTCCCGCCGCCGCTGACGCGCGGCCTCTTCGTGCTGTCGCGTTCGGTAGGCATACTGGCGCATGCCTGGGAGCAATCACAGGAGAGCGACCGCAACAAGGGACCTCTGCCCAAAGAATGGCTGTGGGCCTATAGCGGCACACCGGCACGGCCGTTTCCTGGCGACTCCGATTAGAGCGTTTCACCGTTCGACGGGAACGGCGAACCAATCCGTCCCTTTGTTTTGACGGAATTCCTGACGGATGCCGTATCACACTTTCGTGGAATTGCGCCAGGCCATCGTCTTACGCTGTATCGGTCGCCAAGGCCGTCAAATCCCTTAGAAGGGTCGAAAGCTCGGGCTCGTCGATCAGCAGGGCCGCATCGGCCGCCGGCAGCCAAGCCCGCTGACGGTTCACGGCCTCCCGCCAGTCGGCCATCTCCTCGCTGACCTCGAGCAGATAGACGACCACGTCGACACGGACGAAACGGCTGGCCATGCGCTTCCAATAGGAGTAGCCGCCGGCAGGCTGCTTCAGCGCCTTGCCCAGCACGCCCGCCTCTTCCTGGGCCTCGATCGCGGCCGCCTTGCGCCCGCTCTTGCCTTTCATCGGCCAGCCCTTGGGCACAATGAAACGTTTGGTCGTGCGCGAGGTGACCAGCAAGACTTCAAGCTGGCCGTCGCCGCGTAGGCGAAAGGGGATGGCCGCCACCTGGCGGATCCGCTCTCCCTTCCTTGCCCTGCGTACTGCTTTCTTCTTGGCTGCTGCCATCCCAAAATCCGATCAAAGCGGCATTCCTGCCGTACGCTATCCGCACGGCAAAACCTCGCTCCTGCAAATCCCAAAACCGCCGCTCATTCAAGCCGGACGCCGCCGACAGTAAGTCGGCTAAGTAAACCGAAAAAAGAAAAATGTCAGCGGCAGACGCGCGAAATCGTGGTGCCGATCACCTGAGACTGGCAATTCTGCTTGACGATCGGCACTTCAGGGCGAGCCTTCGGAACGATCTGCCGGTCCTGCTCGCGGTAAAGCTGCTGCTGTTGCTGGAACTGTCGTCGCTGCAGCTGGTTCCGGAGCGCCTGCAGCTCGTTATGTTGGATCAGGGCGTTGCGGTCTGTGGGGATGACGACCTGCGCGGAGGCATATGAAGCCGCGCCCAAAAGGGCGGCAGTCGACAAAGCCGCGGCAATCAAAGCCGCCGATAGCCGAGGATGCGACATCGCTTCCTTCCCGCACGAAAAACAGAAACCTTGCCGTAATATAGGATGTTTGTGCGGATCTACCATGGTTCAAGCGACCGATCTCGGCACAGCCTCGATCGGTTTGATGATGCCCGCCGGTTCCTTCAATCGACCTCGCGCAAACGGTAGCCGACGCCGGTCTCGGTGATGATGTAGCGCGGCTGGTCCGGTGTCTTCTCGATCTTCTGCCTCAATTGGCGGACATAGACCCTGAGATATTGCACGTCCGTCGACTCGTTCCAGATCTGCTTCAGCAGGAACTGATGGGTCAGAACCTTGCCGGCATACTGCACGAGCATGCGCAGGATATCGTATTCCTTCGGCGACAGTTTTACTTCCTTACCCTCTACCTTGACGATGCGCTTCACCAGGTCGACTGAAAGGTCTCCGGCCTGGAACACCGGCTTCTCGCCCTGCTGCTGGAACTTGTGGCGCAGCGCCACGCGGATGCGGGCGACGAGCTCGTTCATGCCGAAGGGTTTCGTCACATAGTCGTCGGCGCCCATCTCGAGCGCCTGGACGATGCCGGCCTCGTCGGTGCGGCTCGATAGGATGACGACCGGAATGTCGAGGCCGTCGTCACGCCATTTGCCGAGCAGTTCGAGGCCCGTCATCCCCGGGAGGCCGAGATCGAGCAGGATCAGGTCGGGCCGCTGCGCCTGCATGAGCTCGATCGCTGCCTTGGCGTTCGGTGCCTCCGATACGGCATAGCCCTGGCTGCCGAGGCCGACCCGAAGCAGCCTGCGGATCGGCGGTTCGTCGTCGACGACCAGGATGCTGACGTTCTGACCGGTCATGCGGCGTCATCCGTTTTGGCCACGGCAAGGTCCGGAATTTCCTGCGGCACCGGCATGCGGATGGTGAAGATCGCGCCGGGCCGGTCGGTACGGTTCGTCGCCGAGATCCTGCCGCCCATGGCCTCGACGAAACCGCGACTGATCGACAGGCCGAGACCCGTGCCGGCGCGGACCTGGTCGCGCTTGCGCACCCGATAGAAGGTGTCGAAGATCCGTTCGAGGTCGTTGGGCGGGATGCCTGGTCCCTCGTCCATGGCCTGCAGGATGACGGAGCCGTTGTCGACCCAGCCTTGCAGGCGGATGGTCGAGCCGGGCGCGGAATACTTGGCGGCATTGTCGAGGAGGTTGAACAGCGCCTGCTCGAACAGCACCGGGTCGAGGCGCAGCATCGGCAGGTCCGGCGGAATGTCGGTGTTAATGCGGTGCTCGCCGGTGATCTTGCGAGCGCGATCGAGCGCCGAGCCGACGATATCGCCGACATAATGGAGGGCGTAGTTCGGCTCCATGGCGCCGGACTCGATCTTGGTCATGTCGAGCAGATTGGCGATGAAGCGGTTGAGCCGCTCCGATTCGTCGACCACCGTCGACAGGAGTTCCGCGCGGTCCTCTTCGGGAAGGGCGGCCGCGTATTCCCGCAGCGTGCCGGCGGCACCCATGATGGCGGCCAGCGGCGTCTTCAGGTCATGCGAGATCGAGGTAAGCAGCGCCGTGCGCAGCCGGTCCGCTTCCGCCGCCAGCCTGGCGCGGTCGACATCGGCGACAAGCTGGATGCGTTCGATGGCGACTGCCGCCTGATCGGCAAGCGCGTCGAGAAGGCGCTGCTGCTCGGGCGTCAGCAACGGGCCCTGCTTGTCGTTGTCGAGGCCGACGACGCCGACCGCTGTCCGGCCTGTTCGCAAGGGCAGATAGAGGCGCTTGGCGCCGGGCAGCGTATCGGCGCCGCGGCCGGCGGGGCGATCATGTTCCCAGGCCCAGCGGGCCGCCGCGATGTCGGCCTCGGCGAGCGTATCGTCCGGCGGATAGCCGGCCTTGACGGTGATCGTTCCATTCTCGGGCAGAAGCAGCACCACGCGCACTTTCAGCATCGAGGCGATCTGGAAGGCGGTGGCCCACAGCACGTCGTCAAGCGTGCCGGCGCCAGCGAGCTTCTTCGAGAACGAGTAGATGTCCTGCGTGGCTCGCGCGCGTGAGCGGGCAGCGACCGCCTGGCGCTGGACGCGCGCCGTCAGATTGCTGGCGATGACTGCGACAACGAGAAAGACCACGAAGGCAACGATGCTCTCCGGATCCCTGATCGTGAACGTATAGCGCGGCTCGAGAAAGAAATAGTTGAAGGCAAGCGCGCTCAGGAAACAAGCGTAGAGCGCCGGCCAGAGTCCGAACGTCACCGCAGAAGTCAGCACCGCCAGCAGCAGGACGCTGGCCAGATTGCGGACATCGAGGAACTGATCGAGAATCGAGCTGACGGCCACCGCGCCGGCGACATAGGCCGTCGAGAACAGATAGGGCCAGATCTGGAAGGGCTTCTGCTCGGACGCGGCCTTCACCCGTGCCGACGGCATGTCGGCATCGCGCTCCTTGCCCGAAATGACATGGACGCTGATGTCGCCGGCATTGCGGATCAGGTCATAGGTGAGCGAGCCCTCGATCAGTTCCCGCCAGCGCGAGCGGGTCGGCCTGCCGATGACGATATGGGTGAAGTTGTTCGCCGTCGCATGGCGCACGATATCCTGGGCGACGTTCTGGCCCGGGATGGTCACCACCTCGGCGCCGAGCTGTTCGGCAAGGCGCAGATTTGTTGCCAGCCGGTCCTTGTCCTCTTCGGACATGCCGGCCAGGCGAGGCGTGTCGACATGCAGCGCCGTCCATGGCGCCCGCAGGCGATCGGCGAGCCGGCGCGCGTAGCGGATACGAGCGCTCCCGTCCGGACGCGAGTCGACGCAGACAAGGACCCGCTCGCCGGCCGCCCACGGTCCCGGAATGGCGTGGGACTGCATATGGCTGAGGAGCTGTTCATCGACGCGCTGCGCGGTGCGTCGCAGCGCCAACTCGCGAAGCGCCGTCAGATTGCCAGGCGAAAAATAGTTCTCGATCGCGCGCTGAGCGGTTTGCGGGAAATAGACCTTGCCTTCATGCAGCCGCTTGATCAGGTCGTCCGGGGTGAGGTCGATGACCTCGATGTCGTCGGCCTCGTCGATGATGGAATCCGGAACGGTTTCACGCACCCTGACGCGGGTGATCTGCGCCACGACGTCATTCAGGCTTTCGACATGCTGGATGTTGAGCGTGGTGTAGACGTCGATGCCCTGCGACAGGATTTCCTGAACATCGAGATAGCGCTTGGGATGACGGCTGCCGGGCCCGTTGGTGTGCGCGAGCTCGTCGATCAGAACCAGCTCCGGCCGCCGTTTCAGGATGGCGTCGATGTCCATCTCGTCAAGGACCCGGCCCCTGTATTCGACCTCGCGGCGCGGGATCACCTCATAGCCTTCGACCAGCGCCTGGGTTTCCTTGCGGCCATGCGTTTCAACGACGCCGATCGCGACGTCGATGCCGTCGGCGCGCCGGGCGCGGCCTGCCAACAGCATCTCGTAGGTCTTGCCGACGCCGGGCGCCGCGCCAAGGAAGATGCGCAGACGGCCGCGGCCCTCCCGCTCCGCGTGCTCGAGCAGCGCGTCGGGAGAAGGTCTGTTCTCGAAGTTGGTCCTGTCGTCCGGCATCAAGTCCAATCATGGATTGCACCGGGGATCGTGTCGATCCCCGCTGCGAGTGCTGATTATTTGAGATCGTCGAGCCCCATGTTGAGGGCCAGCACATTGACCACCGGCTCACCCATGAAGCCCAGCTCGCGATCCTCGACATGGCCGTCGACAAGCGATTTCACCTTGGCTTCATCGATGCCCCTGGCCTTGGCAATCCGCGGCACCTGGAAATGGGCCGCCTCCGGGCTGATGTCGGGATCGAGGCCGCTGCCAGACGTGGTGACGAGATCCATCGGAACCGGTGCGTTCGGGTTCTCAGCCTTCAGCCTGTCGGCGTCGGCCTTGATACGTTCGATCAGCTTCGCATTGGTCGGCCCGAGATTCGAGCCGCCGGAGGAGGCGGCGTTGTAGCCGTCGCCGGCTGCCGAGGGCCGCCCGTGGAAATAGCGGTCGCTGGCGAAGGCCTGGCCGATCAGTTCGGAGCCGATAACCTTACCATCCTTTTCGATCAGGCTGCCATTGGCCTGCCTGGGAAACAGCGTCTGCGCGATGCCGGTCATGCCGATCGGATAGATAAGGCCGGTCAGCACCGTGAAGAACACGATCATGACGATCGCGGGTCTGAGTTGCTTGAACATCGGAATGGGTCCCTATGCCAGGCCAAGAGCCGTGACGATCAGGTCGATCGCCTTGATGCCGGCGAACGGCACGATGATGCCGCCAAGGCCGTAGACGAGAAGATTGCGGGTGAGCAGCGCGCCGGCGCCGATGGCGCGGTATTTCACCCCCTTCAGCGACAGCGGGATCAGCGCGACGATGATCAGCGCGTTGAAGATGATCGCCGACAGAATGGCGCTCTGCGGCTTCGCCAGATGCATAATGTTGAGCGCCTGCAGCGGGCCTGCCGACTGGCCGGGCGCGACGTAGAACACGGCGAACATGGCCGGGATGATGGCGAAATACTTGGCGACGTCGTTGGCGATCGAGAAGGTGGTCAGCGAACCGCGCGTCATCAGCAGCGCCTTGCCGATCTCGACGATCTCGATCAGCTTGGTCGGATCGCTGTCGAGGTCGACCATGTTGCCGGCCTCGCGCGCGGCGACCGTGCCGGTGTTCATGGCGACGCCGACATCGGCCTGGGCGAGCGCCGGCGCATCGTTGGTGCCGTCGCCGCACATCGCGACAAGCTTGCCCTTGGCCTGTTCCTCGCGGATCAGCGACAGCTTGTTTTCAGGCGTCGCCTGGGCGAGGAAGTCGTCGACGCCGGCTTCGGCCGCGATGGCCGCTGCGGTCAGCGGATTGTCGCCGGTGATCATCACCGTGCGGATGCCCATCTTGCGCAGCTCGGCGAAACGCTCGCGAATGCCGCCCTTGACGATGTCCTTGAGGTGGACGACGCCGAGCAGGCGCCCGTCGCGCTCGACCGCCAGCGGCGTGCCGCCGGCCTTGGCGATCTCGTCGGCCCTGGCCTGCAGGTCGCGCATGGTGTCGCTTGTCGGACGCGTGCCATGGCTTGCCACCGTTGCTTGATTGACATGGGCTAGCACGGCATCGACCGCGCCTTTGCGCACCGACGAGCCGTCGATGTCGACGCCGCTCATCCGGGTCTGCGCGGTGAAGGGCACGAAAGTGGCATGCAAGGTCGCCATATCACGGGCGCGGATGCCGTATTTTTCCTTCGCCAGCACCACGATCGAGCGGCCTTCCGGCGTCTCGTCAGCCAGCGAGGCCAATTGAGCAGCATCGGCCAGCTCCTGTTCGGTCACCCCCTTCACCGGATGGAACTCGGTCGCCTGGCGATTGCCGAGCGTAATGGTGCCGGTCTTGTCGAGGAGCAAGGTGTCCACGTCGCCGGCAGCCTCGACGGCGCGCCCGGACATGGCAAGCACGTTGAAACGCACCAGGCGATCCATGCCGGCAATGCCGATGGCCGAAAGCAGCGCGCCGATCGTGGTCGGGATCAGCGTCACGAACAAAGCGACGAGGATCGTCACCGGGATATAGCCGCCGGAATAAGAGGCGAAGCTCGGGATGGTCGCGGTGGCCAGGACAAAGATCAGCGTCATGCCTACAAGCAAGATGTTAAGCGCGATCTCGTTCGGGGTCTTCTGGCGCTCCGCACCTTCGACCAGCGAGATCATGCGGTCGAGGAAGGTCTGGCCGGAGGCGGCGGAAATGCGCACGCGGATCCAATCGGACAGCACCTGCGTGCCGCCGGTGACGGCCGAGCGGTCGCCGCCGGATTCGCGGATGACAGGCGCGGATTCGCCGGTGATTGCCGCCTCGTTGACGGAAGCCACGCCTTCGATCACCTCGCCGTCGGAAGGGATGATGTCGCCCGCTTCGACCAGCACGATGTCGCCGACCTTCAGGCTGGTGCCAGGCACCAACTTGAACTTGCCGCGATCCTCGCCGTTGACGAGCAGCTTGGCCTGGGTCTCGGTGCGCGCCTTGCGCAGCGAGTCGGCCTGCGCCTTGCCGCGACCCTCGGCCACGGCCTCGGCAAAGTTGGCGAACAGCACGGTGAACCACAGCCAGATGATGATCTGCAAGGTGAAGCCGAGATCGCCGCCGCCGGTGATGACATCCTTGACGAACAGCACGGTGGTGAGTGCTGAGACCATGGCAACGACGAACATCACCGGGTTCTTGATCAGCGTGCGCGGATCGAGCTTGCGGAAAGCGCCGCCAATGGCGGGCATCAGGATGCTGGCATCCAGAATGCTCGCGGATTTGGACTGGCTCATTTCAGGACTCCGGTATCGGTGATGTTGGATGGCGCCGGGTGTTCGGTCTTCGGCAACAGATGCGGAAGGCCCGAGGCCAGCAGCCACAGCACGAACAGCACGGCCGCCATGCCGAGGAAGGTGGAGAGCGTCGGGAAAGGACGAGGCTTCTCGTCCCCTCCGTCATCGGGCGTTCCGTCACCGGATTGGTGACGATCGTGCCGACGTATGTTGTTGAACCAGGGCATGGTCATCTCAGAAAGTCTGTCCGAGGATCATCGCCAGATGCTCGACGATCGGACCGACGGCGAGCGACGGGAAGAAGGTGAGGCCGCCGACGATGACGATCACGCCGAACAGGAGGCCGACGAACAGCATGCCGTCGGTCGGGAAGGTGCCGGCGGAAGCAGGCACGGTCTTCTTCGTGGCCAGCGAGCCGGCGATGGCCAAAGCCGGGATGATGACCAGGAAGCGGCCCATCAGCATGCCGATCGCGATGGTGATGTTGTACCAGGGCGTGTTGCCGGTCAGTCCGCCGTAGGCCGAACCGTTGTTCGCGGCCGCCGATGTGTAGGCATAGAGCACCTCGGTGAAGCCGTGCGGACCGCCATTGGCCATCGATGCCACCGCGCTAGGCAGGACCACGGCGATAGCCGTGAAGATCAGCATCGCCAGCGGCAGGCAGAGGATGGCAAGCATCGCCATCTTGACCTCCTTGGCCTCGATCTTCTTGCCGAGATATTCCGGTGTGCGGCCGACCATCAGGCCGGCGACGAAGACGGCGATGACGACAAACATCAGGATGCCGTAGAAGCCGGCGCCGACGCCGCCGACGATGACCTCGCCAAGCTGCATGTTGATCAGCGGGATCATGCCGCCAAGCGCGGTGAACGAATCGTGCATGGCATTCACGGCGCCGCACGAGGCGGCCGAGGTGATGACCGCGAACAGCGCCGACAACGCAATTCCGAAGCGCGTCTCCTTGCCTTCCATGTTGCCGCCGTCGATGCCGAGCGCATGCACCAGCGGACTGCCGGCGGCCTCGGCCCAGTAGCAGACGATGACGCCGACGAGAAACAGCACGCCCATCGAGGCAAGGATGGCCCAACCCTGGCGCTCACTGCCGACCATCCGCCCGAAGACGTTGGTGAGACCGGCGCCGAGCGCGAAGATCGACAGCATCTGGATCAGGTTCGAGATGGCGTCCGGATTCTCAAAAGGATGCGCGGCATTGGCGTTGAAGAAGCCGCCGCCATTGGTGCCAAGCATCTTGATGGCGACCTGAGAGGCGACTGGGCCGAGCGCGATCGTCTGCTTGGCGCCTTCCAGCGTGGTGGCGTCGACATAGGGTCCAAGCGTCTGCGGGATGCCGAGCCACACATAGACGAGCGTCAGCACGATGCAGGCCGGCAGGAGCACGTAAAGCGTGCAGCGGGTCAGGTCGACCCAGAAACTGCCGATCGACTTGCCCGAGGCGCGGGCAAAGCCGCGGATCAGCGCGATCGCAATGGCAATGCCGGTGGCGGCCGAAACAAAGTTCTGGACGGTGAGGCCGGCCATCTGCACGAGGTAGGACATCGTGCTTTCGCCGCCGTAGTTCTGCCAGTTGGTATTGGTGACGAAGCTCGCCGCGGTGTTAAAGGCGAGCTCCGGTTCGACCGCAGCCATCCCGGCGGGATTGTAGGGCAGCGCGCCCTGCAGCCGCTGCAAGGCATAAAGCACGAGGAAACCGGCGAGGTTGAAAAGCAGCATGCCGGTGGCGTAGGCGGCCCAGTGCTGTTCTTCCTTCTCGCTTGTCCCGGCGAGGCGATAGAGGCCGCGCTCGATCGGGACAAGCACGGGCGACAGCAACGTACGATCGCCTTTGAAGACGCGGTGCATGTAGCCGCCGAGCGGCTTCACGAGCAAAAGCAGGATCCCGCAATAGACGAGGATCTGTATCCAGCCGTTGAGTGTCATGAACTGACTTTCCGTATGCCGATCAGAAGCGCTCTGGGCGGATGAGGGCGTAGGTGAGGTAGGCAAGCAAGAACAAGGTCACCGCGCCGCCGAGGACGTAGTCGAAAAGCATTGTAAGACCCTTCGATCAGATTCTGTCGCAGGCTTTGACGTAAGCTAAGGACAGGACGAAGAACAAAATCCCCATCCCGAGAACAACGAGGTCCATTGCAGGCATTCCTTGTTTCGGCTTGTTTTTGCACCCCGACACGGTCGAGTTCAAAATTGCACAGGACCGCCCGTCACCTTGGCGGCGATGGCGATGAAAGTGTTTTTCGAGGGGAATATGGACCCGACCGCCATAAAGGTTCGAGACGAGGCGGGGAGCAAAGAAATAGGAATCTTATAGGAAATTGACGCCACGCGATGAAGGCGGCGGCAACGTGCTGTTCCAAAGATCCGGAAGCTGGTTGGCCGGCCGCCGGTCCCTGCACGGCATCTCCTCTTCCAACTGCGTGGAGAGCGCTACATAGCGGCCCGACTGGCTGCATGCCGATCGGCACGCCGCCGGCGGACTGCCCAGCCGCGAAGCGGCTAGATGTGGGGTTGCGCGGCAGGCTGACCGGAAGCTTCAGGTCAGCTCGACGGTCCGCTTCTCCGCGATGCTCTGCTCGGCGGCTAAAACGATGCGCAGGCTGTTGACGGCGGCATCCATTTGCTCGGTCAGATCGAGGTCCTCACGGATGGCGCGCAGGAAGAAGGCCTGCTCGCGGTCGCAAAGCTCCTGATGGCCGGGCTCGTCCTCCATGCTGACGATCTCGTCGGGCTTCGAGAAGTTCTTGTCGCCATCGACCTGCGCGTAGTGGATCTTCAGCGCGTCGGTCTTGGTGTGGCGGTCGATGTCGGCGGAATCCGATACCTCCTCGGCTTCCTTGACGCTGCTTGCGGACTGGCCGGCGACGATCGAAACGGCGCCTTTCGGGCCGACCACATCCTTCACGAAATAGGCGGTCTCGCTCATCATCGGGCCCCAGCCGGCTTCATACCAGCCGACCGAGCCATCATCGAAAGTGACGTGCAGATGGCCATAGTTCTGCTTGTCGGCCTCGGCCCAGAGTTTGGCGCCGATGCCGTGCACGCGCACCGGCTTGGCGCCGGTCAGCTGGCACATCACGTCGACATAGTGCACGCCACAGTCGACGATCGGGATCAGCGAGTCGATCAGGTTCTTGTGCCAGTGCCAGGCGCTGCCGCTGCTCTGCTGGTTGAGGTTGAGGCGCATCACCAGGGGCTTGCCGAGCGTCTTGCCGACCTCGATGAATTTAATCCAGGACGGGTGGACGCGCAGGATGTAGCCCAGAACCAGCTTCCGGTTCTTGGCCCGCGCGGCGGCCACCACCTTCTCGGCGTCGGCGATGTTGGTGGCGAGGGGCTTTTCCATGAACACATGGCAGTTGGCGGCGATCGCCTTCAGCGCGTATTCGGCATGCGTGTTCGGCCAACTGTTGATCGAGACCGCGTCCGGCTTGGTCTCCTTCAGCGCCAATTCGAAATCCTCATAGAGCGGATAGCCGGCGAGCTCCTTCGGGATCTTCTTGTTGCTCTTGATGGTGCGGCTCATGATGCCGACGATCTCGAAGCCGTCGGAGCGGTGATAGGCGCTCGCATGCGAAGCGCCCATATTGCCCAGACCAACCACCAGGATTTTTACTTTGTCGGCCATGTCAGCCTCCCCAATGCTCTTTGAACAGTAGCTCGGGCGGCATCAGGCGCCGCCCGATGGTCAATGCGCCCGCCTTACTTGACGGCGGAATCGAACAGGTGCGCCTTGATCTTCTCGACGTCGAGCGCGGCAAAGCCTTCCGACAGTTTCACGCCGTCGGCATCGGCCTTGACCTTCGCCTTGTCGAAGTCGTTGGCGGTCGGAATCAGGTCGTTGGTGCAGACGTCTTCGGCCTTCACCGGCGCGGTGATCTGGCCGATCTTCAGGATCTCGTCGAAAAAGCCCTGCCAGCTCGCCATGTCGTGCGAGCCCCAGCCACTGCGCTTGTCCATGTCACCGCGGAAGACGTTGATCTGCTGCAGGATCGAGGTGGTGCCGAGCTCAGGGCCAAGGTTCTTGGCCAAGGTCGGGAATTGCTCGAACACGGCTTCGACGGCCGCGCGCGGGTTCTGGTAGCCGAATTCGAGGCCCATCGCCCAGCCGCGCAGATATTTTTCGAGGAAGGCCTTCTTGTCGGGATCCTCGAGATCGGCGGCGCGCACGACGAAGGTGTTGGCCGGAAGCTTGGAATTCTGGACGCCGAGCCAATATTCGAAGTCGAGGTCCTTGGCGATCCATTCGGCGCGCAGACCTTCCCAGGAGAGTGCGGCATCGCCTTGGCCGCCGGCGAGCGCGGTGCCCCAGGTCGGCCACCCGGCCTCGACATATTTCACCTTCTTGATGTCGACACCCTGCGCGGCAAGCAGCGGATCGACGATCGCCTGCCAAGCGGCGGAGCCGAGCAGGATCGTCTTGCCTTCGAGGTCCTTCAGGTTCTTGGTGCCCTGGCCCTTGCGGAAGGCGATGCTGAAGGTGTCGCGCGCGCCCATGTGGAACACCGACTTCAGCTTCATGCCGTTCTGGATGGCGAAGGAGAAGACGCCGGGCGAGGGGAAGCCCATGTCGGCCTGGCCGACATCGACGAACTTGACCGTCGCGGTGCCGTCAGACGGACCCGGCTGCATGTCGGTGGCGAGGTCGCCGAAATAGCCGGCCTTCTTGGCCGACCAGTAGGGATAGTCGTCCAGCACTTCGAGCGTGCCGCGCGGCGAAATCCAGGTGAATTTTTCATAAGCCGCCGCGCTGGCTTTCAGACCCGATGCGCCGAGCGCGGTGGCGGTCACGACGCCGGCGGCCGTCACTTGCAGGAAGTAGCGGCGGCTGATGCCCGCTCTTGTCGCCGTACTGAATAAGCTTTCGTTGGTCATGGCATTCCCCTTTTGTTGATTGCCCTTATCGATCGCTTGCCCTTGCCTTCGCCCGTCTCCCGGGCGATCTCACCCGTCCGCGCTCATGCCTCCCAGCTCGCCCATTTCTTGCCGATCAGGAAGAAGAGCACGTAGATCAGGATGCCGAGCGTCGACAGGATCAGCACCACCGCGAAGAATTGCGGCATCTGGATCATCGACGAATACGAGGTAAGCCGGTTGCCGAGGCCGAAGCCGCCGCCGACCATCTCGGCACCTACCGCAGTGAGGAGCCCGAAGATCGCGCCGATCATCAGCCCGACCAGGATCATCGGCAGCGCCATCGGCGCGCGGATCTTCCAAAAGATCTGCAAGGTGCTCGCGCCATAGGAGCGAGCGAGCGCGATCTTGGCGCTGTCCACGCGCCGGAACCCGGTCGCGGCATTGATCATCACCATCGGTCCGGCGGCTAAAGCTACCGCGATAATGCGCGGCGTGTAGCCGAAGCCGAAGCGCAGGATGAGAAGCGGCACCAGCGCCAGCATCGGCGTGGTGACGAGGATCAAGATGTAAGGCGCGACGATCTTCTCGGCGAAGGGAAACTGCGTGATCACCGCCGCCATCACCAGCCCGACGACGGCGCCGATGGCAAAGCCGGAGAAGAGCTCGACCAGCGTGTAGCCGAGATGCGGCGCGATCAGCGGGAACTCGTCGAATAAAGCGTAAACGATCGCACTCGGCGGCGGCATGATGTATTGCGGCACGTGGAAGATGCGCAGCGCCAGCTCGATGCCGCCGATGATCACCACCGCGACGACGAGAATCGCGGCCACCTCGGCGCCGGACTTGATGCCTGGGCCGCCGGCGAAGGCGGAGAGGTTGGTGAGGCTGACATCCTGGCCGTCACCGGACTTGGCTTTGGAGAATTCCGGAATGGCGTCGCCCCCGCTCACGGTCTGATCCTCACGATTTCAGCGCTCTTGTGTTGCAGCTGCTCCTGCGCCTTCGGCCGGCGCTCGCCGACGATGTCCATCTTGATGCGGTTGGTGAGGTCGAAGACCTCCTTTGTGGCCATGATCTCCAGCGAGCGCGGGCGCGGGAACGGCACGTCGTAGACCTTGGCGACGCGTCCCGGCCGCGCGGTCAGCACCACGACCCGGTCGGAGAGGAAGATCGCTTCCTCGATGCTGTGGGTGATGAAAACGATGGTCGTCTTGGTATCGAGCCAGATCTCCTCGACGAGGCGGTTCATCTCCTCGCGGGTGAAGCTGTCCAACGCACCGAAAGGCTCATCCATCAAGAGCACGGAAGGCTTCAGCGCCAGCGCGCGGACGATCGCCGCGCGCTGCTGCATGCCGCCGGAAAGCTCGCGCGGGAACTTGCCGCCGAAGCCGTCGAGCCCGACGCGATGAAGCAGATGCGCGATCCAGGCGCGATCGGGCTTCTCGCCCTTGATCTCGAACGGGAAGTTTATGTTGGCGTCGAGATTGCGCCAGGGCAGAAGGTTCGCTTCCTGGAAGACGATACCGATCTCGGGACGCGGGCCGGTGACCTCCTTGCCGTCAAGCAGTATCGCGCCGCTGGTCAGACGATGCAGACCCGACATCGACCACAACAGCGTGGTCTTGCCGCAGCCGGAGGGG
Source organism: Mesorhizobium sp. WSM4898 (assembly GCF_029625845.1). Lineage (NCBI taxonomy): Bacteria > Pseudomonadati > Pseudomonadota > Alphaproteobacteria > Hyphomicrobiales > Phyllobacteriaceae > Mesorhizobium > Mesorhizobium sp. WSM4898. Next base: position 1,398,805 of record NZ_JARTVQ010000002.1, on the reverse strand, counting down.
CCGACGATGGAGACGATCTCGTTGGCGTGCACGTCGAGGCTGCAGCGGTCTAGGGCGAGAAGATCGCCGGAGGCCGTGGTATAAACCTTGCTCGCTGCCTGCACGCCGAGCTTCGGCGTTCTTGCGCTGCCGGTATTCATGCTCCCCTCGGAGACTGCGTGATTGGGTTGCCGGAGCCCCCTCTGTCCGCGAAATCAGTCTGTAACTATCCTACTTTACTGTCAAGCGGTGGCAAAGATCTGGCGCCATCAGATTCAACTAAAGCTTATCTAAGCGTCTGATTTCGCCTGTGTTTAGACGCGCTTGCAGTGTGTGTTACTTTCCTACATACTCACTTCGGCTGATTGCCCATGGCCAGCCGGCGGATAATCGCAAATATGGTGGTCCAGAAACGGCAGAGAAGGACGGCCAATGACCGAAGCTGACAGCCAGGCGCTGCGGATTTCCGACGGGGATGACGGCCGGCATGATCATGTCAGGCGCTTCCCCGACATCATTTCGCAGGTGAAGGACAGCTACACGGACTTGCGGCCGGCGGAGCGTCGCGTCGCCGACGTCGTGCTCGACGACGTCAAATATGCCGTCGATGCATCGAATGCCGCGCTGGCGCAGCGCGCCCAGGTCAGCGAGCCGACGGTCACCCGTTTCTGCCGCGCCATCGGATGCGACGGCGTGCGCGACTTCAAGCTGAAGCTGGCGCAGAGCCTCGTCGTCGGCGCGCTCTATCTTAGCACCAAGCCGCAACCCACGAACGGCGACAGCGGCATGCCGTTCTGGAACGCCGTCTTCGGCGAAGCGCGCCGCGCGCTGCAGGAGGCCGAACGGCAGATCGATCCAGGGCAGTTGCAGAAAGCGGCGGAGCTGATCGCCAAGGCCAGGCAAGTGACGGTATTCGGACTTGGCGGCAGCTCATCGGCGCTGGCGCAAGAGACGCAGTATCGCCTGTTTCGCTATGGCATCACCATCAGCGCGCAATGCGATCCGTATCTGATGCGCATGACGGCTTCGACGCTGAAGCCGGGCGATGTGGTGATCGCGATATCGGCGACCGGCCGTACCCGAGAGGTGATCGAGGCGGTGGAGCTTGCCAAGCACTATCGCGCCGACGCGATCTGCGTGACCGCGCCGGACACGGAGCTGACACGCGTCTGCGATGTCCAGCTGACGATGGCGGTTCCCGAATATCCCGACACGCTGAAGCCGACAGCTTCGCGCTACGCCTTCCTTGCGGCCATCGACCTGCTCGCGGTCGCGTCCGCCTACAAGCTCGACGGCCCGGCGCGCGAGACGGTGCGCCGCATCAAATATAACGCCCAGATCCATCGGACGGGGAAGGAGATGGAGCCGCTCGGCGACTGAGAACAGCCGCAACGCGGCTATGATCTGCGTATTCAGGGGAACGAACATCAATGCTCGACATCGCACCATCGCAACAGGCGGCAACCTGGCTCGGCACATTCGGCCGCGCGCTCGAGGCGGGTGACATCGAGGCGGCGACGCACCTTTTCGTGGACGATTGCTACTGGCGCGATCTGCTGACCTTCACATGGAACATCAAGACCGTGGACGGCCAACCGGCGGTCCGCGAGATGCTCAAGGCGACGCTTTCCTCGACGCAACCATCGCACTGGCGCCTGTCCGGGGAGTCAAGCGTCGCCGACGGCGTCATCGAGGCCTGGTTCAGCTTCGAGACGGCCGTGGCGCGAGGCGAGGGCATCCTGCGGCTCAAGGATGGCCGCTGCCGGACGCTGTTCACGGCGATGAGCGAGCTCAAGGGTTTCGAGGAGCAGAAGGGGCCTGCCCGGCCGCTCGGCATCCGCCACAAGGCCGATCCCGAACGCGAGACCTGGGCGGAAGCAAGAGCGCGCGAGGCGCGTGAGCTCGGCGTGCACGAGCAGCCCTATTGCCTGGTGATCGGCGGCGGCCAGGGCGGCATCATGCTCGGCGCCCGTCTGCGGCAGCTCGGTGTTCCCACCCTCATCGTCGAGAAGAACGCGCGCGCCGGCGATTCCTGGCGCAACCGCTACCGCTCGCTCGTGCTGCACGACCCGGTCTGGTACGACCATCTGCCCTACATTCCGTTCCCGGAAAACTGGCCGGTGTTCACGCCCAAGGACAAGATGGGCGATTGGCTCGAAATGTATGCCCGCGTCATGGAGCTGAACTACTGGGTCGCCACCAAATGCATCAGTGCGGCCTATGACGAGCCCGAAAAGCTCTGGACGGTGGTGGTCGATCGCGCCGGCGAGCGCATCACGCTGAAGCCGAAGCACATCGTGTTCGCCACCGGCGCCTACGGGCCGCCGCGGCAGATCGATCTGCCTGGCGCGGACAGCTTCAAAGGCGAGCTTTTGCATTCCAGCCAGTACTCGACCGGCGAGAAATTCCGCGGCAAGCACGTCGCGGTGATCGGCGCGGCGAGCTCCGGCCACGATGTCAGCGTCGACCTCTGGGAAGCCGGCGCCAAGGTCACCATGGTGCAGCGCTCGCCGACGACGGTGGTGAAGTCGGACACGCTGATGGAGGTCGGCTTCGAGATCTTTTCGGAAAAGGCGCTGGCGCGGGGCATCACCACCGACAAGGCCGACATGATCGTGGCTTCGACACCCTTCGCGCTGGTCCCAAAAGGCCAGCGGGCGCTCTATGACGTCATCCGCGAGCGCGACGCGGATTTCTACAAGCGCCTCAGCGACAGCGGCTTTGCCATCGACTTCGGCGAGGACGAGACCGGACTGCTTATGAAAGCCTATCGCACCGGCTCCGGCTACTACATCGATGTCGGCGCCTGCGAGCTGATCCTGAACGGCGAGATCGCGGTGAAGAGCGGCGTCGGCATCAAATCGCTGACGCCGACCGGCATCCTGTTTGAGGACGGCAGCGAGCTGGCGGTCGACGCGATCGTCTCCTGCACCGGCTACCAGTCGATGAACGAGACCGTGGCAGGGATCGTTTCCCGGGAGGTCGCCGACAAGGTCGGGCCGTGCTGGGGCCTCGGCTCCGGCGTCAAGGGCGATCCCGGCCCGTGGCAGGGCGAGTTGCGCAACATGTGGAAGCCGACCGCCCAGGAGGCGCTATGGTTCCACGGCGGCAATCTCGCGCTGTCGCGCTTCTATTCGAAGTTCGTGGCGCTGCAGCTCAAGGCGCGGATGGAGGGGATTGCGACGCCGGTCTATGGCGAGCCGAGCAATTCGCGACGGTGAGCCAATCAGCGCCCGAAGTGCCTGGCCGCAACCTCGACATGCGTGTGGTGCGCATGGGCCTCGAAGCGCTCGGTCTCATTGTGGTCGGGCGCCTCGTTCCGCCACCATTTGCCGCCTATCACGATGCCATTCGAGACCAGCCGCTGGTCCGCGATGAGTGACGCACCGACCGCGTCGACAAAGGTGAAGCGGCCGGGCTGCAGCCTCAGCACCGCGACATCGCCGATGCCGCCGACTTTAAGCGCCCCGAGCTCGGGCCTGGCGATCGCATCGGCCGGGCGCTGCGTTGCCGCGCGCACGACCTCGACCAGCGGCATGCCGAGCGCCATGAGCTTCGACATGCAGACGAGAATATCGAAGGCAGGGCCGTCGACGCAGTAGAGATGCACATCGCTCGAGATGACGTCCGGCGCCAGCCCCTCCGCCAGCATCGCCTTCGCCACCTCGAAGTCGAAGGAGCCCATGCCGTGGCCGATGTCGAAGATGACGCCGCGCTGGCGCGCCTGCCGCATATCCGGCCGCACCGCGCCCGAAGCGAAGACCGGCGCGTTGGGGAACGGCCGGAAGCAGTGAGTGAGGATGTCGCCGCGGCGCAGCCTGGGCAGCACTTCCGAGCGGCCGGGCGGCGGCTCGTCGATGTGCGCCATCAGCGGCAGGCCGGCTCGGTCTGCGGCTTCGAGCGCGAGGTCGACCGGCGCGATGCCGCTGGTGCCGCCGGCGTGCTTCCCGGAACGGACTTTTACGCCGACGACGACGGCGGCGTGCTCGCGCACCGCGGCCACCGTCTCGCGCGGCTCGCAAAGCCTGAGATCGCTGCATTCGCCGACGGATACCGTCTCGGCGAAGCCGAATATGCCGGCAAACGAGATGTTGACGTAGGCAAGGATGCGGACCTTCGAACGCTCGATGACATGGCGGCGAAACCCCAGGAAATTGCCGGCGCCGGCGCTGCCGGCATCGATGAAGGTGGTGGTGCCGCTCTTGGCGGCGAGACGGTCAGCGTCAACGCCGAGCGAGGTGCCGCCCCAGTAGACGTGGCTGTGCAGATCGACGAGGCCCGGAGTGACGATGCAGCCGCTGGCGTCGACGACATCACCGGCGGTCTCGCTATCGATGGCCGCTTCGATCGCGGCGATTCGACCATCGGCGACGGCGATGTCGCGCGGCGCATCCAACCCGGAAGCCGGGTCGATCACACGGCCGCCCTTGATCAACAGATCGAACTGCATTCCGCGCCTCCGTTGTTGTCTGGCCCCGATCAGACCGGCCGGTAGGCGACGGCCTCGATCTCGATCTTGATGTCGATCATCAGGCGCGACTCGACGGTGGTACGCGCCGGCGGGTCGTTCGGGAAGTGCCTGGCATAGACCGTATTGAAGGCGCCGAAATCGCGGGCGTCCTCGAGCCAGACGGTGGTCTTCACCACGTCGTCCATGGTGCATCCGGCCAGCGCCAGCGCAGCCTTGACGTTTTGCAGCACCTGCTCGGCTTGGTCAGTTATGCCGCCCTTGACTACCAGGCCGTCGCTGCCCACCGGCACCTGGCCGGAGACATAGACGAAATCGCCGGCGCGGACGGCAGGCGAGAGCGGGACATGCGACTTTCCGAAGCACTGCTTGGGCAAATGAATCTCCTGTTGTCGAGCGTAAGGACCGTTCTTGCAGCCGTCTACGCTTGTGGAGGTGATCCTCCAAGAGGCAATGTCGGAAAGCAACATTTTTTCCGAAAATCATGTTGCTTTATTACAAATCGTGAGCATCCTGCACTCCGAATCCTGAGATGCGACCGGTGGGTTGCTGATCGAACGCAAGGGGAAGAACCAACATGACCTTTGACAAGAATCCGTTTCCGGAAGGCGATGCCGATCGCCATGCGCTGTGGGAAATGCTGGTGCGGCGCGACATCGACGCCTTCCTCGGCCAGCATTGGTCGATGGTCGAGGACGACTTCATCGCCGAGAGCTTTTTCGGCATGCATGCGCATTTCCTGCCCAATGCCGATGCCTGGCGGCTGCAGTTTCCCAGGCTGGAAGTCTATCGCGACGAATGGCTGCGGCAGGCCAAGGAGACAGCCGCGACGGAATTCGCCGAGCCGCTGCGCGAGGCGATTTTCCGCGTCACCAATCTGCGCGACATCGACGTCGATGGCGATCGTGCTGTGCTGCACAAGAAGTTCGACGGCTCGGTCGCCAAGGCCGACGGCAGCGTCGACCGCCTGAAATGGCAAACGCTCTACTTCTGCCGCAAGGTCGGCGGGCGCTGGAAGATCGCCGGTTTCGTCGGCTATATGCCGCATCCGCTCGGAAGCTAATGCATGTCGCCCGGATGTGTGCGCGTTTGGGACACCGACATCCGCCAAACAAGGATTTGCAGCGCCTCGCCTAATCCTTTTCAGTGCAACGAGGTTTAGGACAGGCGCGGCAACCGCTCGTCGGGCGAGCGGTGATCGAAGACGACGCCCATGGTCTTACCAACGGCGGCCATGACGATCAGTTCGACCAGATGGTCGTCGCTGTCCCCGCAGGCGGGGTCCGATTGGCGGATGGCGTCGAGCATTGCCCGGGTCGAAACGGTGTCGCCGGCGCGAAATTTCGAAAGAGCAGAAGAAACAATGTCTTGCAACGTCAGGTCTATGACGGGCACTTCCGCAGCGACGTTCATAAGCCTCCTCCTGCCATGAACCCCTCCCTCAAGGGATGATACGCCGATCAGGGGATTGCGCCAGCGAAATGGTGGTCGGACCAGTTCAGCTGGCGATGGCCTGCCGTTAAGTGTGGAACATCGCGCCGAGCCCTTGGCCCCATGCTCGACGCACCGCGCGCCGGTTGCTAAGTCCCTCCCGCGCAGGGAGACTATCCGAGTCGAGAATATGACGGTTGCGATCGAGATGGGGCAGACGTCGGCAGGCGCGCCCGCGGCCCTCGACCTTGAGGAGCTGCTGGCGACCCGCCTGCTGGTGCAGGGCAATTCGGGCTCGGGCAAGTCGCATCTGCTGCGCCGGCTGCTGGAGCAGAGCGCGCCCTGGGTGCAGCAGACCATCATCGATCCCGAAGGCGACTTCGTCTCGCTCGGTGAGCGCTACGGCCATCTGGTGATCGACGCCGAGGATCATACCGAGCGCGGCCTGCAGGCGGCCGGCGAGCGAGCGCGCATCCACCGCGTGTCGACGGTGCTAAACCTCGAAGGGCTCGATGCCGAGAACCAAATGCGGCGCGCCGCAGCCTTCCTTGGCGGGCTGTTCGAGGTCGCGCGCGACCATTGGTATCCGATGCTGGTGGTGGTGGACGAGGCGCAGCTCTTCGCGCCGGCTGCTGCAGGCGAGGTCTCGGATGAGGCGCGCAAGCTCTCGCTCGGCGCCATGACCAATCTGATGTGCCGCGGCCGCAAACGCGGGCTCGCCGGCATCATCGCCACGCAACGGCTGGCGAAGCTCGCCAAGAACGTCGCGGCGGAGGCCTCCAACTTCCTGATGGGCCGCACCTTTCTGGACATCGACATGGCGCGCGCCGCCGACCTGCTCGGCATGGAGCGGCGGCAGGCGGAAGCCTTCCGCGATCTCGAGCGCGGGCATTTCATGGCGCTCGGTCCGGCGCTGTCGCGCCGCCCGCTCAGCGTGCGGATCGGATCGACCGAGACGAGCCCGCGCAACGGCACGCCGCGGCTGATGCCGCTGCCCGAAGCGACGCTCGAAGATGCGCGCGCCATCATCCTCGCGGCACCGCCGCCGGAGACGGTCCGGCCGCAGCGCCGGCCTTCGCCCGACCTGCTCGATCAATTGATGGCGGCCAAGGCCGCGCCGCTCGACATCCGCCCCGAGCCGGCCGAGCCGCAGCCGAGCGCCGAGGACCTCGCCGAGCGGCGCGAGCGGATGGACCGTATCCTGCGCGCCATCTTGGCTGAGCCCGATGCCGGATTCCGCGTCATCGGCGTGCTCTATCAGGAGTTCGTGGTTCGCTGCCGAATCGAAGGACTCGCTTCGGTGGTGCCCGACCTTTCGGAATTCCGACGCATGCTGACGCGCGCCCGCGCCGGCGTCGGCTCGGACATCGCCGAGGACGACGCGTGGCGCGACGTCTCCGTGCGCGCATCGCTTCTGCCGGAGGACATGCAGGGCGTGTTCATGATGATCGCGAGGGCGGCGAAGGAAGGCTGGCCCTGCCCGAGCGACGCGGCGATCGCCCGCGCTTATGGCTCGCATTCGCTGCGTCGCGCCCGGCGCCTGCTCGATTACATCGAGGAGCAGGGGCTGATCGTCTGCCAGATCGACGGTGCTGGCCGCCGCACGGTGACGCTGGTCGAGCTCGCCTGGGCAACGGCCCCGGGCGATCCGAATGCCGGAGAAGAAGAGCCGGGCAGTTCGGCTGCATAAGAATCCGGCCTGAGCGTCTCTACGGCAAGCTTCGCCACATCTGATTAACCACCTGTTCAAACAGGCACGGAACCAAACAGGCCGCGATGCGTTTTGGCCCTCGGCTTAATATAGCTGTCGGGGCAGGCGCGGAGGGGAGTGTGGGCGTTTCTCGTTCGTCAAAGGAACAATTCGATTCCCGTCAGATTCTCAACGCCCTCAAAGCCTTTCGAAACGGTGACTTCTCCGTCCGCATCGAGAATTCTTATGAAGGGTTGAACGGCGAGATCGCCGACACATTCAACCAGATCGTCGAGTTGAACGACCAGATGGCGCGAGAATTTGCGCGGCTGAGTAGGGTCGTCGGCAAGGACGGCCGCATCGGCGAACGCGGCCATGTGAGGAACGCCAAAGGCAGCTGGGAATCGAGCGTCCGTTCGGTCAACGACCTGATCGAGGACATGGTGCAGCCCACCGCGGAAGTTGCCCGCGTCATCGGCGCCGTCGCCAAGGGCGATCTGTCCCAATCCATGATGGTGGAAATTGACGGCAGGCCGCTTCGTGGCGAATTCCTGCGCATCGGTAAAATCGTCAACACCATGGTTGAGCAGCTCGCCTCCTTCACGTCGGAGGTGACGCGTGTGGCGCGCGAGGTCGGCACCGAAGGCAAGCTGGGCGGTCAGGCACGCGTCAGGGGGGCGGCGGGCACGTGGAAGGACCTGACCGACAATGTCAACGCGATGGCGACCAACCTGACCAGCCAGGTGCGCAACATTGCGGAGGTGACCACGGCTGTCGCATCTGGCGACTTGTCGAAGAAGATCACCGTCGACGTGAAGGGCGAGATCCTCGAACTGAAGAACACCATCAACACGATGGTGGACCAGCTCAACTCCTTCGCCTCGGAGGTGACCCGCGTCGCGCGTGAGGTCGGCACCGAGGGCAAACTCGGAGGCCAGGCCCGTGTCGAGGGCGTTGGCGGTACTTGGAAGGACCTAACCGACAGCGTCAACCTGATGGCCGCCAACTTGACCGGCCAGGTGCGCAACATCGCCGATGTGACGACGGCGGTGGCTTTGGGCGACCTTTCCAAGAAGATTACGGTCGACGTGAAAGGCGAAATCCTGGAACTGAAATCGACCATCAACACCATGGTCGATCAGCTCAACTCATTTGCCGGCGAGGTGACTCGCGTGGCGCGCGAGGTCGGCACGGAAGGCAAGCTCGGCGGCCAAGCACAGGTGCGCGGTGTCGCCGGCACCTGGAAGGACCTGACCGACAACGTCAATTCCATGGCGGCGAATCTTACCGGTCAAGTGCGCAACATCGCCGAAGTGACTACCGCGGTGGCACTGGGTGACCTCTCGAAGAAGATCACGGTCGATGTGAAAGGCGAGATCCTGGAGCTGAAGAACACCATCAACACGATGGTGGACCAGCTGAACTCCTTCGCCTCGGAAGTCACACGCGTGGCACGCGAAGTCGGCACCGAGGGCAAGCTGGGCGGCCAAGCTGAAGTCCGCGGAGTCGGCGGCACGTGGAAGGACCTGACGGACAACGTCAACCTGATGGCCGCCAATCTGACCGGGCAGGTGCGCAATATCGCCGATGTTACCACGGCCGTTGCCAGGGGCGACCTTTCGAAAAAGATCACCGTCGATGTGAAGGGCGAAATCCTCGAACTGAAGAACACCGTCAACACCATGGTGGACCAGCTCAATTCCTTCGCGTCGGAGGTCACCCGCGTGGCGCGCGAAGTGGGCTCGGAAGGCAAATTGGGAGGTCAGGCGCACGTCGAGGGCGTCGGCGGCACCTGGAAGGATCTGACCGACAATGTCAACGCGATGGCCGGCAATTTGACCGTGCAATTGCGCGACGTCTCCAAAGTCGCGACCGCAATCGCCACCGGCGACCTGACCCAGAAGATCACCGTCGACGCCTTGGGCGAAATCCTGCAGATCAAGGACGTCATCAATACGATGGTGGACCAGTTGAACTCCTTCGCCTCGGAGGTGACGCGCGTCGCCCGCGAAGTGGGTTCCGACGGCAAGCTCGGCGGACAGGCGCAGGTACGCGGCGTCGCAGGCACCTGGAAGGACCTCACCGACAACGTCAACGCCATGGCCGCCAATCTCACTGGCCAAGTGCGCAACATTGCGGAGGTGACGACGGCCGTCGCACTCGGCGATCTTTCGAAAAAGATCACGGTCGATGTGCGCGGTGAAATCCTGGAGCTCAAGGACACCATCAACACGATGGTGGACCAATTGAACTCCTTTGCCTCGGAAGTGACGCGCGTGGCTCGCGAGGTCGGCACCGAAGGCAAGCTCGGCGGTCAGGCACAGGTGCGCGGCGTCGCCGGCACCTGGAAGGACCTGACCGACAACGTCAACTCGATGGCCGAGAACCTCACCGGTCAGGTTCGCAACATCGCCGAAGTTACTACAGCGGTGGCGCGAGGCGACTTGTCGAAGAAGATCACTGTCGACGTGAAGGGCGAGATCCTGGAGCTGAAGTCGACCATCAACACCATGGTCGACCAGCTCAACTCGTTCGCCGGCGAGGTGACGCGCGTGGCGCGCGAGGTCGGCACCGAAGGCAAGCTCGGCGGTCAGGCTCGGGTGGAGGGTGTGGCCGGTACCTGGAAGGACTTGACCGACAACGTCAATCTGATGGCGACCAATCTGACCAACCAGGTGCGCGGCATTGCAGACGTCGTCACCGCGGTTGCCCAGGGCAATTTGAAGCGCAAGCTTGCGGTCGATGCCAAGGGCGAGATTGCTTCGTTGGCGGACACGATCAACGGCATGATCGAGACGCTGGCGATCTTCGCGGATCAGGTGACCAACGTGGCTCGCGAGGTCGGCATCGAGGGCAAGCTCGGCGGCCAGGCCAGGGTGCCGGGCGCCGCCGGCCTGTGGCGCGACCTGACCGACAACGTCAATCAGTTGGCGGCGAACCTGACGACCCAGGTCCGGGCCATCGCCGAAGTGTCGACCGCGGTCACCAAGGGCGACCTCACCCGCTCGATCAGCGTGCAGGCCTCCGGCGAGGTCGCGGCGCTGAAGGACAACATCAACGAGATGATCCGCAACCTCAAGGACCAGACCTTGAAGAATGCCGAGCAGGATTGGCTGAAGACCAATCTCGCCCGTTTCTCGCGCATGCTGCAGGGCGAGCGGGACCTTGCCACGGTTTCGCGGATGATCATTTCCGAGCTCGCGCCGCTGGTGAACGCGCAATACGGCCTGTTCTACGTCACCAATCGCGACGAGGAGGAATCCTATCTGGAATTGGCCGCGTCCTACGCCGCCGAAGGCAAGGCCACCGTCCGCCAACGGGTCGACTTCCGCGAAGGCCTGATCGGGCAGTGCGCCGCCGACAAACGGGCAATCATGCTCGATGACGTCCCATCGAGCTTCCTGCGCATCACCTCCGGCCTGGGCGAGGCCCCGCCGGCGAGCGCCATCGTCCTGCCGGCATTGTTCGAGGACGAGGTCAAGGCGGTTATCGAACTGGCTTCGTTCAGCCGGTTCAGCGATACGCACCGCCTTTTCCTGGAGCAGCTCATGGAATCGGTCGGTATCGTGCTCAACACGATCGCCGCGACCATGCGCACGGAAGGGCTTCTCAAGCAATCGCAGCTTTTGACGTCCGAACTGCAGTCGCGTCAGACCGAGCTCACCAAGAAGCAGGAAGAGCTTCACGCCACCAATGAGGAGCTGCAGGAAAAGGCGCAACTGCTCGAGAATGAAAAGAAGCAGGTGGAAAACAAGAACCTCGAGATCGAGATGGCCAGGCGGGCTCTGGAGGAGAAGGCCGAGCAACTGGCGCTGACCTCCAAATACAAATCCGAATTCCTGGCGAACATGAGTCACGAGCTGAGGACGCCGCTGAATTCGCTGTTGATCCTGTCCAATCTGCTTGCGACCAACCAGCAGGGGAATCTGAACGACAAGCAGATCGATTTCGCGCGTACGATCAACTCGGCAGGTACCGACCTGCTCAGCCTCATCAACGACATACTGGATCTTTCCAAGATCGAGTCCGGCACGGTGTCGATCGAAATCAACGACATGCCGCTCGCACACCTGCGCCAGCATATGGAGCGGACTTTCAGACAGCTTGCGGCTGACAAGGGGCTCGGCTTCACCATCAAGATCGAGCAAGCCCTGCCTGAGACGATCCGCACGGACGAAAAGCGGCTGCAGCAGATCGTGCTCAATCTGCTGTCCAATGCCTTCAAATTCACGTCCAATGGCGAGGTGATGCTGAACATCCATGCCGAGAGAACCGGCCGCAAAAACGGTGCGGCGCCGCCCCGGGCACTGGCGATCGCCGTTACCGATACCGGGATCGGCATTCCGGAAGACAAGCAAAAGCTCATCTTCGAGGCGTTTCAGCAGGCCGACGGCACGACCAGCCGCAAATACGGCGGCACTGGCCTCGGCCTTTCCATCAGCCGGGAAATCGCCCGGTTGCTCGGCGGTGAGCTGCGCGTCGAAAGCGAGCCAGGCAAGGGATCGACCTTCACCCTGGTCATCCCCTTCGATGGCCCGCGCAGCAGCAGCCTGGCGGCGCCGATCGAGCTTTCGCCTGCCGACGTCATCGCGGCGGGCGTCCAGCCAGCAGACACTTCGGGTACCCCAGAACTTGCGGACGATCGTGACACGATCAACCCCTCGGACAGGGTGGTGCTTATTGTCGAGGACGACCCGACTTTTGGAGGGCTGCTGCTCGGTCTTGCTCGATCCGCCGGACTGAAGGGGGTGCTTTCAACGGCCGGTTCCGGCACGCTGGCACTGACCCGCAAGCTGATGCCCGATGCGATCACGCTCGATCTCGGCCTTTCAGACATCGACGGCTGGGTGCTTTTCGACCTTCTGCGGCATGACCAGAAGACCAGGAACATTCCGATCCATGTCATCTCCGGCGCCGAGGATCTCGAAGTGCTGACGCGCAGGGGCGCTGCAAGCGTTTCGAGCAAGCCGGTTTCGGCTGGTGAGCTCGCCCGCGTTTTCGAGGAAATCCATTCGCGAAACCTGAGGGTGCAGCGCAACGTGCTGATCGCCGATCCCGATCCCGAGCGCCGCCTGGCCCTGGTGGAAGCCATTCGAGATGGCATCACCTCGGTCACCGCGGTCGGTCGTGTCGCCGCCAACGCGGACGAGCCGGGCGCCGCCGCTTATGATGCGTTTGTTTTCGGGTTTGGGCGTTCGGCCAAGGACAACGCCCAGATGCTCGACGAAATCGTGTCTCAGTTCAGCGACGCTCTACCGCGCCTGCTGTTCTTCACGCCGCACCCGGACGCGTTTCTGCAGCAGGTCGCGCTGCATCCGGCACTAGGCGATGTCCCACGTGCCGACAACTTCGGCCAACTCGGGCTCCTGATCTCGGCGGCACTGCCAAGCGACACGCAGAGCGAACAGATCTTGGCCACCGAGCAGGTCGACAATGCCGATCTCGCCGGCGCCAAGGTTCTGATCGTCGACGACGACATTCGCAACATCTACTCGTTGACCAGCGTGCTGGAGACTTACGACATTGATGTGCAGCATGCCGAACGGGGCCGGGACGGCATCGCGTTGCTCGAAGAAACACCCGACGTCGATGTCGCCTTGATCGACATCATGATGCCGGAAATGGACGGCTACGAGACCATGCGTCGGATTCGGGCCATGCCGGCGATAGCCCACATCCCATTGATCGCGGTTACCGCCAAGGCGATGAAAGGCGACCGTCAGAAATGCCTGGACGCCGGCGCATCCGACTACATCGCCAAACCGGTCGACCTCGATCTGCTGCTTGCGTTGCTGCGGGTTTGGATCGGTCGCGCGCGAGCGCGGGCTGAGCCCTTCGCGCCGGCATTGATGACCGCCATCTGAAAGCGCTCCGGCAGGTAAAAGGAATGGCCGCGATCGAGGCAGAAAGAAGCGAACCGGTCGAAGGATTGCGGGCACGCGTTCTCGCGGTCGATGATGACGAACGCAATCTGCTTGCCATCGCGGAGGTGCTTGGCGAAGTCGGCGAGGTCGTCTGCGCCCAGTCGGGTGAGGAAGCGCTGCGCTTCCTGCTCAAGGAAGATTTCGCCGTCATCCTGCTCGACGTGCTCATGCCGAACCTCGACGGCTACGAGACGGCCACGCTGATCCGCCGGCGTGAACGATCGAAAAACACGCCGATCATCTTCCTTACTGCGATCAGCAAGGAAGAGGCGCATATGCTGCGCGGCTATGACGTCGGCGCTGTCGACTACCTGTTCAAGCCGTTCGACCCGGTGATGCTTCGCTCCAAGGTTATGGTCTTCGTCGATCTTCATGAGAAGACGCGCGAGATCGAGCGAAACGCGGCGCGGGAGCAGCGGCTGCTCGAACAGGCGCTGAAGGCCAAGTCGGACAAACTCGATGCCGAGCGGTCGCTGCGGCATTCGGAAGCAAGGCAGGAGGCTATTCTTGCCTCGCTTCCAATTTGTTTTCATGCCCGCTCGGCTGAGGCGCCTTTCGCCCCAAGCTACGTCTCGAAAGGCGTCGAGCGGCTGACAGGGTTCCTGCCGAGCCGTTTCCTGTCGCATCCGGATTTCGGGCTCAGCCGGGTTCACCCCGACGATCGCGAGGAGGTAACCAGGTCGCTTTCGGCGGCATGCGAGACGGGGTCCTATGGCTGCGAATTTCGCTGGCGGTGCGCCAATGATGAATATCGCATCTTCTTCGATCGGGGCGTGGTTTCCAAAGATGACGCTGGGCTCGAGTTGCTTGGCACCATGCAAGACATAACAGAGCAACGCCGCCTGGAGAGCCAGCTGCTGCAGTCGCAGCGGCTCGATGCGATCGGCAAACTGACCGGCGGACTCGCCCATGACTTCAACAACCTCCTCGCGGCGATCCTTTCCGGCCTAAGCCTGCTCGAGCGACAGCTGACGCTGGACGGCAACGCTACCAAGATCCTCGACATGACACGCCGCTCCGCCGGGCAAGGCAGGGATCTCGTCCAGCGCATGCTCGCTTTTTCGCGACGCCAGGACCTGAAGCCCGTGGCAGTACCCTTGTCGAGCCTTGGGGATACGATGAACGGGTTGGTTGCCCCGGTCCTTGGAGGCCTCGTGCGCTTCAAGTGGCTGGTGAGTGACGACACATGGCCCGTATATGTGGATGCGGCGCAGCTCGAGCTCGCCTTGATGAACCTCATCTTCAATGCGCGAGACGCAATGCCTTCGGGAGGCACGGTTCTCGTCCGAACGAGCAACCGCAGCGTCGGCCACGCGGGCGACGAACTGCCGGCCGGCGACTATGTGGTGGTCGCTGTCGAGGACACCGGGACCGGAATTGCCGGCGACATGATAAGCAAGGTGGTCGAGCCGTTCTTTACAACCAAGCCGATCGGGAAGGGCACGGGGCTGGGCCTCAGCACCGTCTATGGTTTCGCCAAGCAGTCGGGCGGCACGCTCAGGATAGAGAGCGAGGTGGACCGCGGCACCATCATAGAACTGTGGCTGCCCCGATCCAATCAGCCGCAGGATGTCACCGAGGCTATCGCTGTTGCCGGGGCAGAGGCTGTCGAGGCTGCCGACGCGGAGCGCGCCACGGCGGTTGGCGAACGATCACTGACCGTTCTGCTCATCGATGACAGCCACTCCTTGAGAGAAATGACGGCCATGTCGCTCAGGCAGTCCGGCTTCGAGGTCGTAGGGGCCTCCGGCGGAGCCGAAGCGCTTGCCGCCATTGAGAGAGAGCCGGATCGATTCGACGTGATCGTCACCGATTTTGCCATGCCCCTTATCTCGGGCATAGACGTGATCCGGTTTGCCCGCAATCTGCGTGCCGGCTGGCCCGCGGTTATGATCACCGGCTATGCGGATGCGGAGAAAATCGTGGAGCGCCCCCTCGATGTCGCGCTCGTCGGCAAGCCGTTCGACGAAAAAGACCTTGTTGTAGCCATACATGCCGCAGCGCGCGGCAAGCTAATCAACGCCTCGGCATAGCTTCCCCTGTTACCTGTCCTCGATGATCCTCAAATAGGCCGCGGTCACGAACAGGACGATGAAGCCGAAGAGGATGCGGCGGCCGCCTTCGGGCATATGCAGGATGGTGAGCAGCGTCGTCAGCACGGTCAGGATCAGCGCGCCGACAATGGTTCCCATATAGCCGCCGCGGCCGCCGAAGATCGAGGTGCCGCCGATGACGGCGGCAGCCACCGAAGGTAGCACCAGCGGCTCGGCGAGCGACAGCGAGGGCGCCTTGATCAGGCCGATATAGAGCAGGCCGGTGATGCCGGCGAGCAGGCTGGAGATGACATAGAGCGCCGTGATCACCTGCCAGTAGCGGACGCCCGAAAGCCGTGCAGCGCGCTCATTGTCGCCGACGGCGTAGAGCAGGCGGCCGAAGCCTGTACGGTTCAAGGTGAAGACGATCAGCACCGCCACCGGCATGAACAAGAAGAGCGCGTTGGGGAAGCCGTAGGTGAGACCGGTGCCGAGCCAGTTGAGGAAATCCGGAATCTTGGCGCCGGAGGCGATCACGGTGCGCTGGTAGACCTGCAAGAAGCCGGTGCCGATCAGGCTGGTGCCGAGCGTCATGATCAGCGGATGGACGCGGAAGACGCCGACGCCGACGCCGTTGACGAGGCCGATCAGCACCGCCGGCAGCATGGCGAGGATGAAAGCCACCGTCGGATCCTGGTTGACGATTTGCGTCGCCATGATGAAGGCGCTCATCGTCGCCACCGTGCCGACCGAGAGGTCGATGCCGCCGGTGAGCATGGTCATGGTCTGACAACCGGCGAGGATTGCCAGCGGAATGGCGAACTTGGCGGTGTTGGCGATCCAGCGCTCGTTGACGATCCCGGGGCGAAGAACCTGCAGGATCAGCACCAGTATGACGAGCAGGATGATCAGGGGAATGAGCGGCCGGTCCGCCATGAAGCGCTTCAGGCGGCGGCCGAGCGAGACCGGCTGGGGCATGGTCGCGCTGTTCGTCATGGTGTTGCTCCTGCCGGGCGGCCCCGGATGGTGATGAAGGCGCCGAACATCACCACGGCGACCATGATCGCGCCCTCGATGATGGCCGTGACGTTGGGATCGATGGCCAGAAGCGTCAGGTCGGTGCGCACCAGCCTGAGCACGAAGACGGCGATGATCGGCCCGAGCAGCCCACCCTTGCCGCCACCGAGCGCGACGCCGCCCAGCACCACCGCCGCGACGCTGGCCAGCAGATAGGGACCGGGGATCGGCGCGCCGATGCCGGTGCTGATGGTGAGCGACAGCCCGCCAAGTGCTGCGAACAGGCCGGAGAGCGCGTAAGCGACGATCCTGGTGCGGGCCACCGGCACGCCGCTGCGGAAGGCGGCGAGCTCGTTGCTGCCGATGGCGTAGATGGAGAGGCCAAGCCGCGAGCGCCTGAGCGGGATCCAGATGACGAAGAGGCAGACAAGCAGCAGCACCAGCGCCTTCGGGACCCAGGCATCGGCCCAATCCGGCAGGCCGGGGATCGGCATGGTGCCGACGACGGTGGCCTTCAGCCACTCGGCTGCTGCGCCGCCGGGCGCGTCAAGCACCAGAAGCGCCGCGCCTTGCAGAACGAAGAGCGTGGCTAAAGTAACCACGATATCCGGCACTCGGGTCACGACGATCAGGAGGCCGTTCAGCGCGCCGAGCACAAGGCCCATGGCCAGCACGAAGGGCACGACGAAATACGCATATTCCTCGCTGGCGCCGTTCATCATCGAGGCGGCGGTGACGCTGGTCAGCGCCATCATGGCGGCAACCGAGAGGTCGATGCCGCCGGCGATGACCACCACAGTCTGCGCCGCGACGGCGAAGGCGTAGGGCAGAACCGCCCGCGCCAGCGAGCCGAAGTCGCCGCTGCCGTAGCCCGGCTGGATCAGCTTGGTGACGACGAACAGGAATACGAGCAGGGCGAGCAGGCCGGCGACCCAGCCCTGGCGGCGCAGAAAGCGCATCATGGCGTGGTCTCCGCGTCGGACGTTGGCCTGACATCGGCAAGGATGCCGACATCCGCCCTGGCGCCGCGCGGCAGGCCGTAGGCGGCCCGCATCAGAGCCGGCTCGTCGGCGAGCTCGACCGGGAAGGTGTCGACGACACGGCCGCCGAAGATGACGATGACGCGGTCGCAGACACGCTGCACTTCCTCCAGCTCGGATGTGTAGAAGAGGACCGATTTGCCGAGGCCGGCGAGCTCGCGCAGCAATTTGTAGATTTCCTGCTTGGTGCCGACATCGATGCCGCGCGTCGGGTCGAAGCAGAGGATAGTGCGGGCATCTGCCGCGATCCAGCGGGCAATCGTCACCTTCTGCTGGTTGCCGCCGGAAAGGCGCTGGACCTCGCCCTGCGCGCGGGTGTCGATCTGCAGCCGGGCGATAGCGCTTGAAACCACCATATGCTCCCGGCGCACCTTGATCGGTCCCCATTTGCGCAGCGCAGCGCTGAAAGGCAGCGCGATGTTCTCGCGCACGGAACGCTGCATGGCTAAAGCCTCCGTGCGGTCACCCGGCACGTAGGCGAGGCCGGCCTGGATGGCATCGCTCGGATGGAAGAACTTCACCGGCGCGCCATCGACGGCGATCGTGCCGCCGGCCGGGCGGATCGAGCCGGCAAGGGCGGCGAAGAGTTCGTCCTGGCCCTGACCCTCGAGCGCGACGACGCCGGCCACCTCGCCATTGGCGAGATCGAAAGAGACGTCATGCAGCTTGGTGCCGAGCTGCAGGTTGCGGACCGAAAGCCGAGGGTGGCTGTCCTTCACCACCGGCGCTTCGCTTGCCGTGCGCGCCGCCGCGACGCTGGTCTTCTCGATACGGGCGCCAAGCATCATCTCGACGATCTTTTCCTCGACGCCGGGCTCGATGTCGACCACGCCGACGGTTGCGCCGTCGCGCAGCACTGTGGCGCGGTCGCACAGCGCCGAGATCTCGACGAAACGGTGCGAGATGAAGATGACCGAGCGGCCGCTGTCGCCCTGGCGGCGCACGACTTCCAGCACTTTTTCGGCAAGGTTGGCGGGCAGCGCGGCCGTCATCTCGTCAAGCAGCAGAACGTCGGGCTCGGCGGCGAGCGCGCGCGCCAGGTCGAGCACACGCAGGACGGCCAGCGGAATGTCGCGCGCGGTCTCGCGTATGTCGAGGTTCGGAATGCCGAGCTCGCGCACCCAGGCGCGGAACGGCTCGACCGGCGTGCCGGTGAGCCTGAGATTGGAAAGCACATCGAGGTCGGGGATCAGCGCCGGTTCCTGGTAGACCGGCAGCAGGCCGGCGCGACGCGCGGCGGCCGGAGAGCGGACATCGCGCGCCTCGCCGCGGATCAGGATGCGGCCGGCATCCGCCGGGATCGCACCGGTCAGGATCTTAACAAGGGTCGACTTGCCGGCGCCGTTGGCGCCCATCAGCGCATGGACTTCGCCCGGCAGCACCGACAACGATGCGTCACGCAGCGCCGACACCGCGCCGTAATTCTTCGCCACGCCGGTGGCGTCCAGCAATGTATTGTTCGGCAATTCGTTCGTCGTCAAAACCAGCGTTCTCGCATCAAGCGCCAAGGACGGCAGGTTCGCACCTGCCGTCCCGGCGACCTTATCTGCCGCAGTTCCTTATCGCAAAAACCGTAGGATGCTTTTTGCGAAATCTGCGGAGTTGAAGTCGCTCAGGCGACTATTCGCCCGGACCCTTGCAGGCGACGATCTGCTCCTTGGTGTAGGTGGTCCAGTCCGGGATAGAGATCGAGACCGGCCATTCGGGGCTGAGCGACGGATCGGCGGCCGCCTTCAGCTTGGCCTTGCCTTCCTCCGTGACATTTTCCCAGAGCTGCGGCTCGACCAGAACGGTTTGCTGCGCCGGCTTCTTGCCGTCGAGGATCTGCAGTGCGAGCGTGACGCCGGCGCCGCCGATCGAGCCGGGATTGGTGACGGCAGCGCCGACCAGACCCTTGACCGTGTTCAACTGGCCGACGAAGCCGGCATTGTCGGCGCCGACAACCGGCACCATCGGCGCCTGCTGCTCGACCAGAGCGTCGACGATGACGTTGTCGATGCCGGAGGTCCAAATGCCGTTGATTGGCGTTCCGGTGGCGAGGAAGGACAGGATCTGCTGCTTGGCCTGGTCCTGCTGCCAGCCGGTGAAGACTTCCTGCGCGACCTTCACGTCGGGGAATTCGGCCAGCGCCTTCTTGAAGCCCTTGTCGCGGTCGCTGTCGGCGGAAGCACCGGCGGCGCCGCGCATGTACAGCACCTCGCCCTTGCCGCCCATCTGCTGGAACAGCCACTTGGCGCCGAGATAGGCATACTGTTCCTGGTTGTTGGAGATGATGTATGCGGACGGCTCGGTCACCGCCTGGTCGACAGCGACGACGACGATACCCGCCTTGGTGGCTTCCTCCAGACCGGCCTTGATGCCGGCCGGATCGGCCGGGTTGACGACGATGGCGTTTACCTTGGCGCTGATCAGATTGCGGATGTCCTCGAGCTGGCCGGCGGCGTCGGTGTTGCGGTGGGCGATGTTGAGCTTCGCCACTTCGCCGGAGGCGAGCGCCTGGGCCTTCATGGCGCAGATCATTTCCTCACGCCAGCCATTGCCCTGCACGGTGTTGGAGATGCCGATCGTGTATTTGCCTTCGGCGGACGACACGCCCACCGAAGCAAGCAAGGCAGCGCCGGCAAGCAGCGGGGCCATGGTCAGGTATTTCTTCATTTCAGTACTCCTCCACATTGATTTCAGTTCCTGGGCTCCGAAGCGATCGAAGCCTAGCCGTTTGTCCCTCATTTGACGAAGGGGCGCAGCACGTCGCGAGCCAGCAGAAAACCGCGCTTGACCTTCTCGTCGCTTCCCTCGAACCGGCGGTCCTCATGCTCGATGACCACCGGCCCGTCATATCCGGCCCGGTAAAGGCCCGAAAAGATGCTGCTCCAGTTGATGTCGCCAAGCCCCGGCATGCGTGGCACCTGCCAGCCTATGCCTGCGGAAAGGATCCCGCGCTCATACAAACCATCATGATCGATCATCAGGTCCTTGGCATGCACATGCAGCATGTGCGGGCCGAACTCGCGGATGAAGCGTTCCTTGTCGATCATCTGCCAGACGAGATGCGAGGGGTCGAAATTCATGCCGACGTCGCCGCCCCAGGCCTCGAGAATCCGGCGCCAGACATAGGGCGAATAGGCGATGTTGTGTCCGCCCGGCCATTCGTCATAGCTGAAGATCATCGGGCAGTTCTCGAAGGCGAGCTTGACGCCGTGCTCGCGCGCGTGGGCGATGATCGCGGGCCAGATTTTCTGCGCGGCCTGCCAGTTGTCGTCGACAGTCTTCGAGGCGTCGCCGCCGCAGAAGGTGTTGACGAGCGAGACACCCATTCGGCTTGCCAGCACGATCACCTTCTTCAGGTGATCGATCACCGCATCGCGATGCGCCTGATCGGGATGCAACGGATTGGGATAGAAACCGAGACCGGAGATCGTCAGGCCCTTGCCGGCGAGCTCGGCGGCAATGTCCTTGGCTTGCGCGGGGGAGGTGCCGGCGGCGTCGATATGGCTGGTGCCGGCATAGCGGCGGCTGGCACCCGAAGTCTTCGGCCAGCAGGCGATCTCGAGCGCTTCGAAGCCGGCCGAGTTCGCCCAGTCGGCGACATCGCCGAGGGCAGTATCCGGAAATGGTGCCGTGAGCAGTCCAAGCTTCATGATGCCTCCCGCTTCGTACTATGCAGATCGTGCTGGTCGCTTCAACCGTCCGTCTGTTGGGTCAGCGCACACATGTCTGACAAAGGCCATCGGATCATCTGACAGCAAACCATCGAGGCTGGTGACGACATTTGCATGGAACATGTCGCTGGCGGCAAGTGACGGATGGAAGATGGCTTCGACGGCAAGGATTGCATCGGCAAGGGCCCTGCTGTCCGAACCAACGCGATCGGCGATGGCCGCAATCTTTTCGGCAAAAGGATCGGACACCTGCCAGGCGCGGCCGAAGCGCGACGATGCCTTGATCAGATAGGCCATCCAGCCCGCGACCGGAACCGACAGCAGCGCGATGCTTCGGCCCTTAGCCAGGCGATCACTGACCGGGTTGAGCAGGCGCTGGACGATCTTCTGCGAGCCGTCGGTAGCAATCTGGTGATTGCGGTGGCGGATCGCCGTGTTGGCGAGGCGCGAAAGGCTTTGCTCGACATAGGCCGACGGCGAGATGCCGGGCACGGGCATCAGCGTCGGCAGCGTCTCTTCCGTCAGCATGCGGCGGACGAAGGTGGCAAGCAACGGGTCGGCCATGGCGTCCGATGTGTGCTCGAAGCCGCCCAAAACGCCAAGATAGCTGAGCGTCGTCTGGGCGCCGTTCAGCACCCGCATCTTGAGATGCTCGAACGGCGTGACGTCGTCTACGAAAGCGGCGCCGATGCGGTCCCAGCGCGGCACGCGGCCGGCGAAGCGGTTCTCGATCACCCATTGCCGAAAGCGCTCGCCGACGACGACGGCGCTGTCGCGATAGCCGAAGCGCTGCTCGACCGTCTCGATATCGGCCTCGGTCGTTGCCGGCGCGATACGGTCGACCATGGCCGAGGGGAAGGCGACATTGGCGGCGATCCAGTCCGCCAAGCCGTTGCCGCGCCGCTCGGCGAATGTCTGCACGACATTGCCGAGGATAGTGCCGTTGGCCGGGATGTTGTCGCAGGAAAGCAGCGTCACCGGGCGGCCATGCGAGCCCATGCGCAGCTCAAGCGCTCGTGCCAGGATGCCGGGCACGCTGCGCGGGGCCTCGGGGTTGGCGAGGTCGTGGACAATGTCGGGATGGTCTAGGTCGAGCGCGCCGCTCGACGGGATGTGGCAATAGCCCTTTTCGGTCACCGTCATCGTGACCATCTCGATATCGGGCGAGGCGAGCACCTCGAGTGCGGGCGCGGCGCTGTGCTGGCTGTCGACCACACGGACGATGCTGCCGATGACGCGGGCCTCGATCTCGTTGTTCTGACGGATGAGCCGCGTATAGAGGCCGTCCTGCCGGCCGAGCGTCGCGGCGAGCACGGGAGGCCGGATGTTGATGCCGACGAGCCCCCAGCGATCGAAATCATCCGCCAGGAGGTCATCGGTGTATTCGGCCTGGTGGCAGCGGTGAAAGGCGCCGACGCCGATATGGGCAATGCCCCGCTGCAGCGCCGAGCGAGCGTAAGCCGGTTTGCGGACTTCAGGCGGCAGGCCGCCGAGCAGGGCGGGGCCGAGATTGGCGGAGGGTGAGATGCTCACCGGTTCGCTCCGATCACCCATTGCTCCTGGTCGATCAGCGCGCCGGTCATCGGCCCGGCCGCGTCGGAAAGCAGGAAGACGGCGAGGTTCGCTACGTCGGTAACGGAGAGTAGCCGGCCGAAGGGCTGCGCGGCATTGGCCGCGTCTAGCCAGCCCGGGCCGTGGCCGAGCGTTTCGGCCTGCATGACGCGTTCGGCGGGCGTGTCGGTCCAGCCGACATTGATGCCGTTGACGCGGATGCGATCGAAGCGGTGCGCGTTGGCGGCATTCTTGGTCAGCGTCGCCAGGGCGCCCTTGGTGGCGGAATAGACGGCGAGATCCGGCGCGCCGCAATGCGCATTGATCGACAGGATGTTGACGACGGCGCCGCCTTGTCCGCGCTTTTTCATGTCGGCGATCGCCGCCTGCATCAGGAAGAAAGGCGCACGCGCATTGACGGCGAACAATGATGTCCAGTCGTCGAGGCCGGCATCGACGAAGGAGGCCCGGTCGGTCAGAGCCCCTGCATTGACCAGCCCGTCGATGCGGCCGAAGCGCTCGGTGCATGCAGCGGCGAGCAGGGCCGGAGTCTCCGGGTCGCCGAGGTCGGCTGCCAGGAAAGCGGACGGCGCCCCGATCGCCGACAGTTCCGCCGCGACCGCGTCGCCGCGCTGCCGGTTGCGGCCGGTGATCAGCAAACCTTCGGCGCCGGAACGGGCGGCCGTCCAGGCAATCGCGCGGCCGATGCCTTGGGTCGAACCGGTGATCAACAAGACCTTGCCGTCGAGCCGAACCTCCATTCCTCCTCCCGGAACAAAGTTTCTATTTTCTCGAATATGGAACGACAGTTCCTTGCAGTCAACTGCGCCGATCAACCTGTCCGCCGCGCGACGACGCCGTGGACCAAAGCCATGCCGACGGCGAGCGAAGCGGCGAGCGAGCGGAAGCCTGCGAAGTCCTGCTCCACCACTTCCAGCCAGGTGTCGGAGAGTTTCACCAGCGGTGAGAAGGTGCTGTCGGTGATGGCGACGATGCGTGCTCCGCGATCATGGGCGAGGGCGACCAGGTCTGGCGTGATCGAGTTGTAAGGGCTGAAGGAAACGGCGAGCACCGCGTCGCACTGGCTTATGCAGCCGACCTGATCGAGCGCGGTCGAGCCGACATTGTCGACCAAGACGTTGCGCACGCCCTGCTGCGACAGCGTCAGCGACAGATAGGTGGTGACCGGGAAAGCGCGCTTGCTGCCGATCACGTAGATCAGCTCGGCTCCCGCCAGCAGGTCGGCCATCTTCTCGAAGCTGTCGGTGTCGAAACCATTGCCGATGCGGTTGAGAGAAGCCTGCGAGGCGCCGACCATGCCGTTGAGGAAATGCAAGTCGGCGTGGGGTTCGGCTGCTGCCGGTTCCTTGTTGTCGCGCGTGCGTCCTTCCGGCCAGGAGCCTTTCAAATGGTCCTTGAACAGGCCCTGGAAGTCGGAAAAGCCGGCATAGCCGAAGATCTGCGCGAAGCGTACCAGCGTCGAGGGCTGCACGCCTGCCTGCGCCGCCACCTGGGCGATGGTGCCGAGCGCAACGTCGCTCGGATGCTGCCATAGGAAGATGGCGACCTGGCGCATCCTTTTCGGGAAATGCACGGTGCCGGAGGAGAGCACCGCGCGCAGCTCCTCATAGGTTTGTGGTTTCGTGTGGCCAAGTGCCGCCAGCGAACGGCCGCGTTTCCGGGTAACGCTCTCGCCGGGTGAGGTTCGTGCGCCGCTCATCAGATGCACCGGATTCGAGCTGTTGTACCTGAGGCGCCCCGAACTTGCGGTGAAGATCGCCAGTCGCCGACGGTTGGAAAAAGGGGAGAATTCAAAACTTGAAGCGATTGTCTTGGTTCCATCGCCTCGACAAGCCGGCGGGTAGCCATGCGACGCTTCACCATTCGAACCCTCCTCCACCGGTCTCGCATAAGGCTAGTGCGGCACGATCATTTTACAAAACAAAATTTGGAAAAGCTGTTCGAAATTGGCGAGGCTCCTATAGTCCCTGCGCTGGAGGCATCCGGGAGGACTCGAGCCATGGTCTACGCAACCGCTGACGGAACCCTACGCAAACGCCTGACGGTCGGCATGGTCGGCGGCGGTCGCAACGCCTTCATCGGCGCGGTTCATCGGTTGGCCATGCGGCTCGACGACCAGATCGCGCTGGTGGCGGGTGCGCTGTCCTCGGATGCCGAAAACGCCGCGGCATCGGCCGCCGAGATCGGCATCGCGCCGGAGCGCAGCTATGCCGACTACCATGCGATGGCAAAGGCCGAAGCGGCGCGGACGGACGGCATCGAGGCGGTAGTCATCGTCACGCCCAACCATCTGCATGCGCCGATCGCCACTGCTTTCCTGGAAGCCGGCATCGACGTCATCTGCGACAAGCCGCTGTCGACGACGCTTGCCGAAGCTGAGGCGTTGGTGGCGCTCACCAAGGCGAAGAAGCGCCGCTTCCTCGTCACATTGAACAACACCGGTTACGCCATGGCGCGGCAGGCGCGCGAAATGGTGGCAGCGGGCGAACTCGGCCGCATCGTGTCGGTGCACGGCGCTTACATCCAGGACTGGCTGACGCAGCCGATCGACGCGAAAGGCCAGAAGCAGGCCGAATGGCGCACCGACCCTGCGCGCGCCGGGCAATCGGCGGTGCTTGCCGACACCGGCGTGCACGCCTTCAACCTGGCGAGCTTCATCTCCGGCTTCGAGGCTGACGCCGTATCGGCGGACCTTTTCACCGCCGTGCCAGGTCGTCGCCTCGACGACAACGCGCATGTCCTGGTGCGCTGGACCGGCGGGGCGCGCGGCACCATCCTCGCCAGCCAGACTTCGCCCGGCCACTACAACGATCTCTCGGTGCGCATCTATGGCGACCGGGCCGGGCTCGAATGGTCGGGCACGCGGCCGGAGGAACTGCGCTTCGCGCCGTATGGCGAGGAGGCCCGCACGCTGGTGCGCGGCGGCCACGGCTCGACGGCGGAAGCCCGGCGCGTCTCGCGCATGCCTGCAGCGCATCCCGAGGGCTATATCGAGGCCTTCGCCAATTTCTACCGTGATGCCGCCGACATCATCCGCGCGCATCGAGCGGGCACTGCGGTCGATGTTGCGCGCGCGGCGCAGGTGCCGGACGTCGTCGACGGCGCTCGTGGTGTGAAGTTCGTGGCGGCGGCAGTGGAGTCGAACGCGGCTGGAGGAGCCTGGACGCCGGCGCGGTTTGAATAGACGCCGGCTTGGTGCTTTAGATCGTTCCGCTTTACAATGCGAGGCGGCGCGACCGGCCGACGTGTCGCGAATCAGTCGAGCGCCCGATGGCGGCCTCATCGATCCTGCACCGATATGGCTTCGTAGCCCCTGCACCGAGCGCACCCGAGTGCTTGGGAGGCACGTCATTCTCATCCGGATTGGGAACGGGTTCCTCGTCCGGCAGCCTCTCCGGATCCGGTTCGCGCATCGGCTTTGGGTCGGGAAACGGCGGCGGCGTGGGGACCGGCGTTGGCGTCGGGTCGGGAGTGGGGAGAATAGCCATAAGGTGGTTCCCTCGTTGCGCTGGCGGAGCAGTCCGCGAGATGCGGTTTGGGCAACCGGTATCTGCCCGACTTGAACATGATGGGTAGAGCCGCCTCATCCGACGCTTCATCGACACCTGATCACCGGCGGCTGACGCATGGCAGAACGGCCTCGACCGGGGATGGTTCCACAGCGATCCCGCCGCGTTTCGGCGGGGGCGAACACGAATGACGATCAAATGATTTCCCGTCGCCCATTTCGCCCTTGCCGGCGCCATGCAGCGCCTTAGTTCCGTTTGCGGGGCGGGTGATCATCTGCCGACATAGGAGGCGGCCTTGAAGTACCAAACCGTAGACCAACTCAATGCCGTTGCCGACGTTCATGCTGAAGCAGCGGTTCTCATCGCCAGTCGTGGCCAACGCCTCGAGCGCTGGGCGCAACTTCTCGAGCAGGATCCCGGCCGGCGCCTTATGGCGCTTGCGGGCACCGAATACGCCACACCCGACGTGCGCGAAAAGATGCGTTCCACCGGATCGCCGATTACCGTCGCCTTCGAAGACCCGATCTTTCGTGCTCAGGGCCTGAAGGACGACACCTACGGCGAAGCAAAGCGCTTCTTCGAACTCAGCGACTGGCAACTGCACGAGGTCGTCTGCCATTGCCATGTCGGCGCCAATCTGCCGGCACGCTGGGCGGCGTCCCGCGTTCGCGCGGCCATCTCTCCAGGCTCGGGCATTCTTGCCTGGCTGAGATCGGTGTTCATGCACTAAGACGACTGCCGCGGTTCGAAGAACCGCGGCAAGTTCAATCCTTATCGGAGACGGAGGGGAGTTGTCCCCAGCCGTCGGTGGCTAGAGCGATTCACCGTTTTGCGAGAACGTCGAACCGCTCTATCTTTTTGCTTTCGCTCATTCTGCTGTTGATGCAATTCCCCGCGCGAAGTTTGGGACTGTGTCTGGAATTTGCTCTTAGGGCTGCCCGCGCCGCACCTCCACTCAGCGATCGATCTCTCCGAACACGATATCCAGCGATCCGATGATGGCCGCGACATCGGCGATCATGTGCCCGCGCGACAGGAAGTCCATCGCCTGAAGGTGGGCGAAAGACGGCGCACGTATCTTGCAGCGGTACGGAACATTGCTGCCGTCAGAGACAAGATAGACGCCGAATTCGCCTTTGGGCGCCTCCACCGCGGCGTAGACCTCGCCCTGCGGCACATGATGGCCTTCGGTGTAGAGCTTGAAATGGTGGATCGTCGCCTCCATGGAACGCTTCATGGTGGCGCGCGGCGGCGGCGTGATCTTCTGGTTCGGTACGGCGACCGGGCCGTGCCCGTCGGGCAAGCGCAGCTTCTCCAGACATTGCCTCATGATCCTAACCGACTGCCGCATCTCCTCCATGCGCACGAGATAGCGGTCGTAGCAGTCGCCGTGCTTGCCGACCGGAATGTCGAAATCCATTTCGGGATAGCATTCATAGGGTTGCGCCTTGCGCAAATCCCAGGCCGCGCCCGAGCCGCGCACCATCGGGCCGGAGAAACCCCATGCCCAAGCATCGTCCTGTCCGATCACGCCGACGTCGACATTGCGCTGCTTGAAGATACGGTTTTCGGTCAGGAGTTCATCGAGATTGCTCAAAGTTCCCAGGAACGGATCACAGAAATTCCAGATGTCGTCGAGCAACTCTCCCGGCAGATCCTGATGCACGCCGCCGACCCTGAAATAGTTGGCATGCATGCGCGCGCCCGACGCGCGCTCATAAAAGACCATCAGCTTCTCCCGCTCGGCGAAGCCCCAGAGCGGCGGCGTCAGCGCGCCAATATCCATCGCCTGCGTGGTGACGTTGAGCAGGTGCGACAACAGCCGGCCGATCTCGCAAAACAGGACGCGGATAAGCTGTCCGCGCCGGGGAACCGATATTTCGAGCAGCTTCTCGGCGGCGAGGCAGAAGGCATGCTCCTGGTTCATCGGCGCCACATAGTCGAGCCGGTCGAAATAGGGCAGGGCCTGCAGATAGTTCTTGTATTCGATCAGCTTCTCGGTGCCGCGGTGGAGCAGGCCGATATGCGGATCGGCGCGGTCGACGATCTCGCCGTCGAGTTCCAGCACCAGCCTGAGCACACCATGCGCCGACGGGTGCTGCGGTCCGAAGTTGAGCGTGAAGTTGCGAATTGCGGTTTCGGCCATGGCGGCCTCTTCGCGGACTCTCATTTTGTTTGGCCGCTGCAGTCGGGTCAACCGCCCGCGGCGCCGCTGATCATGTCGTGGTCTGGATGATCAGCGTCAGCGTGCCGTCGCCATCGATGTTGGCGGCGACGACCTGCGAGGAATTCAGCCCGTTCGCATGCAGCACCGATACCGCCTCGGGCGAGGCATCGATCGATTTCTGCAGCCTGGCCAGGTCCGTGGCGGTTGTCCTGGTGACCACGGCTTCGGCCTTAACCTTGATCTCCGCGGGCAGGTCCTCCATCGCCACCACCACGACGTTGGTAACGGTTTGGCCGGAACTTCCCGGATCGGGTTGCACCTGGTCGAGCCGACGTTGTTCAGCCGGGGGCGGAACCTGGGGCGGTTGCGGATCGGCGCGTTGAGCCGAGACCGGCTGCGCCGGGGCAAGGGTCGAAAGAGCGAGCATCATCGTCAATGTCCGCATCGTCGTTCCTTCCATGTATCGAAGTCTGACGACACAACCCCTCCGCCCGGCGATGGTTCCGGCCAAGAGGGCAAGTGACGGTAAACGTCGGCGGGCGACGGCCGGACATCTCACACAGCCAACACTGACAGCGCAGCAGCCTGCAGGCGTTCGAACGCGGCAAAGCGCCCGTCGTGGCAGGCAGCGAGCGCGGCGTTCGGCGAATAGACCTCGCCCACCTCCGACATCGCCGCCATGGCCGCGCGAAGGTCGGAGTAGCGCCCGGCGGCGACCGCGCCGAGCATCGCTGAGCCGAGCAGCACCGGCTCGGGGGACGTTGGCGCGTAGACCACCTTGCCGGTGGAGTCGGCGATGAGCTGCCGCACGAGCGGGCTCTGCCCTGCGCCGCCGCTGATGGCGATCGTATCGATGTTGATGCCGCGGCCATGCATGGCCGCCAGGATCTGGCGGGCGCCATAGCCGAGGCCGCAGAGGCCGGCGACATAGAGCGCGACGAGACTGTCGGCCCCGGTCGCCATGTCCAAGCCGGCGACCAGTCCGCGCGCGTCGGGATTGGCCAAGGGGGCACGATTGCCTAGAAATTCGGGAACGACATGCAGGCCGCCGACCAGTCTGTCCGCCTTCGCCGCACCGCCATGCCGCTCCGCCTCCTGCGCCAGCCACTGGCTGAGGTTCTGGCCGCCTCGCGCCGCGATCCCGGCCAGCTCGACGGCGGCGGGGTGCATGCCGACCAGGCGATCGATGGCGGCGCCCGCGGCCGACTGGCCGCCTTCGTTCAGCCACAGCCCCGGCACCATCGCGGAGAAATAGGGCCCCCACACGCCCGGCACGAAAGCCGCCTGCTCGGTCGTCGTCATGGTGCAGGCCGAAGTGCCGAAGACATAGGCCATGCGCGTGGTCACATCGCCGGCGCCGCCGCGCGCGCCGACCGAGCCGATGCCGCCGGCATGCGCATCGATCATGCCGGCGGCGACCGGCGTTCCGGGCAAAAGGCCAAGCTCGGCCGCCGCCTTGCTCCTCAAGCCGTCGGGCAGCGCGCTCCCCGGCGCCACGACCTCGGTGCCGATCCGGGCAAATTCCTCATCCGCGAGCGCGCCGAGCCCGACCTTGCGAAAATAGCCATCATCCCAGCGTGCCTCATGCGCGAGATAGGTCCATTTGCAAGTCACCGTGCAGGTCGAGCGCGCCAGGCTGCCGGTGGCGCGCCAGGTGAGGAAATCGGCGAGATCCATGAACTGCCATGCCGCGGCGAAGGTCCGCGGCATGTTCTCGGCGAGCCATAAGAGCTTCGGGGTTTCCATCTCGGGCGAGATTGTGCCGCCGACATAGCGCAGCACGTCCTCGCCGGTGCCGTTGATCCTGCGCGCCTGCTCGGTGGCGCGGTGGTCCATCCAGACGATGATGTTGCGCTCGGGATCCCCTGACGGGCTGACCGTCAGCGGCTCGCCACCCGGCCCCAGAACGACAAGCGAGCAGGTGGCGTCGAAGCCGATGCCATGCACCGACTGCGCCGGGATGCCGGCAAGCGACACCGCCTCGCGGACGGTCGTAGCAACGGCGCGCCAGATGTCATTGCTCGATTGCTCGACGATATGGCCTTCGGCATGCCAGGTGGCGATGTCGGCCTTGGCGGACGCAAGCATGGCGCCCGCTTCGTCGAAGACGCCCGCGCGGGCACTGCCGGTGCCGATGTCGATGCCGATGAAATGACTGCTCATGACTTCAGATCCTTCGCCCGATCCGTTCGGTTGCTATAGGTCATTGCTTTGCGGCAGGATGACAAGGTCGCGGACGGTGATGTCACCTTCGTTCCCTATCGGTGTTGCCGTTCCGGCCAGCGGCGCAGGCAAAGCTTTGCCTTGCCGCGCACGTTTGCCCATGCCAATTCGACGCCGCTGCTTGTCGTGCCGGCTGGCTAGGCCGCTTTCGCCAGGTTGATGTTGTGCAGTGTCAGCCGCCGGAAATGCGAGGGCGTCATGCCCTTTTCGGCGAGAAACTGCCGGTTGAAGTTGGAAAGGGTGTTGTAGCCGACCTCGAAGCAGATGCTGGTGATCGAAGCCTGCTCGTCGCTCATCAGCATCTGGCAGGCCAGGTTGATGGGCAGCCGCTTCACATACTGAACCAGCGTCATACCGGTGTGCTGGCGGAAGGAGCGGGACAATACACTGGGCGACTGGCCGGCGATGGCGGCCAGGTCCGTCTCGCTGAAGGGCTGGGTCAGGTTCTCGCGCAGATAGGCAAGCGCCTTGTTGATGCCGGCCGACATATAGCCCGACGGATCGGGCAGGTAGCTCGCGCTGGCCAGCATGCGCGCGCCTTCGGCGCGGCTGAGCAGACCCATTATCATCAGGAACAGTTCGATGCGGCGCACGCCTTGCGAATTCATGATCTCTTCCATCAGCGGGCCAAGCTGCTTGCTGGTCTGGCGGCTGAACAGCACGCCGCGGCGCGAGGCTTCGAGCACCGGCGTCAGCGCCGCGAGCTCGGGCAAGGTGTTGATGGCGCCGTCGATAAAGCCTTCATTGAACTGGATGATGCGGCAGCGCAGCGGCACCGTCGCGTCCTTCGGCACATCGCTCACCCAGTTGTGCGGCAGGTTGGGGCCGGTCAGCACCAGATTGCCCGGCTCGAACTCGCCGATGAAGTCGCCGACGAAATAGCGGCCGCGGGTGGCGACGATGAGATGCAGTTCGTATTCCGGATGGAAATGCCAGCGCACCGTGCGGAACGGGTAACCGTGCGACCAGGCAGTGAAAGACTCGCCCGGCCTGATCTGCACAACTTCAAGATCGGGTTTCATCGCTGCTCCTCCCGTATTGAAGCCAAGGCGCGTCCCCTCTACGACGCGCCGTCCGGTTTCGGCCTCATGTCAGCCAAGCTACCGAGCCGACAAGATCTTCGCCACCATGTTCGCGTCACTCCATTGGTACTTTTTTGACTATTCTGAGCCTCCACGCCGCTGAGCGGCGCCTCAAACGACGCCGCGTTCCTCGCTCCTTATGCGGAAGGCATCGACGGCGATCGCAAGCAGGATCATCGCGCCGCCGATCATCTGAATGTAATAGGCCGAGACGTTGATGAGCTGCAGGCCGGTCTGGATGACGGTGATGAGCAGCGTGCCGCCGAGCATGCCGATGACGCGGCCGCGGCCGCCGAACAGCGAAACGCCGCCGATGACGGGTGCTGCCACGGCATAGAGCAGCGTCGTGCTGCCGACGGTCACGCTGACGCCGCCGAGATAGGAGGTGTAGAGGAAGCCGGCCACTCCAGCGAGGAAGCCGGAAGCGCTGAAGGCGCCAAGCCTCGCGCGCTTGACGTTGATGCCTGCGGCATTCGCCGCCCGGCGGTTGCCGCCGGTGGCATAGAGGTTGCGACCCCAGGCCGAATAAGCAAGCACGACATGCGCCAGGAGATAGGCGACGAAGAGGGCGATCGGCATTACCGGCCAGCTGCCGATGGTGGCGCTGCCAATGTAGCTGTAGCCTTCATCGGTCACCACCATGGTGCGGGCGTGGGTGGCGCCGAGCACCGCGCCTTGCAGAAAAAGCCCCATGGCCAGCGTCGCGATCAGCGAATTCATGCGCAAATAGGCGACGAAGTAGCCGTTGAGCAGACCGACGAGCACCCCGGCAACGATGGTGATGAGCACGACCAGCGTCCAGTGGACGCCGAACTGCTGCATGGCATAGGCGCCGACCATGCTCGAGAAGACCAGATTGCCGACCACCGAGAGATCGATCTCGCCGATCAGAAGCGTGAAGGAGACCGCCCCCACTAGCACGCCCAGCGTGGTGGCCTGCACCAGCACGTTCTGCAGATTGCCTTCCGAAAGGAAGAAGGGATTGAGGAAGCCGGCGAGGATGCTGAACACGATGATCAGGATCCAGACCACATTGTCGAGAAGGAATTTCTTGCTGGTCATGTCTGATACTGCCCCTGTCATCGCGCCGCTCTCGCTTCGGCGATCGCATCGATGGTGATCTCGGCGCCGCGCAGCATTCGCGCGATTCGACCCTTGGAGAAGATCACCACGCGGTCGACGAGGCGCTGCATCTCTTCCGGGTCCTGCGCGAGCAGAAGCACGCTAACGCCCGCCTTCGTCGCATCGTCGATCAGGCGGTGGATCTGCTCCTTGGCGGCGACATCGACGCCGACGGTCGGTTCGTCGAGCAGAAGCAATCTCGGCTTGCGTTCCAGCAGCCGGCCAAGCAGCACCTTCTGCTGGTTGCCGCCAGACAACTCGCCGATCTCCTGGGCGCTGCTGCCCATGACGATCTCCATGGCGCCGCGCGCCTCGCGCATGCGGCGGTTCATGCCGGCGCCGCTCACCAGCCAGCCGAGCGATAGCGGCCAATTGCCGAGGCTGAGGTTCTCGGTCACCGACATCGAGCCGACCAGGCCTTCGCCGATGCGGTCATGGGTGAGGTAGGCAATGCCCGAGCCGAGGCTCTGCCCCGGCGAGCCGAGACGCGCTTCCCGGCCATCGATCAGGACGGCACCGGCCTCGATGGGCAGCAGGCCGCCCAGCGCCCGCATCAATTCCTGCGGCCCTTCGCCGAGCAGGCCGACGAGGCCGACGATCTCGCCGTGGCCGATCGCAAGATCGACCGGGCCGCCGCCGGAAAAGGATAGCCCGCTGAGCTCGATGGCCGCGCCATGATCCTTGCGGGCGCGGTGGAATTCGGCGACGTCGGCGCCGGTGATGACGCGCGCCATGGCCTCGGCCGAAAGCTCCGCCGCTTTGCCGCTGGCGGTCACCTTGCCGTCGCGCAGCACCGTGTATTCCGAACAGAGCTGGCGCACCTCGTCGTTGTGGTGCGAGATGTAGATGAAAGACGTGCCGCGTTGGGTGAGGCTCTCGACCCATTCCAGCAGATGCAGCCGCTCGGCCGCCGCAAGGCCTGCGGTCGGCTCGTCGAGGATGATCAGCGAGGCTTCGGCCGCGACCGCCTTGATGATGGCGAGCCTGCGCCTGTCGCTGGCGCCGAGGTCGCCGGCGCGCCGCCTCGGATCGACCGGCATGCCGTGGCTTTCGAGCTGGCGCACCGCCAGGCGGCGGAGCGCGGACCAGTCGGTCAAGCCGTAGCGTCTCGGCAGATCCGGCAGCAGAAGATTTTCGCCGATCGAGAGGTCTTCGAAGATCTCCGAATGCTGCGACAGAAGGTGGAGCCCGCGCTTCTTGCGCGCCGTCAACGGCAGAGCCGACACGTCCTCCCCATTCAACAGGATGGTGCCACTGTCGAGACGCAACAGCCCGGCGATGATGTTGGACAGCGTCGATTTGCCAGCGCCGTTCTTGCCGAGCAGGCCATGGATCGCGCCCCGCGACACGCTCAGCGAGACGCCGTCCAACACCGCAAGCGGGCCGAAGCGCTTGAAGACATTGTCGACGGTCAGAACAGCGTTGGCACCGCCCTGCGCAAGGCTATCGGGCACGATTGTGCCGTCGGCGTTGACCATTGGGATAACCGGCAATCTCGAAATGAGGTGAGAACGCGATGGGCGCGTTCTCACCCGCCTCGTCGGCTGCGATCTCAGCCGGCGTTCTGCTGCATCTTCCACACCTGGGTCACGACATTGGCCCAGTGGCGCGGGTCGTCGGCATTTTCCTTGGTGAGGAAGTAGGGCGGGATGGTGAGCAGCGGGCCGGACGGGCTGTCGGCGATCGTGCCCTTCTCCCAAAAATACTTCTTGTTTTCGTAAGGTCCGGTCGGAACCGGCTTGCCCTTCAGCGTGTACTCTTCCAACAGGTCGACGACGATCTCGACATAGGCGATCGGGTCCTGTGCGATGTCGGCGTCGATCTCGCCGGCCTTCACCCATTCCAGCGCATTCGGCGAGGCATCGATGCTGGTCAGGATGATGTGCTTCTCATGGCCGACCGGAAACAGCCGTTTCTGCGCTTCGAGTGCCTTGCGGGCATCAACGACGAAGATGTCGGTCGGCATGTGGATGGCGTCGAGGTCCGGCCGCTCGCGCAGCGTCGCCGAGACCACGGCGAGCGCCTGCTCATGCTGGTTGTTCTGCGGCCGCGAGATGATCTCGATGTCGGGATATTTGCTCTTAAGCGTGTCCTCGAAACCGTCTTTGCGATCGCGCAGCGCCACGGCGGTCAGCGAGCCGTAATTGTTGAGCACGCTGCCCTTCGGCGAGCCGTGCTTCTTGGTGAGCAGCTCGGCGGTCTTCTCCGCCGCCATGACGCCCGACTGCTTGTTGTCGAAGGTCACCGAAGCGGCTACTTCTCCGCCGGTAAGCACGGTGTCGACCATGCCGAGCGGCACGCCGAGCGACTTCGCCTTCTTGCTCAGTGGGATGAGCAGCTCCGAATCCAGCGCGTCGGAAATGAGGTAGCGCGGCTTCTGCAAGAGCAGGCTGTTCCAGTCGTTGACCTGCGCGTTGGCATCGCCATTGGCGTCCTTGCCGACGAATTCCAGGCCGAGGCCTTCGACCTTGCGCTTCAGCGCCTCCTGCAGCACGACGAAGAAGAAGAAGCCGAGATAGCCGGTCTCCCAAGCCACAACCTTGGAGGTCGTGCCTTGCGCCGCGGCGCGCTCGCCGCCCGCCAGCAACAGGCCGCCGGCAGTGGCTGCCGCGCCCTGCAAAAGCGCGCGGCGGTTCAATGTTAAGCTCTTGGTCTCGCAACCCATGTCTCGCTCCCTGAAATGGTTGGAATCTTTGCCGGTAGAGCTTTCCACCAAGCCCGCCCGGCGGGGCACTCAGCCCCAAACATCCCCCGGAACGTTTCCTCCCCCGGACGATCTGATCAGGCTAGGCGCGCGCTATCCGGCCAGCCACCACGTTCCGGGGCGGGTGTTAGTACTTTTTTGATTCCGCTAGTGAAAGCCGAGGCCGCGATTACGACTGCGCTACAACATGCTCGACCTCCGGCGCGTTGCATTCGGAGTCAAAAATCTATGTGTCGCGGAAAGCGCAACCGGTAGCTCGCGCCGCAAGCCGCGACTATCTGTCTGGCGGAGGGCCGCGCGTCGAAACCGAAGGGATGGAGAGAATGAAGCACTGGATCGGAACCTGGAGCGCAAGCCCGATGAACGTCTGGCCGGGAGACGCCGTGCTCTATGGCTTCCACCAGCAGACGGTACGCCAAGTCGTGCGCGTCAGCACCGGCGGTGAGAGGTTGCGATTGAGGCTGTCCAATGAATATGGCGGCTCGCCGATTCGGATCGGCGCCGCGACCGTCGCGCTTGCCGCGAAAGACGGCGAGGTCGACGCCGGCAGCATCCGGCAGGTGACGTTCGGCGGCGAACGGCAGACCGATCTAGCGCCCGGCGCGCCGCTGCTCGGCGATGTTGTGGACCTATCGGTTGCCGATCTCGGGCAGATCGCGATCAGCCTCTATTTCCCCGATTTCGCGCCGATCGAGACCTATCACTACGAGGCGCAGCAGACCGCCTACATCTCCGAAATCGGCGACTTCGCCGACGCAGCCGAACTGCCGGTGCAGCAGACCTCGACCAGCCGCTATTTCCTCAGCGCCGTGCTGGTCGAGAGCGGGCCGGACAGTGGCTCTCTGGTTTGTCTCGGCGATTCCATCACCGACGGCTTCGGCTCGACCGTCGATAGCAATGCGCGCTGGCCGGACCGGCTGGCGGAGCGGTTTGCGAAAAGCGGCCGGCTGTCAGGCATCGGCGTCCTCAACCAGGGGATCGGCGGCAACCGCGTGCTTGCCAGCCGCGCCCGCGGCGCCAACGCGCTCGCCCGCTTCGACCGCGACGTTCTGGGCTTTCCCAACGTCCGATGGGTCTCGGTGCTGGAAGGCATCAACGACATCGGCTGGCCGGAAACCATGCTTGCCGGTCGCCAGGAGGCCGTCGCCGTCGAAAGCCTGATCGCGGCTTACCGGCAATTGATCGCACGCGCCCGCCTCAACGGCATCAAGGTGCTGCTTGGCACGCTGCCGCCCTTCGGTGGCGCCTTCGAAGGCCAGCCGCTCAGAACCTTCTACTCTGCGACCAAGGAGCGCGACCGTGAGGCGGTGAACGCCTGGATCAGGACATCGGGCGAAGCCGATGCCGTCGTCGATTTCGAGCGTGCGCTGGCCGATCCCGCCAACCCGTCGAGGCTGCTCGCCGCCTTCGATTGCGGCGACGGCCTGCATCCGTCCGACGGCGGCTATGCCGAGATGGCTAGGCTGTTCGAGGAAGCTTTCGAGAGCTTGCTTCGCGGCCAATAGGATTACCTGGTTCTGCGAGTGGCGGCTGCTGCCCGCGCCGGCGCCTTCTGGATGTTGGCGGCGCCGCCCATGTCACCATTCTTGGTGCGACCCGCCCCGGTCGTGCTCCAATATCGGCGCCCGTCGTCGGGTGCAATTCGGCGAAAACACGGATGGCCAACCTCGGAACAGGACGACGAGCACTTAGCATAATGGAGCTGGCAGAACAGCTCAGCTGTCCAGGAACAAACTGCAAGTCTTTCCGGTTTGGTGACCGAACCGATTGCGGTCACGAAAATGGTTGGACATAGAAGACATAATAATGAGCAGGTTGCGCAGCTACTGAGGCGCCAGTTTTCCAGTGAGATAATGAGGCGCCATCTGCGTGCACTTCCGCTGTTTCGGACCGAGAGGTGGCTCCCTGACCGGCTTGCCGGGTTGATGGAGGTTTTAAAGCGAAGTGAGGGTCGAGGACGACGGCGTTGATTCTTGCCTCTGGCCTGAAGCGTCGACGTCAGGCTGGACGCAAAGGTCGTCTTTCGATCCCAATGGAGAAGAGATGGTGAGCAATGCGGCCGCTCGATAAGGCGTTGCTTGGGGCTGTGGCAGGCGTCGCGGCGACCATGGCGATGACAGCAACGATGAGGCGCCTGCACGCAGTCCTGCCCGACGACGAGCGCTATCCGCTTCCGCCCCGCGAGATCGTCGACCGCACTTTTCCAGCTGTTGACGAGCGCGAAGCACGTTCAAGAACACTGCTTGCGCATTTCGGGTTTGGCGGTCTCACCGGTGCTTTGTTTGCCCTGCTGCCCACCACTCGAGGGAGCGGGATCGCCTACGGCTTATGCATCTGGGCGCTGAGCTATCTCGGTTGGATTCCCGCCGCCCGCATTCTGACCCCGGCGCACCGTCACCCCATCAGGAGAAACATGCTGATGATTGCAGCTCATGTCGTTTGGGGCCTGACGCTTTCGAGATCACTGAGAGAGATGGAACGCGCCGCCATCGAGGCGTTCGACCAGCAAGCCGAGAGGAGAAGCCGGTGACCGGGCGGCGCGTTCTGCGGAACGATCCGACCCTTCGGCCCGCCGCGCTGTCTTGTCCGGCGGGACATCGGCAATGAAGGTTCTCGTAACGGGATCGAACGGTCTCATCGGCACAGCGGTGTGCGCGCGTTTGGTCGCGTCAGGGCACGAGGTCGTGCGGGCCTCACGACGCCGATCAAGCCGGGCGGGGGAGGCGGGAACGGTCGCCATCGATATGGCGAAGGCGCTCGCCCCCGAGAACTGGGGCAGTGCTCTTCAAGGCGTTGACCTGGTGGTGAATTGTGCCGGTGTTCTGCAGGACAGCGCCAGCGAAAATACGACAGGGGTTCATGCATTGGGCGCAGCGGCGCTGTTTCGTGCCTGCCAGCAAGCCGGGGTGCGCCGGGTCATCCACTTTTCCGCTATCGGCGTCGATCGTGAGCAACCCTCGGCCTTCTCCGCCAGCAAATATGCCGGCGAGGAGGCCTTGATGACGCTCGACTTGGATTGGGTCGTGCTGAGACCCTCCGTCGTTCTGGGCCGCCCCGTTTTTGGAGCGAGCGCCCTGTTTCGCGGCCTTGCCGCGCTTCCTCTGCTGCCCTCCATGCCCGGCTCCGGCCGTCTGCAGGTGGTTCAACTTGAGGACGTGGTCGAAACGGTGGCGTTTTTCCTCAGCCCTGACAGCCCGTCACGGATCGCTCTCGACCTTGCTGGTCCGGACGCCTTCGCCATGGAGGAGGTAGTCGCGCATCACCGCAGGTGGCTTGGATGGGACGAGGCTCGCGTCCTGGCTCTCCCGAGATGGGCGGCGCGTCTACTTTATCGGCTGGGTGACGCCGTCAGTGTGCTGGGATGGCGCCCTCCCATGCGCACCAACGCCGCCCTTGAGATCAGCCGGGGAGCAACCGGTGATCCCGGACCCTGGAAGGCGATAACCGGGATCGAGCCGCGAGGTCTCCCGACAGCACTCGCCGCAAACCCAGCCACGGTGCAGGACAGGTGGTTTGCCGGCCTCTACTTCATCAAACCCGCGATCTTCACGGTGCTGCCGTTCTTCTGGATCATGACCGGAATCATATCCTTGACAACCGGATGGCAGAGCGGCGTCCAACTCCTGATCGGTACCGCGGTGAGCGCGCTGGCGGCGCCGTTGGTCATCGCCGGCGCGCTGGCCGACCTGGTCATCGGCCTTCTCATCGCGCTTCGCAAAACCGCGCGCGTTGGGCTCTGGGGAGCGATCGGCGTATGCGTTTTTTATGCATTGGCCGGCACGCTCCTGCGGCCCGATCTGTGGAATGAACCGCTCGGCCCGCTGATGAAGATCCTGCCGATCGTTCTTCTGCACTTCGTCGCATTGGCGATCCTGGAGGAGCGCTGATGCTCTACTTCGGTCTCAAATATCTCCATATCGTGGGCGCGGCGGTCCTGCTGGGGACGGGCGCTGGCATCGCCTTCTTCATGCTGCTTGCACACCGGACCGGCAACCCGGCTACCGTGGCCGCTGTCGCGCGCATTGTCGTGATCGCCGATTTCCTGTTCACGGCAACGGCAGTTGTGGCGCAACCGATCACCGGCGTCGCGCTTGCCTGGCTCGTCGGCTATTCGCTCTGGGACGGCTGGATCGCGCTGTCGATCCTTCTCTACGTCGTGACCGGTGTTTTTTGGCTTCCCGTGGTTTGGATGCAGATGGAGATGCGCGATCTTGCCCTGGCGGCGGCGAAAGCCGGCCAGTTGCTTCCGCCGCGCTATCACCGGCTTTTCCGGCTCTGGTTCGTCTTCGGCTTTCCGGCCTTCGGCGCGGTCGCCGCTATCCTATGGCTGATGATCACCCGCCCGGCCATCGAATGGTTCGGGACCGGCTGATGCCGGCGGGCCGAGCGAACTCATCTGAGCTACGCCGGGAGGAGAGGCGCCGGCTCTGATTTCCCGTGCATGGACAAGAACGACTATACCAGCGCGATCGGCATGTAGCGGATAACCACCTTCTCCTGTCGAAACCACCGCTCGAGTGCGATCCGGCGTTCACGCCAGTCGATGAGATCGACCTCGTTGGCCATGACTTCGAAGATCACAATCTTGTCGGCGTTGGACTCGGCACCCTTTTTCCACAAACCGTCGGCAGGCGCCTGAAGGTAAGCAGTAACGCCTTCGAAGCGACTCGCCAGTTCTTCCTTCACGCGGTCGAAATCTTCTTGAGCGAAAGGCTGGCCGTTATTGTCCGAGCAGGGAAGCAGGATCTGAACAAGATGCATCGCAATTCACCGGTGAAAACTAGCACTTGGTATCGTCAAGATAGTTATGCATGTCGGTGGCTGCGATCGAGGCGTGGCCGAATGCGACAGCAATCTGATTGATTTCGTTGACCACATCGCCAGCGGCATACAGGCCTGGCACGACCGTGCGCTGATGCGCATCCACGACAAGATTTCCAAGCTCGTCGCATGTCGCCCCGAGATCTAGGCCAAGTTGCGACCTTATCGTGCATCCCATGGCTGGATAGACGGTATCGAATGAGGATGCTGTTCCGTTGGAGAGTTGAATGGTGGCCTGCTCTCCCGAGGGTCGGAGTGAATGAGGGATGCAGGGCTCGAGCTGGATTCCAGCTTCGTGGATCAGTCGGCCGGCATCTGCAATTTCACTCGAAGCATCGGTCGTCAGTAGAGTGACGTCGCGAGTATAGGTCCGCATGAACAATGCCTTCTTCGCGGCTTCTTCCGCCGGGCCTATCACTGCGACGCGCTTATCGATCACCTCATAGCCGTCACAGATCGGACAGAGGCGCAAGGTGCCGGCTCTGATCATATCGTCTGCCGAAGGCGTCTCGGGAAGCTTATCGACAATGCCAGTAGCCAGGAGCGCCGCGCGGGAACGAATGGCTGTCGAACCGATCGCAATAAAATCCGTTCCGTCGCGGCCAATCTCGTGGATTACATCGTGCCTAAGATCGGCTCCGCTCTGCAAAGCCTGCTGCCGCAGCCGGTTCAGCAGGTCGGCGCCGGCTATGCCGCCGGGGAAGCCGGGACAGTTGCGGGTAATCGGAATGAGCTTCGCGCGGCTTTGACCGGAATCGACAACGACGACCCGGCGGCGAAAGCGCCCGAGATACGTCGCTGCTGCCAAGCCGGCCGGGCCGCCACCGATAACCAAGCAGTCAATTCGTTCCCCCTGACAGACGCTCTCGTCTTTGATCACCAAAGAACTCCCGGGAGGTGATGCAGAGCTATTGCAAGCGGCTCGTGCCCGGCAAACGAACTTTTCTGTTGGTGACTAAGACCAAGGTGCGCGACTGCTTCCCGGTTCTCATAAGAATGAGGCCGACACAGGTGCCGCTCGTGAGGATGGCCGCGTTTCCTTCCGAACGGACAGAAACGAGGGCGCAAAATTCGGCCTCGACCGCGCGCACCGGTAAGCGCGGGATCAGTTGTTTCGTTATAGGCGAACATCTGTCCCAACCGCGCCCTTGCCTATTGGTTCCGCCGCGCATTCGCGTTGCGCGCCGATCCGTTGTCTCGCCAGACGCTGACGACGTTCGGCTGCCTTCACACGCCGCAGGCCGCCGTTCTCGCCACGCGGCGGACCGGACGGTGCAAAAGTTCGCTTTTGTGGATCAAAGTAGCCCGGCCTGCCGGGCGGGGTTGGGGGCTTGACATACAGGCCGGGCCCTTACCCCGCGCAGCGGGGCAGAGTTCCATTATGCGCCGCGCTTGCGGCAACCGACATTAACATTTTCTAAGACTTGAAAAGCCCGTCGCAGCTAATGAGCGTAAGCGACGGGCTTTGTGCTGCCGAGACGGCTACGTCCCAACGGTAAACGACCGCTCCATAACAAGTCATGGCCGCGCAATCAGTTCCAATCTTGGACAGCCCACCCGAGGAACGTCACGACACCAGCGACGTTCCGGTAAATGGCAATCGACGATGATATCGAAAAGGCCAGGCGGCATGTTCACGAAGGCGAGCGGCACCTTCGCCTTCAGCACGAGTTGGTTGCCGACCTCAGCGATCAGGGATTGCCGACCGATGACGCCCTGCGCTTCCTCCAACTGCTTGAAGACATGCAGGCGATGCATCGGCAGCACTTGTCGCGGCTGCTGCGCAGAGCCGAAAATGGCTAGGAGGATTCCTGCCTTGTCGGGCCGGACCATGGGTGTCTGCACTTGATCTGGTGACAGGTCATGATCTGCCATGAGTGCGCCGGCCGAGACGATCGGAATCTGCAATTCAGCAAAACACTGTAACGCCGACAAGCGCAGGGACTGGACGCCCTGCCTCCAAATGCTCCGACTATTGCTTGTCCTTTGGGGCAACCTGCACCAGCTGCAAAAGCCCTAGCACGATCAGCGCCAAGACTGTGCCAAGAATTGCGATCTGCCAGAACCCGAGACCCACTGCCAATCCAATGGCACCGGCCAGCCACATTCCCGCGCCGGTCGTCAGCCCCTGAACTTCCCCTTTGGAGAAGAATATTAGCCCTGCAGCCAGAAATGCGACGCCGGCAGTTGTGGCTTCAATCAGGCGGATGGGGTCAATGGCTATCTCCTGGCCATCGAAGACGGGGAGATGGGTGATTTCGATGGCCAGGATGGCGATCAAGGCGGTTGCTAGACAGATCAGGATATGCGTCCTCAGCCCGGCCGGCCGGTTACGCCATTCACGCTCCATGCCGACGAGTGAGCCAAGAACCGCAGCCAGTAAAAGCCTGGCTGAAATTACGGAAAATGGCAGCCAGGTTTGCTGCCCGAAACGTTCAACAAGCTCATCCATGAGCGCCAGAACGTATCTGTGGGCTGCCCGGTTCCTTCCGCAGGACGCCGGGATGTCCTTGCAATGCATATCGCCGGCGAAGCGCCGGAACATTCGAGCTCAGCCCACGTTGGGTTCTGTTCGACTGACAGGGACACACCTCAATGGAACCCAAATCATCGCGCGATCTGCCCGGTCCTAAGCCCCGCAAGGACAAGGAACGGGAAAACCAAAAAGCTGCCGCGAAAACGCCTGACAAGACCAACGATTGGGACCGGAACCAGGTGCATGGCGAGGGCGAGAGCATCGGGATCGACAAGGACGAACCATAGGCCGATCCACACCCCAGAGCGCGCAATCTGAGCCGCCCACGATGCGGCTTGCCGCCATCCCGACTGTTGGAGTGCTGGCGAAGAGAGCGTCTTTCGAGTTCGCATCTAAATAATTGAAAAAATTTGGCTTTCGCGCCGGCTCGTTGCGCTGTTTGCTTCACGGTTGCCTTGGATGGCGACCGGCAAGCCTACCTGTCTGAGGTACAGACACGTCTCCATCCCAGTTTCTTATGAATTCGATCAGAATGCCCAACCCAGACCCGGAATGGCTGCTACGCACCCTCCACAGCGGACGAAGAAGATCGAAAACATGCTGCGGTATCGGCCTGGCATCGCAGATTGATCACAAGGGCTCTGACCCCGTTGTCGACCTCAGCCCGGACAAGTGCCAATTGCAGGGTCTTCAGGAAGGAAGAAGCTTCGCCGCTCGCAAGCGGTGAGTTCGCG
Organism: Mesorhizobium sp. WSM4898; assembly: GCF_029625845.1. Taxonomy (NCBI): domain Bacteria; kingdom Pseudomonadati; phylum Pseudomonadota; class Alphaproteobacteria; order Hyphomicrobiales; family Phyllobacteriaceae; genus Mesorhizobium; species Mesorhizobium sp. WSM4898. The sequence continues at coordinate 1,355,154 of NZ_JARTVQ010000002.1, read as the reverse complement.
AGGGACGGTGCGCCGGGCGAAGTCAATGAGGTCCCGGGACGTTTGGAAGACGCGAAGGATGCGGACATCTTTTTCGCCGGAAACAATTGCAACGCGGGTGCCGTCGGAACTGAAAGCTGCGCGTGTAAAGCCCAGTAGAATGGTTGCTTCGTCGTGGCTGCCGAGGACGGCAATCTGGCGTCCCGATTGCGTCGCCCAGAGCCGGACCGTGCGATCCTTCGAGGACGCGGTCACGACATACAAACCGTTGGGACTGAACTGGGCGCTGTCCACCGCGCCGCTGTGGCCCCTTAGAACGGCCCTTTCCAGTCCGCCAGCGACGCTCCAGATCCGGATGGTTCCATCGCGCGAGCCGGTCAGCAGCAACTGACCGTCGGGGCTCAAGGCGACGACCGTTACCGCGCCGGTGTGTCCCACTAGCGTTCTGACGCTTGCTCCGTCCGTGGTCGACCAAATGCGAGCCGTGTGGTCGAGTGAGCCCGTGGCGACGAGTTGACCGTCCGGGCTGAAGGCCGCTGCCGTGATGCGATCCTGATGCCCCACAAGAACCCTGAGCTCGGCTCCGCCCGTCGTCAAGAGGTGGCCCGCATTGTCTTCCCTGGCCGAGAGGATCAGATTTCCGTCAGGGCTAAGAATGGCCTGCGGTAGGTTGCTGCTCGTGTTAATGGCGGCTAGCTCGGTGCCGGTCGCCGCGTCCCACAGCTGCGCGGTGCCGTTCATCGATGCGCAGAGAAGCGATTTGCCGTCGCGACCAAACTGGATCTGGATCAGGCCGCGATGTGATCGGAACTGGGCGGTCTCGTGTCCCGTGGCCATATCCCAAACACGGACCTGCCCCCCAAGAGATGCCGTCGCGACGCGCCTTCCATCTGGGCTGAACGTCGCGCTTTGAACGATCTCATGTGTATCGAGCCGGATTGTCTCGCGCCCGCTCACGACATCCCACAGGTGCGCCGCGCTGTCGCCGCCGCCGGTCAGCAGGTGGACGTTGTCGGGACTGAAGACCGCGAAAGTCGGCCGATATTCATGTGAGAGCGCAGTCGTCAGCGCGCCGTCGACATCCCACAGCCGAGCAGTGCCATCGTGTGAAGCAGTGAGAAGAATGTTGCTGTCGACCGGGCTGAATTCCATATGCTCGACCAAGGATTCATGACCGGCGATCGTCGTCACCAACGAGGCGCGTTCAGCGTCCCAGATGCGGATCGGCCCATTGACCGAGGCAGTCGCCAGGAAGCGGTCGTCCGGAGTGAAAGCACCGTTCATCTCCACATCGCGTTCATCCGTATCGATGTCTGCCTTCAACCCCGAAACCTCTTGGCCTAGCACATGATCCAGCGTTCCCAACGCTCCATCCCAAATTCGGGCAGTGCCATCGATGGATACCGTGGCGATTCGCTGACCCCCATGACTGAAAATGACGCCGTTCAATTGCGTGTCGCTCTTGCTGCCGGCCAGCTTTGCGATCTCCGTTCCTTTCGACAAATCGAAAAGGCTGGAAGTGTCGCGGTGTGAATGCCAACCCCAGGGGCCGGCCAGCATCCGGCTTCCGTCCGGGCTGAACGCCAGGCTGTAGGGCCAGGAGGTCACTCGGATTGACCGCGTCAGCGCGCCGTCTGCGCTATTCCAGATCGAAACAAAATGCTTGCCTGCCGTCGCGAAGCTGCGGCCGTCTGAACTGAAAACAGCACGCGTATATGCGTCGCTTTTTACACCTAGGACTTTCTTTCCAGTCCGAGCATCCCAGAGCGTTGCATCGCTGTTCTCCCCCGCCGTCAGCACCTGGGTTCCATCCGGGCTGAAGATTGCCGTTGGATAGCTGCCTACCGGCCGCAGGATGAAGAGCTGTTCTCCCGAGACGGCGTCCCAGAGACGTGCAGTGCCGTCCCTCGCGGCCGTCAGGATACGGCTCCCGTCCGGGCCGAATTCAGCCCTCTCCAAGGCCTCTTCATGACCCTTTAGAACTGCAGTTTCGGCACCGCTGGAGATGTCCCAGACGGCTGCAGTCTTGTCGTAGGATGCGGTGACGATGCGATCGCCGCTCGGATTGAATGCCGCATCCGTCACGCCGGCGCCATGCCGGAAGATTTTGATCTGGTGGTGCGCCAGGAGAGCCTTGTAGAGGGCTGCTTCCGCCTCGAACAGATATGGCCGCTCGGATTGGTCTTTTGAGGGCAGCGCTTCAAGCGCCAACAGGATCGCAGCCTCGGTGCTGCCTGCCCCGGTGGACTGTTCCGAAAGGAAGGAGAGCGAAAGGAACTGATTTCGCATCGCCTGGTCGCGTTGCGACCTCGCTTCCTCCTGCGCCCTGAAGGCGACCAGCGCGCCTGCGCCCGCGATGAGAGCGAGCATTATCGCCACAATCGCTGCGTTGCGGGTACGTCGGGAAAGCCGGTTTGCTGCGGCCGCCGCCAGGCTCCGGCGCTCGGCTTCGCGCTCCAGGCGCTCGTGTTTTGCCTCTTCGGCGGCCTCGATCAGCGCTAGCGCTGCGTGCCGGTCCTTCTCCTCTTTCTGCCGATGGGCACGCAAAGACTCCTCGATGTACTCAAGGACATAATCGTCGATCTCCTCCCGTCTCGACAACATTAGTTCTTCGCCCTCCGCCAGACGTTTGCCGGACGGAAGGAGAAGCTCTCGATTCCTGCTTTCCAGGTGCCATCGGTGGGCATCAGCCCTGAGGCGTTCGCGCGTCTCGAGAAAATTCCGGTTTGCATTCACAATGTCACTTGCGCGCGGCCAGCGTCTCAACAGTGCTTCATGTGCAACGCGCACGAAGACACGCCCTGCGGCGTTCTCGTCGCTGACGAGGAGCCGCGCGTCGATCAGGGCCCTGACCAGCGCCGATCGCGCGGGAGTACCTGCGACTTCGGTGAGCAGGGCTGGACGTGCCGTCACGGTGTCATCGCTCAGACTTGCAGTTGTGAGGGCGCCCAGTACCGTCGGTAAGGCCTCCTGGATCTCGGGCGCCAGTAAATCCACGACTTCATCGGCGCGGCGCGCGATTGCGCCTTCGAGCCCGCCGAGCGCGCGATAATCCGCAAAGGTGAGAACGCGGCGCTGGCGGCCGGCCTGGTACAACGCGTCGAGCACAAACTCCAGAAGCGGCAATGATCCGGGATCGGCAGCTGCTGCCTCCTGCAGCACGTCATCGAGTCGCCCCAACTCGGCATTCTCCTCAAAGCGGAGTCCGGCAACGCCCGCCGGCTCACGGATGATCTGACCGATCTCCGGGCCAGTCGGCGGCAGGAGTTCGTAGCTGGAGAGGCCATCCTTGAGCGCCGAGAACCCCGGGACCTCGCCGCAACGGTGAAAAAAATCTGAACGGATCGCCGCGATCACCCAGGCCAGTCCGCTCGCGGCGAGCAGCGTCATGAGCCGCACGAGAGCCTCGCGCGTCGCCGGCTGCTTCTCCGTCGTGAACAGCTCCTCCAGCTGATCGATGGCGACAACCAATCTGATCTGCGAGCGGGCCGACCCAGCGGCTTTGCCAAGTGCCTGGCGAACCATCGCCAGCGCCCGATCCGGCGCGCTTCTGCAAAGCCGAGCGAGCTCCGCGGCTGTTACTTCGCAGGCCAGTTCCGGCACAGCAGCTTCGCTAAGCAGCGCCGCAGCCAGCACAGCGAATGAATCCGGTCCTTCGGAGAGGCGGATCAGGCAGCGGCGCCACAACGATATGCCCGCCACGGTTCCGGGCCGGATCAATGACGGCAGCAGGCCAGCGCGCAGGAGGGAAGACTTGCCGCAACCGCTCATGCCGTAGATTAGCAGGAATGCGGTGCCGCTTGCTGCCTGCTGCTCCAGTCTTGAAGTGCAGGCAGCAATCGCCCGCGCTCTGCCGAAGAAGAGATCGGCATCTTCGAATTCGAAGGCATCGAGACCGCGAAATGGCGACCTGACCGGTTCCTCTGAAGCAAGAGGTACGCGGTAGATGCGCAGGGCACGTGCGACGTCCTTCAGCTTCTGCTCGCCAAGCTCGATGAATTCCAGCGGGAGCCGGTCTCGAGCCTGGGCATGAACCGCTTCCGTGATGCAAATCCCGCCCGGTCGTGACAATGATTGAACATGGGCTGCGACCTCGACCGCCTCGCCCCCGAGGTGGTCGCCCTCGTCGACGACATAACCGAGGTGAAGCCCGATGCGGAAGCGCAGGCGCTTTGTCTTGGGAACTTGGCAATTCCGTCTGTCGACCTCATGCTGGATGTCGCTCGCACACCGCAAGGCCTCGACAGGGCCTGCGAATTCGGCGACCACGCTCTCTTCGGCGCTCGAGAACACGCGACCGGCATGTTGCACCAGCAGCCGATCGACGATCTGCCTGTACGGCCCGATTGGTACAGCAGCGCCCCGCTCAGCCTCACCTGGCGGCCGACCGTCAGCAGCCAGTTCGGCTGCCAGGATAGTGGCCATTCTTGGCCCGGCGCTTGAAGGACGGACCAGCCTGTAACCGCGCCGAGGCACCGTCTCCACAACAGCCTGCCGACCGTCATTGAGCGCCGCACGGATCTCGTGAATGCATTGCACAAGGCTGTCGTCGGTGACCGCGATCCCGTTCCAGACCGCCCTCATCAGCTCGTCCTTGGTGACGACGCGATCAGCGTTCTCCAGAAGGTGACGAAGCACCGCGAAGGTTTGGTGACGAAGTGCGATTGTGCTGTTGGATTTGTCGCGCAAGGTCTCGCTGCTCACGTCGACGGTAACGCCGTTGAGCACGAACATCGTGGGCGGCGAGCTACTCAAGCCGTTTCCCTCAAGCACGAAGCCGCAGTCCAATGTTTCGATCCTAGCACGGTTTCGCGCTTGCCATCATCATTCACATCGGGCGGGGAGCGCCGATTTCGGCAAATGATCGGAAGCCGTTCGTGACCCCGAGACGCCTCGGACCGACAATCGCAGCGTCAGCGAGAGGCTCACCATGGACGACGAAGTGCAGATTGCTCGAAGTGTGGGCGCAAGGCCGGTGCTCCGGCTCACAGGCGTGTGCCTGATGACCCTGTTCTTGGCAATGGCGCCCCAGGCTCACTCAACCGACCGTTCCCAGGACGGCCTGGTCGACGTCGATCTGCAATTGATCCTTGCAGTGGACGTTTCGCCGTCGATGAGCAAAGTTGAGCAAAGAGTGCAGCGCGACGGCTACGTCGACGCTTTCCGCCACGCGGACATTGCGGGGGCAGTCAAGTCGGGAGAGCGTGGAAGAATTGCAGTGCTCTATCTGGAGTGGGCAGGGCCAAATCAGCAAACCGTCATCGTGCCATGGACAATCGTCCAAAGTCGCGAGGACGCTCTCACTTTGGCAGACAGGCTCGCGGCTTTGTCGTTGACTGAAGGCCGCGGAACGTCGATTTCCGGCGCATTGTCTGCCGCGAATGATCTGTTCGCGAATAGTGGCTTGCGCAGCCCGCGCAGGGTTGTTGATATATCCGGCGACGGACCCAATAATGCGGGAGCACTCCTTGACCCCATCCGGCAGGTTCTTCTCGCGGAAGGCGTGACGATCAACGGGCTGCCTATCGCACTGCCCCGGATTGGCGGGGCCGACGGGTTCGCGAGGTATGGCCGTTCCAACCTGCAATCCTATTTCGAGCGCTGCGTCATTGGCGGACCAGACGCGTTTGCGATCGGTGTCACAGAGCCCGCCATGTTCGCCACCGCAGTCCGTCGAAAGCTGGTGCGTGAAATCGCCATGAACACGGATCTGGTGATCTACGCCACCTATACGGCGCGTTCAGACAGCACGACCGATTGCAACCTGATCGGTCAGCTGCCAGGGCGATAACGATCGGCGATAGCATGAGGGCTTGTGGGCGGGCCGCACGAAACGTCTTTCCGGCCACCTGCCTAACAGCCAAGTGCGGATGGCTTTGAGGTGTCTTCCCTCTTCGCTAACAGCTTGAAAATATCATAGTATTAGGAAAATTGATGGCGGAGAGAGCGGGATTCGAACCCGCGTTACGGTTTCCCGTAAACACACTTTCCAGGCGTGCGCCTTCAACCACTCGGCCACCTCTCCGTCTTGCATGTCGCGTCGGCCGGTTTCGCCGCGCGGGTTGGGGAGATGCATCTCCCTCGGGAAGGCCTCTCGGCCTAAATTTGAGGTGCCTTCAACCGGCAGGCAACCCTTTCCCGGCACCTCTAGCCGTCTAGGCAAAACAGGCGCGGGGCTCATCTAGTCGATCCGAAAGCGAATGCCAAGTCATTCCGTGGCTTTTGCCGTGGATGACACGGAAGCTGCCTCGGTGGCCTGCCATGCAGCCGAATGCTGTGCACAGGCCGGCCGGCGGAGTTTCCCGCGCTTGACTTCGGCTCTGGCCGCCTGTCGACTGCCTGAGGCGTTTGTTTTGTGCACTTCCGGACGGAAAACCACGACGCAGTTCCCGGAACTGCTTGGGCTTTGCGAGGGGCATCGTCCTGACATGGCATCGATCAACCAGCAGCCCGCGGGCCGGCCCGACAGCGGGCTCTCCTTCATCCCGGTGGCGTGGCTGATCATCGTGATGGCGCTTTCGGCCTATGGCCTGATCTCGAGCTGGCGGCTGATCGGCGACTTCAATCTGCCGGAAAGCGTGCTCTTCCTGATCTACGGCGGGCTGACCGGCGGCGTCGTGACCATTCTGTGGGGGCTTTACCTGCTCGGCCTCGCCTTCAACCGGTCGGCGCGTTTCCCGCGTCACTATACGATCTGGCAGGTCGCCATCATCCTTTGGCTCGTCGTGCGTCAGGCCTACACGCTTCTTGTGCCCGATTTCGTCTTCTCGGCCGAAGGGCTGGGCTTCACGGTGGCCGAGATCGCCATCGGCCTGCTCTGCATCTACCTCCTGCGGCGCGGCGCCGGCGCCGACACGGTGTATGCCAATCCCGAGGCCGTACGCCCGCCGCTCCTGGTCTCGCTCGTCGCCGCGTTGCTCGGCATCATCCTTGGCGGCGCCATCGGCGCCTGCATCGGATTTTTCGCGGGGTCGCTGATCGCCGACGCCACCCATATGAGCTGCTTCGAGGGCGCCTGCGGGTTTTTGCTGTCTTCATCGGCTTGGGCGGACTGATCATCGGAGCCGTCGGCGGCCGGATTTTCGCCATCTGGCGCGTCAACCGGCGCAAAGCGGCGCGGAGGGCCTAACTCAAAATCACGTGTCGCGATTGCGTGGCGGTTGTGCACGCTCTATGTCGTTTGGCGGGGCAGACGGGAGTGTTCCCGGGGAGTGCGTTGGATGCTGCGTTTCATCTTTCGGCTGGCGGCCATGGTTGCGTTGTCGATTTCTGTCATCATGGCGGTGATCGACACCACGCGCTCTGTCGCGGCGTCGGCGCTGGTCATGACGCCGCTCAACGCAAGCTGGCTGGCGGTATCGCCCGACACGCGCGCCGCGTTCGAGACCTATGTGCGCGCCAAGGCCAGTCCGCTGGTCTGGGACGGGATCATCGCCTGGGTGCTCGGCCAGCCGGGATTCGCCGTGTTCGCGGTATTGGCGTTCCTGCTCTACGCCCTCGGCTACCGCCGGCGGCGCCACGAATTCGCCCCGACCAACTGACGCGGACTCCGCCCGAAACGGTCGGCCTTCACGCTTTTTCCAACAGGTCAAAATTCCACGTGAATTTTGTTTCGGGCCGTGCCAGATTGGCCGCGAGCGGGAGGGGCATACACTTCCTGCCTGACGTCGCATGCCTGCCGGAGAACCGGGCAGGGTGTGCGGTGCAACGGAAAATAACCGACAGGGTGTGGATCACATGAAACGTATCGTTCTCGGCCTCCTGGCCGCAACCGCAATGGTTCTCCCGGCCTTCGCCGCGGATGTCCAGCCGGCCATCCTCTACGATCTCGGCGGCAAGTTCGACAAATCCTTCAACGAGGCTGCCTATAACGGCGCCGAGAAATTCAAGAAGGAAACCGGCGTCGCTTATGTCGAATTCGAAGTCTCCAACGCTTCGCAGCGCGAGCAGGCGCTGCGCCGCTTCGCCGAGGACGGCCGCAACCCGATCGTGATGGCCGGCTTTGCCTGGGAAGATGCGCTGAAGAAGGTCGCGGCCGAATATACCGACCTCAACTTCGCCATCATCGACGATGCCGTCGACCTGCCCAATGTCCGCTCGCTGGTGTTCAAGGAGAACGAAGGCTCCTACCTCGTCGGCATTCTGGCTGCGATGGCGTCGAAGTCGAAGAAGGTCGGCTTCGTCGGCGGCATGGACATCCCGCTGATCCGCAAGTTCGAATGTGGTTATGTCGGCGGCGCCAAGTCTGCCGGGGCCACCGAGGTCATCCAGAACATGACCGGCGATACCCCGGCCGCCTGGAACGACCCCGCCAAGGGCGGCGAGATCGCCAAGACCCAGATCGATCAGGGCGCGGACGTCGTCTATGCCGCGGCCGGCGGCACCGGCGTCGGCGTGCTGCAGGCGGCCGCGGATGCCGGCAAGCTCGGCATCGGCGTCGACTCCAACCAGAACGGCCTGCAGCCCGGCAAGGTGCTGACCTCGATGCTGAAGCGCGTGGACGTTGCCGTCTACACGGCTTTCATGGACGGCAAGAACGGGACCTTCAAAGGCGGCGTCGAAAATCTCGGCCTGAAGGAAGGCGGTGTCGACTACGCCATGGACGACAACAACAAGGCGCTGGTGACGGACGAGATGAAGGCGGCGGTCGAAAAGGCCAAGGCCGACATTATCGCCGGCAAGGTCCAGGTGCACGATTACACCACCGACAACAACTGCCCATATTGATCGGCAACTGAACGAGGCTTCTTAGACCGCCGGGCTTTTTGCCCGGCGGTTTGTTTTTGGGACCAGCATCATGCAACCGATTATCGAAGTCATGAGGGAGCGCGATGTCGAGACGATCGCCAAGCTGCGCCTGGCCGCCTTCTTTGAAGGCACCGGGCGGACGCTCGCAGAGGATATGGCGGGACTTCGCGGGCTGATCGCAGGCGACGGGTTCGAGGCGGCTGTCGTCGCCCGCCTCGGCGGCTCGCCGATCGGAAGTTGCCTCTTCGTCCGCAACGAGATCGACCCGGCGCATGATCTGACGCCGTGGCTCGCCGGGCTTGTTGTTGACGAGGCGTATCGAGGGCAGGGCGTTGGCACGGCGCTGGTCAGGGCCATAGAAGGCCACGCCGCGTCGGCCGGCGTTAACCGGCTCTATCTCTACACCTGGCAGGCACGATCTTTCTACGAAGCGCTTGGCTGGACTGCCACGGAAGCTTTCGAGCAGGAGGGCGAGCCGATGCTTTTGATGTCGTGCGCCCTATAGCGTGCCGGCGAGATAGCCCAGCGCGAAGGCGGCCGCCAGGGCGAGCGCGATAGCCAGGCCGAGCCGGCCGCCAAGGGAATGCAGGCCGACGCCATAAGGCTTGCGCTCGATCTTGTTGATCACGATCGGCTGCGGCTTCGCATCGCCCTTGTCCAGCCCGGCAAACCGCATTTGCGGCAATTCGCCAAGCCGGCGCTGCACAAGCTGCCAGCGCTCATCCGAAGCCGTGGCCGACGCTCCCTGTGGCTCCAAAGCACGCATGCGCTCGGCAAGCCGCAGCACCGCGTCGCGAAAGGCGGGATCGATCTCTAGGTCGCGCTCGGCGCGAGCACGCTCCCGTTCGTCCATCAGGCCGAAGACATAGTCGCCGGCCCTTGCGATGCGGTCTCCTTCACCGGCCATGACCGTTCTCCTCGAACTCGCTCGCTGACCCCGCAGGCTCAGTAGTGCGGCGGCTTGGTCACCGGCACGTCGGGAGCGGCCTGCTCCTCCAGGGCCAGGAACCGATCGGTAAGGGCGGCGAGCTTGCGTTCCATGCGCTCGATCACCGTCCACTGCTCGGCGATCTGGCCGGACAGTTCCTCGATCGTCTTTTCCTGCTCGGCGGCGCGGATTTCCAGCGTCGTCAGCCGATCGTCAGGCATCGTCATCATCCCGGTCTCTGTGAATGTGAAGCTCCCGGCCACCTTCGAAATTGACAAGCGCGGGGGGATTTGTCGAGAGTGAATGGCGTTCCGGCCAATTGGCACGGGCGGGGCATCATGCTAGGCATTTTGACCAAGCGATAAAAAAATAACGAGTGGGACAGGCTGCATGGCGCAAGCCGCAATCGAGCTCATAGGCATCAACAAGAGTTTTGGCGCCGTGCGCGCCAACCGCGACATCAACCTGGAAGTCACGCGCGGCACCATCCATGGCATTGTCGGGGAGAACGGCGCAGGCAAATCGACGCTGATGTCGATCCTCTATGGCTTCTACCAGGCCGACAGCGGCGAAATCCGCGTGGCGGGCAAGCCGGTGTCGATCAACACCCCAAACGACGCGATAGCGCTCGGCATCGGCATGGTGCACCAACATTTCATGCTGGTCGACAATTTCACGGTGCTGGAGAACGTCATCCTCGGCGCCGAGACCGACGCGCTGTTGAAGAGCAGCATCGCCAAGGCGCGCTCCGAGCTCGAACGGCTGGAGCGCGAATACGGCCTCGAGGTCGATCCCGACGCCATCATCGAGGAATTGCCGGTCGGCCTGCAGCAGCGCGTCGAGATCCTCAAGGCGCTCTATCGCGGCGCCGAGATCCTGATCCTCGACGAGCCGACAGGGGTTCTGACGCCAGCCGAGGCCGACCATCTGTTCCGCATCCTCAAGCAGCTGAAGGAACAGGGAAAAACGGTGGTGCTGATCACCCACAAGCTGCGCGAGATCATGGCCGTTACCGACACGGTCTCGGTCATGCGCCAGGGGACCATGGTGGCGACCAGGGTGACCAGGGAAACGACGGTCGGCGAGTTGGCCGAACTGATGGTCGGCCGGCGCGTGCTGTTGCGGGTGGAGAAGGGCCAGTCGGAGGCCGGTGCGACAAAACTCTCGGTCAAGAACCTGACGGTCAAGGATTCACGCGGCGTCACCATGGTCGACGACGTCTCCTTCGACGTGCGCGGCGGCGAGATCGTCGGCATCGCCGGCGTGGCCGGCAACGGCCAGTCGGAGCTGCTTGAGGCGATCTCCGGCATCCGGCACGCCGTCTCGGGCGAGGTCATGCTCGACGGCAAGCCAATCGACCTGACCGGCAAGGCCGATCCCGGCGAATTGCGCGACCGCGGTCTCGCCCATGTGCCGGAAGACCGCCACCATGTCGGGCTGGTGCTCGCCTTCGAGGAGCACGAGAACTCGATCCTCGGCTATCACGACGACGAGCGCTATCTCAAGGGACCGTTCCTCAACGTCGATGCCATCATGGCCGACGCGAAGGACAAGATCGAGAAATACGACATCCGGCCCGGCAATCCGCGGCTGAAGACCGCAAACTTCTCCGGCGGCAACCAGCAGAAGATCGTGCTGGCCAGGGAGATGGAGCAGGATCCCGGCGTGCTGATCGTCGGCCAGCCGACGCGCGGCGTCGACGTCGGCGCCATCGAATTCATCCACAAGCGGCTGATCGTCATGCGCGATCAGGGCAAGGCGGTGCTGGTCGTGTCGGTCGAGCTCGACGAGATCCGCTCGCTGTCCGACCGCATCCTGGTGATGTTCGCCGGCCGCATCGTCGGCGAACGCGGACCGGAAGCGACGGAAGGCGAGCTTGGCCTCTTGATGGCCGGTGTCGAGCACCAGGAGGCCGCCGAATGAGCACGCCTTACGCCAAGTTGCCGGCCTGGGCCGATTATGGGTTGATTCCGTTGATCAACCTGTCGGTTGCCTTCATCGTCGCGGGCTTCGTCGTCATGCTGGTCGGCGAAAATCCGTTCCGCGCCGCCGTCATCCTGGTCGAAGGCGCTTTCGGCAAGGGCACAGGCATCGCCTTCACCTTGTTCTATGCCACGACCTTCATCTTCACCGGGCTGTCGGTGGCGGTGGCGGCGCATTGCAGCCTGTTCAACATCGGCACCGAAGGCCAGGCCTATATCGGCGGCCTCGGCATCGCGCTCGTCTGCCTGAGCTTCGACAGCGTCCTGCCCTGGTGGGTGATCTTTCCGATGGCGATCGTCGCCGCGGCGGCGTTCGGCGCGCTCTGGGGTTTCCTCCCGGCCTACCTGCAGGCCAAGCGTGGCTCGCACATCGTCATCACCACTATCATGTTCAACTTCATTGCCGCCTCGGTGATGGTGTATCTACTGGTCGGTCCGCTGAAGCCGGTCGGATCGCAGGCCCCGCAGACACGCAATTTCCTGGCCGGCGCGGAATTGCCGAAGCTCAACTGGATGATCGAATTGTTCGGCGCCAAGATCCGCTCGGCGCCGCTCAACATCTGCTTCCTGCTGGCGCTGGCGATGGCGTTCCTGGTCTGGCTGCTGATCTGGCGCACCAAGCTCGGCTACGAGATGCGCACCTACGGCCATAGTCCGAAAGCGGCGCGCTATGCCGGCATTTCGGAAACCCGCATCATCCTCACCGCGATGATGATCTCGGGTGCGTTGGCCGGCATGATGGCGCTCAACCCCGTGATGGGCGACCAGCACAATGTGGCGATCGATTTCGTCTCGGGCGCCGGCTATGTCGGCATCGCGGTCGCGCTGATGGGCAGGCTGCATCCGGTCGGCATCGTGCTGGCGGCGATCCTGTTCGGCATGCTCTACCAGGGCGGGGCCGAGCTTGCCTTCGAGATGCCGGCGATCAGCCGCGACATGATCGTCATCATTCAAGGGTTGGTCATCCTCTTCGCCGGCGCGCTGGAGCATATGTTCAGGCCCTATATCCAGGCGCTGTTTGCATCGGTCAGCCCGAAATCGGTCGGCATGCAGGCGGTCAAGGGGAAGGGGGCCTGATATGGACAGTTTCAACGCGATCGTCCAGGTTCTGGATTCCACCATCCGCCTGTCGGTGCCGCTGCTGCTTGCCTGTCTTGCCGGCCTCTATTCAGAGCGGGCCGGCATCTTCGATATCGGTCTCGAAGGCAAGATGCTGGTCGGCGCCTTCGCCGGCGCTGCAGCGGCATCGGTCTTCCATTCGGCCTTTATCGGTCTCGGCACCGCCGTCCTGATCTCGGTCGCCTTCGCCATGGTGCACGGTTTCGCCTCGATCACGCATCGCGGCAACCAGATCGTCTCCGGAGTCGCCATCAACTTCGTCGCCGCCGGCTCGACCATCATCCTCGGCCAGGCCTGGTTCGAGCAGGGCGGCCGCACGCCGGCGCTGCAGCCGGGCGAGCGCTTCGAGGCGATCGTGTGGCCCGGCGCCGAAGCCGTTCGCGACGTGCCGATCCTCGGGCCCGTTTATGCCGAGCTGATCTCCGGGCATTCGATCCTGGTCTACTTCGCCTTCGCGATGGTGCCGTTCACCTGGTGGGTGCTGTTCCGCACCCGCTTCGGTCTCCGGATGCGCGCCGTGGGCGAAAACCCGGCCGCCGTCGACACCGCCGGCATTTCGGTCGCCTGGCTGCGCTACCGGGCGCTGATCTGCACCGGTATCCTTACCGGCGTCGCCGGCGCATATCTCTCCATGGTCCAGAATGGCGGCTTCGTGAAGGACATGACCGCGGGCAAGGGCTATATCGCGCTTGCCGCGCTGATCTTCGCCAAATGGAAGCCGGTCAACGCGATGTTCGCCTGCCTGCTGTTCGGCTTCCTCGACGCGGCATCGATCCGCTTGCAGGGCTCGCCGCTGCCGATCCTCGGGAAAGTGCCGGTGCAGTTCATGCAGGCGCTGCCCTATGTACTCACCGTCATCCTGCTCGCCGGCTTCATCGGCAAGGCGATACCGCCGCGCGCCGGCGGCGTGCCCTATGTCAAGGAACGCTGAGGCTCGGGCAGTCTCGGCAACCGGCAATTTGAACAAGATCGTGGGAGAGAAAAAGGAAATGTCGCATGATCTGTTCGAAGCGGCCAGGACGGCGATGGCCAAGGCCTATGCGCCCTATTCCAAGTTTCCCGTAGGCGCCGCGCTGCGCACCGAGGACGGTCGCGTCTTCACCGGCGCCAACATCGAGGTGGCGTCCTATCCGGAAGGCTGGTGTGCCGAGACCACCGCGCTCGGCCACTACATCATGGGCGGCGGCGGCAAGATCACCGAGATCGCGGTGATCGCCGAGCGCATGGCCAAATGCTCGCCCTGCGGCGGCTGCCGGCAGCGGCTGGCGGAATTCTGCCGGCCGGAGACGAAACTCTATCTCTGCGACAACACCGGCGTGGCCGAGACGGTCACCATGGGCGATATGCTGCCTTACGGCTTCAGGGGCGATATCCTGAAATGAAGGAAGCGCTGGATCATCTGGTCGAGAAACTGGACGGGCTGGCCCCGACCGCGGCGCTTGTGCTGGGCTCCGGCCTCGGTGGGCTGGTCGACCAGGTGGAGGACGCAAGGCGCATCCCCTATGCCGAACTGCCGGGCTTCCCGCGCAGCGGCGTCTCCGGCCACGCCGGCGAGGTGGTGGCAGGGCGTTTCGCCGGCACGCCGGTGCTGATGCTTTCCGGGCGCGCGCACTATTACGAGCACGGCAATGCCGCCGCCATGCGCCCGGCACTCGAGGTGCTTGCCGGCATCGGCATCTCGCATCTCATCCTCACCAACGCCGCCGGTTCGGTCGATCCCAAGATGGGACCGGGCTCGGTGATGATGATTACCGATCACATCAACTTCTCCGGCTCCAATCCGCTGATCGGAGAGCCGAGCGACCGCCGCTTCGTTGGCCTCACCGAGGCCTATGATGCCGGCTTGCGCAAGGCGATCGAGACGGCGGCGAAGGAGACCGGCACCGCGCTCCACCAAGGCGTCTACATGTGGTTTTCCGGACCATGTTTCGAGACGCCGGCCGAAATCCGCACGGCGCGCGTCATGGGCGCCAACGCGGTCGGCATGTCGACCGTGCCCGAAGTGATCCTGGCCCGCTTCCTCGGCCTCAAGGTCGCTGCCTGCTCGGTCATCACCAACCTTGCGGCAGGCATGACCGGGGCGGAACTCTCGCACCAGGAAACCAAGGACATGGCGCCGGTCGGCGGCGCGCGGCTGGCGACGATCCTGCGGCGCGTCTTCGAGGAAGGTTTGCCGGAAAGCTGATGCTCCCGCAGGAAATCATTCGGCGCAAGCGTGACGGCCACAAGCTCTCGATGCCCGAGATTGCGACCTTCATCGAGGGGATCACGGCCGGCACGCTCTCGGAGGGCCAGATCGGCGCCTTTGCCATGGCGGTGTTCCTCAAAGGCATGAGTCGCGAGGAAGCAGTGGCGCTGACGCTCGCGATGCGCGATTCTGGTGACGTGCTCGACTGGTCCGATTTGCCGGGACCGGTCACTGACAAGCATTCGACGGGCGGTGTCGGCGACAATGTCTCGCTGATGCTGGCGCCGATCGTCGCGGCCTGCGGCGCTTATGTGCCGATGATCTCTGGCCGCGGGCTTGGCCATACCGGCGGCACGCTGGACAAGATGGATGCCATTCCCGGTTACGTCAGCCGGCCGGATTTGGCGCGGTTCCGCAGGACGGTGCTCGAGACGGGCTGCGCCATCATCGGCCAGACCGCCGACCTGGCGCCGGCCGATCGCCGGCTCTACGCCATCCGCGACGTGACGGGCACAGTGGAATCGGTGCCGCTGATAACGGCTTCGATCCTGTCGAAGAAGCTTGCCGCCGGGCTCGGCTCGCTTGTGCTCGACGTCAAGGTCGGCAACGGCGCCTTCATGGAGAAGTCGCGCGATGCGGCCGCACTTGCGAACAGCCTGGTCGAGGTCGCCAATGGCGCCGGTCTGAAGGCTTCGGCACTGGTGACCGGCATGAACGAGCCGCTGGCCTCGGCAGCGGGCAATGCGGTCGAGGTGAAGAACGCGGTAGACTTTCTCACCGGCCGCTTCCGCGACCGCCGGCTGGAGGACGTCACGCTGGCGCTTGCCGCCGAGATGCTGCAATCGGCGGGAATTGTCTCGTCCAACCAGGACGGGATCAGGCGCGCGGCCGAGACGCTTGCCGGCGGCCGCGCGGCGGCGGTGTTCGCACGCATGGTGACGGCGCTCGGCGGCCCCGCCGACTTCGTCGAGAATCCGGAGAAATATCTGCCAAAGGCGGCAGTGGAATCGGCGGTCAAAGCGGCCGAGGACGGCTTCGTCACCGGGATCGCGACGCGCGAGATCGGGCTCGCCGTCGTTGCGCTGGGCGGCGGGCGCGTCCGTCCGGATGACAAGATCGATCATTCCGTCGGCCTCACCCGGCTGCTGCCTGTGGGCGCGGAGGTGCATGCGGGCGAGGCGCTGGCGCTGGTCCATGCGCGGACCGAGGCCGACGCCGAGGCTGCCGCCGTCGCGGTGCGCGCCGCCTATACGGTCGGTCACTCGAAGCCGACCGCAGAAAAGACGGTGCTCAGGCGGATACTGCCTCTGTAAAATCGCGCCTATTGAACGAGCAACAGCGCGCCGTCCTGCACTTCGTATTTCTGCAGCCGCTGCAGGAAGCTCATGCCGATCAGGTTGGTTTGCAGCGCTCGATCGTCGAGCACCACCGCCTGGACGTTGTCGAGGGAAATCTTGCCGATCTGCAGCCGGTCGACGGTGACCACGGCGGCCTTGATGGCGCCGTTCGCCGTGTTCACCTGTTGAGTGAAATCCGACTGGTTGAGCGAGATGCCGATCCGGCGCGCCGTCGATATGTTGATCGCGACCAGCGTCGCGCCGGTGTCGATCATGCCGTCTATCTGACGGCCGTTGAACTTGAAGGCGGAAGTGAAATGGCCGCGCTGGTCGGCATTGACCAGCACCTGGCGGCCGAGCGGCATCGGCGTCGCCGGCCTGGCTGGAACCGAAGCGAGATTGACGTCCGGCTGAGCCTCAGGCGGCGCCGGCTTCGAAGCAAACGCCGATCTCAGCAGGGTTTCCACCATCTGCGGGTTCGACTGATAGACGATCGGAATCGATGCCGAGCTTCCGACAAAGACGCCAAGGAGAAGAAGCTTGCGCAGCATGGATCGACCTTCGTGAAGGGTCGATCCTTAAGCCGACATGGTGTTTTCGGCTTTAACGCGCGCCGGAACCACGGCGTTTCGTAAACGAGCGGTTAAGAAAAGATCTCACTTGGTTCCGTACATGCGGTCGCCGGCGTCGCCGAGGCCAGGCATGATGTAACCCTTGTCGTTCAACTGGCGGTCGATCGAAGCGGTGAAGATCGGGACATCCGGATGCGCTTTGGTGAAGCGCTCGATGCCTTCGGGTGCCGCCAGCAGGCAAAGGAAGCGGATGTTGGTGGCGCCGCGCCCCTTCAGCTTGTCGATCGCCGCGATCGCGGAATTGGCGGTCGCAAGCATCGGATCGACCACGATCACCAGACGGTCGGCAAGGTCGCTCGGCGCCTTGAAGAAATATTCGATCGCGTCGAGCGTCTCATGGTCGCGGTAAAGGCCTATATGGGCGACGCGCGCCGCCGGCACCAGATCGAGCAGGCCTTCGAGCAGGCCATTGCCGGCCCGCAGCACGGAGGCGAAAACCAGCTTCTTGCCCTCCAGCGTCGGCGCTTCCATCTCCTCGATCGGGGTCTCGATCGTGGTGGTCGTCAGTTCGAGGTTGCGGGTCACCTCGTAGCCGAGAAGCAGGGAGATCTCGCGCAGCAGCCGCCTGAAGCCTGCCGTCGAGGTCTCCTTCTTGCGCATGATGGTCAACTTGTGCTGGACAAGGGGGTGGTCGACGACGGTGACGCCCTGCATGGTCTTCTCCAGTGAATGGTGAGTAGTGAATAGTGAATAGTGAGCCGGTTTGCGAGTCCTGATGGGCCGATGATTGGTTGGCACGCTGAAGCCGCAGGCAAACGTTCACCATTCACCATTCACCGGCCTTTGGGGTCGAGCCGGCTCATCAGCATCGCCTTGGTCTTCCGGTCGACGAAGGCCGCCTCGATGGCCGTCCTCGTGACGGCGGTAAGCGCCTTGTCGTCCATCGCGAAATGCTCGGCGGCGATATCGTATTCGCGCTTCAGCGAGGTCCAGAAATAGGGCGGGTCGTCGGAATTGAGCGTCACCTTGCAGCCGGCCGCGCGCAACGCCGGAAAAGGATGCGTGGCGAAACTATCGAACACCTTGAGCGCGATGTTGGAGCCGGGGCAGCATTCCAGCACCACGCCCTCGGCGGCGATGCGGCGAACGAGGTCCGGGTTCTCGATGGCGCGCACGCCATGGCCGATCCGCGATGGGCGGATATGGTCGAGCGCTGCCGCCACGCTTTCCCAGCCCATCAATTCTCCGGCGTGGATGGTGATGCCGAGGCCGGCCTCGCGCGCGATCTCGAACGCACGGACGTAGTCCTCGAAATCGCCGATGCGCTCGTCGCCGGCGACGCCGAAGCCGGTGACCAGCGGATGGCCGCAGCGCGCCGCAAAGCGCGCCGCCTGCTCGATCGCCTCGACGCCGACGTGGCGTACGCCGGTGACGATCATGCGCCCCTCGATGCCGGTCCTCGCCTTGGCGCGGGCCATGCCTTCGCCCAGCGCATCCGTATAGGCCTTGGGCGAAAGCCCGGCCTTTTTCGCGTGATCCGGCGACGTGAAGACCTCGGAATAGATGGCGCCGTCGCGGGCGAGGCTGGTGAGATAATGATCGGTTAGACGGGCGTAATCCTCCTCGGTGCGGAACAGGTCGGAAGCAAAATCATAGGCGGCGAGGAAAGACGTGAAATCGTGCCAGACGAAAGAGCCGTTCTGGATGTAGGGCGAAGGGTCCTTGCCGTATTTGCGGGCCTGGCTGACGACGAGGTCGGGCGCCGCTGCCCCTTCGATGTGGCAGTGCAATTCGGCTTTCAAGATCATGCGGCCATCCCGTGCGGTATTCTTCTGTCGTGGCGCCGATTCCGGGTAGAAAATCGTGGCAAACTCTTCCCCGACCCGTTCTGAAAGCGCGGCCGAAAACCGCGCCTTGGACAATAGCGCCCGCCCCATCGATCGGCTATGGTCCCGCCGGTTTTATGGCGGATCGAAATAATGTCAGTTGAGAGAACCACGGCCGCGGGCGGCATGGAAACCTCCTATGGTTTCAGGAAGGTTGGCGAGGGCGACAAGCAGTCGCTCGTCAATGACGTCTTTCACAAGGTGGCCAATCGATACGACCTGATGAACGATCTGATGTCGGGTGGGTTGCACCGGCTGTGGAAGGACGCGATGGTCGCGTGGCTCAACCCCCCGAAGCGGCCGGGCTGGAAGGTGCTCGACGTCGCCGGCGGCACCGGCGACATCGCCTTTCGCATCATCGAGGCAAGCCAGCGCCATGCGCATGCCACGGTGCTCGACATCAACGGCTCAATGCTCGACGTCGGCCGCGACAGGGCCGAAAAGAAAGGCCTCTCGGAAAACACCGATTTCGTCGAGGCCAATGCCGAAGCGCTGCCGTTCGAGGACGGAACGTTCGATGCGTATACGATCGCGTTCGGCATCCGCAACGTGCCGCGCATCGATGTGGCGCTGAGCGAAGCTTTTCGTGTGCTGAAGCGCGGCGGGCGCTTCCTATGCCTGGAGTTTTCCGAGGTCGACATGCCGCTGCTCGACAAGGCGTACGAGGCTTGGTCGTTCAACGCCATCCCCAAAATCGGCAGGGCGGTGACCGGCGACGACGAGCCCTATTCCTATCTGGTCGAATCGATCCGCAAGTTCCCCAACCAGCAGAACTTCGCCGCGATGATTGGTCGGGCCGGCTTCGATCGGGTCACTTTCCGCAACTATTCGGGGGGCATCGCGGCGCTCCATTCGGGCTGGAAGCTTTGAGGCAGGGCGTCCGATGACCAGCGTTGGCGCCGGCTTCCGGCTCGCCAGGGCCGGCTGGGTGCTGGTCCGCGAGGGCGTCGTCGCGGCGCTGCCCGGCGAAGAGCTTTCCGGTATGCCGAAGCTCGGCTGGCGGCTGGCGCGCGTGCTCACTCGCCGCCGCGCCCGAAGCCATCTGCGCGGCGACCGGCTGGCGCAGGCGGTGGTGCGGCTGGGGCCATCCTATGTGAAGCTCGGCCAGTTCCTCGCCACGCGGCCCGACGTCGTCGGCAACGACATGGCGGTCGACCTTGCGCTGCTGCAGGACAAGATGCACACCTTTCCGAGGGCGGAAGCGGTCGCGGCGATCGAAGCCTCGCTCGGGCGCAGGATCGAGGATCTCTACGCAACCTTCGGCGAGCCGGTCGCGGCGGCATCGATCGCCCAGGTGCACGGCGCCGAAGTCGTTCGCGACGGAAAGGCTTCACGGGTCGCGGTGAAGGTCATCCGCCCCGGCGTGCGCCATCGCTTCTTCCAGGATCTCGAGAGCTACTTCCTCGCCGCCCGCCTGCAGGAGAAGTACATCCCTTCCTCGCGCCGCCTGCGGCCGATCGAGGTGACCCAGACGCTGGCGCAGACCACCAAGGTCGAGATGGACATGCGGCTCGAAGCGGCCGCGTTTTCCGAGCTCGCTGAGAACACCAAGGATGATCCGGGCTTCCGCGTGCCGGCGGTCGATTGGGAGCGGACCGGCCGAGACGTGATCACCATGGAGTGGATCGACGGCGTCAAGATGAACGATCTGACCGGCCTTGCTGCCGCCGGTCACGACCTCAAGGCGATCGCAGCCAATCTCGTTCAGTCCTTCCTCAGGCATACGCTGCGCGACGGCTTCTTCCATGCCGACATGCATCCGGGCAACCTGTTCGTCGAACCGGACGGCACCATCGTTGCCGTCGATCTCGGCATCGCCGGCAGACTCGGCAAGAAGGAGCGGCGTTTTCTGGCCGAGATCCTCTACGGCTTCATCGTGCGCGACTACCGGCGCGTCGCCGAGGTGCATTTCGAGGCCGGCTATGTGCCGCGTCAGCACAATGTCTCGGCCTTCGCGCAGGCGATCCGCGCCATCGGCGAGCCGATCCACGGCCAGTCGGCCGACACGATCTCGATGGCCAAGCTTCTGACGCTGCTGTTCGAGGTCACCGACCTCTTCGACATGGCGACGCGGACCGAGCTGGTGCTTTTGCAAAAGACCATGGTGGTGGTCGAAGGCGTGGCCCGCACGCTCGATCCGGCGTTCAACATGTGGAAGACTTCGGAGCCGGTGGTCAGTGACTGGATCGCGGGCAATCTCGGCCCGCGCGGCGTGCTCTCGGACGCGCGGGACGCCGGCAAGGCCCTGGTCTCGCTGGCGAGGCAGGCGCCGGACATTGCGGTTCGCACCGAGCGGCTGTCGCGTGAGATCGACCTGATGGCGGAGCACGGCCTGCGCTTCGACGAGGCGACCGCGCGCGCGATCGGCAAGGCGGAGGCGCGCTACACCCGCTCCGGCCGCGTGGCGCTGTGGATCATTGCGCTGACGCTGATTTACATCGCGTGGCGGATTTTCTGACCGCCCGCCGCCTTGCTGCGGTTTGATTGCATTGCTATCATTGCCGGCGCTAGTTTGAAGCGGGTGCAATCAGATGGCCAGCATCACGATCCGCAACCTTGACGATGGAGTTAAGGACCTGCTGCGCCAATTGGCTGCCGAAAATGGCTGCTCGATGGAGGAGCAGGCCCGGGCGATGATCAGGGCGGCGGTTGAGGGCCGGGCAGGACAAGGCGACCGCATCGACCAGATCGAGAAGGCGTTGCGCGCGCTGACCGGCCCCGGCCAGCAAGCACCGCCTATCGCCGACATGCCCGGCAGGCCGTCAGTTCGCGGAACGCTCTCCGGCAAGCGCGTCCTTCTCGTCATCGGCGGCGGGATCGCCGCCTACAAATCGCTCGATTTGATCCGGCGCCTGCGCGAGCGCGGCGCTTCTGTCCGGGTGGTAATGACATCAGCTGCGCAGGAATTCGTCACCACGCTGTCCGTCGGCGCGCTTTCGGCCGACCATGTTTTCACCGAACTCTTCGACCGCAATGACGAGCACGATGTCGGCCACATAAGGCTGTCGCGCGAGGCCGATCTGCTGGTCGTGGCGCCGGCCACCGCCGACCTGATGGCGAAGCTCGCCAACGGCCATGCCAATGATCTTGCCTCGACGGTGCTGCTTGCGACCGACAAGAAAGTGCTGATGGCGCCGGCGATGAATCCGAAGATGTGGTCGCATCCGGCGACGCGGCGCAACCGGGCGACCTTGCAGAAGGATGGCATCGCCTTTGTCGGGCCGGCCAAGGGCGAGATGGCGGAAAGCAACGAGGCGGGCGAAGGCCGCATGGCCGAGCCGCTGGAAGTCGTGGCCGCGATCGAGGCGATGCTCGACGAGAAGCCGCAGCCGCTTGCGGGCCGCAAGATCATCGTCACCTCGGGGCCGACGCATGAGCCGATCGATCCGGTGCGCTACATCGCCAACCGTTCGTCCGGCAAGCAGGGCCATGCTATCGCGGCGGCACTGGCGAAGCTCGGCGCCGATGTCCGGCTCGTGTCCGGTCCGGTCAACATCGCCGATCCGGCCGGGGTGAAGACCACGCATGTGGAAACAGCGGCCGAGATGAAGGAAGCGGTCGAGAACCTTCTGCCGGCGGACGCGGCTGTTTTCGTCGCGGCCGTCGCCGACTGGCGCACCGCGAATGCCGCCGGTGAAAAGATCAAGAAGGTGGCAGGGAAGGGCCCGCCGTCGCTCAAGATGGTCGAGAACCCCGACATCCTGGCGGGCGTCGGTCATCATGCGCAGAGGCCCGGTCTTGTCGTCGGCTTTGCCGCCGAGACGCAGGACCTCATCGGCAACGCCGAGGCCAAGCTCAGGAAGAAGGGCGCCGATCTCATCGTCGCGAACGACGTCTCGCATGGGAGCGGCATCGGCCCTTCCGGCGTGATGGGCGGCGATCGCAACAAGGTGCGCATCGTCTCGCGCACGGGCGTCGAGGAGTGGCCGGAGATGGGCAAGGACGAGGTGGCGACACGGCTCGCCGCATCGATTGCCGAGCGGCTGAAAACGACAGTGGTTTAGCTGGCCGCTGCCTGCGGTCGCATTGGCGGCAGCGCGATCCGCAGCGCGGCGATGCAGCCGAGGATCCCAAGCGGCACGAAGGCGAGGAAGAGCCAGCCGGCCACGCCTGCAGCCGCGTCACGATTGAGGCCTTGCGAGAAGCCGCTGGCGTTGGCCACAATGCCGGCAACGGCCGCGCCCACCGCGTAGCCGATCCGCTGCATGGTCGGCACGGCGGCAGAAGCGATCGTCTGCTCGCCGTCACGGGCCGAAGCGACGATGACGCGCGTCAGGAACGGCCAGCAGACGCCGAAGCCGCCACCCTGCAGCAGAGCGCAGAGCAGGATCAGCGGGATCGAACCTGCGGGGATGGCATAGGCGAAACCGGCAAGACCGGAGGCGATCATCAGCGCGCCGACGACGATGATCAGTCTTTCGCGCTCCAGCGGCGCATTGGCGATGAGGATCGACAGGATCGACCAGGCGATGGATTCGGCAGCGATGATATAGCCGGTGGTCAGGATTGGGATGCCGTGCAGCGTGGTGAGCAGCAGCGGCCCGTAAATGGTGAACGTGCAGGTCGCTACCGAGAAGGCCGCAACCATCGTCATGCCTGAGCCAAGCGGCGAGCGCCATGAGAACAAAGGTGCCGGAAACAGGCGCGAGCGCGGCCTGCGGGCATCGATGCGGAAGAAAAGCGCCAGGCCGATCAGCCCGAGGGCCAGCAGCAGCGACGAGCGCAGCAGGGCGATGTCGATGCCGGCGGCAGCGATCAGCACGACGGCGATGGCGAGACAGGCAAGCGCCGGATAGGGAAAGGGCGGCGCCGTGCCGCTGCCCGCCTGCGGCCTCGTCGCCTCCGGCGTGTCCAGCACGATAAAACTCGCCAGCGCCATCGCCGCGCCGCCGACAGTGAAGACGCCAAAGGCCCAGCGCCATGACAGGAACTCGGTCATAACAGCGCCGAGCATCGGTCCGCTGAAGGCGGCGACGCCCCAGATCGCCGACATGATGCCGAAGAGCTGCGGCCAGATGTTGCGCGGAAAGAGACGCTCGACCGAAACGAAGGCGAGCGACACCAGCGCGCCGCCGCCAAGTCCCTCGACCAGCCGCCCGGCGAGGAAGAACGGCATGGAGGGTGCCGCCGCGCAGATCAGCGCGCCTGCCGCGTAGAGTAGGGCGGCGACCATCATGTTGGAGCGCAGCGCGACATAGCTCGCCAGCCGCCCGGCCGCGGCACCAGCGACGATGGCGCCGAGCTCATAGATCGCCAGCGACCAGCCAACGAGCTGCACGCCGGCCAGCTCGCCGACCATGGCCGGCATCACCGTCGCCACCATAGTCTCATTGGTGGCATGCAGCAGGATGCCGAGACTGACGAAGCAGAAACGCGCCAGGTCGCCGCTTGCCCACAGCGCTCGCCAGTCCACCTTGTTGCCGGCCACCTTGCCGCCGCCTGCTGCCGTCACGTCGATCTCCCGCTTGTTTTCCGCAACCTCATCCGCATTGCGAACGAAGCGCCAGATCCAGTTCGGCAGGGCTTGTAGAACCTCAAGCGCAGTTGAGCTCAAGAGGCTTTTTCGGCGATGTCAGCGAGCAGCGCGCCAAAAATTCGGCCCGGAACGAGCGTCCCGGGCCGTATCGGTGCTAACTGATTTGAAATTTCACTTATAGGAGTGGACGAGGTCCAGCGAAGCCACGGCAACAGCGAGGTTGACGCCGGTCTGTGCCTGGACGCTCAGCGGCTCGAGCATGAAGGCGCCGTCGAGACCACCGACCAAAAGATTGGCGCCGCCGCCGGTCACGACGCTCGCCTCCGCGTTGACGCCGTAATAGCTGCCGGCGAGATCGCCCGCGTCATGGTGGCGGGTGGCGGCGAGAACCGCCCAGACAAGCTGACCTTGATGCGTCCGGCCGATGTCGACGCCAAGCTTGGAGATCATGCCCGTATAGAGCTCGGCCGGACCGTGATGATAGGGGCGGAAGACGCAGGACACGCCCTTGTTGGAGGTGATGACGTAACCGGTGCCCCCGTCGATGGTGCAATCGAGCGTGCCGAGCCGGATCGTGCCGGCGCTGACCGGAGAAGCGAGGACCGTGGCGGCAAGCGCGGCGGCGGCACAGGCAAGTGTCTTGATCATCGGAAATGTCCTTTCGCAACAAACGGCCCCGGTTAAACGGTCGAGGTGCGAGGAGCGTTCCGCCCAAAACTTGGCGCGAGCATGGCGAGCCAAAGCATCGCCGTTGGCGGCTGACGGCCACATCGGCGTGTCAGCGCCGCAATAGACCCATCGCGGGCGACCGGACCCCCGGGCGGCCTTAGCTTCCGATCAGCTGGCGCCGGCCGAGGTGCGCGACAGGCCGTCCTTGGCGGGTTGGTAGTTCGGGTCGAGGTGGACAGCCTCGCGGTAGGACTTGGCCGCCCTTTCCTTGTCGCCGCGTCGCTCGTAGATCAGCGCCTGGTTGGCCCAGGCCTCGGCGTTCTTGCCGTCGAGCTTGATGGCCATGTTGAAGTCGGCGAAGGCGTTGTCCTCGTCATTCATGGCGAGATAGGACAGGCCGCGGCCGTTGTAGGGCTCGGCTGCGTCCGGCGCCAGCGAGATGGCGGTCGAGAAATCCTCGATGGCGAACTTGTGCTGGCCCTGGCTCTGATAGATCAGGCCGCGATTGTGGTAGGCGCGGGCGTCGGTCGTGTCGAGTTGGATCGCCTTCTGGAAATCGTTGAACGCGTCGTTGACGCGGCCGGCCTTGCGATAGAGATTGCCGCGGCCGATATAGGCGGCGTCGTAATTGGCGTTGATCTGGATCGAGCGGTTATAGTCGGCAAGCGCTGCTTGCTGGTTGCCGAGGAAACGCTGGATGAGCGCCCGGTTCGAATAGGCCTGATAGAAGTTCGGATTGAGCTGGATGGCGGTGTCGAAATCCTTGAGCGCCGCCTGGTACTGGCCGCCGCGGCCATAGGCCGAGCCGCGCACATTGTAGCCCTCGGGATCCTGAGGATTGCGCTGGATGACAGCCGACAGCGAGGAGATGTTCTCGGTCGAGCCTTGCGCCTTGTCGATATTGTTGAACTCCCCCGTCGGGGCGGTCTGGCATGCTGCAAGGGTCAGGCCCGAAAGCAGGGCCGCCGTCAGGGCGAAGCCGCGAAAAGCGGTTCTGCGCTCCACGGTAATTGCGTTCATCTCAGTCCTCACTGGCGCCGCGCCGTCAGGTCCGTTCCCTCTCCGAACCGGCTCGAACGCATAAACAAAAAGGTGGCGGCGATTCCGCATCGCGCCACCCTCGGTATCCTTCGAAAAGGACGAAAAATTGACGGTATCAGCGCGGCGAACGCGATGCGCCGGCAGCACCAGCCGGAGCCGGGCGCGGGGTCATCGGCAGCAGGCCTTCGCGCTGGGCGCGCTTACGGGCCAGCTTGCGGGCGCGGCGGACGGCTTCCGCCTTCTCGCGGGCACGCTTCTCGGACGGCTTTTCGTAGTGACCGCGCATCTTCATTTCGCGGAAAATACCTTCGCGCTGCATCTTCTTCTTCAGCGCGCGAAGCGCCTGATCAACGTTGTTGTCGCGGACGAGTACCTGCACGTGCAATCCTGTCTTCGGGTTTGAAATCTCAGGCAAGCAGCCCATAGCCGCATGCCTCCGCAGTGACCTGCACCGCGAATTGTGCCGGCTGATAGCAGAATCAGGCCGTGCTGTCCACCGTTGATTGCAGGAAACCACGATCGGAAGCCCGAGCGCCGTGCCTTGCCGGTCTGAGCCTTAGGCGGTCGCCAGATGCAGACGGGCGAAATCCTCAAAGAATTCGCCATAGTCGCAAGTGATTTCCTCGCCGGCCGCGATATCCCGGGTCGCTGTGGCGCCACCGTATTGGGAGAAATCCGTGTTCGGCCGCTCGGAATGGTTCATGAAGCGGCCATTGTCGACCTCATATACCATGAAACCCGGCTTGTCCGGGCTCGGATAGGCGTAGCGGTCGAGCAATTCCTTGAGATGCGGCGGCGCCTTCTCGTATTTCTGCATCGGGATCAGCCGGTCGAAATCGGGATCGAGCCGCCAGATGGAGGCGCCTTTCCTGACCGGCTCGGCGGCGAAAACACCGACGCCTTCGATAGCGCTCTGGGCGACATAGGTTCTGATCAGCAGCATCGTTCCGATCCGTTTTCGACGGGAAACCAAATCGTCAAAACGGACCGGAATGCAAGGCCCCGTCGCGCTATTTCAGCGGATGAGCATGGCTGCCGACGTCACGTCCGATTGATCGAGACGCCACCATCGGCAAACAGCGCCGCGCCGGTGGTGAAGCTTGAGGCGTCCGAGGCAAGGTAGAGCGCTGAGCGGGCGATCTCCTCGGGCCGGGCCACACGCTTCAAGGCATGCAGGTTTTCGACGAATGTCCGCGACTCCGGCGTCTTGAACGT
Organism: Mesorhizobium sp. WSM4898; assembly: GCF_029625845.1. NCBI lineage: Bacteria > Pseudomonadati > Pseudomonadota > Alphaproteobacteria > Hyphomicrobiales > Phyllobacteriaceae > Mesorhizobium > Mesorhizobium sp. WSM4898. The sequence continues at coordinate 1,328,014 of NZ_JARTVQ010000002.1, read as the reverse complement.
CGCTGCGGGCGTGTCGGTGCCGCCGGGCAGCAGCGCGTTGACGCGCAGCCCTTTCGGGCCGTATTCGGCGGCCAGCACCTGCGTCAGCCCGATCAGCCCCGCCTTGGCGGCGGCATAGGCGGCCATGCCCGGCATGCCGGCGGTATAGCCGACGAAGCTCGAGGTGAAGATCAGCGAGCCGCCGCCGCGCTCCAGCATCGCCGGGATCTGGTGCCTGGCGGCGAGGAAGGCGCTGGTCAAATTGGTGTCGATCGTGTCGTGCCAAGTCGCCGGCGCCATCTCCGGAACCTGCGCCATCAAGCCGACGGCGCCGGCATTGTTGAAGGCAATGTCGAGGCCGCCGAAGCTTTCGACTGCAAGCTCGACCAGAGCCCTGGCATAGGCTTCGTCTCGGACATCGCCGGCGAGTGCAATTGCGGTTCCACCGGCCGTCTCGATTTCGCCGACGAGTGCATCGAGTTCGGCCCGGCGGCGCGCCGCGACGACGAGACTGGCGCCCTGCTCGGCGAACAGACTGGCCGTAGCGCGGCCGATGCCGGAACCGGCGCCGGTGACGATGGCGACCTTTTCGGTGAGTGCGAACATTTCACATCCTTTCTCTATGCCGGTCCAGCCGGTGGTGGGATGCTTGGTCGCAAATCGGCATTTCGGCAGCCACCCGAAAGCTGACTTGCCGATCGGAATGCAAGTTGTCGGGCATGCGCCGCGCAGCCGCGGCGCAAAACGGCAAGCGCCGTCGCAAACAGCGCAAGGGTGGCTACGCGCTTTCGCTAGTGATACACCACGCGCGCCGGGGATGCCCGGCCGAGATCCGCGATTTTTGGCGCGAGGCTGAACGTGAAGAAATACTCCGTATTCGCCATTGCCCGCGAGGCGATGCGCGGCCACAAGGGCTGGGAAGAGCAATGGACCTCACCCGAGCCGAAGAAGGAATACGACGTCATCATCGTCGGCGCCGGCGGCCACGGCCTGGCCACCGCCTATTATCTGGCGACCGAGCACGGCATCACCAATGTCGCGGTGCTGGAAAAGGGCTGGCTCGGCGGCGGCAACACCGGTCGCAACACCACCATCATCCGCTCCAACTATCTCTATGACGAAAGCGCCGGCATCTACGACCATGCGCTGAAGTTGTGGGACGGACTGAGCCAGGAGCTCAACTACAACGTCATGTATTCGGCGCGCGGCGTCATGATGCTCGCGCACAATGTGCATGACGTTCAGGTGTTCAAGCGCCACATCCATGCCAACCGCCTCAACGGCATCGACAATGAGTGGCTGACGCCGGAACAGGCGAAGGAGTTCTGTCCGCCGCTCAACATTTCCAAGGAGGCCCGCTATCCGGTCATGGGTGCCGCGCTGCAGCGCCGCGGCGGCACGGCCCGCCACGATGCGGTCGCCTGGGGTTATGCGCGCGGCGCCTCGGCGCGCGGCGTGCACATCATCCAGAACTGCGAGGTCACCGGCGTCAAGCGTGCGGCCAACGGCGCGGTCACCGGCGTCGAGACGACGCGCGGCTTCATCGGCGCCAAGAAGGTCGGCGTCGTCGCTGCCGGCCATTCGTCGGTCATCATGGATATGGCCGGCGTGCGCATGCCGTTGGAGAGTTATCCGTTGCAGGCGCTGGTCTCGGAGCCGGTCAAGCCGGTGGTGCCATGCGTCATCATGTCGAACACGGTGCACGCCTATATCTCGCAGTCGGACAAGGGCGAGCTGGTCATCGGCGCCGGCACCGACCAGTATATCTCCTATTCGCAAACCGGCGGCCTGCACATCCTGCAGCACACGCTCGACGCCATCTGCGAAATGTTCCCGATCTTCACCCGCATGAAGATGCTGCGCTCCTGGGGCGGCATCGTCGACGTGACCCCCGATCGCTCGCCGATACTGGCTAAGACGCCGGTCAAGGGCCTCTATGTCAATTGCGGCTGGGGCACGGGGGGCTTCAAGGCGACGCCAGGTTCGGGCAACGTCTTTGCCCACACCATCGCCAGGGACGACCCGCACCCTATCAACGCGCCCTTCACGCTCGAGCGCTTCCGCACCGGTCGTCTCATCGACGAAGCGGCGGCGGCGGCGGTGGCGCATTGATGATGGCCGAGATGGCCTGCCAGAAGCTTTGCGATCAACCGGCCGGCGCCCGCGTCAGCCATGGCGAATTGTAGGATCAACCTAGATGCTTCTCATCCGCTGTCCCTATTGCGAGGAAGAGCGCCCGGAACTCGAGTTCCGCAATGCCGGCGAGGCGCATATCGCGCGCCCGACCAACATTGCCGCCGAAAGCGAAGATGATTTCGAGAAATTCTTCTTCATCCGCTCGAACCCGAAAGGCGTCATCTATGAGCGCTGGCGGCATATCCATGGCTGCGCCCGCTTCTTCAACGCCGTGCGCGACACCGTCACCGACAAGTTCGTCATGACCTACAAGGCCGGCGAGCCGAAGCCCGCGAAGCTGCCTGGAGCCTCGAAATGAACGCGTCGTTCCGCATCTCCGGCGCCGGGCGTCTCAGCCAGGCCAAGACCGCCTCGTTCAGCTTCGACGGCAAGTCCTATCTCGGCATCGAGGGCGACACGCTGGCCTCGGCCTTGCTTGCCAACGGCGTCCATCTGGTCGGCCGATCCTTCAAATACCATAGGCCGCGCGGCTTCCTGTCGGCCGGCGCGGAAGAGCCCAACGCGCTGGTGCAGATCGTTCGCGACGACGCGCGCAAGACACCGAATGTGCGCGCGACCGTGCAGGAGCTCTATGACGGGCTCACCGCCAATTCGCAGAACCGCTGGCCCTCGCTCGCCTTCGATGTCGGCGCGGTCAACGACATTGCCTCGCCGATGTTCTCGGCCGGCTTCTACTACAAGACCTTCATGTGGCCGAAGTCGGCCTGGTTGAACTTCTATGAGCCGAAGATCCGCGCGACGGCCGGCCTTGGCGTTTCCCCCGACCGGCCGGATCCCGACCATTATGCGGCGCGCTACGCGCATTGCGACGTGCTGGTGCTGGGCGGCGGTGCGGCCGGCATCACTGCGGCGCTTGCCGCAGCCGAAACCGGCGTGCGGGTGATCCTCGCCGACGAGCAGGCCGAATTCGGCGGCAGCCTGCGCTTCGAGAGCGGCGCCAGGATCGATGGCGAGGACGGCTTTGCCTGGGCACAAGCCGCGATCGCCAAACTCAAGGCGATGGACAATGTCCGAGTGCTGTCGCGCACGACAGCTTTCGGGTACTACGCGCAGAACTTCGTCGGCCTGGTCGAGCGGGTCAGCGACCATCTCAAGAGCCCCGGCCGGGAGCTGGCGCGCGAGCGCCTGTGGCAGGTTCGCGCCAAGCGGGTCGTGCTCGCGACCGGCGCCATCGAGCGGCACATGGTGTTCGCCAACAACGACCGGCCGGGCGTCATGCTGGCATCGGCGGCGCGCACCTACCTCAACCACTATGGCGTGGCGGTCGGTAGGAAGGTCGGCGTCTATACGGCAAACGACTCGGCCTACGCGGCCGCGATCGACCTGAGGAAGGCCGGCGTCAATGTCGCTGCCATCGTCGACCTGCGCGACAACCCGTCGGGGGCGGTGATCGACGAAGCGAGGAGCCTCGGCATCGAGATCAATTTCGGTCGCGCCGTGGTTAGCGCCGGCGGCAAGCTGCGCGTATCGTCGATGACGGTGCAGCCGAAGAACGGCGGCGGCGAGCGCACGATCGCGGTCGACGCCATCCTGATGTCCGCCGGCTGGACGCCGTCGGTGCATCTGTTCTCGCAGTCGCGCGGCAAGGTCGCCTTCAACGAGGAGGCGCGACGCTTCGTACCGGGGACCTATGCGCAGGACTGCGTCTCGGTCGGCGCCTGCAACGGCACAGACGGTCTGGAGGCAACGGTCGACGAGGCCTATGCGGCAGGCGCCCAGGCGGCAAGGGACGCCGGCGGCAAGGATTCCAGCGGCAAGATGGGCAAGGGCACCAAGCCGAAGGTCGATGCTAGTGAAAGCTGGTCACGCGGCATGCTTGGCGCTGCGCCCGGCGCCGGGCCGGGCACCACGGTCAAGGCCTTCGTCGATTTTCAGAACGATGTCACCGCCAAGGACATTCGCCAGGCGGTGCATGAAGGCATGCACTCGATTGAGCACGTCAAGCGCTTCACCACCAACGGCATGGCGACCGACCAGGGTAAGACGTCGAACATGCACGGCCTGGCGATCGCCGCCGAGACGCTCGGCAAGCCGATCCCGCAGGTTGGTCTCACCACATTCCGCGCGCCCTATACGCCGGTCACCTTCGGCTCGATCGTCGGCCATGCGCGTGGCGCGCTGTTCGACCCGACGCGCCGCACGGCGACGCATGGCTGGGCGGCCGCCCAAGGTGCCGTGTTCGAGGATGTCGGCCAGTGGAAGCGCGCCTGGTATTTCCCGAAAGCCGGCGAGGACATGCACGCCGCTGTCAACCGCGAATGCGTCACGGTGCGCAAAGCGGCCGGCCTGTTCGACGCCTCCACGCTCGGCAAGATCGAGGTCGTCGGGCCGGATGCGGCGAAGTTCATGGAGCTGCTCTACACCAACCCGTGGGAGAAGCTGGAGCCCGGCCGCTGCCGCTACGGCATCATGCTGCGCGAGGACGGCTTCATCTATGATGACGGCGTCGTCGGCAGGCTGGCGCCGGACCGCTTCCATGTGACGACCACCACCGGCGGCGCGCCGCGTGTCATGCATCACATGGAGGATTATCTCCAGACCGAGTTCCCGCATCTCAATGTCTGGCTGACCTCGATCACCGAGCAATGGGCGGTGATCGCCGTGCAGGGGCCGAGCGCGCGGAAAATCATCGGACCTTTGGTCGAAGGTATCGACATGTCGGACGAGGCACTGCCGCATATGTCGGTGCGCGAAGGCAAGATCTGCGGCGTGCCGACGCGGCTGTTCCGCATGTCTTTCACCGGCGAGCGCGGCTTCGAGGTCAACGTGCCGGCCGACTACGGCGAAGCGGTGTGGGAAGCGCTGTGGGCCGAAGGCCAGAAGCATGGCGCGACCGCTTACGGCACCGAAACAATGCACGTGCTGCGCGCCGAAAAGGGCTACATCATCGTCGGCCAGGATACGGACGGCACGGTGACGCCGAACGATGCCGGTCTCGACTGGGCGGTCGGCAAGAAAAAGACCGACTTCGTAGGCATCCGCGGCATGATGCGCGCGGATCTCATCGCCAAGGGCCGCAAGCAACTGGTCGGCCTGAAGGCCAAGGATCCGAAGGTCGTGTTGGAAGAAGGCGCGCAGATCGTCGAGGATCCGAAACAGGCGATCCCGATGAAGATGATCGGCCACGTCACCTCCAGCTACTGGTCGGAGAACTGCGGGCGCTCGATCGCGCTGGCGCTGGTCGCCGGCGGCCGTGATCGCATGGGCCAGACGCTCTATGTGCCGATGCCGAACGGCACGATCGAGGTGGAGGTCACCGGCATGGTGTTCGTCGACGAAAAAGGGGAGCGCCTCAATGGCTAAGGCTACCGCCAAGACAAAAGCCGCCGACGCTTCAGCTGCCGTCGAACGGCGTCCGGCACTTGCCGGCCGCGCGGTGTCGGCACCGGGCGTCAAGGTCGAGATCCTGCCGCCGGCCGAACGCATCTCGCTGCGCGCGCCCGAAGCTTCCGTCGCCGCTCTCTCCAAGGCGCTCGCCGTGACGCTGCCGGCGAAGCCGAAGAGCTCGGCGGCGAAAGGCGGGCGCACCGCCTTATGGCTCGGGCCGGACGAATGGCTGGTCATCGACGATGCCGGCAACGATCCGCTCGCCGACTGCGCCACGGTCTCGGCGCTGCACTCCGCGGTCGGCATCTCGCATCGCAATGTGGCGATCTCGGTTGCCGGCCCGGCGGCCGCGGTGACGGTCAGTTCCGGTTGCCCACAGGACCTGTCGCTGGAGGCCTTCCCGGTCGGGGCAGCATCGCGCACCATTCTCGGCAAGTCCGAGATCGTGCTGCTGCGTACCGCTGAAGACACGTTCCGGGTGGAATGCTGGCGTTCCTTCTCGGACTATGTATTTACTTTGCTGTCGGAAGCGGCGAGCGACGCGGCGAACTGATCCTGCGCCAACCGGTCCGAAAGGGCCGGCCTCGGGGAACCTTCACCGGTCCGGGCCGTTTCTGCGGCTTGCGAGGAGACTGCCGATGCCGTCCAAATCCGCGCCGAAGACGCCCAAGAAGACAGAGGCGGTCCGTTCGCTGGAGCGGGATCGCGAGATCGAGGAAGAAGAGCTCGAGGAAGGCCTCGAGGACACCTTCCCGGCCAGCGATCCGGTGTCGATTACCAGCACCACCATCCCCGGCGGGCCGGCAAAGCCTGGCAGGGCCAAGACCTTGCCTGGAGTGAAGTCGCGCAAGAAGTAGAGCCGCCGCCGCAGTCAAATTGGGCTTCAGGCGAAACGAAACGGGCGGCCAAGCGCCGCCCGTTTTCGTTTGAGATTTGGCGCTGATTAGAGGCCCGGCACGAACCAAGGGTTCACGTCGATACCGAGCCGCGGGCCGTTGGTCGTCTGAGTGTTGGCGGCATCGGGCTTTTCCACCGAGCCGGTCGCGGCGCAGTCGAGCGCCTGATTGGTGTGAGTCTGGGTGCAGGCCGCAGGGGCGTGCTTGGCCGGCTGGCTCCCGCCAGCGAAAGCGGCGCCCGAGAAAGCCAGCAAGGCAGCGAGCGCGAGGATTGTCTTTTTCATCTTTCCGTCTCCAATCGTACATGTACGACACAACGTACATATACGGTTAATGGAGGCTGAATTCAAGAGGGAATTTGTACGCGTACGACAAATTAGCTTGAACCGAGTAACCGGCGTCGCAAATCAAGCGACCGGCGTTGTGTCAAGCCGGCGAAGCCGGTCAGCAGTTGACCGGTGTTTCGGTGAGCGGGGGTATGTCTTGCGCCGACAACGAGGCCAGCATGAAGTCGCACATCCGCTTCACATAGGCCTGGGGGTCGCCGAACGGATAGAAGGGAAAGGTGATCAGCAGCGAGATCGTGCCGTGGCCAACGGTCCACAGCATGGTGGCTATGGCGCGAGGGTCGCCTTTGAGCTTGCCGGCTGCGACGCAGGCCTCGACCCTGCTGATCAGCACCTTCATCGCCGGATTGCCCTGTTCCATGTCCTCGTAGCTCCGGCCTTCCGGCAGCCGGGTCTTCTCTGTCATGAAGACGGTGCGGTATTCATTGGGATTGCCGAGCCCGAAGGCGGCATACTCGGTCATCACAGCCCGCAGCGCCTCAACGGGATCGTCTGCCGGGTGCTCCTCGATGCGGCGGGCAAGCGTTTCGAACGCGTCCTCGGCGAGCGCGAACAGGATGTCCTGCTTATCGGCAAAATAGGAATAGACCGACATCGGCGCGTAGCCGACCCGCTTGGCAAGCTTGCGAATGGTAAGCCCTTCGTAGCCCTCTTCCTGCACAAGCTTGTGAGCTGCGTCGATCAGTTCGGAACGAAGCTCGGCTTTCTGTTTCTCGCGGCGTTTCTGAACGCTCAGCGGCAATTTCCGCCTGCCTTTATGGTTGGTTGCCTGACAAAATTATATACGCCGTACGGAAACGGACAAGGGAGCGGCCTGGTTCCCCAAGATACGCCCTAACGCTTTGTTCCTACTTAATTCCGAACAGGAAAGCCGCTACCCACTTTTTCCGAACTAGATCGCGCTAATGCCGCCGTCCAGCGCCTGCGCATGGCCGCGAGCCCTCAGTGGCGAAGGCTTTGGCCGCGCCGCTGCCGAGACCGCCTGTCGCACCGGTGATCAGCACCGTCGCTCCATCGAAACGGCCCGTAGCTTGGCTCCCTCAACTTTTCTTGTCAATCAGTTCCACCGCCAGCGCGGCGAGCAGCTTCACCGCCTCGCCATAGGTCCTGGCCTTTTCCGGGTTGGAGGCATTGCCGTCCAGCGCGCGGCGGTAGACACCCTGGCAGATCGCCGCCAGGCGGAAGAAGGAGAAGGCGAGGAAGAAGGTCCAGTTGCCGATGCCGTCGATGCCGCGCCGGCGGCAATAGGCGGCGACATAGGCCTCCTCGGAGGGCAGGCCGATCGAGGCGCGGTCGATGCCGTCTAGGCCGCGAAAGCCCGACGCATGCGGCAGCCGCCATTGCATGCATTGATAGGCGAGGTCGGCAAAAGGATGGCCAAGCGTCGACAGTTCCCAGTCGAGCACGGCGATGACCTTCGGCTCGTCCTTGGCGAAAATCATATTGTCCAATCGGTAGTCGCCATGCACCAGCGAGACCCGGCCGTCATCGGCCGGCATATGCGTCTCCAGCCAGGTCATCAGCCGATCCATAGCGGCTATGCTTTCGGTTTCGGAGGCGCGGTACTGACTTGTCCAGCGCGCGAACTGGCGCTGGAAATAGCTGCCGGGCTTGCCGAAATCGCCTAAGCCCACAGCCTCGACATCGACTTGGTGCAGGGCGGCGAGGGTCGCATTCATGGCGTCGTAGATCGCGGCACGCTCGTCATTGCCGGATGTATCCGGCAGCGACGGATCCCAGAAGATGCGCCCGTCGAGGAACTCCATGACGTAGAACATGCGGCCGATCGGCGTCGTCTCGCCTGAAAGATGGAGCATGCGCGGCACCGGCACGGAGGTCGTGCTCAGCGCCTGCATGACCCGGAATTCGCGGTCGACCTGATGTGCCGATTTCAGCAACTGCCCCGGCGGCTTGGCGCGCAGCACGTAGCGGCCGCTGGCGGCGGTCAGCAGATAGGTCGGGTTCGACTGTCCGGACTTGAATTTTTCGGCCGCGCAAAGCTTGGAAAAACCAGGCACATGCGCTTCGAGATAAGGCGCAAGCGCTGCTTGGTCGAGCGCGTTGGCGTCGCCGCTCATGCGGTCTCGGGCTGGCGCTCGATCAGCGTCAGGGTCAGCCAGCGCGCGGTGAGCGCCGGCTTCTTCGATCCTTCGATCTCGATGGTGACGTCGTGCGCCGTCTGCACCCATCCCGAAGGCCGCACCTTGACGTCGGCCAGCACGAAATGGGTGCGGATGCGCGAACCGGTCTTCACCGGCGCCAGGAAGCGCAGCGTGTCGAAGCCGTGATTGACGCCCATCTTGGTGTTTTCGATCGGCGGCATGGTCTCGAAGGTCATGGCCGACAGCAGCGACAGCGACAGGAAGCCGTGCGCGATGGTGCCGCCGAACGGCGTCTCGCGCGCGGCGCGTTCCGGATCGCAATGGATGAACTGGTGATCGTCGGTGGCGTCGGCGAACTGATCGATCATGCGCTGCGTCACCGTGCGCCAGGGCGACACGCCGACTTCCTTGCCGACGCTGGCCAGAAGCGTATCGAGACTGATCGGTTCCACGCTCATGTCCTCCGCACCCCGCCCGGATCGCGATTGCTTGAACCGGGCGTCCTACTCCTTGAACAATGTCATCCCGTGCTGCACCGACTGGCCGCCGTCGATCGGCAGGATGGCGCCGGTGACATAGCTTCCGGCACGGCTGCACAAATAGAGCGTTGCGCCGGCAATGTCATCCGCCACGCCGATGCGGCCGAGCGGAACATGGCTGCCGACACGTTTCGCCTGCTCCTCCGTGGCGGTGGCAAAGGCCGTCATCCGGCTCTGGAAGGGACCGGGCGCAAAGGCGTTGACGGTGATGCGGCGGGCGGCGAATTCGATCGCCAGCGTGCGCGTCAGGTGATGCACCGCAGCCTTGGAGGCGGTGTAGGAATAGGCATCGTCGGCCAGCGGCTGCGTGCCCATCACCGAGCCCAGATTGATCACGCGGGCCGGGTCATCGTCGCTTGCTGCGGCATCGAGCAGCGGCAAAAGCTCGCGCGTCAGATGGAAGACGGCGGTGACGTTGACGCCGAACACCTTGGTCCAGGCGTGGTAGGGAAACTCTGCGAGCGGCGCGCCCCAGGAAATGCCGGCATTGTTGACCAGGATGTGCAGCCGGTCCGTTCGGACCTTCACCTCGGCAACCAGCGCGGCGATGCCCGCTTCGCTGGACACGTCGCCGGCAAACCCCTCGGCCCGACCGGAGCTGCCCTGCGCGTTGATCTCGTCGGCGACCCGCACACAGTCCTCGCCCTTGCGCGAGGCGATCATCACAGTGGCGCCGGCCTGCACCAGTCCGGTCGCCACCATGCGGCCGATGCCTGTTGCGGCACCGGTCACAAGCGCGGTCTTGCCGACGACCGAGAACAGCTTGTCGAGATAGCTCATCCTAATTCCTCCCGCGCGCCTCGTCCCGGCCGGAACCGAAGGACTCGCGTTGACAAGGCTAGCCGAAGTACGGTCATCCTTGCCACGGATAAAGAAGCGAAAGGGTCGGAACCGATGGCGGACATGAACCTCGGCATGACCGAGCGGCTGAAGCCGATCCATCAGCTCGTGGCCGCGATGGTGCGCGACGAGATCGCACCGCTCGGCGAGGAGTTTCTCGCCGAGGTCGGCAGAAACGGTGACCGCTGGACTTACACGGCCAGGCAGACTGAAATCCTCGAAGGGCTGAAGAAGACGGCGCGGGAGTGCGGGCTGTGGAACTTCTGGCTGACCGATTCCAAGCGCGGCTACGGCCTGTCGACGGTCGAATATGCCTATCTGGCGGAGGAGATGGGCAAGGCGCATCTCGGCGCAGAGACCTTCAACTGCTCGGCGCCCGATACCGGCAATATGGAAGTGCTGGAGCGCTACGGCTCGGAAGAGCACAGGCGGCAATGGCTGGAGCCGCTGCTCGAAGGGAAGATCCGCTCGGCCTATCTGATGACCGAGCCGGACGTCGCCTCATCCGATGCCACCAATATTTCGATGCGCTGCGAGCGGCAGGGCGACGACTATGTGCTTAACGGCGAGAAATGGTGGGCGTCCGGGGCCGGCGATCCGCGCTGCGCCATCTATATCGTCATGGTGAGGACCGGCTCGGACGAGGAGCCGCAGCATCGCCGGCATTCGATGATCCTGGTGCCGGCAGAGAGCGAGGGGATCACCAAGCTCCGGCCAATGCAGGTCTATGGCGACGACGACGCGCCGCATGGCCATATGCATCTAAGGTTCGAGGATGTGCGGGTGCCGGCGGCGAACCTGATCCTCGGCGAGGGCAGGGGCTTCGAGATCGCGCAGGGACGGCTTGGGCCAGGCCGCATCCATCATTGCATGCGTGCGATCGGCCAGGCCGAGATGGCGCTGGAGATGCTGTGCCAGCGTTCGGTGCGGCGCGAGGCGTTCGGCCAATCGCTGGCAAAGCTCGGCGCCAATTTCGACATCGTCGCCGAATGCCGCATGGAGATCGAGATGGCGAGGCTCCTGTGTCTGAAGGCAGCTTGGATGATCGACCAGGGCGATGCACGCGCTGCGGCCCCTTGGATCAGCCAGATCAAGGTGGTAGCGCCGCGCGTCGCGCTCAAGGTCACCGACGAGGCGGTGCAGATGTTCGGCGCGCAAGGCATCAGCCAGGACACGCCGCTCGCCCGCTCGTGGACGCATCTGAGAACTCTGCGATTGGCCGACGGGCCGGACGCCGTGCACCGGCGGCAGGTGGCGCGCGCCGAGCTCAGGAAATACACCCAGGAGAAGATCTGACCGCCATGACGCTTCCATCGGAAATGCGAGGCTTGCTGCTTGTCGGCGACGGCTACAGCAAAACGCCTTCGGCCAGCGTGCGGGAGGCGATGGAGCCTTATTTGAAGCCCGGCAGCATCGCCGTGCCGGCGCCTGGTCCGACACAAGCGCTGATCAAGGTCAGTCTCGCCTCAATCAACCCGTCCGATATCGCCTTCATCACAGGGCAATACGGCCAGCCCCGTGTGCAGGGCCGGCCGGCCGGATTTGAGGGCGTCGGAATCGTGGCCTCGACTGGCGACGATCCATACGCAAAAAGCCTTGCGGGCAAGCGCGTCGCCTTCGCCACCGGCGTGTCGAACTGGGGCGCCTGGGCAGAATACGCGGTCGCCGAGGCGGCTTCCTGTATTCCACTGCTCGACACGGTGCGCGACGAGGACGCCGCGGCGATGATCGTCAATCCGCTGACCGCCTTAGCCATGTTCGACATCGTCAAGCAGGAGGGTGAGAAGGCTTTCATCATGACTGCCGGCGCCAGCCAGCTCTGCAAGCTGATCATCGGGCTGGCGAAAGAGGAGGGTTTTCGGCCGATCGTCACCGTGCGCCGCGACGAGCAGATCCCGTTGCTGAAAGAGCTGGGCGCCGCCCATGCGCTCAACGAGAAGGCGGCGGATTTCGAGGCCGCGCTGCGCGAGGTGATGAAGGCGGAGCAGCCCCGCATCTTCCTGGACGCAGTCACCGGACCGCTTGCCTCGGTCATCTTCAACGTCATGCCGAAGCGCTCGCGCTGGATCGTCTATGGGAGGCTCGACGCCGAGGCGACTGTCATCCGCGAGCCCGGCCAACTGATCTTCCAGCACAAGCGCATCGAAGGCTTCTGGCTGGCCGAATGGATGCGGCAGTTCCGCGACCGGCTCGGCCCGGCGGTGCTGGAGGCGCAGAAGAGGTTTTCCGACGGGCGCTGGTCGACGGATGTGACGGCGGTGGTGCCGCTGGACGAGGCCATGGCCAGGCTGTCGGACGAGCTGGTCAAGCCGAACGGCAAGGTGTTTGTTAAGCCCTGATCAAAATAACTCGAGGTCGCGTCTATGAGGCTACGGTGGTTTGTCGGGTTCGTCTTGGTGTCAATGGCAGGTACATTTACTGCCGAGGCCGCCGACAAGTTCCCGCCCATTTGGCGCAAGTCGATGACCAATGATCCGGGTACGAACTATTTTCTCAATAAATATTCGGCCTCTTTGAATGATCCAGCATCGACCGCAATTAGAAATATCATGCTGGCGCGCGTCGTCGGCTCTGAATGCCAGTCATCGCGGCTCAGCAAGGCCAAGGTCAGGGCCTATCGCGATAGCATGCTCGGCTCGCTTTCGTCGGATGCATTGAAAGCGGCTGCATTCGCAGCCGGCAGCGAATTGCGCAACTTCGACTATGAAACGCTCGCGCATCTTTGTGCCGGCATCGATTATCAGTTTGGGCCGAAAGGAGTGCTCATAGCGGGTGCCGTTTCGTCAGGCAAAGGCGAGCCAAGATATTCCTACGATCAGCGCAATCCATACATTCGGCTGCCCGAATTCACCGGCAAGTAGCTGAGCTGCCTGGCTCGTGCTCGTCCACTATTCCGCCGGCTCGACATTGGCATAGGCGGCTTGCTCGAGTTCGCGCTTCACGCGGGCTTCCTCATGCGCCTTGGGCGTGACGAAGCGGCCGAGCAAGAGATAGGCGACAGGGGTCAGGAAAAGCGTGGAGACGGTCGCCAGGCCAAGGCCGCCGACGATCACCCAACCGAGCGCCACGCGCGCCTCGGCGCCTGCGCCCGAAGCCAGCACCAGCGGCACGCCGCCGAGCACGGTGCAGATCATCGTCATCATCACCGGGCGAAGGCGAATGGTGGCGGCCTCTTCGATCGCCTCGCGCACGCCAAGCCCGCGGTCGCGCAGCTGGTTGGCGAACTCGACGATCAGGATGCCGTTCTTGGCCATGACCCCGACCAGGAGGACCAGGCCGATCTGGCTGTAGGCATTGAGGCTGGTGCCCGACAAAAGCAGCGCGAAGATGGCGCAGGCGAGCCCGAGCGGCACTGTCGCCATGATGATGACGGCGCTGACGAAGCTCTCGAACTGGGCCGCCAGCACCAGAAGGATGATGACCAGCGCGAAACCGAAGATGGTCGCCATGGCGCTGTTGCTCTCGCCGAGCGTCGCCGCCTCGGCCAGCGGCACGATCCGCGCGTCCGACGGCAGCAGCGGTGTTGCGATTTCCTCGGCGCGCGTCAGCGCATCGCCGAGCGCGAAGCTGCCGCCCAGATTGGCGGTGATCGCCACGGACGGCTGCTGCTGCTCGCGAGTGAGGGACGGCGGCACGGCGCGCTCGGTCAGCGTGGCGATGGTCGACATCGGCACGAAGCGGCCGTCCGACGTTTTCAGAAAAATGTTTTCCAGATCGGTCGGATCGTTGATTGGATTGGTGGTCGAGACCAGCTTCACACCATAGCTGCGGTCGGCGATGTAGACGTCGACGACATCGTTGCCGTCGAGCATTGCCTGCAGCGTGTCCGCAAGCCCGGTGATGTCGATGCCGAGGTCGGAGGCGCGCTCACGGTCGATGGCAACGGCAAGCTGCGGCTGCGTAAGGTCGACGGAAAGTCGCGGTGCTTGGAAGCGCGGATCCTGCCGCATCTCCTCGACGATCTGCACCGCCGCCGCGCTTAGCGCCTTGCGGTCGTTGCCGACCAGGGCGAATTGCAGGCCGCTGCCGGCGCCACGGATGCGAAGGCTGTTGGGCTGAACCGGGAAAACGCGGACGCTTGGCACCTGCTTCGTCAGGCGGCTGATCTCGGCCATGATCTCCTGCTGGCTGCGCGTCCGCTCGTCCCACGGCGCCAGCGTCATCACCATGAAGCCGCTGTTGTAGGCGCCGTTGTTGCCGGCATTCGCGAAGGTGCTGCGGATCTCGCCGGAATCGCGCAAAGGCTGGATCAGCCGCTCGATCTTGCGCATCTGCTCGGTGGTATAGTCGAGGCTGACTCCTTGCGGCGCGTTGATGCGCAGCAAAACGACGGCGCGGTCTTCGGTCGGCGTCAGCTCCTGACGTATCGTGCCGAACAAAGTGAAGGCGGTGCCAGCGAAGAGCATAGCGACGAGCACTACGATCCAGGGGGCGCCGAGGCAGGCATGCAGGCAGCGCTTGTAGAGCCGATGCAATGCGCCGCCGATGCGAGCGCCCACGCCGCTGCCACCTTCGTGGTGAAGAGAGGCGCTGGTCAGCATGCGCGAGGCGAGCATCGGGCAGAGCGTCAGCGCCACGACGCAGGAGAGCAGTACCGACATCGCCAGCACGAAGCCGAACTCGCGAAAGAGCCCGCCGGTCTGTCCCGGCAGGAAGGAGATCGGCACGAAGACGGCGACCAGGGTCAGCGTCGTGGCAACGACGGCGAAGAAGACTTCCTGGGTGCCGAGCACGGCGGCCGCGCGCGGCCCCATGCCCTCGTTGCGGCGGCGCACGATATTTTCGAGCACGACGATGGCGTCGTCGACGACGAGGCCCGTCGCCAGAACCAGCGCCAGCAGCGTCAGGATGTTGATGGAAAAGCCGGCGAGGTAGATCGCGGCGATGGTGCCGATCATGGCGACCGGCATCGACAGGCCCGGGATCAGCGTCGCGCGCCAGTCGAGCAGGAAGGCGTAGATGACGATCAGCACGATCGAGACGGAAAGCGCGAGCGCGATCTCAACCTCGTGCACAGCGCCGTTGACGAAGACGGCATCGTCGCTGGTGACCTTGATCGACATGCCTTGCGGAAGGTTTGCCTGGAGCTTCTCCACGGCGGCCCTGACGCCGGTCGATATATCGAGCGTGTTCGATTCCGCCTGGCGGATGATGCCGAGGCCGATGCCGGTTTTGCCGTCGGAGCGCAATGAGGTCTGGCCGATGTCGGGGCCGAGCGTCACGGTGGCGACGTCGCGGATGCGCGTCGCGCCGCCGATGACGATGCTCTCGAATTCCTCCGGCGTGGTCACGTCGGCCGTCGTGCGCACGACGAGGTCCTGGTTTGTGGTGGTGATCGAGCCGGCCGGGGAATCGAAGGCGACGGAGGCGAGCGCCTTGCGCAAATCCGCCACGGTGAAGCCGTGGCTTGCCAGCTTGTTCTGGTCGACGTCGATGCGGAAGATTTTGTCGCGGTCGCCGGATACCTGGACGTCGGCGACCCCTGGAACGGCGGCGAGCTCGTCCTCGATGCGGTCCTGGACCAGCACCGTCATGTCCTGCACCGACATGGTGTCGGACGTGACCGCCAGCCGCATCACCGGGTCGGAATTGGCGTCGGCCTTGACGATGCGCGGCGCATCGGCGGTCTCGGGCAGTTGGTTGGTGATGCGGCTGACGGAATCGCGGACATCGGAGGCGGCTACATTGAGATCGACGCCGTCGTTGAACTCGATGGTGACGCGGCTCTGGCCGAAAGATGAAGTCGACGAGATCGACTTGACACCCGAGACGCGCGCGACGGCGCCCTCGATCGGGTCGGTCAACTCGCGGTCGACGGTTTCGGCGGCCGCGCCCTCGAAGGTGGTGTTGACGGTGATGACCGGGCGGTCGACATCCGGCAGTTCGCGGATTTCGACGCCCCAGAAGGCTGCGAGGCCGGCGACCGCGATGAGCGTGTTGAGCACGAAGGCCATGACCGGCCTGCGGATGAAGAGCGCGGTCAGGCCCGATCCCGCGGTCTGGTCGCCGGTGGCGCTCATGAGCCTTCGGCCGCGGTGGCGCGGTCCTCGCCGGCGATCCGGACGTCGCCGCCTTCGCTGACACTCTCCGTGCCTTCGGTCACCACCATGTCGCCGCTCTCGACGGGAGCATCGATCAGCACCGTCTCGGTGTTGCGCTGGATGATGCGCACCGGCACGCGCTTTGCCTTGCCGTTTTCGACGGTCCAGATATAGGCGCCGTCGGTGCCCCACTGGATGGCCAGTGGGCTGACGGCCGGATAGGTGTCGCCGGGGAATTTCATGGCGATCTGGAACGACATGCCGGCGCGCAGCGAATCCGCCGGGTTGGCGATCGTCGCCTTGACGAGCAGCGTGCGGCTGTTCTCGTCGATATGGTTGTCGATGGCCGAAACCGTGCCGGAATAGACCTGGTTGGGGTTGGCCAGCGGCGTGGCCGACAATCGGTGTCCGACCTTTACAGCGGCGGCGAAACGCTCCGGCACCCAGAAATCGACCAATATGCTCGAGCGGTCGTCAAGCGTGGCGATCGCCGACTGGCTGGTGACATAGTTGCCGGCGGCGATCGGCAGGATACCGACAGTGCCTTCGATAGGCGCGACGACCGAGCGGCGCTCGAGCGCGAGCTCGGCATCGCGCAGCGCCAGCTTGGCATTGGCGAGCGCCACCTCGGCATCCGCGACGGCAACTTGCGTGGCGGCATTGGAGGCTCGCAGAGACTTGACCCGGTCGAGCTTCGCCTGGGCATCGTCGAGCGCGACCTTGGCACGGTCGCGCGCAATCACTTCCGTCTCCGAATCGAGCCTGGCGATGACATCGCCTTTTTCGACATGGGTGCCGGACTGCACCGGCAGTTCGGTCAGGCGGCCGGAAGAGTATGGATTGACAGTGACTGTCGCATTGGCGCGGCCGGTCCCGATCGCCTGAAGCCTGTCGTTGATGGTGGCGGTGCCGGCAGGGGAGGCGACAATGGTCACGATCTGGCCGGCGCGATTGCGACCGGACCGGACAGAACCGCTCTCGATGCTTCCCGTGGCGGGGGGCGTCGCCGCAATCGCCCAGTCCATACCCCAGCGTGCCAATACCTCAGGCGCGCCGGGATAGAAGCGCGCCCAGGCGGCCGCAGCGGCAACCACGATCACCAGCGCAAGAACAATCTGTTTCCAGCTCGACATTGACACTCCAGCGGCAGAATCGTCCGCCGGTTCCAAGTGGAAGCAGGCTGAGCGACGATACGGCGTGAGAGCGATACCGGCCACGCCACATCATAATATCAGCACTTTTATGGCAATTATCACGCAAACGTGCACATTAAATCTCGGTAACGTGAAGCGGGATCATCGCTTCGGTCCCACCTTTTGCCGCAATTTGGGGGACGCCGGCCGCCATTCGGTTAAAGGAAAACCGAACGGACGGAACTGCCTAGCGCAGGCTCTCCAGGTCGCGGATGCGCTTGGCGCCGGCGGCTTCGAGCTGCCTCGTGACCGCGCCGATTAGCGTTTCGGCGACGACAAAGAGGGCGGCGGACGAATCCCAGGCCGAAGGCACGGCGGTACGCCCGGCGATCACATGGCGGGCGAAGCGGGCGATCGGCGAGAGCCACTGATCGGTGAAGAGCACGATCTGGACGCCGCGCTGGTGCGCCTTCTCGGCAAAGCGGAGCAGACTTTCCTGGTAGCGCCTGATGTCGAAGATAACCAGGACGTCGCGCTTGCCCATGTCAATCAGCCGGTCGCGCCAGATGCTCTCCTGGCCGGCGAGGTGGTAGACGTCTGGCTGGATGATGGCGAGATGGGCTGCCATGTAGCGCGCGAGCGGATCGGTGAAGCGGCCGCCGATCAGAAAGGTCTTGCCGCGGCGCTCGGCAAGCCGTGCGGCAATGTCGGCCAACTGCTTGTCGGTAAGGTGCCGGAACGTCTCGCGCATGTTGTCGAGCGTCGCCTCCAGCATCGGCGAAACGGCGCCGCCATTGGCGGGCGACGCCGAGTTGAGCGTGCGAGAGGCCGGCGACTGCAATTGCGCGGCCAGTTCATCCTGCAGCGCCGACTGGAATTCGGGATAGTTCTGGAAACCCAACCTGGCGACGAAACGCAGAATCGTCGGTGAGGAGACTCCCGCCGCGGTCGAGAACTCGGCCACGGTCTTCAGCCCGGTCAGCGGATAGTTGGCAATCAGCGTCTGCGCGGCGCGGCGCTCGCCTGCCGGCATGGTGCCGATGCGGTCCGAAATCAGTTCGGCAATACTGGAGATCATCGTTTTCCCCACCCTTTGACCCGGTCGCCGCCGTTTTCGGAATTCCGCGTTTGACAAAGCCGCGTAAACTGTATGAAATCATTCGCAGGGGCGCAATGAGGCAAATTACGTAACATAAGATACAGCGCTCCCGAGGGGACGGCAGTATGGACAAAGCACGGCGCGCCAGCCTTGCACCGTCGGAGACCGTGAGGGTGACCAACCCCGGCGGCTCGAGCCCCTTCGTCCTCACCTGCGATCACGCCTCGAACTTCCTGCCCGCCGAATTCGGAACGCTCGGGCTGCCCGCCGAGGATCTCTCCCGGCATATCGCCTGGGATCCGGGCGCGCTGCCGGTCGCCAGCCGGATGGCCGACGCGCTCGACGCCACGCTGGTCGAAACCCGCATCTCGCGCCTGGTGATCGACTGCAACCGCCCGCTCGACGCGCCGGACCTCGTGCCGCCGGTCAGCGAGGCGACGGCCATTCCGGGCAATTCGAATCTCTCTGGCAAGCAGCGCGCGGAGCGGATCGATCTCGCGTGGCGTCCGTTCCACGACTCGATCGCTGAGATCATCGAGCAGCGGCTGGCGCTCGGGCAGGAAACGCGCCTGGTGTCGGTGCACTCCTTCACGCCGGTTTATAAGGGCAGGAGCCGTCCCTGGCATATCGGCATCATCCATGACGACGATCGCCGGCTGGCAGCGCCGCTGATATCGGCGCTCAAGCGGCTGTCCGGCGTCACCGTTGGCGTCAACGAACCCTATTCGCCGGCCGACCGCGTCTATTTCACGCTGGAACGGCACGCGCGCTCGCGCGGCCTTGCCTGCGCGATGATCGAAATCCGCAACGACGAGATCTCCGGCGAGACCGGGCAGCGGAAATGGGCGGATCTGCTCACAGGCATATTCTCGAATCTGGAGCCCGAGGAGGCCAGGGGCTCCCGACAACGCGCAATGGGAAAGTCAGTACAGTCGGCCAGCTAAGAAACCACAGGGGACTTCCAACATGGCAGCAAATGACTACACCGAAGTCGACAAGGCTGAGGACATACAAGTCCTCCACAGCATGGGCTATGCCCAGGAACTGGAGCGGCGCCTCAGCCGCTTCTCGAATTTCGCGGTTTCCTTCTCCATCATCTGCATCCTGTCCGGCGGCATCAACTCGCTGGCGCAGGCGACCTCCGGCGCCGGCGGCATCGGCATCGGCATCGGCTGGCTGGTGGGCTGTTTCGTGTCGCTCACCTTCGCGGTCGCCATGTCGCAGATCAGCTCGGCCTATCCGACGGCCGGCGGCCTCTATCACTGGGGCTCGATCCTCGGCAATCGCGGCACCGGCTGGGTTACCGCCTGGCTCAACCTGCTTGGCCTGATCACCGTGCTCGGCGCCATCAACGTCGGCACCTGGACTTTCTTCGTCGGCGCTTTCGGGCCGGCGCTGGGCATTGAAAACAACCTGACCACCCAGACGATCTTCCTGGTCATCATCACCGGTGCGCAGGCGCTGATCAACCATCTGGGCATCAAGCTGACGGCAAAGCTAACCGACTTTTCGGGCTATCTGATCTTCTTCGGCTCGATCCTGATCGCGGTGGTCTGCCTGCTCTCGGCCGAGACCTGGGACTTCAGCCGCCTCTTCACCTTCCACAACTACTCAGGCGATGCCGGAGGCGGCGTGTGGCCGCAGGTCTCGAACGCCTGGGTCTTCGCGCTGGGCCTCCTGCTGCCGATCTATACGATCACCGGCTATGACGCCTCGGCGCACACGTCGGAGGAAACCATCAAGGCGGCTTCTTCCGTGCCGCGCGCGATGGTCATGTCGGTCATCTGGTCGGCGCTGTTCGGCTACCTGTTCCTGGCTGCCTTCGTGTTGATGATCCCGAACATGGACGAGGCCGCCAAGCAGGGCTGGAACGTGTTCTTCTGGGCCTTCGACCAGCGCGTCGGAACCGGACTGAAGGAGTTCGTCTATCTCGTCGTGTTCCTGGCACAGCTGCTGTGCGGCCTTGCCACCGTCACGTCGGCCTCGCGCATGATCTTCGCCTTCTCGCGAGACGGCGGCCTGCCCGGCTCGGCAGCGCTTTCCAAGGTCAGCCCGACCTATCGCACGCCCGTGGCGGCGATCTGGACAGCCTCGATCCTGTCGGTGCTGTTCGTGTGGGGCTCGTCGGTGGTCTCGGTCGCCGGCACCTCGGCCTACACGATCGTGGTGTCCTGCACCGTCATCTTCCTGTTCCTCTCCTTCACCGTGCCGATCGTGCTCGGCATGATGGCCTGGGGGACGCCGAAGTGGGACAAGATGGGGCCGTGGAACATGGGCCGCGGCATCTTCATGCTGTTCGGTCTGCTCTCGATCGTGTCGATGATCCTGATCTTCGTCATCGGCATCCAGCCGCCGAACGACTGGGCGCTCTACATCACCGTCGGCTTCTTCATCCTGACGGCGGTCGTCTGGTTCGCCTTCGAGCGCAACCGCTTCCAGGGGCCGCCGCTCGGCGACATCATCGCGGCGCGCCAGGCGGCGATCAAGGCGGCAGAGCAGGCGGTCGGCGAGACCGGCCACTGACATCGGACATCATGGCCCTGGCCGGCGTCACGCCGGCCAGGGCTTCGTTTCTCCCTTTCAATCGACAAGTGTTGGAGTGCCAAAGGAATGGCCGGGAATTTCTCGTTCGATCAGTTGAAGAAAGCGGTCTCGAACGGCGAGGTCGACACGGTGCTGGCCTGCATCGTCGACATGCAGGGCCGGCTCGCGGGGAAGCGCTTCCTGGCCCAGTATTTCGTCGATTCCGCGCATGGCGAGACGCATGGCTGCAATTATCTGCTGGCCTGCGACATCGATATGGAGCCGGTGCCGGGCTACAAGGCGGCGAGCTGGTCGAAGGGTTATGGCGACTTTGTCATGAAACCCGACCTGTCGACGTTGCGGCGCGTCCCATGGCTGGAGAAGACGGCGCTGGTCATCTGTGACGTGCTCGATCATCACGACCATGAGGACCTCGCGCATTCGCCGCGCGCGATCCTGAAGAAGCAGGTCAAGCGCCTGAGCGAGCGCGGCTATATCGGCTACTTCGCCTCCGAGCTCGAATTCTACCTGTTCAGCGAAACCTATGAATCGGCGCGCAGCAAGCACTGGCAAGGGCTCGACAGCGCTTCGCCCTATATCGGCGACTACCAGATCGGCATCACCACCAAGGAAGAAGGCGTCATGCGCCGGCTCCGCAACGAGATGGAGGCAGCCGGTATCCCGATCGAAAATTCCAAGGGCGAGTGGGGTCCGGGCCAGGAAGAGATCAATGTGCGCTATGCCGAGGCGCTCGAGATGGCGGATCGCCACGTCATCCTGAAGAACGGCGCCAAGGAGATCGCCGATTCCGAAGGCAAGGCCATCTCCTTCATGGCCAAGTACAATTACGGGCTCGCCGGCAATTCCAGCCACATCCACAATTCGCTGTGGAGCGCCGACGGCGGGACGCCGCTGTTCTTCGACAAAAACGCCGAATGGACGCTGTCGAGCCTCGGCCAGCAATGGGCGGCCGGCCAGCTCAAATACGCCAAGGAGTTCACCTGGTTCCTGGCGCCGTACATCAACTCCTACAAGCGCTTCCAGGCCGGCACCTTCGCGCCGACCAAGATCATGTGGAGCGAGGACAACCGCACGGCGGGATTCCGGCTGTGCGGCGAGGGTACCAAGGGCATCCGCATGGAATGCCGCATCGGCGGCGCCGATCTCAACCCCTATCTCGCCTTCGCCGCGCTGATCGCGGCCGGTCTCGCCGGCATCGACGAGAAGCTGGAGCTGCAGAAGCCGTTTGTCGGCGACGCCTATCAGGCGTCGCAACTGCCGGAAATCCCGAAGACGCTGCGCGATGCCACCGAGACGCTGGAAGGCTCCACGATGCTGAAGCAGGCCTTCGGCGAGGAGGTGATCGAGCACTATGTCCACACCGCCCGCTGGGAGCAGTTCGAATACGACCGCCGTATCACGGATTGGGAACTGCACCGGGGGTTTGAACGCTACTAAAGCTGTAATCGACGTTGACTGAACCTAACTAAAGCTGCAGTCTTGGCTGGTTGAGTTCGGGAACGTGAGAATGGGAAAGTATTCGCCTTTGCGTTCGTATCTTATGGCTCAAACCGGCGAGCGGGTTCCGATGTCGTTCAGCGACATCGAGAAGCTGCTTGGCGAAAAGCTACCGGCGTCCAAGCAGTATCCGGCTTGGTGGAGCAATAACCCCAGCAACAATCCAATGACAAAGGAGTGGCTGGCCGCGGGGTTCCAGACTGAGTCCGTCAATATAGCGGGCGAAAATCTGGTCTTTCGGCGCGTTCAGCCAGGTTCCGGCACTGCAAAGGGGTTCGGCGAATCGGCTCAGGCCGAGATCGGCGGGACACCGACACGGCACCCGATCTTCGGCTGCATGAAGGGAACGCTTACTATCCTCCCAGAGGTCGATCTGACGGAGCCTGTCGAGCAGGATTGGGGCAAGGTCTATGAAGACTGAGAACCTTCTGTTGGACACTTGCGCGGTCATCTGGATTTCGCAGGACGAACCGATAGCCGATGCGGCGACAACGGCTATCAGCAAGGCTCCTCAGTCCGGCACGCTGAACGTATCGGTCATGACGGCATGGGAGATGGGCATGCTGGTGTCGAAGGGCAGGTTGCCGTCCACGAAGACGCCCGACCGTTGGTTCGACGAGTTCGTTGAGGCGGCGGCCGTCACAGTGGAAGGGGTGACGCCACGTATTCTCATCGCGGCCTCCTACCTCCCAGGTGTCGTTCACAGCGATCCAATGGATCGAATTCTGATAGCGACCGCGCGGGAGCGCGATTTGACTATCGTAACCCGTGACAAGGCCATTTTGGCCTATGCCGCGCATGGTCATGTCAGAGCCATCGCCTGCTGAAAGAGTCAATTTGGAGACGTCTTCTTGGATACCGTAAAACTTAAATCACCCATCGATGGCTCGATCTATGCCGAGCGGCCGGTCGCGACGGATCAGGCGATCAACGCGGCGGTAGAGCGCGCCAGGGCGGCGCAGGAGAAGTGGGCCGAGACACCGGTCGCGGAGCGCGGCAAGTACATGCTGGCCATGCTGGAAGCGCTGGTCGGCATCAGCGACGAGATCGTGCCCGAGATCGCCTGGCAGATGGGGCGGCCGGTGCGCTATGGCGGCGAGTTCGGCGGCGTCAAGGAACGCACCAGCTACATGGTCGAGATCGCGGAAGCTGCGCTGAAGCCGATCATGGCCTCCAATCCGAAGGACGGCTTTCGCCGCTATGTCAAGAAGGTGCCGCTTGGCGTCGTGCTGGTGATCGCGCCGTGGAACTATCCTTATCTCACCGCGGTCAACACGATCGTGCCGGCGCTGATGGCCGGAAGCGCGGTCATCCTCAAGCATGCGGCGCAGACGCTGCTGGTCGGCGAGCGCTTCCAGCAGGCGTTCGACAAGGCGGGCCTGCCGAAAGGCCTGTTCCAGAATCTGGTCATGAACCACGACCAGACCGAAAGGCTGCTCGGCTCGGGCAAGATCGATCATGTCAACTTCACCGGCTCGGTTGCCGGCGGCCGCGCCATCGAGAAGGCCGCGGCCGGCACCTTCATGACGCTCGGCCTCGAGCTCGGCGGCAAGGATCCGGCCTATGTCCTTCCCGACGCCAAAATGGACCATGCGGTCGCCAATTTGGTCGACGGCGCCTTCTACAATTCCGGCCAATGCTGCTGCGGCATCGAGCGCGTCTATGTGCACGAAAAGGTCTATGACGAGTTCGTCGAGGGTTTTGTCGCCGAGACCAGGAACTATGTCGTCGGCAATCCGCTGGAGCAGGCGACGACCATGGGTCCGATGGCGCAGGCACGCTTCGCCGACCTGATCCGCGAGCAGAAGGCAGAGGCGCTGCGCAAGGGCGCCAAGGCGCATATCGCCATGAAGGTGGAAAACGACAGGCCGGGCTCGCCCTATCTGGCGCCGGAAGTGCTGACCGGTGTCGACCACCAGATGAGCGTCATGCGCGAGGAAAGCTTCGGCCCGATCGTCGGCATCATGAAGGTGCGCGACGACGAGGAAGCCATCGCGCTGATGAACGACAGCCCCTATGGGCTGACGGCCTCGATCTGGACGCGCGACACCGAGCGCGCCGTGGCGATCGGCGACCGGGTCCAGACAGGCACCGTGTTCATGAACCGCTGCGACTATCTCGATCCGGCGCTGGTCTGGACCGGCGTCAAGGACACCGGCAAGGGCGCGGCGCTGTCCGCCATCGGCTACGACAACCTGACCCGGCCGAAATCCTATCACCTGCGCGAAGCGATCTGAATTCGAAAGACAATCCATGTCCAAGCTCACCTCCAAATGGAACTACCCCACCACCGTCCGCTTCGGCGCGGGGCGCATCAAGGAACTGCCGGACGCGCTGGCTGCGTCAGGCATCAAGCGCCCGCTTTTCGTGACCGACCCGGGCCTGGCGAAGCTGCCCGTCGTCGCTTCGACACTGAAGATCCTCGACGATGCCAATGTGCCTTATGGCGTCTTTTCCGAGGTGAAGCCGAACCCGGTCGAGTCCAACCTGATCGCCGGCATCGCCGTGTTCAAGAAAGGCAAGCATGACGGGGTCGTCGCTTTCGGCGGCGGCTCGGCGCTCGACCTCGGCAAGCTGATCGCCTTCCAAGCCGGGCAGACGCGTCCGGTATGGGATTTCGAGGACATCGGCGACTGGTGGACGCGCGCCAACTCGGATGCGATCGCGCCGATCATCGCGGTGCCGACCACGGCGGGCACCGGTTCCGAGGTCGGCCGCGCCGGCGTCATCACCAATGAAGAGACCCACACCAAGAAAGTCATTTTCCACCCGAAGCTTTTGCCGGCGATCGTGATTGCCGATCCGGAGCTGTCGGTCGGCATGCCGCCCTTCATCACGGCCGGCACCGGCATGGACGCGCTCGCCCACTGCCTCGAAGCCTATTGCGCTTCGGGCTATCATCCGATGGCAGACGGCATCGCCGTGGAAGGCATCCGGCTGGTGTTCGAAAACCTGCCCAAGGCCTTCGCCAACGGCAAGGATCTGGTCGCCCGCGCGAATATGATGAGCGCGGCCGCGATGGGCGCGGCCGCCTTCCAGAAAGGGCTGGGCGCCATCCACTCTCTGTCGCATCCGATCGGCGCGCTCTACGACACCCATCACGGCATGACCAATGCGGTGTTCATGCCCTATGTCCTCGCCTTCAACCGCGATGCGATCGAGGATCGCATCGCGCGGCTCGCCGCCTATTGCGGCATCAAGGGCGGCTTCGATGGCTTCGCAAAAGCCGTCATCAAATTGCGCAAGGAGCTCAAGGTGCCGCATGCGCTGCCCGGCCTGATCAAGGACCTCGACATGGACAAGAACCGCAAGACACTGATCGCCGACATGGCGGTGGTCGATCCGACCGCCGGCGGCAATCCGGTCAAGCTCACCAAGAAAGGGGCGCTTGCTCTGCTCGAAAATGCCATCGTAGGGTCTGTGTAAACCAATTTGCAGCGGAAAGTTGATCTGGAAACGAGGGGAAAGGAAAGGGCAACGGGCGGAATGCAAGGAGGAGAATAATTAGCCGGAAAAAGAATCGCGAAGCGATTGCTACAGCCGGTTAAAGAGAGTTTACTTTTTCGTGTTGCGGGGTGCCGCTTTCACAAAGCTTTCATCTGGCTGTCACACGAAAACGATACCGCATCGCAGGCGTCCAATGGCGTCAGTTCAACGGAGAGAACACATGTTCAAATTCACGGGGAAAGTGCTTTCCCTTTCGGCCGCGGCGCTGTTTGCGTCGACGGTGATTTCGTCCGCCGACGCGATGGACGATCTCGTCAAGGCGGCGAAAGCCGAGGGCCAGCTCACCACCATCGCGCTGCCGCACGACTGGTGCGGCTATGGCGACGTCATCGCCGGCTTCAAGGCGAAGTATCCGGAGATCACCGTCAACGAGCTCAACCCGGATGCAGGCTCCGGCGATGAGATCGAGGCGATCAAAGCGAACAAGGACAACAAGGGCCCGCAGGCACCTGACGTCATCGACGTCGGCCTGTCCTTCGGTCCGTCCGCCAAGAAGGACGGCCTGATCCAGCCTTATAAAGTCTCGACCTGGGATTCCATTCCGGACAGCGCCAAGGACGCTGACGGCTACTGGACAGCCGACTATTATGGCGTGCTCTCGTTCCAGGTGAACAAGGATCTGGTCAAAGAATCGCCGACCGACTGGGCCGACCTGCTGAAGCCTGAATTCGCCAACTCGGTTGCCCTTGCCGGCGATCCGCGCGCTTCGAACCAGGCTATCCAGGCCGTCTACGCCGCCGGCCTTGCCAGCGGTGCTGCCGCTGGCGAAGCCGCAGGCACTGCCGGGCTCGAGTTTTTCAAGAAGCTCAATGCCGCCGGCAACTTCGTGCCGGTCATCGGCAAAACCGCGACGCTCGCCCAGGGCCAGACGCCGATCCTCGTCACCTGGGACTACAACGCGCTCTCCGGTCGCGACACGCTGAAGGGCAATCCCCCCGTTGACGTCATTGTGCCGAAGACCGGCGTTGTCGCCGGCGTTTACGTGCAGGCGATCAGCGCTTACGCGCCGCATCCGAATGCGGCCAAGCTTTGGCTGGAATATCTCTACTCCGACGAAGGCCAGATCGGCTGGCTGAAGGGCTATTGCCACCCGATCCGCTTCAACGATCTCGCCAAGAACGGCAAGGTTCCGGCGGATATGCTGGCGAAGATGCCTCCGGCCGAGTCCTATGCGGCCGCGGTGTTTCCGACGCTCGATGAACAGGGCAAGGCGAAAGAAGCCATCACCAAGAACTGGGACGCCGTTGTCGGCGCCAATGTGAAGTAAGCATCAATATGGTCCGGGCGGCCCGATGGCTGCCCGGACTCCTTCCC
>NZ_JARTVQ010000002.1:976264-1300643 GCF_029625845.1 Mesorhizobium sp. WSM4898 | reverse complement strand
CCCCCCCCCCCCCCCCCCCCCGGGACTCCTTCCCAAAAACGGTAGCCGGCGCATGACCGATCTCTCGGTTTCCAATCAGGCAATTGCGGGCAAGGCCGCGCCCCCCGGCGAAGCGCGCGCAATGCGGCTGCCGACGCAATGGCTTGGCGTAACGCCGTTCTTCGTCTTCGCCGTCATGTTCCTGATCCTGCCCACGCTCTACTTGATGCTGGGCGCCTTCCAGAACGAGGCGGGCGAGTTCACCTTCGCCAACATCGTCGCGCTTTTTTCGGCCAACATCGTTGCCGCCTACTGGATTTCGATAAAGGTCAGCCTGGCGTCATCGCTGATCGGCGCCTTCGCCGGTCTTGCCATCGCCATCGCCATCGTGCGCGGAGGCCTGCCCAACTGGATACGGTCGGGGACGCTGACGTTTTCCGGTGTCGCGTCCAATTTCGCCGGAGTGCCGCTGGCTTTCGCCTTCATCGCGACCCTAGGCCGGCTGGGCCTCGTCACCGTGCTGCTCAACACGCTGGTCGGCTTCAACATCTATGCGCATGGCTTCAACCTGCTGTCGTTCTGGGGTCTGACGATCACCTATGTCTATTTCCAGATCCCGCTGATGGTGGTCATCATCGTGCCGGCGATCGACGGACTAAAAAGGGAATGGGGCGAAGCCGCCGCCACGCTCGGCGCCACCCAGGCGCAATACTGGCGCTTGGTGGTAATCCCCGTGCTGTGGCCAAGCTTCCTCGGCACCGTGATCCTGCTCTTCGCCAACGCCTTCGGGGCGATCGCCACCGCCTATGCGCTGACCGGGTCCTCGCTCAACATCGTGCCGATCCTGCTCTACGCCCAGATCCGCGGCGACGTGCTGCACAATGCCCATCTCGGTTACGCGATCGCCTTCGGCATGATCGTCATCACCGGGCTTGCCAACATCTTCTACATCTGGTTCCGGACGCGCTCGGAGAGGTGGCTGAAATGAAATCCGGCAGGTTCTGGGCCTGGGTCGTCTTTGTCCTCGGCGCGGCGTATTTCTTCATCCCGCTGATCGCGACGATCGAGTTCTCGCTGCGCATGCGCCGCGGCGTCTATTCCCTGGACGCCTACAAGATCGTGCTCGGCGACAGCCAGTTCCAGGCGACCTTCATGTTTTCGGTGGTCGTCGCCATCTTCACCATTCTCCTCGGCGTGCTGATCGTCGTGCCTACGGCCTACTGGATCCGCCTTCGCATGCCGCAGATCAGGCCGATCGTCGAGTTCATCACGCTGCTGCCGCTGGTGATCCCGGCCATCGTCATCGTCTTCGGCTATATCAGGATGTATGGGTCGAATTCGCCGCTGCCGTTCCTGGCAACCAATCCAGGCGCGAATGCTCTGCTGGTCATCGGCTATGCAACGCTTGCACTGCCATACATGTACCGCGCCGTCGACACCGGGCTTCGCACTATCGACGTGCGCACGTTGACGGAAGCGGCGCAGATCCTGGGTGCCGGCTGGGGCACGATCATCAGCCGCGTGATCCTGCCCAATGTGCTGATCGCGGTGCTTTCGGGCGCATTCCTGACCTTCGCCATCGTGATCGGCGAATTCACCATGGCCAGCCTGCTCAACCGGCCGGCATTCGGCCCGTATTTGCAGAATCTTGTGGCCAACCGCGCCTATGAGCCGGCGGCGCTGTCGATCATCGCGTTCGTCATAACCTGGGGCTGCATGTCGCTGATCCAGATCTTGTCCCGTTTCGCGCCGAAATCGGCGAACCGCCCCAATTGAGCGAACTACCGACCGAAAGAAAAAGCCATGGCCGAGCCGTTTCTCTCCATCCAGCATGTGCGAAAGTCCTTCGGCGCCACAACCGTGGTCGAGGATTTCAACCTCGATGTCGCGCCGGGCGAATTCGTCTCCTTCCTCGGTCCGTCCGGCTGCGGCAAGACGACGGTGTTGCGCATGGTGGCCGGCTTCGAGGAGCCCTCGGCCGGCAAGATCGTGGTTAGCGGCAAGGACATCACCAGGCTGAAGCCCAACCAGCGCAATATCGGCATGGTGTTCCAGGCCTATGCGCTGTTTCCCAACCTCACTGTGGCGCAGAATATCGGATTCGGACTGAAGGTGGCGGGCATGCCCAGGGCGGCCATCGATTCCCGTGTCGCGGAGATGCTCGACATCATCAGGCTGCCGCAGATGGCCGACCGCTATCCCTACCAGCTCTCCGGCGGCCAGCAGCAGCGCATCGCGCTGGCGCGCGCCATTGCGCCGAAGCCGAAGCTTTTGCTGCTCGACGAGCCGCTGTCGGCGCTGGACGCCAAAGTGCGCATTTCGCTGCGCGAGGAAATCCGCTCGATCCAGAAGAAGCTCGGCATAACCACCATCTTCGTGACGCATGACCAGGAAGAGGCGCTGTCGATCTCCGACCGCATCGCGGTCATGTATGGCGGCAAGGCCGAACAGGTCGGCACGCCGTTCGAGATCTACAACCGGCCGGCGACCAAGTTCGTTGCCAATTTCGTCGGCACGCTCAACGTGCTGGAAGGCAAGGTCACCGATGCCGCGTCCGGCAAGGTGCGGGTCAACACGCAGGAAGTCTCGCTGAAGGGAAAGCTCAACGGGTCGAAGTCCGGCGACACGCTGTCGCTGGCGCTGCGGCCCGAAGCGATTTCGCTCGGACGCCAGCCCGGCCACGACACCAGCCTTTCGGGCGAGATCGCCGAAGTGCATTTCCTCGGCTCGGTCATCCGGGTGCGCGTCGGCATCGGCGGCAACACGGTATCGCTCGACACCTTCAACAACTCGGCGACGCCGCCGCCTGTCGTCGGCGAGAAGGCGGACATCTCGTTCTCGTCGGGCGACATGCTGGTGCTGCACTAGGGTGAATGGTGAATAGTGAATAGTGAATGGTAGTCAGCGAAGAGAGCACTTTACGTGCTCGAATTATCTCTGATGATGCCCATTCACCATTCACCATTCACCATCGCTTTTTGCAGTGCCAATGGCCTGGTTCCATCGCTACGATGAGTCATGGCGCTTTTCGAGCTCACCCTCATCCTGCTTCTGATCGCCGTCGGGCTGACGGCGTTGTCGCGATGGCTGGGGATACCTTATCCCTCCCTGCTGGCCTTGGCCGGAGTGGGGATCGCCTTTCTGCCAGGTGCGCCGACCATCGAGATCGACCCGGAACTGGCGCTTGCCCTGTTCATCGCGCCGGTGCTTCTCGATGCCGCCTATGATACGTCGCTGCGCGACCTGAAGCGCTACCGGCTGTCGCTGGTGCTGCTGGCGTTGGGCGCGGTCGTCTTCACCACCGTGGTCGTCGCCTTCGTCGGCTGGAAAATGGCCGGTCTGCCGATCGCGGCGGCGATCGCGCTCGGCGCCATCGTCGCGCCGCCGGACGCCGTGGCGGCGAGCGCCGTGCTCGGCCAGTTCAAGGTGCCGCACCGCCTCAACGCCATCCTGCAAGGGGAGAGCCTGCTCAACGACGCCACGGCGCTTCTGATCTACCGCATCGCCGTTTCGGCCGCGGTCGGCTCGGTCATGCTGAGCGATGCGGTGCCGGTGATCCTTCTGTCGACGGTCGGCAGCGTCGCCGCCGGCTATCTGTTCGGCCGCCTCTCGCTGCTGACGCTGACGCGCATCGAGGATGCGGCAAGCAGCACCGTGGTGCAGTTTGCCGGAACCTTTGCCGTCTGGATCATCGCCGACAGGATCGGCCTTTCCGCCATCATCACCATCGTCGTCTATGCCATCACCATCGCGCGCACCGCGCCGCGCCAGATGTCGGCCAGACGCCGCGTCAGCACCTACTCGGTCTGGGAGTCGGCAGTGTTCGTGCTCAATGTGCTGGCTTTCGTGCTGATGGGCCTGCAGGCCCGGTCGATCGTCGGCAGGCTCTCCGGCGATGGGCAGGGCGATGAATTTGTCTTCGCCGCAACGGTGCTGGCCGTTGTCATCGTGGCACGCCTCGTCTGGGTGTTTGGCTACGTCGCGATCATACGGCGGTTCGCCCGCTTCGACAGCAAAGAGCAAAGGCGGGATGCGCCGACATTCGGGGGCGCCTTGCTTGTCGGCTGGTGCGGCATGCGTGGGCTGGTGAGCCTGGTGGTGGCCATTGCACTGCCGGCCAATTTCCCTGGCCGGGACCCGATCGTGCTTGCCGCCTTCGCGGTCGTGCTCGGCACGCTGGTGCTGCAAGGCATGAGCTTGAAGCCGCTGCTGCGCTGGCTCAATTTCGAAGAGGATACGACGATAGATCGCGAAGTGGCGCAGGCACGCGTTGCCATCATGGAAGCCGCGCTCGACGTCCTGAGCCGCAAGACGTCAGCCGCTGCGGACGTCGTGCGCGAGCAGTACGAGGCCCAACGCAAGATCGCCGAGAATCCCGAGGATGCGCAGGCGGCCACCGAATACGACCGGCTGCGCCTCTATGCCATCAAGCGGCAGCGCGATAGGCTCGAAGAATTGCGCCGCGACGGTACGATCGGCGACGAAGCCTATCACCGTCTGGAAGAAGAAATCGACTGGTCCGAGCTGGCAGCATCGCCGGCGGGGCGGTTCCAGTCGCTCACGACCTAGACGATGCCAGGGTCGGCGGTCATCGCTGGACCATTCCGCACGTCGATGGCGTCCATTGCAACGCGATGGCCGAGGCGCTAGTGCCGTGGCCGGATATTCAGCCGGTTAATCGATGAAGCTGGTCAGCTACAACATCCAGTACGGCTACGGCAGCGACGGCCGCTACGATCTGGTGCGCGCCGCGCGCCTCGTCGACGGCGCCGACATCATCGCCCTGCAGGAAGTGGAGCGGCACTGGCGGCGCAGCAACGGCGACGACCAGCCGGAAATCCTGTCCAGGCTGCTGCCCGACTATCACTGGGTCTACGGTCCGGCCTTCGACATGGACGCCAGCGAAAAGCGTGATGGGCGCATCGTCAACCGCCGCAGGCAGTTCGGCACGATGCTTCTGTCCAAGCTGCCGATCGTCTGGTCGCGGCTGCATGCGCTGCCGCTGCGCCGCACGCTCAAGCCCCTCAACACGCGCAACGCCGCGCTGGAGTGCATGATCCGGACGCCGGCGGGATCGGTGCGGGTTTTCTCGCTGCATCTTGCCCATATCGCGGCCGAAGAGCGGCTGGAGCAAATCGACTATCTGCTCGCCGAACAGCGCCGCGCGCCGTCCGATGGCGGTCCCTGGAGCGGCGCCGATGACGAGCCGCAGCGCAACTGGGCGAATGGCGAGCCGGAGCCGGAAAACCCGCTGGCGGCGATCTGGCTCGGCGATTTCAACATGGAGCCGGGAAGTGCGGAATACCGGCGCATCGTCGGCAGCACGCCCTATCATCGCGGCGCCGTCTATATCGACGGGTTCGTCGATGCCGCAGCCGTCGCCGCCAAGCCGGTGGCGGACTTCCACACGCATGAAAAGATCATCGAGGGCAAGCTGGCGAAACGCCGGCTCGATCATTGCTTCGTTGGCGGCGTCCTGGCCGGGCGGGTGCGTTCCGTGAGCGCCGATATCGGCGAAGTGGCCTCCGACCATTTCCCGCTCAGGGTCGATATCGATCTGGAAACGCCAGGCGTCGCCGCTAGGCTTGCAGGCGGGTGAGGCGGGCATGACGCTTTTCGTCTTCCTCGCGGTGCTGTCGGCGGCCGCCATGCACGCGATCTGGAACGCGCTGGTCAAGGTGCACCTCGACCGCTTCCTGTCGATCACCTTGATGACGCTCGGCATGGGGGCTGCGGCGCTGCTGGCGCTGCCTTTCGTTGAAGTGCCGAAAGCCGAGGTCTGGCCATTCATCCTCGCCTCGGTCTTCTTCCATATGGGCTACCGGACGTTTCTGATCGGCGCTTACAAGGCCGGCGATTTCGCTCAGACCTATCCGCTGGCGCGCGGTACCGCGCCGCTGCTCTCCGCGCTCGGCGGCATCGTTCTGCTCGGAGAGATACCGGCGCCACTCTCCATCTTCGGCATCGTGCTTCTGTCGGCAGGCACGCTGGTCATGTCGTTTCGCGGCGGTGTGCATCTTGAACGGTTCAATCTGCGCGCCGTCAGCTTCGCGCTCGGCACATCGATCTTCATTGCCAGCTACACGCTGTCGGACGGCAGCGGCGCGCGGCTGGCGGCAACCGCGCAAAGCTATGCGGCCTGGCTGTTCGTCTGCGATGCGCTCTGGGCGCTGGTGCTGTGCATCGCCTTTCGCGGGCCACAGTCGCTGCCCCTGCTGGCGCGGGACTGGAAGGCAGGCCTCTTCACCGGCGTGCTCAGCGGCGCCGCCTACTGGATCGTGATGTGGGCGATGACCAAGGCGCCGATCGCCTCGGTGGCGTCGCTGCGCGAGACCTCGATCCTGTTCGCCATGCTGATCTCGGTGCTGGCGCTGGGCGAGAAGATGACGGCATGGCGCGCCGCCGCGGCGCTGGGCATCGTCGCGGGCGTGGTGGCGCTCAGACTGGGCTGACTTCCCGGTCGATCACGGTCATGACCTCGCCACGCTTCTCGGGGCTGAACCGGATGACGACGATGATGCAGATGGCGACCACGCCGGCAAACAATGCCAGCGCGTAGCCATAGCTGCCTCCCGGCGCTTCGGCGATGCCGGCCTGATATGGGCCGCCATAGGAGGCCGCCAGATTGCCGGCCTGGTAGATGAAGCCAGGCAAGGTCGCCCGCACGGAGCCCGGCGATAGCTCGTTGAGATGCACCGGAATGACGCCCCAGGCGCCTTGCACCGCCACCTGCATGATGAAGGCGCCGAGCGCCAGCATGAAGGGCGTCGTCGTATAGGCCCAGAGCGGAATAGCCGGCAGGGCAATGACGCAGGCGAGCGTGATGGCGTTTATGCGCCCGATCTTCTCCGACAGCGCGCCGAACGCCAAGCCGCCGACAATGGCGCCGATATTGGCGACGATGGTGATCCAGCTCACCGTGTGCGGATCGAAGCCATGCTGCTTCTTCAGGAAGGTCGGGTACAAGTCCTGCGTGCCATGGCTGAAGAAGTTGAAGAACATCATCAGCACCACGGCATAGAGCGCGATGCCCCAGTGCTTCTGCAGCGTTACGAGAAGACCCGGCCGCGCCTGCGCCCGGCCTGAGACGAAGGCGGGCGATTCCGGCACGTGCGAGCGGATGAAGAGCACGATCAGCGCCGGTACGAAGCTCAGCAGGAATATGGCGCGCCAGCCGAAGGTGAAATCGCCGATCTTCTGGCCGTAGAGCAGCCCATAGACAACTGCCGCCAGCAGATATCCCGCCGGATAGCCGCATTGCAGGATGCCCGAAACCATGCCGCGGGCGCTGGGCGGAATGGATTCCATGGCGAGCGAGCTGCCAAGGCCCCACTCGCCGCCCATCGCGATGCCGAACAGCGCCCGAAGGGCCAGGAATATGCCGAGATTGGGCGAGAAGGCCGCCAGCGCCCCGATCACCGAATAGCTGACGATGTTGAGCATCAGCAGCGGTTTGCGCCCATATCTGTCGGCCAGCATGCCGAACAGGAACGCGCCGATGAATCGCGTGGCCAAGGTCAGGAACAGCGCCTTGGAGACCGCCGGGACATCGGTGTGGAATTCA
This sequence comes from Mesorhizobium sp. WSM4898, assembly GCF_029625845.1. Classification (NCBI taxonomy): domain Bacteria; kingdom Pseudomonadati; phylum Pseudomonadota; class Alphaproteobacteria; order Hyphomicrobiales; family Phyllobacteriaceae; genus Mesorhizobium; species Mesorhizobium sp. WSM4898. The sequence continues at coordinate 1,293,100 of NZ_JARTVQ010000002.1, read as the reverse complement.
GCGGCGATATCGGTGAGCAGGAATGTCAGAAGGAAGAAATCAAAAGCGTCGAGCGTCCAGCCCAGGAAAGATGCGAGTACGGTTTTCTTCTGCTCCGAGGTGAGACTCAAATCGCTGCTCCTTTGCATCCGCGAAAGGAACGATATGTTCCATGCAGTGCAAAAGAGAACGGGTTATTTGCCGGTTTCCGATCAACCGGCGGTCACATTTCCGTAAACTCCAAGTCGAGGACTCATCAGCCCGTCGGTGCCCCCTTCGAGCGCCGCTACCAGGCGAGCGCCGGCGCGCTGATGCGCCTCGTGCGCCAGATAGGCGTCGCGGGCGGCAGCATCGCGGAAATCGATGGTAAAGCCATGGCCGAAACCGCGCGCGAACGGCTCCGGGCTGACATTGGCGCTGAAATGAACCTTGCCCATGCCGTCGATGGCCGGGCGCAGCGCTTCGAGATCGGCATGAATCGCGGCGCGCTCGGCGGCGGAGGTGCCGTCGCCGAAGCGGACAAAGACGCAGTGGCGGATCATTGTTCTCCCCTCAAGCCGCCTTATTGCCCTTGAACACGGCCGGCGGCAGCGGCTCGCGTCCGAGGATCAGATCGGCGCCCTTCTCGCCGACCATGATGGTCGGCGCATTGGTGTTGGAGGAAGGGACACGCGGCATCACCGACGCGTCGCAGACCCGCAGGCCGTCGATGCCGCGCAGCCTGAGATCGGGCGCCACCACAGCCATCGCATCATGGCCCATGCGGCAGGTGCCGACGGGATGGTGATCGGTCTTGGACGAGCGGCAGGCATAGTCGAAGAGATCGGCGTCGCTTTGCAGGGCAGGGCCGGGCAGCACCTCGCGCTGCACAAAAAGCTGCAGCGCCTTCTGCCGCATGATCTCGCGCGCCAGCCGCAGGCCCTTGATCGACATGTCGCGATCGTAGGAATTGGACCAGTAGTTCGGGTCGATCAGCGGATGATCGGCGGGATCGTCGCTCTTCAATCGCACGGTGCCGCGCGAGCGCGGGCGCAGGAAGGCGGAGTTCAGCGTCACGCCGGGATTCTTCAGTTTTTCGACGCCCGCCTCAATGCCGGAGCCGAGACCGAGATGGAACTGGATGTCGGGCGAGGCGGCGGTCGGATCGGCGTACCAGAAGCCGCCGGTCTCGAACAGGCTGGAGGCGACGGGGCCCTTCTTCAGAAGCACGTATTGCAGGCCGGCCCACATCGTGCGGTGCAGCTTGGCATAGTTGTCATAGGTGTGGTCGCCGGTGCATTCGGCGATCACGAACAGGTCGAGATGGTCCTGCATGTTGGAGCCGACGCCGGGCAGGTCATGGACCGGCGTGACGCCGACCGACTTCAGATGATCGGCCGGGCCAATGCCGGATTGCATCAAGAGCTTCGGCGAGCCGATGGCGCCGGAGGAGATGATCACCTCGCGTTCCGCGCGCAGGATCGTCTTTTCTCCGCCCGGCTTGTCGACGATCTCGACGCCGATGGCGCGGCCTTTCTCGACGACGACGCGGGTGACGAGCACATCGGTCCTGACCGTCAGGTTCTTGCGGGCGCGGATAGGCTTCAGATAGGCGACCGAGGCGGAGGAGCGCCGCGCGTCCTTCTGGGTGAGCTGGTAATAGCCGACGCCTTCCTGGCTGGCGCCGTTGAAATCCGGATTGAAGGGGATTCCCATCTCCTGGCCGGCGCGGAAATAGGCCTCGCAGATCGGCAGCGGCGAGATCGGGTTGGAAACGCCGAGCGGCCCCTGATCGCCGTGATAATCGTTGGCGAAGCGCTGGTTGTTCTCGGCGCGCTTGAAATAGGGCAGCACATCGCGATAGCCCCAGCCGGCCAAGCCCTCTTCCTTCTCCCAGGCGTCATAGTCGCGGGCGTTGCCGCGCGTGTAGATCTGGGCGTTGATCGACGAGCCGCCGCCGACAACCTTGGCTTGGGTGTACCAGAAGACGCGGTCCTTCATGTGCTTCTGCGGCACCGTCGACCAGCCCCAGGAAGCGATGCCCTTGGTCATCTTGGCGAAGCCTGCCGGCATGTGGATCAGCGGGTGCCAATCCTTGCCGCCCGCTTCGAGCAGCAGGACTGAATTGGTCGGCTCCTCGCTCAGCCGGTTGGCCAGCACGCAACCGGCCGGACCGGCGCCAACGATGATGTAGTCAGCCATGGTTCCACTCACTCACAGGCGAGGCACGGAGAGCGCGCCGTCGACATCGATGACCGATCCGGTTGCAAAGCCGAATTTTCCGCTGGCAAGTGCGGCCACCACAGCGCCGATATCGGCGGCCTCGCCCCAGCGTTTGGCCGGCACCAACCCGCCGTCTATCAGCGCGTCATATTTGGCGGATACGCCTGCCGTCATGTCGGTGCGAATGATGCCCGGCCGCACCTCGAACACGCCGATGTTTTCCGCGGCGAGCCGCAGCGCCAGGTTCTTCACCCACATCGAAAGCCCTGCCTTTGAGATGCAGTAGTCGGCGCGCTCCGGCGAGGCCATTGTCGCGCTGACCGAGGTGATGGTGACGATCGACCTCGCAAAGCTGGCGGGTGTCGCCAACATCGCCTTGGCGACGGCCTGGCTGAGGAACACCGTGCCGCGCAGATTGATATTTAGCGCGTGGTCGAAATTATCAGGCTTCAATTCCAGAAGATCGCCGCGCACGACGGCGCCTATGCCGGCGTTGTTGACGAGGCAATCGATGCTGCCGAAGGTGTCCACCGCCGCCGCGACCAGTTTTGGATGGCCAGCGAGATCAGCGATGTCACAGCTGGCATAGGCGAATTTCGCGCCGCGCGCGGCGATGCTTTCGGCAAGTCCATCGGCCGGCTTGTCCGCAAGGTCGGCAACAAGAATATCGAAGCCGGCATCGGCCAGCGCCTCGGCGCAGGCAAGGCCGATGCCGCGCGCGCCGCCGGTGACGATGGCTGCCGGGCGGGTCATGCCGCGAGCTCCGTCTTGCGGATATGGTCTGCCACGCGCAGCGCCTGGGCTGCGATTGACAGCGCCGGATTGACCGCCGCCGAGGTCGGCAGGAAGCCGGCGTCCACGACGAACAGGTTCTTATGGTCGTAAGCACGACAGAACGTATCGAGTGGCGCCGTCGCGGGGTCGTTGCCCATCCGCACGGTGCCGCACTGGTGCGAGGGCGTGCGCTTGTCGAACGGGCGCGACAGCACGATCGGGTAACCGCAGGCGCGGAAGTTTTCGCGCATCACCGTGGTCAGGCCTTCCAGCGACTGCATGTTGGAGCGCCGCCACTGCATGACGATCTCCTTGCCGTCGACCAGGATGCGGCTTTCAGGATCGGGCAGGTCCTCGCACATCAGGTACCAGTCGACGGCGTGGCCGGCCATGAAATCGAGCGCGAATCTTGGCGCCAGCTTCACATTGGCCCGCAGCATGTTGCCGTCGATCTTGCCGAGCAGTTGCACATTGCCCAGCGGCTTGCCGCCCTTGCCGCCCGACAGATAATAGTCGTTGAGCATCAGCGTCTTCTGGTAGACGGCGTCGTTGCGGCGGCGCGGGTCGATCGCCAGCATCGCGCTCGAATTGTGGTTCATGAAATTGCGGCCGACCTGGTCGGAACTGTTGGCGAGGCCTTTGCCGTTTGTCGAGGGCGAGCGCAGCAGGATGACGGCGGAGTTGATCGCGCCGGCCGATAGGATGACCAGCTTCGGCGAGAGCGTCCTTTGCGCGCCGTTCTGCGTGTAATGAATGGCGGCAATCGATTTGCCGTCCGGCGAGGCCTCGAGCCAGTCGACATGGGCGCCGGTTTCGAGCTTGATGTTCTTGTCATTGAGCGCCGCCGCCAGAGGCCCGGTCTGGGCGTCGACCTTGCCTTGCCCGGTGTTCGGAAAAGCATCCCAGCCGGTCTTGCCCTCCTTCAGCCAGGCTTCGATGTCGACGCCGAGCGGCAGCGAGGCAGGATGCAGGCCGAGGCCTTTGAGCTCGGCGCGGGCACGCGCGATCGAAGGTTCGTCGGGCACCGGCTTAAAGGCATAAGGAATCGAATGGAACGGCTCGGTCGGATCCTCGCCGACCGCGCCGCGCACGCGGAAAAGCTGCTCGGCCTTCGAATACCAGGGTTCGAACTCGTCATAGGAAAACGGCCAGGTCGGCGAGACACCGCCGAAATGCTCCAGCTCGGAGAAATCCTCCTTGCGGTAGCGGATCAGCACCGCGCCGAAAAATTTCGAGTTGCCGCCGACATAATAGTAATTGCCGGGGTTGAACGCGGCGCCGCCGGCCTCGCGCCACATCTCCTTCGGCCGGTAATGCCCGTCGACGAAGATCGAGCGCGTCGAGCGCGCATGCGGCGTCGCGGGCAGCGGTTCACCGCGTTCCAGGATCAGGATCGAGGCGCCGCTGCCGGCCAAGCCGGAGGCGATCGTGGCGCCGCCGATGCCGGAGCCGATGATGACGATATCCGGATTTGTCATGGTCTAAAGCGCGTCGTGTTTGAACTGACCGGGACCACGCGCTTTAGATCTTTGTCTTGACGCATGTCGCTGCCCCAAAACCGGATCCACTTTTGGGCGACATGCATCAGAGAATGCGCTTCTCGGTCGCCGGATCGAAGAACACCGCCTTGCTGAGATTGAAGGCCAGCGGCGTGCTGGTGCCGGGCTGGATCCTGGCGTCGGCGCGCAGCCGCGCCACCACGCCCTTGCCGCCGAGATTGGTGACGGCGAACGTGTCCGATCCCGCCGGCTCGACCACTTCGATGTGGCAGTCGGCGGTGGCGATTTCGGATCCGTTGCGCTCGGCGCCTTCTGGATCGGTCAGCGCTTCCGGGCGCACGCCGAAGATGACCGGCTTGTCCTTGAAGGCCGCAAGGCCGGTCGGCGCGCCGGGCAGTGACAGCGTGATCGGCTGGCGCGCCTCACGATCGAGAACGACCGAGAGCCCGCTGCCATTGGCGCCAATCCTGGCCGGGATCAGGTTCATCGCGGGCGAGCCCATGAAGTCGGCGACGAAGATATTGGTGGGGTTGTTGTAGACTTCGGCCGGCGTGCCGAACTGCTGTACCTCGCCGTCGCGCATCACGGCGATCTTGGTCGCCAGCGTCATCGCCTCGATCTGGTCGTGGGTGACATAGACGATCGTGGTGCCGGTCGTGGCGTGCAGGCGCTTGATCTCGATGCGCATGTCGACGCGCAGCTTGGCGTCGAGGTTGGAAAGCGGCTCGTCAAACAGGAAGAGTTTCGGGTCGCGCACCAGCGCCCGGCCCATGGCAACGCGCTGGCGCTGGCCGCCGGAAAGCTGGCTGGGCTTGCGGTTGAGCAGGTGACCGATCTGCAGGATCTTTGCCACCTTGTCGATCGCCGCCTGGCGCTCCGCCGCCGGCACGCCGCGCATCTCCATGCCGAAGGCGATGTTTCCGGCAACCGTCATGTTCGGATAGAGCGCGTAGCTCTGGAAGACCATGGCGATGTCGCGCTTCGAGGGATGCAGATCGTTGATGGCGCGGCCGTCGACGCGGATCTGGCCCTCGGTGATGGTTTCCAGCCCGGCAATGGTGTTGAGCAGGGTGGACTTGCCGCAGCCGGACGGGCCGACCAGCACCAGGAAGCCGCCCTTTTCGAGCTCGACATCGATGCCTTTCAGGATCTCGACATTCCCGAAGCGCTTCTTCAGCCCATCAATTTCCAGAAAAGCCATGGTCGTTCCTTCAGAAAATAGGGTCAGCCCTTGACCGCGCCGGCCATCAGCCCGCGCACGAAATAGCGGCCGGCGACGACATAGACGATCAGGGTGGGGAGCGCGGCAATCATCGCCGCGGCCATGTTGACGTTGTACTCGACGACGCCGGTCGAGGTGTTGACGACATTGTTGAGCGCCACCGTCATCGGCATCACGTCGCCGGTGCCGGCGTAAGCGGAAGCGAACAGGAAGTCGTTCCAGATGTTGGTGAACTGGTAGATGACGGTGACGACGAAGATCGGCATCGAGTTCGGCAGCATGATGCGGCGGAAGATCTGGAAGAAGGAGGCGCCGTCGACCTGCGCCGCCTTCACCAGTTCGGTCGGGAAGGCCTCGTAATAGTTGCGGAAGAACAGCGTGGTGAAGCCGAGGCCGTAGACCACATGGACGAAGGCCAGGTTGACCGTCGAGTTACCGAGGCCGAAGTTGAACCCCGTCGCGTTCTGCAGGCTGGCGCCGAAGCGGCCGATGCTGCCGAGGATGGTCGCCATCGGCAAGAGCACCGACTGGAACGGAATGAAGCAGGCGAACAGCATCATCGCGAAGACCAGCGTGTGGCCGCGGAAGCGCCATTTGGTCAGCACATAGCCGTTGAGCGCGCCGAGCAGCGTCGAGATCAGCACCGCCGGCACCACCATCTTGATGGAGTTCCAGAAGTAGCCCTTGATGCCGGCACAAGTCAGGCCGACGCAGGTTTCGCCCCAGGCCTTGAACCATGGCGCGATGGTCGGCGACTGCGGCAGCGCCAGCATGTTGCCGTTCTGGATCTCGTCCATGGTCTTGAACGAGGTGACCAGCATCACGAAGAGCGGCATCAGGTAGAACAGCGCGAACAGCGCGAGCAGCCCGTAGATTACGATGCGGTTGATCGTCCTGGCGCTGACGCCGCTCGATGCCTGGCTGGCCGGTGAGGTGACGGCGCTCATCGCGGCTTCTCCCTGAGCTCGGAATAGAGATAAGGCACGATGATCGCGGTCAAAGTCATCAGCATGATCACCGCGCTCGCCGAGCCCACCGCCATCTCGTTGCGCTTGAAGGTGAACTCATACATGAAGTTGGAGGGCAGCCAGGCCGAACCGCCCGGTCCGCCGCTGGTCAGCGCCACGACAAGGTCATAGGACTTGATGGCCAGATGCGCGAGCACTATGAAGGCCGACAGGAACACCGGCCTGAGCAGCGGAATAACGATGCGGCGGTAGAGCTGGAAGGTGGTGGCGCCATCGATCTGCGCGGCCTTCATGATCTCACCGTCGATGCCGCGAAGCCCGGCCAGAAACATCGCCATGATGAAGCCGGAAGCCTGCCAGACGCCGGCGATCACCACCGTGTAGATGACGAAATCCTTGTTCTTGATCCAGTCGAAATGGAAGCTCGTCCAGCCCCATTGGTGTAGGGTCTGCTCGAGACCGAGGCCGGGGTCGAGGAACCACTTCCAGGCGACGCCAGTGACGATGAAGGAGAGCGCCATCGGATAGAGATAGATCGGCCGCAGCATGCCTTCGCCGCGGATCTTCTGGTCGAGCAGGATGGCCAGGAAGAGGCCGAGCGCCAGGCAGATCAGGATGTAGAGGAAGCCGAAAATCCCCATGTTGGTGATCGAGGTGTACCAGCTCGACGGCGGGTCGCTCTCGAAGGTCCAGCGCCACAGCCGCTGATAGGCGCGGGCGCCGGTGATGTCGTAGGATGGGAAGGTCTTGGAATTGGTGAACGACAGATAGATCGTCCACAGGATGAAGCCATAGACGAAGACGATCGTCGCCGCGAAGCTCGGCGCCAGGACGATCTTCGGCAACAGGTCCTGCAATCGCGAGCGGACGGAGGCGCCAGGACGGGCGTCATGTTCCGGCGTCAGCTTGATTTGGGTTTCGGCGACTGTGCTCATCGGCTCATCCAGTACCGGTTATTGGGGACCAGCCAGCGTGCGGCGCACACCAGGCAGCAATCCCGTATATCGTCTCGACAGGAGACCTCCCCCGCCGGAGCGGGGGAGACTCGAGTGGTTTTGTTTATGCAATTCCGAACGGAAAACCGCTATGCACTTTTCCTGGAATTGCTCCAGCAAAACGCCTTACTTGGCGTCGTCGATCGCCTTGACCAATTCGGTCACGGCTTCGTCCGAGGTCTTGATCTGGCCATGGACGAACTTCGAGATGACGTCCTTGTAGGCGTTGGCGACAGCCGGGGGCGCGCCGTAGCCCTGGGCCAACGAGCCGAACAGCTTGCCGCCTTCGTTAGCCGCCTTAAGGTCGGCGATGCCCTTCTTGCCGCAAGCATCGAAGTCGGTGTCCGGCACGTCGGTGCGGGCGGGGACCGAGCCCTTCACGACGTTGAAAGCCGACTGGAAGCTCTTCGACAGGGTGGCGGTGGCCAGAGCGACCTGGGCGGCCTTGCGGTCGTCCGGAACGTTGAACATGCCGAACATGTCGGAGTTGTAGATCACCGAGCCGTCGGTGCCCGGGAAGCGGTAGCAGAGGAAGTCCGTGCCCGGCGTCTTGTTGGCGGCGTGGAATTCGCCCTTGGCCCAGTCGCCCATGACCTGAACCAGCGCATCGCCCTTGATGACCATGGCGGTGGCGAGGTTCCAGTCGCGGCCCGAGAAGTTCGGGTCGACATAGGTGACGAGCTTGGCGAGGTTGTCGAACGACTTCTTCATCGTGTCGGACTTGAGCGACTCCTCATCGAGGTCGTTCATCGCCTTCTTGTAGAATTCCGGTCCGCCGGTCGACAGCACGACGGAGTCGAACATGGTCGCTTCCTGCCAGTTCTGGCCGCCGAGCGCCAGCGGGATGACGCCAGCGGCCTTGGCCTTGTCGAGCAGGGCGATGAAGTCGTCGAAGGTCTTCGGCTCGGTGCCGCCGATCTTGTCCATCACGGCCTTGTTGATCCACAGCCAGTTGACCGAGTGGACGTTGACCGGAGCCGCGACCCACTTGCCGTCATAGACGGAGAACTTCTGCAGGGCGGCCGGAACGCTCTTGTCCCAGCCTTCCTTCTTGGCGGTCTCGGTGAGGTCGCCCATGACGCCAGCAGCGGCATAGTCGAGCACGGTGTAGCCCAGCATCTGCGAGGCAGTCGGATAGTTGCCGGCCGCGACCATCGCCTTCAGAGCGGTCATGGCGGCGTCGCCGCCGCCGCCGGCCACCGGCACGTCCTTCCAGGCATAGCCTTCCTTGGCCAGATCCTGCTTCAGCACGTTCAGAGCAGCCGCTTCGCCGCCCGACGTCCACCAATGCAGCATCTGCACTTCCTTGACGTCCGCGGCATGCGCCGAGAACGCAAAGCTCGTCGCAAGAGCCGTTCCGATAAGCAGTTTGCGCAACATGTACTACCTCCCTTGTTGCATTCACATAACCGGCGGGGTGACCGCCGGGGTCTCCCAACTCAGCCGAGCCACCATCCGGTGCGCTGGCCGCGATGAAACTGGATTGTCTTTTCCTCGGTATAGTCCTCGACGGCGCGTTTGCCGAGTTCGCGTCCGAGACCGGATTGCTTGTAGCCGCCGAAGGGCAGTTCGGGATAACCCTCCATGAACGTATTCACCCAAACCGTCCCCGAACGCACACCGCGCGCCACCGACATGCATGTGTCGATGCTGGCGCTCCACACTCCCGCAGACAGACCATAGGGCGTGTTGTTGGCGATGTGCAATGCCCTTTCAATCGTTTCAAAAGTGAGCACGGACAGCACCGGCCCGAAGACTTCCTCGCGCGCGATTTCCATGTCCTCGGTAACGTTGCGGACAATGGTCGGATCGAGATACTGGCCGGCGTTGGAGGCGAGCTGTCCGCCGCCGCTGAAGACGCTGCCGCCGCCGGTTTTGGCCGCCTTCACATAGCCGGCTACCTTCGCCATGTGGTCGGCCGAGATCATCGCGCCGACCTTGGTGCGGTCGTCAAGCGGATCGCCGACTTTCACCCTCTCGGCCAGCGCCTTGACTGCGCCGAGAAAGTCGTCCGCGATCGCCTCATGCACGATCAGCCGACTGCCGGCATTGCAGCATTCGCCGGCGTTGAAGAAGCCGCCGAAGACTGCGGCATCCGCCGCTGCTTCGAGATCGGCGTCGGGGAAGACGATCTGGCCGTTCTTGCCGCCGAGCTCCATCGACACCTTCTTCAGCGAACTGGACGCCGCCGCCATGGTCATCTTGCCGACGCGGGTCGAGCCGGTGAAGGACACCATCTCAACCAGCGGATGGCTGACCATCGGCGCGCCGACATCGCTACCCAGGCCGGCGAGGATGTTGACGACACCCGCCGGCAGGCCGGCCTGCAGCAGGATATCGCCGAGCACGAAGGTCGAGGCCGAGGTCATCTCGCTCGGCTTGACCACGGCAGTGCAGCCGGCGGCGAGCGCGAAGGGCAGTTTCTGGCTGACGATCAGGAAGGGAAAATTCCACGGCGTGATGATCGAGACGACGCCGATCGGCTCGCGCACGACCACGCCCAGCATGTCATCGCCGAGATTGGCGTAGCTCTCGCCATGGAGCGTGCGGGCAAGCGAAGCGGCATAGCGCCAGATGTCGACGGCGCCGCCGATCTCGCCGCGCGCCTGCGCGATCGGCTTGCCGGATTCCAACGCGTCGAGCCTGGCAATCTCTTCCAGTCGGCCCTCGATCAGATCGGCCGCCTTGAGCAGCACCGCGGCGCGTTCCGAAGCCTTCATGCGCGGCCATGCGCCGGCCTCGAAGGCCTTGTGCGCGGCCTGCACCGCAGCGTCGACTTCCGCAGCACCCGCCTGCGCATAGCGTGAAACCGCAAAACCGTGGCCGGGGCTGTTGCGTTCGATCGTGCGGCCATCCCGGGCACCGACATGTTTGCCGTCGATCAGAAGCTTGTAGCTCTTCGGCGCCTGAGACGCTTCGACCGGCATGGAAATGTTAAGCGGTGCGTTCATCGTATCTTCTCTCAAGATCTCGAAAAGTCCGGCTTGTGCCTGGCCTTGAAGGCGCCGACACCGGCCTTGAGATCGCCGGTGAGCGCAATGAAGCCGCTGGCCAGCGCTTCCGTCGCGGCGGCGTCTTCCTCGCCTTCGGCAATGCCGATCATCAGCTTGGCGGCCTCGGTTGCGAGCGGACCACGCTCGGCGATCTTTTCTCCCCAGGCTTTTGCTTCATCCAAGGCCTTGCCGGTTTCGACGACGCGGTCGACGACGCCGAGGGCAAGCGCCTCGTTCGCCAGCAGGACTTCGCCCCCTATTGCCATGCGCCGCACCGTTTGCGCGCCGAAGCGGCGCACGGCGCGCTGCGTACCAGACCAGCCGGGCACGACGCCGATCGAGGTTTCGGGAAAGCCGAGCTTGATCTGGGTTTCGGCGACGCGGAAATCGCAGGCGGCGGCCAATTCCAAGCCGCCGCCCAGCGCATGGCCGGACAGCACGGCGATGGTCGGTTGCCGAAGCCGCGCCAGCCGGTCGAAGACACGATGGCCGTAGCGCACCCATTGAACCTGGAAATCGGCGGCGCTTAATTGTGCCCAGGCCTCGACGTCGCCGCCGGCGCAAAAACCCTTGCCTTCGCCGCTGATGAGCACGACACGGACACCCTCGGCCAGCTCGGCCTTGTCGAGCGCGGCTTCGAGCGCGCGCAGCATCGGAATGTCGAGCGCGTTGAACTTTTCCGGCCGCCTGAGCGTCACGGTACCGATCACGCCATCCTGCTCGAAGGTGACGAGGCGCTCAGCCATGCGCGCCTCCAAGCGAAGCGCCGCCGTTGAGCGACAGGCCGATCGGCCGATCTTGATAGAGCGAGGCCGGCGTGAACTTGAGGTCGTTTGCGACGGAGAGCGGAGTGTCGGACTGCGCCAGCACATCGCGTTCGAGATCGATGCCGGGCGCCAGCTCGGTCACCATCAGCCCGGCCTGGGTCAGCTTCATCACACAGCGTTCGGTGACATAGGTGATGTCCTGGCCTTGCGCGACCGCGCGCTTGCCGGAGAAGGAGATGTGCTCGACCTCCTCGACGATCTTTTTCACCTTGCCTTCCTGGTCGATGCGGAGGGCGCCGTTCGCCAGCGAAAGCTTGGCGCCAGCATTGAAGAAGCCGGAGAAGACGATCTTCTTCGCCCGCGCGGTGATATCGACGAAGCCGCCGGCGCCGGCCGTCACATGCGGTCTCGCCGAAAGCTTCGACACGTTGACCGAGCCGTGGCGGTCGATCTGCAGGAAGGACAGGAGCGAGGCGTCAAAGCCGCCGGCCTGGAAATAGATGAACTGGTGCGGCGAGGGCATGATCGCCTCGGCATTCGAGGCGCAGCCGAACTTGAAGTCGAGCAGCGGCACGCCGCCGACCGCGCCCTGCTCGATCACCCAGGTGACCTTGCCGTGCTGGCCTTCCTCGAGAAGAATGCGCGGCACGTTGGCGGAGATGCCGAAGCCGATATTGACGGCCATGCCGTCGCGCAACTCCATGGCGACGCGGCGCGCGATCACCTTCTGGATGTTCATCTCCGGGGTGCGGAAGGTGGAGAGCGGCCGGAAGATCTCGCCCGAGATCGCCGGGTCGTAAGCCGTCTGCGTCGTCTGCAGCTGATCGGGCGCGACCACGATATGGTCGACCAAGACGCCGGGCACGCGCACATCGTGCGGCTTGAGGGTGCCGTTCTCGACGATGCGCTTCACCTGCGCAATGACGATGCCGCCATTGTTGCGGGCAGCCAATGCCTGTTCGAGACCGCCGAGATAGGCGCCCTCATGCTCGTAGGTGAGATTGCCGCGCTCGTCGGCGGAGGTGGCGCGGATGATCGAGACGTTGGGGACGATGGCTCGGAAATAGAGCCACTCCTCGCCGTCGAACTGCTGCACCGAGACGATCGGCTCGCTGGCGGCGGCGTTCATGGCGCAGCCCTGGTGGCGAGGGTCGGCGAAAGTGTCGAGGCCGACCTTGGTCAGCACGCCGGGACGCTTGGCGGCCGCCTCGCGATGCATGTCGAAGAGGATGCCGGAGGGCACGTTGTAAGCCGCGACCGAGTTGTCGCCGATCATCTGCCAGATCCGCGGCGGCTCGGCGGAGGAGGGGCCTGACGGATACGAGCCGCAGAGCGTGCGTTTGAGCAGGCCAGGCTTGGCGAGATGGTCGATGCCCTTGATGCCGTACATGTCGCCGGCGGCGATCGGGTGCAGCGTGGTGATCGCTCTCGGATGCCCTTCCGCATCGAAGCGCTCGCCGATCGCGGCGAGCACGGCGTCGGGGCAGCCGAGGCCGCTCGAGGACGACACCGAGACAACCATGCCGTCCTTGATCAGGCTGGCGGCATGCGCTGCCGTGACGAGCTTGCTCACGCGAGGCTCCCGAGTTGCGGATCGATGATCACGGCCTTGCCGGTCTTCGATGATTGCAGTGCTGCTTCGGCGGATGCCAGCGACCAAATGCCGTCCTCGCCGGTGGCCGAAGGCTGGCCTTCGCCGCGGATCGCGGCATGGAACTGGCGCAGCGAGCGGGTGTAGAGGTCCTCGCGATCGAAGTTCAGCTCTTCCTCGCCATTTGCAGTGCGCAGCAGCACCGAGCCGACCGGCTTCTGCGTCATCACATCGGTGGCGATCAGCGAGCCCTCCGACCCATGCACTTCGAAACCGATGCCGGCGAACTTGGTCGTGAAGCCTTCATGCGATTGCGCAATGACGCCGGACTTGAAGCGCCAGATGCACATCGCGCCGTCCTCCAGCCCGCCGCCGGCCATGCCGGCCGACTGTGTGAAGGCCGAGATCTCGACCGGATCGTCGCCGAGCACGAAGCGCAGCGTGTCTGCATCATGCACCGTGATGTCGAGCACCACGCCGCCCCCGGCTTCAGGCCTGGTGATGCGCCAGCCCTGCAGGCTTTCAGGCAGATAGACGGAATGGAAAACACGCGCGGCGATCGGTTTGCCGATACGGCCGGTTGCGATTGCCTCGCGCATCGCGCGGTGCGCGCCGGCATTGCGCAGATGATGGTTGGTGCCGAACACGATGCCGGCTTTCCTGGCCACCGCCACCATCTTGCGCGCATCGGCGCTGGTCAGCGCCAGCGGCTTTTCGCAGAGCACATGCTTGCCGGCCTTGATGGCGGCCAGCCCCTGTTCGAGATGCAGCTCATTGGTGGTCGAGATGTAGACGGCATCAATGTTCGAGCCAAGCAGCGCATCGAGCGTCGAGACGGCTTTAGGAATGCCGTTTTCCTTGGCGTAGGCCCGAGCCCGCTCTGCGCTGGAGCTCATCACGGCGGCAACCGCGCCGTCGGCCTGCGCGCGAATGGCATTGATCATGAACTGCCTGGCGATCGTGCTCGCGCCGATCAGGCCCCATCTCACGCTCATGCCGCGTCTCCCATTCCAGTGCCGCGCGCGCTGCGGCTCGGGCCGCAGCTTTCCCTGACGACGAGGCTGACCGCGCCGATATGGTCCTCGGCGCGCGTCGTGCGCGACTGGATCATCTTCAGCATGACGTGCGCGGCGCGCTCGCCAAGGCCTGGGGTGTCGACGGCGACGCTGGTCAGCGCCGGCATGTAGTGCTCGGCTTCGGCCACGTCGTCGAAACCGACCACGGCGAAGTCGGCCCCGGCCTCCAGGCCGCGCTTGCGCAGCGCGAGCATGACGCCGAAAGCGACGGCGTCGTTGAAGCAAAGCGCGGCTGTCGGCGGCTCGGCTGCCGCAAGCGCGGTCTCCAGGCAGGCCATGCCGCCTCTGCGGCTGGTCTCGCCTTCGACGATCGTCCGGTTGGCGGCCGGGATGCCAAGCGCCTCGCAAGCCTCGATGAAGCCGCCGAGCCTGTCGTGATAGACAACGAGGTCGGACGAACCGCCGAAGAAAGCCAGCCGGCGGTGGCCTTTGCCGATCAGATGCTGGGTGGCGAGATAGGCGCCGCGATGGTTGTCGGGCGCGATTGCCGGGATGCGGCTCTCGGGCAGGCGGCGCATGGCGAAGACGACCGGCACGCCGGCAGCCTCGATGCGGCGGAAGGCGCCGGGCGTGGTGCCGCGCGCCGGCGAGACGATCAGACCGGCGACGCCCTGTTCCAGCAGCGACTTCAGCACTTCTTCCTGGCGGACCGGATTTTCCGCGGTGTTGGCGATGAAGGGCACGATGCCTGCGGCCTGAAAGACGCGCTCCATGCCAACCGCCAGCTCGGCGAAGAAGGGGTTGGTGAGATCGTTGATCACCATGCCGATGACGTTGGAATGCGCCTTGCGCAGGTTGGCGGCGCCGCGGTTGTAGACATAGCCGACATCCTCGATCGCCTTGCGGACCTTGACCGCGGTCTCAGGCCGGATCAGCCCGCTGCCTTGCAGCACGAGCGATACCGTCGATTTGGACACGCCGGCCTCGCGGGCGATGTCCAGGATCGTCGCCTTGGCCCGGCTGGCCATATCCGTGCTTCCTCCGCGTCCGGCGCTAAAATTTATTGGAACGTTCTAAACATTGCGTCAAACCGGAGTCAACTGGGAATCATGTCGATTTCGAAAAATTGATCGATGGCCAGAAAATGTATGGGCTTAGGGCCGCAGCGCTGCGTTGGATCGCTTCAGTCGCAGGGATCATAAAGGTTCTTGATTTATTGGAACGTTCCATCTATAGGCTGCCACAAAGGGAGATTTCGATGGACATCATCCTGCCTGCGAAGAATGGCGATCGTGTCCGCTACCGGCTGGTCGGCCAACCGGCGCAGCCCAACATCGGCGCGGATTTCCCGCGCCTCGCCTATGCCGCCGCCCATGTCGTCGCCAACCCCTTCGCCATGACCGATCCCTGGTCGCGGCCGGCGGTCGACTGGGACAAGACCATGGCATTCCGTCATCATCTGTGGCGGCTCGGCTTCCGCATCGCCGAGGCGATGGACACCTCGCAGCGCGGCATGGGTTTCGACTGGGCGAGCGCGAAAGAACTGATCCGGCGCTCGATCGCCGAGGCGCGCACGGTGAAAGGCGCCGATCTCGCTTCCGGCGCCGGCACCGACCATCTGGCGCCGGCCGCGGCAAAGTCGCTGGACGATGTGATCCGAGCCTATGAGGAGCAGTTCGCCTTCATCGAAGGCGAGGGCGGCAAGGCGATCATGATGGCAAGCCGCGCGCTGGCGGCCGTGGCCAAAGGCCCGGACGACTATGCCCGCGTCTACGACCACATCCTCAGCCAAGCCTCCGGCAAGGTGATCCTGCACTGGCTGGGCGACATGTTCGATCCTGCGCTCAAGGGCTATTGGGGCAGCAATGATTTCGATACCGCCCTGGACACCGTGGTCGCCATCATCGAGCGGCACGCAGACAAGGTCGAAGGCATAAAGATATCGCTGCTCGACGCAGGCAAGGAGGTGCTGCTGCGCGACCGCCTGCCTGAAGGCGTGGTGATGTTCACGGGTGACGATTTCAACTATCCGGAGCTGATCGCGGGCGACGGCAAGAGGCACTCGCATGCGCTGCTCGGCATCTTCGATGCCATCGCCCCGGTGGCCAACCCCGCGTTGGCCAGGCTCGCCGAGGGCGACCGGGCCGGCTATGACGCGCTGATGGCGCCGACCGTGCCGCTGTCGCGCAAGATCTTTGAAGCCCCGACGGAATATTACAAGGCAGGCATCGTCTTCATGGCCTGGCTGAATGGCCACCAGGATCATTTCACCATGGTCGGCGGCATGCAGTCGGCACGCGGCGTCTGCCACTACGCCGATGTTTTCCGCCTCGCCGATCAGGCGGGACTGCTGGCCGATCCTCACCTCGCCGTCGCCAGGATGAAAGCACTTTGCGCCGTCTCGGGCGTCTGAGAGGGATATGCCTCTCGCTTCCCCTGCCGCTGGCGAAAAGCGTAACCTGGATATCGGGCTTGGACCGGCAGCAGCCGAAATTCAGCTGGAAGGGGTTGGCACCGCCGTCGTCGACCATCATTAGGCCGACCGATCGGCAGCAGCGCATGTTCCCGCAGGCCGAGGTCTAGTCTAGATCCCAGTGACTTTGCGAGAAATCCGCTTCAACCGGTGCGGATCGATCTGCGGTTCTGTGTCGATGAGCTTCTGCCTCGAACGATTGATCACATCTCTCGTTTGGGCGAGGAGCTTCCTGTCGCTCTCGGCTTGAAGAGGGCGCGGGCGTGGATTGTCGGGAATTCGGTCTCGCACGACGCGTCTCGGGTCTTGGTTCAGACGGGAACGCGGTCGCTGTCTCTCAGCCGCCGGCGTCCTTTGCTAGTTGCCGACGATGAAGGTTAACTTGCGGGCGTCAGATCAGTGGCACGGTGCGTTAGAGATCTTCTGGGCCTTGCCGGAATATCCAGGCTCGCTCTCGGGCCGACTGCAGTTCGCTGCGGATCCGTCGCGCTTGTTGCCGTTCGGCGTCGACTTCGGCTCGAAGCCGATACCGCTCGGCGCGCAATTTGATGGGATCTATATAAACCTTCCAACTCGTCTTCGGCCATTGCAGCCAGTCCCCATTTGGCGTGCAACGGAACGCGTCCGATTTGGTTCCGGGGTCGCGGTTGGAAATCTTCGACCCGGAGTTTCTGTGCCGATCGGCACATTGGGTTAGCTAAGTTATTGAAAGGATGGTGGGCGTGACAAGGATTGAACTTGTGACCCCTGCAATGTCAATGCAGTGCTCTCCCGCTGAGCTACACGCCCATCCGAAGCCGCGCATACACCATTTTTGGTCCGGCGCGTCAATAGCAGGAACGAGAAAAGAAAGCTCGGTTTCGCCGCAGCGGCGGAAGCGCCAAGCCTAAAGCGCGTCGCGTCGAAACGGGTTTGAGTGACGCGCTTAGATCTTTTGTTTAGTTGATGTCGTTTTCCCAGCCGCTGCGCCGTTTTGGACGACATGCGTCGGCCGGAAAAACCCTTTAGGCCGCCTGAAGCATCTTTTCGACCTCGTTGACGAGATGGCGCAGATGGAACGGCTTCGACAGCACCTTGGCGTCCTTGGGCGCCTTGGAATCCGGATTGAGCGCGACGGCAGCGAAGCCGGTGATGAACATGACCTTGAGATCCGGATCGATCTCAGTGGCGCGGCGGGCAAGCTCGATGCCGTCCATCTCCGGCATGACGATGTCGGTCAGAAGCAGCGAAAAAGGCTCTTCGCGCAGCCGCTCATAGGCGCTGGCGCCGTTGTCGAAATCGCTCACCTGATAGCCGGCGCGTTCCAGCGCCTTGACGAGGAACCGGCGCATATCGTCGTCGTCTTCCGCCAGAAGAATGCGTGCCATCGTATCCCGTCCGAATCACCCGCCCCAAGCCTGCCGCCGGGCAAGCCCGTTAACCATCCTGTATATGAGGAGGAGACGGTAAACATCAAGTGAACGTTGGCCTTGTCGCGACCACTTCGACTGTGCGTTTCGCGGGGCTGAAATGCTGGACATGCCGGACGCAAGATGGCAGTTTCGCATCATGATGCAGTGCTTCGTCCTGGTTCGTTCAAATTGAAGACGGCAGCCGAGGATTTTTCGGTCACACCACCCTTCGAAATCCGATCGGGCGCCGAGCAACGCGTAGCTTTCCTGTTCAACTCGCCGCATAGCGGCCGCCATTATCCCGAGCGCTTCCTGGCCATGGTGCGGCTCGACCGCAACGCCATACGCCGGTCGGAGGATTGCTATGTCGATGAGCTGTTCGGCGGCGCCGTCGCGCTCGGCGCGCCGATGTTGGCGGCAAATTTCCCGCGCGCCTATCTCGACGTCAACCGCGAACCGTGGGAACTCGATCCGCGCATGTTCGCGGAGCCGGTGCCGTCCTTCTGCAATATCCGCTCTGCCCGCGTCGCGGGCGGGCTGGGCACGGTGCCGAAGCTGGTGGGGGAGGGGCTCGACATCTATCCCGGGCGTCTGCCGCTCTCCGAGGCCGTGGGACGCATAGAGGCCGTCTACAAGCCCTATCACGAGACGCTGAAGCGGCTCTTGACCAGGACCCACGCCAGGTTCGGCTATGCCGTGCTGATCGACTGCCATTCGATGCCGGCCAGCGTCCGGGTCGGCGACAATGGCGCGCGGCCGGATTTCATCATCGGCGATCGTTTCGGCATTTCCGCCAGCGCGGCTCTAACCGAGAGGGCGATCGGCCTGCTCACCGGAATGGGCTACGCTGTCGCGCATAACAAGCCTTATGCCGGCGGCTTCATAACCGAGCATTACGGGCGGCCGGCGCGTCATCTCCACGCGCTGCAGATCGAGGTCAATCGCGGGCTCTACATGAACGAGCGGACATTCCAGAAATCGGCCGGTTTCGACGCTTTAGCCGACGACCTGACGCGGTTTTCGGCCGAACTGATTTCGATGCCCGGCCATCATTTCCTCGACCTGCCGCTCGCCGCCGAATGACGCGGCGCTGCGAACCGCAGCTCAAAAAAAGACCGCATCGTTTTCACGACACGGTCGAAGTCTAGGGAGGAAACGCCCAAGGAGGGCATGGACAGGATAAGCTGTCCGAGAACAAAAGTATTGTGCGATGCACAAATGTCAATCGACTTCAGGCTTTTTTAATTCAATATGATGTGCAAATCCGGTTTCGGCGCCTGACGTGTGACTTTGAGGCAACAGGCGAGGGCGCCTGACCCGGTTGCACGCTCCGGTCCGACAAGAAGACAGCAGCTGCCGGATGGTTGCCGCAACGGGGAGAGCGGGTTGGATATCAGCATCGACTTCATGCGGCGCATCGCGCGTGCCGCCGCCGCCGAGACCTTGCCTCGCTTCCGCAGCCAGGCCGCAGTCGCCAATAAGCTGGCGGAGAGCTTCGATCCGGTGACGGAGGCCGATCGCGAGGCCGAGCGGGCGATCCGGGCGCTTATCTCGGCGGAATATCCCGATCACGGCATCCTCGGCGAGGAGCATGGCAGCGAGAACATTTCGAGCCGGCATGTCTGGGTCATCGACCCGATCGACGGCACACGCGCCTTCATTTCCGGCCTGCCGGTCTGGGGAACGCTGGTCGGACTGACGATCGACGGCGATGCCGTAGCCGGCCTGATGTCGCAGCCCTTCACCGGCGAGCTGTTCTATGCCAATGCCTCCGGCTCGCATTACGAAGGCCCGGGTGGCCCGCGCAAGCTCGCGACGCGCAAGACGACGCAGCTTTCGCAGGCGACCCTGTTCACCACCACGCCGGCGCTGTTCAAGGGCGCGGCGCGCAACCGCTATGACGCGTTCGAGAAACAGGTGCAGCTCGCCCGCTACGGCACCGACTGCTACGCCTTCGCCATGGTGGCGGCGGGCAGCGTCGATATCGTCGCCGATCCGGGTTTGAAACCCTACGACATCGTGGCGCTGATCCCGATCATCGAGAAGGCGGGCGGCGTCGTCACCACCTTCGAAGGCGGGCCGGCGGAAAACGGCGGCGACATATTGGCGGCGGCGACGCCGGAGTTGCACGCCGCGGCAATGGCGGCGCTGCGCGGCTGATCCGCGGCGTCGTTCCGTGATCAGGCAGCGTCGCCGGTTCCCGGAACAAAAGCATCGAAGGCCGCCAGGAGCTGCTCGCGAAAGAGATCCCTCTCCTGCAGGATCTCATGATGCGCGCCGTCGATCATCAACAACGAGCCGACGCGCAGCCGTCTGGCATAGGATTCGACCGCCTTGGTAGAGACCACCTGGTCGGCGCCGGCGGCGACGATCAGCGTCGGTACCTGGATCCTTGCCATGAAATCGGGGTCGCTGACCGCTTCCGCGGCTGCGGCTGCGGCCTTCAGCCAGCGGATGGTCGGACCACCGAGTCCAAGGTGGGGCCAGGCCCTGTAAATATCGGTATTGCGCCGGTAGCGCTCCGGGTCGGACGTCACCTTGTTCATTTCGAAGGGCGTCGGCAATTTCGGGCGCGGCCCCCAGGCGGCATAGAGGCGGCCGAGGCCTAGCGCGCAGAACACCGCGCAGACGCGCCGTATGGTGGCGATCGAAACCCGCAAGTCGGGCACGGCCAGGAAAGGCGCGATCAGCACCATGCGCCGCACCCGGTTGACCATCGACGGCGAGGCAAGCAGCGCGATCACCGCTCCCGTCGAATGGGCGAGGATGTAATAGGGGCCGCGGCAATCGGGCAGCACGATCTCCTCGAAGAACTGCTCGAGATCACGGGTGTAGTCGCCGAAGCTGCGGACATAGCCGCGCTGCCGGTCGCGCAGCAGGCGGCTGGAATCGCCCTGGCCGCGCCAGTCGAGGGTGGCGACGCCGAAGCCGCGGTCGGCGAGATCGCGGATGGTCTCGAAATATTTCTCGATGCACTCGTTGCGGCCGGTCAGCAGCACCACCGTGCCCTGGAGCGGGCGGGCGACGGCGGCGAAAACGCCGTAGCGGATCTTCCTGCCGTCGCGGGTGGTGAAGAAGCCGCCGGCAGCGTTCTGCGGCGGCGGATTGCCCTCAGTCAGATAGAAAAGGTCCGTCATTCGGCGCTTCGCTGATTGCTTCTTGCCCGAGCGGGCCAGGCGTCGCCACGGTGATAGACGGCCATGCGCCAAAAGCAAAGGTCCGGGATACGCGCTTTCCTGAACGGGAAGGCCGGAAGCACCTGCGGCGCGCTTCCGGCCTCTGTCGATCCGGGAGGAAGGGACGTTACACCCGGTCGGCCTCGTCGCGGCGCACCGATCGAGGCGCCGCATATCCGTATTGTCGACTGCAGCCTAGCGAGCCCAGGCTGAACGGATGCCGAAGCCTCGGTTCATCTGGCGTTCATCGAGCGAAAAATCGAAGGGAAAGTTGGTGCGCGAAGTTCTTGAAATGGGCTTTTCCGCTTCCCAAATGGAGGTTGCGGCCGCCGATGTCGGGGCCGCTGGCCTATCCGGAGCGCCTTTCGAGGGTTTCGTACCGGGTCAAACGCAAACCATGTTGCTCAACAGGAGAACACATCATGCGTCACGTTGATTTTTCCCCGCTTTATCGTTCGACCGTCGGTTTCGACCGGCTGTTCACCATGCTCGATACGCTCGGCCAGCCCGAGAGCGCGCAGACCTATCCGCCCTATAACATCGAGCGCACCGGCGAGAACGCCTATCGCATCTCGATGGCGGTTGCCGGCTTCTCGGAAGACGAGATCTCGATCGAGGCGCACCGCAATGTGCTGACCGTCAAGGGTGAGCGCAAGGAAGAGAACAATGGCGAGGGTTCCGAGCTGCTCTATCGCGGCATCGCTTCGCGCGCCTTCGAGCGTCGCTTCCAGCTCGCCGACCACGTTGAGGTCGAGGGCGCCACGCTGAAGAACGGCCTGCTCTTCGTCGACCTCAAGCGCAACATTCCGGAAGAGCTGAAGCCGCGCAAGATCGCGATCACCTCGTCTTCGGACAAGGCCAAGCAGATCGAGGCCAAGGCCGCCGCGTAAGCCGCGGGCTCCATGTAAGAAACGTCTCCCTCCCGAGACGAAAGCGGCGCCGGAAGGGCGCCGCTTTTTTGTGACATTAATCCTGCGCCAGAAAATCAACGCGGCGACATTTCGCCGATGTTTTCTGGCTTTTTTGATCCTGCTTGGCCTCGAACTGTCGCTGGGGCCTTTGCTCGCCTGATCATTGCGAGAGGTGTTGGCCGAGACGGTCGATCTCTTGGGTGGTGGTGGCGAAGCTGGCGACGAAACGGTAGATTGCTTCCTTGTCGCCGAGATGGCCATCGAAACCCTGCGGCACGCCCCATTCATAGAATTTGGCGCCGGCGGTCTGCAGCTTTTCGGCAAGAGCGCGGTCGAAGATTGCGAACACTTCGTTGGCCTGCGGCAGCCAGGCGAGCCTGCCCGCCGGCGCGTCCTCGATCGTCTCGGCGAGATGTGCCGCCATCGCATTGGCATGCCGCGCCATCCTCAGCCAAAGGTCGTCGGTGAAATAGACTTCGAATTGCGCCGAGATGAAGCGCGCCTTGGAAAAGGTCTGTCCGGCGCGCTGGCGAAGCAGGCGCAGATCCCGGCCGACTTCCGGGTTGAAGATCACCACCGCGTCGGCCATCCAGCAACCGTTCTTGGTGCCGCCGAAGGAGATCAGGTCGACGCCGCTCCTCCAGGTCATTTCCGCCGGCGTGACGTCGGTCGCGGCAATCGCATTGGCAAAGCGCGCGCCATCCATATGCAGTGGCAGCTTGTGCCTGCGGCTGACCTCGGCGATCGCCTTGACGTCGTCGACGGTGTAGACGGTGCCCACCTCGGTCGCCTGGGTGATCGTCACGGCCATCGGCTGGCCGGCCGGCGCAAGATCCTGTGAATAACGCCTGATGGCGTCGTCGAGAGCCTGCGGGTTGATGCGCCCCAGGGGACCCGCAACCGGCGTCGTACGAGCGCCGCCGGTGTAGAAGCCCATCGCTCCGAACTCGTCGACATTCATATGCGCTTCGGAATGACAAAGGGCGATGCCGCCGATACGGTTCAACGCCGCCATCGAAAGGGCGTTGGCCGCGGTGCCGGTGGCGACGAAGAACACTTGAACATCGCGCTCGAAGATCTCGCTGAAGCGATGGTAGACGGTGCGGTCCAAGTCGCCGTCGCCATACGCGGTCGCGATGCCGGCCGCGTGGCGGGAGAGGTTCGCCGAAATGTCGGGATGAACGCCCGCCCAGTTGTCGGATGCAAAGAACATCGAGAGGTCCGTATTGTGATTGGCAGAAAGCGGCGCGACTTGACTGCTTTGGCGCCCGAAGCGCAAGGGCCAATCTTTCGCAAAACGGTGAAGCCAGCCGGGCCGTAACGACTGACTAGAGGTTGCGTTTTCCGATCCCTTCGCGAAATTTTGTGTCGCGGCACGCCCAAGAATTTTGTGAATCGGTCTTGTGCAGGTGCGGGATTTCTGCCATAAAAAATTTAGGACAGTAGTGCTGTCTTATTTTGTCGCACAAAACAGGCTGGACTGGCATATCATCGCTGCCATTCCGGCTATTGTCGCGAGCGGCGGGTAGACGGCTCCGCTCTGGCCTGTACGATACCGGATGCGAACCGGGCGTATGGCCGCATGGTTCGGCAAGAATTTCGCGAGACGTGCAGCAAGGACGAAGGGAAGCATCGTGCTTCCCAAGGCAAACCAGCGCCCCGAGGGAAATCACCGCCAAGGGTGCGGAACGGAGGATAGGACGATGACGGAACTGACGCCATCTGCGATCAACGGCCAGGCCGCGCAGACGAAAGCGGCAGCCGTCAAAACTGGTACCGCCGCCAATGGTTTGATCGCGCAGGGCCTCTACGATCCGCGCAACGAGCATGACGCCTGCGGCGTCGGCTTCATCGCCAACATGAAGGGCGTAAAGTCGCACCAGATCGTCGAGGACGGTCTGGCGATGCTGGAAAACCTCACCCATCGCGGCGCTGTCGGCGCCGATCCGCTGGTCGGCGACGGCGCCGGCGTGCTGGTGCAGATTCCGGATCGGTTCTTCCGCGATGAGATGGCCGGAAAGGGCGTCGAACTGCCGCCGGCAGGCCAATATGGCGTCGGCCACTGGTTCATGCCGCAGGACGCAGCCCTTCGCGCCCATATCGAGGACATCATCGCCGAATCGGCCCAGTCCGAAGGGCTGCCGCTGATCGGCTTCCGCGACGTGCCGGTCGATAATTCGTCGCTGTCGAAGGCGCCGGAGATTGTCGCCTCCGAGCCGTTCCATCGCCAGGTGTTCATCGGCCGCACGGCCGAGATTCCGGACGACGAGGAGTACGAGGCGAGGCTCTACCTGCTGCGCAAGGTGATCTCGGGCCGCATCTATGCCGAGAACGACAACAAGGATGTCGGCGCCTATTGCGTGTCGCTGTCGGCGCGCACCATCGTCTACAAGGGCATGTTCCTCGCCTACCAAGTCGGCGCCTATTACAAGGACCTCAAGGATCCGCGCTTCGACACGGCGCTGATCCTCGTCCACCAGCGCTTCTCGACCAACACCTTCCCGTCATGGAAGCTGGCGCATCCCTATCGCATGGTCGCGCATAACGGCGAGATCAACACGGTGCGCGGCAACAACAACTGGATGGCGGCGCGTCAGGCCTCGGTCGATTCCGAGCTGTTCGGCAACAACATCTCGAAGCTGTGGCCGATCTCCTATGAGGGTCAGTCCGACACGGCGTGCTTCGACAATGCGCTCGAATTCCTGTTCCAGGGCGGCTATAGCTTAAGCCACGCCATGATGATGCTGATCCCGGAAGCCTGGGCCGGCAACAAGCTCATGGATTCCGACCGCAAGGCGTTCTACGAGTACCACGCTGCGCTGATGGAGCCGTGGGACGGGCCGGCGGCGGTCGTCTTCACCGACGGGCGCCAGATCGGCGCGACGCTCGATCGCAACGGCCTGCGTCCGGCTCGCTACATCGTCACCGACGACGACCGCGTCATCATGGCTTCGGAAGCCGGCGTGCTGCCGGTGCCGGAGGAAAAGATCGTGCAGAAGTGGCGGCTGCAGCCCGGCCGCATGCTTTTGATCGATCTGGCCAAGGGCCGCATCATCTCCGACGAGGAGATCAAGTCGGAGATCGCGACCAGGCACCCTTACAAGACCTGGCTCGCCAACACGCAGTTGATTCTTGAAGAGCTGAAGCCGGTCGAGCCGCGGGCGCTGCGCAAGGATGTCAGCCTGCTCGATCGCCAGCAGGCCTTCGGCTACACACAGGAAGACACGAAGCTTCTGATGGCGCCGATGGCCACTACCGGCCAGGAAGCGGTCGGCTCGATGGGCACCGACACGCCGATCTCGGCGATGTCGGACAAGTCGAAGCTGCTCTACACCTATTTCAAGCAGAACTTCGCTCAGGTCACCAATCCGCCGATCGACCCGATCCGTGAGGAACTGGTGATGAGCCTGGTGTCCTTCATCGGGCCGCGGCCGAACATCTTCGACCTGATCGGCACATCGCGCCGCAAGCGGCTTGAAGTGCGCCAGCCGATTCTCACCAACGGCGATCTCGAGAAGATC
Organism: Mesorhizobium sp. WSM4898; assembly: GCF_029625845.1. Classification (NCBI taxonomy): domain Bacteria; kingdom Pseudomonadati; phylum Pseudomonadota; class Alphaproteobacteria; order Hyphomicrobiales; family Phyllobacteriaceae; genus Mesorhizobium; species Mesorhizobium sp. WSM4898. The sequence goes on along the minus strand of NZ_JARTVQ010000002.1, from coordinate 1,267,622 downwards.
CGCTCCATCGGACACACCGAGGACCGCTTCGACACCAAGACGATCGACATCACCTACGGTTCGAACGAGGGCGCTGCCGGCATGCAAGGCGCCATCGACCGGCTCTGCGAGCGCGCCGAGGCGGCGGTCGCGGGCGGCTACAACATCATCATCCTGTCCGACCGCCAGGTCGGGCCGGACCGCATCGCCATTCCGGTTTTGCTGGCGACGGCGGCGGTGCACCATCACCTGATCCGCAAGGGCCTGCGCACCGCGGTAGGACTGGTCGTCGAATCCGGCGAGCCCCGCGAGGTGCATCATTTCTGCTGCCTGGCCGGCTATGGCGCCGAGGCGATCAATCCCTATCTCGCCTTCGACACGCTGCTCGACATGCACAGGCGCGGCGAGCTGCCGGAGGAGGTCGACGCATACGAGGTCGTCTCCCGCTATATCAAGTCCATCGGCAAGGGCATCCTCAAGGTGATGTCCAAGATGGGCATCTCGACTTACCAGTCCTATTGCGGTGCGCAGATCTTCGACGCCATCGGGCTCAAGTCGGACTTCGTCGAGAAGTATTTCACCGGCACCGCGACGCTGATCGAAGGCGTCGGGCTGGACGAGATCGCGACCGAGACTCTCAGCCGCCATACCGATGCCTTCGGCAACGACCCGGTGCTGCGCAACAATCTCGAGGTCGGCGGCGAATACATGTTCCGCATGCGCGGCGAGGCGCATATGTGGTCGCCGGATGCGGTCGCCAGCCTGCAGCATGCCGTGCGCCAGGGCTCCTGGGACACGTTCAAGGAGTATTCGGCGCAGATCGACAGCGCGACAGCTAGAGCGCAGACCATCCGCGGCCTGTTCGAGATCAAGCTGGCGGAAGAGACCGGCCGCAAGAAGGTCGCGATCGAAGACGTCATGCCGGCGGCCGAGATCGTCAAGCGCTTCTCGACCGGGGCGATGTCCTTCGGCTCGATCTCCCGGGAAGCGCACACGACGCTGGCGCGCGCGATGAACGCCATCGGCGGCAAGTCGAACACCGGCGAGGGCGGCGAAGAGGCCGACCGCTATCTGCCGCTGCCCGGCGGCGGCAAGAATCCGGAACGCTCGGCGATCAAGCAGGTCGCGTCGGGGCGGTTCGGCGTGACGGCGGAGTATCTGGTCAATTCCGACGTCATGCAGATCAAGGTGGCCCAAGGCGCCAAGCCCGGCGAGGGCGGTCAGTTGCCCGGACACAAGGTCGACGCCACCATCGCCAAGGTCAGACACTCGACGCCAGGCGTCGGCCTGATCTCGCCGCCGCCGCATCACGACATCTATTCGATCGAGGATCTGGCTCAGCTGATCTACGACTTGAAGAACGTCAATCCGGCGGCCGATGTCTCGGTCAAGCTGGTCTCGGAGGTCGGCGTCGGCACGGTTGCGGCGGGCGTCGCCAAGGCGCGCGCCGATCACATCACCATCTCCGGCTACGACGGCGGCACCGGCGCTTCGCCGCTGACCTCACTCAAGCATGCCGGCAGCCCGTGGGAAATGGGCCTCGCCGAGACGCATCAGACCCTGGTGCTCAACGGCCTGCGCTCCCGCGTGGCGCTGCAGGTCGACGGCGGGTTGCGCACCGGCCGTGACGTCATCATCGGCGCGCTGCTCGGCGCCGACGAGTTCGGCTTCTCGACCGCGCCGCTGATTGCGGCCGGCTGCATCATGATGCGCAAGTGCCACCTGAACACCTGCCCGGTCGGGGTGGCGACGCAGGACCCGGTGCTGCGCAAGCGTTTCAAGGGCACGCCGGAGCATGTCATCAACTTCTTCTTCTACGTGGCGGAGGAGGTGCGCGCGCTGCTTGCGGAAATGGGCTTCACCCATCTCGACCAGATCATCGGCGACACCGACCTTCTGGAGAAGCGCGACGTGATCCAGCACTGGAAGGCGCGCGGGCTCGACTTCTCGAAGATGTTCTTCAAGCCGGAGGCGCCGCCTGAGGCGCTGCACTGGAGCGAGCGGCAGAAGCATCCGATCGACGACGTGCTCGACCGCAAGCTGATCGAGCTGGCAAAGCCGGCGCTGGAAGCCAAGCAGCCGGTCAGCATCGAGCTACCAATCCGCAATGTCGACCGCTCTGCCGGCGCGATGCTGTCGGGCGAAGTCGCCAAGCGCTTCAAGCACAAAGGCCTGCGCGAGGACACGATCCAGGTCAAGCTCACCGGCACGGCCGGCCAGTCTTTCGGTGCGTTTCTCGCGCGCGGCGTCTCCTTCGAGCTGGTCGGCGCCGGCAACGACTATGTCGGCAAAGGCCTGTCGGGCGGCCGCATCGTCATCCGGCCGCCGGAAGAGGCCAAGATCGTCGCGGCTGACTCGATCATCGTCGGCAACACGGTGCTCTACGGTGCGACCGAGGGCGAGGCCTATTTCGCCGGCGTCGCCGGCGAGCGCTTCGCGGTGCGCAATTCCGGCGTCGTTGCCGTCGTCGAAGGCGTCGGCGACCATGGCTGCGAATACATGACCGGCGGCATCGTCGTGGTCATCGGCAAAACGGGCCGCAACTTCGCCGCCGGCATGTCGGGCGGCGTCGCCTATGTGCTCGACGAGAAGGGCGATTTCGCCGAACGCTGCAACATGGCGATGGTCGAGCTGGAGCCCGTTCCGGAAGAGGACGACCTGATGGAGAAGCTGCTCCATCATGGCGGCGACCTCGACCATAAGGGACGCGTCGACGTCTCCGGCGACATGACCAGCCATGACGAGGAGCGGCTCTATCAGCTGATCTCGAACCACGTCCATTACACGGGCTCGGTGCGCGGCCGCGAGATCCTCGACAATTGGGCAAGCTTCCGGCCGAAATTCCGGAAAATCATGCCGGTCGAGTATCGCCGCGCGCTGATCGAGATGGAGCGCATGCGCATGAGCGTGGCGGCGGAATAGGCTTTGGGCACGGCCGGGGAGGTAATCGCCCGGCCGGCATCCTCACCAACAATCCTGACCTCGGACCAAGGTTGCCACGGCGGCCTTATGAGGTTAACGGGTGCGCCGACAAGCTAGACTTGCGAGCGCGCCTTCGGACAGCAGGGACTGGACTATGGGCAAGGTAACAGGGTTTCTCGAAATCGACCGGCAGGTGCAGAAGTACCAGCCTGCCTCGGATCGCATCCGGCATTTCCGCGAATTCACGCTGCCGATGTCGGACAAGGAGGTCGAGAAACAGGCCGCGCGCTGCATGGATTGCGGCATCCCGTTCTGCCATGGACCGACCGGCTGCCCGATCCACAACCAGATCCCGGACTGGAACGACCTCGTCTACAATGGCGACTGGGACAGCGCGATCCGCAACCTGCATTCGACCAACAATTTCCCGGAGTTTACCGGCCGCATCTGCCCGGCGCCTTGCGAGGAAGCCTGCACGCTGAACCTCGAGGACATTCCGGTCGCCATCAAGACGGTCGAGCAGGCGATCGCCGACAAGGCCTATGAGACCGGCCACATCCGGCCCTACCCGCCGGAAAAGAAGACCGGCAAGCGGGTTGCCGTCATCGGCTCCGGGCCGGCCGGCATGGCCGCCGCCCAGCAGCTCGGCCGCGCCGGCCACGATGTGCATGTCTATGAGCGCGAGAGCCGGCCGGGCGGGCTGATGCGCTACGGCATTCCCGACTTCAAGATCGAGAAGCATTACATCGATCGCCGCATCGAGCAGATGCAGGGCGAGGGCGTGAGTTTCCATTGCGGCGTCAATGTCGGCGTCGACAAGCCGGTTGCCGAGCTCCTCGCCGAGCACGACGCCGTGCTCTATTGCGGCGGCTCGGAAACCCCGCGCCCGGCCAACATCCCCGGCGACGATCTCAGCGGCGTCTATGACGCCATGCCGTATCTCGTGCAGCAGAACCGCCGAGTCGGCGGCGAGCCGATCCAATCGGTGGCCTGGCCGTCACATCCGATCATCGCCGGCGGCCAGCATGTCGTCGTCGTCGGCGGTGGCGACACCGCGTCCGACTGCATCGGCACCGCCTTCCGGCAAGGCGCGGTGCGCGTGACGCAGCTCGACATCCGTCCGCAGCCGCCGGAGAAGGAAGACAAGCTCGCGGTTTGGCCTTACTGGGCGACGAAGATGCGCACGTCTTCCTCGCAGGCTGAGGGCGCGGAGCGCGAATTTCAGGTGGCGACCCTCGAATTCATCGGCGAGGACGGACAGCTGACCGGCGTCCGCTGCTGCGAGGTCGATGAGAAGCGCAAGCCGATCGCCGGCACCGAGTTCGTCATCCGCGCCGATCTCGCCTTCATCGCCATCGGCTTTGCCGGTCCGGCGAATGATGGGGTCATGAAGGAGCTGGACGGCGAGATAAAGGTGGTCACCGACAGCCGCCGCTCGCGCAACGTCGAGGCCGACGACCGCGACTACAGAACCAGCATAGACAGGCTCTATGCCGCGGGCGACGTCCGTCGCGGCCAGTCGCTGGTGGTGTGGGCGATCCGCGAAGGCCGCCAGGCAGCGCGCGCGATCGACGAGGCGCTGATGGGGTCTAGCGTACTCCCCCGCTGAGTCTATCTGCAGCCACGATGGGCTCTTCCGTTGCGGCCCTACCGACGCACCGCTGTCGAGGTCTCCGATGAAGCGGTCGGCGTCTTCGGCGGCCAGGAAAAATCGTCGGCTCGGCCGGGCGAGGCGACGGGCGCCTTGCCCTCGACGGTCAGCTTTTCGCCGGGAAGATTCGGATCGGCCTTGGCTGGCGGTGCGGCACCCAGCAGCTCGGTCCCGCCGTCGAGCGCGGGGTCGCTGAGCAGCATCGGCGCGGTGCGGTCGACGATGACAGGGGCCGCGGCAGGCTTCGACGCCTCGACCGGAGCGCCCGCCGGCGCGGAAACCGTGGTGACGCTTCCGGGTGCCGCCAGTCCGAGGATCTTGGCCAGCGGCTTTTCGGTGTAGAAGGCAAGCTTGCGCTTGCCGGCCCTGGTCACGTTGATGCCGTCGTCGGAGCGCAGGCGCACCGGCTGGCCGTTGATGTCCGGACCGGAGGTGACGAAGGCGCCGTTCTCGTCGACGAAGCCGTCCCAGACATCGACGAACTCGCCGCCATGGGTCTGTGCGGCTGAATGATAGATGTCGTTGAAGGCGAGCATGTCCGAGGTCATTTTTGCCGCCCCGAACGCCGGCATGCCGACCCACAGGAACGGCACCTTTGCATCCTGAATGGCCTTGCCCAGCGCATCGGTGCGGTGCTCGTATTCCTTGGTCCAGTTCTCGGAGCGCGGCTGCTCGCGGACGTCGCCGACGCGCATCTGCTGGCGGTCGTTGGAGCCAAGCATGACCACCACGACGGACGGCTTCTCCGTCTCGATCAGAGACTTGATCTCGACCGGCCAATTGTAGAAATCGTCACGCACGAAGCCCGACGAGCCGTTGCTGCGCGAAACGATCCTGACCGCCGGATTGTCGGCGAAGGCGACGTCCAGACCCTCGGCGAGCCCGCCCGCCAGAAAATCGCCGACCACCAGCACGACGCGCGCATCCGGCGCCTTTTCGACGACCGGCGCCTCCGGCTCGGCCGGCGGGCGCGGCTTGGGTTTTCTGGCCTTCGGCTTCGGCCTCACCGGCTGGACATTGGCAGGAGGTTCAATGCGCTCGCTGCGGCGCGGGAAAAGAAGATCGCGCAGCGACCAGCCGCGGTTTCCGTCTTCCTGCGCGAAAGCCGGGGTATGAAAGGCGCTCGAGCCGGCGACGGCAAGCACGGCGATGGCCAGGACGAGAATCGGCAGGCGGCGAACGATCAGCCAGACACGCGCGACCGTAACCAATGAAAGTCTCCATCCTTGGCGCATGACAACGTAAAAAGCCGGCAAGTCATGCGCAGGCCGCAGCGCTACAGCATCCTTTCCGCTTTTGAAAGGATGCTTGACGCCATGGGCGGCTCTATTGCTTCCGGAGCCATTTCAGCACTTCCAGGCTCGGATAGCCATCCTGGCTCAAGCCTACCTTCGCCTGGTAGGCCATGATGGCGGCCTTCGACCCCTCGCCGATCTTCCCGTCGAACTTGCCGTCATAATAACCGTGCTCGGAAAGCCGCTTCTGCAGTTCCTGCCGTTGCTCGAAGCTGAGCTTGGTGAACGGCCGCTGCCAGTCCTGCACAAGCCCGGTGCCACCGGCGATTTCGTCGGCGAGCAGGCCGACGGCCAAAGCATATTTGTCGGCATTGTTGTAAGCCTTGATGACCGAGAAATTCCTGATCATCAGGAAGGCCGGTCCGCCCCTGCCGTCCGGCACCTTGAGCGTCGCCTTGTCGCTCAGGTTCCTGAACGGCTTGCCGTTGGCCCTGGCCACCCCGAGCGCCTGCCACTGCGCCAGCGTCTTCGATCCGGCCGGCAGCTTGCCCGGCGGCAAGGTCACTTCATAGCCCCAGGTCTTGCCGGCCTGCCAGCCGTTCTTCCTGAGCAGATTGGCGGCAGTCGCCAACGCGTCGGGTATCGAATTCCAGATGTCGCGCCGGCCATTGCCGTCCATGTCCACCGCGTAGTGCTGATAACTGGTCGGGATGAACTGGGTCTGACCCATCGCGCCCGCCCAGGAACCCATGAGATGGCTTTCGTCGATGTCGCCGGTCTGCAGGATCTTCAGCGCCGCGATCAGCTGGGTTCGGGCATATTTCGAGCGCTTCGGGTCGCCATAGGCAAGGGTCGCCAGCGAACGGATGACATTGCGCATGATGTCGTCGCGCTTGAGGATCTCGCCATAGTTCGATTCCATCGACCAGATGGCGAGAAGGATATGGCGATCGACACCGAACCGTGCCTCGATCCGATCCAGCCATGGCTTCCATTTGCGCGCCATTGCCTGACCATTGGTCACCGACTGGTCATGCACCCGGTTGTCGAAATAATCCCAGGCGGGGGCGGTGAATTCCGGCTGGGTGCGGGCCTTTTCCAGCACGACCGGGTCGGGCTCGATGCCCCTCATGGCCCTGTCGTAGACTGCGCCGGAAACGCCTCCCGAAACCGCGGTGGCACGAAAGCCCGCGACCCACTGGCGGAAACCCGCATCGGCGAAAGCGGGTCCGGCGGGCATCAGCAAGGCAAGCGTGAGGCCCGCGGCCGTCAAAAATGCCGCCAGGCGCCTTGCGCTGTTGCGAACGGACATCCTTTTCCTCCTTCATCAAAATTAGGAAGGATCATTCAACGCCGAAGCCGGTTAGTATTTAGTTTACCATAGGTGCCATTAGGAACGAAAAGAGAGGTCGGTGCTTTAACTTTCGATTTTCAAGCCATCCGCTCGGATAATTCAACATTCCGGCGCGAAAATGTTCGGGGGGATTGCGGAGCGGATGGCCGCGCGGATAATGGGCTTAAACGGATGGGTGGAGCATGAAGCGAGTTCGCAAGGCAGTTTTCCCGGTCGCCGGTCTCGGCACACGGTTTCTTCCGGCCACCAAGGCCATCCCGAAGGAGATGCTAACGGTCGTCGACCGGCCGGTCATTCAATATGTGGTCGACGAGGCGCGCGACGCCGGCATCGAGCATTTCATTTTCGTGACCGGGCGCAACAAGGCGGTCATCGAGGATCACTTCGACGTCCAGTTCGAGCTCTATGATACGCTCGCCCAGCGCGGCAAGGACGACCAGCTCGCCCGCCTGCAGCGGCTGCAGCCAGCGCCGGGCCAGACCAGCTTCACCCGCCAGCAGGTGCCGATGGGGCTTGGCCATGCCGTCTGGTGCGCGCGTGAGCTGGTCGGTGACGAACCGTTCGCGCTGCTTTTGCCCGACATGATCATGCAGTCGGAAAAAAGCTGCATGAAGGATATGGTCGAACTCTATGCCGAGACCGGGAACAACATCATCGCCGTACAGGAATGCGACCCGGCCGAGGCCCATAAATACGGCATCGTCGGCCGTGGCGAGGACACCCATCACGGTTTTCGCATCACCGGCATGGTGGAGAAGCCGAAGGCTGGCACGGCGCCCTCCAATCTCTTCATCAACGGGCGCTACATCCTGCAACCGGAGATTTTCGGCATCCTCGAAAGCCAGGAGCGCGGCGCCGGCAACGAGATCCAGCTGACGGATGCGATGCTGAAGCTGGAGAAGCAGCAGGCCTTCTACGGCTATCACTATAAGGGGCGCACCTTCGACTGCGGCTCGCCGGAAGGCTTCGTCGAGGCCAATGTCGCCTTCGCGCTCTGGCGCAGCGACATGAATGCGAGCATGGCCGGGGTCATCCGCACGCTGCTGGATGAGGTGCGGCCGGCGGAGCGGATCGGCGCCGCTTCCTAGGTGCTGGCTAAGCGGAGCGGATCCTTCGGATCTCCGCGTCCGCATCGCTGGCGCGAGGATCACGAAGTGTCAGCGCTGCACCTTCAGGCCGAGATAGACGCTGTTGGCGACATAGTCGCGACCGGGAAGGTTGCTGGTGAGCTTCTCCGTCCTGATTCTTGTGGTGAGGCCGGCATAGCGGTTCAGCCACCAGGTCAGGCCGGCCTCGGCGCTCAGGACCAGATCGTGGCCATCGGAGCCGATGTAGTCGCGCCAATCGAGCCCCAGCGCTGTATTCGCCGTCAGGTTGGCGCGGACCTGCCGCTCGCCGGTGAGCCGGCCCGAATAGAGGAGGTCGCCGCTCTCGTTAGCGATGGTCGTGGTCTCGACCGTGGTTCTTCCGGTCAGTCCGATGATGGTGCCGCGCTCGGGCGACCATCTGAGGTCGGCGTTGACGTAGGGCCCCGCAATCGCCGGCAGACGGTCGTCGTCGATGCCTTCGCGCAGCCATCCGACGGAGAACTCGCCGGAGAGCTTCTCGCGCATGTCGAGCTCGACGCCGGCACGCGCGCCGAGCCGCGTCGAGGAGCGCTCGAAACCGTTGCTGTCGAGGCGCAGATCGTAGATCCGCCGGCCGGCTTCCACCTCAAGGAATGGCGTCATGGCCGGTGAGACCTGGTAGCCGGTACGCAAGGTCGCAGAGTAGAGTGTCGAGTCGCGATCCTTCAGCGACAAGACGGTGCCGTCCGAGAGCTTGGCGTCGCCGTAGAAGTCATGCGAGACCGCGCCGGTCAGCGCGTAGCGCATCTTGCCGACATCCTTCTCGATGCCGAGGCTGCCGTCGACCGTCTGCCGCAGCGGCTGTGAGGTGACGCCGGCAATCGCATCCGGCGAGGACGCCGATTCCGGCACCGCTTCATACCCGAGCTTGGCGATGGCGCGCAGTTCATTGTCGAGGTCGACAGTGAGCTGGCCTTCGATCCGGCCCTGCGCATCGTTGATCTTCTGGCCCGAAAGCGTGTTGCGAAAAAGGCCGTAGCCGTCGACGACGGCCGAATTCTCGCGCCAGTCGGAGGTGGCGGAGAAACGCAGCGCGGTTTCGGACAGCACAGCCGACCTGCCGCCGGCGCTGGCATCGGCATTGGAAGTCGCGGTGAGGCCTTGCTCGAGTGTCGGACGGAAGACAAAGGTCCCGACCTTGATGCCGGGGGCGGCGAAGGCATCGTCCTCCAGCTTCACTTTCTGGCCCTCGATCGATCCTGTGCGCTCCGCGCCGGGATCGAGCTTCTGCCGGTCGACGCTGTCGATGGTGACGGCGCGGCGGTTCGCGCCGTCATCCTCGGTGGCCGCCGTTTCGGCCGGATCGCCGGTGGCGGCCTTGGCCGTGCTGTCGGCCGTCTGGCCAGGCTTCTTCTTGGCGTTTTTCTTGTCGGCCGCCTTGGCATCGCTTTTCGCGTTGGCACCCGCCGCGCCCTGCCTGGCAGTCGAAGGCCGGCGTGGCGCGGCCATTGTTTGATTGTCGGCGAAGGGGTCGTCGGTGGCTTGCGGCTGGTCGAATATGCTGCCCGCCGCGCCCCCGGTCTGGTCGTCGTCGGGCACCGCGCCTGGGCTTGCTGGCTCATAAGGGTTGGCGGTCGTCTGGTCCTCAGCCATCTGGGTCGCCGGAACCGCTTGATCCAGCGATCCCTGCGCGCGCAATTGTCTCGCCTTGCGTTGCTGGTCGGCCAGGATTGCCGATTCGGAGACCTCGCCGCGCAACTCAGTTTCTTGCGAAAATGCCGGCACGGTGCGCAGCAAGGCGCCAATGCTTGCCGTCAGCAAAAGCGCTGCAACGGCAATGCACTTCCGGCCCTTTTTCGTATCTGGCTCGCCCCCGGACATCATCACCACTGCTTGCGCGGCGCAGGCGCGCCATACTTACCGGACCGTAAATGCGGATGGTTAACGGAGGGTTGAAACAGGCCAAGGGCCCTTGTCCGCGACGCACGCGAGACGGGAATTCCGTTGGACAGGCGGGCGACATGGCGCTAATGGCATCTGCCATGCACGCGGGGTCCTCAGAAAGAAAGCAGCCGGACAGGCAGGCAGCGATTGAATCGGCGCTGAGAACGGTGGCGACGGAGCAGGCCGGCATGGCCGCGCTTGCAGCCGCTCTCGGCAACGGCTTGTCCGAACCGTTCGCTGCCGCAGTGGATGCCATCGCGCGTATCGAGGGCCGCGTCATCGTCACCGGCGTCGGCAAGAGCGGGCATATCGGCTCAAAGATCGCGGCGACGCTCGCCTCGACCGGCACGCCTGCCTTCTTCGTCCATCCGGCCGAGGCCAATCACGGCGATCTCGGCATGATCGCCGGGGACGACGCCATCATCGCCATGTCTTGGTCGGGCGAGAGCAAGGAACTGATGGGCATCGTCGCCTATTCCAGACGCTTTTCGATCCCGCTGATCGCCATCACCTCGGGCGAGAATTCGGCGCTGGCGCGCGCCGCCGACGTCGTGCTGTTGCTGCCGGCCGCGCCGGAGGCCTGTCCCCACGGGCTGGCGCCGACGACATCGGCGCTGCTGCAGCTGGTCATGGGCGACGCGCTGGCGATCGCGCTGCTCGAGGCGCGCGGCTTCACGCCGGACCATTTCCGCACCTTCCATCCCGGCGGTCAGCTCGGCGCCAATCTGATGCAACTGCGCGAGATCATGCATGTCGGCGAGCGGCTGCCGCTGGTGCCGTCGGGCACGGGAATGCGCGAAGCGATCGTCGAACTGTCGCGCAAGGGTTTTGGCTGCGTGGCGATCACCGGCGCCGACGGTGCGCTGATCGGCATCATCACCGATGGCGACATCCGCCGCCACATTGCCGATGATCTTCTGTCGATGAACGTCGATGAGGTGATGACAAAGAAGCCGAAGACGGCTGCCCCCGACACGCTGGTGGCGACGGCGCTGCAGACGATCAATACATCGGCCATCACCAGCCTGATGGTGGTCGAGGCCGATCGCCCCGTGGGGCTGGTGCATCTGCACGATCTGCTGCGCATCGGCGCCGCCTGAGATGGGCGAGACTCAGGACACGCAGGCCTGATTCCCAAACGGCTTCAGAATAGGAAACCCGCAAACTCAGACGGCCTCCACCGTCAGCTCCAGATCGGTGTCGGCGGCGCCGGTCACACGCACCTGGGTGCCGACGGGCAGGTCCGGGCCGGAGACACGCCACAGCGTGTCGCCGAGGCGGATGCGGCCGCGGCCATTCTTGATGGGCTCGGCCAATGTCGCCGTGCGGCCGACCATCTGAGCGCCGCGGCGGTTGAGCAGCGGCTGGTCCGCATTGACGGCACGATCGCCCACCAGCTTCTTGCCGACGAAGGCTGAGACCAGAGAGAGCACGAGGAAGGCGAGCACCTGGAGCTGCCAGGTCCAGAAGGCAGCGTCCCAAATCAGCAGCGATACCGCGCCGATGATCAGCGCGGCGATGCCGATCCACAGCATGAACACGCCGGGCGCCACGATTTCCATCACCAGCAGCACGAAGCCGAGGACCATCCAGTTCCACGGCCCGAGTTCCGAGACGATGCGATCGATCATTGACGTTCTCCCACCCAGATGGCGTGACTCAATTGTCCGACGGTCGCACGAGCGGCGTGCGCGCCCCCTGACGTTGCGGGCCGGAAGGGCCGTCGGCCTTGAACACTTCGCGGGCGATCTCGCCGATGCCGCCGAGCGAACCGATCAGCGATGAGGCTTCGAACGGCATGAGCACGATCTTGTTGTTGCTGGACGAGCCGATCCTGGCCAGCGCCTCGGTGTATTTCTGCGCGATGAAGTAGTTGATCGCCTGCACGTCGCCCTTGGCGATGGCTTCCGACACCACCTGGGTCGCCTTGGCCTCCGCCTCGGCGGAACGCTCTCGCGCCTCGGCATCGCGGAAAGCGGCTTCCCTGCGGCCTTCGGCCTCGAGGATCTGCGACTGCTTCATGCCTTCGGCGGCCAGGATCTGGGCGCGCTTGTCGCGCTCGGCGATCATCTGGCGGCTCATCGAATCCACCAGATTGGCCGGCGGGTTGATGTCCTTGATCTCGACGCGGGTGATCTTGATGCCCCACGGGTGCGCGGCCTCATCGACGACGCGCAGCAGCCGTTCGTTGATCGCATCGCGGTTAGACAGCAATTCGTCGAGATCCATCGAGCCCATGACGGTACGGATGTTGGTCATGGTGAGGTTGAGGATGGCGTTCTGCAGCCCGGAGACCTGATAGGCGGCCTGCGGGGCATTCAGCACCTGGTAGAAGGCGACGCCGTCGACGCCGACGATTGCATTGTCGCGGGTGATGATCTCCTGCGTCGGGACATCGAGCACCTGCTCCATCATGTTCATCTTGGCGCCTACGCGCTCGAAGATCGGGTTGATGATGTTCAGGCCGGGCGTCAGCGTCTTGGTGTAGCGGCCGAAACGCTCCACCGTGTAGTTGTAGCCCTGCGGCACCGTTCTGATGCCTTTGAAAAGAAGGATGATGACGAGGAATACAAGAACAATGATGGCAATATCGAAACCGCTAAACCCCATTTCGTTTCTCCCTCAAAAGGCGGCGACCTCGCGGAATCACTTAAGTGTGTTTCCGAAGCGTTACAATCAGGTGATCGCGAATATTGGTTAGCGAAGGCTGTTGCGAACCGGTTTCGACGCCTATTATTGGACGTCAGACCCAGCCTGACAGTTCCCGCCGCACCAGCGCCTCGATCACCGCCATGCCCTCGGCGCTGTCGTTGAGGCAGGGGATGTGGGCGAAGTTCTTGCCGCCGGCATGGTGGAATGTCTCGGCGGCCTCGCGGCCGATCTCGTCCAGCGTCTCGATACAGTCGACGGAAAAACCCGGATTGACGACCGCGATCGATTGGACGCCGTCCTTCGCCAGCTTCTCGACAGTGACGTCGGTGTAGGGCTGGAGCCATTCCTGGGCGCCGAAGCGCGACTGGAAGGTGGTGATGAGCTTCTTCTCGTCCCAGCCGAGCCTTGCCCTGAGCAGCCGCGTCGTCTCGAGGCAATGCGCCTGATAAGGGTCACCCTTGTCGGAATAGGGTTTTGGGATGCCGTGGTAGGAGGTGATCACTACCTCCGGCGCGACATCGAGCGTCGCCAGGTTTTGCTCGATCGAACGGGCGAGGGCGTCGATATAGACCGGCTCGTCATAATAGGGCGGCACGCTGCGGATCGCCGGCGCTCGCCTGATCTTCATCAGCGCCCGGAACAGCTGGTCGTTCGCGGTCGCCGTGGTCGTCGCCGAATATTGCGGATAGAGTGGAAAAGTGAGGATGCGCTCGCAGCCCTGCTCGACCAGCCGTCGGAGGACGCTGCCGGTCGAGGGATTGCCGTAGCGCATGGCCCAGTCGACCACGACGTCCGGCAAATCAGCAAGCGCAACCGCGAGCTTCTCCGCCTGCGAGCGGGTGAAGGTGCGCAACGGCGACTCGTTCTTCTCCCGATTCCAGATCCTGGCGTAGTTGGCGCCGGACTTTTTCGGTCGCGTTGTGAGAACCAGCCCATAGAGGATCGGATACCAGATCGCCTTGTTGAGCTCGATGACGCGCGGATCGGAGAGGAATTCTCTGAGATAGCGCCACATCGGCTTGAAATCGGTGCCGTCGGGCGTGCCGAGATTGATCAGCATGATGCCGATCTTGCCCGCTTTCACCGGCGCGGCACCCGCCGGCGCCGGACCGGCGGTCTTGGCGGCTTTCGCATCGGCAGGATTGGCAAGCGTCATCGACGGTCTCCGGTTGTCGGTGCGAAAACTAGCGATGCCATGCCGGTTTTGGAATGCTGCGTCTGGACGCACCTTACCGCGTTTGCGTCTGAAGACGGAACACCCGTCCGGTCTCCCGGACGGGCGCCATGAACTTCCGGCGAAAGATTACTTTGCGGCCGGCGGAATGGTCAGCGTTGCTCCGAGCGGCAGACGGCGCGGCCTGTAGTCCTTGTTGGCCTCGGAGATCAGCTTCCATTTGCTGCCGTCGCCATAGTTTTTCTTGGCCAGATCCCAATAGGTGTCGCCGGCGGCAACCACATGGCTGGTCTCTGGGCTGGCCTCCGGACCGGTCGCGGCCGGCTTGGCCTCGGCGGGCGCTGTTTCGGCCGGCTTGGCGGATTCGGTCGCAGGGGCGGCGGTCGCCGGCGCAGTCTCGGCAGGTTTTGCTGTCTCCGACGTTGCCGGTGCCGTCTCGGTCGGAACGGCCGGCGGCGTCCCGGCGATGTCGCCGGAATTGGACGGCAAAGCCGGCATGGCAGGCTCGGTGGCCGCCGGCGCCGTCTCGGCCGGCTTCGCGGGTTGGGCGGCAGGCGGCGTCGTGGCGGTCTCGGCAGGTTTTGCCGGCTCCGCGGCCGCTGTCGTGGCGCCGATCTCGGTGATGCGGCCGTCGAGCTTCGGCGTGTAGGGGCGGTGCGCGCCGAGATAGTCGGCCACCACCTGCTCCAGGCCCGGGCCGTAGTCATAGGCGTCCGTGGCCTTTTCGGCGAAGACCTTGTAGCCGTCGCCGCCCTGGCGGACGTAGTTGTTGGTGGCGACGAGATACTGCTTGTCCGGATTGATCGGCACCCAGGCGCCGTTCTCCATCACCTCGACCGATTTGACGCGGCCGGCATTGGGCGCGACCGACTTGTCGAAGGCATATTTCAAGCCGGCCACCTGCGGGAAGCGGCCGGCGCCGTCCTCGACCTGGCTGACGCCGCTTTCGAGACCGGCGACCAGGTCCTTGCCGGAGATCTTGAAGGTCGCCAGCGTGTTCTGGAACGGCAGCACCGTCAGCACTTCGCCCATGGTCACGGTGCCCTGGTCGATCGAGGCGCGCAGTCCGCCGCCATTCGAGATGACGATCTCGACGCCCTGGCCCTTGACCCGATCGAGGACGGCGTCGGAGACGAGATTGCCCATTTCGCATTCGCGGGTGCGGCAGCTTTCACGACTGCCATCGATCGGCTTGGTGGTCTCCGCCACTTCCTTGTTCTTCAGCGCCTCGATCGGCGCGCCAAGCTCCTTGATGCGGGCGAGCACCGCCGGATCGGGCGTGATCGACTTGTCGAGAAAGATCGGGTCGCCGCTGGCCGACTTGACGGCGCCGTTGTCGTCGAACACGACCTTGAATTCGCCGAGATATTTCGAATAGGACGCCGCCTGCACCACCGGCACCTTGTAGCCGTCGGGGTTGTCGACCATCGTCGGGTAGGGGCCTGCCGCCTTCGGATCGGTGTTCGACAAAAGCGTGTGGCTGTGGCCGCCGACCACCACGTCGACGCCGGGGATTTTCGCGATGACGTCGCGCTCGCGGTTGTAGCCGATATGGGTGACGGCGATGATCTTGTTGATGCCCTGCGCCTTCAGTTTCTCGACCTCGGCGGTGATCGACTTGACGTCGTCCGCGATGGCAATGTTGGGGCCGGGCGAGGCGAGTTCCGGAGTGTCGTTGGTGACGGCGCCGACGATGCCGATCTTCTGGCCGCCGACCTCGACCACGATGGACGGCTTGACCTTGCCGTGGGCGCCGGACTTGTCGTTGGGCACGACGTTGGCGCTGACCACCGGGAACTTCGCCTTGTCGAGATAAGGCACAAGCGCGCTTTCGCCATCGTCGAACTCATGATTGCCCAGCGTCACCGCGTCGGGCTTGAGCTGATTGAGGAATTCCTCCTCCGCTGCTCCCTTGTAGGTGATGTAGAACAGCGATCCCTGCAAGCTGTCGCCGGCATTGAGCAGCAGCACGTTCTGACCTTCGAGCTTCTTGCGCTCCTGCGCGATCGCCGTGACCAGCCGGCCGGCGCCGCCAATGCACTCGCCTTTGGTCTCCTCCTCCGCTGAACAGGTCGACTCGTATTTGTTGTTGCCTTCGATGCGGCTATGCCAATCGTTGAAATGCAGGATGTTCAGCGTGTAGTCGGCAAAAGACGCTCCGGCCGAGAGGCCAAGTGCTGATGCGGAAAGGGCGGCAATGGCGGCAAATTTCTTCATTCTCGTCTCCCGGATGAGCTGACTTGAAGTGCTTGAAGCCCTCGCTTGGCTGGAAGGTAACAGTCAGCTTCGGGTCATGTTCACATCGCGTTTTGGCCGATGCAAGCGGAAATCGGGAGGAGGTTTGCCGGCACAAAAAAGGACGGCGGCTCGCGCCGCCATCCTCAACAAAGTCGATCTCTGCCTGAGCTCAGGCCCGGCGCGTCAGCACGAAATTCTGACCACTGGAGCTGGTGCAGTTGAGCTGGCTGGTAGAGACCATCAGGCAGTTGAAGCTAACCGGCGTCTGGCGGATCAGCGAGGTGCCGTGGATCTCGACCGAGGTCGCGCCGGTCATGGTGTAGCTGCCCTCGGACAGCTTCTGGCCGGTATCGGTCGCGACGGTGGTGAAGCTGCCGGCCGCGAAAGTCGAGAGGCCGGTGCCCTTGGCGTCGATCCAGTTGCCCTCGACGCCCTTGGGCGCCGCTGCGATCGGCTCCGAAGGGCCGGTGGTGGTGCAGGCGGCCGCGGCCAGAAGGCTTGCCGCGGCGCCTGCCGAAAGCAATTTGCGCGCAATGGTCATTTAGAATCCTCTTCTCTCGCGTCGGCCCGAAAACCGATCTCCGATCTTCGGAAAAGCACGATGCGTGCATTCAAAGTGCTAGAGTACTTTGTGCGTCCGAAGGAACGCCCGTTTCTCTAGGCCGCCCGTCTTCAATCGCCCGATTTCCGGGCGATTGCAAGGTGGAGACGCGGGTAGGCTTGGCTGCTATCGCACCAGGATGTTGCGGAACTGCCACGGATCGTCCTTGTCCAGATCCTCGGGGAAAAGCCCCGGGCGATTATCGAGCGGCGTCCAGTCGGTGTAGTAGCCCCTGACCGGCCCGAGATAGGGAAGCTGCACTTCCAGGCAGCGCCGGTAGTCCATCTCGTCGGCCTCCACGATGCCGGCCATCGGATTTTCCAACGCCCAGACCATGCCGGCGAGCACCGCCGAGGTGACCTGCAGGCCGGTGGCGTTCTGGTAAGGCGCCAGCTTGCGCGCCTCGGCCAGCGACAGCTGTGAGCCGTACCAATAGGCGTTCTTGGCATGGCCGTAGAGCAGCACGCCGAGCTCGTCGACGCCGTCGACCAGCTCGTTCTCGTCGAGCACGTGATGCACCGGTTGCGCCTTGCCGGCGGCGCCGAACATCTCGTGCAGCGACAGCACGGCATCGTTGCAGGGGTGATAGGCATAATGGCAGGTCGGGCGATACTGAACCTTGCCCTTCTTGCCGCGCACGGTGAAGAAGTCGGCGATCGAGATCGCCTCGTTGTGGGTCACCAGGAAGCCATATTGCGGGCCGGGCGTCGGGCACCAGGAGCGCACGCGCGTGTTGGCGCCCGCCTGCTCCAGATAGATCGCCGCTTGCGAGCCGTGCTTGTGCTTCTTGCCGTTCTTCGGCGTCCAGGTCTCATGCGTGCCCCAGCCGAGCTCGGCCGGCTGCAGGCCTTCCGAGATGAAGCCCTCGACCGACCAGGTGTTCCAGAATACGTCCATCGGCTTCGGCTTCTTGGTGCGCTGGGTATCGCGCTCGGCGATGTGGATGCCCTTGACTCCGGCCTTCTTCATCAGCTTCGCCCAGCCCTCGCGGTCGTGCTCCGGCGGGACCACAAACTCGAGCCCGAGATCGTTGGCGAGGTTGACCAGTGCCTGCTTGACGAACCAGGAGACCATGCCAGGATTGGCGCCGCAGCAGGAGATCGCCGTAGTGCCGCCGGGAGCCTTCTCCTTCTCCTGGCGCACGCTCTCGCGCAGCGCGTAATTGGTGCGCGAGGCATTGTCGGCCTTGTCGTCGAAATAGAAGCCGAGCCACGGCTCGACCACCGTATCGATATAGAGCACGCCGAGCTTGCGGCAGAGCTTCATCAACTCGAGCGAGGAGGTGTCGACCGACAGGTTGACGCACATGCCCTGACCGCTGCCATTGGTGAGAAGCGGGGTCAAAAGCTTCTTGTAGTTCTTCCTGGTCACCGCGTCCTGAACGAAGGCGATGCCGCGCTCGTCGAGCAGCATGCGGTCGCTGTCGCGCGGGTCGATGACCACCATGCGCGACTTGTCGAACTTGAAATGGCGTTCGATCAGCGGCAGCGTTCCCCGTCCGATCGAGCCGAAGCCGATCATCACGACAGGGCCGGTGATTTCACCGTAAACGGGCCAGTTCTCATTCGCCATTTTTTCGTATACTCCTTCAAACATGGGAAAGTCCGGCATTTTTCGCCGGTAGCCCTACATCACAGATCATTGCCACAAACCAGCGAAAACCGCCAACCGACGGCCAAACCGGCCTGGCGGTTTGGTTAAGCCACCATGGCCATGCCGGCGAGGTACGAAACCAGCCGGTCGCGGTCCGCGCTCAAACCCTTGTAGTCGAGCTGCGCCTGATCGAGAGCATTCAGCTGGTCGGCGAAGGAGGCCGCAAGCGCGACCTTGTCGGGGTGACGGGCAAGCACCGCCAGCGGGTCGAGATGGATGCGAATGGTGAAAAGGATGTCGCGCGACACCGGCAGCTTGCGCAAGGTCTGACGCTCGACGCGAATGAAGGCATGGGCGTTGATGTCACCATCCGAAAAACGCGTCGGACGGTTCGTGGCACGGTCGATGCGCTCCCCGTTGGAAAGCGGATGATAGAGCGCGTCGCCCGCCTGGATCGACCAGTTGAAGCGCTCGACCGGTTGGCCCTGCAGGCCGTCGAACATGCGGTTGATGAGGTCGGCAGGCCGCGTGCCGGGGCCGAAGCCGGGCACGGGCGCGTGGATCTGTTGCAGCGGCTTGCCGAATTTCTCCTGGAGCGACCAGGATGACGGAAAGCAGAGCGAGCCGGCGGCGAGCCGCCAGCCGTTATCGCCGCGGCGCATGATAATCAGGTCTTCCTGCACCAGCAGGGACGCGTGGGCGAGCGGCGCCTTGTTCAATTCGGGCGGCAGCGCGTTGCTCGCGCTTTCGAGGCCCACGACCTCGACATCCGAGCCGGCACCTCGGTGGGTCTCGGGATGTTTTGCCGGAAGATAGCCGGCGAGAAGGTCGAACACTTCTTGCTGTGCATCGCGAGTCTCTTCCTCCTCGACAAAAATCTTTTCCGGGATCTCCGCGTAAAGCCGCCGCTTCTCGGCGAGATGGGGCAGAAGCAAATGATCGACCTCGATCCAGCGGTTGAGCTCGAGCGGCTTCAGGCCGATGGTGAAGAGCTTTGAGGACCCGTCATAGGGCGTATGGGTCGGTTGGCGAATGGTCATGCGTGCCTGGTGCTATCCAGTTGATGTCTCCCAGCCTCAATCAGCCGAGTTGCGCCGGGATCAATCCGCGCAGTGAGTTGCCGACGAAGATCGCCTGCGCCGACTTCAGATCGTCGAAGGTGTAGATCGCTTCCGCGGCGCGGCCTTCGTCCAGAAGCTCGCCGCGCAATACTCCAGGCAGCAGGCCGCAATCAAGCCGGGGCGTCACCAGCACCCCGCCGCCGAAATCGGCGAACAGATTGGTGATCGTGCCTTCGCAGAGTTCTCCGCGCTCGTTGGCGAGCAGCACTTCGTCGGCGCGGGTGGCGAGGTATTCGGCCCGCGCCTGTTGGTAGGTGTCGCGGCGGCTGGTCTTGTGACGCAGCAACAAGTTACCGGAATCGAGCCGGACCCGCGCCAGCTGCAGACGCCATGCCCTGCCCGCGGGAAGCTGCTCAAAGGGCTGCGCGGCGACTGTCGCCTCGCCGTTGCGCTGCAGCGCAAGCCGGGTGCGCAAAGCGATCCGCTGCCCGCCGATCGCGTTCTTCAGCACCTCGCCGATCCGATGCGGATCGCAGGCAAAGCCGAGTTCCGCGGCCGAGGCATAAAGCCGCGCAAGATGGCGCTCGAAGCGCAGGAAGCCCGAGCCAGGCTCCCAGCGCAGGGTCTCGATCAGCTCGAAGTCGGCACGGTTCCCGTCGCGAAGCGCGCTTTCAGAAGACACTCCCGGTACTCCTCCTCGGCGGTGGAATCGAAGACGACGCCGCCGCCGACATTGTAGACAGCCTCGCCGTCGGCAAAGAGCGAGATGGTGCGGATCGCCACCGAGAACCGCATCGTGCCGCCGGGCGCGACCCAGCCGATGGCGCCGCAATAGACGTCGCGCGGCACGACCTCCAAATCGTGGAGGATCTCCATGGCGCGGATCTTCGGCGCGCCGGTGATCGAGCCGCAAGGAAAGAGTGCTGCGAAGACTTGGCGAATACCGATATCCGGCAGGAGCTTCGCCCGCACCCGGCTCACCATCTGGTGCACCGTCGGGTAGGTCTCGATGCGGAACAGCTCAGGCACTTCCAGCGTGCCGACCTCGCTGATCAGCGAGATGTCGTTGCGCAGGAGATCGACGATCATCCGGTTCTCGGCCTGGTTCTTCTCGTCGTTGCGCAGGAACGCCTTCAGCCGCGCGTCCTCGGCCTTGGTGGCGCCGCGCGGCGCCGTGCCCTTCATCGGGTGCGTCTCGATCATACCGTCGGCGTCGATCTGGAAGAAGAGTTCCGGCGAGCGCGACAGCACGATCGGATCGCCGAACGAGATCAGCGCGCCGTATTTCACCGGCTGGCGCCCGGTCAGCGCCTCGAAGGCGGCAAGCGGATCGCCCGACCATTGCGCATGGACCGGAAAGGTCAGATTGCCCTGATAACAGTCGCCCTTGCGAATATGGTGGTGGAGGCGCGCGAAGCGGACGGCGTAGTCCTCGGCGGACCAGGAAGCGCGGGCGTCGAAGATCGGTCCGTTGCTGGCGGGGCCTTCATTCCGCGGCACAGCCTGTTCGAGCGGCGCATCGAAGACACCGAGACAGATCAGCGGCGCGCGGCGGCCCTCTGGCAGCAACGGCACCAGTTTCGGCTCCAGCAGGTAGCCTGCCTCATAGGAGAAATAGCCTGCCAGCCATTTGCCCGCGTAGGAGGCGGCCTGTGCCGCTTCCAGCGCCGGCGTGAATTCGTCCGCGGTTCGCGCCGTGATGACCTCAAGCGGCCCGTCAAAGACGAGCTGGCGGCCGGTCTCGTCATTGCGGAATATTGCTGAGGGCAGGGACATAAGCCTTGGATGGGTCGATTAAGTCGATCGCTCTATATGGGGGCGCGGCGAGGCGCAATCGAGAGAGCGGCGTCGGAGGGCGTAAAGGCATCTGGTCCAAAGCAAAAACGGCGCCCAATGGACGCCGCCTGCGCTGGGAAGACACAGCGAGATCAGTTGTTGTTCGAGGTCGCCGCCGTGGGGAATCGGCTAGCGAATTCGGCCTCGTCGCCCGCGGCCAGCAGTTTCGCCTGCTCGATCCATTTCTCGCGCGCGATGCGGCCGTCGAAATTGAGCACCTCCTCGACGCGCTTGACGTCGGCATCGGTCCAAGCGGCGATCTGGGCATAGGACGTGACGCCCTGCGCCTTGAGCAGCTTTTCATTGACCGGGCCGATGCCGATCAGGCGGCGCAGATTGTCCGCCTTGCCGGTGGTCGCCTTCGGGGCGGCGGCTTTCTTCGGAGCCGGCGCCTTCTTTGGCGCCGCGGCGGCCGTCTTTGCCGCTGCCGGCTTGGCCGCGGCGGATTTGGTCGAAGCCGATTTTGCCGCTGACGGTCTTGCAGATGAGGATCTGGCTGGGGTCGGGGTCGACATCAGCGCCGCAGGCGCCGGCGCGGAGGCTTTGTCGGTTCCCGCCTTGGCGGAAGAGGTCGGCGCTTCGCGCAGCTTGCGTTCGAGATCGGCGCGGCTGCGGCCGCATGCGTCGAGCTCGCCGCTCAGGCGGTAGGTATCGGCGCTAAACCGGTCGCGTTCGCTCTTGGCGCGACCGAGTTCGCCGCGCAGGCTGTCGAGCTCTCCACGCAGGCGGCCCCAGATGAACCAGCCAACCAGGACACCGACAACGAACGCCAGGAGCATATAGAAGAAAGTGCTCATTTCCCTCTCCAGTCCGATCGGGCAGCGCCGACCGCAATGGCGGCCTTGCCGCAAGGATCGTCAATCGTTCCGCGCGGGGCGGAACCGCCCCTCCAATCGCTGGCGGCTGGCTCTCCTCCGGCTGCGGCCCGACGGCCGCTATCGCTCTCGCTGAAGCAACGCCAAGGCCCCTCTGGCCCTGCTGTCGCCTCCGGCTGAGCTTGGGCCTGACGCTAGCACATGGCCTGCGCAAAGCTA
Source organism: Mesorhizobium sp. WSM4898 (assembly GCF_029625845.1). Classification (NCBI taxonomy): domain Bacteria; kingdom Pseudomonadati; phylum Pseudomonadota; class Alphaproteobacteria; order Hyphomicrobiales; family Phyllobacteriaceae; genus Mesorhizobium; species Mesorhizobium sp. WSM4898. The sequence goes on along the minus strand of NZ_JARTVQ010000002.1, from coordinate 1,245,281 downwards.
ATTGAAAAGTGCGGTGCAGAGTTACTGAAGAACAGCACAAATATGCGTTCCGGCCAAATTGTTCCGGTTATTGCTGCCGGCCCGAATACCTGTCATTTATCGAGCGCCTCCAGCTCGTCGATCAGCGCGCCGATCACACCCAGGCCGATCTGCCAGAAGGCCGGATCCGTGGCGTCGAGGCCGAAGGGCGCCAGCAGTTCCGAATGATGCTTGGTGCCGCCGGCGCGCAGCATCTCGAAATACTTCTCCTGAAAGCCGCGCTCGGCGTTCTGGTAGACGGCGTAGAGCGAGTTGACCAGGCAGTCGCCGAAGGCATAGGCGTAGACGTAGAAGGGCGAGTGGATGAAGTGCGGGATATAAGTCCAGAAGACCTCGTAGCCATCGCGCAACTTGATCGCCGGCCCCAGGCTTTCAGCCTGCACCTCAAGCCAGAACTGGCCCAGCCTGTCCGAGGTCAGCTCGCCGTTGCGGCGCTCGGCATGCACCTTGCGCTCGAACTCGTAGAAGGCGATCTGGCGCACGACAGTATTGATCATGTCCTCGACCTTCTGGGCGAGCATGGCCTTGCGCTCGCGCTTGTCGGAGGTCTGGTCGAGCAGCGAGCGGAAGGTCAGCATCTCTCCGAAGACGGAGGCCGTCTCGGCCAGCGTCAGCGGGGTGGACGCCATCAGCGCGCCCTGGTCGGCGGCCAGCACCTGGTGAACGCCGTGACCCAGCTCATGCGCCAGCGTCATCACATCGCGCGGCTTGCCCATGTAGTTGAGGAGCACGTAGGGATGCGCCGATGGCACAGTCGGGTGGGCGAAGGCGCCGGGCGATTTGCCCGGCCTGACCGGCGCATCGATCCATTTGCGATCGAAGAATGTCCGCGCGATTTCCGCCATCTTCGGCGAGAAACGCTGATAGGCTGACAGCACCGTGTCCCTGGCGTCGTCCCACCGGATCACCGACTGCGGGGTCTCGGGTAGCGGCGCGTTGCGGTCCCAGTGGTTCATGACGTCCATGCCGAGCCAGCGCGCCTTCATCTGATAGTAGCGGTGCGAAAGGCGCGGATAGGCTTCGCGCACGGCCGCGGCCAAAGCATCGACCACGCCGCGTTCGACGCGGTTGGCGAGATGGCGTGAATCGGCGATGTCCTCGAAGCCGCGCCAGCGGTCGGAAATTTCCTTGTCCTTGGCCAGCGTGTTGGTGATGAGCGTGAAGGTGCGCAGGTTCTTGCGGAAGGTCGCGGCGAGCGCCTCCGAGGCGCGGCGGCGCACTTCGCCATCCGCGTCCTGCAGTCGGTTCAGCGCCGGCTCCAGCGTCAGCTCCTCGCCGTCGACGTCGAAGCGCAGGTCGGTCATCGTCTCGTCGAACAGGCGGTTCCAGGCGCCGCGTCCGGTGACCGACTTCTCGTGGAACAACTGCTCGACCCGATCCTCAAGCTGGTACGGCTTGTCCTTCCTGAGATCGAGCACCCATGGGCGATAGTGGGCGAAGGCCAGGTCGGCCGCGAGTGCTGCTTCGATCACCGCGTCGTCGATCAGGTTGAGCTCCAGCGCGAAGAACAAAAGATGCGCGCTGGCATCCGTCATCTTCTCCTGAATGTCGCCATAGAGCTTGGCGCGCTGCGGATCGGCGGTGTTGCCGGCATAGACAAGCCCGGCATAGGAGACGATGCGGCCGATCAGTTCCTCCAGCGCCTCGTAGGCCTTCAGCGCCTCGCCGAGCCGGCCGGCGGCGCCACGCTCGGCTTCGGCGGCCAACGTGCCCTTCCAACGGACCTCGAAGGCAATGGCGTCGCTTGCCGCCCGGGCGATGTCACGCTTCAGCTCCGGCGCTTCCATGCCGGAATAGAGATCGGCGAGATTCCACTCCGGCAGATCGCCGAGCTCCGCCGCGGCCTGGCCAGATGCCGTCGCCGCAAGCCGCTGACCAAACATCATGCGCATCGACAATACCTTCTTCGAATCAACGGGAAAGGAGAAGCCGGTCAAATCCTAAGGAATTCGTTCACCGGGTTTTTTGAAACCTTATTTAGAACCCTGTGCCAAGATGATCCATGGGGATTTATCGGGCGGATAATTCAAAGAGTCATGACAGGTTCCGTACTCATAGTCGATGACGATCCCGTGCAGCGCAGGCTGCTCGAGGCGGCGGTGACGAAATTCGGCCACAGCGCCATCGTCACCGACGGCGGCGAGGCTGGCCTGGATGTGCTGGACGGACCGAAGGCGCGCGATGTGTCGGTCGTCATCCTCGACCTGGTCATGCCCGGTCTCGACGGCATCGGCGTGCTGAAGGCGATGCGCGAGCGCGCCATCAATCTCCCGGTCATCGTGCAGACCGCGCAGGGCGGCATCGAAACCGTTGTCTCGGCCATGCGCCACGGCGCTTTCGATTTCGTCGTCAAGCCGGCCTCGCCCGACCGGCTGCAGACCTCGATTTCCAATGCTTTGAAGGTCGAAGCGGTCGAGGACGAGGTGAAGCGCACGTCGCGGCGTCGCGGCGGCCATCTCACCTTCAAGGATCTGATCACCCGCAGCCCGGCGATGGACCGGGTGATCCGGCTCGGCCAGAAGGCGGCGGCCTCCAACATTCCGATCCTGATCGAGGGTGAATCGGGCGTGGGCAAGGAGTTGGTGGCGCGCGCCATCCAGGGCAGCGGCGACCGCCGCTCGAAACCCTTCGTCACCGTCAATTGCGGCGCCATCCCCGACAATCTGGTGGAATCGATCCTGTTCGGCCATGAGAAGGGTTCCTTCACCGGCGCCACGGACAAGCACACCGGCAAATTCGTCGAGGCGCATTCGGGCACGCTGTTCCTGGACGAGATCGGCGACCTGCCGCTCGACGTCCAGGTCAAGCTGCTGCGCGCCGTGCAGGAGGGCGAGGTCGACCCGGTCGGCGGCCGTTCGACCGTCAAGGTCGACATCCGGCTGATCTCGGCGACGCATCGGAATCTTTTGCAGCAGGTCAAGGACGGCAAATTCCGCGAGGACCTATTTTATCGCCTGAACGTCTATCCGATCTTCGTGCCGCCGCTGCGCGACCGGCGCGAGGACATCCCCCATCTGGTCAGGCATTTCATGGAGAAGGTGGCGCCGGCCGATCCGCGTCATCGTCTCACCGGCATATCGGCCAAAGCGCTGGCGATGCTGCAGGCCTACGATTGGCCGGGCAACATCCGCCAGCTGGAAAATGCGGTGTTCAGGGCGTCGGTGCTCGCCGAAGGCGAATTGCTGACCGAAGAGGAATTCCCACAGATCCGCGCGCAGGTCGAAGGCACGGTGAAGCTCGATGCCGAGCCTGCGACTGCCGTGGCACCGGTCGCGGACGAGCCGCAGCCGGGCGATCAGGCCGTCTCCAATGGAGCGGCGGCAGGTTCGCACGAGGCCGAGGCGCGGGCGCGGCTGCAGCCGCGATTCGGCACGCTGAGGGCCTTGGACGAGCGCGGCAATGTGCGGGCGCTGGCCGATGTCGAGTTCGAGATGATCAAGCTTGCGATCGACCACTATAACGGCCAGATGAGCGAGGTGGCGCGCCGCCTCGGCATCGGGCGCTCTACGCTCTACCGCAAGTTGAAGGAATATGGCATTGACCCCGAAGCGGGTCGGCTTGATCGACTTGCCTCTTGAGACGCAAGCCCAGCCCAGCCTACCGGTTTATATTCCGACTTAAATCGTCGCTTTTTCGTTTCTGAAGGCGCTTTTTCAGTCGCTTGCGTGTTCGCGATCACGCATTTAACGCAATCGGTAACAGATTGTGTTTGGGCCAAAGCCGAATTCTCGATCTAAACCAGCGATTTACCACGAAACGTGGTGCATCATTTTTGACGGGATATCGCCACGGTGTTACCGCATTTCGGCTCCAATAAGCGATGATTAACCATTAGGATCGATATTCGGATGTGAGAACCACGCATCCGTTTGGGCAAATCCGGGGACAAACGGCAGCCTGCAAGGCCTTTTGATTTGAACCAAGTCGAACGACACACGAACGGGCGGCATTTTCACATGAGCGTCTGGCCACGGTGGCTGACGTTTGTGATTTTGGCCGTAGGGTTCCTTTCGGCAGCCGCCTCCGGCGCGAAAGCCGAAGTCCGTTCGCTGAAGCTCTATCACCTGCACACGCACGAAAAGGCCGAGATCGTCTACAAGCGTAACGGCCGCTACGTTCCCGAAGGCCTGCGCAAGATCAACATCATCCTGCGCGACTGGCGCCGCAACGAGCCGACCAAGATGGATCCGCGGCTGCTCGATCTGGTGTGGGAGGCCTACCGGCAGAGCGGAGCGACCGACTACATCCAGGTCGTCTGCGGCTATCGCTCGCCATCTACCAATTCGATGCTGCGCAGCCGCAGCCGCGGTGTCGCCGAGAAAAGCCAGCACATGCTTGGCAAGGCGATGGACTTCTACATCCCCGGCGTGCCGCTGAAGAAGCTGCGCAACATCGGCCTCAAGATGCAGGGCGGCGGCGTCGGCTACTATCCGAATTCCGGTTCTCCGTTCGTCCACATGGATGTCGGCAATGTCCGCCACTGGCCGGGTATCAGCCGTCAGGAACTGGTCAGCCTGTTCCCGAACGGCAAGACGCTGCACGTGCCGAGCGACGGCCGGCCGCTGCCTGGCTATGAGCAGGCTCTGGCCGCCTACAAGGCGCGCAAGGGCGCCGGCACCCCCAATATCGAGCTGGCCAGCGCCGGCGGCTCGACCAAGCGGTCCGGCGGACTGTTTGCGGCCTGGTTCGGCGGCGGCGACGACGAGGCCGACGACAGCGCCGATGTCGCGAGCGCCCAACCCGCACCCCAGCCGAAAGCTGTGAAGCAGGTGGCGGCCGCCAACAGCGGCAACAGCGGCAGCCTGCCGGGCATCGCGATCGTCTCGCCGCAGAATGCCAAGCGCGCCAACATCCCGCAGATCGCCGATGACAGCTCGGACGATTCGCAACCGCAGCAGGACACGCCCGAAACCATCATTGCCGCGCTGCCGCCGAAGGAGGTTCCTCTGCCCGCCTTCGCGCCGAGGCCCAAGGCCGATGTCGGCCAGCAGACGGCTGAAAACGTGCCGTTCGCCGTGGCGGACGCCTCGGCCACGGCTGAGCAGGCGGTGGCGACGGCGCATGCTCCGGCCAACGTACCGTTCGGCATGGCCGCCGGCGCGGCGCAGGCCGCAGCCGATCCCGCGCAGGGGGCGTTCAACAATGTTCCGCTGCCGACGAGGCGGCCCGATCTGCCGAGGGAACTTGCGCCCAAGGACAAGGGCGTGCTTCTGGCGCTGGCGGAAACCGCCTCGCAGGACAAGAGCGCGACCGATGCCTTCTCGGTGCTGCCGACCGCGCGGCCCGACACGGGCAAGCCGGATGAGATCAAAGCGGTGCTCGAGCAGGCCAGCGCGACCACCGTGGCCGGCTCGAGTGGGGCCGAATACGAAGTCGCTTCGCTGACTGCACCGGAGCCACGCTCGGCATTCAACGATCCGTCGGGTCTCGATGCAGCTTCGCCGCGTCAAGCCATTGCCGCACGCCCCGCCGGCACCGATCCGGCGCAGGCGATCGGCGCCGGCGTGAAGACGACGCGCAAGGAGGCCAGGGCGTCCGCCAACGACCTGAAGCCCGGCCCGAAGGCAATGGTGGTGGCAACGCCGCCGCAGGCAGCGCGCTGGGCGCTGGGCAGCGGCGACAACATCGCCACCGTTTCCGATCCGACCACGGCACCGCGCTATGCCTACAATATCGTGCACACGCCGCCGAGCGAGGTCTACACGGCCGGCTTCCAGACGGATGCGCAATTGCCGGACGCCAGCCGGTTCACCGGCAACGCGGTGAAGTTCCTTTCGGTCGCCCGCTTCCAGACGAAATAACGAGCCTGCCAGTGCCGCAACAGCCGCGTTGAACAACAGCGCGGCTTTTGCTTTTTATCACGGCAGCATAGTTTGAACGGCGCGGGTTTCCCGCGTGCCCTTTTCCCGCTTCGTCTAACGGTAGGACAGCGCCCTTTGAAGGCGTGAATCGTGGTTCGAATCCATGAGCGGGAACCAGCCGGCGGCTGGTTTTCGGCCCGCACCGGCATGCCATCACGCACGCTTAAACTTCTCGTGAGACCGGAACGGGCCGCGCTTTTTAGGGTTAGGATGCGTTCGTTCCAAACTGGGGATATTCATGAAGAAGATTCTATTGGCGTCAGTTCTCGCTCTGGCCGCGGCATCGGCTGCCGTGGCTCCAACGCAGGCCGAAACCGTTATCGTCAAGACCGGCAAGCATCACTGCAGAACCAAGGTGGTCACCCATTGGGTTCACCACCGCAAGGTCGTCGAGAAGGTCAAGGTCTGCCACTGACCGCATGTCCAGCGCTGGAGCGGTTCAGCGTTTGATAGACCGCTGAACCGCTCCAGGTTGTTCTTTACACGATCCGCACGGAAGAACCGGTGCCCACTCTTCCTGGAATTGCGTTAGGCGAGCTTGCTCGCCTCGCGCGCCAGGGCTTCGATCTCATCCCATTTGCCGGCCTTGATGAATTCGTCGGGCGCCACCCACGAGCCGCCGACGCAGATGACGTTGGGGAGGCTCAGATAGTCGGCGGCGTTCTTGGCCGTTATGCCGCCGGTCGGGCAGAATTTCACGTCGGCGAGCGGCGAGGCGAAGGCCTTCAGCGATGCGATGCCGCCCGACTGTTCGGCCGGGAAGAATTTCAGGAAGCGCAGGCCGGCTTCGCGCGCGGCCATGATCTCCCCGGGGGTGATGGCGCCGGGCAGCAGCGGCACGGGGCTGTCCTTGGCCGCGTCGAGAAGCTGGCTCGTAATGCCGGGGCTGACGATGAATTTCGAGCCGGCGCGTGCCGCCTCGTCGAACTGCTTGGCATCGAGAATGGTGCCGGCACCGACAACCGCATCCTCGACTTCGGCCGCGACGCGGCGGATCGCTTCCAGCGCATCGGCGGTGCGCAGCGTGATCTCGATCGCCCTCAAGCCGCCGCGCGACAGAGCGCGGGCGAGCGGCACGGCGTCGGCGACATTGGCGATCTTGAGCACCGGGATGACCGGCTGGCCGTTGAGGAGCGACAGAAGCTTTTCGGTCCTGCTGGTCATTGGCTTGTCTCTCCGTTTCGATCGATTTCAACCGATTAGCAGAAGGGGTATTCCGAGTCCACGAAGGCGGGCGTGTCGCAATGTCACGCGGCCCGTCCGCTCCGCCTTGAAACGGCTTTCAGCACGGTCTAGTGGCATGGGCATGACAACCAAGGAAATTCAGCCGGTCCGCGTTGCCGCGCTCTACAAGTTTGCGCGGCTCGACAATTACCAAGCGCTGCGCGCGCCGCTTGCCGCCTTCTGCTGCGGACGCGGCATCAAGGGCACGCTGCTTTTGGCGCATGAGGGCATCAACGGCACGGTCGCCGGCAGCGAGGCAGCGATCGCCGAGCTTATCGATCACCTGGAGGCGATCGAAGCGCTTGCCGGCCTGGAAGTGAAATACAGCACCGCCGCCGAGATGCCGTTCCACCGCATGAAGGTGCGGCTGAAGCGCGAGATCGTCACGATGGGCGTCGACGATCTCGATCCGGCGAGCAGCGCCGGCACCTATGTCGCGCCGGCCGATTGGAACGCGCTGATCTCGGACGCCGACACGTTGGTCATCGACACGCGCAACGCCTACGAGGTTTCGATCGGCACCTTCAAGGGCGCGGTCGATCCCAAGACCGCCAGCTTTCGCGAGTTCCCGGGCTGGGTCGAAGAGCACCGCGACAAGCTCGAAGGCCGCAAGGTGGCGATGTTCTGCACCGGCGGCATTCGCTGCGAGAAGGCGACCGCTTACGTGAAGTCGCTGGGCTTCAGGCAGGTCTTCCACCTTAAGGGCGGCATCCTGAAATATCTCGAAGAGGTGCCGGCCGAAGAGAGCCTGTGGCAGGGCGAATGCTTCGTCTTCGACGAGCGGGTATCGGTGTCGCATGGCCTGGCCGAGGGCGAAGCCGAACTCTGCCGCGCCTGCCGCCATCCGCTCACCGTCGAGGACCGGCTCTCGCCGAAATATACGGTCGGCGTCTCATGCCCGCATTGCTTCGAAGCGCGCTCGGACGAGGACCGCGCGCGCTACGCCGAGCGCCATCGCCAGGTGGAACTCGCGCATGCGCGGGGCGCCAAGCGCCACATCGGAAGCTGAGCAGCCCAGGTTTCGTCAAATCATCCGCCCGTTCATTGTAATGTCAATGCGCGGGGCCTACGTCTTGCCGATCCGAAACCCCGCCCGGGCGCATTCGGCCGGGCCAATTCTGGAGGCATTGATGCTCGACCCCAAGAAGCTGCTCGACGACCTTTTCGGCTCGCAAATTCCCGGCACGGGATCGACCGTTCGCGACAAGGCGGGGCAGGCGGTGCAGATGGCGAAGGACAATCCGCTCGCCGCCGGCGCGCTGGCGGCGGTGCTGCTCGGCACCGGCCCCGGTCGACAGGTGACGGGCGCTGCCATGAAGCTCGGCGGCCTGGCAGCCATTGGCGGCCTCGCCTACAAGGCCTACCAGAACTACAAGGCCGGCAATGTGCCGGCACAAGAACCCGTGGCCGGCGAGCCCGAGTTGCTGCCGCCGCCCAAGGACACCGCCTTCCATCCCTCGCAGGCGCCGCAGGGCGAGGCCGAATTCACGCTGACCCTGGTGCGGGCGATGATCTCCGCAGCCAAGGCGGACGGTCACGTCGATGACGAGGAGCGGCAGAAAATCGCCGACAAGCTCAAGCTCGCCGGCATCGGTGCCGAAGCGGAAAAATTTCTGCTGGATGAGCTTGAACGCCCGCTCGATCTCGACGTCCTGATCACCGGCGCCAAGACCGATGCGCAGAAGGTTGAGCTCTACACCGCCTCGCGCCTTACCATCGATCCCGACACCCGCACGGAGCGCGGCTATCTCGACCTGCTAGCCGGCCGCCTCGGCCTGCCGGACGCGCTGGTCGACCATGTCGAGGCGACGGTCTCGGCGGCGAAGGCGCCGGCTTGAACCGCGCCCGATCCGCGCCAGCAAATTGCCGGTTGGTAAACGGGCATGGGACGTGCTGCTGGCCGTTAATCTTTCGTTAACCCAGCAAGCGCATCATTCTAACCAGTCGGACCGGCTTATCCTCCTCCCAAGCGCGGTTCAGATGAGGGGCGGTCGCCAATGACCGCCCTTTTTGTCGGCTCCGCTTTCTTGCCGACAATAGCCGCTTGCCACGCCCTCTGTCATTTGCGATGCCACGTCTTCTTCCAGCAGTGACGGGGAGCGAGGACGATGACCGCCATGACAGAGAAAACAGCCATCGTAACCGGCGCCGGCACCGGCATCGGCAAGAGCGTCGCCACCACGCTGCTCAAGGCAGGCTGGAACACCGTGTTCTGCGGCCGCCGCAAGACGCTGCTCGAGGAGGCGATCGCCGAGGCCGGGAAGACCAGCGCCAGGGCGCTTGCCGTTGCATGCGACATCAGCAAGGCCGGCGAAGTCGACGACATGTTCGAGACAGTGGTGGAGGCGTTCGGGCGCGTCGACCTGCTCTTCAACAATGCCGGCATGGGCTACAAGTCGACGCTGATCGACGAGATCCCGGTCGAGGTCTGGAACGATGTCGTCGGCGTCAACCTGACCGGCTCGTTCCTATGCGCCCGTGCCGCCTTCGGCGTCATGCGCCGGCAAAAGCCGATGGGTGGGCGCATCATCAACAATGGCTCGGTGTCGGCCTATGCCCCGCGGCCGGGCTCAGCGCCCTACACGGCGACCAAGCATGCCATCACCGGCCTGACCAAGACCCTGGCGCTCGACGGCCGGCCCTATGACATTGCCTGCGGCCAGATCGACATTGGCAACGCATTGACCGAGATGGCGCAGGCGATGACCGTCGGCGTGCCGCAGGCCAACGGCTCCATCGCCGCCGAAGCGGTGATGGATGTCCAGCGCGTCGCCGACGCGGTGCTTCACATGGCGAGCTTGCCGCTCGACGCCAATGTGCTGTTCATGACGGTGATGGCGACGAAGATGCCGTTCGTCGGCCGCGGGTGAGGGGGCTGAGGCTTCTATTTCGTCAAGAACACTTCGATCCGCTCCAGCGCTCGTAATATGTTCTCCTCGGAATTGGCGTAGGAAAGCCGGACATAGCCTTCGCCGAGCACGCCGAAATCGGGGCCGCCGATCAGCGCGACGCCGGCATCCTCCAACAGCGCCGAGGCAAGCTTCTTGGCCTTCCAGCCGGTCTTCGAAACATTGGGGAAGGCGTAGAAGGCGCCCTTCGGCGTGATGCAGGAAATGCCGGGGAGCGCGTTCAGCCCTTCGACCACGATCTTCCTGCGGTTGTCGAAGGCGAGCATCATCTTTTCGACATCGTCCTGCGGGCCGTCTATCGCGGCGATGCCGGCATACTGGCTCGGCGCGTTGACGCAGGACCAGCAGTTGACCGCCAGCTTGCGCACCTTGTCGTAGAGATAGGCCCCCTTTTCGCCGTTTGGCCAGATCGACCAGCCCATGCGCCAGCCGGTCATCGCCCAGGTCTTGGACCAGCCGTTGAGCACGATCAGCCTGTCGCGGAGTTCTGGAAAATTGAGCAGCGAGCAGTGGGTCTCGCCGTCATAGGTCATGACATCGTAGATTTCGTCGGAGAGGATCGCGACCTCAGGGTGCTTCTCCAACCCCTTCACGAGTTTGGCGATCTCGTCCCGCGCGGTCACGCCGCCGGTCGGATTGGCGGGCGAGTTTAGGATCAGCAGCCTCGTCTTCGGCGTGATCAGCGCCAGCGTCTCTTCCGCCGAGAAGGCAAAGCCGTTCTCCTCGCGGATCGGCACCGGGATTGGAGCCGCACCCGTGAACTCGATCATCGAGCGATAAATCGGAAAGCCGGGATCGGGATAAAGAATCTCCGCCCCCGGCTCGCCGAACATCAGGATCGCGGCGAACATGGTCGGCTTGCCGCCGGGCAGGATCATCACGCTCTCGGGTGATACTTCGACCCCAGTGGTGGTCAGCGTTCGGCGCACGACCGCCTCGCGCGTGGCTAGCAGGCCGTTGGCCGGCGTGTAGCCGTGGTGGCCGTCGCGCAGCGCCTTGATCGCCGCCTCGACGATATGCTGCGGCGTCTTGAAGTCGGGCTGGCCGATGCCGAGGTTGATGATATCGCGGCCCTGATGGGCAAGCGCCGTTGCCCGCGCGAGCACCGCAAAGGCATTTTCCTCGCCGAGACGATCGAAGGCCGCGATGGTGTGGAGCATTTTTCCCGTCCCTGTGGTTCTTTCTGTGGGCGAGCGTTTTTGTGAGCGTGCGCCAGGAAAAGTCAAACGGATTGGAGCGGTCGGTGTCGGAAAATCTGAAGAATTGGCAGGCACGCCCGCGCCCCGAACGCAAGGCGCTGGAAGGTTGCTATGTCCGGCTCGAACCGCTGAGCGCGTCAAAGCACGGCGACGGGCTCTATGAAGCGTCGTCGGTGTCGGATGCCGGAGGCCGCTTCGCCTGGCTGCCGGACTATCCGCCCGAGAACCGCGCCGCCTTCCAGCCATGGCTGGACAAAGTCGAGGCGAGCGAGGATCCGTTGTTCTTCGCCGTCATCGACAAGGCGAGCGGCAAGGTCGCCGGACGTCAGACGCTGATGCGCATTGATGCCGCCAACGGCGTCATCGAGATCGGCAACATCTATTGGGGGCCGCTGATCTCGCGCAGGCCGCAGGCGACGGAAGCACAGTTCCTGTTTACCAAATATGCCTTCGACGAGCTCGGCTATCGCCGCTACGAATGGAAATGCAACAACCGCAACGAGCCGTCGAAACGTGCGGCGGAACGTTTCGGCTTCAAGTTCGAAGGCATTTTCCGCCAGCATCTTGTGGTGAAGGGCGAAAACCGCGATACGGCGTGGTATTCGATCATCGACAAGGAGTGGCCGGCGCTGCGCAAGGCCTATGAGGCCTGGCTCGATCCGGCGAATTTCGATGGCGAGGGCCGCCAAAAGCGACGGCTCGAGGATTTCCGCGCCGAGTCCGGCGCGTAGCAGGAGTTGCGCGATGGCGCATGATCACGGCTCACACGCCCACAGCCACGGCGCCGATCACGTGCACGGGTCGACCGACAAGAAGCGCGTTCTCGTCGCGGGCTGCCTGACAGCCGGCTTCATGATCGCGGAGGCGCTCGGCGGCTTGCTCACCGGCTCGCTGGCGCTGCTTGCGGATGCTGGCCATATGCTGGCGGACGCGATCGCGCTCGGCCTCGCCTGGTATGCCTTCCATCTCACCGGACGTCCGGCCACCGGGCGTCTCACCTACGGCTTCGCTCGCGTGAAGACGCTGGTCGCCTACACCAACGGCATCGCCATCTTCGTCATCGCGCTGTGGATCGTCTACGAGGCCTGGGGGCGGCTGATGCACCCGGCGCCGGTGCTGGGCGGGCCGATGCTGGTGGTGGCGGTCGCCGGCCTGCTGGTCAACGTCGCCTCCTTCTTCGTGCTGCATGGCGGCGACCGCGAGAGCCTCAACATGCGCGGCGCCATACTGCATGTGCTGGGCGACCTGCTTGGCTCGGCCGCGGCAATCGCTGCGGCCCTCATCATTCTCGCCACCGGCTGGACGCCGATCGATCCGATCCTCTCCGTGCTGGTGGCGCTGCTGATCCTGTCGACGGCGTGGTCGCTGATGCGCGAGGCCGCCCATGTGCTGCTCGAAGGCGTGCCGGCAAGCCTCGATCGCGATCTCATCGCCAAGGATCTGGAAGCCGCGGTCAAGGGCGTGCGGGAGGTGCATCACATGCATGTCTGGTCGCTCGACGGCACCAGCAACATGGCGACGCTGCATGCCTGCCTGAATGACGGCGTCGATCCACATGCTGCGGTGAGCGCCATCAAGAAGCGGCTTGCGGCGAAGCACGGGATCGATCATGCAACGGTGGAGCCCGAATTCGGCCTATGCGCCGACAGCCATGACACGCACGATCATCACCATGATCACGACCATGCGCATGATGCGCCTCGCGATCGCCGCCACTATCACTGAGCCGGTGATGAGCTTCGGCTCGAGGGACGGCGCCTGATGGATCGCGAGACGCGCAACGCGGCGATCGCCGCGGCCTGCATACTGCTCCTGTTCGGGCTCGCCGCCTATTTCCTGCCTACAATAATGCTGGCTGCCGGCAGCGTTTCGACGGTGCTTGCGGCAATCGTCGCAGCAATGTTCATTGTGGCGCTGTTCGTCGTCTTCTGGCTGCGCGGACGCAGCCAGCGCAAGAGAGGTCGCTGAAATGAGAATTCTGATCACCGGCGCGGCAGGAATGGTTGGCCGCAAGCTGATCGCAAGGCTGGCCAAGGACGGTGTGCTGCGCGGGCGCAGAATAACCGCGCTCGATCTGCATGATATCGTGCCGCCGCAGGCACCGACGCTCGCGGGAGTCGATCTCTCGATCCACGCCGGCGATCTTTCCACGCCCGGCGCGACGGCCAAGCTCGTTGCTTCCCGCCCGGACGTGATCTTCCATCTCGCCGGCATCGTTTCCGGCGAGGCGGAGGCCAATTTCGACCTCGGCTACCGCGTCAATCTCGACGGCACGCGCGCTTTGTTCGACGCGGTGCGGGTGGCGGGCTTCGCGCCGCGCCTTGTCTTCACCTCGTCGATCGCGGTGTTCGGCGCGCCGTTCCCGGATGTCATCCCGGACGAGTTCCATCCGACGCCGCTCACCTCCTACGGCACGCAGAAGCTGATCAGTGAGGCGCTGCTTGCCGACTACTCGCGGCGCGGAGTCTTCGACGGCATCGGCATCCGGCTGCCCACCATCTGCGTGCGGCCGGGCAGGCCGAACAAGGCGGCGTCGAGCTTCTTCTCAGGGATTATCCGCGAGCCGCTCAGCGGCCAGGAGGCGATCCTGCCGGTGCCGCGCTCGGTGCTGCACACGCATGCCAGCCCGCGATCGGCGGTGAATTTCCTGATCCATGCGGCCGAAATCGATGGCGATAAGGTCGGGCTGCGGCGCAATCTCACCATGCCCGGCGTGGCCGTCACGGTCGGCGAGCAGATCGAAGCGCTCGCGCGCATAGCCGGCGCCGAGGTGGTCAAACGGATCCGCGAGCAGCCCGACGAAACGATCTGGGCGATCGTCAGAGGCTGGCCGACGCGCTTCGAGGCGCGCCGCTCGCGGGAACTGGGTTTTGTCGCCGAGAAGAATTTCGACGAGATCATCCGCGCCTATATCGAGGACGAACTCGACGGAAAGATCGGGTGACAGTTCCGGTCGGCTTCAGACGCCGCCCGTCAGGCTGGCCGACAAGAGCAGCAGGCCAACGAGGAAGATGAAGGCGGCGCCGCCGATCTCGACGATCGAATGGATGCGGTTGCCGATGCGTCCGTCGCCGGCGAAATAGACAGCCCAGTTCTTGGCCGTCACCGCGATCGTCGCCAGCGCTGAGACGGTGATCGCGGTGCCGATCGACATGGCGAGCACCGAGAGCAGGCCGCCGAGCCAGAGTCCGTTGAGGAGCGCGAAGCTCAGCACGATCAGCGCGCCGGAGCAGGGGCGGATGCCGACGGCGGCCACCGCCGACCAGGCGGTCTTCCAGTCGAAGCGATCGCCCGAAAGCAGCGCCGGATCCGGCGCGTGCGAATGGCCGCAGGTGTCGCAGACTTCGCCCGGGCCGTGGTGATGATGCCCAGCGTGAGCATGGTCGTGCGCCGCGTGGTCGTGATCATGCGCCTTGTGATCAGTCGCCTCATCGCTGTGCGCATGCGAATGCGCGGCATGATCATGGTCGTGATGCGCGTGCGAGTGCGTCGAGTGGGCATGCGCGGAATGCGAATGGGAGTGGGAATGACCGGCATGGGCATGCGCGTGAGCATGCGAGTGCCCGCCACGCGAGTGGCCGGCATGGGCCGCCGACAGGCTGTAGGCCGGACCGGCGCCGAACCGCCGAAGAATGGCCGGGCCCGCCTTGCGCCACAGTAGCCAGGCGCCGAACAGCGTCACCAGCACATAACTGGAGATCTCAAGAAACCATGCCGCGTCGGTCATCGACACCGCCGTGCCGCGCAGCACGAAATAGGCAAGCATCATGACGACGACCGCGGTCAGCCCCTGCAGCAGCGCCGAGACGAAGGACAGCATGATCCCGCGCTTCAGCGCCACTTCGTTGGCGACCATGTAGGACGAAATCACCGCCTTGCCGTGGCCGGGCCCGGCGGCGTGGAAAATGCCGTAGGCGAAGGACAGGCCGACCAGAAGCCAGAGCTTGCTGCCGTCCTGGCGCATGGCTTTCATCGCGGCCGCCAGCGAATGGTAGAATTCCTGCTGCCTGAGATTGATCCACATCAGGATATGGGCGAACGGACCGGTCGTGCTCGGCGCCATGCCGTCATTGGTGCCGATGCCGAGCGAGCTCTGGGCATGGGCGACGCCAGGTAAATGCGTCATGACCAAGGTGGCGGCCGCGAGGCCGAGCGCCAAGCGCAGCGACGGTTTCATCACCGATTATCCTTCCGGCGGACAGTTCAGTTCGAGCTTGGTGGCGAAGATCTTGCTCATGTCGGTGCCCGTCGGATCGTTGAAGAAGGCTTCCGTCAGGGTCTTCTGGTTTTCCTTGATCGCTTCGTCCGGATCGGGACGGATCACCTTCTTGGTGCAATTCGCGGGCAATCCCTCAACGGTGAGGTTGGCGTCGTCGGTGAAGTCGATCGCCGTGTAGAAGGTCGGATCGTAGACGCCGATGTCGATCTTGCCGGCGAGCTTGATCGGCGTCTTCGGCTGCGACTCGAACAGAATGATCAGCTGGTCGTTGTCGAAGCTCGCCATCAGATGCGGCGGAGGGACCATGGGCACGTCCTTGCCGTCCTGCGTGACCAGCTGGAAATAGTTGAACTCGGCCAGCGAGGAATGGACGGTGTCGGCCACTTCCTTGAGCTCTTTGTCGTCAAGCTTCAGATCGGAGTTCTTGTCGAACTCCATCATCACTGTACTCGAAAACAGATCGTCGAAGCGCCAAAGGTGGCGCAGCGCCGTCACACTTTGGTGATCCGCGCCGAGGATGACGTCGAGGCGAGCCTCGGCGAAGACGTGCGGGTGCACCTGGGCCGGCTCTACCGTGGCAAAGGTGGCCGCAATTGCCGAAGCCAGTATGGTTGCTTGCCGTTTCAAGTGCATTCCGGGCCGCGATTCCATCGACTTTGGGAGTGGGCTCCGAGAGTTAACAGAAAGGGGGCGAAATTGGGACGCGCTCTCGGAGAGCGTCGCGCTTTTTCCAGATTCGCCCGATGCGCTTTTAGGTCTGATTCTGCGCATGTCCTTGTGCCGAAAACGGTTCCCACCTTCGGGGGACGTGCTTCACGCAGCGTCGCGCGTCCTGAACCAGTGCACCAGGAAATCGACGAAGACACGGACCTTGGCGGGCAAATAGCGGCGATGCGGATAGACCGCGAAGATGCCGCTGCCCGAGAGGATGCGGTCGTCGAGCACCGTCACCAGCTTGCCCGACGCGACTTCGGGCGCAGCGATGAAATCCGGCAGGATGGTGAAGCCCAGGCCCGACACGGCGGCTGCTCTCGCCGCCATCGGACTGTTGACCTCGATCGGCCCCGACACGGTGACGCTCACCGAATCCTCGCCGTCTCCCTTGAAGCGCCAGTTGGCTAAAGAGCGGCCGTTGGTGTCGACGATGCAGGGCATGTTGGAAAGATCCTGCGGGCGGGTCGGGGTGCCATGCTTTGCGAGCAGGTCCGGCGACGCGCAGAGCTTGATCGAAAACGGCCCGAGGCGCCGCGCGATCAGCGACGAGTTCTCCAGCCGCGAAATGCGCACGGCCACATCGAAGCCTTCCTCGACCAGATCGACGAAGCGGTCGTCGAGATGGATGTCGAGAACGATGTCCGGATGTTGCTTGGCAAAATCGATCAGCGACTGGCCAATCGGCGCGTCGGCGAAGGTGCGCGCAGCCGAGAGCTTGATGCGGCCGCGCACGTCGCCGGAAGATTCGCGCACGGCATCGGCGAGGCTGTCGACCTCGCGCACGATTTCGGAGGCGCGCTGATAATAGGTGTGACCGGCTTCGGTCAGCGAGAACTGCCGCGTGGTACGGTTCAACAACAGCGCGCCGAGCTCGTCCTCGAGCTCGCGCACATATTTCGACAGCAGCGCCTTGGAACGGCCGATCTTGCGCGCGGCGGCCGAGAAGCCTTCGGCCTCGACGACGTCGATGAAGGCGCGCATGCGGGTCAATGTATCCATGATCAGACCTTTCGGGCCGCATCCAGAATCGTGCGGCCGAGCCCTATCAGGGCGACGTCGCTGCCGTAAGGGCCGAGCAGCGACAGGCCGAAGGGCGCGCCGTCGACGGAACCGAGCGGCAAGGTGATCTGCGGGAAGCCCGACAACCCGGCCAGGCACAAAAGATGCAGCGCCCTTTCGCGATAGGCCTGGAACTGCTCCGGCGTGCTGGTCTTCAGTGGCGCTGCGCCCGGCACGGTCGGCAGAACAAGAAAGCCGTCGTTGCCGAGCAGCTTGCCGAACTCGGAACGGAAGGCTGCCCGACGCGCCGTTTCGGCTTCGACCGTCTTTGTATCGATCGTGCGGCCGAAGCCGAAACGCTCGTCGACACCCGGACCCAGCCCGTGATCGCCTGCCGAAATCCAGCCGCCATGCACCTGCCAGGCCTCGAAGGCCTGCAGTCGACGAAAGCACCAGTAGAGATCATCCGGGGAGGAGGCGAAGGCGTGTTCGGTTTCGGTCGGCTCGCCGAGGACGGCTGCTGCCTGTGCCTTCATCCGCGCATATTCGGCGGCTTCCGTCGGCCCGGAAACAAAGGCATCGAGCCAGCCGATCGACAGCGGGCGGTTGAGCGGATGCTGGTGTGGATCGCGTCCGAGCAGAAGCTTGCCGGCCATTTCGTAAGCTTCTATGTCGCCGGCGAACCAGCCGAAGGTGTCGAAGCTCGGCGCGAGCTTCATGGCGCCCTCGAGCGATACCCGGCCGTGACTGGTGCGCAGCCCGATCAACCCGCAGAAGCTCGCCGGCGCGCGGATCGAGCCGCCGGTGTCGGAGCCGACGGCGATGTCGGCAAGGCCGCCGGCGACCGCTGCCGCCGAACCTGACGAGGAGCCGCCGGTCACGCGATCCGGAGCGGCTGCGTTCACCGGAAACGGGAAATGCGAATTCTGGCCGAACAGCGAGAAGGCGAGCTCGTCGGTTTGCGTCTTGCCGACGAATCGCGCACCGGCATCGAGAATCAACTGCACAGCCTCGGCCGTCCGCGAGGCGGCGTGAGCCTGTTCGAACTTGCGCGGGTTGCCGCAGCCGGTGCGATAGCCGGCGACGTCATAGATGTCCTTCACGGCTAGGCGCAGGCCGGCCAACGGGCCAAATTCCGCATTGGCCACGGGCATTTGGCGCAGATCGAGGAAGGCGTTGAGAGGGCCGTCGGTGCCTGGCATTGTTCGATTTCCGAATACGGTCCACAAACATTGTTCGATGCCGCAATTTTTACAACCGGCGCTGACGATTTTTATTGATTGTGAAACCCTTCGCTCTTATATCGCGCTTGCCCAAAGTCGCACGTGCCTGTGGGTGTCCGCCGATCCTCGAATGGTGAGGGCAATCGGTAAGGTAACTGGAGCCAACCCCTCCAGTCGGTCAGTGGCCAACCACAAGACCGAGGACACCTTGAAGCAACGACGGTGCGGGCCTTTCTGGTGTCTGCCGGTCGTCCAAAGACCGGGGTTACTGAAGAGGCACACCTTCATTGCCGGCAGTGCGGACGGGTCCTCCCATCCAAGCCAAGGCAGACAAAGCGAACCGAGGCCGGGCAAGGCCAGGTTCACCGCCGCGAGACGGCGATCCGTGGTTCCGGGGTCTCCACCGGCTGGTTCCATGGATTTTCCGTCCCGCCTTTGTCCACCGCGAGTTCGCGAGGCCGAGCGCCCGCGTCCCGCAGCCTTTGTGCGCGCCGAAAGGCGCAGATGGAGAGACCTCGATGGCCACCCAGCGCATCCTTGACTTTCTCGCCACCCGACGTCCGAACGGTCCCTGCCTCGTCGTCGACCTCGATGTCGTGCGCGACAATTTCCGCGCCTTCGAGAAGGCGTTGCCCGATTCCAAGATCTACTATGCGGTGAAAGCAAACCCGGCGCCGGAGATCCTGCGCCTGCTTGCTGCGATGGGCTCGTCCTTCGACACCGCATCGGTTGCCGAGGTCGAGATGGCGATGGATGCCGGCGCGCCGGCGGATCGCATTTCCTTCGGCAACACCATCAAGAAGGAGCGCGACATTGCGCGCGCCTACCAGCTCGGCATCCGCCTCTACGCCGTGGATTGCGTTGAGGAGGTCGAGAAGATCGCCCGCGCCGCCCCGGGCTCGCGCGTGTTCTGCCGCGTGCTCACCGACGGCGAGGGTGCCGAATGGCCGCTGTCGCGCAAGTTCGGCTGCGTGCCGGCAATGGCGGTGAATGTGCTGCGACATGCCAAGGCGCTCGGCCTCGACGCTTATGGCGTGTCGTTCCATGTCGGCTCGCAGCAGACCGATCTCTCGGCTTGGGACCGCGCGCTGGGCGATGCCAAGAAGGTGTTCGCCACGCTCGCCGAGGAAGGCATCGTCTTGAAGATGGTCAACATGGGCGGCGGTTTCCCGACCCGTTACCTGAAGGACGTGCCGGCGGCGCAGGCCTATGGCCAGGCGATCTTCTCGGCGCTGCGCAAGCATTTCGGCAACGCGCTGCCCGAGACGATCATCGAGCCGGGTCGCGGCATGGTCGGCAATGCCGGCGTCATCAAGTCGGAAGTCGTGCTGATCTCGAAGAAGGCCGACAATGACAATGTGCGCTGGGTGTTCCTCGACATCGGCAAGTTCGGGGGCCTCGCCGAGACCATGGACGAGGCGATCCGCTATCCGATCGTGACGCCGCGCGACGGATCGGAGACCGCGCCTTGCGTGCTCGCCGGCCCGACCTGCGATTCGGCCGATGTGCTCTACGAGAAGACGCCTTATCCGCTGCCGCTGTCGCTCACCATCGGCGACGAGGTGCTGATCGAAGGTACCGGCGCCTACACGACCACCTATTCGTCGGTCGCCTTCAACGGCTTCGAGCCTCTCCGATCCTACGTGATCTGAAGGCGCGAGCCTTCAGATCAACCGGCGTGGGCGACATCGCCCGCCGGGGCTCGCTTGTGGAACAGATCTCCGCTCGTGAAGGATCGCGGAAATGGACTTTGCAGATTTCATCATTGAGGGCGCCGCGCGCCGGGTCTCCCCCCTCGAGGGGGAGATGGCCGCGCAGCGGTCGGGGGGCGTCGCGCGTGGAGCGCCAGCGCCGCTTCTCGTCACGCTGGGCGCCGGTATTACATGCGCAACGACCCCCTCTGTCGCCTTTGGCGACATCTCCCGCTCGAGGGGGGAGATTGCGCCGGCCTTCGTCATCGTTGCCGAAGGCATCGGTGATATGCAGGCGCGCGAAGCGCTGCTCGACCGCGCCATGGGGCCGAAGCGCAGGAAGAAGTCGTCCGAGAAACTGCGGCGTGGCCGCCGGCCGTCGGAAGGCCTGGCCTTTGTCGCGCGCGACCCGTCGGGCGCGCTCGTCGGTACGGTTCGGCTGTGGGACGTGACGCTGGGCGAGGGTGGTCCGGCAGCGCTCCTGCTTGGGCCGCTGGCAGTCGAGCCGGGCCTGAGGAGCGGCGGCATCGGCTCGGCGCTGATGCGGCACGCGATCGCCGAGGCTGCGCGGCTCGGTCACGGCGCGATCCTGCTCGTCGGCGATGCACCCTATTACGGGCGGTTCGGTTTTTCGGCCGACCGCACCGGCTCGCTCGCCATGCCTGGGCCCTATGAGCGGCACCGCCTGCTGGCGCTCGAGCTGAAGGAGGGCTCGCTCGACGGGACCGCGGGCACGATCAAGGCCGCCGGCCGCAAGGTCAAGGCGCTGGATTTCGTCGCCTGACTGTCGGAGGCATTACCGATGCGGCGCCGCGCGTTCAAAAACGCGGCGCCACATCGCTCTTCTAAAATAGTTGGCTGGCGGTCAGCCGAGCAACTGGCTGAGCGCCATGGCGACCGTCATGTCGCCCTCGACCTTCAGCTTGCCGGCCATGAAGGCCATGGTCGGGTTGAGGTCGCCGGCGATCAGCGAATCGAGATCGTCGAGCGAGAGCTTGATCGTGCAGTCGGTCGGGGCGTCGGCGGTCGAGACGGTCGCGCCGTCGATCACGATGACGCCGTCGCTGCCAGTGTCGAACTTGACCGAATGCTCGAAGCCGGCGCTTGCCACGCGCGACCTGATCTTGTCGGCAATCTCCTGAACGCCCATGGCGGTTCTCCTCGTTTGGTTGCGTTTGACGCGCACCGGCCTTGGCCGCTGGGCGAGGCGCCGCGTCGCGCGGGAGCGCGGCGACAGCCATCGGCGCATATAGCTTCGGGTTGACGTTTACGTCAACGTGGCTGCCATGCGGCATGTCGCATCACCAGACGAGGGTGTGAACCCGCCAGTCGATCGCCGAGAGCCGATCAATGCTCCGGCTGGAACGCCTTGGTCATCGCTTGCGCGGTCTCGCCGGCAGTCTTCCGGCGGCGGATGGCGTTGTCGCGGATTTCGTCCTTGGACAGGAAGTTGACCTGGTCGATCAGCACGTCATGCACCAGCTCGACGCCAACGCGGGCGTTGACGGTCTCGCGGATCGCTTTGCGGAAAGCATCGAGATCGATCGTGTCCTTCTTGGTGAAATCGATCTGCGGATTGGAATAGAGGTAGGAATAGACCTGATCGGTAATGATGGCCGGCGCCGGGATCGACAGTTTCTTTATCTGATCCGGCTCCACCGTGTAGACGAGTTTGGTGAGAAAATAGCCATCGATTTTGGCATCGCGGACGAGCGGTACCGAAATGATGTCGGTCTTGACGTAGTCGAGACCGCCCAGCATCGGCTTCGGCGGCTCACCGACGCCGCGCTCGCCCGCCGCCTGGAACGAATAAAACACCGCGCCGAGGGTTACGGCGCAGATCCAAAGCGCTGCGGCGAGGAATTTGATCACCGAATCCTACCTTGCTCCGCAGTCATCTCATTCAAGCCCGGGCATATCCGAATTCGCCTGCCGAGTAGGTGCCGTCGGCATCGGCGCGCTGGATGGCGTTCTTCAACAGCGTGGCGACCTCGTTGACGGCATTGAGATGGGCAAGAATAGCCGCCTCGTTCTTTGCCAGCTTCTGGCGCAGCCGCGCCAGCCCTTCGCGATGCTGCTCGAGGAACTCGATCTCATTGGCGCCCTTCAGCGCGCGGGTCAGTTCGTAGAGATAGCGGCTTTTGCGGGCATTCGAAGCCTTGAGGTCGTAGCTGGTGCCGCTGCGGATACCCGCCGTCTCCTCGTCCACCGCCTCCTCGATCCGGCCAATGATGGCGGCGAGGTTGCCAGGCCGTGCAGCTGCGATCGGTGCTTCCGCGGCGGTGGTTCGTGCAGGCAGGTTGGAAAGGTCCGTTTGGTCGGCCATGTAGGTCCCTAGATCTTGATGTCCGTTTTTATGGTTGTGTCGTCACCGGTCATAGACCGGGCGGCCTTACGCTCGAGCTCGTCGACCAGGGAGGTCGAAAGCCTGGTCTGCTGGTCGATCTCGGCTTTCTCCGGTCCGCCCCCAACGGACCCGACCGGCACCTTGTGTTTGCCGTCCAGATAATGGTCGGCAAGCATCGATCTCGCGATGCCGATCCCGCCATGCGCGGCCATGACATCGGCTACCTTTTCGGCAAGCTGCGATTTCCACATGTCGCCGGCCAGACCCTTGCCGTAAACGCCCTCGGTGTCCTTAGGCATCATGTTCTGGATGAAAGTGGTCAGCACCATTGCCTCGAAGCGCTGGAACTTTTTAGCCGGATTTGCCGCCTCGGCCTTGTCGGCAGCGGCGCGCGAGAGCACCGAGCCCGCCTCGACCGAGGCAGTCTGGTCGATCGAGAAGGTCTCCCCGGCACCGCCGGCCCGCCTCGCGAGTGCTGCCCGCGCGGCCTCGACGTCGGCCGGCTCCGCCGCACGGGCGACGTCCATCACGATGTCGCTGGGAGGTGAAATCGCCAAGAAAGCACTGCCTTTTGCCGGTTATGTCCGTTGCACAATGACGCAACAAGCTTGTGGCAGGCTTGCGGGGGCGGCGAGGTGCAGTGCAGCGCTCAAATCTTATTTTAGCAGGTATTAATATTTTAACGGCGTTTGCCCTGCCGCCGGCGCAATTCGGGGTTTGAAAACGACTAATTAACCCCGCCCCCTCATCCTCGAGACCACGCCTTGGAGACGTTGATCGTGAAAAGCGATGTCGTGCTGATCGCATTTCTGCTGTCGGTTGCTTGGCCATTTGCCGCCCAGGCCGGAACGGCGATGCAAACCAAAGGCAAGGCGTTCCCACCGCCGGCCTTCTATTCGTTCTGCAGCCGCCAACCCAGCCTCTGCAGCACGGCCGGCGGAACAAAGGTCGTCGCCCTGCGGCCTCAGCTCAGCGCGCAATTGAACGAGATCAACCTTTCGGTCAATTCACGCATTACCGAGGTCAGTGATCGAGCCGTTGTCGGCAAGAACGACGACTGGCGCGTGCCGACCGTGTCCGGCGATTGCGAGGATATCGCGATACTGAAGAAGCTCGAACTGATGAAGCGCGGCTGGCCGGCCTCGGCGCTGCTGTTGACCGTGGCAAGCTATCACGGCGAGGGACACACGGTGCTGACGGTGCGCACCAACGAGGGCGACCTGGTGCTCGACAACCTCACCAGCGCGGTCCGTGATTGGTCCAGCACGCCCTACAACTATTTCGCCCGGCAGGTGCAGGGCAATGGCAGGCGCTGGGAGCGGATCGGGGCGGCCAAGTCGGTCGGCACGACGGCGACCGGCATCTGACAGCCTCGTTCGCCGCGCGCCGGATCCACCGCTCTATCTCCTTGGTTTGACGCAAGTCCGGATGGGAGGCCACGGCGACGTCGCCGAGCCCAACCGTTTCATGCTTTTCCTGATTGCCCTAGTCATGTCCCCGCTTCTGGGCAATGAGGTCCAGCCGCTCGCGGTCTGAGCGTTCGCGCTCGTCGCGGCGGCGAGCGTCCCTATAGGCGCGCTCGACCATGTTGGTCCGCGCGGTCGCGGCGGCGATCAACGTCGCCTCCTCCCGGGCGCTTTCAAGATTCTGTTTTTGTTGGCCGAGCGCGTTCGCAATCCGGCGATGGTAAAGTTCCGGGAACAGGCCGGCCAGCGAGCTGTCAGCGTCGAAATGCCCGATGAGTTCCTTTGCTTCCGATTCGGCCGCCGCGGCCGCGGAGAGGAAGCTGGCATGACGGCTTTCGTGCACCGCCTTCAACTGCTCCTGCACCTTGACCAACTTCTTCAGTCTGTCCTTGCGCGAGGCCATCGCGGCTACCTCGCTAGCGTCAGGTCGACAAAGCCGTCGACGAACAACGACAGCAAGGTGCCGATGGCAAAGTAGAAGATGATCAGCCCGCCGGCGATGACGAAGGGCAGCGAGATGAAATACACCGGGATCTGCGGCGTCAGCTTGTTGACGAAGCCGATCGTCAAATTGACCAGAATGGCGTAGGCGACGAAGGGACTGCCGAGCCGGATGACCAGGAAGAAGGCGTCCGACACCGTGTCGGTGACGTCGACCAGCGCCGCCTGCGGGTTGAAGAATACATTGACCGGAGCAACCGTGTAGGAGGCGACCAGCGCGCGCACGATCTCGTGGTCGAAGTCGAAGACGAAAAGCAGGAGCAGCGCCGAGAACGAGATGATGGCGGCGAGCGCAGCCTGCGGCTCCGGCTCCTCGATCGCCGGGCCGCCTGAGCCGCCATAGCCGATCATCATGGCGATGGCCGAGCCCATGAAGCGCAGCGCTTCCATATAGAGCCTGGTCATGGCACCGATCAGCCCGCCGACCAGAAGCTCGGAAACGATCATCGGCACCAGAACCTGCGGGCGCGGGTCGATATAGGGATAGATGCGGTCCCAGAGGAAGGCGAGCAGGCCGCCGGTGGCGGCGATCGACACGAACAGCCGGACCTGGAGAGGCACGCGGGCGCTCGACAGGCCGGGCATCAGCATGAAACAGGCGCCGATGCGGCAGAAGGCGAGGAAGGCGGCGATGACGACGCCTTGCGAGAGCGCGTTCACGAGATCGTTCCGAGCACCTTGATCTCGACGCCCTTGGCGATCTCGACGTGGCTGAGCACGGGCAGCGTGGTGAACAGCCGCTCGATGATCATGCGCACATAAGGCCGCGCGTCCGGCGCGGTGACCAGCACGAAGCGCTCGCCGGCTTCGAGATGCTTGCGGATCGCCTTGGTGGCGTCCTGGCCGAATTCCTCGAGCTGGCGCGGATCGATGTCGAACTCGCGCACCTCGCCCTTGGCATCGCGCTTGAGGCTCTGGTGAAAGGCGAGGTCCCAGCGGTTGCCGAGGCGCAGCACCTTGAGCATGCCGCCCTCGGAGAGATCGCCGCAGATCTGCTGCGCCATGCGGATGCGGACATGCTCGACGATCTGCTCGGTGCGGCGCACATGCGGCGCGATCTCCGCGATGGCCTCGATGATCAGGTGCAGGTTGCGGATTGAGACACGCTCGGCAAGCAGAAGCTTCAGCACCGCCTGCAGGCCGGGATAGGAGATGTGCGAGGTGCAGATCTCGTCGGCGAGCTTGCGGTACTCGGGGTCCAGCCGCTCGAGCAGCGCCTTCATGTCCTTGTACGACAGAAGCTGCGGCAGGTTGTTGCGGATCACCTCGGAGAGGTGGGTGAGCAGCACCGACATGTTGTCGGCAAAGGTGTAGTTCTCGCGCTTCAGATCTTCGGCGAAGGTTTCCAGCACCGAATAGGCGCGCATGCCGAAAGCCGGCTCGCGGATTTCCTCACCGGGGATGTCGGGCACGCCGCGGGTGCCAAGCAGCACCATGATTTCGCCGACGCGAATCTGGTATTCGGCAACGACGGTGCCGTGGACCTTGATCTGATAGCTCTTCGGCGGGATGGCGAAGTCGTCGGCGACGCGCACCTCCGGCACCACGAACCCATATTGCTGGGCGAATTTCTTGCGCATCTTCGACATGCGGAACACCAGCTCCTGATGTGCGACCAGCAGCCTGGTCGAGAGCTGCTTGCCGATCAGCAGCTCGATCTCGGCAGTCGCAAGCGAGGCCTTGACCGAATTCTTCTCCTCCTCGACCTTGTCGGCCTTCTCCTTGTTCTTCTGCGCTTCGGCTGCCGCCAGCGCGCGGTTGTGGCGCAGCGGGATGACGTAGCCGAGGCCGGCCATGGCGCCGGCAAGGGCAAAGAACGGGAATAGCGGCAGACCGGGCATAAGGCCGAGGATGACGAGCAGCGAGGCCGCGACATAGAGCGCGCGCGGATGCGCGCCGAGCTGGCCGAACACCGCCTGATTGGCGGAGCCCCGCGTGCCGCCCTTGGAGACGAGCATGCCGGCGGCGAGCGAGACGATGAGGGCCGGGATCTGGGTGACGAGGCCGTCGCCGACCGACAGCTTGATGAAGACGTCGGCCGCCTGGCCGAGGCCCATGCCGTGGCGCAGATAGCCGATGGCGATGCCGCCGACGATGTTGATGGCGGTGATGATGAGGCCGGCGATGGCGTCGCCGCGCACGAATTTCGACGCGCCGTCCATCGAGCCGAAGAAGGAGGATTCTTCTTCCAATTCGCGGCGGCGAAGCTGCGCCGTCTTCTCGTCGATCATTCCGGCGGAAAGGTCGGCGTCAATCGACATCTGCTTGCCGGGGATGGCGTCGAGGGTGAAGCGCGCACCGACTTCGGCGATGCGGGTGGCGCCCTTGGTGATGACGATGAAGTTCACCACGATCAGGATCATGAAGACGATGAGGCCGATGACGAAGTCGCTCGACATCACCAGCTTCGAGAAACCCGAGATGACGTAACCGGCGGCATGCGTACCCTCATTGCCATGCGACAGGATCATGCGCGTGGTGGCGATGTTGAGCGAGAGCCTCAGCATCGTGGCGATGAGCAGCACGGTCGGGAAGGAGGAGAAATCCAGCGGCCGCTGGATCCAGAGCGCCACCATCAGGATCAGCACCGAGAGCGCGATCGAGAAGGCAAGGCCGATATCGATGAGAAAGGCCGGGATCGGCAGGAACAGCACCGCCAGGATGACGACGATGCCGAGCGCGAAGAAAACGTCGCGGCCGTTCTTGGCCACCAGGCCGGACGGGATTGTTTCGCTGATCGCCATATCGTCCTCGAATCCAGACTTGCCCAGTGCAAAGGCAGGCTCCCGACCGTTAACCGGTCAAGCTTGCGCGAAGGTGGGAGAGGGGCTACGGGATTTGAGCCGGCTGGCGAAAGGAAAGGCGCATGCTCCTCATCATCGGCACGATTCGGCTGCCACCCGACAGGCTCGATCAGGCAAGGCCGGCGATGGGACGAATGATTTCAGCGAGTCGCGCCGAAGCCGGCTGCCTCGCATATTCCTATGCGCAGGATGTTCTCGATCCCGGCCTGATCCATGTCTCGGAAGCCTGGCGGGATCGTGCGGCGCTCGAGGCGCATTTCAAGTCAGCGCATATAGCCGAATGGCGCGCGAGCTGGGCGGAACTCGGCATTGGGGATCGGAAGCTGGCGCTCTATGAAGCGGGCGAGGGTACTGCGATCTAACCGGCCGTGTCCGCGATCGAGACGGCGACCAGCCAGCGCCGGACGGCGCGCTCTTCGTTGGCCGAAAGTGCGGCGGTCAGCTCGCGTTCAAGCCGCTGCACCCGCTCGCGACATTTCTTCAGCAAGGCACGGCCGCTGTCGCTAAGGTCAAGGTGCTGGATGCGCCCGTGCACCGCATGCGGCTTGCGGACCACGGAACCGGCCTTTTCCAGATTGCCGACGATCACGCTCACCGTCTGCGGCGTCAGCACCGCGAGCCGGGCGAGGTCGGCATTGGAGATGCCTGGATAGGCCGACAGCATGGTCAGCGTCGCGAATTGCGGCTGCGTGACGCCGAACTCATCCAGCGCCTGCTCGACCCGCAGCCTGTAGGCGCCGGCGGCCTGGCGCAGCAGGTAGCCGAGATAACCTTCCTCGCCGCGCTTGCCTTTGCCAGGGGCCGGAATTTCCGGTTTCTGCTTGCGCACGATGTAAGAGCTCTTATATGTTGTTCGAACTCTGATATTATCGCAAGATGGAATGGAAGACGATGGGCTATCGCATCTTTCTTGCTGGTGGTTCCGGCGCGATCGGCCGCCGCCTGATCCCGCAACTGGTCGCTGCCGGCCATCAGGTAGCTGCGACAACGCGCCGGGCCGAGAAGGCCGAGGAGCTCCGCGCGATCGGGGCCAGCCCGGTGGTGATCGATGTGTTCGATGCCGGCGACCTGCTTGCGGCGGTCGCCGAGGTGAAGCCGGAGGTCGTGATCCATCAGCTTACCGATCTGCCGGCCGGACTCGATCCCAACAAGATGGGCGAGGCCATCATCGGAAACGCGCGCGTCCGCGACGAGGGGACCCGCAATCTGGTCGAGGCCGCGGCGTCGGCCGGCGCCCGTCGCCTGATCGCGCAGAGCATCGCCTGGGCCTATGCGCCCGGACCCGAGCCGCATGCCGAAACCGATCCGCTCGACAGCGGCGCCGAAGGCGGCCGCGGCATCAGCGTCGGCGGCGTGATCGCGCTCGAACGCCAGGTTCTCGAGGAGCCCATGACGGGCATCGTGCTGCGCTATGGGCATCTCTACGGGCCTGGTACCGGAGCCGACGCTGCCGCCGACCCGGCGCTGCATGTCGATGCCGCCGCTTATGCAGTGCTGCTTGCCGTCGAGCGCGGTGCGCCGGGCGCCTTCAACATCGCCGAGCCGAACGGCCATGTCGCGACCGACAAGGCGGTCAGCGAACTCGGCTGGCGGCCCGACTTCCGTCTGGCTGTGTGAGGCAGACGGAGGAATTGCCGCCAAAGGACAGACCTGGTTCGAGCCGCCGGGCACGGTGCATCGTTCGCGGAGAAGGCGAGCGCAATGGAGCCGGCGGAGCTGCTGGCGACCTTCGTCGCGAGGGACGATTGCGGGCCGCTGACCATCTTCGATCAATGACATTTTCCCGTTCTCGCAGCGAGGGTAGCCGGCCCAACCGTCGCTAATCGACGCAACGCCAAAATGGCGCCACAAGGGGTCGGCATTGCGGTTGCCACTCCATGCCGTCGGGCGTATCAGGCGCGGCAGCATCCATCCTCCGCATACCGGCGAGCCGCTCCGTTGCCTGCCATAAACGAACCGCAAGTCTACGCCCGCCGGCTTCGGGCGGTGCTGATCAATTCCATCCCCGTGCTCGAGGCGCGCGGCATCGTCATTGTGCTGATGGCGGGGATGGTCGGCATGATCGCGGGCGCCCTGGTCACCGGCATGAGCGCGCTGGTGCAAGCCATGCACTTCCTGCTCTTTGACGTGCAGCCGGGCGGGCGTCTTTCGGCGATGTTTTCGCTGGCCAGCCCGGTGCAGGCGATGTTTCCGGCGATCGGAGGACTGCTGCTCGGCCTTTCGGTGATCTGGCTGAGAAGACGGAAGTTCAGAACGCCTGTCGACCCGATCGAAGCCAACGCGCTCTACGGTGGGCGCATGTCGCTCACCGATACGTTCATCATTGTCGGCCAGACCATGATCTCCAGCGGCTTCGGCGCCTCGGTCGGTCTGGAAGCCGGTTATACGCAGGTTGGTTCCGGCATCGCCTCGCGGCTGGCGCGCGCCTTCCGGCTGCGCCGCAACGACGTGCGCATCCTGGTCGGCTGCGGCGCCGCCGGCGCGATCGCTGCCGCCTTCGACGCGCCGTTGACGGGTGCCTTCTACGGCTTCGAACTGGTCATCGGAATCTACTCGGTGGCCAATGTGGCGCCGGTCATGACGGCGGCGATCGCCGCCTCGCTGACGGCTGAGATGTTCGGCGGCGTGCCGTTTCCACTGGAACTTTCCGGCCTGCCGACGCTGACCGCCAGCCAGTATGTGCCGTTCCTGCTGCTGGGACTGCTCGGCGGGGCTGCGTCCATCGCGATCATGCATCTGGTGAGCCTTATCGAGCGCGTCTTTGTGCGGCTGGCGATCGACGCTTCCGCCAGACCTTTCATCGGCGGCATCGTTGTCGGGCTGCTCGGGCTGGTCACGCCGCAGGTGCTGTCCAGCGGACACGGCGCGCTGCACCGCGAGTTCGCCATGAACTACGCGCTTCCCGTGGTGGCTAGCGTCTTCGTGCTGAAGCTTGCTGCCTCGGCGATCTCGCTCGGCTCCGGTTTCCGCGGCGGTCTGTTCTTCGCCTCGCTGTTCCTGGGGGCGCTGCTCGGCAAGGTCTTTGCCGGCGTCATGGCGATGGCCGCGCCCTCAACCGCGCTCGATCCGGCGGTCGCCGCTGTCGTCGGCATGACCTCGCTTGCCGTAGGTGTCGTCGGCGGCCCGCTGACCATGACTTTCCTCGCGCTGGAATCGACGCGGGACCTGACGCTCACCGGCGTGGTGCTGGCAGCGTCGATCATGTCGGCCATCCTGGTCCGCGAGACCTTCGGCTACTCCTTCTCGACCTGGCGCTTCCATCTGCGCGGCGAGACGATCCGCAGCGCCCACGACGTTGGCTGGATGCGCAGCCTCAATGTCGGGTCGATGATGCGCAAGGACGTCCGCACTATCGATGCTTCGATTACCTTGGCCGAGTTCCGCAAGGAGATCCCGCTCGGCTCGGCGCAGCGCGTCATCGCCGTCGAAGGGGGCCGGCACTATGTCGGCGTGCTGCTCGTGGCCGAACTGCACAGCGACCTCTCAGACGGCGAGACTCCGGTGCAGGCGCTCGCGCAGTTCAAGGATGCGGTGCTGGTGCCGTCGATGAACGTCCAGTCCGCCGCCGAGACCTTTCAGCGCGCCGGCGCTGAAGAGCTAGCGGTCGTTGAGGATTTCGACGACCGCATCGTGCTTGGCCTGCTCACTGAAAGCCATCTGATGCGGCGCTACGCCGAGGAGCTGGACAAGGCGCGGAGGGATCTTTCCGGCGAGGGCTGAGCCCTGATTTAATCGGCGGTCTTGCGGCCCTGCTTGGCGACTTTCCGCAGCATGGATGGGCCCAAGCGAAGAGACTCGGCTCGAGTTTTTCCATCTGTTTTGGCGCCACCCTGCCTTGCGACGAGATAGTTGGTCATCAACCTTGCCTCAACAGGCTCCGACATAAAGAACCCTTGTGCGCCGTGACAGTGTTCGTGGATCAGGAAGTCGAGTTGGGCTTCGTTCTCCACCCCTTCCGCAACAACGGTCAGGCCTAGCGAATTGGCCAGCGCGATGATGCCTCGGACCACGTTCTGTTTCTTCGTGGAGGAAGCCAGATCGCTGAGGAACGAGCGATCGATCTTTAATTGGTTCAAGTCGAAATCGGCAAGGTATCCGAAGCTCGCATAACCTGACCCAAAATCGTCGAGTGCCAGGCTCACTCCGAGGTTTCTAATCTTGCCGATACTCTCCAGGGCATTGCGGCTGTTCTGGATGAATATCCCTTCAGTGATCTCCAACTGCAGACGCGATGGAAGCAACCCCGTTTGCCGCAGCGTCTCGGTGAGATGCGTCAGATAGGCATCGGTCTGGAGGCTTCTTCCGGAGACGTTGACCGAGCAGATGAACTCTTCGGTGGAAATAGGCATCCATCGGGCGGCTTGCTCGCAAGCCTTGCCCAGAACCATCTTGTCGAGTTCCAGTATCAGCTCACTTCGTTCCGCGATCGGAATGAACGATGCCGGCGCACGAACCGCTCCCGAGACCGGGTCGTGCCAGCGGACCAGCGCCTCGGCCCCGATCATGCGGCCGGTCGCCAGCTCGAACTGGGATTGCCAGACCAGGAAGAACTCGTCGCAATTGAGGGCCCGCTTGATGGCCGCTTCTTCACCGAGCTGCATGTCGATCTGACTGAGGATCGCGGGCGAAAACGTCACGAAACCGGACCGCCCTTCGGCCTTTGCCGTGTAGAGAGCGCTATCGGCACTGTGCAGCAACGTGGAAATGTCGGAACCGTGCTGAGGGAAACATGCCATGCCGATGCTGGCGCCAATGCGCACCTGATGGCCCTCCAACTCTGCGAACCTGTTCAGCCGTTCGCGCAGACGTTGCCCCAAATCGTCATGATCATTCCGATCGGCAATAGCCATGATGGCGAATTCGTCTCCGCCCAATCGCACGGCGGCTACGTCGCCGGGCCGCTCGACCGACTGAAGGACCTCGGCAACCGCCTTCAGCAGCAGATCGCCGACGTGATGGCCGAAGGTGTCGTTCACGCTCTTGAAATGGTCGAGATCGATCAGGAGCAGCTGAAGCTGCCTACCGGTCTCCCTCGCCCGGTCCAGCATGGCGTCCCTGTTGGCTGCCATCCAGGCACGATTCTTCAGTCCGGTGGTCGCGTCGCGCCAGGCGAGAAATTCCAGCTTCTTTATCGTTTCCCGGCGCCCGATGAACAGAACCGCCGTCCCGATTGCCAGCAGCGACAGGATCGTCAGAGCAAAGGCTATCTGATAGTTGAACCGATTCAGGCTGACTTCCGACGCATAGAGATCGGCGTTAACGCCCTCGCCGTATTTGTAGTACTCGTCGTTCATCCGGCCGACGATCTGCTCCAGTTCCAGACCCAGTTCCTTCAAGCGCTGCTGATCGAACGGGAGCCCCGCCGCGATCACGGCGTCGAGCCGCGTTACCGCGTCGTTCACGCGCGGCACGATGCCTGCATATGCGGGAATTGCGCTGATCGTTTCGCCGCCGTCGACCCGCTTGAAGCGGATGTAAACCAGGTCGTTTGCAGCGGCCAGATGATCTAGGCTCGCCTGAGAGTTGGGCGCGACCTCAGCAAGCGAGATCATATCCCTCAGGTGGGTCACGTCGCGTATGGCAATATGGAATTCGCGGATGGCGAAGAACCCGAACCGGGGCAGCGAAGACTCGATCTTGCTGATACTGACAAACAGCATGACGATGAGGATCGCGGAACCGACCGCCGCCAGCCCTATGGCACTGCCATAGGTAAGCGGAATGCGCCAGCCTCTCAGTCGAGATCCCACCATGGAGGCCTACCAGCCGGTCAGTTGTCGGACTCGATCGTCTTGATCAGCCAAATCCATCTCGGTTTGCGGATCGGCGTCTCGAAGGCGGGGAAATCCTTGAGAGGATAGACCAAGCGGGTCGGACCTTGTGTTCGTCGGGTGAGCAACTCCCCGTCCTGGCGCGTCGCAAGAAGCAGAGGACCTTCCGTCCAATCCTCGTGCGGAATCACCTGCACGTAATCGTCCGCGGCCCTTAGAGTGACGGAATCCCTATCTGCCAATCCCAGGGACTTAAGCACGTCTCGGAACAGGACGCCTTCAAACGTCAATTGCCCTTGCTCGAAAGGACTTGTGGTGATGACTTTGTAGAGGCCGAGCTTTTCCAACTGCCTCAGTGTGACCGGGATCTGCTTGCCGTCCTTCTGAACGGTGAAAGCTACGGAGTCCGGCGGCTCCGGATAGCTGGCCGGTTCCAACGCCCGTGCAGTCAGAGTGCCGATCGCCAAGACAGCCAGCATCAGCAGGCTGCGCACGAGCATCAACGGTCCTTTTCTTAGCCAGGATGACATATCGCAATCCCTTCCCGCTCAGCAGATCGACAATGGTCCTTGCTGTACGACATCTTGCCGGCCGACATTCGATACTGCCGTTGAATGCTTAATTTTTTGATCGGCTTCCGTTCCCCGCCATGGGACCGTGGAAATGGCATCCGCCCCCTATTGCCAGCTGTACAGTGGTACTGTACAAGGTGTTAAGTGGAGGAAAACGGGATGCGCGAGGCTTCGGAGGACGGCCAGGCTCCGGCGGCGATCGGTGCCGGCACGGCTGCAGCTCATGCGCAGCAGGTGCTGGGCGTGCGGCTCAAGGCCCTGCGCCTCGCTCGCCGTCTATCATTGCGTGACCTCGCGGAAGCGACCGGAACGAGCGCCAGCTTCATCAGCCAGCTTGAACGCGGGCTGACCGGCGCCAGTACTGCCTCGCTCAACCAGATGGCTTCGGCGTTGGGCGTGAGCGTCGCGATGCTGTTCGAGGAAAGCGCGACACAGAACCATGGCGTGCTCCGGCGCAGCGAGCGGCCAAGTCTTCCGCCCAGCAACGGCTGCCGTAAGATGCTGCTTTCCCGCCCGCCGCTGAGCGACATGGAGGTCTATGTCGGCGAGTTCGATATCGGCGGCTCGACCGGCTCCGCGCTTTACACGCATGGCGACGCGCAGGAGATGCTGATCGTCCTTCGCGGTGTCGTCGAGGTCTCTCTTGGCGACGCCCGCCACGTCCTCGAAGAAGGCGACAGCATCGAATACGCGACATCGACACCACATCGCAGCGAGAACATCGGCAGTGGTCGGGCCGAGGTGATGTGGATCATCGCACCGCCGACCTCGGCACGCGCCGAGCTCGATCAATACAAGCCCTGGAAACCGCTCGCGGCCAGGTAGTCCGATTAAACGCGGGCATAATAATGGGAGAGTCAGAGTTATGTTGAAGTCGAAACTTGCAGGTCTTGGCGCCGTGCTGGCGCTCGGAATGCTGACAAGCACCGCCTTCGCACAGGAAAAGCCTGTCGCGGGCGAGGTGAAGGAAGGCTCGCTCAAGGGCAAGACCCTGACCTTCGTCTCCTATGGCGGCATCTATCAGGATGGCCAGGTGGCGGCGCTGAAGGAGTTCGTCGAGAAGTCCGGCGTCAAGCTGCTCAATGACGGGCCGACCGAGATCGCCAAGCTGCAGGCCCAGGTCGAATCCGGCAACGTCACCTGGGACGTGGTCGATACCGGCGATCTGCCGCCTTACGTCCATTGCGGAAAGCTGTTCCAGAAGCTCGATCTCTCGAAGCTCGACGTCTCGAAGATACCCGAAGGACAGGTCGGCGAGTGCTCGGTTCCGGCGATGAACTACGGCGTCGTGCTGATGTACAATAAGGAGAAGTACAAAGATAACCCGCCCAAGAACTGGGCTGACTTCTTCGACACCGAAAAGTTCCCCGGCGTGCGCGCCCTAGACGGATCCGGCGATCCGACCGGTGGCCTGCTCGAACAGGCCTTCAAGGTGGCGGGCGGCGATCCGAAGGCGATGACCGCTGCCGATATCGACAAGGCCCTCGACGTGATTCGCAAGCTCGGCCCGGACACGATCTACTGGAAGACGGGCGCTGAATCGCAGCAGCTCGCGGAGTCCGGTGAAGCCGACATGCTGATGATGTGGACCGGCCGCGCCATGACGGCGGTCAAGAATGGTGCCAAATACGCGCCCGCCTGGCAGGACTGGCTGGTGGTGATGGACCAGATGACGATCCCCGTCGGCGTCAAGGATACGGATGCCGCCTATGCGCTGCTGAATGCCTACCTCGGCAAGCAGGCGCAGGAGATTCTCACGCAGCAGACCTCCTACACGCCGATCAACAACGATGCGAAGCCGAAGGTTGACGAGTCGGTCGCAGCTTTCCTGACCAACACGCCCGAGCGCCAGAAGCAAGGCTACAAGCAGAACATCAAGTTCTGGGTCGAGAACTTCCCGGTCGCGCAGGAGAAGTGGTCCGCGCTGATGGCCGGCAACTGAGCTGACGGAGGCAAGATCCGTGAGCGCGCTCGAACCGACGATCCAGACTGCCGAAAAGCGGGCAGGATGGGCCTGGCGACCGTTCGCGCTCACGCTGCCGGCCATGATCCTGCTCGCCGCGGTGATCGGCTATCCGCTGCTCACCATCGTGCTGCGCAGCCTCTCGGAGCCGGAATGGGGCGTGCAGAACTATGCCTGGTTCTTCGGCGCGCCCGTCAATCTCGCGGTGCTCCAGCGCACCTTCACCATCTCGGCATGGGTCACTCTGGTCTGCGTGGTTTGCGCTTATCCTTATGCTTACCTCATGACCGCGGTCGGTCCGCGCGTGCGGCTCGTCCTGGTGCTTTGCGTACTCATCCCCTTCTGGGTGAGCGGCGTGGTGCGCACACTCTCCTGGGTGATCCTGCTGCAGGATTCCGGCGTCATCAACTCGTTGCTGAGATCAGCCGGCTTCGCGGGCATCCGGCTGATCCGCACCCAGACGGGCGTGGTGATCGGCATGGCGCAGGTGCTTTTGCCCTTCATGATCCTGCCGCTTTATTCGGTGATGAAAGGCATCGACCTCAGGCTGGTGCAGGCGGCGCGCAGCCTTGGCGCCCGGCCGTCCCGCGCTTTCTTCACAGTCTACCTGCCGCTGTCGCTGCCGGGCGTCTATGCCGGCGCGATCATCGTCTTCATCCTGGCGCTGGGCTTCTACATCACGCCGGCACTGCTCGGCGGGCCGCGCTCGACGATGCTGTCGACACTGGTGCAGACCCAGGTGCTCAGCCTGCTGCAATGGGGACGCGGCGGCGCGATGGGCGTGGTGCTGCTGGTCACGACTTTCCTGTTGCTGGCGCTTGCAGCGCCGGTGATGCAGTCGCGGCACCGGGAAGCGGGGCGGCGCTGATGGAAATGAAGCCGCTCACCCGTGTCGTTCTCGGCCTTGTCTGCCTGCTGGTGGCGGTCTGGCTGGTGGCACCGACGCTGGTCGTCGTGCCGATGTCGTTCAACGGCAACAAGTCGCTCTCCTTCCCACCGCAAGGCTTCTCCTGGCAGTGGTACGAGAATTTCGTCACGAATCCAGAATGGTCGACCAGCTTCCTCAATTCCCTGAAGGTCGCCTCGATCGTGGCGGTGCTGGCAACGGTGCTCGGCACGCTGGCCGCCTTCGGCCTCGACCGTATGAAGGCGCGGCCTGCCAATCTGCTGCGGATGCTGATGCTGACGCCGATGGTTGTGCCGGGCGTGGTGCTGGCCATCGGCATCTATGCCGTCTATCTCGATGCGCGACTCGTCGGCACGCTGCCCGGCTTCGTGCTCGCCCACACCATCCTGGCGCTGCCCTTCGTGCTGATCGCCGTGTCGGCCAATCTCGAAGTGTTCGACCGGCGCCTGGAGACGGCTGCTGCGAGCCTCGGCGCTGGCGCGCTCACCACGTTCCGGACGGTGACGCTGCCGCTGATCCTGCCCGGCATCCTGTCGGGCCTGCTGTTCGCCTTCGCGACGTCCTTCGACGAGATCATCGTCTCGCTGTTCATCACCAACCCCTATCTCAAGACGCTCCCGGTGCAGATCTTCTCCTCGATCACGCGCGACGCCGACCCGACCGTCGCGGCAGTCGGCACGATCCTTTTGTGCGCCACGACGATCCTGGTCGGCGGCGGCATGCTTCTTCTTGGCCGCGAGCGGAAGGGACGCCTATGAACCCAAGACCGGACAATCGCGGCGCGGCGATCGACCTCGAATCCGTCACCAAGGCCTATGGCGCGTTCAAGGCGCTGGACGGCGTGTCGCTCAGGATCGAGCCCGGC
The DNA here is from genome assembly GCF_029625845.1 of Mesorhizobium sp. WSM4898. Taxonomy (NCBI): domain Bacteria; kingdom Pseudomonadati; phylum Pseudomonadota; class Alphaproteobacteria; order Hyphomicrobiales; family Phyllobacteriaceae; genus Mesorhizobium; species Mesorhizobium sp. WSM4898. Next base: position 1,208,007 of record NZ_JARTVQ010000002.1, on the reverse strand, counting down.
GAGTTCATGACGCTGCTTGGGCCGAGCGGCTCCGGCAAGACGACGACGCTCAATGTGATCGCCGGTTTCACGGATGTGTCGAGCGGCAAGCTGCTGGTCGGAGGACAAAGCGTCGTCGGCGTGCCGGCGCACAAGCGCAACATCGGCGTCGTCTTTCAGCACTACGCATTGTTCCCGCATATGACGGTTGGCCGCAACGTCGCCTATCCGCTGACGCTGCGCGGCGTTGGGCAGGACGATCGGAAGCGTCGCGTGGCCAAGGCGCTCGACATGGTCAAGATGGGCGACTTCGCGCATCGCTATCCGAGCGAATTGTCGGGCGGCCAGCAGCAGCGCGTGGCGCTGGCGCGGGCCATCGTCTTCGACCCGCCGCTGCTCCTCATGGACGAGCCGCTCGGCGCGCTCGACAAGAAGCTGCGCGAATGGCTGCAGCTCGAGATCAAGCGCATCCATCGCGAGCTCGGCACCACCTTCGTCTATGTCACGCACGACCAGGAGGAGGCGCTGGTGCTGTCGGACCGCATCGCCGTGTTCAACCGTGGCCGGATCGAGCAGGTGGGCACCGGACGGCAGCTCTATGACGAGCCGGCAACGCTGTTCGTCGGCCGCTTCATCGGCGACTCCACGGTGCTGCGCGGCGAAGCCAGAAGTGACGGCACCGGCACTGCGCTGACCATTGCCGGCGAGACGGTCGCCGCGCCGCGACGGCTTGCCGGAGAAGCCAGCCCGGTGATGCTGCTGCGGCCCGAGAAACTTGCCATTCGCCGGCCGGGGCAAGCCGACGGCAAGAACCGCCTGGCGGGAACGATCGCCGAGGCGATCTATCTTGGCTCGGGATCGAAATACGAAGTGAAGCTCGGCGACGGCTCGACCGCGATCGTGCGGTCGCCGCTGACGGGCGAGAATTTCGCCCTCGGCGAGAACGTGGAACTCTGCTTTGACGGCGCCGACGCCAAGCTTCTGCCCGACGACAGCACGGCAGACACGACGCTCACCTGATCCCTCTCTCCGGTCTCCTGGAAGCCATCCCATGCAAGTCAAGCGCAACGGCGACATCTCGTTCTGGTATGCGGATCTGGGCGCGGTCCCAAGCCCGCGTCCGCCCTTGCCCGGCGACATCGAAGCCGATGTTGCGATCGTCGGCGCCGGCTACACCGGGCTCTGGACCGCCTATTATCTGAAGAAGGCGAAGCCCTCGCTTCGCATAGTCCTGCTCGAACGCGAATTCGCCGGCTTCGGTGCCTCGGGGCGCAATGGCGGCTGGCTTTCGGGCGGCTTCGGCTGGTCGCGCGAAAAATATCTAAAGACCTCGACCCGGCAAGCTGTCAGCGCCATGCAGGCAGCGATGGCGGGCTGTGTCGACGAGGTGATCCGGGTGGCGACGGCCGAAGACATCGACGCCGACATCCGCCGTGCCGACAATCTGACGGTCGCCACCAATGCCGCACAGCTCCAACGTGTGCGCGAGGCGTGCGAGACGATCCGCTCCTGGGACGCCGACCCCGAGCGCATCGAATTGCTCGACGCTGCAGCCACACGCGCGCGCATCAATATCGCGAATGTCATGGGCAGCTTCGTCATCCACGGCCAGGCGCGGGTGCAGCCGGCCAAGCTGGTGCGCGGGCTGGCGGAAGCGGTCGAGCGGCTCGGCGTGCCGATCTACGAAAAGACGACCGTGACGTCGATCGCCAAGGGCAGGGTGGCCACCGATCGTGGCACGGTGCGGGCGGAAACGATAATTCGCGCGACGGAGGGGTTCACGGCCGGCATTCCCGGGGAAGAGCGGACATGGCTGGCGCTCAACAGCGCGCAGATCGTGACCGAGCCGCTGCCACAAGAACTCTGGCGCGAGATCGGCTGGGACGGGCATGAGCTCCTCGGCAATGCGGCGCACGCCTATTGCTATGCCCAGCGCACGCGCGAGGGCCGTATCACCATGGGCGGACGCGGCGTGCCCTACCGCTATGGCTCGCGCACCGACGTCAACGGTCGGACGCAGCAGGCGACGATCGACCAGCTGCACACGATCCTGACGACGCTGTTGCCGCAGACGGCCGGGTGCCGCATCGACCACGCCTGGTGCGGCGTGCTCGGCGTGCCGCGCGACTGGTGCACGACGGTCGGCCTCGACCCCAGGACGCGCATCGGCTGGGCCGGCGGTTATGTCGGGCTGGGCGTGTCGAGCTCAAACCTTTCGGGGCGCACGCTTGCCGATCTGATCCTCGGCAATGACACGGATCTTACGCGACTGCCCTGGGTCAACCGCAAGGTCAGACCCTGGGAGCCGGAACCGTTCCGCTGGCTCGGCGTCCACTCGATGTACCAGCTCTACCGCATCGCCGACCAACGCGAGGCCGCCGGGCTCAATTACACTTCGAAATTGGCCGCCCTGGCCGACAGCATCACAGGCCACTGAGACGGTTCGGCGTTCGCCGAACCGCTCTAACTCTTTGTTTTCGCGCAATTCCGGACGGAAAACCATTGCACTTTCCTGGAATTGCTTTTGACACTGGAGCCTATCTTGATCGACCTTTCGACCTTCCGCGACCTCGCCACGGCCGATATCGGCGCCTTTTCACCGAAGCCGACCTCGATCGAAGGCGATCAGGTCGAAGCGGTGCGCTCGTTCTTCCAATCGCCGGACGGGACCGTCGATATCGGCATCTGGGAATGCACGCCCGGCCGCTTCACCGCCGACCGCTCGGGTTCATCCGAGATCTGCCACATCATCTCCGGTCGCGTGGAAGTGAGCCGCGCCGACGGCGAGATGCGTGAGCTGGGGCCTGGCGATCTGCTCGTCCTGCCGAAGGGCTGGAAGGGCGAGTGGCTTATTCATGAGACGACGCGCAAGCTCTATATGATCCACAGCGCTGGCTGATCGGAACTAGATATTCCGGGCCAAAAGACGCGGGTTAGTGATCGATCGGCCCCTTGGGCGAGACAAGGGCCGTGCCGGCGGTGGTCGGGCGTTCGATCATGCGGCGCACACGCGGCGGGTTCTCGCCGCTGTGCAGCGCGCGGATGCGCTCGCCGACAACGGCGTCGGCATGGGTGGCACGCCGGTTGTGGCGGATATACTCGACCCAGGTCGGCGTGTGGTAGTGTTCGATCCAGATGCCCGGATTTTCGAGATCGCGGGCGAGCGTCCAGTTGCGGGCGCCGTCGCGGCGGCGGATGCGGCCACGCTCGGCCATGGTTGCGAGGAATTCCGGCACGTCCTCCTCGCGAATGATGTATTCGATCATGATGGCGATCGGGCCGCTGCGCGGCTTCAAATCGAGCGCCAGCATCGGCTCCTTGAACCGGTTGAGCGGATCGAGGTTGAGAGCGGTGTGCTGCGGCAGCGGCAGGATCAGGCCGATGCCGCCACCGACGAGCATGGTGACAGCGGCAACCATCAATGCAGTCTCCGCGCCATGGGCGTCGGCGACGACGCCCCAGATCCAGCTGCCCAGCGCAATGCCGCCGAAGGTTGCTGTCTGGTAGATCGACAGCACGCGCCCGACCACCCAGCGCGGCGTCGACATCTGCACCGTGACGTTGAAATGCGAGAGCGCGATCACCCAGCAGGCACCGCCGATGAGCAGGCCCGCCGACGTCTGCCAGGCATTGTCGCTGACGGCGGCGTTGAAGGCGCAAAGCGCGAAACCGGCGAAGGCGGCGCGCACCATCGTTTTGCTGGAGAGCAATTGTCTGAGCCTCACGCTGATCAGCGCACCGCCGACCGCGCCGATACCGAAGGCGCCAAGCATGATGCCGTAGGTCAGCGCGTCGCCCTTGACGACATCGCGCGCCACCAGGGGCAGCAGCGCCAGCACCGCGCCGGCGCTGAAGCCGAAGGCGAAGCCTCTCGCCAGCACCTTGCCGATGTTCGGCGACATGGCGACATAGCGCAGGCCGGCTCCCATCGCGGCGCCGAGCGATTCCCGCGGCAGGGTCGGCGCGGGCACTTCCGGCTTCCAGCGGAAAAGCACGACGATCAGGCCGATATAGCTGATGGCGTTGGCGGCGAAGGCCGCCGCCGCCCCCGCGGCGGCGACGATGATGCCGCCGATCGCCGGGCCGACGCTGCGCGTGATGTTGAAGCCCATTGAGTTGAGCGCGATCGCCGCCGGCACCTTGGCGCGCGGCACCATGTCGCCAACCGACGCCTGCCATGACGGGCTGTTCAGCGCCGTGCCGCTGTCGATCAGGAAGGTGAAGGCAAGCAGCGTCCACGGCGTCATCCAGCCGAACCAGGTGAATACGGTGAGCAGTGCCGAGACCACCAGCATGAAACTCTGCGCCACCAGCATGACCTTGCGGCGGTTGAAGCTGTCGGCAATGGCGCCGGCAACAAGCGCGAACAGCATGATCGGCAAGGTGGTCGAGGCCTGCACCAGCGCCACTTGGTAGGATGAGGTGGCGATCGTCGTCATCATCCAGGCGGCGCCCACGCCCTGGATCAAGCCGCCGAAATTCGACACAAGGCTCGCCGACCAGACGGCACGGAAGATGCCGTGCCGGAACGGCGCCAGCGCCGAGACGCGTTCGCTTTCCGGCTCGTCGTCGATCATGGTCGCTGTCCCGCCTTCATCTTGCTGTCTTGCGCTCGCCCGGCGCCATCATCGCGCGGGCGACTCGCCAAAGCATCCCGGTCCAACAACAGGAAGGCAAAGGCGAAAATGCGTCGGCGAAGCTTTAGGCCAAGCATCTTGCCGGTGTGGACCAAACTTTTGCCGGTCCGCGCGGGCGGGATGCCCGCAGCCCCAGGTCAGAAGCCGTGCTCGATGCGTTCGAAGATGACGTTGGTGAAGGCCGAGATCTGGCTGCCGATGAACGGGCCGGTCAGCGCCACGACCAGCATGATGGCGACGATCTTGGGCACGAAAGTGAGGGTGATTTCCTGAATCTGCGTCAGCGCCTGGATAAGCGCGATGCCGATACCGACGGCCATAGCCACGAGCACCACCGGCGCGGAGGCGGTAAGCACCGTCCACACCGCATATTGCACGATATCGAGGGCGTCGGCCTCGTTCATGGGCAGACCCTATGCGAAACTCTAGGCGGCCGGCTTGATCGATACGCCCGCGCCGACAGGGACCTCGGTGCCGTCCTGCAGCACCGCGATCAGGCCGCTGCTTGCGAGCTTCACCGAAGCCACGGTCCCGGTTGTCTTGCCGTCGGCGGAGGTGATCGAACGGCCGATCAGCGCGTCCGCCTGCGACAGCGCCGAGGATTGTATGATCTGGTCGAGCTTGCTGTTGGTCTGCACCGATTGCTCGACCTGCGAGAAGGTCGCGAGCTGGGCGACATATTCCGTCGAATCCATCGGCTTGGTCGGATCCTGGTTCTTCATTTCGGCGATCAGAAGTTTCAGGAACGACTGGTAGTCGACCGCTGTCTTCGAGGTCTGCTGGCTGCTGGCCTGGGTGGCGCCAACCGGGATCGTCGTTGTCATGTCCACGGCCATCTTTATGCTCCCACAGCCAGCGCGCGCGGCGCTTCCGGAATGTCGTCATTGCCGCCAAGCGCTTGGCGCTCGAGCGGATACAGCGCGCGGATCGCCTTCAGCGCCTCGTAGATATGATCCTCGCCGACCATGCGGTCGATCTGCTTCAGCGCGCTGCAGATTTCCTGATTGTCGAAGCTTGCGATCAGCATCGGCAGCGAGCGGCGGAACATGTCGCGGGCCTCGGAGGCTCCCGGCGGGTTTATCAGCATGATCTGCACGATGAAATAGAGCTGCCTGAGCGGCGTCGAGGCCTGCTCGGCTTGGATGACATGGCTTTCGAGCAGGAACTGAACGTCGTTCATCAGCTCGATCGTGACCTTGCGGTCGACCCGGACGACGGCGCCGTTGATGTAGATCTTCTCGTTCGGCTTCAGCGAGATCTTCAGCGTGTTGCTCATTGGATGCCGTCTCGGATGATCTGGGAGACCTCGATCAATCCTTCGAAATTGTTGGTGCGGCCCTGCCGGATGTCTTCCGTTTCGCGCAGCAGCCACAGGCCGATCGAGATCAGATTGGCGCGCAGTTCCCTGGGCAGCGCATTGTCGCTGGAGCCGAGATCCTCGACGAAGGTGGTCCAGATGCGGTTGGTGAAGTGCAGCGCCTCGACCGCCTCAATCGACTCCGGCCCAACGGAAGCTGCCGTGGACAACATGTCGATCGATCGGGTGAGCAACTGCCGCTCCCGGTCCTTGGCGTCGGCGACGGAGTCGGTCTGGATGTCGGCGTAGGAGAATTGATACATCGTCGGAGCTCTGGCGTTCCGGTGAGAGTGTTCAGGTGAGATAGTTCAACAGGCTCAGTTGCTGCAGTCGCGCGGTCAATGCGAAGGACGTTTCTATATGCTGCGTCAGGTCGGCCACGCGGGTGGCGGCCTCCGAGGGATCGACGCCTTCGAGGTCGATGATGTGCTTCTCGAACAGATCGACCTGGGTCTTCATGCGATCGCTGGCGTCGGACACGCGCTTCTGGGTGAGGCCGGCTTCGGACTGCACCTGGACGATGCCGCCGATGGCCTCGCCGACCAGCTTTTGCGCGCGGCTGACGATCGTATTCTGCCCGGCCTCGCTGATGTTGCCGGCAAAGAGCGTGCCGACCATGGCGGCCGCCATGGCGAGCTTGCGGATGCCTTGCTCGTTGGCGCTGACCGACGTCTGCGTGGTCTCGTTCAATGAAATGCGGCTGGTGATCTGGTCGTCGGTGGCGTTCGACCAGTTGGCCTGCCATCCGGAGCCCAGGAACTGCGGCTCGACCGCGGTGGTGATGAAGTCGTCCATCTGGGCGGCGGTGATGTTGGCGGCCGCGGGGTCGTTCTGGGTGAAGCCGAAATAGCTGGTGAAGGCGGCGTCGAACGCCGCCTTGGCGGGCGAGCCGGCGGCGCTGAAATCGTCGATCGGCTTGACGTCGGTGTTGGTCCCGGCAAACAGGTATTCGCCGTTGACGCTGGTGTTCAGGATGCCCGTCATCTGCTGCAGCGCCGTGGCGCCGGCGGTCTGGGTGATGCTGGTCGAGGAGTCGCCCGATACGGCGCTGGTCAGCGCCGTCAGCAGATCCTGCGCGACATCGGAGAGCTGACCCAGCGAATCCTGTGTCGAAGTCAGACGCGCGGCGACCAGCGAGTTCGAATCGACGATGCCGTTCAACCGGTCGAGATCGCGCTGGAAGGTGACGGCCTGTGTCGTGCGCCCGCCGAGCGCCAGGCCGACATCCGCTACCTTGCCGGTCTGGGATTCCGTGGTCGCCTTGACGAGATCGGCCTGCATGCGCATCTGCTGATAGCGCAGGGCGTTGGAGATGGCGGCTGAGGAGACGGCTGTCGCTTTCATCGATTATCCCACCGCGCCCAACAAGGCGTCCAGCATGTCGTCGACGGTCTTCATCATGCGCGCCGACGCCTGATAGGTATGCTCGAGGTCGAGAAGCAGGGACATTTCCTGGTCGACATTGACGCCGGTATCGTTCGACAGCGCTTCGGCGGTGCGAGTGGCCAGCGCTTCCTTCGCGTCGGCGTTGGTCGACGCCTGCTGGCGCACGCCTTCGAACCAGCCGATGGTGTTGGCCGCGTAGTCCGAGACGCCGGAGCTGACCGTGATGCCGGCGGAGGTGTCGAAGGCCATCGGCTGGTCGAGCCTGTTGCCGTAGGCGATCAGCAGGTCCGAGTAGGAGGCGCCGCCGCCGGTGTTGGAAACATAGGCCGCGCCGTTGGCGCCGCCGTCGCGCAGCAGCGCCGCGCTGCCGCCGGCGCTCGGGTCAAACGCGGCGTTGACGCTGATCGAGCCGGCGAGGCCGTCGACCAGGGTGCCGGCAGCGGGAATAGCCGGCGCGCCGGACCAGGTGAACAGGCCTGCGGCGTTGGGCTGAGACGGCGCGGTCTCGGCAAATGCCGTGATCAGGCCGCGCGCGATCTCGTCGAGCTGGCTCTGCATGGTCGCGGCAACGCCGTCGCGCAGCTTCAGCATGCCGGCAAGCTTGCCGTCGGCGCTGGTATTGTCGCCGGTGCCTGCAGAAAGCGGCACATTGTCGATATAGATCGTGTTGCCGGGCGTGCCGGCGGTGTAGCCGGCCGAGGGCGTGAAGGTCACCGACCGCGGCACCGTCTCGAACAGCGTCGTGCCGTCCTTGGTGGTGATGACCATGTCGTTGTCGCCACGCGTGAAGGTCGAGACCGGGACATATTCGGCGATCTTCTTGAGAAGCGCGTCGCGCTGGTCGAGCGCGTCCGACACATCCGTGCCGGAGCGCGTGCCGGCGATGATGGCCTTGTTGGCGTCCTGGAACTGGCTGAGCAGCGAGTTGAGGTCGTCGACGGCGGTGGCGATCTGGCCGTCGGTTTGGGTCCGGAAATCCTGGATCGCCGTGGTGCCGTCGTTCAGCGAGCTCACCACCTGCTTGGCTGCGTCGATGACGCTGGCGCCGAGATTCTGGTTCGACGGCGTGGTGGCGTAGAGCTGCAGCGCCTGCTGCAGATTGCCGATCGCGATCGACGCAGACGACGCATTGTCGACTCCATTAACCGATAGGTCGAGCTGATCCATGCCGCTATAAAGCGCGCTCTGCCCGCTCCATGCCGACAGCGCGGAAAGGTTCTGCCGGAACAGAAGATCATTGGCGGCGCGCTGTATCTCCACCGATCGCGCGCCGGGCGCCGTGCTGGTGACGACGGCGACGCGACGAGCATAGTCCGGGTTGGACGCGTCGGCCACATTGCGCGACACGACGCTGGTTTGCTTGGATGTGGCCAGGAGCGCCGACTGGGCGATGCTTAATGCGGTGGAAAGCGACATGCGGGTCTTTCACGGGCTGGCGCCCGATGGGGTTATCTCTTCAGGTTGACCAGGACGTCCATCAGGTCGGAACCGGTCTGGAAGACCTTCGAGTTGGCGGTGTAGCTGCGCTGCGCCGCAATCATGTTGGTCAGTTCCTCGGCGATATCGACATTGGAATTTTCGAGCGCGCCCGAGACGACCGAGCCAAGCTTTCCTTCATTGGCAAAGCCGATGCGAACAGCGCCTGAGTCCGCGCTCTGCACATAGACGTTGCCCGGCATCGCGGTGAGGTTGTCGGGGCTCTGAACGTCGGCCAGCGGGATCTTGTAGAGCGGCTTGGTGGAGCCATCCTCGAATTGGGCGTAGATGACGCCGTCCTGGCTGATCTGGATCTTTTCGATCGTGCTCGGCGCATTGCCGTTGACGTTGGCGTCGGAGACCGTGAAGCCGGTTCCGAGTTGCGTCAGCTTGGAGAGGTCGAGGTTGAGAGTCGACCCGTTCGGCACCGTGAAGGACACGCCGGTGGTCGCGCCGGTGAGCTTGCCGGTGGTGGTGTCGAAGGTGAGATTGGCCGAACCCAGCGCGCCGCCCGCATAGGGGAACGACGTGCCGGCCGTGGCCTTCGACTGATCGAACACCGAGACCTGCCAGGTGCCGGTGCCGGTGTTGGTGAAATAGACGTCGAGCAACACCTTGTTGCCGAGATTGTCGTAGGCGACCAGCGACGATTTCGACGTGTATTGTGACGAGGTGCTGTTGTCGGTGGGTAGGTTGCCGGCGGTGACAGCGGTGGCGCCAGCCGGCAGGTTGCCGGTGAATGTCCCTTCCGTGCTCGGCGTCGCCGTCATCTCCTGATCGGAAATCTGCACAGGCACGAGGCCTTCGAAGCCGTTGGCGGTCGCGGCCGGATCGCCGTTGGCGTAGCTGTAGGCCATCAGCTGGTAGCCGGCGGCGTTGACGAGGCGTCCTTGAGCGTCCGGAACGAAGGCGCCGGCGCGGGTGAGATAGGGCGTTCCGCTCGGGTCCTGCACGACGAAGAAGCCGTCGCCGTTGACGGCTAGGTCGGAGACCGAAGTGGTGTATTGCAGAACACCCTGCGAGCTGACGGCCGAGCGGATCGTCGTCGTGACGCCACCCGAATTATAGGCGCCGCCGGTGCTGGGCATAATCAGCGTCGAGAATTCGGCGGAGGAGCGCTTGTAGCCGGTGGTGTCGGAATTCGCGATGTTGTCGGCCACCGTGGACAAGCGGTTGGCCTGGGCGTTCATACCGGAGACGCCGGTGCGCATCATTCCGTAGAGGCTCATCGATACATCTCCTCGGTGCCTTTCTGAGAGGCTACAAAACTAAGCCTCGTGTCTTGCGCGAGGCTGGCGCGGGATGTGCCGGCGACGACCATCAAAACACTAGCCGGTAGCCGAGGAACCTCTTGGAATCGATCGGGTCGTGGCCGAGCTTCTCACGCAATTTCTTGCGCAGCTTCGAGATGTGGCTCTCCACCACGTTCTCCTCGACCTCCTCGTCGAAGATGCCGTAGATGGCGTTGAACACCTGCGTCTTGGTCACGCGCCGGCCGCGATTGCTGGCCAAATACTCCAGGATGCGCCGCTCGCGACGCGGCAGCGGCAGCGGCTCGCCGTCGATCTCCGGGTCGCGCCCATCCATGAAGATGCGCATCGAGCCGACCTCGGTGTAGGCGGCCTCTTCGCGGGCGCGGCGGCGGATGGCGGTGATGCGGGCGAGGATCTCGCGGATGTGCACGGGCTTGCGGACGACGTCGTCGACGCCGCTCTCGAAGAGCCTGAGCGTGTGTTCCAGCGAGTGCTGTTCACTGAGCGCGATCACCGGCGCCCCGGTGCGGTCGCGGATCTGGCGCGGCGAGATGGCGCCCTCGCGGCAGTCGCCGATAAGGAAAGCCCTGACCGATCTTAAATCCGTGTCGGCGGCAGAGTTCACCCACTCGCCGAACTCGCCTGGCGCGAAGCCGGCGGTGGCGACGCCCTCGCGATCGAAAAGTGAGCTGTAGCCCTCAGTTACGAGCTCGCGCTCATCAACGATCACGATCATCGGCCCGCCCTCCGAATCATCTCATTTGCCCCGTGCGGAAAGCGGTATCCGGTGCGGTGAATCCTGAAAAACCGTCATTTCTTGTAGCTATTTTCTTGGGAGTTTTTTTGGGAGCCGTAATAAAGCCGGCCGTGAAGGGTCTATTCGCGGTACTGGATGGAGGGCGATGCCGGCGGCGCTGTGAACCCCATTGCGGCAGACCAAAGGCACAAGGTTTGGCAACTATTGGTTGCAGAACGCGCTGGCGTTCGGCGTCCATTTGCCGAAGCCGGTGGCGACCATGTTGGCGATGACGCGGCAGACATAGACCTTCTGCGCCGGGTCGTTGTCGGGGCCGGCATGATAGCGGGCGACGGCCATCGACCAAGTCATGTGGCGGGCGTGGAGGCTCGCCAGGAAGCGCGCGGCGTAGTCGACGTTCTGGTGCGGGTCTAGCATGTCCTCGACGCTGCGGAACTGCGCGCCATGATAGCGATGATTGATCTGCATGCAGCCGAGATCGATCAGCGTCTTGCCCTCGCGGCGGGCATTCTCGAACGTCGCCAGCGCTTCGCCCCTGCTGCGCGGAAAAACAGCCTTTCCTTCTACATTCAAAGCGTTGGGCTGAAGGCTGCCCTTCTTTCCCGTTTCGGTCAGGCCGACCGCGTAAAGGATACCGGCCGGCACGCCATAGCGATCGGCGGCGCGCAGGATTTCCGGCTCGCAAGGATTGGGCGCGGCTTTGGCGGCGACGGTCGCGGCCAGACTAGATATAGATATCGTCGCCAGCGCGCTCGCGAAGAGGCGAAGCAGCGCGGCCGAATTCCTGTGCGCCATTGCCGTTGTTCCTTCCCGGTTGCCGATCGCCGCCGGCGCTGTTGCCGCCCGAGTTCCCGGGCTGGAACGAAGGCTGTTCGCGGCCCGTGGACATCGGCGGCGCGCCGCTCGCTTCGACGCGACCGGGCGAATGGACCGCTATCGAGGGTTGCATGATGGTGACGTGATCGACGTCGAAACCAAGACTGCGGAGCGACTTGACGATGGCGTCGCTGTCAGCGGTCAGACGGCGGTACGCCTCGTGCGTTTCCGGCTTCATCTCGATCGAAAGCTGCTCTCCGGAAAGACGCAGGCTGGCGGTGACGGGGCCGAGGGCAGCCGGGTGGAGCTCGATCTTCAGGACATGTGTCGGAACGGCAACAGAGTTGGTCGCGTGCGAGCCGATCGGAGCGCTCGAGTAGGCCTGCTGAACGCCGCTGTCAGAGGCGATCGCCTCGGCCAGCGCCGATACTGTCTGGCCGAAGGCGTTTTGGGCCGGCGCGGGGAAGCTCTGCTGGCTGACCACATCCAAGCGCCCGGCGGCGGAGGATGGCCTGGCTTGACTGTTCGATGCGAGGGCTTGCGCCGTTTGCGCGGTCTTCTGGGCGGCCGCCGGACGCCAGCCTTGCGGCGTCGCTGCGTCGGTTGCGGCTCCTTGCGTTCCAGACAGGACGTCGTCCTTGCGGATCGACATGTCCGGGCCCGGACCAGCGCCGGCCGGTTTCTGTCCGAAATCGGGTCCGGGCTTCTCGGTCGCCGTCGTCGCGCGACCGGATCGCGGCAATGGCTCGCTGCCTTCGGAAGCGTCGGCCAACATGCGTTTGCCTTGACGGATCGCCAGCTGCGAAGACGCGGCCTGGCCGATCGAGGGCTGGGTTCCTGCCTCTCCCTCGACAGAAGATCCACCGCGCTCGGCATTTGTCGACGTTGCGAAGTGGCGGATGTCGCCCAGCGCCATCAACAAGGGCAAACCGTCATGAAGCGGAGCGCTATCTGACGATTGCGCCGCCGCATCGGCATCGTCCGTGGCCTTTACATGGTCGGCCTCGGCGCCATTCTTCGCGGCCTTTCCGGCCGCTGGCTTCGGCGCGGCAGTCTTGTTCTGGCCATCCTGATCGGGTCGTGGCTTGGGCGAACCGGCGAGGGCGCGCCGCTCCGGCTGCGCATGGGAAGACACAGGTTCGGCGGGATGCTTTGCCTCCCTCGCCGATTGTCCGGCGCCATGCACCATCTCGCCAAAATTCGCGCCGTTTTCCTTGCCGTCGGCAGGATGCTGCCGCGATTGGACTTGGGCGGATGCAAGTCCCGGCGTGGCCTGGCTCACGCTGTTCATTTGGGCGCTGGTCATTTGGGAGCGGCTCCGAGTAGCTGGTCGATCTGGTCGAGCTGGCGGCGCGCTTTGAGCATCGCGGCATCGGTGGGATCGTGCGGATCGAGGCTTGCTGCGGCCGCCGGCGCGGATGCAGGCAGCACGGATGGCGTTTCGGGCTGCGCAGGAGCGGGGGCTTGAGCCTCGGCCGCGGCCTGAGCCGTCGTCGGCGGAGCCGGCGGCGCGGACGCTGCGGCCGGCGCGTCCGCCGGCTTGACCGGGGCCGGCTGCTCGGCCATCGCGCCCTCCACCGGTGGCAACCCTTCGGCGTCGGCCGGGCTCGCAGCCTCGGTTTCAGCGGGTTTCGCGGCATCGCTCTTTGCCGGACCTGCGGCCTCCGTCTCATTCATGGCGGCCGCACGCACGGGAGCGACGACCTCGCCGGCAACGGCTTGCGCTGCATCGAGCAAAGCGCGGTCGCTCTCCGAAAGCTTGCCGCGATCAATCGTGCCGAGCCTCGCGCGCACATCGTCGATCGTGGCCGATGTCACCGTGGAGAGGCTCGAATAGAGCACGGCGCGCGGGTCGTCCTGATTGCCTTTGCCGTTGCGGCCCTGCTCGGCCCGGGCCGAGGCGAAGGCGGAGAGGTCGCTCAGCCCGTCGATCGCGGCGCGGCGCGCGATGCGCAGATAAATCACCTTCTCGCGCTCGGGGTCCATCATCGAGGTGATGTCGGCGAGCTTGTCTTGGCTGATCGACATGTGCAGCGCAATCACACCGGAGACGAAGGAATCGGCGAACTGGCTGGCATAGGGGGAATAGAGATAGCCGGCGACATATTGCGTCGAGGCAAGCGCGAAGCGCGCGGCGTCGCCTTGTGTCGCTGCGAGGCCGACCGAGCGGCGAAGCGCTGCCTCCTCGACCAGTGTGCCGGGGCTGAGCAGGCGGGCCTCGTCCAGCAGCGTCAGCGCCGTTGCGGGTTCATCGGTCGCAAGCGCCGAGCCCTTGACCAACGCCAGGAAGGCGCCGAGGTCGGCGGGCACGCTCATCGGGTCGATCGGCTTCAGGATTTCGATTGCCGCGGCCGGCCTGCCGTTGAGATAGGCGACGACCCCTTTGGCGATGGCGAGGCTTTGCGGGTCGGTCGCCGCGCGCGAAGCTGCCGCCTTGACAGTGACGGGATTGCCGCCGCTCATGCCATAGACGAGCAGAGCGCGGAAATTCTTCGGGTCCTTGAAATCGCCGGCATCGGCGGCGCGAAGCCTCGCATCGGTCATTTCCAGCAGCTTGGCCTGCATCGGCAGCGCCGCATGATCGCCTCCGGCGATGCGGTCCTGGACCAACTGCAGCGAGCGCACCAGCTGGTAAGGCTGCAGGCCGTCATCCTGTGCAAAAGCGGCAGCGGGCGATCCTGCGGCGAGCAGCAGCAGCCCGACTGCGCGGCCGATGGCGGTTCTGACCCTCATCCGCCGGTCGCCATCAGGATCTCGATGCGGCGGTTGGCGGCGGCCAGCGGATCGGACGCGATCTTGGGCTGGCGGTCGGCGAAGCCCGCGACCTCGGTGATGCGGCTTTCGTCGACGCCGCCGCGCACCAGCATGTAATAGGCGGAGTGGGCGCGGGCGGTGGACAGCCGCCAGTTGTCGTAGGCGTTGCTGCGGAACGGCCGCGCATCGGTATGGCCGCCGATGGTAATGGTGCCCTTCTTCTCGTTGATGATGCGGCCGATCTTCTCCATCGCCAGCACCATCTCGCGGCGCGGCACGGCCGAGCCGATCTCGAACATGCCGAAGTCGAGCTGATCGGTGATCGAGATGACGACGCCCCTGTCCGTTGCCTCGACGGAGACGCCCTCGGCCAGCTTTTCACCGGGCGCAAAAGCCTTGGCCAGTTCCTGCTTGATTTCGGCGGCCGCCTTGAGGGCGGCGCTGCTCGGGACATTCTTTCCCTTGTCGGAGGCTTGCTCCGGCTCCGCCTTTGCCGGCTCGGCCGTCGCCGCTTCGGCCCCTGCGGCTCCCGGCATCGCAGCATCGGTCGCAGCGGCCTCCGCCTTTTCGGCTTCTGCCTTTTCAGCTTGGGCTTTCTCGCCCTTGATCGCCTTGCCTTCGGCCTTCCCGACTTTCGTGTCGCCGTCCGATCCGGCGACCACCTTGGCACCGGGTTTTTCCGGTGTGGCCAACGGCTCGAGCGGCGCATCCAACTGCGGCGGTGCCGGCGGAGCGGCCTTGACTTTCGGAACATCGGTCTCGGCGACCTTCTCGCCGGGCCTGGCCGGATCGCCTTCGATCCTCCTGCGTTCGGCGCTGGCCTCGGCGCCGGGTGTCGCAACCTGCTGCGACCAGAAGTCCGGCGCGAAAGGATCGCGATAGGATTCGCCGCCGGAAGCGCCGGTCGCCGGACCGGCGTTCTGAGCGCCGCCTTCACCCTTGGCGCTGACATTCTGCATCACGCCGGTATCGGTAGCGATCTCCGACAGCACGGCATAGGGATCGGCAAACAAATGCTCGTCGGAGAGATCGGATTTCTGCGAGGCCTCCTTCGTCTGCCTGCGGTCGGAGGAGCCGGCGCCGCCCTTGCCGTCCTCGCCGGCCTTGCTCGCGCCATCCTGCGGATTGTCGGCGGTGAGGCCAACCTTGCTCGGGCCGTCGCCAAGGTCTTCCAGGCCCTTGCGGCTGGAATTGCGATCGATCAGCTCGACCGGGTTGAAATAGCTGGCGACCGCCGCCTTGGTCTGCTCGTTGGCGGCGTTGATCAGCCACATGACGAGAAAGAAGCACATCATGGCGGTCATGAAGTCGGCAAAGGCGATCTTCCAGACGCCGCCATGATGGCCGTCGTCATGACCGTCGTGGTTCCGCTTGACGATGATGATCTCGTGCCTGGCCTCGCCGTGGTCGATGGCGCTCATGATAGGACCTCCGACAGGGAAGCCGACCATTCGGCGATGCGCGTCTCGAAGACGGTTTCATCGATGGTCACGGTCAGGTCGAAGCCGGCGGCCTCGGTGAAATCGAGATTGGCCGCGCGATCTCCAAGCGACGCCTTCAGCGGCTCGAACAGCGACAGTGGCCCGCGCACGCCGATACGCACCGCCTCACTGTCGGCAATCGCGGCGCTTACGGTACGGGCAAGAGCTTCGATCGAGCGCTCCTGCAGATCATCGCTGACCACGCCGCCGATGATGCGGGCGACGGTGGCGGCGGTGAGCTCGGCCACGCGCGCTTCCATGGCATCGATCCGTGTCGCGACCGCCGCCCCCAGATCGCCGCCGAAGCTTTTGAGGAACGCCTTTGCCGCATCGTCATTGGCCTGGCGTTCGGCCTCGAGGGCCGCCTCGTGGGCGGCCGCGAGCCGCGCCCCGAGTGCTGCTTCCGCATCGGCCACCGCCTCGGCGATCAGCGCGCCGATGTCGGCCTGCGGTGGCGATATGTCTGGCTTGCGCTCGATGTCAGGCGCTGACGGTGCCTGGCCGGCGCGCGGGGCGCGCGAACCGAAATCGGGCAGGAGATCGAAAAGGGCCGCCGAAGCCATGGCTTAACCCGCGGCTTCCGGGGCGGCGGCCCATTTGCGCAGGATCTGGGCGGTGCGTTCCTCGTTGAGGTCGACCATGCGTGCTAGCCGTTCCTGCGGCGCAGGCCTGATCTTCTGGCGCAGGTCGTCGAGCGGAGTGGCGCCCGGCCGGGCGCCCGGCAGCGCGCCGACGGCCGTGTCGGCCGCGATTGCGGCCACCGGCGCGTCGGGCGTCGGCAGCGAGCGCTGGACATCGTCGAAGCTCGGGCCGGCGAGGGCCGCGGGCTTGGCCGACGCCGTCAGCGCGGCCGCCATCGGCCGCAGGCCGAAGAAGGCGACCAGGAACACGACGACGATAAAGGCGCCGGCATTGATCAGCGTGCCGGTGTATGTGCCGATCGAGGCGAGGATGCCCGGCTGGTCGATCGGCTCACCGTCCAGCCCGTCGATGAACTCGACCGCCGAGACATCGATGACGTCGCCGCGCTTCTCCTCAAAGCCAGTGGCGGAGGCCACCATCTTCTGGATATCGGCGACGCGCTTGGCAATCTGCTCGGGGGTGGCGTCCTTGCCGAGGATGGTCTTCAGCCGATCCTGGTTGACGACGACGGCGATCGACATCTTGGTCACCGAGTAGCCATTGGAAACGGTGGCGATCTTCTTGGAGTTGATCTCGTAGTTGGTGATCTCCTCCTTGCGGTCGTTCTGCGAGGAGGACTGCGGCCCTTCAGTCGTGGTCGTCTGCGTCTCGGGCAGGTTCTGCTCGACGCTGGTCGGGTTCGAGGCCTGCTTCTGGTTGCTGGCCTCGTTGGTGCGCACCGACTGCACCGAACGCTCGACGCGGGATTCGGGATCGAAGATCGTTTCTTCGGTCTGACGGGTGTCGGTATTGACGTCGGCCTTGACGCTGGCGCGAAAATTGTCGGGGCCGAGATAGGGCGTCAGCGCGCGGCGGATGTTGTCACCGATCTGCGCCTCGACCGTCTGCTCGACGCCGAGCGTGCGGGCAGCACTTGTGTTGGAAGTGTCGTCGCCGGCTGCGAGCAGATTGCCGTTGGAATCGAGCACGGTCACCTTGTCGGCCGACAGGCCGGGAACCGCTGCGGCGACGAGGTGGCGGATCGACTGGGCGCTCTTCTCGGCATCGACGCCGGCATAGCGGATGACCACCGAGGCCGAGGGCTGCTGCTCGTCGCGGCGGAAATTGGCGCGCTCGGACATGACGATGTGTACGCGCGCCGCCTTGACGCCGGCGATCGACTGGATGGTGCGCGCGATCTCGCCTTCCAGCGCACGCACGCGGGTGATCTGCTGCATGAACGAGGTGAGGCCGAGCGAGCCGACATTGTCGAACAGCTCGTAGCCGGCGTTGGCGCTGGTCGGCAGGCCCTTTTCGGCCAGCAGCATGCGCGCCTGCGCGGTGGTGCCGGCCGGCACCAGCACCGATGTTCCGTCGGCGCCGACATCGAAGCCGATGCCGGCCTCGCCCAGCACCAGGCCGATCTGGTTCACGTCGCTGCGGTCGAGCCCGACATAGAGCGTCTCGTAGGCCGGACGGTTGAGATAGACCGAGCCGACGCCGATGACGGCCATGACCAGCGCGGCGATGCCGCCCATGAGAGCGAGACGCCTGACGCCGAAGCCGCGGAGGTTCGCGATGAGGCTCTGGATCTGTTCCGGCACGATTCAACCGCTCCCAGCATGACTTTCCGCCGGAAGACTAGACCGCGAAGCTTGTGCGAGGATGATAGCGCATGCGGCCAGGGGCTATCGAGGCCCGAACGGCCCGGCGGCAGCGGTCCGACGCGCAAGAAAAAGGCCGCGCCCGAGACACGGCCTTGCGATGGAGGGGTTGGCTCAGCGGAAATATCAGCTCTTGAACAAGGCCAGGATCGACTGCGAGTTGCCGTTGGCGATCGACAGCGCCTGGATGCCGAGCTGCTGTTGCACCTGGAGCGCCTGCAGGCGGGTCGATTCCTTGTTCATGTCGGCATCGACGAGGGCACCGACGCCTTTGTCGATCGAATCGGACAGGTTCGACAGGAAGCTCTGCTGGGTGTCGATGCGCGACTTGGCGGCGCCAAGGTAGGCAGCGCCGGTGGAGAGCTTGGCAAGCGCGGTTTCAACGCTGTCGAGCGCGGTGTCGACGGCGGTGTCGGAAACGGCCGCGGCACTCGGATCGAAGAAGGTCGTCGCAAGCAGCCCGCCGACGATGCCGCCCGTGCCGGCGGTGTCAAGAACCTGCGTGTCGGTCGCTGCCACGTCGATGGTGTCGATGGAGACGGTCGTGCCGGTGCGGTTGTACGAAGCCACGACATGCAGGTCCGAGGCGGCCGTTCCGTCATTCTGCAGCAGGTTCGAACCGGCATAGCTGGCATTGGTGACCGACGACCTGATCTGGTCCTGGATGGCCTTGATTTCGGTCGCGATCTTCTGCTGGTTGTCCTGACTGGCGCCACGCGCGGTGACCAGCTTGGCCTTGATCGCGTCGACCTGGTCCTTGATGTCGGTGATGGCGGTGTAAGCTGTGTCGACCTTGCCGGCGCCGAGGCCGAGCGCGTCCTGGACGGCCGAGAGCGCCTTGTTGTCGGACCGCATCGAGGTGGCGATCGACCAGTAGGCGGCGTTGTCGGAAGCGGTGGCGACACGGTAGCCGGTCGAGATGCGGCCCTGCGTCGTCTCAAGCGCCTTGTTGGTGGCGTTGAGGCTCTGCAGCGCGGTGAGCGCGGCGGCGTTGGTCATGATGCTTGCCAAGATACACCCCTTCTCAAAGCAGGCATGCCTCGCGCATGCCGGTCAACTCTCTGGCGGGGGCGGTCATGCCTGTCGACCGTCGGTCGGCCCGTCATAGCGATTGGTTAACCATAGCTAGCGCGTCACAGTTAACGGCGCGTTAAAAGCCAGCCTTGAAACCGCGGTGCGGTAATATTTCTCGAGGGAAGAGGCGCGCCTCGGAGGGGCAGCAGCATCAAAAATGAAAATCGGGCCGCGCTGGTGGCGCGGCCCGACAAAGATGCCTGAAGTTCGCTGGGCGATCAGCCGCGGAAGAGCGACAGGATCTGCTGCGAGTTGCCGTTGGCGATCGACAGCGCCTGGATGCCGAGCTGCTGCTGCACCTGGAGGGCCTGCAGGCGGGTCGATTCCTTGTTCATGTCGGCGTCGACCAGAGCGCCGACGCCCTTGTCGATCGAGTCCGACAGGTTCGACAGGAAGCTCTGCTGGGTATCGATGCGCGACTTTGCGGCACCGAGCGAGGCGGCGCCGGTGGACAGCTTGCCGAGCGCCGTTTCAACGGTGCCGAGCGCGGTGTCGATAGCGGTGTCGGCGACGGCGGCGGAGCTCGGATCGAAGAAGGTCGTCGCAAGCAGACCGCCGACGATGCCGCCGGTGCCCGCCGTGTCGAGGACCTGCGTGTCGGCAGAGGCCACCTTGATGGTGTCGATGGTGACGGTCGAGCCGGTGCGGTTGTACGAAGCAACGATGTTCAGATCGGAAGCAGCCGTGCCGTCGTTCTGCAGCAGGTTCGAGCCGGCGAAGTTGGCGTTGGTGACCGACGACTTGATCTGATCCTGGATGGCCTTGATTTCGGTCGCGATCTTCTGCTGGTCTTCCTGGCTGGCGCCGCGGGCGGTAACCAGCTTGGTCTTGATCAGGTCCACCTGATCCTTGACGTCGTTGATGGCGGTGTAGGCGGTGTCGACCTTGCCGGCGCCGAGGCCGAGCGAGTCCTGAACGGCCGAGAGCGCCTTGTTGTCCGACTTCATCGAGGTGGCGATCGACCAGTAAGCGGCGTTGTCGCTGGCGGTGGCGACACGGTAACCGGTCGAAATGCGGGACTGGGTGGTCTCGAGCTGCTTGTTGGTGTTGTTCAAGCTCTGCAGCGCGGTCAGCGCAGCGGAATTGGTCATGATACTGGACATGATACTCGTACCTTGGTTTTTACACGGATTTTTTTGACATACCGGCTTGTCCGGTATGACGGTGCGGCATCATGCCAATGATCGCTGAGACCCGATCACCCGCCATCTGGAGCGGACTATGCGGGCAACTTCCTACCAAACGGCTAAACTGGACGGTTAATCCAAAATAATTCGCGCGGGCTTTAGCAGGCGAAGCCTTAAGTGTCGTCCTCGAGCCCGGCGGGGCGGTCAGGTAAAGGATCGCACTAGGCTGCCGACCAGAAGGTTCCAGCCGTCGATCAGCACGAAAAACAGGATCTTGAACGGCAGGGAAACCACCGTCGGCGGCAGCATCATCATGCCCATCGCCATGGTCACGGTGGCGACGATGAGATCGATCACCAGGAACGGCAGCACGATCAGAAAACCGATCTCGAAGCCGCGCCTGATTTCCGAGATCATGAAGGCGGGCACCAGAATGCGCAGGTCCACGGTGTCGCGCGAGACAGTCTGGCCGCGCTCGCGGGCGAGATCGGCAAAAAGATCGAAATCCTTGTCGCGCACATTGTGCAGCATGAAGCTGCGGAACGGATCCGAGATCTTCTCGAAGGCCTCGGCCTGGGTGATCTGGTTGTCCATCAGCGGCTTGACGCCGGTGTTCCAAGCCTGGTCGAAGGTCGGCGCCATGACATAGAAGGTCATGAACAGCGACAGCGAGATCAGGATCAGGTTGGCCGGCGTCGACTGCAGGCCGATGCCGGCGCGCAGAATCGAGAAGGCGATGACGAAGCGGGTGAAGCTCGTCACCATGATCAGCAGGCCCGGCGCCACCGAAAGCACGGTGAGCAGCCCGAACATCTGGATGAGATAACCGACCGTGGTGCCGTCGGCCTTGCCTATGCCGCCGAGATCGAGCTGCTGGGCCGCGGCGACAGAGGTGGTGACGACGATGAGCGCCGTGGCGATGAGGAACTTTCTCATTCGAGCAGCATCGTCCTGATGAGAACCTGTTTGACGTGGCCGCCGCTGCGCAGCGCCGCACGCTCGTCGAGATCGGCCTTGAGATGCTGGTAGCCGCTGGCACCTTCGATCTGATGCATCTTCAGCGTGCGCACGAACGCCAGCAGGTCCTGATGGATCTGCTCGGTCATTTCCTGCGGCTGCGGCGCGTCGTAGAGCACCGATGCCTCCAGCCTTATCCAGACTTCGCTGGGGGCGGCGAGATTGGTGGTGATCGGCGCCAGTTGGACCACCGTCGGTCCGGCGATCTGTTTGCCCACTTCGGCCGACTTCTCCGGGTTGCCGGCATTCTCAGGTGCGGCAGGAACAGGCGCCGGGGCTTCTCCCTGCTTGAGATAGCCGCCCGAGAACCAGCCCATGCCGACGGCCGCGCCCGTCATGGCCAAGAGCATGGCGAGCTGGACCACAAGGGAAGGTCCCTTCTTGGGCTGAGCCTGCTCGACATTTGACACGACAGCGCGCTCCCGGCCTAGAAAGGAAGAACCTGGTCGAGGATCTGCTGACCGTAGGCCGGCTGCTGGACCTCGCTCACGCGGCCGCGTCCGCCATAGGAGATGCGTGCCTCGGCGATGCGCTCGTAGGGGATGGTGTTTTCGGCGCCGATATCGGAGGGACGCACCATGCCAGCGATGGTGAGGACCCGAAGTTCGTAATTGACGCGCACTTCCTGCGAGCCCCTGATCATCAGATTGCCGTTGGGCAGCACTTCGGTGACGACGGCGGCGACATTGAGCTCGAGATTCTCCGAGCGATTGATCTCGCCGTCGGCGTTGGTCTCGGTGCTGGAGCTCAAGCCGGCATCGCCCTTGCCGCTGGTGCTCTTGCCGTCCCAACCGAGCGTCACGTCGTAGCCGAGCTTGCGCGCGGCGGTGCGGCTGCGGTCGTTCTTGTTCTTGAAATTGGCCTTGTCGTTGAGCTTGATGTTGACGGTCAGGATATCGCCCTCGCGCAGCGCCCGCGGATCGGTGAAAAGCCTGCTCTGGCGATCATCCCAAAGCGAGAATTTCTTGACGGGTCTCGCCGGCGGCTCCGGATAGGAGTAGGGGGCAGCGCCGCCTTTGCCGATGCCGGAGCCGACCGGTGAGAGCGCAGGCTCCCGGCCGACTTCCTTGAGATCGGTGCCGCAGCCGGACAGTGCCGCGACCGCGACAAGGACGAGCAATTTCAACTTCATGACGGATCAACCCTTCGCGCCGCGCTGGCCATGATGCCGGTGAGCGTCGCCGCCGCCTTCTGGTCCATTTCGTTGAGGATGACGCCGGCTTTGCGCGCATCGAGCTTCATCAGGATGGCCGCAGCGAGCTCGGCGTTGACCATTGCCAGGCGCTCGGCCGCGGCGTCTGGCTTCATGCCGGCATAGATCTTGACGACGCTCTCTTCGGCGCGCGCCAGGAATACCTCGCGCCGCTTCAGCCACTGCTCGTACTCGGCGCGTTTTGTCTCCAGCGCCTTCATGCGCTCGTCGATGCCTGCCTGGAGCTGCTTCAGCTCCTCGGCCTGCAACGCGTAGCGGCGGTCGCGAGCCGCATCGGCGATGTTGGAGCAGAAGCGCTGGATCTCGCTCTCGTCCGGCGCCTTGCCGCGCGCGAGATCAGCCGGCTGGGCCGGGGCCTGTCCGCCGGGCAGCACCTGGCGGACTTCTTCCGCGCGACCAGGAGTGCCGCCCATCAGCGCAGCGATCGCGACAGCGGCTAGTAGCTTCATGGTCGTATGAAGTCTCGGGCGACGATGCGGGTTTGAGGAGAAGAGCTCCATCATCGGCATGCCTATTGGAGAACCAGGTCGGCCTGCAGGGCGCCGGCCGACTTGATGCCTTGCAGGATGGCGATGATGCCGTCGGGCTTCACGCCGAGACGGTTGAGACCGGAAACGAGCGTTTCAAGGTCGGGGCCGTCGAGCACGGCGACGCGGGCGTCGGGTCGCGAGGCCTCGATGGCGGTGAAGGGCTCGACCGCCGTCTCGCCCTTGGAGAAGGGCTCCGGCTGAACCACTTTCGGCGCCTCGGTGATGCGCACGGTGAGAGTGCCGTGGCTGATCGCGACGCGCGAGATCTTGACGTTGTTGCCGATGACGATGGTGCCGGTGCGCTCGTCGATGACGACGCGGGCAGGCGCATCCGACTCGACGACTAGGTTTTCGATCTCGGCATAAAAGCGCGCGGCCGATACGTTCTTCGGCCGTCTGATCTGCACGGTGCGGGCATCGCGCTCGGCCGCAACGCGCATGCCGAAGCGCTGCGAGGTGTAGTCGTTGATGGCGTCTGCGATGCGGATGGCGGTCGAGAAATCGGGATTGCGCAATTGCAGCGTCAGCACGCCCTGGTCGTCGAACTCGGCGGGCACGGAGCGCTCGACGATGGCGCCGTTCGGCACGCGGCCGGCGGTGGGCACGCCTTGCGTCAGCTGCGCGGCCTGGCCCTGGGCGGCGAAACCGCCCACGATCACCGAGCCCTGGCCGACGGCGTAGATCTCGCCGTCCGCGGCCTTGAGCGGCGTCATCACCAGCGTGCCGCCGGCAAGCGAGGTGGCATCTCCCATCGAGGAGACGTCGATGTCGATGCGCGCGCCCGACTGGACGAAGGGCGGCATGTTGGCGGTGACGATGACGGCGGCGACGTTCTTGGCGCGCGCGCTGCCACCTTCGGTGGCGATGCCGAGGTTCTCCAGCATGGCGCGGATCGACTGTTCGGTGAACGGCGAGTTGCGCAGGCTGTCGCCGGTTCCCGCCAGGCCGATGACCAGGCCGTAGCCGACGAGCTGGTTGTCGCGCGCGCTCTGCAGCTGGGCAATGTCCTTGATGCGCGCGGCGACCTGGCCGGGCGGCAGCGTGCTCGGTCCCGTCGAGACGCGGAACATGCGGGTGGTGGTGGCCGGATCGTATTCCGGATCGTCGTAAACGCCGCCATTTTTCTGCGCAAGTTCGCGCTTGGCCTTGGACGTGAGCCCATCGGCCAATGCGGGCTGAAGACCGATCGCGGCGCTCAGCAGAAGGGCAAAGACGCGCCTCACGATGCGCCGACCCGAATCGTGCCGTCGGCCATTACTGTGCCGGAAATGATCTTGCCGCTGTCGACATTGCGAATTTTGATGAGGTCGCCGGCGGCGCCTGGCTGCAGCGTGACGCCGGCGGCCGAGATGGTCAGCGCTCCGGCGGTGAAATAGACCTGCACCGAGGCACCCTGCTCGACCAGCCAGGCATCGCGGATCGCGGCCGCCGGAATGTAGCGGCCGGGCACGAGGGTGCGCTTGGCGACCTTGCCCTGAAGTTCCTCGGAGCGCGTCGCCATTCCGTCCGGCGTGTGCTTGCCCGGGACAAGCGTCACCTGCTTCAGCGCCGCAAGTTCGATCGTCTCGCCGGGATAGATGACCCGGTTGGGGATCAGCACGGCTTCGCCGACCGCCTGATGGGCGGCGAGCTGGTTGGCCGACTCCCCGGATCGCAAGGGAGATGGGCCCGTCTCTTGCGCAAGCGCCGGCACGTCGACGACCACCAGCGCAAGGGCCAGCACGGCGCGACGAAAAGCAGGGCAGGAAGCCGGCATGGCCATCGTCGGTTACCTGATGTTCTTTGAGACCACCGAGGCCATGTCGTCAGCGGCCTGGATGACCTTCGAGTTCATTTCATAGGCGCGCTGCGCCGAGATCAGCTCGGTGATTTCCTTGACCGGATCGACGTTGGAGGACTCCAGATAGCCCTGCTCGATGGTGGCGAAGCCCGGATCGCCTGGAACGCCGACATTGGCCGGGCCGGAGGCAGCCGTCTCCTGGAACAGATTGTCGCCGAGCGGCGCCAGGCCCGCCTCATTGGCGAAATTGGCGATCTGAAGCTGGCCGAGAAGCTGAAGGTCGGTCTGGCCGTCGATACGGGCAAAGACCTGGCCGGTCTTGTTGACGATGACCTCGACCGCGTCGGTCGGCACGGTGATCGCCGGAATGACGGTGGCGCCGTCGGCGGTGACCAGCTGCCCGGTGGCATTGGTGTTGAAGGCACCGGCGCGGGAGTAGAGCGTGCTGCCGTCGGCGCCCTCGATCTGGAACCAGCCGCGGCCGGTCAGCGCCAGGTCGAAGCTGTTGCCCGTGCTGGTCAGCTCGCCCTGTGTATGGACGTTGCGCACGGCCGTCGTCTTGACGCCGAGGCCGATCGAAACGCCCTCGGGCACAAGCGAGGTGTTGGAGCGGTTGGGCACCCCTTGGGTGCGATCGACCTGGTAGAGCAGGTCGGAGAATTCGGCGCGCGCCCGCTTGTAGCCGGTGGTGTTGATGTTGGCGATGTTGTTGGCGATGACTTCCAGATTGGTTTGCTGGGCGTTCATGCCGGTCGCGGCGATGGCAAGGGCTTTCATGACGCGGTCCTAGATACTCATGCGGCTGATTTCGAGATAGGCCGAGACGACCTTGTCGCGGATGGCGATCGTCGTCTGCAGGGCCTGCTGGGCGCTCAGCACCGCATCGGCCACTTGGCGGGTGTCGGCGTCGCCTTTGAGCGCCTGGATCGACATCTGCTCGGCGTTCTGCAGCGTGTTGACGGTCTTGGTCGCAGCCTGGCTGAGAGCCTCCGCAAAGCTGCTGCCGACGCCTTCGCCTGCTTTGGTGCCGACACCGCCCTGAAGCAGGCCCGGCGAGGCGGCCTTCGTGCCGTCGATTGCCGGTTTGAACTGTAGTGCCCCGATACCGCCGATCATTATTGGTTCCTCATCAGGTCGATGGTCATGGAAATCAGATCGCGAGCCTGCTTGATGACCTGCAGGTTGGCCTCATAGGAGCGGTTGGCCTCGCTCATGTCGGCCATTTCGACCAGCACGTTGACGTTGGGCATCTTCACGTACCCTTTTGCGTCGGCGGCCTCGTTGCCGGGCTGGAACTCGATCGGGAAGTCCGACGGGTCGCGCGCGATCGAGCTCACCTCGACCAGCGAACCACCGCTCGTCCGGTCGAGCTCGGACTGGAAGCTGATCGTCTTGCGGCGATAGGGATCGGCGCCAGGCGTGTTGCCCGTCGATTGCGCATTGGCGAGGTTCTCCGACACCACACGCAGACGCTCCGACTGGGCGCCAAGGCCGGATGCCGCGACTTTAAGGGCTGCGGTCAGGGCGTCCATGATCAGCTCTTCACCACCATCGTCATCATCGAGTGGAAGGCTTTGACGATCGCCGTGTTGAGCTCGAAGGAGCGGCGAACTTCGCCGGCCTTCATCAACTCGTCCTCGAGCACCACCGTGTTCTTCGACGGCATTATCGAGCCCGTGACATCCTCCGGCTTGAGATTGAAGCCGGCATTGGTCCCCTCGGGGCCCAAATGGCCGGTCTGGGTGGCCGCCAGCGTCACCGCAGTCCGGTCGAGGACCTTTTCGAACGGTTCGACGTCGTTTGCCGTGTAGCCCGGCGTGTTGGCATTGGCGATGTTGGATGCGATCGCCGACTGGCGCACCGCTAGCCATTGCGACTGCCGGGTGGCGAGGTCAAAGAGGTTGACGGGTTCCATGGGACTCTCCGGGCGAGTACGCACAAGACTAGGCTGCCAGTCTTGCGCGGACCTTGCGCGGAGCGAGCCCGCGGCCCGTTACGAGGCCATTACCTGGAAAGCTGGATCACCTTGTTGGCATCGGTGACGATCACCCACTTGCCACCGCGCTGCTCGATCGCGGCGACGCGGCTGGAGTCCGGCAGGACGGAGCCGCGCTGGACGATCCACAGGCCGGTGTCGTCCTCGATCATCGCGCGGCCATTGGCGACATGCACCATCCTGAATTCCGCCGCGGCCGCAGGGAAGGGCTGGTCGCCAGGCGCCGGCGGGGGTTCGTCCTGCACCGTTCCGGTGGCCAGCAGGTCGATATCGGCGTTGGGAACGTACTTGGCCGTCAGCGGTCCGCTGCGTTCGGCCGCGACGCCGCCGCCCTCGCGTCCCGAATTGCTGCCGCTGCCGCCGAACTTGATGGTCTGGACGCCGAACTGCTCCTGGTTGAAAAAGATATACCAGGGAAACAGCGCGCAGATCAGGCCGAGCGTGATGCCGAGCGCTGCGACGACGAAATCGCTGCGCCGGTCCGCTTTCCTGTTGGCCAGGCGGGGGAACTGGACCGGCGGCGGCTGCGGCCACTCCACCTTTTTCGGGAACAGGCCGTTGATGAGCGAGTCGCGGCTGGCGTCGGCCTCCTCGGCGGCCTTGGCCTCGGCAATCATCTCACGCAGCATGCGCTCGGTCTGTTGCAGGTCAGTCTCCTTGATCGCCATTCTGCTTCCCCTTGAGATGGCGGGCGAGATCGGTGAACGGATCGGCCGATGCGCGGTCCCTCGGCGACTGCGTGAGCGCCTCGTAGATCAGCGGCACCTGGCGCACGGCGATGTCGAGCTCGGCGTCGGCGCCGCCCTGATAGGCGCCGAGCAGACGGATGTCGCGCGTGTCCTCGAAGCGCGCGATCATCGCTTTCAGCCTTGTCACCAGCATGCGCTGCTCCGCGCTCCAGGCCTTGTCGGCGAGACGTGAGATCGACGACAGCGGATTGACCGGCGGGTAGCGTCCCTGCTCGGCGATCGCGCGGTCGAGCACGACGTGGCCATCGAGGATGCCGCGCACCGAATCGGCCACCGGATCGTTGTGGTCGTCGCCGTCCACCAGCACCGAGATGATGGCGGTGATCGAGCCTTTGCCCTCGGCGCCTGGTCCGGCGCGCTCGAGCAGCTTGGGCAGATCGGTGAAGACCGATGCCGGGTAGCCGCGCGCGACCGGGGGCTCCCCGGTGCCCGTCGCCACCTCGCGCAGCGCATGGGCAAAGCGGGTGATCGAATCCAGCACCAGGAGCACGCGATGGCCCTGGTCGCGGAAATGCTCGGCCACACGCATGGCTGTGTCGGGCGCGCGCCGGCGCATCATGGCGCTCTCGTCGCTGGTGGCGACGACCGCGACGGTCTTGGCCATGCTGTCGGCGCCGATGGTGTCCTCGAGGAATTCGCGCACCTCGCGGCCGCGCTCGCCGATCAGCGCCACGACCACCGTGTCGAAGGCCTCGGCGCCGGCGAGCATGGCAAGCAGCGTCGACTTGCCGACGCCGGAGCCGGCGAAGATGCCGAGCCGCTGGCCGAAGCAGAGCGGCGTGAAGATGTCGATCACCCGCACTCCGGTCAGAAAGCCGGTGTCGACCCGCTGCCGCGACATGGCGCCGGGCGTCAATGTGTCGGCGCTGCCGGCGGCATTCGGCCTGACCAGCGGCGGGCCGCCGTCGATGACGCGAGTCAAAGCGTCGATGGCGCGCCCGCGCCAGGAAACATCCGGCGCGACCGCGAGTGGGCCGCGCCGGAAAACGGTGTCGCCGATGCCGGCATCGGCGTGGCGCTCGAACGGCGCGACCACCACCTCGTCGCGGCCTATCCTGACGATCTCGCCGCGGCGCGTGCCGGTCTTGCCGCGCTGCTCGACGATGTCGCCGAGCCTGGCAATGTCCGAAAGGCCGCGCACCTTGTAGTGAGTGGGCGAGATCTCGACGACGCGGCCGCCGCGGCTGAGCAGCGTTTCCGGGTTGTCGAACCGCCGCCAGATGCGTTCGAGCGCGGCCAGCCGATCCGTGGGACCGGCGTCTGCAAGCTTCTCAGGCGCGCGGAGCAGGGACGAGCCGTTCGCCATCCCGTTACTTGTCGCCGAGCGTCTTAATCGCATCGTCGGTGGACGAAGCACTCTGCCGGATCAGCGCAGCCGTATTCTCGAAGGCGCGCTGCACCTGGATCAGCCGGGTCATCTCCAGCACCGGATTGACGTTGGATTCCTCGAGAAACCCTTGAGCTACGCCGACATCGGAGCGGTCGGTGACCGGTTCCGGGGTCCGCGCGGGAACGATGCCCGAATTGCCGTAGCGGACGAAATTGGCGCCGGGGTCGAAATCGTAGAGGCCGATGGCGCCGACGAGCTGGTCGTTTTGGCGTAGCGAGCCATCGGCGCCGGCCTTGGGCGGACCGTTGCGCGGATCGAGCTGGATCGGCGCGCCGCCGCTGTCCAGCACCGGATAGCCTTCGATCGACATCAGCTCGCCGTTCTCGTTCATGGAGAAACGGCCGTCGCGGGTCATCACCGTGCCGGCCGGCGTCTCGATGGCGAACCAGGCGTCGCCTTGGATGGCGAAATCGAAAGGATTGCCGGTTTCGGTCAGCGAGCCGTGCGCGCTGGAAAGATAGGTCTTGCCGGAGGATGCGAAGGATACCGACTTCGGCCCGGTGCCGGAGACCACGTCCTCGAATTTCACGCCGGTGGCGCGAAAGCCGATGGTCGAAGCGTTGGCGACATTGTCGGCGATGGTGTCGAGACGGCGTTCGAGCGCAATCTGCGAAGATAGGGCGACGTAGAGACTGTCCTGCATGGTGTTCTCAGAACTTCAGCTTCTGCATGGCCATCATCAGATCGGTCGAGATGCCGACCGTGGTCGGCTGCGCGAACAGCACGCTGACCGAGGTCACGGCAGTGGTCGTCGGGTTGTTGATCTCCCACAGGCTGGTGAAGCGGGTAAGGAAGGTGTTCAGCTTGTCGGGATCCTTGAAGTCGGCGATATCGAGCTTCTGCTCGAACATCTGCGCCTGCTTGTCGATGTCGGCCGACGCGATGGAGTCGGGCAGGCCGAGAGCCGTGCGCACCACGCTCGAAAGGGCCGTGTCGGCGAGCACGTCATACCAGCTGTTGATGTCAGGCGCCTTACGCTGGAAATAGAGCGCCAGCCGCACGCCCTGATTGGTCTCGCCGGCATTCTCCTCCAGCGTCTGGCGCATGTATTTGTCGACCGCGCCTTGCTGGGCGGAAGGATAGAGCGTGGCGGTCGAGCCGTAAGCCGCAAAGTTGAACGCTTTGACGAAGTCGGCGTAACGTTTGTCGCTCAGCTTGTTGGCGAAGCTGTCGGAGTCGGACACGCCTTCCTTGAGCGCCTTGACCATGAAGGCCTTGGCATAGGCCATGTCTTCCAGCCCGTACGCCTTCATCGCGTAGTTGAACAGCCGAGTGTTGTTGACGAAATCGTCGATGCTTTTGACGTTGCCGATATTGGCCAAATAGTAGTCGGTATCACGCTTCACGACGGGCTGCGACTCGACCTGGTCGATTGCCTTTGGGATGTCCTTGGCGATGAGCTGATAGCTCGTATAGGTGTTCAACATCTGCGCCTCCGGCCGAAGCTTTCCGGTGACGATAGCGATGCTTCCTTGTGCGAGGCTGAATCGGTTTCCGCATCGCGATTCAAGCCTCACACAAGGCACGAGGACTATCCCTGATCCCCGACGTGACATGCGGAAGGACCTGTCGTGGGTATTCTGATCGGACTTGTGGTGACGCTTGGCTGCGTGCTCGGTGGCTTCATGGCCATGGGTGGGCATCTGCATGTGCTGATCCAGCCTTGGGAAGCGGTGGTCATCTGCGGCGCAGCGCTCGGCACTTTCCTCGTCGCCAATCCGATGAAGACGGTCAAGGACACCGGCAAGGGCATTCTCGAGGCCTTCAAGCAGGCCGTGCCGAAGGAGCGCGACTATCTCGAAACGCTTGGCGTCCTGCACAGCTTGATGCGCGAGTTGCGATCGAAGTCGCGCAGCGAGGTCGAGGCGCATATCGACAATCCGGAAGAGTCGGCGATCTTCCAGGCGTTCCCGACGGTGCTCAAGAACCACGACCTGACGCATTTCATCTGCGACTATTGCCGCATCATCATCATCGGCAATGCGCGCTCGCACGAGATCGAGGCGCTGATGGATGAGGAGATCCAGACGATCCGCACCGACAAGCTGAAGGCCTATCACGCGATGGTCGCGGTCGGCGACGGCCTGCCGGCGCTCGGCATCGTCGCGGCCGTGCTCGGCGTGGTGAAGGCGATGGGCGCGCTCGACCAATCGCCGGAAATTCTCGGCGGGCTGATTGGTGCTGCGCTCGTCGGAACCTTCCTCGGCATCTTCCTGTCCTATGCCGTGGTCGGTCCGGTCGCCACCAAGATCAAGACGGTGCGCGAGAAGAAGAACCGCCTGTACATCATCGTCAAGCAGACGCTGCTCGCTTACATGAACGGCGCCTTGCCGCAGGTCGCGATCGAGTTCGGCCGCAAGACCATTTCGTCCTATGAGCGTCCTACGATCGATGCCGTCGAGCAGAGCACGATGAATACCGGCACCGCCGAGAAGAAGGCGGCCTGAGCATGCAGAACTTCAGCCGGGGCCGTTTGGCGTCATGACCAGTCCGGCAAGTCCGTCGCAAACCCGGGCTCTCATCATCGAGCGTCTCGTCGGCGACAGCGGCGAGGCCGCGCAGGTGATCGGCGTCGGCCGCGGCATGGCCGAGCGCTCGCTGCCGCTGCTGCAGAAAGCACTTTCCGCAGAGCTGGGCGCGCCGGTCACCGTCGACCTGCAGGCGGTCGAAGTGGGACGTGTCCCCGATGCGCGTATGCGCGCCGGCGAAACCTTCGCCATGACTATCGTTCCTTCGCCGACCTCGGCCGACGCCATGACGCTCGTCATGGACGCGCCGGCGATCGCCGTCATGGTCCAGGCGCTGTTCGGCGGCGATCCGGACCAGCCGGTGGCGCCGATCGAGCGCGACCTGTCACAGATCGAGACCGACGTCGCCACCACCGTCTTCCAAGAGGTCGCGATGGCGCTGAACGGATCGGGCCGGCGTTCTCTCGAGCTGCGCCAGCCTGTCCCGAGGGCGATGTCCGGCAACGAGGCGAAACGGCGCGTGCTACGCGACGGGGCGGCGGTTCGCATCATCTATGGCATCTCGACGCCGACCGACACCGGCACGGTGACGGTGATGATCCCGCAGCGAATCCTTTTGGCGACCCGCGGCGCCACCGCCGATCACGGCGGCGACCAGACGACGGAATTCGACTGGCGAGCCCGCTTTTCGGAGGAAGTGATGCGCTCGGCCGTGCGGCTCGAGGCCACCATGCCGCTCGCCCGGCTGTCGCTTGGCGATCTCGCCGCCTTCCAGCCCGGACAGGTGATCGAGTTCGAGGAAGATGCGCAGCTGCAGGCAAAGCTCAGCGCGCGCGACAAGACGCTGTTTGTCTGCGAGTTCGGCAAGCTCGGACAGAACTACACGGTCCGCATCCGGCATCCTCACGATGGCGGGCAGGATTTCGTCGACGGATTGGTGCCGGGCTGAGGCCTGGCTTGGGATTATTGGAGACGAGGCATGGCGAAGACCAAGGTGGAAGCCGAACCCGAAGCCGACCAGCCGGACGAACAGCTCGACCGCGCCATCGAGGAATTGCGCGGCGTGCTGCGGGAGGAGGAGAACCGCCCCGACGCCGCCCTACAGGCCGGCGCCAATTCCTCGATCATTATGACGATTCCGGTCGATGTGCAGATCATTCTGGGCAGCACCGAAATGCCGGTGTCGGAGCTGATGGCGCTGCAGAAGGGCTCGACGGTAGCGCTCAACCGCCGCATAGGCGAGCCGGTCGACGTGGTGGTCAACGGCCGCAGAATCGCGCGTGGCGAGGTCACGGTGCTTGAACACGATCCGACACGCTTCGGCATCAGGCTTACCGAAATCAACGCTGCTACCAAGAGCTCCTGAGCATGGACGGCGAGAGCATTCACCGGCAGTGGAGCCATGCCCAATGACGTCGTTGACGCTGACGCGCCCACAAAAGGCCGCCGCCATCCTTGTGGCGATGGGCAAGCCCTCGGCCAGCCGGCTGCTCAAATTCTTCAAGCAGGAGGAGCTGAAGGCGTTGATCGAGGGCGCGCGGCTGCTGCGCACCATTCCGCAAACCGACCTGGAGCGCATCGTTGCGGAATTCGAGGCCGAGTTCACCGAGGGCGCAGGCCTGCTCGATTCGGCGGACCGGATGGACACGATCCTCAACGAATCGCTGTCGCCGGAGGAAATGAGCGCGATCATGGGCGAGAAGAAGTTCGAGCCCGCTCCTGAGGGACCGCCGCCGATCTGGCCGGATCTGGAAAAGCTCGAGCCGACGCGCCTGGGCACCTTCCTCGCCGGCGAACACCCGCAAACGTCCGCCATGGTGCTGTCGAAGCTTGCGCCGCAGACCGTGGCCAATGTGCTGCTGACGATGGAAAAGCCGATACGCAGCCAGATCATCAAGCGCATGGTGACGATGGCCAACATTCCGGATGCGGCAGCCAGGATCGTCGAGAACCAGTTGCGCGCCAGCGTGCTTTCGCAAAAAGCGACCAGGGACACCTCGGTCGGCCAGGAGCGCGTCGCCAGCGTGCTCAACGAGATGGCCAAGCCCGAGCTCGACGAACTCATGCAGGATCTGGAGGAAGCGGGCACGCCCGATCTGGCCGGGGTCAGGTCGCGGCTGTTTGCCTTCGACGACTTGCCGCTGCTCGCCCAGAAGGCGCGCGTGCTTCTGTTCGACGGGCTGTCGACGGAGCTCGTCACACTGGCTTTGCGCGGCGCGCCGGCGGAGCTGACCGAATCCGTGCTGTCGGCGATCGGCGCTCGCTCGCGCCGCATGATCGAATCCGAGCTCGGACAGGGATCGGAAGGTATCGCGCTGGCCGACATCATGGCGGCGCGAAAGACGATCGCCGTGGCGACCATTCGTCTCTCGCGGCAGGGAGCGTTCGAGCTTCCCTCGACGCAGACCACCGCCGAAGCCGCCTGACGATAGCGATGCGGTCAGGGCACCATGGCTGACGCGGTCGACAAGGATTCCAAAACCGAGGAAGCCACAGAAAAGAAGATCCGCGACACGATCGAGCAGGGCAAGCTGCCTCACTCGCGCGAGACGGCGATCTTCGCTTCCTTCCTCGCCATACTGGTGTTCAGCGTCTTTTACGCCAAGGACGCCATCGTCAATCTCGGCATGTTCCTCGCCATGTTCCTGGAAAAGCCGGAAGCCTGGCCGATGGACACCGAGACCGACGTCATCGAGCTCTACAAGACCGTGCTGTTCGAAATCGGCCGCGCCGTCGTCAGCCTGCTGGTGCTGCTGGTGGTCGCCGGCGTCGGCGCTTCGGTGTTCCAGAACATCCCGCAATTCGTCGGCGAACGGATCCGGCCGCAGCTGTCGCGCATTTCGATCGCCAAGGGCTGGAGCCGCCTGTTCGGCGTGCAGGGCTTTGTCGAATTCGCCAAGTCGCTGGCCAAGCTTGCCTTCGCCATCGCCGTGCTCGCCTTCACGCTGTCGGAAGATCACCGCAGGCTGCTCGCCGGCATGATCACCAACCCGGTGTCGTTCGGCATGGTCATCCGCGGCATCTTCGTCGACATATTGGTGGCGATCGTCTTCGTCATGGGGGCGGTCGCGGTCGCCGATATCGTCTGGTCGCGCTTCCACTGGCGGCGCGACCTGCGCATGACCAAGCAGGAAGTGAAAGACGAGCTGAAGCAGTCGGAAGGCGATCCGATCGTGAAGTCGCGCCTGCGCTCGCTGGCGCGTGACCGGGCGCGGCGGCGCATGATGACGGCGGTGCCGCGCGCGACGCTCGTCATCGCCAATCCGACGCACTATTCCATCGCGCTGAAATATGTGCGCGAAGAGGACTCCGCTCCGCTGGTGCTCGCCAAGGGCCAGGATCTGGTGGCGCTGAAAATCCGCGAGATCGCGAGAGAGAACAACATCCCGATCTTCGAGGACGTGGCGCTTGCCCGCTCCATGTACAAGCAAGTTTCAGTTGATAGCGTGATCCCGTCGCAATTCTACCAGGCGGTCGCCGAATTGGTGCGGATCGTCTACTCGAAGAAGGCCGAGCGAAAAGTAACCCAATGATCGGACGCTGTTTCTATCCATGAACCGGCAACCACACGCCAATTCACGCGAGCAGATCGTCGCCAATGCCATCCAGGACGTGGTGGGCGAGCTGCGCCTGATCGAGGTCGCGGATTATATCGCCTTTATCCGGCTGGAGCATTTCGCCTGCCTGTCGGACCTGGTGGACTCGGCTGCGGAGCTCTATTTCCAGCCGGGCACGCTCAGGCTCGGTCATGGCGGCGAAGCGCATGTCGACTGGAGCGGCAGCCCGCGCATCGTGCTCGATCTCGAGCTTCGGCCGCGCGGCGTAACCGTCTATTTCCAGCTGATGCTGACCGGGCAGGGCACGTCCGTGATCGTCAATTACGTCTCTTTCGAGAAGCCGGGCGAGACGCCGGAGCACAACACCGCCCTGCTCGAGGACGCGATCGACGAGGCGCGCATCCGGAGGACCGAGCCGCTCGCTTTTCCCTGACGATGTTTCAGGTCTCGGCGCCTGGCCTGGGCGAGCTACTCGATCAGGCCAAGGCGCAGCGCCTTCGCGACCGCCTGGTTGCGGTTGACAGCGTTGAGCTTCTGCGTCGACTGGGTGAGATACTGGTTGGCGGTGTGCACCGACAGTTTCAGGAGCTTCGCGATCTCCTCGCTGGTGTTGCCGTTGGCGGTCAGCTTCAGGCATTCGAGTTCGCGCTTGGAAATGGCGCGCGTCCTGCCGGTTTCGCTTGGACGGATGCGGGCGACCGACGCAAACAGGGCAAAGCAGCGCGCGTGGATTTCACATAGCGTGTCGTCCGAAAGGGTCATATCCGGCCCCAGGAAGACGAGTAGCCCGCACTGGCCGCGCTCCGCATGCACCGGAAAGGCGATGCCGTCGGTGCCGGGCGCGAGCGGCGCGGTCGGTTCGGACCATGCCAGGCTCCCCAACCTCTGCTGCGAAACGGCCATGCCGCTGTCGGCCCACCAGCGCGGCGTCGTCGAGATGCGGCTGTGGCGCACCATTTCCTCGCCGCTGGCGCCCGAGATGAATTTGGTGGTGAGGCCGGTCGACGGATAATCCGAATCGAAGCAGGCGACCAGGCGCGCTCGCTCCAGCGAGGGGCTGACGAAGAAGAGTCCGAAACCAGAAGCGTTGATATCGACCGCGATCCAGCGGCAGCGGCGCACGGCGTCCGGAATGGTCACCGCGTGATGCGTCTCCGATCCGAGCGAGAAGGCGCCGAACGGATTGCGCTGCTCGTTGAAAAGGGCGGCAGCGGCCTCTTTGATCTGTGCGTGCTTCAAATGATGCCGCTCCTGATAGCGGTCGCAATCGCCATCGCGCGGTTCGAAGCCGCGAATTTCTGGATGGCATGCGTGATGTAGCTGTTGACGGTGTTCGACGAGACGCCAAGGATGAGGGCCACCTCGTCGGTGGTCTTGCCCTCCGATACCCAGAACAGGCATTCGCGCTCGCGGTCCGACAGCGGATCCTGCATGGATGCCGCGGCGATCAATTGCGGGATGCTGGATAACGCGTAGCAGCATTTCAGCTGCGCCTTCATCAAGGCCGTAAGGTCGATCTTGGCGGGCTCGGCGGCGGAAAACAGCACGAAAAGGCGCTGGCGGCCGACATTCAACCTCAGCGAATAGATCTCGGCGTGGCCGAGCACATCGAGCAGCCGCGCTTCCTCGCCGCTCAGTAGCGTGCCGGCGTCGGGCGCATGCGCCGCGACCAATGCCTTGGGGCGCACGCCCGGCGCTGCCGTCAGCGGGCCGAGCGCGAGATTGGCAATCAGCCGCTTGCCGATCAACTCGATGGCGTCGAAAATCCAGTTCGACGACACGATACGCGCGTCGTTTCGATCCTGATCGTGCACCATGGCGACCAACATATAGCTGTCGGCGCCGATATCCGCTGAAAGCTGCATGAAGAAACTGGTGAGATCGCCGCGCGACGCCAGGCGCGAGCCTGAAGCGTCGGAATGAAGAAGCGCGGCGGGACTGCTCATTTTGATATTCTGACCGGAATCGATCCTTGCGCCCGGTGCTGGCATTGGCCAGCGCTCGGACCCGAAACGCGTCACGTTTACGAAGACACACCCACGGGCGCGCACAGCGCCCAACCCAGCCGAATCCTTACAGGGAACGCGAAGCCGTCCGCGTCTGGTACCGGCAGGACGCCGGAACTTGAGACTTTGGGTGGTCGCCGCGCCCCCCGTGGACCGGCTGATTCGGGTCTAATCTACCCGCAGATGAATCCGACATCAAACGCGATTTGACAAAATCGAATCCGCTGGACTCGTGTTGCGACTCAGCGGCTGCTCATCGCGTTGCTTGGGGGTGGCTTCAGAGCTGCACCGAGCCGATGATTTCCCGGTGAAATCGAAAAAATAACGCTTCGTTGCAGGCGGAAGCGCGTCCTTTTGATCAGATATGGCTCAGCGGTCCTCGAAGCCGGTCAGCACGCCGACGGCGTTGATGCCGATTTCCTCAACCGCGTAGCCGCCTTCCATGACGAACAGCGTCGGCAGGCCGAGCTTGGCGATGCGCCGGCCGATCTTGGGATAGTCTTCGCTCTTCAGCTTGAACTGGCTGATCGGATCCTTCTCGAAGGTGTCGACGCCGAGCGAGACCACGACCACGTCCGGCGCATAGGCGGCAAGCTTGGCACAGGCGTCTTCCAGCGCCGCGTTCCAGCCGTCCCAGTCGGTGCCGAAGGGCATCGGGTAGTTGATGTTGAAGCCTTCGCCTTCATCCTCGCCGCGCTCGTCGGCATGGCCGAGGAAGAAGGGGTACTCGACCATCGGATCGCCATGCAGGTTGAGCACCTGGACGTCGCCGCGGCGATAGAAAATCTCCTGCGTCCCATTGCCGTGGTGGTAATCGACATCGAGGATCGAGACACGGCTTGCGCCCTGGTCGCGGAACCATTGCGCGACGACGGCGGCGTTGTTGATGAAGCAGTAGCCGCCCATGAAGGCAGCGCCGGCGTGGTGGCCGGGCGGGCGGCAGAGCGCGAAGGCGGTCCGCTCGCCGCCCTTGACCAGGGCGGCCGCCGTCAGCGCGACGTCATAGGATGACTTGATCGCCTTCCATGTGCCTTCGACGAAAGTGGCGCCGGCATCGAAGGAATAGTAGCCGAGCAGGGCGTCGATGCGCTTCGGCGGGACATCGCCGCGCAGGCCGCGCGTCGGCCAGGTGAAGCCCATCGCCGAGCCCTTGAAGCCGGCGGCAACCCATTCCGGCCAAACTGTCGGCAGGAAATCGATGTAGTGCGCTTCATGCACGCGCTTGGCGGCGGCAAGGGCGTGCTCGGCCGGCCCGATGATCGGCCCCAGCTTCTCGCTTTCCACCCTTGCCTTGATGAATTCGGCCCGCGAGGGCTTCTCGAAACCCGGTACAATCGCCGAGGTGACCAGTTCCATCTGGCCGGCGTGACCGGCGTGAAGCGGTGAAAAAACTGTCTTCATTTTGGGAGTTGGCTCGCTGTTCGAGTTCTGGTAACGGGGCCTCAAACAGCTTTGTGGCAGAGAGTTCCGGCGCCGCCAAGGGGCATCTCAGTTTGTCGTTCGGGCCAGCATGGGACGGCTTGCCAGACGCCAATACTCTGCTAGCCTAGGCGCAAATCGGGAGAAAATGATGCCGCAAACGGCCGATCTTATCGTCGAGAACGCCAGCATATTGACGATGGATCCGGATACCCCCGCCGCCCAGGCCATTGCCATCAAAGGTGATAAGATAATTGCGATCGCAGATCGCGATAGCGTCCGCGACTGCAAAGGCCCTGCCACTCGTGTCGTCGATGCTCAGGGCGGCTCCGTCCTGCCGGGCTTCATTGAAGCGCACATGCATTTGTTCGGCGGCGCGGCCGAGCTCGACAATCTGCATCTTGCAGGCGTCCAGGGCTTCGACGCGCTTCGCGACGCGATCCAGGGCTTTGCGGCGAAGCGTCCGAAAGCTGGGCTGCTGCTCGGCGCCGGTGTAGACTATGCGATCCTGCCCGAGCCGGTGACCCGCCATCACCTCGACCGCATCATTCCCGACCGGCCCTTTGCCATGTCGGCCTCTGACCATCACACGATGTGGGCGAACACCAAGGCGCTGGAAGAGGCCGGCCTGCTGCATGGCAAGCAGGTGGGACCAGGCAACGAAATCGTCATGGGCACGGACGGGCTTGCCGCCGGCGAGTTGCGCGAAGGCGAGGCGTTCGGTCCCGTGCTCGCCCATTTCGGCGCGAACCGGACACGGCTCGGCCTCGAAGGTGCGGAGCCGGATCCCTATCCGTCGGCAGCGGAGCTTGCCGCCGACCGAGACCTCATGCACCGCGGGCTTGAGTGGTGCGCAAAGCACGGCATCACCTCGATCCAGAACATGGACGGCAACCTCTACCAGCTCGAACTGCTCGCCGGGCTGCAAGAGGAAGGACGGCTCATCTGCCGCACCAAGATCCCGTTCCACTTCAAGAATTTCATGAAGCTGGACATGCTGGAAGAAGCCTCGCGCATGGCGGCGGCGTACAATTCCGAGTGGCTGTCGTCCGGCATGGTCAAGGTCTTCTACGACGGGGTGCTGGATTCCTGGACCGCGGTGATGGTCGACGATTATGCCGACCGTCCGGGCTGGCGCGGCGAGCCGCTTTTTTCCCCCGAGCATTTCGCCGAGGTTGCGGTCGAAGCCGACAGGCGCGGCCTGCAGATCGCCGTTCATTCGATCGGAGACGGAGCGGTGCGCGCCGTGCTCGACGGTTACCAGGCGGCAGCGAAGAAAAACGGCAGGCGCGACAGCCGGCACCGCATCGAGCACATCGAAGTGGTCACCCCGTCCGATGTGCCGCGTTTCGCCGAGCTCGGCGTGCTCGCCTCGATGCAGCCGCCGCATCCGCCGGGCGCGATGAATTTCCCGCTGGAGCCGACGATCTCGCGCATTGGCCATGATAAGTGGCCGCTGAGCTATGCCTGGCGCACCTTGAAGAATGCCGGCGCGCGGGTCGTCTTCGCATCCGACTGGCCGGTCTCGCCGGTTGACCCGATCCTGGGCATCCAGGCGGCGGTCTTGCGCAAACCTTGGGCAGAAGGCCTGCCGGACCAGAGCTTCTCGCTGCATGAAGCGATTGCCGGCTACACGGTCGAAGGCGCCTATGCCGAGTTCATGGAACACCGCAAGGGGCGCCTGAAGCCCGGATACCTCGCCGATATCGTGGTTTTGTCGGCCGATATCGAGAAGACGGCGCCGGAGGCGCTGCACACCGTGCGGCCGGTCACCACCATCTGTGGCGGCAAGATCACTTTCCAAGCTTAGGATTGACTAGGCCTGAGGCTGGCATGGGTATTGCGTTAAAAAAACGAGTAGCAGCTCCGCAGTTGCCAAGCCGGTCGGCTTATGGTGACAATCAAACAGGAACGCACCTGCCGCCAAGAGCAGGCTCTCTCAATGGGGTAATCGTGCCGGAACAACCGGGTAAGAACGCGATCGAAGTTCGCGGCGTACGAAAAGTATTTGGAACCGGTGAAAACCAGGTAGCCGCTCTCGACACGGTGTCCGTCTCGATCCGCGAGAACGAGTTTTTCACGCTGCTCGGCCCGTCCGGATGCGGAAAGACGACGCTTTTGAGACTGATTGCCGGCTTCGATTTCCCAAGCGCCGGCGAAATCATGCTGCACGGCCAGGACATCGCGCCGCTGCCGCCGTTCAAGCGACCCGTCAACACCGTCTTCCAGAGCTACGCGCTCTTCCCGCACATGACGGTGGCGCAGAACATCGGCTTCGGTCTGGAGATGCTCGGCAAGCCCAAGGGCGAAATCGAGGCACGGGTCGCTCAGATGCTGAAACTGGTCAAGATGGAGGCGCTCAAGGCGCGCCGCACCAGCCAGATCTCGGGCGGCCAGCAGCAGCGCGTGGCGCTCGCCCGGGCGCTCGCGCCACAGCCGAAGGTGCTCTTGCTCGACGAGCCGCTCTCGGCGCTCGACTACAAGCTGCGCAAGGAGATGCAGATCGAACTGAAGCGGCTGCAGCACGAGACCGGCATCACCTTCATCTTCGTCACCCACGACCAAGAAGAAGCGCTGACCATGTCCGACCGCATCGCGGTGATGTCGGCCGGCAAGATCCTCCAGGTCGGCACGCCGCGCGACATCTACGACAAGCCGGCGGAACGCTTCGTCGCCGATTTCATCGGCGAGACGAATTTCTTGGCCGGCACGGTGTTGTCGAAGAAGCCAGGGGCGGCCACGGTCAAATTCGCCAGCAACGCGACGATCGCCGCCGGTTATCCGGAGGGCTTCGATCCGACAGGCGAGGTGACGCTGGTGGTGCGTCCCGAGCATGCCGACCTGGTGCCCGATCCGACCAAGGGCACGATCGCTGGAACGCTTTCCAACATCGTCTATTTCGGCACCGATACGCATTACCACGTGAGGCTCGACGGCGGTGAGAACTTCATCGTGCGCCATCAGAACAGCCGCTCGTCTCCGGTGACCTACGAGACCGGCGCCAAGGTCGGCATCCAGTTCGAGGAGGGCGCCGCGCGCGTCCTGAAAGACTGATGACGACAGCCACGCTCTCCCCGACCATGCCTTCCAAGGCCGCGTTGTTCGAAGCCCAGGCGGTGAAAGCCGGCGCGCGACGCAACCGCCTGCTGTCGCTGCCGGCGCTGCTCATCATCGGCATTTTCGGCGTGCTCCCGCTTTTGATCATCTGCGTCTATTCGTTTCTGGCCGCCGCGCCCTATGGCGGCGTGCAGTGGCGGTTCTCGACCGACGCCTATCTGAACTTCCTGTTCCAGCGCGACATCTTCGACGACACCCTGCAGTTCACGCCGGACTTCCTGATCATCTATCTGCGCTCGTTCCTGTTCGCGGTGGTGACGACGATCATCTGCCTGCTGCTCGGATTTCCGACCGCCTATTTCATGGCGACGCGACCGCCGGCGCAGCGCAACTGGTGGGTGCTTCTGATCACCATCCCGTTCTGGTCGAACCTTTTGGTCCGCACGCTGGCGATCATGTTCATCATCCGCGACGAAGGGCTGATCAATAACGCGCTGCTGGGGCTCGGCGTGATCGATAAGCCGATCACCATGCTCTACACCAATTTCGCAATCCAACTCGGCCTGCTCTATGCCTTTCTGCCGTTCATGGTGCTGCCGCTCTATTCCAGCCTGGAGAAGCTCGATTTCCGGCTGATCGAGGCGGCCTACGACCTCTATGCGACGCGCCGCCAGGTGTTGTGGCGGGTGATCATCCCGCTGTCGAAGCCCGGCATCATCGCCGGCTGCCTGCTCGTCTTCATCCCGGCGCTCGGCGCTTATGTCACGCCGCTGATCCTCGGCGGGGGCGTCCACCTGATGATCGGCGATCTCATCGCCCAGCAATTCGGATCGGGGCGCAACTGGCCGCTCGGCTGCGCGCAGGCGCTGATCCTGATGGCCGCGGTGCTGGTGGCGCTGTTCTTCTACGTCCGCAATACGTCAGGGAAGGTGCAGCATGGCTGAGCCGCGCAGCATCGACATCAAGGAGCAGCCGGGCTTCCGCTCGATTGCTGTCATCTGCCTGCTGGTGCTCTACGTGCCGGTGCTGATCCTGATGATCTTCTCGCTGAACAGCGGCTCGCTGGTCACGCATTGGGAGGGCGTCACGCTCGGCTGGTACGGCAGCGCATTGCGCAACGAGGAATTCCACAACGCTGCCCGCAACACGCTGATCATCTCGATCAGCGCCACGATAATCTCTACCGTGTGCGCGACGCTCGCGGCGATCGGCATGACAAGAGTGAAGCCGTGGCGCGGGCTGGCGGCGGCCTTCATGGTCATCAATCTGCCACTGATGGTGCCGGAAATCATCACGGCGGTGGCGACGCTCTCCTTCTTCGCGCTGATCGCCGGCACGTTCGGGCTGAATTTCGGCATCGGCAATCTGATCCTCGCCCACACCGTGTTCTGCATTCCGTTCGCCTACATGCCGATCCGGGCGCGGCTGGAAGACATGGACCTGACGCTGGAATATGCCGCCGCCGACCTTTACGCGACGCCGTGGAAGGCCTTCAAGCGCATCACGCTGCCGTTGCTTGTTCCCGGCATCATGTCGGGCGCAGCACTCGCCTTCATCGTCTCATTCGACGATTTCACCATCACCCAGCTCGTCGCCGGCCCCGGCCAGACGACTTTGCCCCTCTATATCTGGAACCAGATCCGGCGGCCGATGACGCCGGAGATCAACGCCATCTCCACCATCCTGCTTTTGGTGTCGATCCTGTTCGTCTCGGTCTCGTTCCTGATCGCGCGGCGACGCGCCAAATGATCCGTGAGCTCCAACACAAAACAATGGGAAGGCAAGGAGAACATCAAATGTCTGGAAAACTGATGGCGGCCGTTTCCGCGGCCGTGCTGTTATGGGCCGTTCCGGCGCTCGCCGACGGCGAATTGCATATCTACAACTGGGGCGACTACACCAACCCCAAGCTGATCGAGAAGTTCGAAAAGCAGTACAACGTCAAGGTGACGCTGGACGACTACGATTCCAACGAAACCATGCTGTCCAAGGTGCGCGCCGGCAATTCGGGCTACGACATCGTCGTGCCGTCCGACTACACCGTGAAGATCATGATCGAGGAGGGCCTGCTCGAAAAGACCGAGCCCAACGCGATGCCGAACGGCAAGAACATCGATCCACGCTTCCTCGATATCTACTGGGACTCCGGACGCCATTACACCGCGCCGTGGCAATTCGGCACGACGGCGTTCTCCGTCAATACGGATAAGTTCAAGGGCGACATCAACACGCTGGCCATCCTGTTCAACCCGCCGGACGAACTGAAGGGCCAGATCAACGTGCTCGACGACGTCAACACCGTCATGCACGCGGCCGAGCGCTATGCCGGCGTG
The DNA here is from genome assembly GCF_029625845.1 of Mesorhizobium sp. WSM4898. NCBI lineage: Bacteria > Pseudomonadati > Pseudomonadota > Alphaproteobacteria > Hyphomicrobiales > Phyllobacteriaceae > Mesorhizobium > Mesorhizobium sp. WSM4898. Next base: position 1,164,110 of record NZ_JARTVQ010000002.1, on the reverse strand, counting down.
CCGCGCTGCGGCGCAGACAAGGCCAGCCTGAAAAAGATCAACGACATACTGATGGCCGCCAAGCCGTCATGGAAGACCTTCAGCTACGACACGATCACCAAGATCACTTCCGGCGACGTGATCGTGACCGAACAGTGGAATGGTGCGGCCTACCGCTCGCGTCAGAAGATCCCGGCGATCAAATATGCCTATCCGAAGGAAGGCATCGAGGGCTGGATGGACAATGTCGCGGTGCTGAAGGGCGCCAAGAACCTGGAGAACGCCAAGCTCTTCCAGGATTTCGTCATGGCGCCTGAGAACGCGGCGCTGATCTCCGAGTATGCCGGTTACGACAACGGCATCGCCGGCAGCCACAAATTTCTGCCTGCAGAGTTCGCCAACTCGCCGGAAATCAGCCCGCCGGCCGGCTCGCCGACGCCGGAATTCGTGCCGCCGTGCCCGCCAGATGTGGTGGAGATCTACAACAAGATCTGGACCAACCTGCGCAAGTAACTGAGCGGGAACGCATGAAGGGAGGGGAGGCTCCGGCCTCCCTTTCTTATGTGCAGGGAGGATTGATGGCATCTTACCGCAACTCCGATCCGCGGCCGCCGATCATGCAGGGCTCGCCGCCGGCCATGGCTCTGCCGAAGCTCGACTGGGATCGGCCACCGTGGAACCGCTGGGCCTTCCAGCACGTGCGTGAGTTTTTGCCGACCGTCGAGGTCTGGCGCGGCCAAGGTCATCGCCGTCGGCTCGATCGCGCCGAGGTCGATCTCGATGACCTGGCGGTGGCGGATAGCGAGGGCCGTCCGACAACGCTCGCAGGCCTGCTCGATGAGACCTACACGGACGGTTTGCTGGTGTTGAAGGACGGCAGGGTCGCCTATGAGCGCTACTTCAACGGCATGGACGAACGCACGCTGCATCTGTCGCAGTCGATGGCAAAGTCGGTCACCGGATCGGTGTTCGGCATCCTGGTCGGGCGCGGCCTGATCGACCCGGCCAGGCTGGTGACGGATTATCTTCCGGAGCTCGGCGAGAGCGCCTGGACCGGGGCCACCGTGCAGCAAGTGCTCGACATGACGACCGGCGTGCGCTTCTCGGAAGAGTACACGGATCGCTATTCCGAGATCGGTCAGGTCGATGTCGCCACCGGCTGGAAGCCGATCCCGCCGGGCAGCGATCCTGATTTCCGGTGGCCCGCGCATCTGTTCGAGCTGATCCTGCGCCTGAAGGACAAGGTGCGCGAACATGGCGAGGCCTTCGAGTACCGCTCGATCGAGACCGATGTGCTTGCCTTCATCATGGAGCGGGTGAGCGGCAAGCGCCTGGCGCAGCTAGTCTCGGAAGAACTCTGGCAAAAGCTCGGCGCCGACGAGAGCGCCTGTTTCACAGTCGACAGCGCCGGGTATGCGCTGGCCGATGGCGGCTTCAACGCGACGCTGCGCGATTATGGCCGCTTCGGCCAGTTGATCCTCGACAATGGCGGCGGGGTCATCCCTGCCGAGTGGATCGAGGCGACGCGCAGCGGCAAGCACGGACCGGACTTCAGCCCGAGCCTTCCGGACGGCAGCTACCGCAACCAGTTCTGGATCGAGGATCCACGCTCTCGCGCACTGATGTGCAAGGGCGTGTTCGGCCAGATGATCCATATCAGCTGGGAGCACAGGATGGTCGTCGTGAAGCTTTCGACCTATCCGGATTTCCTCAACGCCGCCTATTCGGTGGCGACGCTTAAGGCCGTGCACGCCATAGCCGCCGCGCTAGGCTGAAAGTCAGAGATAGACGACCGGGAGACAATCGTGACCGGCAACACCGCGTTCGAGACCAGATACGGCTTTGCCCGCAAGGATGTGCGGCTCGATAATTGGCGGCTGAGGCCGTTCAGCCAATGGTCGTTCCAGAATGTCGGCGAACTGGTGCCGAGCGTCCACGTTGCCGCCGCGCCCGGCGGCGAGGAAGAGGTGAAATCGCTCGGCGCGCTGCTCGAGGAGAAAGTCACCTTGGCCGGCGGCGCCGAAACAGTCGAAGCATTCCTGAAGCGCTCCGACACTGACGGGCTGACGATCCTGAAGGGCGGCAGGCTGGTCGGCGATTGGTCGGCCCCGCATATGGCGTTCGGTCAGCGCCACATCATCTTTTCGATCAGCAAGTCGGTGACGGCGATCCTCGCCGGCATCCTGCAAGGCGAGGGAGTGTTCGACCCGGAAGCGCCGGTGACAGAATACATCCCCGAAGCCAAGGGCTCGGCCTATGGCGATGCGAGCGTGCGCAATGTGCTCGACATGACGGTCAGCCTCGACTTCGAGGAGGCCTATCTCGATCCGGAAAGCGCCTTCGCCCGCTATCGCCGCGCGACACTGTGGAATCCAGGCGGCGGGTCGGAAAGCCTCGCTGCGTTTCTGTTGACGTTGCCGCGGCTCGCCGAGCCGCATGGGGAGACCTACCGTTATCGCTCACCCAATTCGGATATGCTGGGCATCCTGGTGGAGCGGGCATCCGGCAAACGCGTCAGCGACTTGCTCAGCGAGAAACTGTGGCTGCCGCTGGGCGCCGCGAGCGAGATGTCAGTGACGGTCGACATGGAAGGCACGGCGCGTACCGCCGGCGGCATGTCGATGACGCCGCGCGACCTTGCCCGCATCGGCGAGATGATGCGACAGGGCGGCACGGCCAATGGCCGCCGCATCGTGCCGGAAACCTGGGTGCATGACACGGTTGCCAGCGGCGGCAGCCACGAAGCCTGGCGGCGCGGCACGATGGTGTTCCTCTTCCCCAAGGGCCGCTACCGCAACAAATGGTACCAGATGGGCACGCCAAGCGGCGCCTTCTGCGGCATCGGCATTCACGGCCAGTGGATCTACGTCAACCCGAGCGACGAGGTGGTCATCGCCAAGATGTCGTCGCAGCCGGAACCGGTCGACGATCAGCTTGATCTCGATGTCGTCGCCTTCTTCGAGGCCCTGAGCCGGACGGTTTGAGCCGTTCGGCTGGTCTTTCCTCGCAGCTCTTTCCTGTGGAGCTTTCCCGTCGGGTTGAGACAGCGCGGTTGGCGCAGCCGTCGTCCCGGCCTATTGTCGCCGCTCTTTTCGGCAGGAACCAGCATGGCATCGGACATCAAGCGCATCGCAGCAATCATCGCGGCCGAGATCGGCTCGCGGCCGGAGCAGGCGGCAGCCGCAATCGGGCTGCTGGACGAGGGTGCAACGGTGCCTTTCGTGGCGCGCTACCGCAAGGAGGTCACCGGCGGCCTCGACGACACGCAGTTGCGCGACCTTTCCGAGCGGCTTGCCTATCTGCGCGAGCTGGATGCGCGCCGCGACACCATCCTCGGTTCGATCCGTGAGCAGGGCAAGCTGACCGAGGACCTCGAGGCAAAAATCGCGGAGGCGACCACCAAGGCCGAGCTCGAAGACATCTACCTGCCATACAAGCCGAAGCGCCGCACCAAGGCCGAGATCGCCAGGGAACGTGGACTGGGGCCGCTGGCCGAGGCCATCCTCGCCGACCGTTCGGCGGTGCCTGCCGAACTCGCGCTAGCCTATCTCACAGAGGAGGTTCCCGACGCCAAGGCAGCGCTCGAAGGCGCGCGCGACATCCTGTCCGAACAGTTCGCCGAGAATGCCGAGCTGGTCGGCAGGCTGCGCGCCTATATGAAGGAGCGCGCCTTCCTGCGCGCCAGGGTCGTCGACGGCAAGCAGGAGGCGGGCGCGAAATTCTCCGACTATTTCGATCATGTCGAGCGCTGGGCGAACGTGCCCAGCCATCGCGCCTTGGCCATGCTGCGTGGCCGCAACGAAGAGGTGCTGTCGCTCGACATCGAAGTCGATGCCGACGATCAATCGCCGGTGAAACCGGTCGAGCGGATGATCGCCAACGCCTATGCGATTGGTAGCACCCTGCCGGGCGACCGCTGGCTGATGGAAGTGGCCGGCTGGACCTGGCGGATAAAACTATCGCTCCATCTGACGCTTGATTTGATGCGCGACCTGCGCGAGCGGGCCGAGGACGAGGCCATCCATGTCTTTGCCCGCAACCTCAAGGACCTGCTGCTCGCCGCGCCCGCCGGCTCCCGGCCCACGATGGGTCTCGATCCCGGCATCCGCACCGGCGTCAAGGTGGCGGTGGTCGACGGTACCGGCAAGCTGGTGGCGACGACCACCGTCTATCCGTTTCCGCCAAAGAACGATGTGCGCGGCACGCAGGCGGAACTTGCCAGGCTCATTCGCTTCCACAAGGTGGAGCTGATCTCGATCGGCAACGGCACCGGCAGCCGCGAGACCGAGAAGCTGGTGGCCGACATGCTCGCCAGCCTGCCGTCCGACGGCGGGCCGAAGCCGATCAAGGTGATCGTCAGCGAAGCCGGCGCGTCGGTCTATTCGGCCTCGGCGACGGCGGCCGCCGAGTTTCCCGACCTCGACGTGTCGCTGCGCGGCGCTGTGTCGATCGCGAGACGCCTGCAGGACCCGCTCGCCGAGCTGGTCAAGATCGAGCCGAAGTCGATCGGTGTCGGCCAGTATCAGCACGATGTCGACCAGTACCGGCTCGGCCGCTCGCTGGAGGCGGTGGTGGAGGATGCGGTCAATGCCGTCGGCGTCGACCTCAACACGGCATCGGCGCCGCTCTTGGCGCGCGTGTCGGGACTGGGGCCATCGCTTGCCGAAGCGATCGTCGCGCATCGCGACGTCGGCGGTCCGTTCGCTACGCGCCGCGATCTGCTGAACGTGGCGCGGCTTGGACCGCGCGCGTTCGAGCAGTGCGCAGGCTTCCTGCGCATCCCGAACGGCTCCGAGCCGCTCGACGCTTCATCCGTGCATCCGGAAGCCTATGGCGTGGCAAAGAAGATCGTCGCCGCCTGCGGCCGCGACGTGCGCGCGCTGATGGGCGACAGTGCCGCGCTCAAGGCACTCGACCCTCGTGTCTTCGTCGACGAGCGCTTCGGCCTGCCGACGGTACGCGACATCATCGCGGAACTGGAAAAGCCCGGACGCGACCCGCGGCCGGGCTTCAAGACGGCGACCTTTGCCGAAGGCGTCGACGACATCAAGGACCTGAAGCCCGACATGCTGCTCGAAGGCACGGTCACCAATGTCGCCGCCTTCGGCGCCTTCGTGGACATCGGCGTGCACCAGGACGGGCTGGTGCATGTCTCGCAGCTGGCCGACCGCTTCATCAAGGACGCGCATGAGGTGGTAAAGGCCGGCGATGTCGTGAAAGTTCGGGTGGTCGATGTCGACATCAAGCGCAATCGCATCGGCCTCTCGATGCGCAAGGATGGCGGCCAGGGTGGGGCGCCTCGGGTCGGCGAGCGCGACAGCGGCGGCGGCAAGCCCGTACCGCGCTCGCCGGCGCCGCAGCGCCAGCCTGAAAAGCCGTCACAGGGTGCGTTCGGCGCGGCGCTCGCCGAGGCGATGAAGCGGAAATAGCTACCACGCCAGAACAGCCGGCTCCTTCTCAACCTGGCCCCGCAGCCAGTCGCGAAAGCTGGCAACCGGCGGATGGCCGCGCTTGGCGTGCGGCACGACCAGATAATAGGCACTGCGGCTCTGCATCGGCTTGCCCGGCGCCGGCACCAACTGGCCACGCTGCAATTCTCCGGCAATCAGGATCTGCGGCAGCAGCGCCACGCCGAGCCCCGCCATGCAGGCCTGCGCGACCGTACCGAACTGCTCGAACTGCATGCCGGGGCCGGTCGGCGCGTCGAGCTCCTGATGCTCGAACCATTCGCTCCAGGCGTCGGGACGCGTTGCCATGTGCAGCAACGGCAGGCGGCCGATATCGGCCGGCGTCGCGACCTTCCGCTGCGCCAGGAATTCGGGCGCGGCGACCGGCATCACGGTCTCGCGCATCAAAAGCGTGCAATCAGCGTCCGGCCAATCAGGCATGCCGTGGTGGATTGCGGCGTCGAGCCGCTCACGCGCGAAGTCGAAGCGGCCAATGCGCGTGGCGAAATTGATCGTGATGTCCGGATGACGGGCGACGAAATCTGGAATGAGCGGCATCAGCCAGCGCGTGCCGAAGGTCGGCAGGATGGCAAGGTTGAGAACACCGCTATGCCGATTGCTCATCAATCCAAGCGCCGCATCGCGCAATTGCGCAAGTGCTGAGCGCACCGCGCCGGCATAGATTTCGCCCGCCGTGGACAGCCTGACATTGCGGCTGTCGCGTTCGAAAAGCCGGCGCCCGAACTGCTCTTCCAGCAGATTGATCTGCCGGCTGACGGCACCTTGCGTGAGATCGAGCTCGCGGGCCGCGGCGGTGAAGGAGCCGAGACGCGCCACTGCCTCGAAGGCGGCAAGCGCGCTGATGTTTGGCAAGAGGCGACGCTGGACGTTCATGATCTATTACTATCGCTCATTGATGCTTGATGCAATTTCGTTTGATTTTTTCCAGATGGAGGCGGATAAGCCGGGCCATCCAAGATTTTACCGGGAGACCCACCTCATGGCCGCCGAGAAGAACGCCTTCGTCTGGAACGATCCCTTCCTGATCGAGGACCAGCTTTCCGAAGACGAGCGGATGGTGCGCGACGGCGCAGCGGCGTTCGCCGCCGACAAGCTGGCGCCCCGCATCGAGGAAGCCTATGCCGATGAGAAAACCGATCCCTCGATCTTCCGCGAGATGGGCGAGGCGGGCCTGCTCGGCATTACCATTCCGGAAGAATATGGCGGGCTCGGCGCCAACTACGTCACCTACGGGCTGGTGGCGCGCGAAGTCGAACGCATCGATTCCGGCTATCGCTCGATGATGAGCGTGCAGTCGTCGCTGGTCATGTATCCGATCCATGCCTACGGCTCGGAAGAGCAGCGCAAGAAGTACCTGCCGAAGCTCGCCTCCGGCGAATGGATCGGCTGCTTCGGCCTCACCGAGCCGGATGCCGGCTCCGATCCGGGCGGCATGAAGACACGGGCCGAGAAGACGGCGAACGGCTACAGGCTTTCCGGCTCCAAGATGTGGATTTCCAACGCGCCGATCGCCGACGTCTTCGTCGTCTGGGCAAAGTCGGCCGCGCATGACAACCAGATCCGCGGCTTCGTGCTGGAAAACGGCCTGAAGGGGCTGTCGGCGCCGAAGATCGGCGGCAAGCTTTCGCTGCGAGCCTCAATCACCGGCGAGGTTGTGATGGAAGGCGTCGAGGTCGGCGAGGAGGCGCTGCTGCCCAATGTCTCGGGCCTGAAGGGACCCTTCGGCTGTCTCAACCGCGCGCGCTACGGCATCTCGTGGGGCGCCATGGGCGCGGCCGAGGATTGCTGGCACCGCGCGCGGCAGTACGGCCTCGACCGCAAGCAGTTCGGCAAGCCGCTCGCCGGCACGCAGCTCTTCCAGAAGAAGCTCGCCGACATGCAGACCGAGATCGCGCTCGGCCTGCAGGGTTCGCTGCGCGTCGGCCGGCTGATGGACGAGGGCAAGATGGCGCCGGAGATGATTTCGATCGTCAAGCGCAACAATTGCGGCAAGGCGCTCGACATCGCCCGCCAGGCTCGCGACATGCATGGCGGCAACGGCATCCAGATCGGCTATCACGTGATGCGTCATGCCCAGAACCTAGAGACGGTCAACACCTATGAGGGCACGCATGACGTGCATGCGCTGATACTGGGTAGGGCGCAGACGGGGCTTCAGGCGTTTTTCTAAGCTGGCAACGCTGCTTAAATTAGGTGCAGCGCAACATCTCTGCTTGGAGAATGCCCAGCACTTATGTCAGGGTTCGGCGATTGAAACGCCGTTCCCCGGGGCACCATGGCAATTCTGGCAGCCGTCCACCACCTGACCCATTACAAATACGACCGGCCGGTCGTTCTCGGCCCTCAGGTGATCAGGCTGCAGCCGGCGCCGCATTCGCGCACCAAGGTGCTCAGCCATTCGCTGAAGGTCGAGCCGAAGAACCATTTCGTCAACCTGCAGCAGGACCCGTACGGCAACTTCCTCGCCCGCTTCGTCTTCCCGGAGCCGGTGACGGAACTGAAGATCCAAGTCGATCTAGTCGCCGATATGACGGTCTATAATCCGTTCGATTTCTTCGTCGAGGAATCAGCCGAGAATTTCCCGTTCGAGTACCCGGAAGAGATCAGGCAAGACCTCGCTATATACCGCACGCCCGAGCCGGCCGGCCCGTTGCTGTCGGCCTTCCTGAAAACCATCGACCGCAGTCCGACAAACACGGTCAACTTCCTGGTCGGCCTCAACGCGCGGCTGCAGCGCGAAATCGCTTATATCGTGCGCATGGAGACCGGCGTCTATTGGCCGGAGGAGACGCTGGCCGCCGGCAAAGGCTCGTGCCGAGATTCGAGCTGGCTGCTGGTGCAGATCCTGCGCAACCTCGGCATCGCAGCGCGTTTTGTCTCCGGTTACCTGATCCAGTTGAAGCCGGACCTCGTCTCGTTGGACGGACCGCCTGGAACCTCGGTCGATTTCACCGACCTGCACGCCTGGTGCGAAGTCTATATTCCGGGCGCCGGCTGGATCGGCTTCGACCCGACTTCCGGTTTGCTCACCGGCGAAAGCCATGTGCCGCTGGCGGCGACGCCGCATTTCCGCAATGCCGCGCCGATCTCGGGCATGGCGAGCTTCGCCAATGTCGATTTCGACTTCGACATGCGCGTCGATCGCATCGCCGAGCATCCGCGCATCACCAAGCCGTTCTCGGATGAAAGCTGGGAGGCGCTCGACGCCTTGGGCAACAAGGTCGACGCGGTTTTGCGGGAACAGGATGTGCGGCTCACCATGGGCGGCGAGCCGACCTTCGTGTCGATCGATGATTTCGAGGCTGCCGAATGGAATACGGCGGCCGTCGGGCCGACCAAGCGCGACAAGGCGGATCAGCTGATCCGCCGGCTGCGCGAGCGCTTCGCGCCGGGCGGTTTCCTCCACTACGGGCAAGGCAAGTGGTATCCGGGCGAGAGCCTGCCGCGCTGGACCTTCTCGCTCTTTTGGCGCACCGATGGCGAGCCGGTCTGGCGCGACCCGTCGCTGATCGCGCGCGAAACGAGCACCGTCTCTGTCGGGCCTGAGCAGGCCGCAAGCTTGCTCACGGCGATCGCCGCCGAGCTCGGCATCGACAAGGCGATGGTCGGCGAGGCCTATGAGGATCCGGCCGAATGGCTGCTCAAGGAAGGCAAGCTGCCGGATAATGTCGACCCGTCCAACTCGAAGCTGGAGGATCCGGAAGAGCGCAGCCGCATGGCACGTGTGTTCGAGCGCGGCCTGACCAAGCCGTCAGGCTATGTGCTGCCGGTGCAGCGCTGGAACAGCCAGGCCGCCGGGCAGCGCTGGCGTTCGGAAAAGTGGAAGACGCGGCGCGGCCGGCTGTTCCTGGTGCCGGGCGATTCCCCGGTCGGTTATCGGCTGCCGCTCGGCGCGCTGCCTTACGTGCCGCCGGCGCAGTACCCCTATATCGTGCCGGTCGATCCGTCGCTGCCGCGCGCTACGCTGCCGGCGCGCGACGCTCTCTTGCCGGAACCTGCCCCAGCAGAACTTGAGGGCCCCGAAGAAATGGCGCGCCGCCAGCTGGCAGCGTCCTTCACCGCGACAACGGGCCAGCAGGACCGCGTCGAGCAGGAGATCACCGAGATCGGCGGTGCGGTGCGCACGGCGCTCACCGTCGAGCCTCGTGACGGGCGGCTCTGCGTGTTCATGCCGCCGGTCGAGGCGCTTGAGGACTATCTTGAGCTGGTGGCGGCGGCCGAGAACGCGGCCAAGGCGATCGGCCTGCCGGTGCATATCGAGGGTTATGGGCCGCCGCACGACCCGCGCCTCAACGTCATCCGCGTGGCGCCCGATCCCGGCGTCATCGAGGTAAACATCCACCCGGCCGCCGACTGGCGGGAATGCGTCGCGACGACCACGGCGATCTATGAGGAAGCCAGGCAGTCGCGGCTCGGCACCGACAAGTTCATGATCGACGGCCGTCACACCGGCACGGGCGGCGGCAATCATGTCGTTGTCGGCGGTGCGACGCCCAACGATAGTCCGTTCCTGCGCCGGCCGGACCTGTTGAAGAGCCTGGTGCTGCAATGGCAGCGGCACCCATCGCTCTCCTATCTGTTTTCCGGCCTGTTCATCGGCCCCACCAGCCAGGCGCCGCGCATCGACGAGGCACGGCATGATTCCCTCTATGAACTCGAGATCGCGCTGGCCCAGGTGCCGCATCCCGACAAGGGCGAGGCGCCGTTGCCGTGGCTGGTCGACCGGCTGTTCCGCAATCTCTTGACCGACGTGACCGGCAACACGCACCGTTCGGAAATCTGCATCGACAAATTGTTCTCGCCGGACGGTCCGACGGGACGGCTCGGTTTGGTCGAGTTCCGCGGCTTCGAAATGCCACCCAATGCCCGGATGTCGCTCGCCCAGCAATTGCTGGTCCGCGCTATCATCGCGCGGGCTTGGAAGAACCCGCTCGACGGCCGCTTCGCGCGCTGGGGCACGTCGCTGCATGACCGTTTCATGCTGCCGCATTATGTCTGGGCGGATTTCCTCGACGTGCTGGAAGATCTGAAGCTCAACGGCTTCGACTTCCGCCCGGAATGGTTCGCAGCCCAACTCGAATTTCGCTTCCCGTTCTGCGGCGAGGTGCAGCATGGCGGCGTCAAGCTGGAGCTCAGGCAGGCGCTGGAGCCCTGGCATGTGATGGGCGAGCAAGGCGCGATCGGCGGCACGGTCCGCTTCGTCGATTCGTCCATCGAGCGGCTGCAGGTGAGGACGCAAGGCCTCAATCCGGAGCGTCACGCGGTCGTCTGCAACGGCCGCATCGTACCGATGAAGGCGACCGACAGCAGAGAGGTCGCGGTGGCAGGCGTGCGCTTCAAGGCCTGGCAGCCGGCCTCCGGCCTGCATCCGGCCCTTCCGGTCAACACGCCGTTGGTGTTCGACATCTACGACCGCTGGTCGGGCCGCTCGTTGGGAGGCTGCGTCTATCATGTCGCGCATCCGGGCGGCCGCAACTACGAGACCTTCCCGGTCAACGGCAACGAGGCGGAGGCGCGGCGGCTGGCCCGCTTCGAGCCGCGCGGCCATACGCCGGGTGCCTATGTGCTGCGTGAAGAACAAGGTTCTGAAGAGTTTCCCATGACCCTTGACCTCAGGCGACCGGCGAGATTCTGATCGACCATGGCCAAGGGGAATCAGAAACGGGCGGGCGGGAGGCCGCGGGCGCAGAGCCTGTTGGAGCATTACCGGCCGATCGAAGGCGTCGTCGACGAGATGGTCGACGCGTCGGGCAATCCGCGCCCGGCCTGGCGGTCCTTCATCGGAGCGATGGACGATCTGGGGGCTGAGGCGCTCGGACAGCGCTTTGCCCGCGCCGACCAATATCTGCGCGATGCCGGCGTCTACTACCGCGTCTACGACAAAGCCGGCGCCAACGAGCGCGAATGGCCGCTGGCGCATGTCCCGCTGCTGATCGACGAGATGGAATGGGCCGAGATCAGCGCCGGCCTCGTCCAGCGCGCCGACCTGTTCGAGGCGATGCTGGCCGACATTTACGGGCCGAACCGGCTGATCGAGAAGGGAATCCTGCCGGCGGGGCTGATTGCGGCGAGCCCGGAATATCTGCGCCCGGTGGTCGGCGTCCGTCCAGCCAGCGGCCATTTCCTGCACATGGTCGCCTTCGAGCTCGGCCGCGGCCCCGACGGCCGCTGGTGGGTTCTGGGCGACCGCACGCAAGCGCCGTCGGGCGCCGGCTTTGCGCTGGAGAACCGCGTTGCCACCACGCGCGCCTTGTCCGACATCTATGGCGAGCTGCATGTGCATCGCCTGGCCGGCTTCTTCCGCCGCTTCCGTGATGCGCTGAACGGCATGGCGAAGGATTCCGGCGGCCGCGTCGCCATCCTGACGCCCGGACCGCTCAACGAGACCTATTACGAGCACGCCTATATCGCGCGTTATCTCGGCATTATGCTGCTCGAAGGCGAGGACCTGACGGTGTCCGGCGGCCGGCTGATGGTGCGCACGGTTTCGGGCCTGATGCCGATCGGCGTTTTGTGGCGGCGGCTCGATGCCGCTTTCGCCGATCCGCTGGAGCTCAAACCGGACTCGCAGATCGGCACGCCGGGGCTGGTCGAGGCGATCCGGCGCGGCACCGTCTCGGCCGTCAACGGGCTCGGTTCCGGCTTGGCGGAAACGCGGGCGCTGCTTTCTTTCCTGCCGCGGATCGCGCGGGAATTGCATGGCGAGGAACTCAAGCTGCCGAACATTGCGACCTGGTGGTGCGGACAGCAGGCCGAACGCGACCATGTGCTGGCCAATATCGACCGCATGGTGGTTGGCCCGGCGCTGTCGACACGGCTTGCCTTCGAGGACGATGGCGCGACCAGGCTCGGTTCGGCGCTTTCGGCCGGCGAGCGGGCGGAGCTTATCGCGCGGATCGAAGCCGATGGGGTTGGCTTCGTCGGCCAGGAGGCGGTCACGCTCTCGACTACGCCGGTCTTTGCCGGCGGCGGCTTGGAGCCGCGGCCCGCCAGCCTGCGCGTCTACCTGGCGCGAACACACGAAGGCTGGACGGTGATGCCCGGCGGCTTTGCACGCGTCGGCTTCTCGCTCGACCCGACCGCGATGGCCATGCAGCGCGGCGGTCAGGCGGCGGATGTCTGGGTGGTCAGCGACAGGCCTGTCGAGCGGGAGACGCTGCTGCCGCAGGAGACCGACGGCTTCACCCGCACCATGCCCGGCAGCCTGCCGAGCCGCGCCGCGGAAAACCTGACCTGGCTCGGCCGCTATATCGAGCGCTCGGAAGACACGGTGCGGGTGCTGCGCGCTTATCACGTCAGGCTGGCGGAGACATCCGATCACGAGATGCCGCTGCTCGCCGACATCAGAGACTATCTCGAACCGTTCGGCATCGAGGTCGAAACCGCGATCCCGCTTGGATTGATCGGCACATTGGACAGCGCCGTCTACAGCGCCGGCCAGATCCGCGACCGCTTCTCGCCGGATGGCTGGCTGGCGCTGAAGGATCTGTCGAAGACCATCCACAAATTCGCGGAGACGGTCGCTCCGGGCGACGACGCGACGCGGGCGATGACCGTGATGCTGCGAAAGCTTGCGGGCTTCTCGGGGCTGCTGCACGAGAACATGTACCGCTTCACCGGTTGGCGCTTCCTGGAGATCGGCCGCCGACTGGAACGTGGCATCCAGATCGCGCGCACGCTAGCCAGGCTGACAAAGGCAGACGCGCCCGACGGCGCACTCGACATGATGCTGGAGATCGGCGACAGCGTCATGACCCACCGCCGGCAATATCCGGTTCAGTCAGGCCGGCGCACGGTTATCGACCTCTTGGCGCTCGATCCGCTCAACCCGCGCTCCATCCTGTTCCAGCTCGAGCGCCTCAAGGCCGAGATCGGCATGCTGCCTTCCGTCGGGGGCGAGGGACATATGTCGCCTGCGGCGAAAGAAATCCTGCAGCTCAACACGGCGCTCGCCGTGATGGAGCCTCAGGACATGACCGCGAAGGTGCTCGACGATCTCGCCATTCAGATCGGCGATCTCTACAACAGTCTCGCCAAGGCCTATTTCGGATAAATGCTCTACGACATCAGGCTCCATCTTCATTACGGCTATGCGGCCGCAGCCGGCGGCGGCAGGCACCAGGTGCGCGTGCTGCCGCAGACGATCGCCGGCGTGCAGCGGGTTATCGCCGCCTCGCTGTCGTTCCAGCCGAATCCGGCCGAGCGCGCGGATTTTTCCGATTTCTTCGGCAACAACGTCACTGCGATCGCCGTTCGCGACGCGCATGAGGAGCTCCACGTCAGGATGAGCGCCCGTGTGTCGGTGTCGCGGCCGGACGCCGGCCTCGACGTCTCGCCCGACATTCACGGCCTGAGGGCGGAACTCGACGCGGTGCGTTCGCTGTCCGCCGAGGCGCCGCATCACTTCCTCGCCGCCAGCGACCATGCCGGCATCGATCCGGTAATCACGGCCTATGCGCGGGAAAGCCTCGCCGGTTCGGCGATCGCCACGGCGGTCGACCTCTGCAATTGCATCCATCGCGATTTCACCTATGACGGCAAGGCAACCACCGTGCAGACGCGCGCCAGCGATGCCTTTGCGCTTCAACGTGGGGTTTGCCAGGATTTCTCGCACATCATGATCGCCGGGCTGCGCGGGCTTGGCATCCCCGCCGGCTATGTCAGCGGCTTCCTGCGCACGATCCCTCCCAAGGGCAAGCCGAGGCTCGAAGGCGCCGACGCCATGCATGCCTGGGTCAAGGCCTGGTGCGGGCGCGATGCCGGCTGGCAGGAATTCGATCCGACCAACGGCATGCGGGCGAGCAACGACCATATCACGGTGGGATACGGCCGCGACTATTCCGACGTGGCGCCGATTGTCGGCGTCCTGAAAACCACCGGCGAGCAGATCGGCGAGCAGGCGGTCGATGTCATCCCGGTCGCTGCCTGAAGGCGCACGATCGGTGATGCGGCTGCTTCTCAAATCGCGATCCCGCCGCTATCTTGCCGCCGGACCGTGGACCGGCCTGCCGGGCACTTGCGCGGAGTTCAATTGTTGACATCGGTCAGCATCATCATTCCAGCACACAATGCGTCGGCAACCGTTGCAGACACGTTGGCAACCTTGCGCTCGGAAGCCGAGGTCATCGGCGAAGTGATACTGGTCGACGATTCCTCGACGGACAACACGGCGGCCGTGGCCGCGGACGCAGCCTCGCGGCTGGCGCTGCCGTTCCGGGTCATCCGGTCCAATTGTCGGGACGCGGGCGGCTCCCGCAATCTTGCGCTGGCCGAGGCGCGCTTCCCCTGGATTTATATGATCGACGCCGACGATTTGCATATCGAGGGCGGGTTGCGGACGCTGCTGTCCAAGACCAGGACCAAGCCAGGCGCCGACATGGTGGTCGGCGCCTACCGCCGGCGGACCGATGGCCGGGACCGACAGTTCAAAACGCCGGCCGGCTACATGACTGCCGGGCTCGCCAATGCCTCCGCTTATGTGGAAGGCAGGATACGGTCGATTGCCGTCGGCAGCGCGCTGGTGTCGCGGCATACGGTCGGGGACACGCGCTTCCCGACCGGGCTCGCCTACGACGAGGACACGTTGTTCTGGGCGCGGGTTATGCGCAAGGCATCGCTCGCGGTCGTGAGGCAACCAATCATGATCTACTTCGTATCGTCGGACCGCTCGGATGACCGCTTCGCGATAAAGCCTGCGCGTCGCTTCCTCGAATGGCGCCTGGCGCTGCGCGAACTCGCCGACTGCGGCATTGCGAAATCGTCGTTGAAAGCGAGGGAAGGGCTTGTGGCGCTCAAGATCGCCCGCGTTCACTACGCCCGCGGCGATCTCGAAACGGCGGCAAAATTCCTGGCGGTTGCCGAAGCGGCGCCCAAGGTTTCCACCGACATCTGGCGCTGCATGCGCTACCGGCTCAAAATCGCAGCGCGGCGCCGGTTCCCGGCTCATCGCGCCCAGCTGCAAAGTGCCTGATGGCCGACGGGCCGGAACTTGCAGTCGTGGTGATAGGTTTTCGGGCTCCGACCGATCTGGTCGCGGCGGTCAGGTCGGTGCTCGGCCAGAACATCCCGCTCGAGGTGGTGGTCGTGAATTCCGGCGGCGGGAACGCCCAGGCGCTTCTGGCCAATGCCGGACTCGACGTGCCAGTCATCGAGTGGGTAGAAAGGCTCTTTGCCGGGGCCGCGAGAAATCGCGGCATAGCGGCGACGAAAGCTCCTTTCATCGCCTTTCTCGCGGATGATTGCCTGGCATGCCCGCGATGGGCCGAGGTCCGGTTGCGCCATCACCGGGAAGGCGTCGCGGCCGTGGCAAGCGCCATCGCCAACAGTCATCCGCGCAATCTGGTCGCGTGCGCGGCCCATCTCGTTACCTATATGCGGCGCCTGCCAGGTCTTCCCGCTCATAAGGCACTTCGTTACGGCGTTTCTTTCGACCGAAAATTGTTCGATCGGTATGGCCTATTCGACGAACAAATGGCGACGGGAGAAGACACGGAATTCCTGGAAAGGCTGCCAAAGGCGATCGTGCCGCTATGGGAGCCAGCGGTGCTTACCGTCCATCGCAACGAGACACGGCTGATCCGAGTGATTGTCGACCAGTATCTGCGCGGATACCGATATGGGACCTACCTCAAATCCGTTGGGCACCGAAAGCCATTGCGGATTTTCAAAGGGGTGTTTCGGGACCGGCGCAATGTCGGCAAGTTCGCAAAAGAAGGCCTGGCCGAAGAGGATAGACGTTTCGCGATGTTATCGCTGCCGATCGTGTGGGCTGCATTGTTCGCAAAATCGCTGGGGGCAGCCGTCGGCGTAACGCATGGCGATAGGACAGGCACGCGGCCATGATCACCCTGGAGATGAAGCAGCCGCGCCGGCGGCGCGGTCGATGGCTTTGGGCGCGGCAAAGGATCGTCGCCATTTTCAGCTATCGCTACGATGCGCATCTGGTGCCAGACCTCCTCGCCAATCTCGACGCAATCGTCGATGGCTGGATCGCCTATGACGATCGCTCGGCGGATGCGGTCTTCAGCAATGAACCGCAGAGGCGGCGCGCGCTTATTGCCGCGGCCTATGAGGCGGGTGCCGATTGGCTTCTGGCAATCGATCCGGACGAAAGGCTGGAAGATGCCGTGGCAAGCCGGATAGGCCAACTGACCAGCGGGTCCAGGCGCAATGCCTGGGGATTTCGCCTAAGGGAGATGTATACGCCGGCAAGCTATCGCATCGACGGCGTCTGGGGCCAAAAGATGCAGCACAGGCTTTTCCCCGCCTATCACCCGGATCTGAGCCGGTCGCAAGGGCTGCATGAGGCCTGGTTCCCCGAAGATCTGCGCTTCAAGCTTCGGGACAGCGGCCTTAACCTTTATCATTTGAAGATGATCGAGCCGAAACGGCGCGTGGCACGTCGCGACCTCTACAATCATCTCGATCCGGAGCAACGTTTGCAGCAGATCGGCTACGACTATCTGACGGACGAGTCGGGAGCGGTTCTGGAAGCGATACCGGCCGGGCGAGACTACTTTCCCACCCATGTCGACGACGGCAGGCTTTGGATGGCTGAGGTGTCCGCCGACCGGCGGAGCTGAAGGACGCCCTCTGGGGACGGCGGAACCAGCCGCTGTCGCGCGGCTTATCTACGGACCAGTTCCGTGGAGTTACCATGCTGCAACGAGCACAATCGTCCTTCGGCCGCCTGGCGGGTGGTCTGGAAATACAAGGGAACGGCGCGCAGAGTTCCGCCGAGCGCGCCGCGCTCAGCTATGTCAGCGATGCCGATCCGGGCATCCGGCGCCTGAGAAAAGGCAAGGGATTTTCCTATGTCGGCCCGAACGGGAGTGCGGTCACCGCGGCCACCCTTGACCGTATCAAGGCGATCGTCATTCCGCCCGCGTGGACGGATGTATGGATCTCGCCCGACCCGAACGGCCATATCCAGGCGACCGGCCGGGATCAGCGCGGACGCAAGCAGTACCGCTATCATCCGCAGTGGACCGAGGAACGGGACGGCGTCAAATACTCCAGCCTCGTTGCTTTCGCGCAAAGCCTGCCCTCCTTGAGGCGCCAGGTCGATGCCGACCTGCGCCGTCATGGACTTCCGCTGGAGCGCGTTGTCGCCTCTGTCGTCTGGCTGCTCGACAACACCATGATCCGTGTCGGCAATGCCGCCTATGCCCGCGACAACAAGAGTTTCGGCCTGACCACGCTGCGCGACCGCCATGTCGAAATCACCGGTTCCAGCCTGCGCTTCTCCTTCACGGGCAAGTCCGGCAAGGAATGGAAGCTGAAGCTCGTCGACCGACGCATCGCCAAAATCGTGCGCGGCGCGCAGGACCTGCCTGGCCAGAAGCTGTTTCAGTATCTTGATGACGAGGGAACACGCCGGCCGCTGCGGTCGGAGGACGTCAATCGCTATATTCGCGAGGCATCTGGCCCGGAGTTCAGCTCCAAGCATTTTCGTACCTGGGGCGGCACCATCCATGCGGCATCCCTGTTCGCGCAGGCGGAGTTGCCCGAGAGCATGACCCAGAAAAACCGCGTGATGAACAGTATCGTCGACAAGGTCGCCGAACGACTCGGCAATACGCGAGCCGTCTGCCGCCGGTGCTATATCCATCCGCTCGTCTTCGAGGCGTGGGCCGAAGGGAAGCTGCTCGGCGAAATGGCCGAAGCCAACAAACGAAAGCGCCTTATACCGGGCCTCGACGAGGAGGAGACGCTGGTGCTGAGATGGCTGCAGGCGCGCGAAGCCTGACCACCAGGAGGATAGCGTAAACCCTCGATAGCTCTACAACTTTTTTGTCGACCTTGTGTCGGGAAGGGTCCTACTGTTGCGTCCTTTGATACGGAAAGGACGCACCATGCTCTATGCCATTCTCTGCTACGCCTCCGAAGACGTGGTCTGCTCCTGGAGCAAGGAACAGGACGAGGAGGTCATGGCAAAGCTCCTCAACGTACAGGACAAATACGCCAGGGCAGGCCGGCTGGGGCCGGTGGCGCGCCTGCTGCCGACCACAGCCGCGACGACGCTCCGCAAGGTCAAGGGCGAATCGGTGGTGCTCGACGGCCCGTTCGCCGAGACCAAGGAGCAGTTCCTCGGCTTCTACACGCTCGAATGCAATCACCTGGACGAAGCCGTCGAGTTCGCTCGCGAACTCTCCGAGGTCAATCCGAGCGGTGGTTCCTACGAGATCAGGCCGATCTCGGTCTTCAATCCGACAAAGGTTCCCGCATGACCGAGCTTGCCTGGATCAGCAACGCGATCAGCACCGCCCGTCCGCAGGCGATGGGCGCGCTGCTGCGCTATTTCCGGGACCTCGACGCCGCGGAAGAAGCTTTCCAGGATGCGTGCCTGAGGGCGCTGAAGAACTGGCCGAAAAACGGGCCACCGCGCGATCCGGCGGCCTGGCTGATCTTCGTCGGCCGCAACAGCGGCATCGACGCGGTGCGCAAGCGCGCCAAGCAGGCGCCGATGCCGGAAGAGGACCAGATCTCCGATCTCGAGGATGCCGAAGGCGATATGGCCGAGCGGCTCGACGGCGCGCATTATCGCGACGATATCCTGCGGCTCCTGTTCATCTGTTGCCATCCGGACCTGCCGGCGACGCAGCAGATCGCGGTCGCGCTGCGCATCGTCTCCGGCCTGACCGTCAAGCAGATCGCGCGCGCCTTTCTCGTCGGCGAGAGCGCCATGGAGCAGCGCATCACCCGGGCCAAGGCGCGCATCGCCGATGCCGGCGTGCCGTTCGAGACGCCAGGCGCGGTCGAGCGTTCCGAGCGCTTGGCGGCGGTCGCGGCCATGATCTATCTGATCTTCAACGAGGGCTATTCGACCAATGGCGGCGAGGCGCCGGCCCGCGCGCCGCTTTGCGAGGAGGCGATCCGGCTCGCCCGGCTGCTGCTCAGGCTGTTTCAGCAGGAACCGGAGATCATGGGGCTGACGGCGCTGCTGCTTCTCCAGCATGCGCGCGCGCCGGCGCGCTTCGACGCGCATGGCGAGATCGTGCTGCTCGAGGATCAGGACCGGTCGCTCTGGAGCCGCAAGATGATCGACGAGGGCCTGGCCCTGGTCGACAAGGCGCTGCGTCATCGCAAGCCTGGCCCATACCAGGTGCAAGCGGCGATCGCGGCATTGCATGCGCGGGCGGCAACACCCGAGGATACGGACTGGACCGAGATCGACCTGCTCTACGGCTTGCTCGAGCAGATGCAGCCGTCGCCGGTAGTGACGCTGAACCGCGCGGTCGCGGTAAGCAAGGTGCGCGGCCCCGAAGCGGCGCTGGCGATGATCGAGCCGCTGGAGGATCGGCTGGCAGGCTATTTCCACTTCTTCGGCCTGAAGGGCGGCCTGCTGATGCAGCTTGGCCGCAGCGAGGAGGCGCGCGTGGCCTTCGACCGCGCGATCGCTTTAGCCAACACCGCCGCCGAAGCCGCTCATATCCGCATGCATATCGACCGGCTGATCAAGGAAAGCACCGAGACGTCGCAGGCCAAGAAGGCGCGCTGATCCCACTTTCACTGCTGGCCCAATTTTGCGCGCCGGGGTTGGACCATCCCGGGGTGGCGGTTTTTCCCTGAAACGAGTAATGCCACGCCATGAAAGCGCCGTCGTGCCTCAGGGCGCCGACAAGACGTGGCGCAAGGCTTCGACGCTCGCCATATCCAAGGCGAGATCTGAAAAGGAACAAACATGACGATTGCGAAGGAAACGGCCTCACTTCTGGAGAAACTTGGCGTCGCCAAGGATACGCTTTCCGGCGGCGACCTCATCGTGCGCAGCCCGGTGACGGGCGAGCAGATCGCGGCACTGAAGTCGATCTCGGCGGTCGATGCCGGCAAGGCTATCGATGCCGCGCACAAGGCCTTCCAGGCCTGGCGGCTGGTGCCGGGGCCGAAGCGGGGCGAACTGGTGCGCCTGCTCGGCGAGGAGTTGCGTGCTCACAAGGCGGAGCTCGGCCGGCTGGTGTCGATCGAGGTTGGCAAGATCCCGTCCGAGGGTCTTGGCGAAGTGCAGGAGATGATCGACATCTGCGATTTCGCGGTCGGTCTTTCCCGCCAGCTCTACGGCCTGACCATCGCCACCGAGCGCCCTGGACATCGCATGATGGAAACCTGGCATCCGCTCGGCGTCGTCGGCGTGATCTCGGCCTTCAACTTCCCCGTCGCGGTGTGGTCGTGGAACGCGGCACTTGCACTCGTGTGCGGTGACGCGGTGGTGTGGAAGCCGTCGGAAAAGACGCCGCTGACGGCGCTTGCCTGCGAGGCGATCTTCGAGCGCGCCGCCAGGCGTTTCGGCGCCGATGCGCCGGAAGGCCTGCTCCAGGTGCTGATCGGCGACCGCGCCGTCGGCGAGGTGCTGGTCGACCATCCGAAGGTGCCGCTGGTCTCGGCCACGGGCTCGACCCGCATGGGCCGCGAGGTCGGTCCGCGGCTGGCCAAGCGTTTTGCACGCGCGGTGCTCGAGCTCGGCGGCAACAATGCCGGCATCGTCTGCCCGAGCGCCGATCTCGACATGGCGCTGCGCGCCATTGCGTTCGGCGCCATGGGCACCGCCGGCCAGCGCTGCACGACGCTCAGGCGTTTGTTCGTGCACGAGAGCGTCTATGACGCGCTGCTGCCGCGCCTGAAGAAGGCCTATCAGAGCGTTTCGGTCGGCAATCCGCTGGAGACCTCGGCGCTGGTCGGTCCGCTGATCGACAAGGCCGCCTTCGACAATATGCAGAAGGCGTTGAACGAAGCGGAAGCGCATGGCGGCAAGGTGACCGGCGGCACGCGGTTCGAGAACGGCCATCCCGAGGCCTACTATGTGCATCCGGCGCTCGTCGAAATGCCGAAGCAGGTTTCGCCGGTGACGGAAGAGACCTTCGCGCCGATCCTCTATGTGATGAAATATGCCGATTTCGACGAGGCGCTCGACCTGCACAATGCGGTCGGCGCAGGCCTGTCATCCTCGATCTTTACCCGTGACCTGCAGGAATCGGAGCGCTTTCTCGGCGTCGACGGTTCGGACTGCGGCATCGCCAATGTCAATATCGGCACGTCGGGCGCCGAGATCGGCGGCGCATTCGGCGGCGAGAAGGAAACCGGCGGCGGCCGGGAGAGCGGCTCGGACGCCTGGAAGGCCTATATGCGGCGCGCCACCAACACGGTGAACTTCTCCAAGGCCCTGCCCTTGGCGCAAGGCGTGTCGTTCGACATCGACTGAGGACATAGAGCGGTTCACCGTTCCACGGAAACGGCAAGCCGCCCTATCTCTTTGATTTGACAATTCGGGACGGAAGACCGTTTCACACTTTCCTGGAATTGCTCTGAGCGCCGCGTCATGGTCTAAGCGGCTCAACGGCGCGTCTCTTTGCGCGCCGTCACGGCAAGCTCGGAGCAGGCGCCGCGGCGCTCAGCCTTCGCTCGCCCCGGAAAAACTCGCCTCGAAGGCTGCGTCGACGATGGCGAGCTTGGCTGCCTGGACGGCCATGTACTCGTCGAAGAACTGCCGCGACACCCACATGACGGAATGTCCGCGCTGGCCGACCCAGCCGATGCTGCCGAGCGCCTCGGCGTCGCGGAGCTTGCGCGCCAGATGCGTGCGCGACAGCTTCAGCCAATGCGCAAATTCGCTGATCGAGATGACGCCGGTCGGAATCTTCTCGAGGCTGGCGTCCTCCGGATCGATACCCGACATCAGCCAGTCCATGACGATGCCGCCGTTGTTGAGCCAGATGAACAACGAGAAGGTTTGCTGGGGTTCCCGCACCGGAATGGATGCGAGCAATCCGTCGCAGATCAATGGCTGCAGCTTGGCCAGCATATCGGGGTGTTCGAGGAAAGTCGTCAGCCGGGCTCCGCCATCGATGCGGTCGAGCGTTCGCAAATGGGCATGGATCCAGCCGGTAAAGGTCTCGACGGTGGCCGCGGTCACCCGCAAGGGATGAGCCCGGCCATCGCCACGCGACGAAATATATTCGGCGACGTTGTAACGGAGCATTTCCTTGACGAACGCTTCGGCGGTGTTGCGGCTGGCGACTGAATTGCGGCGCACGACCTCGATGAAACGCGCTACGGTCATTTCGGTGCGACGGTCATCGGGGTCGCGCCTGAAATGCAGCGCAAGTCCGACATGGCCGAGCAGCCAGCGCTGCTGGGTGGCAAAAACGGCGGCAAGGCGCGGGCTGGTTTCGTAGATATGGATGAGCGCGCGCGACTGCTCCTTGACACCGCGCAGAGCTGCCGGATGACTGGCGATTTCTTCGGCGCTCAAGGGCATTTCCTGCGGCACTCCATTCGATTCCAAGCAACGACGAAAGAAGATTCCCCGCCTTCCACGGTCGTGTCCAGTTGCCCATTGGAACAACGGCTGATGTTTCGGCGCGTTCTTGCTAACCCTTTGCATCGATTCGAAAAACCCGGATGGTAATTCGCTCGACGGTCTAGCGTTCAATGGGCGGTCTCTTCGCCGAATCGGCGAAGGAGCATCGACGGTTGGGCTTCGTGGCGTGGACAGGTCGGCAACGTCCAAAACCGGTCTTTGCAACCTGCTGGCGGCGACCTATCCTGGCGACTTGAAATCCGTTGCCGCGCCGAGTGAAGCCATGCCGAGAACGATCCGGACGCTGACCGCCAGCGAGGTGGAAACGCTCGTCGAGTGGGCGGCGGGGGAAGGATGGAATCCGGGCATCGGGGATGCCGCCGCGCTCAGGGCCGCCGATCCTGAAGGGTTCATCGGCGCCTTCGTCAGCGGCGAGATGGTGGCCGGCATCTCGGCCGTCGCCTATGGCGCGGAGTTCGGTTTCATCGGCCTCTATATCTGCCGGCCCGATCGGCGCGGCGAAGGCCATGGCAAGGCGGTCTGGGATGCCGGCATGGCTCGGCTCGGCGACCGCATTGTCGGCCTCGACGGCGTGGCCGAGCAGCGGGCCAACTACCAGCACAAAGGCTTCGTGCCGGCTTATGAGACCGTCCGCTTCAGCGGTCGTCCGGCCGGACTGACCGGCGGTCGCGATATCCGGTCCGTTGCCGCCGCCGAGACAGCCGAGATCCTGGCCTATGACCGCCAGTGCTTCCCTGCGCCTCGGGAGGCCTTCGTGCGGGAATGGCTGCAGCCGCCCCGGATCGCGATGATGTCCACTGGCTCTGCTGGGCATGCCGGCTACGGCGTGGCGCGCCGATGTCGCGAAGGTTCCAAGGTCGGTCCGCTGTTCGCGGACGACATGGATACAGCCCTGGCTTTGATGGCGGAACTGGCGGGCAGGACGGCAGGCGAGGCGCTGCATATCGACGTGCCGGCTACCCAGATCGGCTTCACCGCCGTGCTTCAGGCTGTCGGCATGGTCCCCGGTTTCGCGACGACCCGCATGTATCGGGGCGGCAAACCAGGCAATGCGCCGTCGAAGGTTTTCGGCATCACGACGCTGGAGCTGGGGTGATCGCGAAGCGGATGGCTTCGGTCCTGTGATCATTGATTGTCCGGCCTGGCGCATGCGAGATGTCTCTTCGACGTGGTTCGGATGCCCGGACTGTGTCTCGCCGCAACGATCATCGCACAGTGCGGAGGTTATCGAATGGATGCAAGAACCGTGCTGATCGCGGGCGGCGCCGGGGGAATGGGTCTTGCGACGGGACTGCGCCTGGCGGCCGACGGCGAGCGGATCGTGCTCGCCGACCTTCCCGGCGCGAAACTCGACGAGGCCGTGTCAAAGATTGCCGCGACCGGTGCGAACGCGATCGGTCTGCCGCTCGATATCCGTTCCGTCGCTGCCTGCCGAGAGGTTGTGGATAAGGCACGCGAATGGGGCGGCGGCCTGGACATTCTCGTCAATGCCGCCGGCGTCTGGCTCGAGGGAGCGGCAAGCGAGATCCGCGAAGAGCAATGGGACCTGGTGCTGGACGTCAATCTCAAAGGCGCCTTCTTCCTGATCTCGGCCGCCATTCCGCACCTGTCGGCGGCGCAGGGCGTTATCATCAATATCGCCTCCGACGCGGGCATCGTCGGCAACAGCGGCGCGGCGGTCTATTGCGCGTCCAAAGGCGGGCTGGTGCTGCTGACCAAGGCTCTCGCCCTGGAGCTTGCGCCGCACGGCATCAGGGTCAACGCCGTCTGTCCTGGCGACACGGCGACGCCGATGATCGAGTATCAGGCAAGGACCTATGGCGGAGATGACCCGGACGGCTACAAGCGCCGGCTCCTTGGGCACTACCCGCAAGGGGAAAGAGCACGGTTCATCGGCGTGGAAGAGATCGCCTCCTTCATCCATTATCTTTGCCAGCCCGGCGCGGCGCCGATCACCGGGGCCGCGCTTTCGATCGATTTCGGCATCAGCGCCGGCTACTGACTCGCGGCATTGGCGTCATCGCCTGGGAGGCTTCATGACCATATTTCGCAAATCCCGCACGGCGCTGGTGACCGGCGCGGGCGCCGCCGACGGCATCGGCGCCGCGGTGGCGCGTGAGCTCGGAGACGCCGGGCTTGCGGTCGCGATCACCGCCTCGTCGCATCGCGTCGAGCAGCGCGCTGAAGAGCTGCGGGCGGAGGGGCTCGACGTTCGTGCGGTGGTGGCCGATCTGACGCGTGCAGCGGATGTCGAGCGGCTCTGCTCGGAGGTCGGCGAAATCGATATCCTCGTCAACAATGCCGGGATGGGAACAGTCGCCCAGCCGGCGCTGCAGCGGCGATTTCTCGATCTCAGCGAGAGCGACTGGGACCGCGGCATCGATGTCAGCCTGAAGACCACATTCCTTGCCACACGCGCATTTCTGGCCGGCATGGTCCGACGCGGTCATGGACGCGTGGTGAACATGGCCTCGGTCACCGGCCCTTACGTCTCCAACGAAGGCGAGGCCGCTTATTCCGCCGCCAAGGCAGGCATGGTCGGGCTGACGCATGCGCTTGCGCTGGAGGTCGGCCGCAGCGGCGTCACCGTTAACGCCGTAGCGCCGGGCTGGATCGCGACGGGCGCCTCGACGCCGGAAGAGCTCCTCGCGGCGCAAAACACGCCGCTTGGACGCGCCGGCACTCCGGAGGAGGTCGCTGCGGCTGTGCTGTTCCTGGCGTCCGACGGCGCCAGCTATGTCAACGGGGCCGTCCTCGTCGTGGATGGCGGCAACATCCTTCAGGAGCGCAAGGGCTGACCGCGAAGGTCAACTAACGGCCGCCGCCATCGGCCGCTACTTGTTCGTGTCGGCAATCGCGTCCGGCACCACCACCAGCTTGCCGACGAAGTCCTTGGCCATGAAGTCGGTCTGGGCGCGGTGGAAGTCCGACAGCTTGTAGACGCCGCCGACCAGCGGGCGGATCTTCTTCTCCTCGATGTAGCGCACGATGCGGCGGAAATCGGCCCTGGTGCCCTGGCTCGAGCCGTGCAGCTGAAGCTGCTTGAGATACATGGTGCGCAGGTCCAACTGCACCACCGGCCCCGCGATGGCGCCTGCGGTGGTGTAGCGTCCCTCGGGCCGCAGGATGCGCAGCAGATCATTGAAGATGGCGCCGCCGACAAGGTCGGCGACCACGTCGATGGGTTGGCCAGCGGTCGCTTCGTTGACGGCGGCAGGCAGGTCGGCCACGCCGCGCGTGACCACTTTCTCGGCGCCGATGTCGAGCACCGCTTGCTCCTTGCCCTTGCCGACCACGGCATAGGGAATGGCGCCCCGCGCCCGCGCCAGCTGCACGATGCCGGAGCCGACACCGCCGGAGGCGCCGGTGACCAGCACCCGTTCGCCGGCCTTCAAGCCTGCACGTTCCAGCATCTGCTCGCCGGTGAGATAGGCGCAGCAGAAGGTGGCGAGCTCGACATCGCTCAAATCGGTATTGACGACATGCGCGTTCTCGGCCGGCAGCGCCTGGTATTCGGCATAGCCGCCGTCACGGCCGTGGCCCATATAGTCGATGTCGGCAAGCGAATCGTCGTCACGGTTGTAGATGGAGAAGTCGACCATGACGCGTTCGCCGATGCGCTCGGAGGGTACGCCGTCACCGACGGCGACGATGGTGCCCACCGTATCGGTGCCCTGGATGCGCGGAAAGGTCAGCGTGTTGCCTTGCCGGCGCCAGGTCGACACGGCGGCCGCGTCTTCCTCGGTGCCGTAGGCGCCCTGGCGCACCCACACATCGGTGTTGTTCATGCCGCAGGCGCTGACCTTGACCAGCACCTCGCCGGCAGCCGGCGGCGGCACCTTCACATCGGTGCGATAGACGAGTTTTTCCAGGCCGCCGTGGCCGGTGAGCTGCACGGCGGCCATCGTGGCCGGGACGGTTCTGGTCATGGCATTCATGTCAATCTGTTCCTTTGCCTTCGCGCAATTCCCCACGGAAAACCGTTTCACACCTTTCCTGGATTGCTTCAGAGGCTGGCAAACACGCTGTTCACGGCGTCGGCGGTCTTGGCGACGATGGTGTCGGCCTCCTCGCGCGTCAGGCAAAGCGGCGGCGCGAAGCCGAGGATGTCGCCCTGCGGCATGGCGCGGCCGATGACGCCGCTTGCCGCGAGCGTCGTGGCGATCTGCGGGCCCACTTTGAGCGCCGGATCGAAGAAGACGCGATCGTCGCGATCCCTGACGAACTCGACCGCAGCCAGCATGCCGTCGCCGCGGACCTCGCCGACGTTTCTGTGGTCGCCGACGGCCTTGGCCAGCTCGGCGCGGAAATAAGCGCCGGTCTCGCCGGCATTCCTCACCAGATCCATCTCGTCGATCAGTTCGAGATTGGCGACGCCCGCGGCGACGCAGATGGGATGCGCCGAATAGGTCCAGCCGTGGCCCAGCGAGCCCAGCTTGTCGGAACCCCTGACCAGCACCTGCCAGACCTTGTCGGAGACGATGACGCCGGAAAGCGGCGCATAGGCAGACGTCAGGCCCTTGGCGATGGTGATCAGGTCCGGCTTGATGCCGTAATGGTCGGAGCCGAACATGGTGCCGAGACGGCCGAAGCCGGTCACCACCTCGTCGGCGACAAGCAGCACGTCGTATTTGTTCAGCACCGCCTGGATCTTTTCCCAATAGCCGGCGGGCGGCGGCACGATGCCGCCGGTGCCGAGGATCGGCTCGCCGATAAAGGCCGCGACGGTGTCCGGGCCCTCGGCAAGGATCATCTCCTCGAGCTTGTCGGCGCAATATTGCGAAAACTGCTCCTCGCTCATCGAGCGGTCGGCGCGGTGGAAATAATAGGGGGCCTCGGTGTGCATGATCGGCGCGCGCGGCAGGTCGAAGGCGTTGTGGAACAGCTCGAGCCCGGTCAGCGATCCTGTCATGACGCCGGAGCCGTGGTAGCCGCGCCAGCGCGAGATGATCTTCTTCTTCTCCGGCCGGCCGAGAACGTTGTTGTAATACCAGATCAGCTTGATGTTGGTCTCGTTGGCGTCGGAGCCGGAGAGGCCGAAATAGACCCTCGACATGCCCTTCGGCGCGCGGTCGATGATCATCTTGGCGAGCGTAATCGAGGCCTCGGTGCCGTGCCCGACATAGGCGTGATAATAAGCGAGGTTCTTGGCCTGATCGGCAATGGCATCGGCGATCTTGTGGCGGCCATAGCCGACATTGACGCAATAGAGGCCGGCAAAGGCATCGATGCTCTTCTTGCCGGTGTTGTCCCAGACGGTGACGCCTTCGCCGCCGGCCATGATGCGTGCCGGGGACTCGCCCCGCGCATGCGTGCCCATATGCGTCGAGGGATGGAAGAAGTGGTCGCGATCCCAGGCCGAAAGTTCGTTGGACTGTTCGAGCATCTTTTTTCTCCTTGCAGGGAATTCTTCCGGCGTGCGCTAGGCGACGTCCAGACAAAGGTATTTCAGATCGGTGAAGGCTTCGAGGCCATGGCGCGAGCCTTCGCGGCCGATGCCGGACTGCTTGACGCCGCCGAACGGGATCGGCGCGCCGGTGATCTTCACCCGGTTGATCGCGACCATACCGTATTCCAGCGCGCGACCCATGCGCGCCTGGCGCGCGCCGTTCTCGGTCACGACATAGGCGACGAGGCCATATTCGGTAGCATTGGCGCGGGCGACGACTTCCCGTTCCTCGTCGAACGGGGTGACGGCGGCGACCGGGCCGAAGGTTTCCTCATGCATGATCAGCGCCTCGTCCGGCACATCGACGAGCAGCGTTGGCTGATAGAACAGCGGCCCGGCCGCATGGCGCTTGCCGCCGATGAGGCAGCGCGCGCCGCGAGCCAGCGCGTCTGCGACCTGCTCCTCCACCTTCTTGACGGCGCGCTCATGCATCAGC
Source organism: Mesorhizobium sp. WSM4898 (assembly GCF_029625845.1). Taxonomy (NCBI): domain Bacteria; kingdom Pseudomonadati; phylum Pseudomonadota; class Alphaproteobacteria; order Hyphomicrobiales; family Phyllobacteriaceae; genus Mesorhizobium; species Mesorhizobium sp. WSM4898. Next base: position 1,135,461 of record NZ_JARTVQ010000002.1, on the reverse strand, counting down.
GGGCCGATATCGGCGTCGGGTGAAAGCCCGTTGCCGGTGCGCAGACGCTCGATGCGACGGGCGAGGGCGGCGCAGAAGCGGTCATAGATCTGGCGCTGCACATAGATGCGGTTGGCGGCAAGACAATCCTGGCCGGAGGTGGCGAATTTGGCGTCGAGGGCGATCGTCACCGCCTTTTCGATATCGGCATCACCGAAGACGATCAGCGGCGCATGGCCGCCGAGCTCCATGACCAGTCGCTTCATCGTCGGCGCGCTCTGCGCGGCAATCAGCCGGCCGACGTCGGTCGAACCGGTGAAGCTCATGGCGCGCACCCGGGCGTCAGCGCACATCGCGCCGACGATGGTGCGCGCATCCCCGGTGACAACGTTGAAGACGCCGGCGGGCAGGCCGGCACGCTCGCCGAGCTCGGCCAGCGCCAGCGCCGAAAGCGGCGTTTCCGAGGACGGATGCGCCACCACGGTGCAGCCGGCGGCAAGCGCCGCAGCGGCCTTGCGGGTGAGCATGGCCGACGGAAAGTTCCATGGGGTGACGACGCCGACGACGCCGAGCGGCTCGCGGCGAACGGTCATCTGAGCATTCGGCAAATGGCTGGTGACGCTTTCGGCATTGAGGCGCTTTGCTTCCTCGGCATACCACTCGACGAAGGAGGCGGCGTAGTCGATCTCGCCCAGCGATTCCTTTAGCGGCTTGCCCTGTTCAAGCGTCATCAGCAGCGCCAGGTCGTCCTTGGCGGCGACGATCAGCTCGAACCATTTTCGCAAGATTCCGGAGCGCTCCTGCGGCAGCGCGGAGCGCCAGGCCGGCAGGGCACGCGCTGCCGCGTCGACAGCCTCCGCCGTTTGGCTTGCGCCGAGGGCGGCAACGAAGGCGACTGTGGCGCCGGTGGCCGGATCGGTGACTGCGAAGCTCGCAGCCGAGTCGCCGGCGGTCCAATGGCCCCCGATATAGCCGAGATCGCGCAGCAGCCGGCGATCGGCGAGACGATCCAGTGCTTCGTGGCGGTGTGGGCGTGCAAAATGCGCGGACATCGTTTGTCTCCCGGTGCCAAGGCGATGCGGAGAGATTAGCCGCGCGACCGAGACAGAGAGGCTTTTTCGGCAGCCGCCAGGAGAGAGATTGTCTCCCATGGCCCGCCGGGCCAGACGATCTCTCCGGCTTCAGCCTGGCAACAGGTCGGCGACAGGCACCACGGACTCCTCCTTCACCGTCTTGGTGACGATGTAGGTGAAGTAGCGGTCGATGCCGATCTCGCGTTCCAGAAGGGCGTCGACAAGCCGCTGATAGGCGTCGATGTCCCGCGCCATCACTTTAAGCACATAGTCGACGCCGCCGCCGACCGACCAGCAGGCGACGATCTCGGGTACGTCGCGGATGACCCGCTCGAAACGGTCGAAATCGGCCTGCCGGTGGCTGGCCAGTGTCACCTCCATCAGCACGGTCGCCACCGGCGCGATCGCGCGCATGGTGATTGCGGCGTGGTAGCCGGAGACAATGCCGGCCTTCTCCAGCTTGCGCAGCCGCATCCAGCAAGGCGTCGGCGACAGGCCGACCTTCTCGGCCAGCGCCAGCTTGGTGATGCGCCCGTCGCGCTGGATGGCGTCAAGGATTTTGAGGTCGATCGGATCGAGTTTTGCTGCCGCCATGCCGGCTCCAGTTTTTGTTCCGGACACCATGACGATGCATTATTTCGATTGTCAATTGCACTGATTTCGATCTCTAATAAAGTCATGACATTATGGCAGCCAGATCCTGCGCTCATCCGCCGCCCGGCCTACCTCTCGCTGGCCGATCAGTTCGCGCGCGCCATCCATGACGGAAAGCTCGCCAATGGCGCGCGACTGCCGACGCACCGGCGGCTTGCCGACGACCTGAAACTTTCGGTCCAGACGGTCAGCCGCGCCTATGAGGAACTGATCCGCCGCGGTCTGATTGCCGGCGAGGTCGGGCGCGGCAGCTTCGTGCAGACGCAGCGCCGCGAGCCGGAGCCGCCCTACCTCCCGGAACGGTTGGGCGAGGTCATCGACCTCTCGATCCTGAAGCCGGTCTGCGAGCCGATGCATCTGGAGAAGCTGAAGCAGGCGTTGGGGTGGCTGGCCGAGAACCTGCCGTCGAGTTCGGCGCTGTCGTTCCGGCCGAACATGGTGTTCCCGCGTCATCGCACGGTGGCGGTCGAATGGCTGAAGCTCTGCGGCCTCGACGCCTCACCGCAGAACATCAGCCTCACCAACGGCGCCACCGCCGGCATGACGGTAGCGCTGATGAGCGTCGCACCGCCCGGTTCGACGGTCGCCACCGAGGCGATCGGCCACCACACGCTGGTGCCGCTCGCCCGCTATCTCGGCTTCAACCTCGAAGGCCTGCCGATCGACGGCAACGGCCTGATCCCGGAAGCGTTGGACGAGGCCTGCCGTCTCTCCGACATTCGCGCCGTTTTCGTCCAGCCTTCGGTCATCAACCCAACGGCGAGCTTGATGGACGACAGCCGGCGCGAGCAGATCGCCGCGGTCGCGCGCAAACATGACATCGCCATCATCGAGAACGACGTGCTCGGGCCGCTCGTCGAAGGCCGGCCTCCGGCGGTTGCCGCCTTCGCGCCCGAGCGGACGCTCTACGTCACCTCCTTCACCAAGATAACCGTGCCCGGCCTGCGGATCGGCTATCTCGCCGTGCCCGACCGCTATGTCGCGGCGGTCGCCAACCGCCATCTCGTCTCGAACTGGATGGCGACGCCGATGGTGGCGGAAATCGCGACGCGGTGGGTGAATGACGGCACGGCTTTTGAGTTGGTCGACTGGCAACGCGGGGCGTTGAGACGCCGGCAGGAAATCGCAGCCGAAATGCTGGCCGGCGTCGACTATCGCTCCCATCGCGACGGGCTGCATCTGTGGCTCGAATTGCCGGGCGACCGCGCCGAGGAGAGCTTCGTTGCGCAGGCGCGCCTGCGCGGCGTGGCGATTGCCCCGGGCACGTCGTTCCGCATCGCCGACACGCCGTGGCATCCGGCCGTGCGCATCTCGCTCGGCTCGACCACCGAAGGGGAACTGCGCTCGGGCTTGAGCGTCGTCGCCAAGCTCCTGCTGGGCGATCCGGAGCATCTTCTGCTCGCCATCTGATGCAAAAGCGGATCGCCAATTACCCTGAAATTGTGCAGCGCTCGAAAAATTGTCATGATATTATTTTCCTAATTGACATGATTTAGCGCGTTTCGCATCGTTAGGAGCATAGGCCGCTTCAGAACGGGGAAATGGATTGCCCGCGCCCATCATCAAGGTCGACGCCATTTCGAAGAGCTTCGGCGCCTTCAAGCTGCTGGACGGCCTGTCGATGCAGGTCATGCCAGGCGAGAAGCTGGCGCTGATCGGCCCATCCGGATCGGGCAAGACGACGATCCTGCGCATCCTGATGACGCTGGAAAAGATCGACGGCGGCCATATCCAGATCGACGGCGAGCAGCTCTATCACATGGAGCGCAACAGGCAGCTGGTGCCGGCCGACGAGCGGCACCTGGCCAAGATGCGCCAGAAGATCGGCATGGTCTTCCAGCTCTTCAATCTGTTCCCGCACAAATGCGTCATGGACAACGTCACGCTGGCGCCGATGCTGACCAAGGGCGTGGCGCGAGCCGCCGCCGAAAAACGGGCGATGGAGCTGCTCGACATGGTGGGCCTCGCCGATAAGGCGAAGAGCATGCCGGCACAGCTTTCCGGCGGCCAGAAGCAGCGCGTCGCGATCGCCCGCGCGCTGGCGCTGTCGCCCAAGATCATGCTGTTCGACGAGGTCACGTCGGCGCTCGACCCTGAGCTTGTCGAGGAGGTGCTCAACGTCATGCGCAAGCTCGCCGCCGAAACCGACATGACGATGCTGCTCGTCACTCATGAGATGGGCTTTGCCCACGACTTTGCCGATCGCGTGCTGTTCTTCGATCGCGGCAGGATCGTCGAGGAGGGCAAGCCCGATGAGATTTTCCGCCATCCCAAGCAGGAACGAACGCAGGGCTTCCTGAAGAAGATCATCGCGGCCGGCCATCGCGTCTGACCGTCATGCCAGGGCGGCGAAGCCGTCCCGAAAGCCAGAAACGGGTGGCAAGGACGCCATCCGAACCGAGCGAACCAAGAAGAGAAACAAGGAGTTGGGAACGATGAAGAAACTTGGCATCCTGGCTGGCGTCGCCGGTCTCGCCGTAAGCACCATGCTGCTCGCCTCCGGCGCGCGTTCGGCAGACGACGCAAAGCTCGAGCAGCTCAAGCAGCAGGGCTTCGCCCGCGTCGCCATTGCCAACGAGCCGCCTTACACGGCGGTCGCCGCGGACGGCAAGGTCTCGGGCGCTGCACCCGACGTAGCGCGCGAGATCTTCAAGCGCCTCGGCGTCAACGATATCGTCGCCTCCATCTCCGAATACGGCGCCATGATCCCCGGCCTGCAGGCCGGCCGCTTCGACGTCGTCACCGCCGGCCTGTTCATGAAGCCCGAGCGCTGCGCGGCAGTCGCCTATTCCGAGCCGGTGCTGTGCGATGCGGAAGCGATGCTGGTGAAGAAGGGCAACCCCAAGGGTTTCAAGAGCTATGAGGACGTCGCCAAGGACACGTCGGCCACTATCGGCGCGCCGGGCGGCGGCACCGAGGAGAAGCTGGCGCTCAATGCCGGCGTGCCGCGCGACCGCGTCATCGTCGTGCCGGACGGCCAGAGCGGTCTGAAGATGGTGCAGGATGGCCGCATCGATGCCTATTCGCTGCCCGTTCTGTCGATCAACGACCTCATCAAGAAGGCCAATGATCCGAACCTCGAAGTGATCGCGCCGGTGCAGGGCGCGCCGGTCTATTGCGACGGCGCCGCCTTCAAGAAGGGCGACGAGGCGCTGCGCGATGCCTATGACGTCGAGCTCGCCAAGATGAAGAAATCCGGCGAGTTCGCCAAGATCATCGAGCCTTACGGCTTCTCGGCCAAGGCGGCGATGTCGACGACGCGCGAGAAGCTCTGCGCGGCGAAGTAATCTCCCTTCTTCCCGCTTGCGGCGAGAAGGTCACTCGAAGAGCCGGATGAGGGGGCGGCGCGCCAGCATTTCAAGGTCAGCGCTGCCCCTCATCTGCCTGCCGGCATCTTCTCCCCGTGAACGGGGAGAAGGGGCTGTCGCAGCCGTCTCGCAACAACTGCAAAACGTTAGGAAAATTTGAGACTCAATGACCCAGTGGTCCGGCTATCTCGGCCTGATATTGCAGGGAGCGCTTGTCACCATCGAGCTGACGCTGATGGGGTCGGTGCTTGCGCTCGTCATGGCCTTTCTCGCCGGCATGGGACGCGTATCGCGCTTCTTCATCGTGCGCGCGATTGCCACGACCTATATCGAGTTCTTCCGCGGCACCTCGATCTTCGTGCAGCTGTTCTGGGCCTATTTCGTGCTGCCCTTCGCCGGTCTGTCGCTGACGCCTTTGCAGGCCGGCGTGCTGGCGCTGGGGCTCAATGTCGGGGCCTATGCGGCGGAAGTTGTGCGCGGCGCCATCCTGTCGATCGGCCGTGAGCAATATGAGGCCTGCACCGCGCTTAATCTCGGCCGCTGGCAAGGCATGCGCCACGTCATCCTGCCGCAGGCGCTGCTCATCATGCTGCCAACCTTCGGCAACAACGCGATCGAGCTGCTCAAGGCGACCTCGGTCGTATCGCTGATCTCGCTTGCCGATCTCACCTTCCAGGCGCAGGTGGTTCGCTCGCAGACCGGCAGCACGCTGATGCCCTTCGTCTCCGTTCTCGTCATCTATTTCGCGCTCGCGCTGATCATCTCCTGGGGCGTGCGCTCGCTGGAGCGCCGCATGGCGCGCGGTCTCGACGGAGTGCGTGTCTGATGGAATGGGCCCGCTAATGGAATGGGATTGGAACTTTGTCTGGGAGATCATGCCGACCCTGATCCAGGGGGTGAAGATCACGATCCTGGCGACCGTGCTCGGCTCGATCTTGGCCGGGATCGTCGGTCTGGCGATCGCGCTGGCGCGGCGCTCGCCTAACCGCACGGTGTCGCGCAGCGTCGGCTGGTTCGCCGAATTCATCCGCGGCACGCCGCTTCTGGTGCAGCTCTATTTCATCTTCTACGTGCTGCCCGATATCGGCATCCTGCTGCCGCCCTTGGTGGCGGGCGTCATCGGGCTTGGACTGCACTACGGCACCTATACGGCCGAGGTCTATCGCGCCGGAATCGACAATGTGCCGCGCGGCCAGTGGGAGGCTGCCAAGGCCTGCAATCTTAACGGCCGCCACACCTGGACGCATGTCATCCTGCCGCAGGCGATCCCGCCGATGATCCCGGCCTTGGCCAACTACTTCATCGCCATGTTCAAGGAGACGCCGCTGCTTTCGGCGATCACCGTGCTGGAGCTGATGAACCAAGCCAAGAGCGTCGCCAATACCTATTACCGCTACATCGAGCCGATGACGCTGGTTGGCGCCTTCTTCCTCGTCATCAGCCTCTGCTCCGTCGTGCTGTTGCGCTGGCTGGAGCGTCGTTACGGCAGGATCGAGAGATGAAAGTCATGAAACTGTTGCCCGAAATCGAGCTGGCATCGACCCGGCCCGCACTCGATGCGCGTCCGCTCGAAAAGCGCGTCGGGCTGATTGCTTTGGCCACCGATCATACCAGCGAGGTCGACTTCCGCCGCATGGTGGCGAGCGAGCGGATCGGCGTCTATGTCGCGCGCATCCCCTACGCCAATCCGACGACGCCGGACAATCTGCGCAAGATGCAGCCCTCGCTTTCGGCGGGCGCGGCACTGATCCTGCCGGACGAGACGCTCGATGCCGTCTGCTATTCCTGCACGTCTGCTTCCGTGGTGATCGGCGACGCCGAGATCGAGCAGGCGATCCAGGCGGCCAAGCCGAATGTTCCCGTGGTCACGCCGCCCATGGCCGGCGTGCGCGGCCTCAACGCTTTTGGCGTGAAGCGGATCAGCATTCTCACCCCTTACACTGTCGAGACCAGCCGGCCGATGGCCGCCTATTTCGCCGCGCACGGCTTCGACATCGAGAGCGTCACCTGCCTCGGCTTCGAGGACGATCGGGAGATGGCACGCATCGAGCCTACCTCGCTCGTCGATCTGGCGCGCAAGGCGACGCATGCGCAGGCGGATGCGCTGTTCGTTTCATGCACCGCGCTACGCGCGGCGCTCGCCGTTCCAGGCATGGAGGAGGCAATCGGCCGCCCGGTCGTCACCAGCAACCAGGCGAGCGCCTGGAACTGCCTGCGGCTTTGCGGCGACGACACGGCGCGGCCGCAGTTCGGCCGGCTGATGACGAAGCCATTGGCCCGGTGAGCGGGCATGCCAATGACCAAAACGGAAGTCACGCTTCAGCATATCCGCGCTGCGCGCGAACGCATTGCCGGAAAGGTCGAGCGGACGCCGACTGTGTTGTCGCAAAGCCTCTCGGATCGGGCGGGCCATCCCGTTCACCTCAAGCTGGAACATCACCAGACGACCGGCGCGTTCAAGCTGCGCGGCGCGTCCAACGCGATCGCCGCGTTGAGTCCGCGAGAAAGATTGCGCGGGGTGGTCGCGGCATCGACCGGCAATCACGGCCACGCGCTGGCCCATGCGGCGAAGCTCGAGGGCATGCGCGCGGTGATCTGCATGTCGAAGCTGGTGCCCGAAAACAAGCTCGATGCAATCCGCCGCCTTGGCGCGGATATTCGCATCGTCGGCAACAGCCAGGACGATGCCCAGCAGGAGGTGGACAGGCTGGTTGCGGAGGAGGGGCTGGTCATGCTGCCGCCCTTCGACCATCCGGACATCGTCGCCGGGCAGGGCACGCTGGGGCTGGAGATCTTGGAGCAGGTTCCGGAAGCAGCAAGTGTGCTGGTGCCGCTCTCCGGCGGCGGCCTGGCGGCCGGCGTTGCCGCGGCGGTCAAGGGGGTGAGCCCGGCCACCAAAGTCGTCGGCGTCTCGATGGCGCGCGGTGCCGCGATGAAGGCGAGTCTCGATGCCGGCCGCCCCGTGCAGGTCGAGGAATTGCCGACGCTTGCGGACTCACTCGGCGGCGGCATCGGCCTCGATAACCGGCTGACCTTTGCCATGTGCCGTGAGCTGCTCGACGACGTCATCCTGCTTTCCGAGGACGAGATCGCCGCCGGCATCCGGCATGCCTATGAGGAAGAGCGCGAGATCGTCGAAGGCGCAGGCGCGGTCGGCATCGGCGCGCTGCTTGCTGGGAAGGTCACTGCGAAAGGACCGGTGGTGGCCATCCTGTCTGGCCGCAACATCGACATGAGCCTGCATCGCCGCATCGTCTGCGGCGACGCTGCACTGACGGAGCGCCCCAGATGAGCCGCATGACCATCCTCACCGAAACAGACCTGCGCAAGGTCGTGACGCTCGATCTGGATGCGGTCGCCTGCGTCGAGAACGCCTTTCGGGCTTTGGCGACAATGCCGGTGGCGATGCCGCCAATCTTGAGGCTCGACATTCACGAGCATCGCGGCGAGGTCGACGTGAAGTCCGCCTACGTGCCCGGCATAGATGGCTTCGCCGTCAAGATAAGCTCCGGCTTCTTCGACAATCCGAAGCTCGGCCTGCCGAGCGGCGGCGGCATGATAGTGCTGCTTTCGGCCAAGACCGGTGTGGTCGAGGCGCTGCTGCTCGACAATGGCTATCTGACCGATGTGCGCACCGCCGCAGCCGGCGCGGTCGCGGCCAAGCATCTGGCGCGCGAAGACTCCAGCATAGCGGCGATCTTCGGCGCCGGTTTGCAGGCCGGCCTGCAATTGGAAGCGCTGCGCCTCGTCAGGCCGATCGCGGAGGCGCGCGTCTGGGCGCGCGATGCGGCCAAGGCCGAGGCGACCGCGGCCCGCTTGCGCGAGAGGCTGGGCATCATGGTGCGTGCCGAGCCGGATGCGGCGAGGGCGGCAGCGGGCGCCGACATCATCGTCACCACCACGCCTTCGACCGAGCCGCTGATCAAGGCCGGGTTCGTCTCGGCCGGCCAGCACATCACCGCGATGGGCTCGGATGCCGAGCACAAGAACGAGATCGCGCCGGCGATCCTTCGCCTGGCAGATCTCTATGTCGCAGACAGCGCGAAGCAGACGCGGCGCTTGGGCGAGCTTCACCACGCCATCGAGGCAGGGGCGATGGCGGCCGACGCGGAAGTCACCGAGCTCGGCCAGATCATCGCCGGGAAAAAGCACGGACGACGATCGGCCGGTGACATCACCCTCGCCGATCTCACTGGCACCGGCGTGCAGGACACCGCGATCGCCACTTTAGCCCGCGACCGCGCGCGGGCAGCGAAAGCGGGAACGATTTTCGAAAGCTGAATATGGCCGCGAGGCCCAACAAACGAGGACCAACAAAATGCAGCCAAACCTGAAATTCTCGCGAAGCGAATTTGCCGATCGCCTTGCCAAGACGCGGAAAGCCATGGAGGCCAAGCGGGTCGATCTGCTGATCGTCAGCGATCCCTCCAACATGGCCTGGCTGACCGGCTATGACGGCTGGTCCTTCTATGTGCATCAGGCGGTCATCGTGCCGCCTTCGGGCGAGCCGGTCTGGTATGGCCGCGGCCAGGACGCCAACGGCGCCAAGCGCACCGCCTATCTCGCGCATGACAACATCATTGGCTACGCCGACCACTACGTGCAGTCGACCGAGCGGCACCCGATGGACTATCTCGCCAGCGTGCTTGCCGATCGCCGCTGGGACAAGCTGACCATCGGCGTCGAGATGGACAACTATTGGTTCTCGGCGGCGGCCTTCGCCTCGCTGCAGAAGCACCTGCCCAACGCCCGCTTCGTCGACGCCACCGCTCTGGTCAACTGGCGGCGCGCCGTGAAGAGCCCGACCGAGATCGACTATATGCGCAAGGCCGCCCGCATCGTCGAGGCCATGCATCAGCGTATCGTCGACAAGATCGAGGTCGGCATGCGCAAATGCGATCTGGTCGCCGAGATCTATGATGCCGGCACGCGCGGCGTTGAGGGCATCGGTGGCGACTATCCGGCGATCGTGCCGCTCTTGCCATCGGGCGCCGACGCCTCGGCGCCGCATCTCACCTGGGACGACCAGCCGATGAAGGTGGGCGAGGGCACCTTCTTTGAGATCGCTGGCTGCTACAACCGCTACCACTGCCCGCTGTCGCGCACCGTCTTCCTCGGCAAGCCGACGCAGGCCTTCCTCGACGCCGAGAAGGCGACGCTCGAGGGCATGGAGGCGGGCCTTGCCGCCGCCAAGCCGGGCAATGCCTGCGAGGACATCGCCAATGCCTTCTTCGCCGTGCTGAAGAAGTACGGCATCGTCAAGGACAACCGCACCGGCTACTCGATCGGTCTTTCCTATCCGCCGGATTGGGGCGAGCGCACGATGAGCCTGCGCCCCGGCGATCGCACCGAGCTCAAGCCCGGCATGACCTTCCATTTCATGACGGGTCTGTGGCTCGAGACAATGGGACTTGAAATCACCGAATCGATCCTGATCACCAAGACCGGCGTCGAGTGCCTGGCCAATGTGCCGCGCAAGCTGTTCGTCAAGGATTGAGCCCGATGTCAGCTCTGCCTCCTTCGCCGATCACGCCGACGGTCGATTTCGAGCGCGACGGTGTCCAGCACGGCTTCCTGCGCCTGCCCTACAGCCGCGACGATTCCGCCTGGGGGTCGGTGATGATTCCGATCTGTGTCGTCCGCAACGGCAAGGGGCAGACGGCGCTGCTCACCGGGGGAAATCACGGCGACGAATATGAAGGCCCGCTGGCGCTCTACGAGCTCGCTCGCACGCTCGACCCGAAGGATGTCACCGGTACCGTCATCATCGTGCCGGCGATGAACTATCCGGCGTTCCGCGCCGGCAGCCGCACCTCGCCGATCGACAAGGGCAACATGAACCGCAGCTTTCCTGGCCGGCCAGACGGTACCGTGACGGAAAAGATCGCCGACTATTTCCAGCGCGAATTGTTGCCGTGGGCGGACATCGTGTTCGACTTCCACTCCGGCGGAAAGACGCTGGACTTCGTGCCGTTCTGCGCCGCGCATACGCTGCCGGACAAGGAGCAGGAGAAAAAGGCCTTCGCCGCGGTCAAGGCCTTTTCGGCTCCGTTCTCGATGCGCATGACCGAAATCGATACCGTTGGCATGTATGACACCGCGGCCGAGCAGATGGGCAAGGTCTTCGTCACCACCGAGCTCGGCGGTGGCGGGACGGCCCGAGCTGTGACGGTGCGCATCGCCCGCCGCGGCATCCTCAATGTGCTTCGCCATGCCGGCATCGTTGATGGCGCCGTCGAGAAGAGCCAAACCCAATGGCTCGACATGCCTTCGGGCGACTGCTTTGCATTTGCCGAAGACGAGGGCATGATCGAGACCATGATCGATCTCGGCGAGAAGGTGGAGGAAGGCCAGGTCGTGGCGCGCATCCATTCGACCGGTCGCACCGGCACCGCGCCCCAGGAGATCAAGGCCAGGATGTCAGGGCTCCTGGCCGCGCGCCATTTCCCCGGCCTCGTCAAGGCCGGAGATTGTGTCGCGGTGCTTGCCGTCGAGGTTGACTGAAGCGCGCCAGGTAGAAGCGACGCCGTAACGCCGCCAAGGCCACCTGCGTTACGGCTCGCATTCAACTGTGGAATGTAGGTAGGCGGCGATCGAGTCCGGCTTCATCTCGATCGAGAAGCCCGGCGCCGTCGGCGGCATGTAGGCCGCATTCTCAATGACACAGGGCTCGAGGAAATGCTCGTGCAGGTGATCGACATATTCGATCACCCTTCCATCCTTGGTGCCCGACACCGCGATATAGTCGATCATCGACAGATGCTGGACATATTCGCACAGGCCGACGCCGCCGGCATGCGGCCATACCGGCAAGCCGAACTTGGCGGCGATCAAAAGCACGGCCAGCACCTCGTTCAGGCCGCCCATGCGGCAGGAATCTATCTGCACGATATCGATCGCGCCGCCGGCGATGAACTGCTTGAACATGATGCGGTTCTGGCACATCTCGCCGGTCGCAACCTTGATCGGCGCCACCGCCTTGCGGATCTTGGCATGGCCGGCGACATCGTCCGGGCTGGTCGGCTCCTCAATGAAGAAGGGCTTGGCGAAGGCAAGATGGCGCAGCCAGTCGATCGCCTGGTCGACCTCCCAGACCTGGTTGGCGTCGATCATCAGGTAACGGTCCGGACCGATCACCTCGCGGGCGATCCTGAGACGGCGGATGTCGTCGGCGCGGTCGCGGCCCACCTTCAGCTTGATGTGATTGAACCCCTCGTCGACTGCTTCCTGGCAGAGGCGCCTCAGCTTGTCGTCGGGATAGCCGAGCCAGCCGGCCGATGTGGTATAGCAGGCATAGCCTTCGCGCTCGAGGGTGGCGATGCGCTCGGCCTTGCCGGCCTCGGCCTTCCTCAGGATCTCCAGCGCTTCGGCCGGCGTGATCGCATCGGTGAGATAGCGGAAGTCGACGATGCGCACGATCTCTTCCGGGCTCATCTCGGCGACCAGACGCCAGACCGGCTTGCCGGCTTGCTTGGCCCAAAGATCCCAGACCGCATTGACAACCGCGCCGACGGCGAGGTGCATGGCGCCCTTGTCCGGGCCGATCCAGCGCAACTGGCTGTCGCCGGTCACGTGATGCCAGAAGCGGCTGGGATCTTGCTTGACCCAGTCCAAGTCGATCCCGACAACAAGATGGCGCAGCGCCTCGATCGCCGCGCAGCAGATCTCGTTGCCCCGGCCGATGGTGAAGGTGAGCCCGTGGCCGCTGAGCCCCTCGCTATCGGCGTCGAGGATGACATAGGCGGCCGAATAATCGGGGTCCGGATTCATCGCGTCCGACCCGTCGAGGCTCTGCGACGTCGGGAAGCGCAGATCGAAGACGCGAAGATCGGTAATGCGGGTCATGCTCGGTGCCTCATCAGATCGACCAGCCGCCGTCGATATTATAGGCCTGCCCGGTGGTATAGGTGGCGCCGGCGAGATAGACGGCAAGATCGGCGATCTCCTCCGCCGTGCCCAACCTTCCCATTGGCTGGCGGGCGATGAAGGCGGCACGGGCGGCCTCATAGTCGCCTTGCGCCCGCATGCGGCTTTCGAGCGAGGGGCTCTCCACCGTGCCGGGGCAGATCGCGTTGCAGCGAATGCCTGTGCCGACATAGTCGGCGGCGATCGACTTGGTCAGCCCGATCACGGCCGCCTTGGTCACGCCATAGGCGAAGCGGTTGGGCACGCCTTTCGGGGCGCCGGCGACCGATGCCATGTTGATGATCGAACCATCGCCGCGCTCCAGCATGCCGGGCAGCACGGCGCGGATAGTGCGGATCATGGCGCGCACATTGAGGTTGAAGGCAAAGTCGAGGTCCTCGTCCTTCATCTCCAGGATCGAGCCGGAGTGGACGAAGCCGGCGCAGTTGAAAAGCACATCGACGCGGCCGATTTCGGCGAAGGCGGCCTTCACGGCGTCGTCGTTCAGCACGTCGAGCTTGCGACTGACGATGCCTTTGTGGCCGCCGAGATCGGCCAGCGCCGCTTCATTGATGTCGGTGGCGTGGACGATCGCGCCAGCCTTGGCGAAAGCCAACGCGCTAGCCCGACCGATGCCTTGCGCAGCGGCCGTTACGACCACCACCTTGCCTGTCAGATCAGCCATGTTGTGTCTCCATCTTCAGCCGAGCCGGGGGCGCCGCTCGACGATATAGATGTGATCGGCGGCCAGCACGACTTCGTCGCGCTGGTTCAAAACCTCGACGCGTTCGATGACGCGCCCGGAGGCCGGCCGCTTCGGATCGTCTTCCTTCGCGGCGATCGTCGTGCGCGTGCGGATCGTGTCGCCGATGAAGACCGGCCTGATGAAGCGCAGCCTGTCATAACCGTAGGAGAAGGCGACCGGGTTGATGACGCTCGCGGTCAGGCCGACGCCGACCGAGAACACCAGCGTGCCATGCGCGATGCGTTGGCCGAAGGGCGTCGTCTTCATGAACTCGGCGTCCATGTGATGCGGAAAGAAATCGCCGGTTTGGCCGGCATGGACGACAAAGTCGGTCTCGGTGATGGTGCGGCCGCTGGTCAGCCGCGACGAGCCGATCTCGTAGTCGTCGAAATAGGTGACCTGTTCCATGCCGTTCCTTACGGTTTTGCGGTGAGCGGCGTCGCCGGCGCGGCGCTCGAACGATAGGCGGCTTCCACCAGTGCCATGGTGTTCCAGGCATCTTCGACGGAGCTGACCAGCTCTTTGTCTTCCCCGGAGGCGAAGCGCTGCACATTGGCCATGCGCCCGACAAAGGCGTCGGGGAACCATTCGCCGGTGAGCGGCACGCCGACCCAATCGGAGCCGCCTTTAGGATGGATTTCCAGCACGTCGGGCTCACCGCGCGGATAGTCGAGATTGAGGCCAAGCTTGACGTAGGCGGCGCCCTCGGTGCCGCAGATACGGAACTCGCAGGCCTGATGCCGCCGTCCGAACTTATGATCGTGGTTGATCGAGAGCGCGCAGCGCACCGTGTCGCCATAGTCGAGGATGGCGCTTGTCCGGGTCTGCGCTACCTTGTGATTGGGATTGCCGAGCGTCTTGGCATGCACGCCCTTCGGGTCGCCGAGAAGCTGCCGGATCAGGTCGAGATAGTGGATCGAATGCATGGCGATCTCGACACGCGGCGCCGTAAGCAGGAATTCCCAGAGCTGCCACGGCGTTGCGAGCGCCAGCCAGGCATCGAAGTCGACGACCTCGCCAAGCCAGCCCTTGGCGATCGCGTCCTTCAGCGCCAGCATCATCGGCGCAAAGCGAAGCTGGAAATTCACTGCAGCCTTGAGCTTCTTGGCGCGACAGATTTCAAGGATCTCGGTTGCCTCGCCAAGGTAGTTGCCCATCGGCTTCTGGATCAATGCGACCGCGTCGTCGGGCAGGGCCTTCAGCACCTCGGCGTGCCGGCCGGGCGGCGTTGCGAGATCGAAGATCGCATCCTTGACGGCAGCCGCTTCGTCCACCGAGCCGAATGCCGTCACGCCCCATTGTTCGGCCAGTTTCCGAGCCTTGGCCTGGTCCGGATCGTAGAGACCCACCACTGGAAAACCAGCCTTGCGATAGGCCGGGAAATGCGCATCGCCAACGATCGAGCCGGCGCCGAAGGTGACGATCGGACGCGGCTTTGCAGGCATCGGCCAGGATTGCGCCAGCGAGGCGGGATCGAAGGCATCAGTCATGGTGGAAGACTTCATCCATCGTCGCCCACCACTCGCCCTCCTGCCTTGTCGGCAAGGGTTCCTGGCATGGCATGCAGACCGACCACCATTCCTGGGTCTTCGGATCGGCGGCCATCTTGGCCATGTCGGCGGCGTAGTCGGTGCCGTGATACTCGAAATAGGAGAACAGCAGGTTCTCCGGCCGCTTGAGGTAGATCGAGTAGTTCTTGATGTTGCAGGCGGAGATCATCTCGAGCACGTCCGGCCAGACGGTGGCGTGCAGGCGCACATATTCCTCGACCTTTTCCGGCTTCAGGCCAAGCACCATGCCCATTCGCTGCATTCTCAGTTCCTCCGCTCCGTGACGGTGACGCTGAATTCGACGACGCTCAGCGCCTTGATCGCATCGAAATCCCAGTCGATGCCGAGGCCCGGCTCGTCCGGCGCCAGGGCGTGGCCGTTTTCGATCAACATCTTCTTGCCCGTCAACTCATCCAGCTGCGGAATATATTCCACATATTTGCCGTTCGGCACCGCGCAGGCCAGGCTGACATGCAGTTCCATCAGGAAATGCGGGCAGATCGGCATGTCGAAGGCTTCCGCCATATGCGCCACCTTCAGCCAGGGCGTGATGCCGCCGATGCGGCCGACATCGACCTGGACGATGCTGCAGCCGCCCTTCTGCATATATTCGCGGAAATGGCGGATCGAATAGAGCGACTCGCCGACGGCGATAGGCGTCGCCGTCGAATTCGATAGCCGCACATGGCCGTCTATGTCGTCGGCCGGCAGCGGCTCCTCCATCCAGGCGAGATCGAGATCGCGCAGCCGCTCGGCGCGCCGGATGGCTTCGTCGACGGTAAAACCCTGGTTGCAGTCGGTCATGATCTCATAGCCGTCGCCGACCGCCTTGCGCACGGCCGACAACCGGGCAAAATCCTGGGCGCCGTGCGGCTTGCCGATCTTGACCTTCGAGCCGGTAAAGCCTTTCGCCTTGGCGGCCAGCGCATCTTCGACAAGCGCTTCAGTCTCGATGTGCAGCCAGCCGCCTTCGGTGGTGTAAAGCGGACAGCGGTCCTTGACGCCGCCGGCGAGCTTCCAGAGCGGCAGCTTCTGCTTCTTCGCCCGAAGGTCCCAGAGCGCAGTGTCGATGGCGGCGAGCGCGATGGCCGTGATAGCGCCGATGGTGGTGGCGTGCGTGGCGAATTCGAGATCGTGCCAGATCGCCTCGATCCGGTCGGCATCCTCACCGATCAGGCGCCGCGCGAGGTGGTCGGCCAGAAGCCGCATCACCGAAGAGCCGCCGGTGCCGATCGTGTAGCTGTAGCCGATGCCGACCGCCCCGTCGACGTCGGTGATGGTGACGATCGGCGTCTCCTGGCTGACGAAACTCTGGATGGCGTCGGTGCGCTTCACCTTCGGCACCAGATCAACCATTGCAAGCTCGACTTTCTCGATCTTCGCCATCGTCAGGCCCTCAAGGATTTGCCGGTTTCCGCGGAAAAGAGATGCGCCTGCGACAGGTCGAAGCTCATCGCCACGCGATCGCCCGCCCGCAATGGCCTCGGGTTCAGCATCCGCGAAACCCAGTCGCGGCGGTCGAATTCGGCGAACACCAGCGTCTCGTTGCCGAGCGGCTCGGTCACCGTCACCGGCAGCTCGATCTCGTGGACGTCAGCGGCATCGCCCGAATGCAGGCCGTGGCCCACGGGGTAGAGGTCATCGGGACGCAGGCCGAACACTACCTTGTCGCCGGCGTTCACCTTGGCGTTGAAGCGGCCGGGCAGCGGCAGGCTCTGTCCGCCGGAAAAGACGATCTTGCCGTCGTCCACGGTCGCCTCCTGCAGGTTCATCGGCGGCGAGCCGATGAAGCCCGCCACGAAGCGTGTCGCCGGCCGCTGGAAGACCTCGTCCGGCGTGCCGACCTGCTCGATGTTGCCGTCGCGCATGATGACGATGCGGTCGGCGAGCGTCATCGCCTCGACCTGGTCGTGGGTAACGTAGATAACCGTGGACTTCACCTTGGCGTGCAGCTTCTTGATCTCGGTGCGCATCTGCGTGCGCAGCTTGGCGTCGAGATTGCTGAGCGGCTCGTCGAACAGGAAGACGTCCGGATCGCGCACGATGGCGCGGCCCATGGCGACGCGCTGGCGCTGGCCGCCGGAAAGCTGGGAGGGGCGGCGCTCGAGCAGCGCGTCGAGGCCGAGAATGGCCGAGGCCTCGGCCACGCGACGGTCCATCTCTTCCTTGGGCGCGCCGGCGATCTTCAGCGAGAAGCCGAGATTTTCGCGGACCGTCATGTGCGGATAAAGCGCGTAGGATTGGAACACCATCGAGATGTTGCGCGAACGCGGCGGCAGATCGTTGACGATGCGGTCGCCGATCTCGATCGTGCCGCCGGAGATGTCTTCCAGCCCGGCGATCATGCGCAGCGTGGTCGACTTGCCGCAGCCGGACGGCCCGACTAGCGCGATGAATTCGCGGTCGGCGACATCGAGATCGATGCCGTGCACGATCTCCATATTGCCGTAACGCTTGGTCAGTTTCTTGAGCGAGACAATCGCCATCGGATCAACCTTTCACCGCGCCGGAAGTCAGGCCCCCGACGAGGTGTTTCTGGACGATGAAGGTAAGGAGCAGCGCCGGGATGATCATCACCACCGCCAGCGCGCACATGCCGCGCCAGTCGATGGTGAATTCGGCGGTGTAGTCGAGCAGCCCGACGGGGAGCGTCTTGGAATTGATCGAGCGCGTCAGCTGCGAGGCGAGCGCGAATTCGTTCCAGGAGGTAAGGAAGGCGAAGATGCCGGCCGACGCGATGCCAGGCCCGGCGAGTGGAAACTCGACCTGCCAGAAGGCCTGCCAGCGCGTGCAGCCGTCGATTTGCGCGGCCTCGGCGAGATCCTTCGGCACCTGGCGGAAGAAGCCGTCGATCAGCCAGATGGTGAACGGCACATTGAGCGCGACATAGGCGAGGATCAGGCCGAAATGCGTGTCGATGATGTCGAGCCGCGCATAGACGAAAAACAGCGGCAGCGACAGCGCGATGCCAGGCACGGTGCGGGTCAGCATAAGGCCGAGGAACATCGCCGACTTGCCACGAAACCGGTAGCGCGCGAAAGCGTAGCCGCCGGCCATGCCGATCGCGATGGCAATGACGGTCGAGGTCACCGAGATGATCAGGGAATTGCGGAAATAGTCGAAGACGGGAATGCCGCCCTTGCCGACACCGCTGAACATGGCGACGTAGGCATCGAGCGAGACCTGCTGCGGGATCCAGACCGGCGGCTTGGCCAGGATCTCGACCGTCGGCCGCAGCGAGGACAGCACGATCCAGATGCCGGGCAGACAGATCAAAAGCATGGCGAGGAACAGGCCGACGCGGTGGGCGACGACGCCGGCGCGGCGCTTCAGGCGGGCGGATGCGTTGGCGTCCATCCTCACCACTCCGCGCCGATCTGGGTCCGTGCCGCGGCGAGCTTCTTAAAGAAATAGACGGTGAAGACGATCGACAGCAGGATCGAAAAATAGGCCATCGCATTGGCCACGCCCATGCGCGCGTCACTGTATGCGGTGCGCGCAACCAGCGTCCACAACAGTTCCGTGCGACCGGCCGGGCCGCCATCGGTCATGATCTTGACGATGTCGTAGGCGCGCGCAACGTCGAGCGAGCGGATGGTCATGGCGATATAGGCGAAGGGCATGATGAAGGGCCAGGTCACATAGCGGAAGGTTTGCCACGGCGTGCAGCCGTCGACGCGCGCCGCTTCGACCGGCTCCTTCGGCATGGCGAGCAGGCCGGCGAGGATCAGGATCGCGAAGATCGAGGTCGACGACCAGATCTCCGCGACTGAAATGGCGATGAAGGCGAAATGGCCTTCGATCAGCCAGGGAATGGCGTCCCGCGTGATGCCTAGCGACTGCAGCGCGTTGTTCACCAAGCCGATATTGTCGTTGAACATGAACTTGAACTGGAAGCCGACCAGGATCGGCGAAAACATCATCGGGGACATCATGATGGTACGCAGCAACCGCTGGCCGCGGCTAGCCTTCTCGACCAGCAGCGCGAGGCCGAGACCGAGCAGCATTTCGAGATTGAGCGCGATGGTGAGCAGGAGCACGGTGCGGCCGAAGGCCCACCAGAAATTCGCGTCGGACAGAATGTTGCGATAGTTGCGCAGGCCGATGAAGGTGAAGAAGGTTTCCGGCCGCGTCAGCCTGAACGGCGTGAAGCTCGAATAGAATGACAGGCAGAGCGGCACGACCACCACGGCCGCCAGAACGAGGACGGCCGGCAGCAGAAGAAGCGTTGGCGCGGAAAGCCGCTTGGCCCTCATGCAAAGTCCCAAAATTGTTTGCACGGCCGGCGATCCAATCGCAGGGCGGCCGCCTCGGTCAAAGCGGCGCCGGTCGCGAAGACCGGCGCCGCTGGGAGGATAGTCCTTAGAGCTTGCCGGCGTCCTCGAGGATCTCCGTCGCCTTGGCGGCAGCGTCGTCGAGCGCCTGCTTGGAGGTCTTGTCGCCGAGGATGGCTGCCTGAAGTTCGGGATAGACCGCGTTGGAGATCTCGATCCATTCCGGCGTCTGCGGCACCGGGAAGGCGTTCTTGGCGGCTTCCTGGAAGGCCTGCAGCACTTCGGTTTTGTAAGGATCGGACTTGGCCTGCTCGAGGTCCCATTCCCACACCTTGGTGCGGGTGGGCAGCGGGCCGGCCGCGGCTTCCAGCTTCTGGCTATCCTCGTTGGTCAGCCACCAGACGAGGGAGGCGGCGGCCTCCTTGTTGGCGCAGCTTTCGGTCACCGAGAAGCCATGCGCGCCGGACCAGCCCGAGCGCTTGCCGGATGAGCCCTTCGGCTGCACCTTGACGCCGACATTGCCGGCGACCTTGGACGACTTCGGGTCGTTGAAGAAGCCAGCCCAGCCCGGCCAGTCGAGGTTGAGCGCCACCGTGCCGGACGCGAACCCCTGGCCGAGATCGTCCCACAAATAGTTGGTCGTGCCGGCGGGCACAGCCTTAGCCTTGTAGAGCTTGACGAACCAGTCGAGCGCCTTGACGCCGGCCTCGGAGTTGAAGGCCGGCTTACCATCCTTGTCGAGATATTCGCCGCCGTCGGCGATCAGCATCTCGTAGAAGCGGCCGTTGATCGCCTCTTCCTTGCCGGCATATTGCGTGCCGTAGAAGTCGGGCGGGCTGGCGAAGAATTCCGCCTGCTGAGCCATCTCGTCGAAGGTGTCCGGCGGGGCGAGCTCCTCGCCGTACTTCTCCTTGTAGGCCTTCTTCTTGGCTTCGTCCTGGTAGAGGCTCTTCTGGTAGTAGAGCGCCGAGACGTCGAACTGCGCGCGCGGCAGCATTACCAGCTTGCCGTCGAGCGTGCCGGCAGCGATGTTGGCCGGGACGAAAGCGTCGATCTCCTCCTTCGGCAGCAGCTTGGCGAGGTCGGTGTAGATGCCCGGATATTGCGGGGCGAACGAGGTGTGGTTGGAGCCGACGCACCAGGTGATCGAGTTGGAGGCGATGTCTGACTTGATCTCCTTGTCGAGATCGAAGTGGTTCTTCTTGGAGATGACGTTGACCTTGGCGCCGGTCGCCTTCTCCCACTCGCCGATGCGCGCGTAGAGTTTTTCGTATTGCTGGCCGCCGATCAGCTTGGCGTCGATCGTGACGCCGGTGAACTTGCCCGGCAGGTCGGCCGCAAAGACCGCACCCGATGCCATGAGCAATGCGCCGGCGGCGACGCCGGAAAGCAGTCTGTTCATGAATATCCTCCCTGGAACGGCCGCAGGCCGTCATGGCTGAAGCTCCATGCTTCATTCATATGCAAACAAATTATTCATAAGTCGTCAAGCCGAAACTTCTTCCCTATGAAGGCTGTCTTGCGTATATGAAGATCACAATTCACCAGAGGGCACCGGGTGCAGGACGACGAGGAAGACCGCTATCGCGCGCCGGCACTGGACAAGGGGCTGGACATTCTGGAACTGCTCGCCAGCGTCGATGGCGGCCTGACCCAGGCCGAGATCGCCAAGCGGCTCGACCGCAGCCCCAACGAATTTTACCGGATGCTCGACCGTCTGGTGAAACGCGGCTACGTCACCCGGCCAGACGGCGACCGCTATTCGCTGACTCTGAAGCTGTTCGGGCTTGGCCAGCTGCATGCACCGGTGCGCAGGCTGGTCTCCTACGCCACCTCGATCATGCGCGAGCTGGCCGAGACCTCCTGGCAGGCAAACCAGCTCGTCGTGTTCGACCGCGGCAGCGCCGTGGTCATTGCCCAGCAGGAAGCGCCGCGATACTGGGGCATCTCGATCCGCGTCGGCTCGCATATCAGCCTGTTCGACACCGGCTCGGGACATGTGCTGCTGGCCTTCCGCTCGCCGGAAGAGCGCGAGATGATGATCGCCGAGCATTTGCGCAGCAACGAGGAGATGAAGTTGTCGCCCGACTTCTTCGCACGCCTCGACCAGGTGCGCGATCGTGGCTACGAGATGATGGCTTCGTTGCAGACCGCCGGCGTCTACAATCTGTCGGCGCCGGTGCTCGGTTCCGACGGGCACGGCATCGCCGCGCTCACCATACCTTATATCACTCTGGTCAACGCGCCGGCAGCGCCCGATATCACCAGGACCATCACGCTGCTCCAGGCAGCAGCGGCCCGCCTGTCGCAACTCGCCGGGTCGGATGTCAGGTCAAAGGAATAATTCTTATTTGAATGGCGAATTCTCCGGTGAGATGATCGACTCCATGCGCAAAAGCCGCTGCGCAATTCGGGCCACGTGGATAGCGCGACAAGGGAGGAAGCCATGATCGTCGATACGCACCTGCATCTCATCGACAGGGCGGCGCTACGCTATCCCTGGCTGTCCGGCGTGCCGGCCCTCGACCGCGATTTTTCCCACGACGAATACGCCACCGAGGCGCGCCGCGCGGGCATAGAATTGGCGCTCCATATGGAGGTCGACGTCCACCCGGCAGATATCGCGGCTGAGACAGCCCTTGTCGAAGGACTGTCGAAGAAGCCGGGCAGCCTGGTGCGGGGCGCGATCGTGTCGTGCCGGCCGGAAGAACCTGGCTTCGCCGCCTGGCTGGACAAGGTGAAGGCCGATCCATTTGTCAAAGGATTCCGCCGCGTGCTGCATGTCGTGCCCGACGACGTCTCCGAGGGCGCCCTGTTCCGCGAGAACATCGGGCGCATCGCCGGCAGTGGGCTGACCTTCGATCTTTGCGTCCTGCCACGACAGATGAGCCAAGCGATCGCGCTGGTCGATCTGGCGCCAGACGTGCAATTCGTCCTCGATCATTGCGGCGTGCCCGACATCCGGGGCAAGGCCGAGCATCCCTGGCGCGAGCAGATCGCCGAGATCGCCCGGCGCCCCAATGTCGTCGGCAAGATCTCCGGCGTCGTCGCCTATGCCGATCCGGCGAGCTGGACCGTCGAGACCCTGCGGCGTTATGTCGAGCACACGATCGGCAGCTTCGGCTGGGATCGCGTCGTGTGGGGCAGCGACTGGCCGGTCTGCACGCTCGGTGGCGGGCTGCTCGGCTGGGTAGCGGCGACGCACGCGCTCCTTGCCGGGGCGAGCGAAACCGAGCGCGCGAAACTGCTCTCCGGCAACGCGAAGAAGCTCTGGCGGCTGTGAGCCGCAAGGCCGATGCCCGACTGTATTAGCCGGGCGCCGCGAAGCTCTGCCGGAACAGGCGATTGATGTCGGCGACGACGCGGGGGGCGTCCTGCCGGCCGGCAAGACCCTCGTTGAGGCGATCGGACGCCGCCTGCTGAAACGCCATGTAGCCGTAGTGGCGCGGGCGCACCCAGGCGCCTTCCAGCGTCGCCCGCGTGCCGCGGTAGAAGTCGCCCGTCGCGACATTGACGGCTTCGTCCTCCCAGGCGGCGGCATGGCCGGGCTGGCCGCCGGCGGCGGCATAGAGGCCGCGCTGCACGTCGCCGCTGGCGATCCAGTAGGCGAAGTCGATCGCTTCCTCGCCGGCAGCGGAAAAGGCGGAGACGGCGATGCCGGTGCCGCCGAGCGCGGAGCCGACCGGGCCGTTGCCGCCCACAGTCGGCATGTCGCAAAAGAAGAGCCGGTTCGGCCGGAAGCCTGCAGTGGCATAGGGCACGTAGCCATAGATCAGCGGCGCGCAGGCGATGCGCGAGCCGGCCTCGGCCATCTTTTCGAACACCGCAATCGGATCCATCGTCAGGCACTCGGGATCGAGGAGTGCCGCGATCTCACGCAGCATTTCGAAGACGGTCTCGCCGGTATCGGGATCGATCAGATCGCTCGGGCTTTCGACTGCACATGGCCGGCCGAGATCGGCGGCAAGCGTGAAGAAGCACATCAGCGAGTGCGGCGGCCTGAGCGGCAAGAGCACGCGGCCCCGCTGGGCAAGCTCCAGCACTTCGGTCCAGATCTTCGGCGCGGCGTCTATCAAATCGGGTCGCCAGGCCTGCACCTGCGTCGCGGCGTCGATCGGAAAGGCCCATTGCCGGTCCTGCCAAGTGTAGCTCGGATAGGACCGGCCGACGCTTGCCTTCGCCAGCGCTTCGCGCTCCGCCTCGCGGCCGGGCACGTCGAGCGGGGCCAGGCACTTCTCGGCGGTGATCTGGCCGACATGCGGATGATCGATGACGATCAGGTCGTAGGCGCGGGCGAGTTCTTCGACAGAGAAGGACTCGAAGTCCTGCAGCGAGCGCTTCTCCCACTCGATAGAGACGCCGGTCTTTTCCCGCCAAACCCGGGAGCAGGCGACCATCGGATCATAGCCGCGCGGATGGTTCCAGGTCATGCCCTTGAGTGTCGTCACAGGCCGAACTCCTTGCGGATTTTTGCGCTGTGCTCGCCGACGCGCGGCGCCGCATGCTCGACTTTGGCGCGCATGCCGTCGATCCTGAGCGGTGACCGGGTGGTGTCGATCGAAACACCGTCCTCGCGCGTCACGGTCTGCAGCAGGTCGAGCGCCTTGAAGCCGTCGCTTTCCAGCACCTCTTTCCAGTTCAGCACCTTCGCGCACCAGATGTCGGCGGGCTCGAGGATCGCCAGCCATTCGTCGACCGACTTCTGCGCGATGCGCTGCGCGATGATCGCCTTGATCTCGTCGCGCGCCGTGAACCAGGTCGCCGGCTTGTCGCGATAGGGCGCCAGCCCCTCGATCTCGAGCAGGTCGGCGAGCTTCGGGATCGGCGTCATGGCGATCGCCAGGAAGCCGTCCTTGGCCGGATAGACTCCGTAGGGCGCCGCCAGATAGGCGTGGGCGCTATGGAACGACGAACGGCGCGGCAGCCGCCGGCCGTCATTGAGATGCGTCGTCAGCACCTCGAACTGGAGGTCGATCAGCGCCTCGAAGAGGCTGGTCTCGATATGGCCGCCCGCGCCGGTGATGCCGCGCCGGACCAGTGCTGCAAGGATGCCTTGCGCGCAGGCCGCGCCGGCCAGCATGTCGGCGATTGCCAGGCCGAACGGCACCGGACCCTGATCTTCGTCGCCGTTCAGCCACATGACGCCGGAGCGCGCCTGGGCAAGCAGGTCCTGACCCGGACGCTTTACCCACGGGCCTTCCTCGCCATAGCCGCTGATCGAGGCGTAGACCAGGCGCGGATTGAGCGTCCGCACATGCTCGTAATCGAGGCCGAGCCGCTCGATGACGCCGGGCCGGAAGTTCTGGATCAGCACGTCGGCCTTGGCGAGCAGCCCGCGCAGCGCTTTAAGGTCGTCCTCGTTCTTCAGATCGACCGCAAAGCTTTCCTTGGCACGGTTGATGGCGTGGAAGATGGTGGAATCACCACCGATCTCGGTGTCGCTGAGATAGAGCCGGCGCGACAGGTCGCCACCATCGGGCCGCTCGATCTTGATGACGCGGGCACCGAGGTCGAGGAGCCTCAGCGAGCAGTAAGGTCCCGACAGGAACTGGCTCATGTCGACGACGACAAGGCCGGACAGCGGCAGGTCGGCGGCCATCATTGCTTCTCCGTCTTGCCGGCGAAGTCGGCCGGGTCCTTGTATTTCACCGTCTGCAGATGCTCGCAGTAGAGCACCAGCTCGCCTTCGCCCTTGAACACTTCATAGCTGGCGCGGATCAGCCCCATTTCCTTGTAGCGGGGCTTCTTTTCCATGTTGGTGCGGATCGAATAGATGGTGTCGCCGATGAAGACCGGCTTTATGAAGCGGAGCTTGTCATAGCCGTAGGAAAAGGCATTGACGCAGTTGGTGGCGACTAGACCGAGCCCGGCCGAGAAAACGAACGCGCCCGCCACGAGGCGCTTGCCGAAGATACCTTCGCGCTCGGCGAACATCTGGTCCTGCACATAAGGGTGGATGTCGAGCACCAGGGTGTTGAAGAGATGACTGTCGCCTTCGGCCATAGTGCGCCGGAGCGAGCGGATTTTCTGGCCGATTGGCCAATCTTCATAGAACCAGTTTTCGGCATTCCATACCGGCAGCAAGGCGTGATCGGGCGGCATGTCGGCAGGGCAGGTCGAAGCGACGCCGACGGTGGGCGGGAAGCTGGTCATTGCGCTGTTCGTCCGCTCCGGGAGAATGGCCGCACCGCTCCGGCAAGCCGGAGTCGGACGCGATCGATCCTCCAAATCTTCTTTTGTGAATACTATATTCACATATGAGATTTGCGCACAAGCCGGTCCGGTGAAATTTTGCCTGCACGATCGAACTCGGAGTTGCCTTGGATGCAGCAGGCACAGCGCCAGGCGCGGCTACTTCCGGCAGTTGCCAGCGGACTTCCGGGTCACGGCGAACGCCGCTGTGCCGGACGGGATGGCGAGGCGCTTCTGTCAGGAAGGACCGCCACCGGCCCGAATCATACAAAACCAATGATTGTTTTAGTCAATTCTACAATTGTAACCCGCCTAAGGGTAATGCGACGATAAATTGTAGGCGGAGGAGCACTGCACGATCCCGTCAAATCCGGCCAATAAAATTAGCTTCGATAGCGGTGTAATTCGTTAGTAATCGATCGTCAGGATAACCCGGACCTCGACATATTTGGTGCCTTTTTCTTGAGTCGATTATGGCGGTTCTCGGCGCATTCCCTCCCGGTATCGGTTGCCGGCCCTTCGACGAGAGGGATTGGGGAGGCGTGGCGGATTGCCTGCACCGGGGGTTTCCGGAGCGCAGCAGGAGCTATTGGATAGAAGCGCTGACCCGCCTGGCGCAGCGGCCAGCGGTCGTCGATTTTCCGCGATATGGGTTCGTCCTGGAGAAGTCGGGCCGGATCGTCGGCGCAGTGCTTACGCTCTATGCCAAGCACAGAAGCCTGGAAGGCGATGAAATCCGCTGTAATCTCTCGAGCTGGTCCGTGGACGCGGAATTCCGGCCCTATGCCAGTCGGATGATCGCGACGGTTATCCTGCGCAAGGATGTGGTCTACACCAATATTTCTCCATCGCCCGGGACAGTGAGGCTCAACAAAGCCTTCGGTTTTCGCCTGTTTTCCGGCGGACAGATCGCCTTCTTGCCCATTCTGAATGGTATGCCGCGTCCGGACCGGGTGTTGGAAGCCCATGCGGACCTCGCCGAAATGGCTGAACTCACCGACAACGAAAGATACATATTGCTCGAGCACGCCGCGTTGGGCTGTCTTTCGCTGATCTGCGTCTGCGACGGTCTGGCGTTGCCGCTTGTGCTGAAGCCGCGCCGGATATTGCATGGGCTCGTGTCGTGCTGCCAGGTCGTCTACTGCCGATCCCACGCGGATCTGGTCAGGTGCGCCGGGGTCGTGGGCCGCTTTCTCCTGCGGCGCGGACAGCTGCTTTGCCTCGTCGATGCGATGGGCCCGGTTCCCGGTCTGTCCGGCAGGTATTTTCCGAACAAGGGGATCAAGTATTTCAACGGTCCGAAATCGCCTTCTCCGGGAGACCTGACGTTCACCGAAATGGTGCTGTTCGGTTCCTGAACGAAATCGTGAAGCCGGTCTGGAGCCCAGCCGATCCGAAGTCAGTCCGCCGCTTCGGCTCTTGCCGCCATGCGCCAGCGTGTTCCCAGCGAGACGCCCACGAGCAGCAGACAGAAGGCGAGGGCAAGAGGGGAGTAGAAAGCCTCCTCCTGTAATACGGCATTGGCCGAAATGGTGACGATGCCGACAAAGCCGAACAGGAAATCCGGGTCGCCGGTCTGGATAAGCTGCCGTCGCAATGCCACGGCCAGCGCCGCCAGGAAGCCGAAGAAGACGAGGCTCCCCACGCCCATCTGGTAAAGCATGACACCGACCGCGCTCTCGACCGGCACGGAGGCGGCGCCTTCGGCCTGGGCGGTTTGCCAGTTGAGATTGATGCTGGTGCTCGACAGGTTGCCGCCGAGACCCAAGCCCTGGCCGAGCGGATCGGCCAGGAAATCGCGCATGCCGGCAATCAGACCGAGGACGTGATAGTCGCCATGGGTGGCGCCATAGCCGATCGCCGCCGTCGTCCAAACCACGGCCAGGGCCATCGCGGCCATGAGCGCCAGACCGGCGCGGGAGGGACTGTAGATCAGCCGCACGGCAATTGCGACGAAAAGCATGAAGGTCGCGCCCTTGGAGCCGATGACGAGCAGCAGCGGCAGAGCCGCGAGAGGCAGCACCCATCGTCCTTTGAAGAGCAGCCAGGCCGAAATGATGCTTAAGGCGTAAGCATAGCTGATCGGATGGAAGTTCGGGCCGCCGATGCGGAAGACGCTTGGCAGGATGTCGTTAAACAGGGGCGTGTTGAAGAAGGTCGTGGTCATCACGTCTTCGATCCCACGGTAAACGAAACCGGTTTCCTGAAGCGCTTTTTCCCACACGCCGGTCTCGACCTGCCGCGAGATGCTGCGCTCGACATATTGGTCGCCGTGGAACAGTCCGAGGAAATCCATGGTGAAGGTCAGTTCCGCATAGCCATAGACGATCGCGCCGGCGCCGAGCCACAGCATGCTCTTGCGCAGATCGACGGGATAAAGGCTGGCGGCGAGGACCACGACGTGGAAGCAGGCGAGCGGCGTGATCGTGTTGCGGAAATAGACGACCGCGTCCTTGGGGTCGCCATGCACGACGCCGAGAGCGAAATAGAAACAAATCGTTCCGCACAGGACCATGCTCAGCAGCAGCCACGGGCGCAACTCGGTCAGCGCGCGGACGCGGTACTGAAATGAGGCGGCCAGGAAAATGCCGAACGCTGTCATCAGGATGATGAAGTTGGTGCCGCGCAGCGCGTCGAACGTGTCGTTGTCGGGAATGTAGGGGGTGAACCAGGCGACCACGAGGTTCTGAAAGAGAAAGGCGCAGATGATCAGCACCGGAACGCCCGCCGGCATCGCGTTCGAAACGATCAGCGTCAGCACGAATGTTGCGGCAATCCCGAACGGCGTCCACACGGCAAATGCGGAGACGGCGAGCGCAACGACAAGCAAGGCCGTGCCGACATGCAGCAAGGTTTCGGGCGTATCCCTGCCCGGCAAACCCAGTCTGACGGGCGAAGAGACCTGCGTCGTGCTCATCGCTGATCCGCTCCGCTCGTCACTTGTCCCAGCAAGCGTAGATGGCGCCTGTCGTCCATTTCCGGCCTAACCTCCAAGGAGCGCGGCAATCATCGAGCCATCGAAGCCCTCGACGCTCTGCCTGCTCCTGATGAAGCCGAAGCCCTGATCGAGCTCCCAATAGGTCCATGCCACATGGTTCGCTTCAGCCGCCTTGCGCACGGCGCGCACCCAGGAGGCGCGGCTTTCGGCATCCACGCAGAAGTTGAGCACACCGAATTCGTTCAGCATGACCGGGCAGCCGTTGGTGGTGGACCAGCGCGCCAGATCGGCAAAATCGGAGCCGATCCGCGCGGCCGTCCAAGGCGCCGACAATTCCTCTTCAACGAGGTTGGCGGCTTCTTCGTCGCCGGCCGACCGCAGTTTGGAGATAAGCCGGCTCACCTGGGCCATTCCCTTGCTTGCGGGAAAGGGCAGGTCCGCGATGCGGGCGAGCGGCGAGGCATCCCAGGTCTCGCACTGGTGGGTGAAGGCCAAGGGGGCGTAATAGTGAACGGCGGCAATCTGGTTGTCGTCGGCGAGCGGCGGCGTGTCGGCGATTTCCCAGATGCCCTGAAACCGTGCCGGTCCCCAGACCAGCGTGTGGCGCGGACATTTCGCCCGCAGCGCCGCGGCGATCCGTTCCCGCAGCGCCAGCCAGGCGCTCCGTTCCATCGGTGGCTCGTTCAGCAGCTCGGGATAGACCCACTCCGCAGGCAGATCGGCAACGACGGCACGCAACGCCGTCCAGGCCTGAAGCACTCTTCCTGCAGCCGCCTCGGGATCGTTTCGAAAAGCCGCTACGAGCTCGCCAGAAGGATGCATGTCGAGGAGGACCGAAAAGCCCAGCCCGACAAGATCCCTGATCCCGTTCTGGATGCGGCGAAGCGTTGCCGGGTCGCCGCTGGAGACGAGATCGCTGTTGACCGGCAGCCGGATCGTTTCGAAGCCTGATTGCCGCAGCTTCTCAAGCGTGGCCGTGGCGGGAGCAAGCCCATCGTTTCGGTCGAGCCATCCGGGAAGGTTGAAGCCGCGCGACGGAACTTGGCCGGCCGTCGCGAGCGCAGCGGATTGCGGCGGA
This sequence comes from Mesorhizobium sp. WSM4898, assembly GCF_029625845.1. Taxonomy (NCBI): domain Bacteria; kingdom Pseudomonadati; phylum Pseudomonadota; class Alphaproteobacteria; order Hyphomicrobiales; family Phyllobacteriaceae; genus Mesorhizobium; species Mesorhizobium sp. WSM4898. Next base: position 1,105,765 of record NZ_JARTVQ010000002.1, on the reverse strand, counting down.
GGGGAGACGGCGACAACGGCTCCGGCGGCAAAGGCCAGCGCCTGTCGCCTCGACACCTTGGGCGGCGATGTCATCGATGCACCGCCTTCACGGTCTAGCCCCGGGCGGCGGCGCTGCGGCGCTGCTCGCCGGCCGCTCGCGGACTGTCGATCGCCGCGGCTGGCCGCGCGTCAGCCGGCGCGACGACAAGGGTGGCACTGCGACCGATCTGGCCGGCACCGAATTTTTGCGCGAGCAGCCTGGCGGCTTCCGAAGGCTGCTCGGAGGGGCTGAGCGCCAGAAGCGCAAGATCGGCTTTGGCGAAGAGCTCCGGATTCCAGCCGTTCTCATTGAGCGAGGGCGCGATCACGAGCACGAAATCGAACGCGCTCCCGGCTTCGGCCAGAATGCCACGGAACGAGTTGCGATCGGCAACGCCAGGACTTTTTTCCGCCACTGAGCTGCACACGATCGTCTGCAGACCGGTCGCGCCATCGATGAACAATCCGGCGCCGTCTGTCGTCGCGCTGGACAGACGATCGCCAATTTCCACCATCAGCACGTTCTGATCGGCCCGTTGCATGCCTATGCCCAGCATCGCGCCCGCAATCCTTGCCTCGAAACTGCTGTGGATCGAAGACACGAGGATGACGAACGGTTTGCCGTGGTCGTTCAGGTGCAAGACCATCTGTCGCATGATCTTCAGGACGGCGAGCGACAGCGTTTCGTTTCCGGTCTGGAAGAGCTGTTTCCTGATCGCCTTGATGTTTGAATGGGCGGTCCCACCGGCGACGCCGGGCAGACGGTACTCGCCGAAATTGGCTGGCATCGGCAATGGCCGGGGGCTGACCGGCGCGCTGTCCTTACGGTCCACGAACGGCTCCGGCACGGCCGCCGTCGGCGACTGCGGGTCCTCTTGCGGCTGCGAGACCGGACCAAGCGCCAGAGCGAGGCCGCATCCGGCGAGGAGTCCCAGAACGGCGCTCACCAAGAGAAGCAGGACCGGCTTCGGCCATGTCGGCTGGACAGGCGGCGAAGCCACGCCGATCTTGCGCGCTTCGGAAGTCTGCACGCCCTGCATCTGCGACGTTTCCTGCGCCCGCTTGAGATAGTCGTCGAGCACGGCGCGCGCCGCCTGGGCTTTCGATTCCAGCTGCCGCAGCTGTACCTGCGCGATGTTCGAGTTCGTCGACTGTTGGCGCAGGGCTTCGAGCTTGTCCTGCAGCTTGCCGACATTCTGCACGGCGAGATCATAGCTGGCCTTCAACTGCTGCCTTATGCGATCCGCCTCGGCGGACATCAGCCGCTTCAACCGGTCCAGCTCGGACTGCAGCCGCCCGATGGTCGGATGGCGCGGCCCGTACATGGTTTGCAGGCTGGCAAGCTCGGTGGCGCGCTGGTTGTAGTCGTCGCGCAATTTGATGGCCGAGGTGGAGGTAAGAATATCCGCAAGCTTGGCGAGCCCGGCCGGCGAACTGCCCGCAGCCAGCGCCTGATTGTAGCGGTCCTTGGCCTGGTCGGCGTCGCCCTGGGCGGCGATCAGCTGCGTCGTCAGCTGATCGAGCTGCGACTGCAGCGTGCCGCCGTCCGTCGAATTGACGATATTGTGTTTCGTCTTGAAGCCTTCGACCGCCCGCTCGGCGTCGCTGACGTCCTGCTGCAGGCCGGAGATCCTGTCCGTGAGCAGCGTATTCACGTCGCTGTTGGCGCTCTCGCGTTCTCCCACCAGGCCTGCCCGGTACTGATCGACGATGGCATTGGCGATGCGCGCGGCCTTTTCCGGCGACGGCGACGTGAAGCTGACATTGATGACGTAGGTCAGCCCTTCGCGCTCGACAGAAACCTTGCTCTGGAAGCGCTTGAAGGCGGCGTCCTGCGGCGCGCTTGCGCCGGCTCCGAACAGACGTGAAGCAAGGCCGCCGCCGGCGAATTCCGGATCGCTGTCGAGCTTCTGGCTTTTGAAGACGGCGCCGAGCAGGTCTGGCGACTGGATGACGAAGACCTGGCTGGCGATAGCGGCGCTGTCGGAGCCGATCCCCGGAAGCACGTTGTTGAAATTAGTCGCGCGCGTGTCGCGGGGGTCGATCAGTATCGAGGCCGTTGCGGTATAGCTTGGTTTGGTCACCGCAAGATAGGAGAGCGCCAGCAGCACTGCCGCGCCGGCGATGGCAAGCACCATCACGCGTCGCGCCCAAAGGATGGCCCACACTGCACCTATGTCGAACAACGGCGTAAGAGTGCGCTCGTCGATACTGGCTGGCTTCATCGATTTTCCTCGTCGAGAGCCGCGACTTCACGACCTCACTCGTCTCCACAGTATTAAGGATTATCGTTAGCCATCCGTTAAGCTTGGCGGCGTGACGATGCGCTCGGCGCTGGCGATGCCGGTAACCATGCGAAGCGTTCGCGCTGGCGCGGTTGCGGCATTTTGCTTATGCAGGATCGGGTTTTGAGCGTCGTCGTAGGTGCGGGTAGCCCATCGCCGATCGTCTCAGGAGGCGAGGTTGAAGGACAATAAAGGGAACCGCGAGGCCGCCCCCGGGGCAGGGGCCAGCCCGGCGACCGACATGCGCATGTCGGTCACGGCGCTTGCCAAGAGCGGCGCCGTGGCCGGCATCATCAAGCTTGCCAGCGCGGGCCTGTCCTTCCTGATGTTCGTGGCCGTGGCGATGGTGACGAACGAACGCGAGTTCGGCCTTTACAGCGCTACCTATGCCGGCGCGAGCCTGGTTTCCTTCTTCGCTTCGGTGGGCCAGCAGAGCACCGTGCTCAGGTTCTGGCCTCAATATGCCGGGCTGGGCGATCTCGGCTCGGCTCACGGGCTGATGGCGCGTGCCATTCTCGTGGCGCTGGCCGGGCTTGTCGGCACCAGCCTGCTCATCATCGTGGTGGGATTCCTGCCCTTCGTCGGCAGGGGAACGCCGGAATGGCTGCCGCTATGCGTGGCGGCGGCGGTGCTGTCGTTCTCGCTCGGCTGGTCGGAGTTTACCTCGGGCGCCTTCCGGGCCAAGAACGCGCTGATATCGGGCCTGCTTCCGCGGGACATCATTTGGCGCGCGGCGACAATCGCCGCCGTTGCCGCGCTGCACTTCATGCAAGTGAAGATCGATGCGATCGCGGCGACATATCTGACGGCGCTGCTGCTCATCCTCTCGGTCGTCCCGCAAACAATTGTGCTGTTGCGCGACACGGCGCGGGCAGATCGCGGTGGTCTCACGGAAGGGCAAAAGCAGGAATTCAAGACGGTGACGCTTGGCCTGTGGGGCGTCACCTCGCTGCCGCCCGCGCTCGGCCAGGTCAGCACCCTGCTCGTGGCGATGATCCTGGGGCCAGAGGCGGCAGGCGCGATCTTCGTGGCGGACCGGACCACGCGGTTCGTGACCCTTGCCCTCAACGGCATCAACCAGGCGCTGGCGCCGCAGATATCGGCGGCCTTCTACAGCGGCGACAGGGCTCACGTGCAGCGCATCACCAGCCTCGCCGCGCTTGGCGGCTCGGCCATTGCGCTGTGCGTGCTGGCGTCCTTCTGGATATTCGGCGACTTCATCCTGTCCATCTTCAATCCGGCCTATGCGACGCCGACCATGAGGGCGACGCTCGTCATCTTCGGCATCGGGGCGACGTTCGGCACCGCTTGCGGCCCGATCGAAGTCCTGTTGCAGTTGACGGGTCTGCAGCATGCGCTCTTCAAGGTGCTGGTCATCGTCAACGTTGTCGGACTTTGCGTGACGGCCGTGGCAACTTACTACCTCGGGTCCATAGGAGCGGCCCTCAGCATTGCCGGAACCGTCATCGCATGGACGGCTTTCGGGGTATTGATCGCCCGGCGCAGAATCGGCATCAACCCGTCGATCCTCGGCTTGTCCCTGGACAGGATCGGGCTGGTGCCTCATGCCCTCCTGAAGGGGCGCACGTGAAGATCGTCCAAGTGCAGACCCAGGCGGAAGCAGCGGGGGCGCAGCGCATCTCCGACATGGTGGGCGAGGGCTTGCGGGCGCGCGGGCACGAGGTGCGCACCGTCTTCATGTACCGCAAGACCGAAGCCTATGACCGCGATCCCAATGTGGATTTCGTCCTGACGGACAGACCGCGCGGATTGCCCGGGCAGATCCGGGCGACCGTCGGCTTGGCGCGATATCTGCGCGCGGCAGGCCCCGACGCAGTCATCACTTACCAACACTATGGCAATATCTTCGGCACGATCGGCGCCCGGCTGGCCGGCGTCAGGCACATCGTCGCAAACCAAAGCGGCGCCCCGCAAAGCATGGGCGTCATGGGGCTGCTCTCCCAAATCGACAAGCTCATGGGCACGGTCGGCCTTTACCAGGCGAATGTCGTCAATTCCGGCTGGACTCAAGCGCAGTTCGATCGCTATCCGCGCTCCTATCGGCGGCGCATGCGTCGCATCGATCACGGCGTACCCGCGCCGGGCGAGGAATTCGACAAGGCAGCGGCGCGCGCCGCCTTCGGCCTGCCGCAGGACGTTTGGCTGGCCGTATCATCGGGCCGACTGACGCGGATGAAGAACCAGATCGCGCTTGTCGGCGCGCTCGATCGACTGCCCGACGTCCATGTCGCGCTGGCAGGCGCGGGGCCGGAGCGCGAAGCGCTCGTCGCCTTTGCCGAAAGCCGTGGCGTTGCCGACCGCCTGCATCTCGTGGGCGAGGTTCCGCCGACGCGCATCTTCGAATTCCTCGCGGCCGGGGATGCCTATGCGTTTGCCTCGATGACGGAGACCTTCGGCCTCGCCTGCGTCGAAGCAGCCATTTCCGGGCTGCCGGTTGTGGCCAGCAACCTCGACGTCTTGCGCGAGGTGCTGACCGCGGAGGACGGCTCTCCCGCCGCACTCTTCGTCGAGGCCGACGCTGCCGGCATGGCCAGGGGCCTTGGCGATCTGTTTGCGCGGCCGGAAGCCAAGACCAGGCTTTCGGAGGCGGGACGGCGGCTGCGGGATAAGTATTCGCCGGCCAGGATGTGCGCGGGCTACGAGGCGCTACTGCTTGCCTGACCGCTTGCGCACGGCGGCGATCCCGTCGATCACTTCCAGGCGCCCGGCTCGATTGAGTGTGTGGATTTTCGGATAAGGAAAGTCGCCAGCCGCATCGATCGGCCGCGGCGGCGACAGCCGCACCGTCTGCTGGTTGAGCTCCAGCAACTCCGACAGGCCCAGCCCGCCGCCATAGCCCAGCGTTCCGTCCTGGACCGGAAGAAGCACGCGGCCGTCGCGGTTGCGCACGAAGGCTCCGCCCGGGCGGGCCATGCGGTGGTCGATCAGGACCGGGTTCGCCGGATGCGGCCGCCACGGACCGGCAAGCGCGGGGGCGGAGAAAATCACCAGCGTGTCGGAAGTGCTTCCATGGCCGTCACGGTCCGTGGCGAACAGCCAGAGCATGCCTTCATGCTCGAACAAGGTGGCATCGGAAATCTCGCCTTCGACCAGCACGGTCTCGACAAGCCAGCTGTCCGGGAAGCCCGCGGCGCGGTAGAGCGTGAGCTTGCCGCCGGCGCTCGCCTCCGGCAGCATCCAGATTGCGCCGTCGCGCTCGAATACCTGCGGGTAGGAGAGGTGGTGAGCCTCCTCCAGCACGACCCGAGGCTCGCCAGGAACGCCATCCGCATCAAACGGAACAACGGAAATGACCGCCTTTCCGGTCGCGTGCGGATAGTCCTCGACGAACACGAAGGGCTGACCCTGCCACCAGAAGGGGAACGGGTCGGCATAGAAATGATCGCCCGGATCCGGCAGCACCGACCAGCCGGTGCCGAGCTTGCCGGTATCGGCGACGCCCGGCGCATCGGTAAAGCGATAGCCGACACGCCAATGCGCGTGGCGGAAGCGCGCGCGCCGAAGCGCTTCCCGGCCGAGCCGCGGCAGCGCCGAGCCGAAATAGGCGGATGTGAACCCGCCTCGCTCGCCACGACCATGGATTTCAGCAACTGCCCCTCGTGGCAGCCGGTCGGCCGCGAACGCGCGGGTGACCGACTGAACCAGAGTGATGGCGCGGGCGAACACGTCCTCGGTGCCGAGTGCGCTGGATTCCCGCTTGTCGACCATGGGCCGCGCTTGGCCGACCACCGTCTTCCCGTCGAGCACGGCCTCGATCACCGGGAGCCTGCCGGCCGCGACGGCAATTGCAGCCGAGAGATCGGCGCTGGATCCGTCGAAACGAAGGCCGATGGTGGGAACATTCGCCAAGGCCGCATCGCCGGCAAGATCGAGCCTCAGCGCGGGGGGGCGATTGCCGGGCCGTGCCGGGATTGCTTGCAGCGCGGAGCCGAGAAGGGGTCCGCGCCGGCGGAAAAGACGTTGCTCGAACTGGAAGGCGGCTTTTGCCGCTGCCGGCCAGGTCGCCGGCCCGGGCTGATGCGCCACCGCGACATCGTGGCCGTCCGCCTCCAGCCGCTCTATGGCGAGCCGCTGCCAATGGCGGGGCGCCGATTGCGGAACGATGACCTCGATCGCCAGCATGTCTTGGGCGGCTATGTCCTGCTCGGATTTCCAACAATGAGGAACGAGAGACTGGCCGAAAATACTTACATCGGCGTTACACGCAAAACCGGATTTCTACTTTTTCGGCATGATTTTCGACTTGCGATCCCGAAGCGGTTGTGGTCGTCCGCCCGGACTGCCATGCAACGCAAGATTAGCGGTTTCGGCATATACCAAGATTCCAACAATCGCGGCGACCGGTCTTGACCTGGAACGTAAGAAGTCGTGGATAGCCGCTGTCCCTGCCGGTTCGGATCACATGTTTGAAGTCACTGCTGAGGATGCGTTCGATTTCCGTTCGACGGAGTACGCCGAGCTCTTCGCCAGCTCGGCGGCAACCGCTTTTCAGCATCCGATTTGGCTCGCGCAACTTTATGAGAGGCTCGTGCGGCAAGGCGCCGCCACGCCACTGATCATCGTCGTCCGCGTGCGTGCGAGCGGAAGGCTCGCGATGGTCCTGCCGCTGGTGAGGCGCCGCTACACGCTGCTGAAGGTCGTGGAATTCGCGGATTTGCGGGTTTCGGACTATGTCTCGCCCGTCGCCGACGAGGAGACCTTCTCCCGCATTCTTGCCGATGTCCGCACCGTCGCCGCCATCCGCAAGCATCTGCGGCCATACGATCTCCTGCGCATCGGCAAGCTGGCGGACCGCTCCTTGGCGATGGAGCGCCTGCTTGGCGTCGACAAGCGCGACAGCATGGGCATGAGCGCCTATTCAAGCAAGCTGGAGCCGACATTCGCCGGCTGGCGCGAGCAGCGGCTGGACCAGTCCTATCGCAAGGAGCTGGACAAGAAATCCCGGCAGCTCAACCGCATCGGGGAGGCGCGCTTCGAATGCGTTGACGGCCCGGCCGCGGTCCGCACGACATTCGATGCCCTCAAGCTCTATCGCGGCAAACGCTTCGACGGCAGCAACGGTCCGGCCGACCTTTTGCAGCTGCCTTCCTATTTCGATTTCTACCTGGCCGTGGCCAATGAAGGGTGCGGCGGCTTCGCCCGCACCTATGCATTCTGGATGAACGGCCAGCCGATCGCCGGCGCGCTCGGGCTCAAGCACCGCGGCTCGCTCCTGGTCATCCTCGGCGGTTTCGACGAGGCCGGCTACCGGAAGCAGTCGATCGGCAGCCTGATGTTCGAGCAGATCGCCCGCGATTGCATCGAGCGCGGCGATCAACACCTCGATTTCACCATCGGCGACGAGCCCTACAAGCGCGTCTTCGGTGGCCGGCCTTCACCGATGTGGCAAATCTACCGCGCAGGCAGTCCGCTCGGCTATGCGGCGCATCTGACGGTGCAGAAATTGCCGGCGGCCAAGGCGCTGGCGCGGCATATCCTTGAGGCCGCGCATGTCAAGAAGGCCAAGCCTTCGGCTGTCATCGTGCCGCCGGCTGCCGATGAAGCCGCCGAGTCGTCCTAGTTGAAGCGGGTCGGATCGGACGCCTTACGCTAGCTTCAGGCGGTGCGCACGCCTATGCGCCGGCTTACCCGCAATCAGGTCACGGCTTCCACTTGCGGCCGCTTGAGACCGCGCAGCCGCGCGGCAAAGCTCGGGCTGAACTTGTCGATCTCGTGCAGGATGCGGCGACGGCTGAAATGAACCTGCCGGCGCGCGCGCCAGCGCAGGTCCGTGTCGATGGTCAAGCTGCGGCGGAAATTCGCCAACTCGAGCCCCCGTTCATCCATCGCCTGCTTCGTGGGATCATCATAGAAGGTGGCGATCTTCGCCGCCGCCATGCCGGGCGAGGCCATCCACTGCGGCACGTGCACCATGCACAGGCGCTCCACATCGGTGAGGAGGCGGCTGACGCCTGTTCCGGCGGCCGGACAGGATGTCTGATAGGCGTCTCCGATCAGGACGACGCCGTCGCGCTTGCAATTTTCGGCGACGGTGATGTCGGTGAGCCAGCTCGAAACGCGGTCGATGACCTCGAAATCGCCAAAGGTCTTGAGGAGTCCCGGAAGCGTTTCAATGAGCGTTTCGCGCGGGCGGTCGCGCAGCGCCTTGACCCACGGGTCGGTATGCTCCCGGAAAACAAAGAGGTTGGCGCGGGTAACGCCGCCGGCCGGGAAGAAGTTGAGGTAATCGATGCCGTCCGAAACGCGTTCGCCGTAATAGGTCAACGCCGGATGCTTGAACGCGCTTGCTCCCGCCGGCCGGACATTGAAACCGAAAGTCAGCGATTGGCGCTGGTGGACGAACCGGCGCTCGATGCCGACGTCGCGCCGCAGGATGTCGCCCATGCCGGTGGCGAGCACAAGCAGGCGAGCCGTCACATCCGGCTGCCCGATGATCGACACACGCTGCCGCTCTGGGCCGGCCTCCACAGCGCTCACCCTGCCGGCGACGAAGCGTACGGCCTTGGGCAGTTCGGCCCGCATCGCCGCGACGAGGTCGTCGTAAAAAATGCCGTAGTGGCGGGCTCGCGTGCGGTCGAGTACTCGCCCCTTGCGCACGTTGACGATCTCGTCGAATGCCGCGGCCGCCGTGGAAAGACTGTCGAGGAGGCCGATCCGGCGCAGCTTGTCGATTTGGTCGCCGGCGATCTTCTCGACACGGAACTCGCGCGGAAAAACGGGGTGGCGGTCGATCAATGTGACCCGGTAGCCCGACCGGCCGAGGAGAGTCGCGGCAAGTGTCCCGGAGAGCCCGCCGCCGACGACAGCGATCTCCGTGTCGGTTCCCTCCGGCAGCGGACGAAGCGAATGTTCGGCTGTCATTGGGAATACCTCAACAGGGCATAAAGGGCACGCGGATTGGTGGTGAAGTAGCGCCAGAACAGCCGGCGCGGCTCCATCAACATGCGCCACAGCCATTCGAAACCCGCCTTCTGGACCCAGAGGGGGGCGCGCCGGACCTTGCCGGCAATATGGTCGAACAGCCCTCCGGAAGTCTTGATCACACCGACATTCGAGAGCCGCGAGCCAAAATCGCGGACAAAGATCTGCTCGCGCGGCACGCCGAGGCCGAGCCACAATATGTCCGGTGCAAGCGCGTCGATCTCTTCGAGCTTTTTCTCGAGCGCTTCGCCGGTGAGGTAGCCATGGCTATGGCCGACGATGCGCAGGCGCGGATAGCTGGCTTTGATGGCGGTCACGGCCTTGGCGTTCCCGGCCTCAGTCGATCCAAGCAGATAGAAGGTCGCGGCCTCGTTCTCGGCGAGCTTCGCCACATCGTGGAACAGATCGGTGGTGGCCACCCGTTCCGGCAACCGCGTGCGGCACAATAGGCGCGAGGCGAGAACAAGCGGCTGGCCGTCGGCGAAGATCTGGTCGGCTTCGCGGAAGAGGGCGGCGATCTCAGATTTCGCGCGAACCTGGGCGATGACGTCGCCGTTGGCGGAGGTGAAGTAGTAGGGACGGCTGCCATGGCGGTGCTGCCGCGCCGCCGCGAGCATCAGGCGGGCGGCGCCCTGCCGATCGATCACGGTGACAGGCAGCCCGCCAAGCTGCACCGTCGGCAATGCAGGCAGGTCCTGCCGGGAAGGGGCTGCTTCCAGCGCTGCCACGGCGGTCACGCTTGGACGTCCGGTCGAAGTCTGGTGCTGCAACCGGGGAAAACGAGAGGTCTCATGGTTCGCGGACGTCAGATGTTGGCTGGAGTGGAGCGGATCCGATCCGCCGGTCGTAGCGCTGTGTTGTTCAAAATCTCTTTTTGAAGTTTCTAAAACTTTTCGCATAGGAGAAGTCGCCCCACTCTCCGGTAGTTCAAACTACCTCCTTCATGGCACCATACCTAAAAAAATCAAAAAGTTAAGCGACATGTTAATAGTTAGTTAATATGTACAATTTGAATCGAAATATAAATCAGTTTAACCTTTTGACCTCGACTTCACTTGCTTTTTGGGTGATTTTGAAGCTGCGTTTTCAACACGAATGCGATGCGATCGCCACTGGTGCGACCACATTGCAATGCCAACAAGCTCCTGATCTATCCTGGGTGATCCTGGGCCACGAAATAGTTGGTGAGGCGGGCAGCGACATGCATGGCGCCCGCCAGACGGGCAAAGCGGAAATCGTCCGGCGTCAGCTACTCCGGCAAAGGCCAAGACCGATCTTCATGGCTCTATTTCACACCGATGCCGGCGGTCAGGCCGCCGTCTATCTTGTAATCCGCGCCGGTGCAGAAGCTCGCTCTGGAGGAGCACAGAAAGGCGATGAGTTCGGCCACTTCTTCCGGTTCGCCGATGCGGCCAAGCGGATGCGCCGCACCGAAGCGCCTGTACGCTTGCTCGACATCGGCATCGCTGCCGGTTTCGCCACGCGCGGCCTTCTCCAGGATCGGTGTGCGGATCGAGCCTGGGCTGACCGAATTGACCCGGATGCCAGCCGCCGCGTAATCCAGCGCCAGCGAACGCGTCAGCGTGTGGATTGCGCCCTTGGTCGTGGCATAGGCGGCGACGTTCTGCTGGCAGGCGAAACCCTGCACCGAGGCGACATTGACGATGGCGCCGCCCCCGCGGCGGATCATTTCGGGGATGCCGAAATGCGCCGTCAGGTAGATCGAGCCGACATTGACCGTCATGGCCTTGTTCCATGTTTCCCAGTCGGTCGTGGTCGCGGTTCCGTAGGGATGGACGGCCGCCGAATTGACGATCACGTCGAGGCCGCAGAACCGTGCCACCCCGGCAGCGACGGCATCGCGGACCTGGTCCGCCACGGAGACGTCGGTGTCGACGACCAGCGCGCCGGCTTCGGAGCTTTCCAGCTCCGCTCTCATTGCCGCATTGGCCGAGCGGTCGATGCCGCAGGCGATGATCGCAGCACCCCCCGCGGCGAGGCGCCTGGCGGTTGCCAGACCGATTCCCGTGGTCCCCGTCACCAGGGCGACCTTGCCAACAAAATCCTTCATTGCGGGAACTCCTTCAGTCACGTGTCGGAACCCGGCTCTTCCGGCAGGAATCGCAGGGCGAAATCCAGATGGCGGCTCATCAGGTAGGCGTAGGCCACCCTGTCGCGCGCGCGCAGGGCGGCGACGATCTCGCCATGCGCGGCGCGGGTGTCGGCCAGGACCGGGCGCATCTCCTTGCCGATGGTCATGATCCGCAGGATCATCGGGGAAAGGAAGGAATACATGTCCGACAGCATGCGGTTGTCCGCCAGCCCGATCAACGCCATGTGGAAGTCGAAATCATTCTCGGCGGCTTCCTCGATCGAGCGGCTCTCGACGATCCGCGCGTTGACCGCGTCGAGCGCTTCGATCTGCTCGTTGGTGGCGTTGAGCACGATGTGGTCGCCGATGCCGACTTCAATGATGCGCCTGAAGCCTTGAATGTCGGCGAAGGAGGAGCGCGAGACATCCATATGCGCGGCAAAGAAATTCTGGATGGCGATGCCATGCCCGTCGGCGAGCACCGCCCCGACGCGGGGTTTCGGTTCGATCAGCCCGTAGGTCCGGATGGCGCGCAAAGCCTCGCGCACGGTGTTGCGACTGGTGCCGGTGATCTCGCTGAGCTCGCGCTCTGTGGGCAGCACGTCGCCGACATTCAGCTGCCGCGAGCGGATGAGATCGAGGATACGCCCGGCCGCGGCATCGACCGCCGAACTGCCGCCGGGGTGCCGGCGGGCGACGCTCTCGCGCACGGCCTGAGAATTTTCCAATGACGATCTCCCAAATTGTTGGACCAGAATATCGCAAGATTCCGGGAAAACAATCGAGTTGGATGCGGTCTCGATCAGTTTGCCGGGCCATTAGGGCGTCCGATAAAGCCCAAATTGTCATTGACTCTCATCGTGGTCCAACAATAACTTGCCGCTCCCTCTCAAAGGAAGGCAGAAAATGGAGCAGTGCTGGCGTTGGTATGGCCCGGACGATCCGGTGACGCTGGATCACGTCAAGCAGGCCGGGGCGACCGGAATCGTCTCGGCGCTGCACGACATCTATGACGGGCGCGCCTGGCCGCTGGAAAACATCCTGGAGCGCAAGCGGATCATCGAGGCGGCGGGGCTGACCTGGTCGGTCGTCGAGAGCATCCCCGTCCACAACTCGATCAAGATCGGCTCGCCCGAACGGCTGCGCTATGTCGGCTTTTACAAGGATACGATCCGAGCGCTGGCGAAGGCCGGCATCGCGACGATCTGCTACAATTTCATGCCTGTGGTCGACTGGACCCGCACCGATCTGGCGTATCGCCTTCCGACGACGGGTTATGCATTGCGTTTCGACGCGATCGATTTCGCGGCCTACGACCTGTTCGTGCTGAAGCGACGGAATGCCGAGGCCGGCTACAGCGCCGCGCGCATTGCCGAAGCGGAAGCGCGATTGAAAGAGATCAGCGACGAGAAAATCGACCGGATCGAGCGTAACCTTATCGCCGGACTGCCCGCCACCGAGCGCAGCTACAACCGGGACAGTTTTCGCGAGGCCTTGGCCGAGTACGATTCGATTGGGCCAAGGGAATTGCGCGACAATCTCGCCTGGTTCCTGCGCGAGATTATTCCGGTCGCCGAACAGGAAGGGGTGCGCATGTGCATCCATCCCGACGATCCGCCCTTCTCGCTCTACGGCCTGCCGCGCATCGTTTCGACAGCTGAAGATGCGCGGTTCATTCTCAATGCCGTGGAGAGCCCGGAAAACGGGCTGACATTCTGCACAGGCTCCTACGGCACGCGCGCCGACAACGACATCGTTGCCATGGTCAAGGAGTTCGCCGGCCGCATCCATTTCGTCCATCTGCGCAACGTCACCATCGAGGATGACGGCTCCTTCTATGAGGCCGAACATCTCGAGGGCGGCACCGACATGGCGCATGTCATCCTCGCCCTGATGCAGGAGGAAGCGCGCCGTCGGAAGGAAGGCCGCGCCGACTGGCGCATTCCGATGCGACCCGATCACGGACATCTACTCGCCGACGACATCGGCAAGACCAGGATCAATCCCGGTTATTCGCTGATCGGCAGGCTGAAGGGCCTCGCCGAACTGCGCGGCATCATGCGGGCCGTCGAACGGTTCGGGCTGGCATAGAATCGAAACTTTCCACCCACATTACCGGCGAGCGCAATTCGCTGCATAATGACCGCGCTGGCCGAGAATCGGTGTTCGGCAAGCCGATCCTCCACGGCGGCGTCAGTTCTGGTATTCTCAATGCCCTGGTCGCGGAGGATTTGCCCGGGCCCGGGACCGTCTTTCTCGAAATCGCATGGAAGTTCGTCAAGGCGGCCGGCGTTGAGTAGGCGATCATCGGACGCGTGGAGGTCAAGAAGTTGCGCCCCGACAAGCCGATCTGCAAGATCGAGACCAGCCTACGCAACGGCCAGGGGAGCTTTGTCCCACCGGCGCGGCGACCGTGTTGACCGTCCCGCTGCAAGGCGCATGAGCGCGGTGAGCGGCAGCCCGCTTGGCATGGCCGCCGACAGCGGCCGCTGGCGCGTGCTGTCGCTGCTTTGCCTGGCGGTCGTTCTGTCGCTGACCACCTGGTTTTCGGCGACCGCCATCCTGCCCGAACTGAGGCAGGAGCTTGCGCTCGGCGCCGGCGGGGAGGCCTGGCTGACCAACGGCGTTCAGGTCGGCTTCGTGATCGGTGCGCTGGGGGCGAGCCTGGTCAACCTTCCCGATTTGGTGCGGCTCAGCCGGCTGATGGCGGCCGCCGCTTTTGTCGCCGCGCTCGCCAATGCGAGCCTGCTGTTTCATCTCGGGCCGGGCGGCGTGATCGCCGCGCGTATTGTCACCGGCGCAGCACTTGCCGGCGTCTATCCGCCGGCGCTGAAGCTCGTCGCCACCTGGTTCACGCGCGACCGGGGGCTGGCGCTCGGCGCAGTCATAGGCGCGCTCACCATCGGCTCGGCGCTGCCGCATCTTTTTCGCGCTGTCCTGACCGCGCTCGACTGGCGGCCGGTGGTCGCGGCCGCCAGTCTAGCAACGACGGTCGGCGCGCTCCTGTTTCTCTTGTTCGCAAGGGAGGGGCCCTATCCTTTCGGCAAGGCGGTGTTCGAGCCATCGCGCATCGGGCAGGTGTTTCGCGAGCGGCCGCTGCTCCTGGCCAATCTCGGCTATCTCGGCCATATGTGGGAACTCTACGCCATGTGGGCGTGGCTGCTTGCCTATACGCGCTCGGCATTCGAGGCGCAGGCGATCGGATCGGCCGCTGCCGCCTCGCTTTCGACCTTCTTCGTCGTCGCCTCCGGCATCATTGGCTGCCTGTTGGGCGGCTATCTGTCGGACCGCATCGGCAGAACCGCGACCACCGCCGGCATGATGATCGTCTCGGGAAGCTGTGCGCTGCTGATGGGCTTCCTGTTTGCCGGGCCGCTTTGGCTCTTCATGCTGGTCGCCGTCGTCTGGGGTATTTCGGTGATCGGCGATTCGGCGCAATTCTCAGCCGCAGTGACCGAACTCGGCGATCGCCGCTTCGTCGGCACGGCGCTGTCGGTGCAGCTTGGCGCCGGCTTTGCGCTGACGGTGCTCGCCATCTGGCTGACGCCGCGCTTCGCCGACTTCATCGGTGGCTGGCGCTGGGCCTTCCTGCTGCTGGTGCCGGGTCCGCTTCTTGGGGCGGCCGCTATGCTGTGGTTGCGAAGTTTGCCGGAGAGCGAGAAAATGGCCGGCGGCCTCCGCTAGCGCTCTTGCTCCTCGACTGTCTAGCGCTGGAGCCGATTGAGAACTTCGTCGCTACGCAAATCGCCAGCGCACGGCCCGCGCTGCTCCGTTGGGCGTAAGGTTGGCGATTGCACATTTGCCGGGAACAATGCAGCCTAGCTTCGAGGCTCGAAAGCTGCCTCCCGGAGCGGGGCCATGCAGGCAGGATACGCGGCACAGTTACTGGTGCAGATGTCATGACACGCGCCCAGTTGGCCGGCGTCATCCTGGGTCTGTCGCTGGTCGCAGCGCTTACCATTGTCCGGGCGAGCGACCCGCAGCCGTTGAGACTCGCCCGCGAAGCGACGTTCGACCAGTATCAGAGGCTGGCACCTCGCCGCTTCGAGTCGATGCCCGTCCGCGTGGTGGACATCGACGAGGCCTCATTGCAGCAGTTCGGGCAGTGGCCGTGGCCCAGGGATCGCATGGCGGCCCTGGTCGAAAAGCTGACGGAGCTTGGTGCGGCAGCCATCGCATTCGACATTCTTTTCGCCGAGCCCGACCGTCTGTCGCCTCGCACTGTCCTCCGCGACGTGCCGGGCATCGATCCGGCCCTGCTCGACCGCCTGCCCGACAATGACGAGATCTTCGCCGGGTCGATCGCCGGCAAGCCAGTTATCCTGGGCTACGGCATCTCCAACGAAGGGAACTATCGGCCGCAAATCAAGGCTGGCATTGCCTTTATGGGCGAGAGCCCGATCGCTGCTCCTCCGCCTATCAAGGCAGCCACGCCGCTGCGGCCGCAGCTTGAGGCCAATTCAGCCGGCATCGGACACATCAGCCTCAATCCCGGCAGATCGACCGCTGTGGTGAGGACAGCCCCACTCTTTCTGACTGATGGCGAGCAGCTTTATCCGGATCTTGCCCTCGAAGCCATAAGAGTAGCGCAGGGGGCCTCCACCTACCTCATTGCCGGCGCGCCGGATCGGCAGGGCATAATGACCTCCGTCAAGGTCGGCGACTTCGTTATCCCGGTGACCTCGGCCGGCGAACTCTGGCTCTATGTCAGTCCCGACAGGGCCGAGCGTTATGTTTCGGCGAAGGACGTGCTTGCACCCGGCGGCGTCTCGTCCGAAACGAGGGCCGCGATCGAAGGCAGCATCGTGTTTGTCGGCACTTCGGCCGCCGGGCTGCAGGACATTCGTGTCACCGCGCTCGGTGAGAACGTGCCGGGCGTCTCGATCCACGCGCAGATCGTTGAACAGGTGCTGTCCGGCCACTATCTGTCTCGGCCTGATTGGGCAAACGGGCTGGAAATCGCGTCGATCGCGATGCTCGGCAGCCTCCTGGTGATTCTGACGATTTTCGTAAGCCCCGCGATTGCGCTCGCCTGCGGCCTTGCGATCACGGGACTGGCGCTCGTCGCATCATGGTTTGCCTTTTCGCTTGCGGGACTGCTGTTCGACCCGTTTGCGCCGATCCTCATGGGCACGATCACGCATTTCGCGACAACCTCTTTCCGCTTCCTGGTGACTGATCGAGAGCGGCGCGCGATCCGGCGGGCCTTCGGTCAGTATTTGTCGCCATCGCTTCTCTACCGGATCGAGCACACGCGCGACGCGCTTCGTCTTGGCGGCGACGACCGAGAGCTGACCGTGATGTTTGTCGATGTGCGAAACTTCACGGAGATCAGCGAAAGACTGCCGCCCACCGCCGTCGTGCGGTTTTTGAACACGCTTCTCGACGCGCTCAGCCGTCATGTCACCGCCAATGAAGGCACGCTCGACAAGTTCATCGGCGATTCGATCATGGCCTTTTGGAATGCCCCGGTCGACGTCACCGATCATCCCCGCAAAGCCGCTCGCGCGGCATTGGCGATGCGCGAGACGATTGCCCGCCTCAACGAAAGCGATGCATTCGGATTCGGGGCCGGGCAGACGGTTCGCATCGGTATCGGAATCCATACCGGCGTCGCCTGTGTCGGAAATATGGGCGCGGAGTCGCGTTTCAACTATTCGGCCGTTGGCGACGCGGTGAACATCGCAGCGCGTATCGAGACAACGTGCAAGACGGTGAGTTTCGATATCCTCGCGTCCGACGACACAGTAAGATCGCTGCAAGGCTGGGCCTTGCTCGACGCGGGATCGCTGGAACTCAAGGGAAAGAGCACGAGGACCAGAATCAATGCCGTCGTAGGCGATGAAAACGTTGGGTCGTCGCCGGATTTTGCCGAATTGCGGCTTCTCCACGGCAAGCTCGTGGAGGCGTTGCAATCCCGCTTGCCAGGCACCCGAAAGATGATCGCGGCGGCCAAAGTCAAGGCTGCGGGCCTGCCGACAGGGTTGCAGGAATTCTATGGCCGGATCTCGCGCAGAGCGGATGATTTTGTTGGCAAGCGGGCGGGAGCGGCGATGGAAGCGAATGCCGGCTATGCGGAGCAACAATTCGGCTCCGGTTCCTGACCTTCATTGATGTAGGGCGGTCGACCGCTCGACTCGGTGGTGTTCAAGGGCAACAATTTCGTCCACCCCGACGTAGGGGCGAGTTGGCCCAGACCGGTTGGCGAAGTCGGATACGGACGCGCCGAGAAAAAGAGCGGCTATCCGCTGCTCTTGCCACTGCCGGCCACCCCTGCCGCTATTTTTTGCCAGGACCCTTGGATTTTCCGGGATTGCTGGGATCTTGCTTGCCCGGATCATTTCCATGGCCGTTGTTGCCGTCATCTTTGTCGCCCCGCGGCGGGCTCGGCGGATCGGGGGTGCCCGGACTGGGTGGTGCCGGTGAGTTGCGCCGCTCCGGCCGCGCCGGATGCTCCTGCTGAATGGCAGCCGTAAGCCCGCAATTTCCGCCGATTGCGTCAAAGCCTCCCGAGAGCTGCTGATTGCCGGTCAGAAACGGCAATGCCCGCGAGGTGCCGAGTGTGGTGAGCACAGATCGATTGACCTTGATAACGTCGGACATCGCGCCTGACGGCGTCGCGACCACGCAATCGCAGCGCCGCTTCAGTTCCCTGCATCCGCCGCCGCTGCAGAATCGGGCCGACCCCTTCAGCAGCACGACGGCGGTTTTGCCGTTGGGCGCGATGTGGACATCGAATGCTGTTCCCCGCACGCCTATTGTGCCTGCGGGCGTCACAATCTGGTAGGCGGACGAAGGCGAGTTCCCGCTTATCCAGCGAAACGTTCCCTTGGCAGCGCGGATGGTGAGCTTCTTCACCGAATTATCATCGTTGAAGACGTATTTGTCGAGGACGACGGAAGAACCCCACCCCACCGCCAGCTTGGTGCCATCCCGGAACACGAATTGGCCAAGCCCGGTATTGGATGTCCTGATTCGTTCGTCCCGATGAACGGGTGCGCTGACCACCAGTGGTCCGGTTGCGCCGGTAACGGCAGTCTTGATCACGACTGCCCGGCCCACTGCTTCTGCGGCTATGGTCGGTGTCGCATTGATGAGATTCGCGGCAAGCGCGACAACTGCAGCCCACCTCAAGGACGGCATGGGATCCTCCCCGAAACGACTTTATTAGCACATGCTTGAAAGGCTGTCCCCGCGGAGTCATACCTCAATTTGAGTAGGATATGGCTCTTTCGCTTGGGCGACGCTCGAAGGCACAATCGTCGACGTTAGGTCCTGCGCTTGGGTGGGCCGCGCGGGTTGCCCCCTCGCTCATCGGGTCGGAGGTGGGATAACGCCAATGCTGTTACTGAATTCGTCTGGCTGAGGGACAAGGCGATGTTCTGCGTGGGCGGCGCGAGAGCGCCCGCATCTGGGGCATCGATCATGGTTTGTGTCGGCGCGCTGTCTTTGAAGATCTTCAGCCCATTCTTGGGCAGTTTAGCCGCGTCGGCCACGAGGGAGGAGCGCCATCGCCCTGGCCGCTTTTCTGAAAGCAAGCAATCGGCCAGCCCGCGACCCGTCTCGATACAAGTGCATGTATCCGCCGTGATCTATCTGCAGCGCACGAGGCCGACAAGGCAAATAGGCTGGCATCGCATCCAATGTGCATAGCAGCTGAGCAGACGCTGCTCAGCATATGAACCCTCTTGGGTAATACAATTTGAAAAAATTGCTCCCTCATGTTCAAAACAGGTCGATAGACCCGCGAGAAATGGGTGCGAATCCTGCGGGGGCCCGCGGTCCTCAGGCGAGAATTCTAAAGAGGTTCGACAATGACCCAGCACGTACAAGATGCTCGAATTCTCATGTACAGCCACGACACGTTCGGGCTCGGCCACTTGCAGCGCTGCCGCACGATCGCGCATTCCCTGGTCGAGGATTTCCACGGACTTCAGGTGCTTATCATTTCGGGCGCGCCTATCGCCGGCGCCTTCGACTACCGCGCCCGCGTCGACTTCGTGAAGATCCCGAGCGTCATCAAGTTGCGCAACGGCGAATACACCTCGCTGGAAAAGGATATCGATCTGCATGAGACGCTAAGAATGCGCCAGTCGATCATTCGCCACACAGCCGAGACGTTTCGGCCGGATATCTTCATCGTCGACAAGGAACCGCTCGGGCTGCGCGGTGAGATCGAGGACACGCTGTCCTACCTCAAGACGCGAGGCACTACGCTGGTGCTTGGCCTGCGCGAGGTGATGGATGCGCCGCATCTGCTGGAAGCAGAGTGGGAACGCAGGGATGTGATGCGCAAGATAGGCCTGTTCTACGACAAGGTCTGGGCCTACGGTCCGCCGGATTTTTACGATCCGTTGACCGGCCTGGATGTGCCGCCGGCTATCAGGGCAAAGATGAAGTTCGTCGGTTTCCTGCAACGGAGCCTGCAGAAGAACGAGTTGCCCGGCCACCGCCCCGAGGGCGACTATATCCTCGTTACGACCGGTGGCGGCGGCGACGGCGCCGATCTGATCCACAACGTTATCGATGCCTATCAGCAGGATCCGCAATTGCAGCATAGGGCGCTGATCGTGCTTGGGCCCTACATGCCGGCGCGCAAGCGCAACAAGTTTCTTAAGAAGGGGTCCAAAATCCCGTATATCAAGATCATCGAATTCGACAACCGCATGGAAGAGCTGATTGCCGGCGCCAAGGCGGTAGTGGCGATGGGCGGTTACAACACCTATTGCGAGATACTGTCTTTCGACAAGCCGGCGCTGATCGTGCCCCGCGTCAAGCCGCGCGAGGAGCAACTGATCCGCGCACGGCGAGCAGCCGAACTCGGTCTCATCAAGATGCTTTCCGCGGAAGAAGCTGAGGATTCCCAGCGGTTTGCCGATACACTGAAGGTGCTGCCGGATCGGCCCCGCCCATCGCAGAGCAATCCGCACCTGAGGCTGGAAGGGCTGCCTCATATTTCCGCGATCGTCGCGGAACTGCTCGACCGGCGTGCCGGCCATCACCTTTCGGTCATTGAAGGCATCAACTGAGTTGCAACCTCGCAAGATCGTCGTGGTTCTGAAGGGTTATCCGCGGCTGTCGGAAACCTTCATCGCGCAGGAGCTGCTCGGGTTGGAGCGAGCGGGGTTCGACCTGATACTCGTAGCGCTGAGACGGCCGACCGACACAAAACGCCATCCGGTGCATAACGAGATCAAAGCGCCCGTCCATTATCTGCCGGAATATCTGCATGAAGAACCGATGCGGGTGGCTCGCTCGCTGTTTGCTTGTCTGCTGCGGCCAGGCTTCTGGCGCGCGCTCGGATCGCTGGCTGCCGACATCCCCCGCGACTTTACGCGCAATCGCGTGCGCCGCTTCGGGCAAGCGCTCGTGCTGGCGGCCGAATGGCCGGAAGATGCGGGCTGGCTGCATGCGCATTTCGCGCACACACCGGCATCGGTGACACGCTATGCCAGCCAGCTTCGCGGTCTGCCCTGGAGCTGCTCGGCCCATGCCAAGGACATCTGGACTTCGGCTGACTGGGATCTGGCCGGCAAGCTTTCCTCGGCGCGCTGGACGGTCACCTGCACGAAAACCGGCTTCGACCGTCTAAAAAAACTCGCTAACGGCAACTCGTCATTACATCTGAGCTATCATGGGCTCGACCTTGATCGCTTCGGCAGCTTCCGCGGGGCGCGGAAACCGCATGACGGCTCGGCACCGGACGAACCGGTTGTCGTTCTGAGTGTCGGGCGCGCCGTTGAAAAGAAAGGTTACGATACCTTGCTGGAGGCGCTTGCCCTCCTGCCTGGTGATTTGGCCTGGCGTTTCGAGCATGTCGGCGGCGGCGAGGAGCTGGAACGGCTCAAGGCGCTGGCGCAAAAGCTCGGACTGGATGGTCGCGTCTCTTGGAAAGGCGCGCTTGCTCAGGAGGAGGTGCTTGAGCACTACCGCCGAGCCGACATCTTCGCCCTGGCCTGCAGGATCACCGCAAATGGCGACCGGGACGGTCTGCCGAACGTTCTGGTCGAGGCGGCCAGCCAGCGGCTCGCCTGCGTGTCGACCGATATTTCCGGCGTGCCGGAGCTTTTATCTCCGGATGAAACCGGGCTGCTGGTGCCGACAGAAAATCCAATTGCCCTGGCACAGGCGCTGGAGCGCCTTATCCGTGATCCCGTGCTGCGCGCCCGCCTCGGCGACGCCGCAGAGTGGCGCGTGCGCGCCAATTTCGATCATATGACAAGCATTGGGCAGCTCAAGGAACTGTTCGAGCGGGAGTGGCGGGCCGCCGAATGAAGCGACTGCGCGCCTTCTTCTATGTCCAGCACCTCCTCGGTATCGGCCATCTTGCGCGCGCCAGCCGTATTGCGGCGGCTCTGGTCGATGACGGGTTTGACGTCACCGTCGTGACCGGCGGCGCCCCGATCGCGGGGTTTCCAGGGTCGGACGTCAAATCTGTATCTCTGCCACCCGTCACCTCCGGCGATGAAGGATTTTCCGGACTTGTCGACCTGCAGGGCAAACCCATCGACGATGCTTTCAAGAAATGGCGTTCGGAGATGCTGTTGCAGGCCTATCGGGATTGCGGGCCCGATATCGTCATTGTCGAGGCGTTTCCATTTGGACGCCGGCAGATGCGTTTCGAACTCCTGCCGCTGATCGAGGCCATCGAGGCGACATCACCCAGACCGCTGCTGGCGACGTCCGTCCGTGATATCCTTCAGGAGCGCGTCAAGCCGGGCCGAAACGAGGAAACGGTCGATCTCATCAACAGGCATTTCGACCTTGTCATGGTCCACGGCGATCCGGCTTTCGCAACCA
The DNA here is from genome assembly GCF_029625845.1 of Mesorhizobium sp. WSM4898. Classification (NCBI taxonomy): domain Bacteria; kingdom Pseudomonadati; phylum Pseudomonadota; class Alphaproteobacteria; order Hyphomicrobiales; family Phyllobacteriaceae; genus Mesorhizobium; species Mesorhizobium sp. WSM4898. The sequence continues at coordinate 1,083,626 of NZ_JARTVQ010000002.1, read as the reverse complement.
TCGACAAGACCTTTCCACTGGCTGGCGCGATGAGGGCCAAGGTTGCCTACACTGGGCTCGTTGCCGCGCCGCCACCGCCCGCGGTCTCCGAGCCCTTCGACGTTCTGGTGTCGGTTGGCGGCGGGGCTGCCGGAAAGAGCCTCGTCAGAGCCACTGTCGCAGCGGCGCGGAATGCCAACAGCGCTTGGAAATGGTGTTTGATCACCGGTCCCAACCTGCCGAAAGGCGATTTCGACGCGATCGCACGCGATGCCACGCCGGGCCTGTCCGTCTTCCGGTTCCGCGAGGATTTCGCCAGCCTGCTGACCGGCGCCCGCCTCTCGGTCTCGCAGGCGGGTTACAACACGGTCTGCGACGTGCTTCGCGCGGGTTGTCGCTCCCTACTCGTTCCATTTGCAGCGGGCGCGGAAACCGAACAGACGGTTCGCGCCCTGATGCTCGAAGAACTCGGTCTTGCAACGGTGCTGACGGAAAAGGACCTAACGCCTGAAGGTTTGGCGCGAGCGATCGAACAGGCGCTTGCTGGACCGAGGCCGTCCGCGCCTCGTCTCGATCTGGAAGGCGCGCGTCGCTCGGCCCAAATCCTGCGCGAGCGACATCGAACATGGTCCCTGAAAACGGAACTCTAGCTAACGCGCGTCGCCCCGGTGAGATTCGCGCGACGTCGTTATTCGACAGCCGTCACGCTTCTTTAGAGCGAAATGCGTTAAACAGTTCCAATCAGCATGAAACGCGTATAATTTTTGGTCGGCAGTTCGCCCGCGAACCGCACCTCCCGTAGCGGCGCCATTGCTTCGAAGGCTGCCAGTGAAGCCACGCAGTTGACGTGCGTCGGCTCGCTGAAATAATCGTTGGATTGCAGCAATACATTCGTGCCCCGCGGAAGCAGGGCAAGCCAGGCGCGCAGATCGACTATGTGTTCGCAGCTCGTATTGACCACCAGGTCGGGCTGCGCGGCCACATAGTCAACGGCGTACATATCTGCCGTCAGCGCGCGGAACCGGTCAACGGCATCCCGGTTGAGGGTCCGGGCGACCGGCGCGACTTCAGGATCGATGTCGATGCTATCAATCGCTCCGATGTCGAAGCGAGCATCGTTGAAAAGCATTGCCGGCAATACGCCGTACCATCCACCCAGAACCCATATGCGCCCGAACCGGCCGCCGCAGCTATCGAACAGCTTGTCGAGTGCCCACATCTTGCAGGCGACCTGCTTGTGGTTGAAGGCGTTGGCGATATCGGCCTGCGGATGCCTGGCGATGACGCGCGCCAGCCCTGCCACGAGAGGGTGGTTGACATAGGCGGCAATTCCCCGCGTGAGGTCCAAGGCCTGTTCGTGCCCGTCCATGCCCGCATTGCGTGGTTGCGTGACATCCATCATACTCGTCTTGTAGGTTGGGATTTCGGGCGACACAACGCAATCTTGCCCCGGCAAGGCTGGTTGGTTCGCGGACGTTGATCATGCTGCACGCCGCTTCGCCATTGCCCCGTGCCGGAGAGGGGCTGTCGCATCAGTCCGGACCATCGGCGTTCATGCGCCAGCATCAGCAGCGCAGCTGTGGCGGCCGTTCGCCAAAACGCCACGGCAGCCGTCAATCGTTTGGCCAGCTGCTTTCTTCGCTAATCAACAATGCCCGTGTTGCGGTCATCGACCATGCGCCTGAACTGGATCGCGCCGCCTCGCAGCGTCCTTTCATCGTTGAGCGCAGGACAATCACGGTGCACTGTGGCTCGAAGCATGTCGTTGGCGACGAAGAAATTGCCGATGCGCCACTAGCCAGCAGGTGCTTCTATGTCGTGCAGCCTTGCAATTGAACGGTCCACGGTCGGATGGAACCCAGTTTAGCCCGCTATATCTGGACGCACACCAAGAAGCAGCAGGTCTGGATATTGATGATCGTCGTGCTTTCGATGATCCCGTATTTCATATCCTTCGATCTGCCGAAGCTGATCGTCAACGGCCCCATCCAAGGTAAGGGTTTCGGAGAACCCGGTGCGACCCAGCCGTTCATGAGGCTGCACTATGACCTGCCATTCATTGGTGAGGTGCAGTTCTTCTCCGGCTTTCAGCTCGACCGCACGGAGACGCTGTTTGCGCTGAGTATTGTTTTCCTTTTGCTAGTCATCATCAACGGCCTGTTCAAACTCTACATCAACACATACAAAGGCCGACTTGGCGAGCGCATGCTGCGGCGTATCCGTTTCGATCTGATCGATCGCGTGCTGCGGTTTCCGCCGATTTACTTCAAACGCGTGAAATCCGCCGAAGTGGCGACCATGGTGAAAGACGAGGTGGAGCCGCTGGGGGGCTTCATCGGCGATGCCTTCCTGCAGCCGGTGCTGCTCGGCGGTCAGGCGCTGACGGCCATGCTGTTCATCATGGTGCAAAACTTCTGGCTCGGAACGATTGCGGTCGTGATCGTGGTGATCCAGATCGTCCTCATCCCGCGCATGCGGCGGCGGCTGATCGTGCTCGGGCGCGAACGGCAGTTGACGGCGCGCGCGCTCTCGGGCCGGGTCGGCGAAATCGTCGACGGCATCGGCGCGGTTCACGTCCACGACACATCAAACTACGAGCGCGCCGACATAGCTGCCCGGCTCGGCCTCATTTTCAAGATCCGCTTCGATCTTTACCAATGGAAATTCATGGTGAAGTTCCTCAACAATTTCCTGGCGCAGCTCACGCCCTTTCTGTTCTACATGATCGGTGGCTACCTGGTCATCCGGGGGCGGCTGGACGTCGGCCAGCTGGTGGCCGTGATCAGCGCCTACAAGGACCTGCCCGGACCGATGAAGGAACTGATCGACTGGGATCAGGCTCGCCAGGATGTCCAGGTCAAATACCAGCAGGTCGTTGAGCAATTCACCGTCGAGGGTCTCATTGCGCCAAGAATTGGGGCGTTGACGATCGATGCTCCCGGTCCGATGACCAACCCGCTGTCGGCGATCAATCTGTCCATAGCGGACGATGGCGGTGGAATGCTCCTCGACCGGATCTCGCTCCAGGTCAAGCCGGGTGAGACGGTGGCGCTGGTCAGCACCGCAACAGGTGGAGCGGAGGCGCTTGCGGAAGCCTTCGCGCGGCTGAACTGGCCGGACAGCGGAAAGATCGCTTCGGGCGCCGACGACCTGCTTGAACTTCCCGAAGCGGTGACCGGCCGGCGCATGTCCTACGCCTCGTCGGATGTTTTCCTGTTCCATGCAAGCCTCCGCGATAACCTGCTCTACGGGTTGAAGCATGCGCCGCTGACATCAGTGCCTTATGAGGGTGCTGCGGCAGACCAGCAGCGCTGGAACATTCACGAGGCGCGGCGGTCGGGCAATTCGGACCTCGATATCCGGAGCGACTGGATCGACTATGCTTCCGCCGGCGCCACCGGCCCGCACGACCTTTTTGAGGCGGTGCGCCGGGTGCTCGACGCGGTTCTTCTGTCGCGCGACATTCTGGATCTTGGCTTGCGCTCCTCGGCTGACCTGACGCGTCATACGGAACTCGCCAGGCGCATCGTCGAACTGCGTGCGGCGCTTCGAACCCGGCTGGAACAGGAAGGGCTGAGCGGACTGGTGGTTCCTTTCGAACCAGGCGCCTACAACAAGGAAGCATCGATCGGCCAAAACCTGCTCTTCGGCGCCGCCGCCGGCCCCGAACTGGCCGACAAGGCGCTAGCGGCCAATCCCTATTTTGCGTCTGTGCTGAGGCAAGCCGGCCTCGACCGCACGCTTTTCGAGATGGGCATGGAGATCGCCGAACAGGCGATCGAGCTGTTTGCCGACCTGCCGCCCGATCACCAGTTCTTCCAGCAGCTCGCCTTCATGGGCGCCGAAGAGATACCCGCCTACGAAACCTTGTTGCAACGGCTCAAGAACCGGCCCTATGAGGCAGTTTCGGAGAACGATCGCGCCATGATCGTTACACTGAGCTTTGCCTATATCGAGCCCCGGCACCGCTTCGGTCTGCTGAGCGAGGATCTGATGAGCAAGATCGTCGCTGCACGCAACCGTTTCTATGAAACCCTGCCGTCCGAGCTGCAAAATGCGATCGAACGTTATGATCCTGCCAAATACATTGCCGCGGCCAGCGTCATGGATAATGTCCTGTTCGGGCGTGTGGGCAACAACCATCCCGACGCGCCGGATCGCATCCGCTCCATCGTCTATGACATTCTCGACGAATTGGGGCTTTATGCCGAACTTCTGGATGTTGGCCTGGACTTCAACGTCGGCGCCGGCGGCAGGCGGCTGACCGCTGGACAGCGGCAGAAGCTCGATGTTGCCCGGGCCCTGCTCAAGCGTCCCGATTTTCTCATTCTCAACCGGCCGCTGTCGGCGCTCGACCAGCGTGCGCAGGACAAGGTGCTGCGAAACGTGCTCGACGAAGCCAGGTGCGACGGCCATTCGCCGGCAATTGTGTGGGTCGTGACGAATCCGGCAATGGGGATGATGTTCGATCGCGTTATCGTCTTCGACTCGGGTAAATTGGTGGAAGACGGAACGCTCGAGACACTTTTGGCAGGGAAGGGTATCTTCAAGGAACTGCTGTCTTAGACCAACGGGCATTGAGATGGGATCGTTCTGTCGGTGGGAATTGGCTGCAAGGCCACGGGATACGGCGCCTGGCAAACGCGAATTTTGAGAAGGTTTGCGACAATGCTGCTCAAGGATGAAGTTGGAATGCTGCAACGCGTTCCCTTGTTCTCCGGCATCGAACCGACAAAGCTCAAGCTGCTTGCGTTCACATCCGATCGTGTGAGCTACAGCGCCGGCCAGATCCTTTTCCGGCAGGGCGACGAGGGAGACGCCGCCTATGTCATCCTCTCAGGCAGCGCGGATGTTCTGGTCGATTCCGACAGCGGGCCGATAAAAGTTGCCGAACTGGCGCCGAATTCGATCGTTGGCGAGATCGCCATCTTGTGCAACAGCTCCCGCACTGCCACCGTCAGAGCGGCAAGTCCGCTGGAAGCCTTGAAAATCAGCAAGGATCATTTCCTGAGGCTTATGAAGGAGTTCCCGGAGATGACCATCGAGATATTGCGGGTTCTTGCCGATCGTCTAAGCCATACGACCGCGGACCTGATCGACGCACGAAACGCCTAGCAGCAGTTGTTTGGCCACGACGGGCGAAGGAGCAGCATGGATTTCCTGGTCAGGTTTTGGGGCGTGCGCGGCAGCATTTCGGTATCGGGACCAGAATTCTCTCGCTATGGCGGCAACACGAGCTGCATTGAGATGCGATGCGGCAAGCATATGCTTCTGTTCGACGCCGGCTCTGGCCTAGGGCTTGCCGGCAGAGCGTTTCGGGCCTCGGGCGTGACCGATTTCGAGCTGTTTTTCACCCATTGCCATTACGATCACATCATCGGGCTGCCGGCTTTCAAACCGATCTATGACCGGAGCGTCAAGGTCAGGCTTTGGTCCGGCCATCTTGCGGGACGCATGACGACCCGTCAGATGGTCGATGAATTCATGCGGCCGCCGTGGTTTCCGGCCAAGCTCGACATCTGCAAGGCAAGCATCGACTGCCGCGATTTCGTATCCGGAGACGTTCTAAGGCCGCGCGAAGGAGTGGTCGTCCGGACCGGCAGTCTCAACCATCCCGGAGGCTGCATAGGCTACCGCGTCGAATGGGGCGGCCGCGTCGTGGCGGTGATCACAGACACTGAGCACGAGCCGGGTAAGCTGGATCAGGCGGTGCTCGACCTGATCGAAGACGCCGACCTCGTCATCTACGATTGCACCTATACCGAGGACGAAATGGAAGACCGCCGTGGCAACGGGCACTCGACATGGCAGCAGGGCGTCAAACTCTGTGAGGCCGCCGGTGCCCGAGGGCTTGGGCTGTTCCACCACGATCCGACACGCACCGACGACCAATTGGACGAGATCGAGCAACTGGCCAAAGCCAGGTTTGCCGGCGCTTTTGCCGCGCGGGACGGCCAGACGCTCAAATTTCCAGTTTTATTGCACAAAAAGCGCTGAGCTATTTTGCTCTATCTTATTGTTTTGATGCAATTTCGGAGGAAAATCGCTCACACTTTTCCTGGAATTGCTCTACCGCCGCTACGCCCGATCAATGTCCTGATCGGAAGCCATGCGCAGGCTTCAGTCTGTGCGGCGACTGTGAACAGCCGTTCGAGAAAAAGCCAGGCCGATTCATCGTGGACGAGATGGTGGGTGAGCAGGCCGACCGGTTCGCCACCGTCGAATGCATGCCGCAATTGCGCAATGATGGCCTGAACCAAGGGCCCATGATCGCGACAGCCGCGCGTGCCATGCCAATCGATGATGTCGACATTGCTGTTGATGACCGGCACCGGGGCCGGCTTCGGCGGCCCAAAGACCGACAATGCCGCAAATCCTACCGATCCAAGCTCCGATACCAAGCCGGCGTCGATTCTGTTCCAGGGTGGCACCAGCATCGGAACGGCACGCGCGCCGTGCAGCCCGGTTAGGCGCGACAGCCCGCGAGCCATATCATCGAGCACCGCCTGGCGTGGCCGATGCGCGCCGAGTTCCTGCTTTTTCTGGTCCTGCGGCGCATAGTTTCGGTGCGCCCAGCCATGGATGGCGACCGAGGCATGCGGCGCCTCGTCAAGCCGGACGACAAGCCTCTCGTCAGTCAGCGCCGGAATGACGGCCAGAGTGAGTGGAACCTCGAATGCGCGGGTGAGTTCCAGCAGCCGATCAAGCGCAGCCGTCGGATCCACAGCGTCGTCGTCGCGCAACCAGAACTCCGCCTTGCGGTCCGCCCGTCGCCAGCACGCCAGTTCTTCCACCAAGGGCTGCCAGATCTGATCGACTGTCATGCAACCGCGATCTTCGTAAGAAGTTCGGAAAGACGCGCCGCTGCAGTAGCGAGGGAGCGTTCTTCGAGGATGAAACGTCTGGCGTTGCCGGCCATGACGGTTCTTTCCTCGCCACGGACCAGAAGCCTTTCGATGGCAGACGTGAACGCCGCCACATCGCCCGGCGGGGTGAGAAATCCGGTCTGGCCATCCCGCACGACCTCCGGCACGCCGGCGATGTCCTGCGCCACCACCGGAAGCCCGGCGGCCTGTGCTTCAAGATAGGCAACGCCATAAGCTTCGCCGCAACCCGGCCAGACGTAAATCCCTCCACTGTAGAGGACATCCGGCACGGCGGCTGGCTCGATCGCGCCAAGCCATTCGATCCGGTCGGCGGGAAGGCCGGCGAATTGCCCTTTGACCTCGTCACGGGCAGGCCCGTCTCCGACGACCGACATGGTCCAGGGCAGGTGGCCGATCGGAGCGAGGGCTTGCGCGAGCATGCGATAGCTATCGACCTTGTCGCCCGGTCGCATCATGGCGACTGTAACGAGACGCGTCGGACAACCACGCGCCGGCAGTTCCCGGAATACCGATGTGTCGATGAAGGGCGAAAGCATGCCGAAAACGGCGTCTGGAAGAGCGTCTGTCAGTCCCCGACGATCCCTTTGCGTGAAGCAGATGTTCAGCGCCGCCTGTTCGACGGCTCGCGCCACCAAGGCTTGCATATCGGCCCAAAAACCGACGTTGCGCCGCTTCGAATAGGAGGCTTCCGCGGTCACATAGGGGATGGCAAAGGCCGACGCCAGCTCGGGCCCGATCAGGTCGGGCGCCTTGTAATAGAGATGATAGGAGAACCAGAGGTCGGGCTTGCCGTCACGCTGCCAAAGCTCTGTCAGCCGCGCGACTTCCTCTCGGGCTTCGACCTTGAGCGCATCGAAACTTTTCGACTCCGGTTCGCGTAGATAGAAGCGCAATTCGGATGCCAGATCGACGCGATGCCCTCCATGCTCAAGCGCCTTGATCAACATCCGTGCCATCTGACGGTCGCCAGAGGCAACGGCATGATTGGGCGACTTCAGCGGCGCGTAGAAGGCAATTCGCATCGCCGGAGCCTATCATTGGAAAGCCTGCGCAAGTCAATTTCGAAGCATGATCGAGTTTCACCTTCAAGCAGTGGAATGTGCTATTGCATGCTCATGGAAACAGCCGCAGCGTCCGACCCGTTCGTCGCTTCCTTGCCGGTGTTCGCGAAGTTCGAAAGCGTTGCCGACATCGACAACTATCGGCCGCTTCCCGATGGCTGGGCGCTGGCCACCGCCGACATCGTCGGCTCGACCAAGGCGATCGAGGCAGGGCGCTATAAAACCGTGAATATGGCCGGCGCCAGCGTCATTTCGGCGCTGCTCAATGCGCTGGGTCGGCAAGATCTTCCCTTTGTCTTCGGCGGCGACGGCGCGCTCGTGGCGTTTCCGAGTTCGGCGCTGGAGATCACGCGCAACGCCCTGGCGGCCGTCCAGCGATGGGTGGCGGACGAGTTGGCCCTGACCTTGCGTGCCGCAATCGTGCCGATAGCGGATATAAGAGCGCAAGGCCTCGACGTTCGGGTAGCGAGGTTCCGGGCCTCCGAAGCGGTGTTCTATGCCATGTTTGCCGGCGGCGGCGGCAGTTGGGCGGAAGCCGAGATGAAAGCGGGGCGCTACCTGATCGATCCTGCGCCGGCCAACGCGCGGCCGGATCTGACCGGTCTCTCCTGCCGCTGGAGCCCGATCGAAGCCCGGCATGGCGAAATCGTCTCGATCATAGCCGTTCCGGGCGCCTCGCGCGATGTGCGCGGTTTTCAGGTTCTGGCTTCCGACATCATCGCCCTTGTCGGTCGACAGGAACGTGATGGCCATCCGGTGCCGGTGAACGGGCCGGCCTACGGTTTTTCGCGCGCCGGCCTCGATCTCGAGGCCCGGGCCGTCGCGCCGGCGGGAAGGCGGTGGGTGTCGAAGCTGTGGATAGTGTTCCTGTTGTCGCTTGCGGCTGTGACCGATCGATATGGCTGGACGATCGGGAGGTTCGATCCGAAGATCTACAAACGCGACGTGGCCAGCAATTCGGATTTCCGGAAGTTCGATGACGGCTTGAAGATGACCATCGATGTAGATGCGGATTTGTTGCAGCGGATCGAGCACCGGCTGCAGCAGGCCGAAGAGGCGGGCATTTGCACCTATGGCCTGCACCGCCAGCAATCGGCGTTGATGACGTGCCTCGTCGCCTCGCCGCTGCAGCGCGATCATGTTCATTTCATCGACGGCGCCGCCGGCGGTTATGCGATGGCTGCCGCAAGCCTGAAGGCGAAGGTGTCGGCCTGACGACGGCTTGCGGAGATCCATTTTCCGCAATATGCCTCGGGGTTGTTGGGCCCACATGAGCCTCGCCGTGGAAGCGGGCAGTCTGTCCACATTGAGGAAAACAGATTTTTGGACGCCTCACGATCGACATATGACAGTCTGCTGAACCGGATTTCGACGCGCACCGCGCAAGTCGGGGTGATCGGACTGGGTTATGTCGGATTGCCGCTGGCGGTCGCGGTAGCACGCGCCGGCTTCCCGGTTTTCGGCTTCGACATTGAAGCCCAGAAGGTCGAGAATCTGAACAGCGGGCAATCCTACATCGAGGCGGTGACGTCCACTGCCCTTGCCGTCGAGGTGGCGAGCGGACGGTTTCGCGCCACTGCGGATTTTACCGAACTGGCCGCCTGCGATGTCATCGTCATCTGCGTTCCGACGCCGCTGACGAAAAACCGCGAGCCAGACCTCTCCTTTGTCAGGAACACGGCAGGCACCATCGCGAAGCATCTGCGTCTCGGCCAGTTGGTCGTGCTGGAATCGACCACCTATCCCGGCACCACCGACGACGTGATCAAGCCCATCCTGGAACAAACCGGCCTGCAGTCGAAGGTAGACTTCTTCCTGGGCTTCTCGCCCGAACGCGAGGATCCAGGCAACCGCAGCTTTGAAGTCGCGACGATCCCCAAGGTCGTGGCAGGCGACGGCATTGAAGCCGCGGCGCTCGTGAAGGCTTTCTACCAGGGTGTGGTCGAGACCGTCGTTCCGGTTTCCACCACCGCGACCGCCGAGGCGGTCAAGCTGACGGAAAACATCTTTCGCTCGGTCAACATAGCCCTGGTCAACGAGTTGAAGGTCGTGCTCGGTGCGATGGGCATCGACATCTGGGAGGTGATCGAGGCGGCAAAGAGCAAGCCCTTCGGCTACATGCCGTTCTATCCTGGGCCCGGACTTGGCGGGCACTGCGTCCCCATCGATCCTTTCTACCTGACGTGGAAGGCGCGCGAATACGAACTGCCGACCCGCTTCATCGAACTGGCGGCAGAGATCAACACGGCTATGCCGCGTCATGTGGTCGATGAACTGGCCAGGGCGCTGGACCGGCGTTGCGGCAAGGCGCTCAGCCGCTCGCGCATTCTCATCATTGGGCTCGCCTATAAGAAGAATGTTCCGGACATCCGCGAGAGCCCTTCATTGCGGCTCATTGAACTCATCGAGGAATGGGGCGGCAAGGCCGAATTCCACGATCCGCACGTCAGAGAAATTCCGACGACACGGGAGCATATGGCGATCAAGGGGCGTCGGTCTGTCGAATTGAGCGAGGGGACCTTGAAGGATTTCGATGCTGTCGTCGTTGCAACCGACCACGACGCGATCGACTATCAGGCGATCGCCGATCACGCCCTTCTGATCGTCGACACGCGCAATGTTTTCGGCCGCCTCGGGCTAGCCCGAGAGACGGTGGTAAAGGCCTGACGGCGGTCTGAGCCGGCGAATTCTTTGCTCGATGTCAGGATCGTGGTTGCACTCGGCCGGCAGCGTCGACACATAATGCCGCGAGTAAATAGATACAGTTAGCCTGTCGCTCGCCCGCACGGACAGCCAGTTGCGAAGTTCTTCGCCGGCTTTTCCTGCCAAAGCTGGCTTCATTGACTTCGGGGATCTCTTCTTGGGGTCGTTGGCGGACTGTGTTGTGGGCGGATCAAAGGACAATGCCTCGTCTTCGAGGAGTTTCGAGATAGCATGAGCACAACGCAAGCAGAAATTTCCACCATCCTCATGGATAAGGTAGCCGATTGGCTGAACCAATCGGTACTTGCCGGCAACGACCTGGAAACATTGGTAAAAGGCTTTTGCGAACGGCTGGCTGCTGCCGGCCTGCCGTTGAAGCGGGTGCATTTGAGCTTTTCGATGCTTCATCCGCTTTATGATGCGCTTGGCTTCACCTGGGTTCGCGGCCGAGGCTTAGAAATCGAAAGCTTCCGCAATGAGCCCGGCGCGCCGTCCGACAGGTTCCTGACCAGCCCATACTATCATCTGCTCAGCAACAAGCTCGACCACCTGCGACGCCGGCTCGACCCGTCGCTGCCATCAGAGTTTCCTGTTTTCGATGATCTCAGGCTTATAGGCGTCACCGACTATTTGGCTTTCGTGCATTCCTTCAACGGCAACGCCAGTCAGGGCATGATGGGGTCCTGGTCCACCGACAGTGCCGCAGGGTTCAGCGACAGCATGATTTCGGCGCTGCTGCGCATCCAGAACCATCTCGCTATGGCAACCAAGATGGCGGTGCTCACCAAGCTCGCCGACAACATGATGACCACTTATCTCGGCGGCGACGCCGGCAGGCGCGTGCTTGACGGTCAGATCAAGCGCGGCGAGGGCGATACAATCCGGGCCGCGCTGGTTATGGGCGACATGCGCGGGTCGTCAAGGCTTGCCGAAACCTCCGGCCGTGAAATCTATATCGATACGCTGAACCAGTTTTTCGACGCCGTTGCAGCACCTTTCAATCGCAAAGGTGGGCAGATCATGAGTTTCATCGGGGATGGCTTCATCGCTGTTTACCCTTGCGAAAGGCATCGCTCGCAGTCCGAGATCGCCTGCCAGGCTGCTCTTGCGGCAGCGCGCAGCGCCACAGCGCGCGTGACGGATCTCAATCTGCGCAGAAAGGAAAAGGGGCTAACCGACATAAAATTTGGTATCGGTCTACATGTCGGCAATGTGATGTTCGGCAATGTCGGGCTTACCGACCGGCTCACATTCTCTGTCTTCGGCTCGGCTGTAAACGAGGTCCAGCGTCTCCAGGTACTGACCAAGAAATATCCGCACAGCATTCTCGCCAGCAAGGACTTCGCCAGCTATTGCGGCGCCAGCAACTGGCTGACGCTCGGCAGCGAGGAACTGGCTGGCATCAAGCAGAAGCTGACGGTGCTCTCACCCGATCTGTCGGGTGCTCTCGCAGTCGATGAAGACGGTGCGCTGGAGCCGGTTTATGACCGAAGATCGGACGCCGAGCAGGTCATGTTGCTTCACCGCGATGCCGCGCGGCTGTCGGCGGGCGACCCGAGCAAGCTCCAGTAACCGCCACGACCTGATCCGAAGTTTCCGGTAGACAGTCCGGTCGCCAGTTCCTCCACTGGCGACCTTTCCGAATCCAAGTTGCTCTAAGCTGGCAATAGGTTAGTCTCGCTTCCGAACCTGCCAGATTGGGGCTGGTGTGGAATGAATTCGGGTGTTGATCTGCTGCGGATCGAGGATGTTGGCATCTCTTTTGCCATCATCGGGGGACCGTTGCATGCCGTCAGGCGCGCAAATCTTCGCGTCCTGCCCGGCAAGGTTACCGCGCTTGTGGGCGAGTCCGGCTCCGGAAAATCGGTTCTCAGCCAGGCAGTGATGGGCATTCTGCCGGGATCAGCCCATGTTCGCGGCCGTATCCTGTTCTCCGATCCCGAAAGGCCCGGCACCACGCAAGATATCCTGAAGATGCCACGTGATGGACCCGAAATCCGGGCATTGAGAGGCAGCCGCATCGGCAAGATCTTTCAGGAGCCGATGACATCGCTGTCGCCGCTGCACACGATCGGCAACCAGGTCAGCGAATCCTTGCAGATTCATACCCCCATGGCTCGGGCGGAGCGCAAGGCGCGGACCGAGGAAATGCTCGGTCTTGTCGGCTTTCCGAGTCCCAAACGCGCCTATGATATGTATCCCTTTGAGCTTTCAGGAGGATTGCGTCAGCGCGCCATGATCGCCATGGCGCTTATCTGCCGGCCCGCCCTGTTGATCGCCGACGAGCCGACGACGGCGTTGGACGTCACCATCCAGGCGCAAATCCTACATTTGCTGCGCGGCCTTCAGACCAAGCTGAACATGGCGATGTTGCTGATCACCCACGACCTCGGCGTGGTCGCCAACGTCGCCGACGAGGTCGTGGTCATGTACCATGGCGAGATCATGGAAGCGGGACCTGTCGAGGCGATATTCCGCCGACCAGGTCACCCCTACCTGAAGGGCCTGATGGCAGCCGTTCCGCATTTCGACCTGAAGCCTGGCGAAAGGCTAAAGGCGCTGCGCGAGGTGCCGGTGAATGTCGAGAACCTGCTCGGCAAGCAGACGGCGCCGCCGTCGAAGGGGCCAGACGATATCCTGTTGTCGGTCAGGGATCTGAAAAAGACCTTCACAATCCGCAAGTCCGGATTGTTTGGCGGGGATCACCAAACCACGGTTCGCGCCGTGGGCGGCGTGAGCTTCGATATCAGGCGCGGCGAGTGCCTGGGGCTGGTCGGCGAAAGCGGCTCCGGCAAAACCACGGTCAGCAAGATCCTTATGCGGGCTATCACCCCTAGCGGCGGCTCTGTGACGTTCAACGGCCGCGATGGAGCGATCGACGTCTTGCAAGGCGAGGGAGACGCCCTGCGCATGCTGCGCGCCAAAATCCAGATGGTCTTCCAGGATCCGGTTTCATCGCTGTCACCTCGCATGACAGTGGAGAACATCCTGAGCGAGCCGCTGGAGATCCATCAACGTGGCGATGCCGCGTCCCGACTCGCCACTGTCAAAAGCCTGATGCAGGCGATCGGGCTCGATCCGCGCTTCATCAAGCGCTATCCCCACAGTTTCTCCGGCGGGCAGCGTCAGCGTATCGGCATCGCGCGCGCGTTGGCGCTGGGCCCTGAACTGCTGATCTGCGACGAGCCGGTTTCGGCGCTCGACGTCTCTGTCCAGGCGCAGATCTTGAACCTGCTGAAGGACCTGCAGAAGGAACTGGGCCTGACCTACCTGTTCATATCGCACAATCTGGCGGTGGTGGACTACATGGCAGACCGAATCGCAGTGATGTGCGGCGGGCGTATCGTCGAGCTTGCGCCACGCGAAACTCTGCTGAGGAAACCGATCCACCCCTACACGCGCTCACTTGTCGCCGCAGTACCTTTCCCCGACCTCGACAGGCCGATGGATTTCACGACGCTGAAGCTCAGCGGCGCTTCCGACACCAGCGCATGGGGACCGCAATTCCGCGACGAGGGCGACGAGGATGTATTGTCGCCGCTCGATCTTGGTGGCGGCCACCTCGTGTTGGCCCGACGTTCGGCCGATGTCAGCGAGCTACGCCATTGATCAGCCGGCGCACCGTCCTCGGACTCATGGCTTCGGCGGTTTTGCCGGGCACATTGCACGCAGGCGATCTGGAGCCGGAGTTTCTTCAGCCGCTGCTGAAGGCCCTGGCGCTGCCGGCACTCTCCGAGCGCTTGCCCAAGAACCCGCGCGTGTTGAATCTCGCTGCGATGGGGCGGCAGCCCGGCCAGTATGGCGGCACGCTGCGCACGATCATCGGCAGTCAGAAAGATATCCGGATGATGACGATCTACGGATATGCTCGCCTGGTCGGCTATGACCAAAAGCTCAACTTGCAAGCCGACATTCTTGAAAATTTCGAGGTAGCAGACGATCGCGTCTTCACTTTCAAGATACGGGAAGGACATAAATGGTCTGACGGTAGCCTGCTGACGCCGGAGGACTTTCGCTATTGCTGGGAAGATGTCTGGCTGAACGACGAACTTTCGCAAGGCGGGCTCGCACCGGCCCTGCTGGCCGACGGCAAGCCGCCACGCTTCGAGATCGTCGATGCGTTGACGGTCCGTTATAGTTGGGATGCGCCAAATCCCGACTTCCTGCCCAAGCTCGCGGCTGCTTCGCCGTTATCGCTTGTTCTGCCGGCCGCCTATCTCAAGCAGTTCCACAAGAAATACCAGGATCCATTCCGGCTCGCCGGCCTGATGGAGGAGAACAGGGCCAAGAAATGGACGCTCTTGCATATCCGCATGTCGCGGCAGTATCGCCCGGAGAACCCGGAACTGCCGACGCTCGATCCCTGGCGGAACCGGACCAAGCCGCCGGCTGAGCAGTTCGTCTTCGAGCGCAATCCGTTCTTTCACCGCATAGACGAGAATGGCCGGCAACTACCCTATGTTGACCGGATTGTCATGAATGTGAGCTCGTCGGCGATTATTTCCGCCAAGACCGGCGCGGGCGAGAGCGACCTGCAATGCATGGGAATTGATTTCAGCGATTACTCCTTCCTGAAGGACGCGGAGAAGCGCTACCCGGTCAAGATGCATCTCTGGAAACGCACACAGGGTTCGCGACTGGCGCTGCTGCCCAATCTGAATTGTGCCGACCAGGTCTGGCGTGGCCTTTTTCGCGACGTGCGCGTGCGTCGTGCACTTTCGCTCGCTGTGCACAGGCGCGAGATCAATATGGCTGTGTTCTATGGATTGGCGCAGGAAAGTGCCGATACGGTCCTGCCGGAGAGCCCGCTCTACCGGCCCGAATTCGCGAAAGCCTGGGTCACCTACGATCCTGATCAGGCCAATGCCCTGCTCGACGAGGTCGGGCTTCAGGCGCGTGACGATGACGGCCTGCGGATACTTCCCGATGGACGCCCGGCGCAGATCGTCGTGGAAACGGCCGGCGAAAGCACGCTGGAAACGGATGCGCTCGAGCTCATCAGCGATCACTGGCGCCAGATCGGTATCGCCCTGTTCATCCGGACTTCGCAGCGCGACATCTTTCGCAGTCGCGCGCTTGGCGGCCAGATCATGATGTCGATGTGGTCGGGCATCGACAATGGCGTGCCGACCGCCGACATGAACCCGTACCAGCTGGCCCCCACCATTGACGACCAACTGCAATGGCCGCTCTGGGGTGCTCACTACTTGTCTCGTGGCAGGCTCGGCGAGGCGCCCGATCTTCCGCCTGTGGTCGAGTTGATGACCTTACTCAAGCGCTGGAACGCATCGACCGAAGCCACGGAGCGCGCTGAAATCTGGAATTCAATGCTGTCGATCTACACCGATCAGGTGTTTTCGATCGGCACGGTGAACGGAACATATCAGCCGGTTCTGGCCTCCTCGCGGCTGCGCAATCTGCCTGACAAGGCGCTCTACGGCTACGACCCGACCGCCTATTTCGGTGTCTACATGCCCGATACATTCTGGCTTGGAGAGTCCTGAGCGTGCTTCGATATATTGTCTGGCGCCTTGCCGTAATGGTCCCAACGCTGCTGATCATATCGGCGCTTGTGTTCACGATCATCGAACTTCCCCCAGGCGACTATTTCGACAGCTATGTTGCCGAGCTTCGGGCTCAGGGCGAGGCGGTGGATTCCGACCGCATCGAGATGATGCGGAAGGACTACGGTTTCGACAAGCCGCCGGTCATTCGCTACTTCTACTGGGTTGGCGGGATGCTGCACGGCGATTTCGGCTATTCCTTCGAATATGAGCTGCCGGTTCGCGACGTGATCGGGGACCGAATGTGGCTGACCGTGCTGGTTTCCTTCGTCACGATCCTCTTCACTTGGCTCATCGCCTTTCCAATCGGCATGTACTCCGCCACGCATCAATACAGCTGGGGCGACTATGGGCTGACTTTCTTCGGCCTTCTCGGCCTTGCCATCCCGAACTTCATGCTGGCGCTGATCCTGATGTATTTCGCCAACATCTGGTTCGGCACGTCCGTCGGCCATCTCATGGACCAGCAATATCTCGGCGAGCCGATGAGCTGGGCCAAGGCGAAGTCGATCCTCGCCCATCTCTGGATCCCGGTCTTGATCATCGGCACCGGGGGCACGGCAAGCATGATCCGGCGGCTGCGCGCCAATCTGCTCGATGAGCTTCACAAGCAATATGTCGTGACGGCGCGCGCCAAGGGCCTTCATCCCTTCAGGACCCTGGTCAAATACCCGCTGCGCATGGCGCTCAATTTCTTCATTTCGGACATCGGCTCTATCCTGCCGGCCATCATTTCCGGTGCTGAAATCACGGCGATCGTGCTGTCTTTGGAAACGACCGGGCCGATGCTGATCAAGGCGCTGCAAAGCCAGGACATGTATCTGGCAGGGTCGTTCCTGATGTTCCTCGCCTTCCTGACGGTCATCGGCGTGCTGATTTCCGATCTGGCGCTGGCACTGCTTGATCCACGAATTCGTTTGCAGGGCGGCAGTACCAAATGAACACGCAATCGCCACTTCCCGCTCCGGGTGCTCCGCTGCAACACTATGTTTCCATCGCGCCCTTTGACCTGCAGTCGGTCGAGGCGATGACGCCGGAGCAGTCGAGGGTCTTTCAGGCGTCGCAGTTGCGGCTGATGTGGTGGAAATTTCGACGGCACCGGCTTGCTCTTGTATCCGGCATATTCCTGGCGGTGCTCTATTTCGCGATACTGATCTGCGAGTTCCTGGCGCCCTACAATCTGCACACGCGCAACATGGACTACATCTATGCGCCGCCGCAGCGGGTGCACCTGTTCCACAACGGCCAGTTCGTCGGGCCGTTCGTCTATGGCCGCCAGATGAAGCTGGATATGGACACGCTGAAGCGGAACTACATCGACCAACAGGACGATGTTCAGCGGATCCGCTTCTTCTGCGAGGGCGACAGCTACCGGTTCTGGGGCCTGATCGAAGGTGACAGGCATTTTGTCTGCCCTGCCGAAAACGGCCAGCTCTTCCTGGCCGGCACTGACAGGCTGGGGCGCGATGTGCTCTCGCGCATCATCTATGGTGCACGCATTTCACTGACGATCGGCCTCGTCGGCATCAGTTTCAGCTTCCTGCTCGGCATAGTCATCGGCGGACTGGCCGGCTATCACGGCGGCATCTTCGACCTGATCGTTCAACGGATAATCGAAGTTCTGCAATCGATCCCCAGCATTCCGCTATGGCTGGCTCTGGCGGCGATCATGCCGATAACTTGGAGTCCGATCCTGATCTATTTCGGCATCACCGTCATCCTCGGGCTGCTCGACTGGACCGGATTGGCGCGGGCCGTGCGTTCAAAGCTTTTAGCGTTGCGAGAGGAGGATTACGTTCTGGCCGCGCAATTGATGGGCGCCAGCAGCGGCCGCATTATCCGGCGGCACCTCATTCCGGGCTTCATGTCGCATCTGATCGCGACGGCGACGATCTCCATACCCGGCATGATCCTGGGCGAGACGGCGCTGAGCTTCCTCGGGCTCGGGCTGCGGGCACCGATAACCAGTTGGGGCATCCTGCTCACCGAGGCGCGCAGCGTCAGCGTGATCGCGTTTTATCCATGGCTACTTTTGCCGATCCTCCCCGTCATTCTCGTCATTCTGGCGTTCAACTTCCTCGGCGACGGCTTGCGGGACGCTGCGGACCCTTACAAGTGACATCGCCAGTCCGCCGCGCTTCAAGGCGCAGACTCCGCCCGGTTCGTCGGGGGCCTGTTCGGTTGTTGCTGTGTTGAACGTTCGCCTCTATATGCGGCGACGCCGGATCGGGCTAACACGTTGCTCGGGTTTCATCCTGGTATCGCGGGCATTGCCGGTCTCTTGAGCTGGTTCAGGACACACAGACGCATATGAGTCGCCTCGAAAGTTTCATCCGCAGGCTGACGGCACAGCGCGACATTCTCGATCAAGTCTGCGCGGAGGTGGCGAAGATCGAGGGTCCCATCCTTGAGCTCGGCCTCGGCAATGGCCGGACCTTCCACCATCTGCGCGAGCGTCTGCCCGGCCGACGGATCGTGGCGTTCGACCGCGCACTTGCCGCACACGCCAGCTCAATTCCCGAAGCTGAAAACCTCGTGCTCGGCGAAATCCGCGAGACGGCGAGCAGGTTCATCGGCATCGAGGCCGCTCTTGTTCATGCCGACATCGGCACCGGCTATGAAGATCGCGATGCAGTGACCTCCACCTGGCTCCCCGAACTGACCGCGCGCCTGCTTCGCGTCGGAGGCATTGCGGTCAGCGGCACGCCGCTCGATCACCCGCAGTTGCAAAGCCTTCCACTGCCGCCTTCGGTACCCGCCAATCGCTATTTTGTCTGCAGGCGCGTCTGAGGGCCGAAACGGCCCAAGTCTTCAGGGGATCGTGTATACCGCTATCTCCCTCTCGATGCCGCGCAGCGAGACCTCGTGTGGCACGGGCGTCAGCGCGTTCCTGTGCAACAGATCGGCGGTGAGATTGTCGTCGACCACCGCGCGCGTGGCGAAGATCGCCTGTGCGTTGGCAAGGTTCTGGACCCGCGAAGCAATGTTGACCGTCTGGCCGAAATAGTCCTGTCGCTCGTTCATAGACACAGCAATGCACGGGCCGGCATGGACTCCGATCTTGAGCAGCAGATCCTCGCGCCCGCTCTTCTCATTGAGCGCACGCATGGCATCGCGCATCCTCAGGGCCGCCGCAATCGCACGATCCGGCGTCGCGAAGGTCGCCATCACCGCATCGCCGATCGTCTTCACCACCGCGCCTGCCTCCGACGCGACGATCTCGTGCAGAACCTGAAAATGCACGCGCACGAGATCGAAGGCTGAAAGATCGCCCACCCGCTCGTAAAGCTCGGTCGATCCACGCAGGTCGGTGAACAGGAAGGTGAGGCTAGTGATCTTCAGGCGCTGGTTGATGTCGAGCGTATCCGTGCGATAAAGATCGCGGAACGTCTGGTTGGTGAGCAGGCGCTTGGCTGTCAGGAACGGCCGGCGTTTGCCCAGGAGATCATGCAATTCCTGGCCGGCGATGAAGACCGTCGGCAGCACGCGGGTGTCGGTCCTGTTTTCCAGCGAAATGCGCAACGGGCCGGGTTGCATCTCCAGCGTCTGGTTCTGGACATGCTCGCGGTCGAAGACCAATGAGAGGCTTCGTCGCTCTCTTGTCGGTTCGCCCTTGACGTCGATGAACTGCACTGAATGGGTGACCGGCTCGAAGACGATGATGAATTCGGACGGAAGCTGTACGGGCAGAACAGCCTTTTCACCTGGCGCAAGCTCGATATCCTCCAGCGAGAACGCTTCCATCGTCTTGGCGAAATCCTCTTCCGGCAGGTCGACGCCGGACGCCCAGTAGATCTGGCGGAAATATTCCACCAACGGCAGTTCGTGTGGATTGTGGGCGGCAATCTTGCGCACGCGAGGACTGACCGTGAATGTCACCTCGACCATCTCGTCGAGGGTCGGTGAATAGCCTTCGGAACACAGCGCGCAGGTATATTCGTCCTTCTGCAGGGTTTTGAGCGTGGCGTTGCTGTCGAGCACGCCGCCACAGCCGGGGCATAGAACATTCCAGGAAATGTCGAAGAGGCCCACGCGCGCCGCATGCAGAAAGGCGCCTATGGCGCGTTCCACATCGAGGCCATGCTTGCTGGCGAAGGCTAGAGCATTGATGCGGCAAAGCTCGCGGTCCTTGCCCTCCGCGATGGTTCGCTTGATCGCATCGATTGCCCGCGGATCGACATCGGTCGATTGCCGCAGAAGCGAGAACAGATCCTGAGCTTCGTTCATCGTGCAGGCTCCGGAAGAAATGCGCCGCCGAAACGTGTTGACCGGACCGGTCCTGGTCCGACTGCGCCATTTTACTTCGAAACCGACCCTACGGCCATTCGAATAGACAAGCCGGGCGATACCTCAAGTCCGTTTGGTGGATTTTCGCCGGCCGCAACCGGCACTATGATGATCCATGGGCATTTATCTATGCGGGCTACCCGATGCCGACATCCGACAATCCGCCGTTTCCCGGCACCCTGCGCCTCTTTTCCTTGGTGGTCATTATCGTCCTGACCGTAGGCGCCGGCCTGTTCTTCGCGCCCGTGCTGGTCAAGCCGCGCTGGCCGTGGGCCGTCACCCCGTTCAATGCCCGCTTCCTTGGTGGCTTCTACACCGCCGAAATGGTCGTGATGGCGGCGCTGCTGTTCTGGAATCGCTGGTCGCCCGGCAGGCTCGTGCTCGTCATGGCGCTCATCTTCACCGTCATCGTGTCGGTGGCGTCGTTCATCAATCTCGGCTATTTCAACTTCGGGCGCAAAGCGCCCTGGCTCTGGTTTCTGGTCTATCTTGGTTCGGTCGCGGCATCCGGGCTGTTCTTGTGGCGGGCCAGGGCCCGTCCTTCTGCAAAAGGCGTGACCTTACAGCCCGCATGGCGCGGCTACATGCCGGTGGAATTGGCAGTCCTTGGGCTCTATGGCGTCGGCCTTTTGCTGTTCCCCCTGACATTCGGCAGCTTCTGGCCATGGCCGGTCGATGGCTTCCACGCTCAGGTCTACAGCGCCATCTTCCTCGCGGGGGCGGGTGGCATATATGTCGTCTGGAGAAGCGCGCCGCGCGAGGAACTGCTGGTGCTGGGCTTGGCGCAGTTGCTGGTTGGCCTGCTTGCCATTGTTGGACTCGTCATCACCGACGCTGCGGTGAACCGGATCGACTGGACGGCGACCGGGACATTGTGCTGGCTCGCCCTTTTCGCCTGGATCGGCATCAGCGGCGTCTTCAAACTTTTCGCCGCCACTCAGTATTTTAGCTCGCAATCGGCATCATAGGTTCTAGAGACGGCTGGATTTTCAGGTGACGTAGGGTGCATCGTACCGTGCCGATTGCCATCGCCGGGAACGTTATGACCAGCACAACCTCGCCATCCTCCGAGAAAATCCAGCCGCAGCTCCGATCCGTTCGGCTAAGCGATGCGGAGGCGCTTTGCGCCATCTTCAACATGCCGGGCTTCCGCTGGGGCACGCTCAGGATGCCTTTCGAGATGGTGGAGCAGGTAGAGCGGCGCATCGCCAAGTCCGGCCAGGAAACCACCTGGATCGTTGCGGAGGTGGAGGGCAGGGTCGTCGGCCATGGCAGCCTGGTCGTGCAGGGCTCGCCGCGCCGTTCGCATATCGGCGAGATCAATATGGGTCTTGACGATGCCTTTGTCGGCAAAGGCATCGGCTCTGCCATACTTGGCGCGCTGCTCGACGTGGCCGACAACTGGCGCGCTCTGAAGCGGGTCGAATTGACCGTCTATGCCGACAACGAACCGGCCATGCGCCTCTACAAAAGCCACGGCTTCGAGGTCGAAGGTCGGCATGTGAAGGCCGGTTTTACCGAGGGCCAGTACCACGACCTCCTCAGCATGGCCCGGCTGCGATTCTGAAATCCGCTGTTCGGTCATAACTGTTTAGCCGATCTACAAATCAAGCCGAGTTGGCGAACTGGTGGTTGCCGATGGAGAACTCTGTAGGATAATTTCATCTCACACGGTTCTGATCGAGTTGACGATCCATGTGTGGGCCGGCATTCAGGAAGTCTGGTCTCCCTTGGCGTTTGCACCGCGAGCCGCCAGACGGGACAGATGACCGCCGTGGCTGACCCAATCCCCACGCCTCCAGTGGAAATTCTGGCTGTGCTGTCGCTGCTCTGCCCGGAGGTCGTGCGTGACATCGAGCAGAACTGGAACGCACCGGTTTCCGATTATGCCCGCCATCTGTGGCGGCCGGTGGCAAGGCCTGCATCGGACCCGGCGATCGCTGCCCGCTCGATCCTGCGCGACGTGCTGCATCGGCGTCTTGGTGCGATCATGCAGCCTGAAGAGGTCGGCAAGGCCCTCGAAGCGTTCGAGCACAGACCGGTCATTCAGTCCGGCCTGCACTGTCTGCTTCTGATGGACCGGATCACCTTCGACGCCCTGCTGCTTGCCTGGCTCGGCGCGGTCGAAAGCGGGCTCTCGGCCTTCTTCTGCTTCATGGGAACGACGATGACCATGGAGACAATCGGCCGGGAGGGGCCCGGATGGCTCGATGTCGGCGACGACAAGGTCAACCTGTTTGGCATGGGACGCCACAAGCTTTGCCGCAAAAGCGCCTGCGCGGCCGGTCCCGTCTTCCTCAACAAACGCGCGCTCGAAGCGGTGGGTGATGAAACGGATGCCAGCCGCTGGCTGGGCACACTGCTTGCCAGCCGGGACAAGATGTTTGCAACCGCGGCCGACGCGGTGACAGCCCTCAACGAGGATCTGGTCGCCAATTGGGACTGTTCCAGCATGGCCAAGCCGGTTTTCATCGATGATCGGCTGGCCGCGGCCGCCATGGCTCGGCATCTGGAATATGACGGCAGCCTTCTTTCCAAGCTGCTCTTTGAGCCCGCGAGGCGCAAGCGTCTCGAACGTGCCCTGCAAGAGACCGCAGCGAGACCATTTGGCAGATTCCTGCCCAATGCCACAGCCTATTTCTGGGGCATCCGCGACGAGCGCGTGCGCAAGCTCGTCCTTGAGAACGGCCACCTGATCGAGCCCGACAGGCGGCATGGTCTTTCCATCCCGTTCGAGCGAACGCATCTCAAGCAGGCGCTACTGGAAGGCGTGCTGCTGCCGAACTTGTTCCTCACGTTCCTCGTGCTCGCCATATTGCCGCGCGTGCGGGTTGTGGGCGGCCTGAGACAGATTGGCTATGTGGCGCTTTTCCACTCGATCCTGCTGGCCGCGCTTGACGAGAACGCGCCGGAAGAGCGCGATCTGGCTCAGGAGCTGCAGGTTCGGGAAAATGCCTGGGGCGTGCGGGTCATCGATGAAAAGATCTCGGTCCGCGAGCAGCTTGCCGGCCTGCCGCAAGGGGCGCTCTTCCCGAATCTACTGCGGCAGTATCGCTTGCAAACATTTGCCGAGACGACCGACGACCTGAAACTGGTTCGGGAAGACGCCCGATGGCGCAAGATCGGCCAGGCAGAGATCAAGGCGACCTGAGCTTCGCTTCCGGTTTTATTCGCGGAGAGTCCATTCGTGAATGAACGCAGTTCAAGGCCTGACCTGACATGGCCCCATCTGTCACTGCACGATACCGGCCTTGCGGAGCCCGTCCACGATGAGTTCGAAATCGGCAGGGTTCTTGTAGGGCAAGACCTTGCGTCGGTAGTCCAGCGAATAGTCGGGATTGACGCGAAGCACCTCCTGCCATGCCTCGCGGGCCTCGGCGAAACGGCCCAGATGGCCGTAGCTGGCGGCCAGAAGCGCGCGCGAGACATCGGTGACAGCGTTGCGAGCCAGCCGCTGCAGCAAGAGGTCAACGGCCTCTTCGTACCTTCCGAGTTGAAACGATGCCAAAGCCTGGAAATGCAGAAGCACATCCGGAAAGTATGGATTCAAGGTCTTGCCCCGGGCGTAACTCTCGAGCGCCTCTACGGATCTGCCCGAATAGTGCAGCGCCTCGCCGAGGATCACGTGCCCTTCGGCGAAGTTCGGATTGAGAGCTATCGCGTGCTCGGCCTCGTTGATGGCTTCATCGTGCCGTCGTGTATACAGCTTCACGATAGCCAGTGCCCAGTGCGCCCAGGGATCGCTGTCATCCAGCGTTACCGCTCGCGTTGCAGCCTCTTCCGCTTGCGCCATCGATTCCGGCGGCGACGCACTCCACCTGTTCAGGTAATCGAGCCCGTGCGTGAGGGCGAGGAAGGCGTGGGCAGAGGCAAACTTCGGGTCCAGTTCGATCGCACGTTGCAAGAGGTCGCGGGCTGCGACGTTCGTCTCCTTCGTCAGCCGGTGCCACAGCTCCCGGCCCCGCATGAAATAGTCATACGCCTGCGTGTTGCGCGCATACTCGGGCGCCAGCCGCTGACGGTCGCCTTCGGTGAGATTGAGCGCCAACGCTCCGACGATCTGCTGCGTCACGTCGTCCTGCACGGCGAATATATCGGTCAGGTCCCGATCGAACCGCTCCGCCCAAAGGTGACCGCCCGAGGTTGCATCGATGAGCTGCGCGGTGATGCGCACCCTGTTCCCCGACTTGCGTACGCTGCCCTCAAGTACATGCCGCACGCCGAGCTTCGAGCCCACCTCCTGCACATGGACGTTCTGCCCCTTGAAGGTGAACGACGAATTGCGTGCGATGACGAAGAGCTGCGACAGTTTGGACAGCGCCGTGATGATGTCCTCAGAAATGCCGTCGGCGAAGTAATCCTGTTCGGCGTCACCGCTCATGTTGGCGAACGGCAGGACGGCGATCGACAGTTTCGGCGGCGCTGCCGTCGCGGGCCGGCTTGCCGCGATTTCCGGGGTCGCGGCCGGCTTGGTCCCGGCGCTGCCGACTTGCAGCGAATAGACCCGGATCGGCTCGGCGATGTTCTTGAGCTGTGTGCTGCCGAGATCGCTGACCGAGAGGTCGAGCCGCGCCTTGACCTGGCGATAGGCATCCTCGGACAGGCAGATGGCGCCGGGCGCCGCGACGCCCTCCAAACGCGAGGCGATGTTGACGCCGTCGCCCATCAGGTCGCCGTCGCTCTCTTCGACCACATCGCCCAGATGGATGCCGATCCTGAACTCGATGCGGCGGTCCTGCGGCACGCCGGCATTGCGCTCGACCATGCCGTTCTGAACCTCAACGGCGCAGCGCACGGCATCCACCACGCTGCGGAACTCGACCAGCGCTCCATCCCCGGTGCGCTTGATTACCCGCCCGTTGTGGACTGCGATGATCGGATCGATCAGGTCGCTGCGCAGTGCCCGCAACCTCGCCAAAGTACGATCTTCGTCCGCGCTCGCGAGCCGGCTGTATCCAACCACATCTGCAGCGAGGATTGCGGCCAGCTTCCGCTTTTCGCTCATGGGTACGTGTCCTCGGCTCCATAATAGCAGGAAGGCGGAGGCTAAGAGGGAATTTTCGTGGACGACGGCTACGCAGACGCGCGAGTCGGCAGCGCTCTGCCACCGGGCCTGGACCGATCGCTCGATGCCCCATTTGCGCTGCCGCTTGCTGGCCGACGACTATCGGTTCATTCTTGTCTGAATACCCGGCCGTGAAGTGCGTGGCGAGATCACGCCGTCATGGCTCCAGTGAGGTCTTGCTCGATGGACTGCTCGGGCTGCGGTTTCGAGGTCGAGGGCGGTTTCGCTTTCTGTCCGAAGTGTGGCAGGCGCCAGCCCGTGCCATGCGCCAGTTGCGGCTACCTGTGCGCACCTGATTTCGAGTTCTGTCCGAAATGTGGGGCAAGCGTCGGTGCGACGGCAAAAGCCGTCGAACGGCCTGCTCCGACACCGAGCCGGACCATTGTGCCGCCTTCTCGAACTCCGTCGCTGCTCGCGAACATCGAAAGCGAAGATGATGGGTTCCATCCCGTCTCTGAAGCCGATCGCAGGACGGTGACGGTCCTGTTCGCCGACCTTTGCGGCTTCACGACACTCAGCGAGCAGCTCGACCCCGAGGTGATGCAAGCGCTGCAGAACCAACTGTTCAAGGAATTGACGGCAGCCGTGCGAAACTTTGGCGGTTTCGTCGACAAATTCATCGGCGATGCATTGCTTGCCTTGTTCGGTGCGCCGGTCGCGCATGAAGACGATCCGGAACGTGCGCTTCGCGCCGCTCTCGACATGATGGCCCGGACGACGCGGCTCGGCGAAAGCGCTCCCCACTCCGGCTCGCCTCTGTTGCTCCACATCGGCATAAACACTGGTCCGGTCGTTACTGGCGGATTGGGCATCGGCACCGCCAAATCTTATTCGGTGACCGGCGATACCGTGAATACGGCGCAACGCTTGCAATCGCTGGCCGCACCGGGTGAGGTTCTGGTAGGCGAACTCACTCACAGGCTGACCCGGCATGCCTTCTCTTTCGAGCCGCTGGGCGATGTTGTGCTTCGCGGCAAGGCAGGCAGTGTGCTCGTCCATCGACTGGACGCACCGCTTGCGTTGCCGCGTGCAGCGCGTGGGCTCGAGGCGCTCGGCCTCAGCGCGCCGATCATAGGTCGTGGTGCGGAGCTCCATAGAATGCTGGCCAGCCTTGACCAGGCGTGCGGCGGCTCGGCCCAACTTGTTCGCCTCGTCGGAGAAGCCGGTATTGGGAAATCGCGGCTGGTGAAGGAATTCGTCGCCCGCGTCGGCGACGAGGATCGTTTTCGCAACGTCGCCGTGCGGCAGGCCACATGCTCACCGCTGGGCGAACAATCTTTTGGCGCCTTGGGCGCAGTGGTGCGCAGCGCTGCCGGGATGATGCAAAGCGATACTGGGGATGAAATGCGGGCGAAGCTCGGAGGCTTGCTGACCGACCTCGGCCTGCAGGGCGAGGAGGCGAAGCGGCTGATGCCTTTGCTCTACCATGTGCTTGGCCTTGGCGACCCCGATGCCACCTTGCAGCATGTCGAGCCCGAGCAGCTGCGGCGGCAAATCCTCTACGCAGTCCGCACGATCATCGAAAGGCGGCTTGCCTTGTCGCCGCTGTTGATTGTCGTCGAAGATCTGCACTGGGCCGACGCCGTGTCGCTCGAGGCGCTGCGTTTCGTGATGGACAGGTTGGAACGCACGCGGTTGATGTTGCTGGTCACGCATCGTCCGGCGCCGGACAACGACCAGCTCGACTCAAGTCGGGTCAGTCACACAGCGCTCAGGCTTTCGCCGCTCAACACTGATGACGGACGCGGGCTGCTGGCGGCGCTGTTCGGTGAGAGCTGGGTAAAGTCCGCAGGCAGGCTTGTCGACCAGATCCTCGAGCGCGCCGGCGGCAACCCGCTTTTTATAGAGGAGATCGTTCGCGGCCTGATCGATCGCGGTGTGCTGATGCGCGAGGGCCAGCGATGGCGGACTGCGGCAGGCGAAGTCGCAACCGGCATTCCCGCCACTATCCAGGCAATGCTGCTTGCCCGGGTCGACCGGCTGCCCCAGGAGGTGCGCCGGTTGGCCCAGGAAGCCGCGGTGATCGGCCCGCGCTTCGATGCCACACTTTTGAAAGCCGTGACAGCCGAACCCGGCCGCTTGGAAGCCGGCTGCGAACTGCTTTGCGATGCCGAAATCATCGAGGAGGTCGCCGGATCAGGCTCGATCTCGTCGCCAAGCTACCGCTTTACGCAAACGTTGCTGCAGGACGTGATCTACCAGAATCTGCTGTTGCAACGCCGGACCGATATCCACGGGCGGGTCGGTGCCGCCTTGGAGCAGCTGTGTGGCGACAAGCCGGAACGGCTCGAGGATTTGACCGTGCTCGGTCATCATTTCGCGCAGAGCGCGGAGCGGGAGAAAGGCGCGCATTACTTGCAGGCGGCGGGCGATCGCGCTCGCATGATATACGCCAACGACGACGCCCTTCGTTTCTACGAGCGAGCGCTGACTGCGTTGGGCGCGATCGGGCAAATGCCGCTCAAATTGGCAATCGCGGAGCGCATTGCCGATTTGAGCGGCCCGGTAGGCCGCCGCGAGGTCGCGCACCAGCACTACGAAACGGTGCTGCAGGCATATCGGGAATCAGGCAATCGTGTCGCGTCGGCACGAGTTTTGCGCAAGATCGGTCGGCTGCTCTGGGACGTCGGCAAGCGGGACAACGCAGAATCCCGCTATGCGGAAGCCGCAGCGCTGCTCGAAGGAGCGGATGCCCCGATCGAGCAGGCGCAGCTGTGGCAAGAACGTGGCCGACAGGCGTTCCGTAGCGGAGATCACGCTCGCGCAGCAAAATGGGCAGACGCGGCGCTGGATGGCGTACGCACTCTGACAACGGAGCATGTCTCCGAGGAAGGGCGTGACGCCACTCTTGTGACCGCCGAGGCACTCAACACCAAGGCTGTCGCGCTGGCTCGCCTTGGGCGAAACCTTGAAGCGGTGCGCCAGATCGAGCGTAGCATTGAATTGGCCGAAGCCGCCGGTCTGCTGGGCACGGCCTGCCGCGGCTACACCAATCTCGGCGTGCTTTACACGACCATCGATCCGGCACAGGCGATAAAGGTCTGTCGGCGCGGTCTTGAAGTGGCGCGCCATATTGGTGATTTGGGCTTTCAGGCGCGCCTCCTCGCGAACCTGGCGGTTGCTTGTTGTACTTTCACGGATCGTTGCCCAACGGAGGGCGTGCCTGCTGCCGAGAAGGCCATCGAGATCGACCGGGCACTCGACCAGCGCGAGCATCTGCCGGTGCCGTTGATCGTGCTTGCGCAGATCCACCAGTGCAACGGTCGTCCGGAACTGGCGGTTGGCTTGTTCCACGAAGCACTGGACGTAGCGCGCGAAACGAGTGAACCCCAACTGCTGTTTCCGTGCTATGATGGTCTGGCAACGCTTAATCTCGACCTCGACAATTTGGCCGAGGCCGAACGCTACTTTTCCCTGGCGCAGGGTATATGCGCCCAGCACGGGCTAGACCCGGAAGCGCTTGTGGTGCTGCCTTTTCTCGACTAGCCGGGTGGGAGGTTGAACAATGTCCGCGCGTATTGACTTGGTACCGCTTCAACCGGGCGATCGTGCGCCGAACGTGGTGCTCGACGCCATAACCCAGGAAGGCAAGATCGCGCTTGACGACTTCCGCGGACAAAAACCGGTGCTGGTTGGCCTTTTTCGAGGTCTGCATTGTGCGTTTTGCCGACGCCATATCGCCGCCCAGGCGCGGCTTGATCCGGAACTGCGCGAAAAGGGGGTGGAAAGCCTGACGGTGGTCAACACGCCGATCGAACGGGCGCGTCTCTATTTCCGCTACCACCCGATGCCGAATCTGCTTGCGGCTTCCGACCCTGAACGCGCTTCGCATCGTGCTTTTGGACTGCCCAATCTCGAATTCACCCAGGATGACACGAACTGGCCGTACAAGGTTTCGATGGCAGCGGCAAAGGATATGCGGGTCGACATACCAGGCGAGTTGCCCGCTCCCATGGATCCTTTTGCGGCCAGCGAATTCCTCGACAAGAAGGACCAATACGAAGTGACCGAGGCCGACCAGCAGATGATGGCAACGGGACACGGACAACTGATCGGTCAATTCCTGCTGGACCGGCAGGGGGTGGTCCGCTGGAGCTTCACGGAGGTTCCAGAGGGTGGGCGATACATGTTTGGGGCGCCAAACCCGCAGGAGTTGATGTCAGCCGTGTCCCAGGTCGTTCAATAGACTTGCGAACAAGGTAGTCGGGCGGGACACCGATAAAAAAGCAGAAGCGGTTTGTTCACAATTCATCCGAGCACGGCCTCGACACGTGCAACAAAGTCATCGAGCGAGCGATCCCCGCGAACCTCGATGCGCGGAAGGTCGATGGGATCGCAATCGAGGCCCGCCGGCCCGTGTTTGCCGCCGAAGCCGATCCGATAGCCGCACTCCTTGGCCAGCCGGCCAAGCCGTCGGTCGGTGACAGAGAAGGGTGCCGCGAACGCCGTGGTCGGCCGACCGGTCCACCGTTCGACGAACATGCGAGAGCGCAGGAGCTCGGCGGCCAAATCAGAACTCGACAGACCATCGATCGCGCGATGCGTCGCCAGATGGCTTCCGAAGAACGCACCTTCGCCGGCGAGACGTCGCACCGTCCCAGCGTCCATAAGCTGCGTCGGCGGACCGCTGTCGATGTCCCACCGTGCACTTTCCCCTACCAAGTCCGTTACCAGGAACACTTCCGCGGTCAGGTCGTTCGCGCGCAAGATCGGCCAGGCATGGTCGGCAAAATTCTGGAAGCCGTCATCGAAGGTGATGAGCACCGGGCGGCCAACGAAAGGTTCACGGTTGGCGATGGACCATCCCAGCTCCTCGGACGTGATGGCGTGAAAGCCATTGGCGCGCAGCCATGCCATCTGGCGGTCGAATGCGGCGGGCGTGAGCCGAAAACGGGCGAGCGCGGCTGGACCATCATCGGCGATGCCGTGGTACATGAGGACAGGGACATGCTGCCGCCGCTCGCTACGCGCGACGTCGCGGCGCAAGGCCCGTGCCCCGCCCCAGACAATATTTCGCGCGACTCCAACACCGATGGGCGCGTGGATTGGCACATGATCAATCACCGGGGCCGTCGCCACGCCGTCCCGTGACAGGCGGCGGAAGCGGTCTATGCGATAGAGCTCGGTCTGGATCGACCGCTCGAGGAAGAGCCCTTCGGTCGCCGCCAGCGTCTCCGAGATCGCTTGTGCGCCGAATGTGTTCCAGTCGAAGCCCGTCCTCTCAACATTGTCTCGGAGCACGAATGCGTGTGCGCTGACGAGACTGCCGCCAGGCTTCAACGCCTCAACAAATTTCTTGGCGATGCGCCGCAACTCAGCGAGATCGTCCAGGTAGTAGAGCACTTCCGAACAGACGATCAGATCCATCTTGCCCGGAAGCGTTTCCGCGGAGAAATCCAGTACGCCGAAGTCGACATTCGGCTGACCGCTGCATCGCGCGCGCGCCCGCTCGACGGCTACGCTGGAGATGTCAGTTGCGGTCAAATGGCCGACTCGCGGCGCCAGCTGCCGCGTGAAGTGGCCCTCCGCGCAGGCCAGCTCAAGCGCCCGTCCGATGAGACCGGCAGGCAGAATTTCGAGCTGCCGCTCATACTTTTCCTGCTCATAGGGCGAACGATAGTTCCAGGGATCCTCGGTCGCGAAACGGCGATTCCAGAACGACGTGCGATCAGTACCGTTGTCATCCGCGGCCGGTTTACGGCGCGGTGCCGCAAATGGCTCTGCAGGTTCGGCGCTCGACCGAACCAGTTCCTGCGCTTCCGCGGCCAATCGCGCCAGCTTGCCGAAGTGGCTATCCGGATCGGACGGAGGCTCCGCCATGGACAACGATGCCTCGGCTTCAGACATGTTTGACTTGTCGGCGACGCCGCTCTGCGAGGCCAACTCAATCCAATGGTTCCTTGTCACTTTCCCGAGCGCGCCGAACTGCACGCGAGCCTCGATCCGGCCGTCCATCATCAGATACGCATAAATTCGATCGATTCCTTCCGGCAGGTCGGTGGAGGCCGGATTTCCAACGTCGACGCGAATTCCGAGTGTCCGCGTCAGTCTGCGCGGCGCGGCGAGATCGTCGGAGTCGAGAAGCATTTGCTCAAGGTGATACTGGACGCGGCGACCCGCTGCGGGATCGTCCCAGACCCTGCCGAGTTCGACGATCAACTCGGTGAGGGGGCCACCGAACCTGTCCCACCTGGCAGCCAATTGCGCTGGCACCGACAGGCTTCCTGCCATAAGGCCATCGAAGACCACCCTGGCGATCTCACGCGCCCATTTGCGTGCTGCCGGGACCGCGCGCAGGGACTGCGCGTCGATTGAGCAGGCGCCGCGGCCGCAATCCGACGCGGCGTTCCACAGCGCGAACCACGCGAGTGCTTCGGCAGCGGAGCAGCCGTTCGCGTCGATCGCTCCATTGGCGTGAACCGATGCCGGGTGTTCGACCCTGGGATCAGGAGAAAAGCCGCGGACGATCACGATTGCCGCATCTGCCAGCATCTGCGTCGAATTGCGGGAGAGCGAGTTGGGGCTGACCCGATGGAAAGCGAGAGGCTCGTCGACCATCACCCAACGTTTGCCCAGACGTGCGAGGCGCTGCCACAGGTCCCAGTCCTCGCAGGTGCGCAGCGACACATCGAAACCGCCCAACTCGACAATTGTCTTCCGATCGACCAGCAGCGCGTGAGTGCGGATGGCGCACCGGCGCGCGAAAGTTTCGAAGGGCTCGATCGCAACCTCTGTTGAGATGCTCGACGGGGTCAACTCGCCGTCGGGCATCACGCGCCGAGAACCGCAATAGGCGGCCACCGCATCGGGAGCGGTTTTCAGAGCGGCCAGCATTTTCGCAAGGAAGCTGGCATCCACCCAATCGTCCGCATCCAGAAACATGAGCCATTGGCCGCGCGCTGTCGAAAATCCGCTGTTGCGCGCGCCGGCGGCGCTGCGCGCGCAAGAGCTCAATGTGCGAAATCGGGCATCGCGCTCAACATAACCGGCGATGATCGCGGGGGTGCGATCCGTGGAGGAGTCATCGACGATGATCGCCTCCCAATCCGCTATATCCTGATCGAGAAGGCAATCGAGTGCGCGCGCCAGCGTTGCCTCGGCGTTGTGCGCAGGAACCACGATTGAAACCAGAGGATTATGCGCCACGCCGTCTTACCCGCGCCTGCTTCGAACGTAGAACAAAAGTCCCAAACCATAGCCCGCGATTTCCTGCAGGCAAACAAGACTTGAAAACAGGCTTGAATGGAGAGCGCTCATGCCCGACGGTTTAGAATTAGGCCCGTGCGCCGGGGCGGTGTTTTCGCGTCACATCCGAGGCACTCGCGCTTACCGAAGGGGCTGTCGGGTGTGACTGGATTAGCGTAAGCTACTGTTCACAGGGGGTGCAAAACATGCACCGTGTCATCGCCCTAGCGATCGTAGTTGCGGCCGTGTTCAGTTCCGCGAGGGCTGAGGTGCTGATCGGGGTCTCGTCTGCGATGACAGGGCGGCTTGCCTGGATCGGCGAGCAGGGGCAACGCGGCGCGGAGAGGGCGGTGGCCGACCTCAACGCGGCGGGTGGCGTGCTCGGCCAGAAGGTGAGGCTGATCTCGGTCGACGATTTCTGCGATCCCGAGCAGGCGGTCGCGGCCGCCCAGAAGCTGGTGGCCGACGGGGTGGTGCTCGTCGTCGGGCATTATTGCTCTGGAGCCTCGATCCCCGCATCAAAAGTGTATGAGGCGGCGGGCGTCGTGCAAATATCCCCAGGCTCGACCAATCCGCAGCTGACCGAACAGGGCCGTGGCAATGTCTTCCGCACCATAGGCCGCGACGACGCGCAGGGTTTCATCGCCGGCAACTACCTTGCCGATCACTGGGGCGACAAGAAGATCGCAATCCTTCACGACAATTCGACCTATGGGAAGGGTCTCGCCGACGAGACCAGGAAGCAGCTGAACAAACGGGGCGTGACTGAAGTTTTTTACGACGCATACAGGCCTGGGAAGGACGACTATTCAGCCGAGGTCGCTGCGTTGCAATCCGCCGGCATTTCGGCCTTGTATGTGGGCGGGTATCATGCCGACGTTGCGCTGATCGCTCGCGCTGCAGGCGACCGGGACTACACGCTTCAGCTCATATCCGGAGATGCTTTGGCTACCGAGGAATTCGCCCTGATCGCAGGCTCAGCGGCGGAGGGGACCCTGTTCACCTTCCCGGCGGACCCGCGGCGAAATGCCGGCGCGGCCGCGGTCGTGGAGCAGTTCCGTGCGGACAACTTCGAGCCCGCGGGCTATACGCTGTTGAGCTACTGCGCGGTGCAGGTCTGGGCCCAGGCGGTGGCGAAGGCAGGTTCGCTGGCGCCAAAGGCGGTCATAGCGGCACTGCGCGAACAGCAATTCGACACCGTCATTGGCAGGGTCGATTTCGACGCCAAGGGCGACCTCACGAGGCAGAGCTGGGTTTGGTACGTCTGGCGGGGCGGGGAGTACGTGCCGGTTGAATAGGGTGCGCCGAACGCCGGCGTGACGCTGAGACGTCTAGTCTGATGCAGACCAGTGTGGCTGGATTGTTCCGACTCCCCACGATGCTTGAACGCCTCGGCATACGCGGTCGGCTGTTGCTCGCCTTTTTCGGGATCAGCGGCCTTGCGGTGCTGGCTACCGCTGCGGCGCTTTATGCCTTCCTCGAAGTCGGCGACGTTGTCGACCGAATCACCACGGATCGGGTGCCGCCGGCGTTGGCTTCCCTCCAGCTGTCGCGCCAGGCCGAACGGGTCGCTGCCGCCGCGCCATCGGTGCTGGCGGCGACAAGCAGGGCTCAGCACAGCAAGGTCTCGGCGGCCGTCGCGCTCGAGATGTCCCGCCTCGAGGCCCTGCGTACGGATCTCAGAGATGCTACGCTGGGCACAGTGCCTTTAGCTGAGATCGAGGAAGCTGCGGTTGTTTTGAGGCGCAACCTGAAGGAGCTCGACTCTCTTGTTGTCGCCCGCCTCGAGGTCGTCGCCCGCAAGGAGGAGCTTCTGAACCGCCTCGCCGCGACGACGACCGGCAGCCAACGCCTTCTGGCCACCGGCATCGTGGTGATGGATTCCAGGCTCCCGCAATGGCGGGCGGTCACGGCCGATACGTCGCTGTCGCCCGATCGACGCGCAGCGGCAATGGCCGACATGGTCCACGCGATTGCGGCTTACATCCCGCAGCAGAAGGCGCTGCTGGAGATCTCGGCGGTAAACGACGCGCTGGTGAAGGCCGCGACCGCGCCGACGCGAGGCGACCTGGCGTTGATCCTGTTTCCGCTGCACCGCTCGCTCGCCGCTCTGGAAACGGCTTCCTCGGAGATCGACGAAAAGCTGCAAACCCGTTTTCGGCTGCGGGTGGACGAGTTCGAGGCACTCACCGATGGTGAGAGCAGCATCCCGAAGGCACGGGAGGAGGAGCTTGCGGTCCTCGCGCAGGGCGAAAAACTTCTGGCCGAAAACAATCGGCTGTCGCGCAGTCTGACCGCAGCCGTCGACCGTCTTGTCGCCGCAGCGGACCGCGAGATCGCTGCCTCCGGTCGCGAAGCCGCGCTCGTCCAGCGCTACGGCACCGGAGTTGTCCTCGGCTCTGCCTTTCTCAGCCTGTTGAGCTCGGTTCTGGTCGTCTGGCTCTATGTCGACCGCAGCCTTCTCGCCCGTTTGGGAGCGGTGAGTCAGGGCATGCTCGCGATCGCGGGCGGCGATCTTCGTGCGCCGCTGCCGGCGGCGGGCAGCGACGAAATCGGGCGCATGGCCGAGGCGCTGAGCCTCTTCCGGGATACCGCTGTCGAGGTCGAGGAAAAGAACCTGCGCGACGTTGCAGAAGCGCGTCAGCGGCTGGTCGATGCCATCGAAAGCATTTCCGAAGGTTTCGCTCTCTATGACAAAGACGACTGGCTTGTCCTTAGCAACAGCCGCTACCGCGAACTGCTATACGCCGGTCTGGAGGCAGAGCTAACCCCCGGCATGGCATTCGAGGAGATCATTCGCCGATCCGCGGAGCGTGGCTACATCAGGGATGCCGAGGGTCGGGTCGATGAGTGGGTCGCGGAGCGCCTATGGCGGCACCGTAACCCCGGCGAACCGTGGGTGCAGCGGCGGCACGACGGACGATGGATCATGATAAGCGAGCGGCGGATCAGCGCCGGCGGCACGGTCGCCGTCTATTCGGACATCACCGAGCTGAAGCAAAGGGAGGAGAACCTCGCCGAGAAGTCCGCTGCCCTGGAAGCGCTTTCCAGCAAGCTGGCCAAATATCTGGCGCCCCAAGTGTACAGCTCGATATTCACCGGCCGCCAAGACGTTAGAATCGCCAGCCAGCGTAAGAAGCTGACCATATGCTTCTCCGATATCGCCGGCTTTACCGAGACCACCGACAAGATGGAATCCGAGGATCTCACCCAGCTCCTCAATCACTACCTGACGGAAATGTCGAAAATCGCGTTGGATCATGGTGCCACGATCGACAAGTACGTCGGCGACGCGATCCTGATGTTTTTCGGCGACCCTGAGACGCGCGGCGTCAAGCAGGACGCACTGGCTTGCGTGCAGATGGCGCTTGCCATGCAAAAGCGGATCAGCGAGCTTACGGAGGTCTGGCGGGACATGGGGATCGAAACACCGCTGCGCTGCCGCATCGGCATCCATACCGACTACTGCACCGTCGGTAACTTCGGCAGCGAGGACCGGATGGATTACACGATAATCGGCGGCGCCGTGAATCTCGCCTCGCGCCTGGAACAAGAGGCGGCTCCGGG
Source organism: Mesorhizobium sp. WSM4898 (assembly GCF_029625845.1). Lineage (NCBI taxonomy): Bacteria > Pseudomonadati > Pseudomonadota > Alphaproteobacteria > Hyphomicrobiales > Phyllobacteriaceae > Mesorhizobium > Mesorhizobium sp. WSM4898. The sequence goes on along the minus strand of NZ_JARTVQ010000002.1, from coordinate 1,047,328 downwards.
GACCATCCTCATTTCCTACGAGACGTTTGCGCAAGTGAAGGACACGATCGATTGTGAGGAGATGGGGCACGTCCAGGTCAAGGGCATCGCCTATCCGGTCGCTACCTACCGCGTCATCAAGGCCAATCTAGCGGGCGCCTGTCGCGTTGTTCGAACCGAGCTGCCGCACTTCAGGCTGGAACTTGAACCGGGGCTGATGTCCGCCGATGAGCGTGGCGGTGCCGCCACTGCGCTTCGAGACGCGCTGGACCGGCTTTCCCACAAGCCCGGGCAGTAGGAGCTGGGTGCCGCGCCTGCCGGCAAATCACCGAACCGGGTCCGAGCAAGTCACGAACGATGTATTCGGGTCGGACAGGTGTGAGATGGTAGCGGAGGAGGGACTTGAACCCCCGACCCCAGGATTATGATTCCCGTGCTCTAACCAACTGAGCTACTCCGCCAGGAGCGGCGAAGAGGCTCGAAGAACCACACCGGTCGTGGGCAATTCGAGGCGTTCGCCAAGGTCGCGCGGATATAAGGTTGGCAGGGCAAAGCTGTCAAGCCGCACGCATCAGCATAATCTCATCCCGGAAAAGCCTTGCCGGGCAGACGCTGAAGCGCATGCAATCGGGGTTGAGTTCGACGGGGCACGTCGCTATGTCTCGGCCACGAAATTCTAGAGTTTGAACGAATGAAGCCGCGCATCGCCGTCCTCGGTTGCGGATACTGGGGCAGCAACCACATCCGCACCCTCAAGGCGCTTGGCGTGCTCCATGCCGTTTCCGATGTCAACCGTGCCCGCGCCGAAGGCTTTGCCAGCGAGCAGGACTGCCTGGCGATCGGGCCGGACCAGTTGTTCGAGCGCGCCGATGTCGACGCCATTGTCATGGCGCTGCCGCCGCAATTCCATGCCGACATGGCGCTGCGCGCCATCGAGGGCGGCAAGGACGTGCTGGTGGAAAAGCCGATCGCGCTGACGGTCGCGGACGCCGAGCGTTCGGTGCAGGCGGCCAGGAACAATGGCCGCGTCTTCATGGTGGGCCACGTGCTGCGCTTCCACCCCGCCTTCGAGACGCTGAAGGCGTTGATCGACAATGGCGAGCTCGGCGAGGTGCGCTACATCCACTCGCACCGGCTCGGCCTCGGCAAGTTTCACACCGAGAACGACGCGCTCTGGGACCTTGCGCCGCATGACCTCTCGATGATCCTCGCCATCACCGGCACCGAGCCGATCGAGGTCAGGGGCGAGGGCGCGGCACTGCTCGACAACCTCAGCGACTTCGCGCATCTGCACATGCGCTTTCCGAACGGCGTGCGCAGCCATCTGTTCGCTTCTCGTCTCAATCCCTATCGCGAGCGCCGGCTGACCGTGGTCGGAACCAAGGCGATGGCGGTGTTCGACGATGTCGAGCCGTGGGAGCGCAAGCTTGCCGTCTACAGGCACGCTGTCTGGCAGGACAGCGGCCAGTGGGCGTTCACCGCCAACGAGCCTTCCTACGTTGCGGTCGGCGAAGGCATGCCGCTGACGCGCGAGCTCGCCCACTTCATGCAGTGCATCGAGACGCGCGCCGAACCGCGCACCGACGGCGAGGAAGCGATCCGGGTGCTGCGCATCCTGACGGCTGGGACGGTGGCGCATAGCGGGTCGCCCGCTTAAGACGTCCTCAAAGGGAGGTCCTGAGCCAAAGCGCCCGATTGGAGGCGTGGGTTACTCGGCGGGGACGTGCGCGGTCTGCTGCGCAAGCCTGGACAGCATCGCCTCGGCCTCGGCGCCGCGCTCGGAGCGCTCGATAAAGCCGCCGCCATAGACTCGCGCCTCATCGCCGTCATCGGAATAGAGCACGCAGGCCTGTCCGGGCGCGATGCCGGATTCGCCGTCGACCAGCTCGACCGAGGTCACGCCGTCGCGGTGATGCAGCACGGCCGGGCGCGGCGGCCGGGTCGAACGGACTTTTGCGAAAAGCTCGATCCCGCCGGCCGGAACGTCGGAGAGCGGGCCGTCGCCGAGCCAGTTCATGGCGCGCAGGTAGATCCTGTGCGTCTCCAGCGCCTCGCGCGGGCCGACAATGACGCGGGCGCGGTCGGCGTCGAGATGGACGACATAGAGCGGCTCGCCCGAAGCGATGCCGATGCCGCGGCGCTGGCCGATCGTGTAGCGCAAGATGCCTTCGTGACGCCCGAGCACGCGACCGTCGATATGGACAATATCGCCCGGATTGGCGGCCGCCGGCTTCAGCTTGGCGATAATGTCGGAGTACTTGCCCTGCGGCACGAAGCAGATGTCCTGGCTGTCCTGCTTGGCGGCGACCGTCAGCCCCATCTCCTCGGCGATCGCCCGCACCTGCGGCTTGGGAAGTCCGCCGAGCGGGAAGCGCAGATAGTCGATCTGCGCCTGGGTCGTGGCGAACAGGAAATAGCTCTGGTCGCGGTCTGCATCGACCGGCCTGTAGAGCGCGCGATGCGCGCCATTGGCGCGCGAGCGGATGTAATGGCCCGTGGCCAAAGCATCGGCGCCGAGATCCTGGGCGGTGGCCAAAAGGTCCGCGAACTTGACCGTCTGGTTGCAGGACACGCAGGGGATGGGCGTCTCGCCGGCGACGTAGCTCTCGGCGAAGGGATCGATGACCGCCTTGCGGAAGCGCTCTTCATAGTCGAGCACGTAATGCGGGATGCCGAGCGTCTCGGAAACGCGGCGGGCATCGTCGATGTCCTGGCCGGCGCAGCAGGAACTGGCGCGGTGCGTTGCCGCGCCGTGGTCGTAAAGCTGCAGGGTGACGCCGACGACATCATAGCCTTCGCGCTTGAGGATGCCGGCAACGACCGATGAATCGACGCCGCCCGACATCGCGACGACGACGCGGGTGTCTTCTGGGCGTCCGGGAAGATCGAGGCTGTTCATGGTTCTTTCAATCTGCGTGGCGCTGGCTGCCAATGGCCGGAATATAGGTCAAGCATCCCGGCGGCGCCAGCTTGGCTCCTCAAGCGATTTTATCGGGCAAAATCAGGGCCGGACCGCGATTATCTCAAATGCCGAACGAAAACCTAACGCGACGTTCACGATCCTTACCTAGTCATTAGGCTTCGCTTAGGCAATTTTTAAAGCTGTGGCGGTACGGTGGCGGGGATTGGGTCTTTGAGTTTTTAGTAGAGAGTACGATGACCGATCTGGTTAGACCTAGAGTCAAATATGTTATCGGGCCCGACGGCAGCCCTCTCACGATAGCCGATCTACCGCCGACGAATACACGGCGCTGGGTTATCCGGCGCAAGGCGGAAGTGGTCGCGGCGGTCCGCGGCGGACTGCTCAGCCTGGAAGAGGCCTGCCAACGCTACAAGCTGACCACCGAGGAGTTTCTCTCCTGGCAGGCATCGATCGACGAATATGGCCTTGCCGGGCTGCGCACGACGCGGATCCAGCAGTACCGGCACTAGGCCAGCGCCGGAACCCAAAGAAGGGCGCGGAACTCCGCGCCCTTTTGCTTCCGGGATCTGCGCTGATCAAACCGTCAGCACAACCTTGCCGATCGGTCGGGTGGCGAGGAAGGCATGGGCGGCACCCGCCTGGTTCAGCGGAAAAGCCTTCGCCACGTGCACGGCGAGCTTCCTGGCATCGACTAGCCTGGCGAGTTCCACCAGCCCCTCGCGATCCGGCACCACCGACATGCGCTCGACGCGGATGTTGCGCTCCCCGGCCTTGACCCTTGTCGCATCATGGACGTTGAGCAGCGACACCAGCACGCCGCCTTCGCGCAGCACTTTCAGCGACCGGTCGGCATGGTCGCCGCCCATGGCGTCCAGCACTAGATCGATATCGCGGACCTGTTCGGTGAAATCGCCTTTGGTGTAGTCGACAACCTCATCGGCGCCGATCGAGCGGACGTAATCAAGCTTGTCCGGGCTCGCAGTGGCGATGACCCAGGCGCCGCGCGCCTTGGCTATCTGCACGGCAAGATGGCCGACGCCGCCGGCGCCGGCGTGGATCAGGACGCGCTGGCCGGATTGCAGGCCGCCGTGGCGGACGAGACCCTGCCAGGCGGTCAGCCCGGCCAGCGGCAGCGCCGCGGCTTGGGCATGGTCGATGGCGGCAGGCTTGGCTGCGATCTCGTCCACCGGCGTGGGGACGAACTCGGCATAGGCGGCGGCCTGCTTGGGGAAGCGCGGCATGCCGAAGACCGCATCGCCGACCTTGAAGGCGGTCACGCCGGTGCCCAGCGCCTCGACGGTGCCCGAGATATCCCAGCCGAGAATGAAAGGTGGTTCGCCGATGAGAGGGAAGTAGCCGGCGCGCACCGCGCCATCGACCGGGTTGATGCCCGCGGCCTTGACGCGGACCAGAACTTCGCTGGACTTGGGCGAGGGGGCCGGCTGTTCGGCGACGAAAAGGACGTCGGGTTCGCCAACGGAATTCTGGGTAACGGCACGCATTGGATGCTCTCCTGCTTGATTGCTGCCGCTATCATTTGGATAGTAACAATCGCTTGTCTAGTATGCACCTTTCGGATATATAGATACCTCATGGATAGTGAAGACAGCGGTTCCTTTGGCTACGATGCATTCCGGCGCACATGCCCGTCGCATACGGTGCTCGAAATGCTGGCCAGCAAATGGGTCTATCTGACGGTTTGCGCGTTGCGGCGCGGCCGCCTGCGCAATGGCGAGCTCGCCCGCAAGCTGGAAGGCATCACGCCGAAAATGCTGACGCAGACGCTGCGCGTGCTGGAGCGCGACGGGCTCGTCCGGCGCGAGGTCTATCCGGTCATACCGCCGAGGGTCGAGTATGAATTGACGGAGCTCGGCCAGAACCTTGCGGGACTGCTCAGCCAGATCAGGTCCTGGGCGGAAGAGCATGCCCCCGACATCAAGGAAGCCCGAGCGCGGGCATCGGTGGACCATCAGGATGATGAAACGGCGATGCTGCCCTAAGCCGGAGGCCGGGCTTTTTCGGCTCGTGGTTCGAAACGGCGATCAGACAGCGCTCCGAGGGATCAATTGCGCTCGGCGGTCAGCCGATCATGGCGCTGCGGCCGCCCACTTCCGCGTCGCGGACCTTGCTGTCGCGCGATTCCAGCATCTCCGCCTTGGAAAGCTCCGCTTCAGCTTCGCCGAGTAATGATTCGGCCATGGTTCGCTGCTGGGCGAGATCGTTCTGCGAGTTCCTGAGGTTGTCGCGGCGCAGTCGTGCCGCCTTGGCGAAGGTCGGATAGGCAAAATGATTGATGTCGGTGATGCCGGCTTTTTTCTCTTCAGCGACGATTTGCGCCTCCAACTCGACGGCCATGCGTTCGAATTCGGCGATCATCATGTCCAGCTGCAACAGCTGGCGCCGCTTCTCATTCACCTGAAACTGCTTCAGCCGAACGAGGTTTTCACGTGACTTCATGACTCGGTACTCCGCAAAACGCACACCTGCATATCGTCCCATCGACCTCGAAAGGCCTACGCGTCGCCCGTTTCCACCGGCTTTCCCCGCTCTATGGGAAACAAAGCCCTAAAGATTTTTGCCGGCGGTAACCTTTCGTTTACGGGCATTGTTAATCATACGGGCGAGGACTTAAGGCCGGGTAAAAATTCCCGACAGCGGCAGGAAGCGCGGCCTGCGAGTCTCTGGAGTCACTTAGGCTTGCTTATTAATGTGGTACATGAGCGATTTGGGTCTACGATTCGTTATTAGATTCAAGTGGGTGTAGAAAGGGGTTAAAAAATCTGATATCGTGACCGACACGAAATTAGGATTTGTTAACCAGTCGGTGGCACCTTCTGTTCAGGCAATCACTGCTCCGGGTTCGGGACGGGTCGTGACGCGACCCGGCGGCAGAAAAGGGGAATGAAATGCGTGTTCTGCTGATTGAAGACGACAGTGCAACCGCACAGAGCATCGAGTTGATGCTGAAATCGGAAAGTTTCAACGTCTATACGACCGACCTCGGCGAAGAAGGGGTCGATCTCGGCAAGCTTTACGATTACGACATCATCCTCCTCGATCTTAACCTTCCCGACATGTCGGGCTACGAGGTGCTCCGCACGCTTCGCCTCTCCAAGGTCAAGACGCCGATCCTGATCCTCTCCGGCATGGCCGGCATCGAGGATAAGGTGCGCGGCCTCGGCTTCGGCGCCGACGACTATATGACCAAGCCTTTCCACAAGGACGAGCTGGTGGCGCGCATCCACGCCATCGTGCGCCGCTCCAAGGGCCACGCCCAGTCGGTCATCACCACCGGCGACCTGGTGGTCAATCTCGACGCCAAGACGGTCGAGGTGGGCGGCCAGCGCGTGCACCTGACCGGCAAGGAATATCAGATGCTTGAGCTGCTCTCGCTGCGCAAGGGCACGACCCTTACCAAGGAAATGTTCCTCAACCACCTCTATGGCGGCATGGACGAGCCGGAACTGAAGATCATCGACGTCTTCATCTGCAAGCTGCGCAAGAAGCTCGACGCAGCGTCCGGCGGCCAGAATTACATCGAGACGGTGTGGGGCCGCGGCTATGTGCTGCGTGAGCCGGAAGACATCCGCGTCAGCGCCTGATCCTCTGCCAATTCACACAAAAACCCGGCTCAGGCCGGGTTTTTGTTTGGGGTGTCGAAAAGCTCAGGCCGCGATTTTCAGGAAGCGGAAGCTCTCGAGCAACTGCGCGCGGTTGAAGGGCTTCAGCAGGTAACCCTGGGCGCCGGCACGTTTCGCTCGCATGATCGAGCCGACATCGACTTCGACGAGCGAGACCAGGATCTGCGGCTTGACGCGGTTTTCGATGGCACGGATGCGGCGAATGAGGTCGACCGCCTGCATATCCGGCAGGCCGCCGTCGACAACAATGACATCGGGCATGTCGCCGGAGCAGATCTCGATCGCATCAAGCCCGCTGGCCGCCTCGAAGACCACGATGTCCGAGCCGCCAAGGATACGCTTCGCGACCTTCCTGATGACGCTCGAGTCGTCCACGAACAGGCAGCGTTTCATTTCCGGGTCCTCTTTGCCAACTGCCGAACCGGCAATCCGGTAACCGTGAGGCACCCTAGAACAATCTGGTAAAGAAGCCGACAAGCGGTTAGGTAAAGTTTTTCCAAAGAACCGCTTTGCGCGGTTTTGGCCTGCGATGCATTGCAGTGCCAGGCGGCAGGCAATGCTTCGATCGCACTGCCAGCTGCAAGATCAGTGACAATGGATACTTGACCTGTTCTTGGCTGTCGCCTCAGGCCGCCGACAACACGATCTCATCGGCCGTCGCATGGATCGAGATCGTCATGTTCGCCTCGCGCGCCAGAAGCAGCGTGTAATAAGGCTGGACCGAGTGGGCGTCGATCGGCTCCTCGGGCTTGTGGCCCGAATGCAGCTCGAGGAATTTCGGCGGCACCCGCAGCATGGGGCCGCTCGCCGACAGCGAGAAACGCGGTTCGGTCTCGAGGTTCTCCAACGTGACAACCAGCCTGCCGCCACGCGGTATGGCGGCATTGGCGACAAGAATGAGATTGAGCAGAAGCTTGACCTTGTTCTTGGGCAGCAGCGCGCGGGCGCCGTTCCAGACAAGTTCCGGCTTCTCGTTCTTCAGGAAGGCAATGGCCACGGCCTCGGCGTCGCCGGTATCGATCATCATGCCGGCGGAGCCCGCGGCGCCGAAGGCGATGCGGGCAAACTGCAGCCGCGCCGAGGCGTTCCTGGCGCTCTGGCGAATCAGCTTCATGGCGTCTTCGTCGGCGCCGCCTTCATCGAGCAGTTCGAGGCCGTTGTTTATGGCGCCGACCGGGGAAATGATGTCGTGGCATACGCGGCTGCACAAAAGCGCAGCCAGATCGGGGGCGGAGAGGGTGAAGAGCTCGGCCATCGGAGAAATCCCTGCTGGTTCACATGTCATGGCCGAACGTTGTCGCGCCCGCTACGCGAATCACGCTCTTTTCCAAGGCCTTCTGAATACACAGCGTCCGTCCATGCATCAACAAATCCACAGCTGCGACAGCGAAAATGGCGCGTGATGCCGCGAAATTGAGGCTGATAGAGATCGTGTCAGGCTCTTCAGCCCTCGAACCGCCATCTTCCTGCGCCAGCTTAATGGTTGAAAAAGGATTACGGCATAGTTTGCCCGTAACAGTCATCTCGAAACGGCCGCCAAGAGCCGTAGGGATACGAGGCGTCGGCGAAAGTGCTCCCTGACGGAGATTGGAAGCATGTTTTCCCGATTCTTTGACCGGATGTTCGTCCGCGTCCTCACCATGACGATCGCCCTCTCGGGTGCTCTCATCCTCTCAACCTCGGCGTCGCGGGCCCAGGAATACACCGCGCAAGAGATTGTCGATTCCGGCCACAAGTTCTTCGGCGCGACGTCGGGAGGCCTCGCCACCGTGGTCGAAAAGGTGTTCGCGTCCTACGGCCTGCCAAACGGTTATCTGCTCGGCGAGGAGGGATCCGGCGCGCTGATCGGCGGCCTGACCTATGGCGAGGGCACGCTGTACACCAAGAACGCCGGCGACCATAAGGTGTTCTGGCAAGGCCCATCGCTCGGCTGGGATTTCGGCGGCGAAGGCTCGCGCGTGATGATGCTGGTCTACAATCTCGACGATATCAGCAGCCTCTACAACCGCTTCGGCGGCGTCGCCGGATCGGCTTATGTCGTGGCGGGCGTCGGCTTCAACGTGCTGCAAAGCAACAGAGTGCTGCTCGTTCCGATCCGCACCGGGGTCGGTGCCCGGCTCGGCGTCAATCTCGGCTATCTGAAGCTGACCGAACGGGCGACCTGGAATCCGTTCTGACCGGACAGGATTGCCACAGCCGCTCGGATAAGACTGATCGTGCCGCGGCGTGCTCTTGCCGCGGCGCTGGATTTCCGCCATGCCAAGGTGGCACAGTCGGCATGGCGGGTTGCCGCCTCGCATACGGATAGTCCACCTTGGTCCAGTCGATCCTGTTCTTCGCACTCGGCTTCCTCTGCGCGGCCTTTCTGGTGTCGCTGATCGCGCCGGCCGTCTGGCGGCGGGCCGTCGTGTTGACACGCCGGCGCCTTGAGGCCTCGATGCCGCTGACGCCTGCCGAGATGCTGGCCGAGAAGGACCGTATCCGCGCCGAGTTCGCCATGAACACGCGCCGGCTCGAGATGAACATCAAAAGTCTGAAGGAAAAGGTGGCCGAGCAACTGGTCGAGATCGGCCGCGCCCAGGAGGCCCTGAAGGGACTGGCGGTCGAGAAGAAAGACAAGACTCAGGCGCTTTCCGATCTGCAGGCCAAGAACGCGGAGCTCAGGCTGCGCGAGGAAGAGTTGCACAAGCTTACGGAAAAGCTAGCGCAGGCGGAGCGCTCGCTGGAGAAGCGCGCGCTGGAGCTGCAAAAGCTGGAGCAGATGTATGACGAAGCCAGCTTTTCTTCCTCAAACCGCCAGATCGAGCTCGTCGCCCGCGAATCGGAACTGGACAAGCTTGCCAATGACGTTGCGGTGCTGCGCAGCCAGCGCAAGGAAGCGGACCGGCGCAATCAGGAACTGGCAGCGGAAAGCAAAGCCGCCAGGGACGCGCTCAAGGCGGAGAAGAAGCGGACGGCCGAGCTGGACAAGAAGGTCGAACGGCTGCTTGCAACGCTTGCCGACCGCGAGGAAAAGCTCGACAGGCGCGAGAAGGAGCTTGCGCGGATGCGCGAACGCCCAAGCAAAGATCATGCGGTAAATGGCGGAACGCACAAGGCCGGCGAAGTCCAAGGGATCGACAATGCCATCGCCAAGCTCGAAGGCGATCGCGAGCGGTTGGAGGCGCGGCTGACGGCGCTTGCGCGGGAGAACAAGCGGCTCAAGACCGATCTTGCGGCGCTCGAAACGGCACAGCCTGAACAGGCAGGCGAGGCACCGCGCGCCGGTGCGGCGCTTCGCGAACAAATGAACGAACTGGCGGCCGAGGTCGTCAATCTGACGATGAGGCTGGAAGGGCCGGATTCGCCGATCGCCAAGGCCTTGGCGACCCCTCGCGACGAGCGGCAAGATATCGGCGAGCGCGGCATCAGCCTCGCGGACCGTGTCAGGGCCTTGCAGAAGGCCAACGCAAGCAGCTGATCCGAATGCCGTGGCGAGCGGAGCGTCTTGGTCGCTGCGCCGCTATCGTTTCGAGAAGTGATGCAGGGCAATGGCCGATGCGGCTGCAACGTTCAGGCTGTCGAATCCCTCCGCCATGCCGATCCGTACGGTCCGCAGGCGACTGAGCAGGGTCTCGGGCAGGCCTTCGCCTTCCGTGCCGAGAAAGAGGGCCAGCCGAGACGTTCTTTCCGCAGCGCGGATGTCCGTTTCGCCGCGCGGCGAGAGCGCGAACTGGCCGAAGCCCATCCGGTCAAGCGTTGCGGTCACGCTCATCGCATCGTCGAAGGAGCCGAAGGGCACCTTCAGCGCCGCGCCGACCGAAACGCGGATCGCCTTGCGGTAAAGCGGATCACAGCAGGTGGGATCGAGAAGCACGGCGTCCGCGCCAAAGGCTGCGGCGTTGCGGAAGATCGAGCCCATATTGTCGTGATTGGATATGCCGACCAGAACCACGACCAACGCGCTTGCCGGCAAGGGTTCGAGCAGCACCTCGGCCGGTCGAGGAGAGCCCCGAACGCCAATCGCCAATACGCCGCGATGCATGTGGAAGCCGGCGATCCGGTCCATGACGTCGCCGTTGACGACATAGATCGGGAAGTCGGCTGGCGCCTTGCGCAAGACACCTTCGAGGCCCGCCCGCCTGTTCTCCAGAATGAGGGCCGATTCCGCCGCGAAGCGTCCGGCCGACAGCAGAAGATCCAGCACCACCTTGCCTTCGGCGACGAAGCGCCCATGTCGTCCGACGAGATCGCGCTCGCGGATATCGAGATAGGCGGCGACACGCGGATCCCGCGGGTCGTCGACAGGGATGAGGTTCATAGAAATCTCGCCGGCGAACGATCGTCAGCAAGGTAAGGGGCTTTGCAGAGCCCGGGTCAAGTCCCGGCGCGGCGCATCCTGTAGGCCATCTGCGACAGGTCGCCGTCGCCGAAAATGCCTTCCAGCGTGCGAAGCAGCTCGCGCACCGCGTCGGAGTTGCAGGAATAATAGATCATCTGGCGATCGCGACGCGTCTCGACGATATCAAGCGCTCTCAGCTTGGCCAAATGCTGCGACAGAGCGGACTGGCTCAACTGGACTTTCTCGGCGATGGCGCCGACGGACATTTCGCCCTCGATCAGATAGCTGACGATCAGCAGCCGCTTTTCATTGCCCATGAGCGTCAGAAACGCGGCAGCCGATTCGGCGTTGGCGACTAGCTTGCTTGAGATCATGGATCCCCCATGTTTTCTGGCTCATCCAGCTGCCATGGGGGCAATGGCGGCTGATTTCCACGATATTCAGGTCAGGGAGCGCCGCTGAATCGGCGCTGCAACAAAAGGTAGATCATTTTACCTAAATCTCAAGAGTTGCTTTCGATCCGGGACGATTAACTTTCGCTACTGTGCCCGCCCTGCGGCGCGCCCGGCCTTGGCCATCTCGACCAGCACGGACCGCAACTCGCCGGCAGTGCCGAGAGGCCGAGGGAAGAAGACCCTGCAGGTGGCATCCGGAGAAGCCAGATCCATGCCGTCCGCATCGAAACCCGTAGCGATCCAGCCATCGCCTTCGGCCCGGCCGAAATGGCGCGCATAAATGCAAAGCGCATCGCGATGGTCGGCATTCATGTGGTCCAGCGCCGACTGTTCGCTGGCCCCCAGCTCCTCGACGATCGTGCCGCCGGCGATCAGGTCGGCGCGATCCAGAAGATAGGCTTTGCCGAAGCCGCCATTGAGACTGGCGCGTTCAGGCTCAAGCCGGAATATCGAGAAGTCGCCGAGCCCGGCATAGAGTTTCGCCTTCGGATTGCGGTTGAGATAGCGCCGTTCGGCGCGGGCGTGACCCGCCGATCCGCGCTCCAACCGCAGCGCCTGGCATACAAGCGAGATGCGGGGATGCGCGAGCGGATCGCCCTTGCCGGGTTCGCCGACGAGCAGCGAGCAGCGCGGGTCGGCGAGAAGCGCGCCGGTATGCGCCGACAGCATCGAGACCAGGATCAGCGGCGCGCCGTCGATGTCGGTCGCCACGCCGACCCGGCTTGCCAGCGGCGCCCCGGTGCCGGGCTCGATTGCCGCAAGCGCGCCGAAGCGGGCCGAGCGGACCAGAGTCTTCGCCAGCCTGACGGCCTCGGTGTCGGTCTCGCGGATGACATCCTTCCTGGTCTCGGTCACAGCGCTCACCGCGATAAGTTGATTTCTACTCTCCGGCTATCTGCCAAACAGGCCGGACCTGACAAGGGCTTCAATTTCAGTCTCGTCGATGCCGAAGCGTGCCAGCACAGCCGAAGGCCGGCGGTCGGCGACGGTCGGCGCCGCGGCAAGCGTCGAGGCGGCGCTGGAGAAGCGCGGCGCCGGCGTCGGACGTTCGAGCTCGCGCGATCTTGCAAAATTTTGCCGGGCACGGCTCTGCGGATGATCCCTGGCTTCGGTCAGCGACAGGACCGGAGCGACGCAGGCGTCGGTCGGTCCAAACACCTCGGCCCACTCGTCGCGTGTCTTCTCTCTGATCCTCGCGGCAATGGCAGCGCGCATGTCGGGCCACGATGTCCTGTCATATTCGCTGCCGACAAAACGCCGGTCGAGCGGCAACAATCGGGCGAACTCGGCAAAGAATTGCGGTTCGAGGCAGCCGATGGCGACATGCCGTCCGTCCGCCGCCTCGTAAACGTCGTAGAAGGGGGCCCCGGAATCGAGCAGGTTCTCACCGCGTCGCTCGCTCCAGAGGCCGGCCGCCATGAAGGCATGGATCGGAGCCGCGAGCATCGATGCACCCTCGACCATGGCGGCATCGATCACCTGACCTTTGCCGGTGCGCGAGCGCTGGAACAGGGCCGCCAGCACGCCGGCGATCAGCATCATGGCGCCGCCGCCCTGGTCGGCGACAAGGTTCAGCGGCGGCACGGGCGGCGCTCCCTGCCGGCCGACGGCATGCAGCAGGCCGGCATAGGCGAGGTAGGTGATGTCATGACCGGCGCGGCGCGATAGCGGCCCGTCCTGGCCGAAACCCGTGAGGCGGCCGTAGATCAGCGCAGGATTGCCTTCCAGCACGACATCAGGCCCGAGGCCCAGCCGCTCCATGACGCCTGGGCGAAAACCTTCGATGAGAACGTCGGCCTTTTCCGCAAGGCGCAGCAGAAGCTCCGCGCCGTCCGGCCGCTTCAGGTCGAGCCTGAGGATGGAGCGGCCGTGGCGGTCGAGGTCGTGGGCCTCGGGCAAGGATAGAAGCGGCTCTTTGGCGTCCGCCCGCTCGATGCGCAGGACGTCTGCGCCCATCTCCGATAGCATCAAGGCGGCGAGCGGCACCGGGCCGAGGCCCGCCATCTCGATCAGCCTGAGGCCAGCCAACGGCCCTGTCTTGTCGGCGGCTGTCGGCGGCGTGCTCATTTCGCTTTTATTTGGGCGCCATGCGGATCGCGCCGTCGAGGCGGATGGTCTCGCCGTTCAGCATCTGGTTCTCGATGATGTGGAGCGCGAGTGCTGCATATTCCGAGGGCTCGCCGAGGCGAGGCGGGAAGGGCACCGAAGCGCCGAGCGAATCCTGCACCTCTTGCGGCATGCCGGCCATCATCGGGGTCTTGAAGATCCCTGGGGCGATGGTGCAGACGCGAATGCCTGAGCGCGCCAGGTCGCGCGCCACCGGCAATGTCATGCCGACGACGCCGCCCTTGGACGCCGAATAGGCAGCCTGGCCGATCTGGCCGTCATAGGCGGCGACCGACGCCGTGTTGACGATGACGCCGCGTTCGCCGCCGGCGAGCGGGTCGAGTTTCGCCGCCCGGTCGGCGACCAGGCGGATCATGTTGAAGGTGCCGATCAGGTTGATCTCGATCACCTTGCGGTATTGATCCAGCGGGTGCGGGCCATCCTTGCCGACCGTCTTCACTCCAATGGCAATGCCGGCGCAATTGACCAGGATGCGCGGTTCGCCGAGCTTTGCCGCCACTTCGGCGATCGCCGCGCTGCCACTGTCTGCGCTGCTGACATCGCATTGAACCGCGATGCCGCCGATATCGGCGGCAACCTTGGCCGCGCGATCGATACCGATATCGAGTATCGCTATCTTAGCGCCCTTGGTGGCAAGGGCGCGCGCCGTCGCTTCGCCAAGGCCGGAGCCACCGCCAGTGACGATCGCGATCTGGCCGTTCGGGGTCATGGTGGCGTCCTCCCAGAATTTCGGATCATGCTACGAAGCGCGCTGCTGCGGCGCAACCTGAATGACCGGATCGATCGAGGACTGCGGAATGGCCGAGGCGCGGACCGCGACCTGGGCCAGGTCGGCAACCCGCGCCGTATCCGCATGACAGACCTCACCGACGAACCGGGCCACCGCGCCAGGCCTGATTTCGTGATGGAGCAGCCGGTCGAGATCGACCGGACGCGGCATGGTGATCTGCCCACGCGGGAAGCGCTTGAAGCCGAGCGGCCCGTAGTAGGGCTCGTCACCGACCAGCATGACGGCCGGCGCGCCGGCCTTCGCGGCGGCTTCGAGCGCGATCGCGACCAGCCTGCGGCCTATGCCGAGATTCTTGAAGGCGGGCCGGACGGCAAGCGGGCCAAGCATCATGGCGCGTCCGGCGCCTGCCGCCACGCGCGTCATGCGCACCGAGGCGATCACCGTCTCGTCCTCGACGGCGACAAAGGACATCGAGCGGTCGTGCCCGCCGGCCTCGCGGATCTTATAGGCGGCCAGCACGAAACGGCCCGGCCCGAAGGCCTCGTCGTTGATGGCTTCGATTTCAGGATCGTGCGCCGGGGTCTCCGGCAGATATTTCACGTCGGCAAGGCTCATGGTCTTTGCGTTCCGGTATGCGAGGAAAGGTTTGCTGCAAGCGGCAGCGTTCGCCAGTCAGCGCTTCATCAAGCGCGGGCGTCCTTTCGTCGTCGGTCGAACCGGATCGTGGCAAAGTCAAACATGGGCGCTTCCGCTAGCATCAATTGTTCCCGGCTGCAATCGGCACTTTTTCACCTTTCTTTTCGCCGTTTGACGAACTGTTCAGCGCCTGGGGGCTTCGACATTTCGGGTAAGCGCCTAGATGTCTGTTGGAACCGCAGGGAGATTTCGCATGGGATTGCTGGTTGAAGGCAAATGGCAGGACCGCTCGACCGTTGCCGACAGCAGCGGCAGGTTCGTGCGTGCCGAAGCGCAATGGCGCGACTGGGTGGCGCGCGACGGTGCGCCGGCGCAAGGGCGCAAACGCGGTTTCAAGGCGGAGCCCGGGCGCTATCACCTTTACGTCTCGCTCGCCTGCCCCTGGGCGCACCGGACCTTGATCTTCCGTGTCTTGAAGAAGCTGGAAGACATCATCTCCGTCTCCGTGGTGCACCATTTCATGGGCGAGAACGGCTGGACCTTCACAGCCGAGGACGGCGCAACCGGCGACACGCTCTACGGCCTCGACTTCCTGCACCAGATCTATGCCAAGGCCGATCGCGGCTATTCGGGCCGCGCGTCCGTACCGGTGCTGTGGGACAAAAGACAGGAAACCATCGTCAGCAACGAGTCGTCAGAAATCATCCGCATGCTCAATTCCGGCTTCGACGAATGGGGTGATGCGAGCCTGGACTTCTATCCGCCGGCGTTGCGTTCCGAGATCGACAGGATCAATGCGCTGGTCTATCCGGCGATCAACAACGGCGTCTATCGCGCCGGCTTCGCCACCTCGCAAGAAGCCTATGAGGAAGCGTTCGGCGAGCTCTTCGCAGCACTCGACACGTTGGAAGAGCGGCTGTCAAAGCAGCGCTATCTTGTCGGCGACCGGATCACCGAAGCTGACTGGCGTCTATTCACCACGCTGGTGCGCTTCGATCCGGTCTATGTCGGCCACTTCAGATGCAATCTGCGCCGGATCGCCGACTATCCGAACCTGTCGAACTATCTGCGCGACCTCTACCAGGTGCCCGGCGTGTCAGGCACGGTCAGCCTGCATCACATCAAGTCGCACTACTACGGCAGCCACAAATCGATCAATCCGACGGGGATAATCCCGGCGGGACCTGAACTCGACTATGCCGCACCACATGATCGCGGCCGGTTCAGGAAGGCGGCATGAGTTACCAGTAGGCCGAGACCTGCACGCCGCCGAAAATTTCGGCAATCCGACGTCGCGTCGCCGGCGTCGCATCTGCCGGCAAACGGTCGAGCGGAAAGAACGCCGCCTCGGCGATCTCATGGTCCGCCGATTTCGGCGCCGTCTGGTTGAAGGCTTCGACCAGATAGAGGCCGACGTGGTCGCGTGTGCTGGCGCGACGGTTGAAGTGCATCGATCTCAGCACCGGCGGAGCCGTCAACGCGATGTTGCCCTCCTCGGCGAGCTCGCGCGCCAGCGCCTCGACAAGCGTCTCGCCGACCTCGACGCCGCCGCCAGGCAACTGCCAGCCCGGAACATAGGTGTGGCGGATGAGGAAGATGGAGTTGGATGCGCGGTCGTAGATCAAGCCGCGCACGCCAAGCGTCATCGGGCGCCGCAGCAGGAAATAGAGATGGAACAGCCTTGCCCGCAGTCCCGCCCAGCCGGTCTGGCGGAACGCCTGTTCCGGATCGGCGCCAGTCATCCACGAAACCGCGAGCGGACAGGAAACGTTGAGTAGAAAGCCCGGACCGGGTCGCTTAAGAAGGGGCTATGCTCAGGCTTGCACATATTTCCGATGTCCATCTGGGGCCGCTGCCCGATGTAACCTATCGCGATCTCGCGTCCAAGCGCGTGCTGGGTTACGTCAACTGGCAGCGCAACCGCCGCCGTCATATGCACGATGCGGTGATCGACACGATTGTCGGCGATATCAAAGCCAACGCCCCCGACCACCTCGCGGTCACCGGCGATCTCGTCAACCTGGCGCTCGATGGCGAGATCGAGATGGCGAAACATTGGCTGGAGACGCTGGGCGCTGCGAATGACGTATCCGTGGTGCCGGGCAATCACGATGCCTATGTGCCGGGCGCCTTCGACAAGGTTTGCCGGTCATGGGCGCCGTGGATGACGGGCGACGGCATCAACAGCCCGATCGACCGCAATTCCTTTCCCTATTTGCGGGTTCGCGGTGATGTCGCTCTGATCGGCGTCACGACGGCGCGGGCCACGGCGCCCTTCATGGCCAACGGCTTCTTCATGGAGGGCCAGGCGGAGCGGCTCGGCAACATCCTCGACGCGACGGCCAGACAGGGGCTGTTTCGCGCCATCATGATCCATCATCCGCCGGTGCGTGGCGCGGTCTCGCAGCATAAGCGGCTGTTCGGTATCGCGCGCTTCCACAAAGTCATTCGCCGGTATGGCGCCGAGCTTGTGCTGCACGGCCACTCGCACTTGCCTTCGCTGTTCACCATCGGTCCGCGCGGCGTCAAGGTGCCGGTGGTCGGCGTGGCCGCCGCCGGCCAGGCGCCGGGCGGCGATCATCCCGCCGCTCAGTACAATCTGTTCGAGATCGGCGGAAAAAAAGGTGGTTGGACCATCCGCCTGACACGGCGCGGCCTGACCGGTCCGGCACTGCCGCCGTCGGACATTCAGGTGATCGAGCTCGGTGCCGATATGCCGGTGGTGCGCGAGCCCGTCGTCAGAAGCTGATCTTCATCTGGGCGATGCGGTCCCAGAACAGCACCAGCGATACCGCCAGGCCGACCAGGGCGCCGGCGGCGATCAAGCCGAGGCCGGCGAAGAAGGTCGTCCAGCCGTTGCGGCGCGTTGCAGCCTGCAAGGGCGGCTCGGCTTCCCGGACCTCGGCTCGATGCAGGCCAGTCACCGCGCTCTCGACCGCGCCTTCCATCATCCGCTGCCGCTCGACGACACGCTCGGCCACGTATCGCGTAACGGCATCGGCGACGGGCTTCATGTCGGTCGATTCGGCCAGCACCACGCGGCCGATGCGCGTGTCCTTAAGGAAGCGGAAGGTGCGGCGATCCCGCCCCATGGCGACATGGCTGACGGCATCGACCCACAGCCGCGGCTGCAGGCCGGAGGAGACGGCGAAGTCGAAATTGTCGATATCCGCCGGCACGTCGGCGAAAACGGGGGCGAGCTCCGCGGCCAGCAACTCGAGCCGCATGCGGTGCGCCTCGCGCATGTCGACCACCACATCATCGCGGTCGGCGAAGGCGTTCTTGACGTCGCGGATCGCGTCCGCGAGCTTTCGCGATGGCTCGATCGGGGTGATTTTGTCGCCTGCATCCTTCATGGCGCTGCCTCGCTGTTGGTAAACAGCGAGTTAACACAGTCGCCGGCAAAATGCACTGCGAGATGGGCTCAGCTTGCGGCTGCGCTGAACACCGGTCTCTGGATTCTGCCGCGGCGACGCGTGTTGCGGCGCACGGCCTCTGCAATCAGGTCAGGCGCCTCCTCGACCAGCATGTGGCCCGCCTCCAGCACGTAGTGCAGGTGGAAATGCGGCGGCAAGTCCTCGGCCTGGGCGACGGGCAGGACGGGATCGTCCGTTCCCCAAAGCACCATCACCGGCATGCTCAGGGTTTCCAGCCGTTCGCTCGGGATGACACCTTGCTGGTCTTCCCTGGTGATCACGGCTGCAGCACCGACGAGGGTCCGCAACTGGCCCGGCCGTTTGCGCATACCGCACAGCGCCTCCACCACGTGTTGAGGAGGAGAACTTTGCGGCCCCGACATGGCGGCAAGACAGGCGCGGATCTCATCTCGATCGGCCGCGGCCGCATAGCGCCGCAGCAACGGACCGTTGATCTCGGGGCCGAAGCCGCCGGGCGCCAGCAAGGTCAGCGAGGCCACCCTTTCGGGATCGGCAGATGCCATCAATGTCGCGATCGCGCCGCCCATGGAATGGCCGACGACGTGAACTTTGCCCAGGCGGCGCTTGCCCAGATCGGCCAGGATAACCCCAGCGGCCTGCTTGACTCCTGCCGCCTGGCACTCCAGGGAGTTTCCGTGGCCCGGCAGGTCGTAGGCAAGTGTCCTCACATCGGGCGTCAATCCCGCAATCACGTCGCGCCAGATCGAATGGCAAGCGCCGAAGCCGTGCAGGAAGACGATCGTCTTCGAGCCAGCACCGCTTTCGGCGACGTGAAGAGAGTTAAACATCGAGATTGTTGGCTGTGAAGCAGTATGAGGGGCAATTCAAGATTGTGGCTGAATTGCTCCCTGAGCAGGTCGATAGCCAGTAAAATCTTCGCGAATTCGCCGTGCGCGCCCCAATCGAACGCGTAAGCAGGCCTAAGACTCGTTGAGTGTCGACGCCCGCTGTGCCGAGCAGATCCGGCGTGCGAATTTAATATTCCAATCAGTCCGCACGTCAGCGAATGCTCCACGTTCGCTCAGCTCGGATTGCCAATCCCCGCAGAGCGCAAGGATTGCACCAGCCGGTCGATGAGATCGGCGGGGTACTTCCTGTCAACAAAAGTGGCGCGCGGATTGGCGGCGAATTTCGGGAATTCGGCCGTGAGCTCGTTCGCCAATTCGTTTGCGAGCTTGTCGCGGCCTGAGATCTTGGCGCCGATCAGGCGCGCCGCCAGGTAATGCGATTTGGACGCGGTGGTCCGCAGCGACTCGCTGGCAATCGCTGCCCTCTGGGTGTCGCCTTGCATGAAGGCTCCGACAAACAGGCCATAGTCCCACCAGGTCGGATGACCGCTGAAGGCCTCGACGGCATGGCCCAGGATCGGCGTCCCTTCCTGGTATCTGCCAGCGAAGATCAGGCCGTAGCCATAAGCGGCGGCCATGCCGAGATCGTAGGGGTTGAGCTCATAAGCCTTGCGCATCCAGCGGATCGCTTCGTCGGTGTTGCCGAGGCGCGAGTTGAGGTAGCCGTAGGCGCGATGCGCGTGCGGGCTCATCGGTGCCATCTGAATGGCGCGGTGGGCAAACGACATGGCCTGCTCGACCGTTGCGCCGGGCGGATAGGCGTAGCGGTTGTTGACGGCTTCCAGATGCAGGGAAGCCAGTTCCGAGTAGATGAGCGATGATTTGGTGCTTTCTCTGACCAGCTTCTCCAGACAGCGATACGCAGCTTCGTGCGCCTTGGCGCTCTGGTCGAGATAGTAGAGGTCGTCGAGCACCAGACATCCTATCTGGCTGGTCCGGATATCGCTCTGGTCGATATAGCTGTAGATCGCGCCCGAAGCGGGGACGGTAGAGCTCAGGAGATTGGCGATGTTGCTCTCGACCGCACCAGGCGCGCTTTCGGCCGATGTCAGGTTGCGTGACAGGAGAACCCGTCCCGTCGCGACGCTCTGCAGCTCGATCATGACGTCGCCGGCGTTAGTCCCGGGAATAAGATCGAAAACGAAGCTGATCGGATCGGCGGAACGATTGCGCGTAGCGTCGGCGTCGCGTCCGATGAAGTCTATCGTATCGAAGCCGGCCAGACCGGCGCGCAGCGAGGAAGCAACACGGGCCGCCTCGGGTCCGTCGGCTTTGATGGCCAAGTAGATCAAAGGCAGGCCTTCGAACGTTTGGGAAGCGACGCTGCTGGTCGCGCCTGCCGTTTCGACTTCAACCGGCGCGGTCGCGTCGTCACCACGAAGAAAGGCGTTACCCTGGCGGACGACAAGGATACCCAGCATGGCGATGACCAGCACCATGGCGGCCCAGAAGAACCGCAACTGGCGCGTCAGCGATGACGCAGATTCGGTCGGTGCCGGGGTCGTCGTCAGCGGCACGGCGTCGACCGGAGCGGCGGCGGCCTCGGGCTTCTCGAAATGCTTGGAAGGCCGGGCGATCGGGGCGGCATCCGCGGGTTTGGCGTCGGCTGGGAGCCGTATGGCGTTCAGCTCGTAAGAAGGGACATAGCCGCCGCGCGGAATGGCGATGCGCACCGGTTCGCCAATGCCTTCGCTGGCGAAATATTGATCCAAAAGCTCGCGCAGCCGCCCCGCCTGGACCCTGACGACCGCGTCGGTCGATCCGTCGAAATCGCCGTCCTTGCCGAAGACATCCATGGCAATGGACACACCCTTCAGCCGGTCGGCTTCGCCTGCCTGCTCGCGTTCGACCAGATAGCGTAACAGCCTGCGGGCCCGCTCGGATCGTCCGAACGTTTCGCTGGCAAGCAGTCGCTCCAATGTCTCGCGCACTGCGGGGGCGGCAGGCGTGGCAGGCTCCAAGTGTCGGACCTTTCAGAGTCGGCACAGGTTAGGGCGCGATAATATAGCGCGCGCTCCAGCGCACAAGGAACCTTCTGTTATGTGATCGCGTAAGCCACGGGAAATTTACCGGCCGGTTAACGAATTTGAACGCGGCTCGCGCCTGCCATGAAGCGTGGCACGTCCGATGAACGGGCCACGCTTTATCAATCGAACAATCAGGCGGGCTTGCGGCCCAGGATGCGGTTGGCGGCCGAGACCACGGCCTCCAGCGAGGCGGCGACGATGTTGGTGTTTATGCCTGCGCCGAACAGCTTGCCGCCCGGATATTCCATCTCGACATAGGAAATGGCCGAGGCGTTCGAGCCGCGCTGCAAGGAATGTTCGGAATAGTCGAGCACCGACATGTCGACGCCGATATGGCGCGAAAGCGCATCGACGAAGCCGTCGATCGGGCCGGTACCGGTGCCGGTGATGGTGACTTCCTTGCCGTTGTCGAGGATCTCCGCCTCGACCACGCGACGGCCCTTTACCGCAGTGTCCGGATAGGTGCGATGGTCGAGGAATTTCAGCCTGGCGCCGGGCTGGTCGACATAGGCTTCGAGGAAGCGCTCGTGGATGCGCTTGGCCGGCACTTCCTTGCCTTCGGCGTCGGTGATCGCCTGGATGTCCTGGCTGAACTCGATCTGCAGGTTGCGCGGCAGATTGAGGCCGTAGTCGGCCTGCAGCACGTAGGCGATGCCGCCCTTGCCCGACTGCGAGTTGATGCGGATGATCGCCTCATAGGTGCGGCCGACATCAGCGGGGTCGATCGGCAGGTAGGGCACTTCCCAAACCGGCGTGTTGGCTTTGCGCAGCGCCTTCATGCCCTTGTTGATGGCATCCTGGTGCGAGCCGGAGAAAGCGGTGTAGACGAGCTCGCCGACATAGGGGTGGCGTTCCGGGATCTTCAGCTGGTTCGAATATTCATAGACGTCCTTCATCCGGTTGATGTCGGAGCAGTCCAGCTCGGGATCGACGCCTTGCGTGTACATGTTGAGCGCCAGCGTCACGATGTCGACATTGCCGGTCCGCTCGCCATTGCCGAACAGCGTGCCCTCGACGCGGTCGGCGCCGGCCATCAGGCCGAGCTCGGTGGTGGCGATGCCGGTGCCGCGGTCGTTGTGCGGATGCAGCGAGATAATCAGCTTGTCGCGGTTGTCGAGATTGCGGCACATCCACTCGATGCGGTCGGCATAGACGTTGGGCGTCGACATCTCGACCGTCGATGGCAGGTTGACGATCAGCTTGTTGTCGGCCGTCGGCTTCACGATCTCGGTGACGGCGTTGCAGATCTCCAGCGCGACCTCGAGCTCGGTACCGGTGAAGCTCTCCGGCGAATATTCGAAACGGAAGCCGCCGCCGGCCTTGGCGGCCATGTCGGTGATCATCTTGGCGGCATCCGTGGCGATGCGCTTGATGCCGGCGACGTCCTTTTCGAAGACGACGCGGCGCTGCAGCTCGCTGGTCGAGTTGTAGAAATGCACGATCGGGCGGTGGGCGCCCTCGAGCGCCTCGAAGGTCCGCGTGATCAGCTCGGGCCGGCACTGCACCAGAACCTGCAGCGACACGTCCTTGGGCACGCCGCCCTCCTCGACGCACCAGCGGGCGAAGTCGAAGTCGGTCTGCGAGGCCGACGGGAAGCCGATCTCGATCTCCTTGAAGCCCATGTCGAGCAGCAGCGCGAACATGCGCGCCTTGCGCTCATGGCCCATCGGGTCGATCAGCGCCTGGTTGCCGTCGCGCAGGTCGACCGAGCACCAGATCGGCGCCTTGTCGATCACCTTGGACGGCCAGGTGCGATCGGCGAGGTTGACGGTCGGGTAGGGCTGATATTTGCGGGCGGCATCGGCCATGTGGCCGGGCGCTTGCGCGCCCGTTTCGGCCTCGCCGGCGCGGATTGCTTCTCTTCTATTCATCGTCGTTTCTCCCGGCGGCTCGTGGGACCGCCTTCAGGCGGATCGGTGCCGAGCGGCGCCTTTACCAAAGAATTTCGTTCGCTTGATGTGACTTGCCAATCTAGCCAAGGAGCAGGCGCCCAAAGCGGCGGTTTTCGACCGCCGGGCGCTCCTTCAGCGAACCCGGCGATCGCCGATAAGGCCGAGAAGGAGCAGGGTCGAAGCAAGCGCGCGCACGGTCTCGCGGGCAAAGCCGGGGCGAGAAGAAGCGACGGAGCGGGTGCGCGTGGTCATGCCGGCTCTCTTACAGGAGCGGCCATCCGGAGGCAAGTGCCGGCCCGGCTTTAAGTCTTTGGTTTCATGCATATCGTCTTCCCAAAACCGCTGCACAGTTTTGGTCGACATGCTTTGGCGCGGCTCTTCCCCGCATCAGCCAAATGCGCCACACTCGCCTCCGGAGGACCTGATCCGAGGGGGAGGTCGTGCATGAATTTCATGTTCTTCTCGCCGCATTTTCCGGGCAACGGCGCCGATTTCTGCGACCGGCTGAAGAAGGCCGGCGCTACCGTGCTCGGCATCGGCGACGCGCCCTATGAGACGCTGAGCAGCAAGCTCAAGGCGGCGCTTTCGGAATATTATCGGGTCGCGGACATGGAGAACTACGATGCCGTATTCCGGGCGATGGGCCATTTCATCCACAAATGGGGCCGCATCGACCGCTTCGAGTCGTTGAACGAGCACTGGCTGGAGCTCGAGGCCAATATCCGCACCGACTTCAACATCTTCGGCACCAAGCTCGACTTCGTGAAGAATTTGAAGCGCAAGAGCCGCATGCGGGCCTTCTTTCGCAAGAGCGGCGTCGAGACAATCCCGCAACGCAAATGCTCCGATCGGGCCGGCGCCATGACCTTCATCCGCCGGGTCGGCTATCCGGTGGTGGTGAAACCGGATTCGGGCTCCGGCGCCTCGAACACGTTCAAGATCTCCAACGCGAAGGAGCTCGATCAGTTCTTCAAGGACAAGCCCGAAGGCGTGGCCTTCGTCATGGAGCAGTTCATCGAGGGGCTGGTGGTGACCTTCGACGGGCTGGTCAACCGCGACGGCGAGGTGGTGCTGGCGGCGAGCCACCGCTACGACCAGAGCGTCATGGAGGTGGTCAACCGCGACCGCCATATGAGCTACACCTGCTTCCCCGAGATTACGCCCGCGGTCGAGGAGGCAGGCCGCAAGATCCTGAAGGCGTTCGACGTACGCGAGCGCTTCTTCCACATCGAACTGTTCGAGACCAGGGACAAGCGCATCATTGCGCTGGAGGTCAACATGCGGCCGCCAGGCGCCTGGATGACGGATGCGATCAACTACACTTTCGACATCGACGTCTATGCCGAATGGGCCAACATGGTGGTGAAGGACGCGGCCGGCGGGCCCTACAAGGGCAAGTATTTCACGGCCTATGCCAGCCGCAAGCGACACCTCGACTATTTGCACAGCCATGAGGACGTGCTAGCCGCCCACGGCGACAAGATCGTCCACCATCAGGCCATCGAAGAGGTTTTCAGCCGCGCCATGGGGAACTACGCCTACCAGATGCGCTCGAAGGACCAGAAGGCGCTGCGTCAGGCGGTCGACTATATCCACGCGGAAAAGGCGTGAGCCGATGGACGTCTCCTATCACAAGGCCCATGCCCGCAATCTCGGCCGCGACATGGAATACAAGCGCTACGGCCATGCCGGGCGGCCGGTGGTGGTGTTTCCCACCTCGCAGGGGCGTTTTTACCAGTTCGAGGATTCGGGAGGCGTCGCAGCACTCGCCGAATTCGTCGACACCGGCCGCATCCAGCTGTTCACGCTCGACGGCATCGATTCGGAATCCTTCTTCGACAAGCATGGCGATCCCGTCAGTCGCATCGCCCGCCACGAAGCCTATTTCCGCTATGTGCGCGAGGAGGCGCTGCCGGAGCTGCAGGCGGTTGCCGCCAAGGCCAATGGCGGACGCGCCCTCAAGCCGCTGTTCTGCGGCTGCTCGATGGGCGGCTACCACTCGTCGAATTTCGTGTTCCGCTTTCCGGAGCTAGCGAGCGGCGTGATCTCGCTATCCGGCGTCTATTCGACCCGCGACTTTTTCGGTCGGACGCTGGAGGGCAGCATCTTCTACAATTCGCCGCTCGACTATCTGCCGGGCATCGTCGACCAGAAGCTGCTCGGGCGGCTGAGGGCGCTGAGGCTGATCTTCTGCTGCGGGCAGGGCGCCTGGGAAGAACGAATGCTCGTCGAAACGCGCGAACTGGAGCAGGTGCTGCGCGAGAAATCCATTGCGGCCTGGGTCGACTATTGGGGCGGCGACGTCAGCCACGACTGGCCGTGGTGGCACAAGCAACTCGTCTATTTCTTTGGCCGCTGGCTCGATGACGACCTGATGCACAGGATCGACTGATGACCGCGCCCGACCCGATCCGCCGCTTGTCGAAGCCACCAATGCCGGCGACCCGGGGCCTTTCTCGAACCCTCACCGCCGATGCCTTGCTCACCTATTGGGGCCGTTCCTTCCGCGGACGCGAGCAGATCGCGCGCTGGAACCAATCCGACAGTATCGGCGTACAATCCCTTTTGATGCGCGTCGCGGGGTTGGCCGCCACCTCGGGTCATGTGGAATGGCGGCGTGGGCGCGCTGTCGCGATCCTCGCTCAGTAGGTCGCGCGCCCGCCGGACAGATCGAAGGTGGCGCCAGTGGTGAAGGAATTCTCGTCCGACAGCATGAAGGCGACCATGGCCGCAGCCTCCTCCACCTCGACGAATCGACCGCGAGGCACCTTGCTGAGCATATAGGTCACCTGGGCCTCGGTGAGCTGTTCGAGGATACGGGTGCGGGCGGGCGAGGGGGTCAACGCGTTGACGGCGATGTCGAGACCGGCGAGTTCCTTGCCGAGCGACTTGGTCAGCGCAAGCACGCCGGCTTTGGCGGCCGAATAGGCGGCGGCGTTGGGATTGCCTTCCTTGCCGGCCACGGAAGCGACATTGACGATGCGGCCGTAGTTGCGCGCGATCATGCCGGGCACCAGACGTCGGCAGCAGTAAAAGACGCCGTTGAGGTCGATTTCGATGATCTGCCGCCAGGCGGCGGGGTCATAGTCCACCACGGTCGCGGCCGGCCCGGCAATGCCGGCATTGTTGACAAGGAGATCGACAGGCCCGAGCGCCTGCTCGGTCTCGATGGCGGCGCGGTCGACGGCCTCGATCTGCGACTGGTCGCAAAGCAAGGCATCGACCCGGCCCAAGGGAGCAAGCTCGGCCACAGCGCTCGCCATCGCGGCCTGGTCGATGTCCCAGATGGCGACGCTTGCGCCCGACGACAGCAGGCGTCGGGCGACCGCAAGGCCGATGCCTTGCGCGCCGCCCGTCACGACCCCGACGCGGTTAGAGAGATCGACAGCATTCAAACGACGGTTCATGGCCAATTCCTCTGCTTCTCCATGCACTTGGTAGCGCGGATCAGTCCCTGACGTTTCGCGCCACAAGCTTGGCGACGCTTGGCCCAACAAGCAGCACGACGAGGAAACGGGCCGATTGCAGCGCCATGACGAAGGAGATGTCGACGTTCTGCGCGGCGGCGGCGATGATGGCGACGCTGTCCATGCCGCCGGGGCTGGTCGCCAGATAGGCGGTCAGCGGATCGATGCCGAGCACGCCGCTGATGACGAAAGCCATGCCGCCGCAGAAGGCGATCAGCGCTACGATCGAGGCGATGATCTGCGGCAGGGCGCGTGCCGCGTGGCGCAGGATCGGCCGGGTGAAGTTCAGCCCGATCGACCAGCCGACCATGGCGTAGCTGACGGCCAGCAGCCAGGGCGGCAATTGCATCGGCACGCTGAAGCCGAGATGGATTACCGCGCCAAAGATGAAGGTGCCAAGGAAGAAGGGCGAGGGCAGTCTGAGCAGCTTGCCGAGCAGGCCGCCGACGACCGCGATGCCAAGGGTGGCGCCAAAGGCCAATGGATCGATCGGCGGAAACCAGATGATGGGCGGCACTTCGACGCCCGACGTGTCGACCCACATCTTGGCGACGAGCGCCGCCGTCACCGAAACGAAGATGACGCGCAGATATTGCATGAAGGCGACGAGGCGCTGGTCGGCACCGAAGGCGCCGGCCATCAGCACCATGGCGGTGGCGGCGCCCGGCGAGGAACCCCAGACCGCCGTGGTGCCGGGCAGGATGCGCCAGCGACTGATCAGCCAGCCTAGCAGGCTGGAGGCGGTGAGCGTCGCCACCACCATCCCGAAGAAGAGCGCCCATTCGGCGTAGAAGACCGGAAATATGTCGACCGAGATCGAATTCGCCACCAGGCAGCCGACCACGGCCTGAGCGGAACCGAACAGCGCGCGGGGTACGCGCACCGTGGCGCCGTTGGTGCCGGCCAGGATCGCGGCAAGCATCGGGCCGATCAGCAGCGCCGCAGGCAAGGCGGCCAATTCCAGCGCGCCGGCAAAGAGCAGCGAGAGCACCACCAGCGCCAGCCACTGCTGCAGCGGGCGCAATCGCGTCATGCGTTGAACAGACGGTTGCTCCAGTGACGGTCCTTCTGATGAAGAGTCCATATCCGGCTCTTAGCCCGGGCACGGACAAATGCGAACCCATTTTCCCGCGGAAATGCCGTTGGCGACGGTCTCGCGCTCAGCTGCCCTTCTCGGGGGCCGGAAGGCCGAAGCCGCCGACAGGATGGGTCTCGACCTGGAATTCGAAGCCGGCGATGAAAGGACGCGCCCTGGCGATTGCCGCCTGGACTTCGGGCAGTTGCAGGGACGCCTTATGGCTTGCCTGATCGGTCCACACTTCGGTGACCCAGATCGCGTCGGCATCGGCCGGGTCGGTGGCGATGATGTAGCTCAGGCAGCCGGGCAGCGCACCGGTCGTCTCACGCAGCACGTCCATGACTGCATCGCGCTGGCCGCGTGCCGCCCGCATCTTGCCGATCAGTCCGAACATTCCCTTCCTCTCCCTCCAGGTTGCACGCTGAGCTGAGTATGCAATCGCCAGCTCACGGCATCAACTGGCCACCATTGACCTCGATCACCTGGCCGATGATGTAGCCGCTCAAGAGGTCGGAAGACAGGAACAGGTAAGCGCCGACGCAATCTTCGGCCCTTCCGGCGCGACCCTGCGGAATGGTGGCGACCATGCCCTTCATCTGCTCGGCGGTGGAATAGCGCTCGTGGAACGGGGTCAGGATGGTGCCGGGCGCCACGGCGTTGACGCGGATGCCGAAGCCGATCAGCTCCTTGGCCATGCCGCGCGTCACGTTGGAGACGAAGGCCTTGGACGAGCCATAGAGGCCGGCGCCGCCGCCGGCGCCGTTGCGGGCGGCGATCGAGGTGGTGTTGATGATGAAGCCGCCCTGGCGCTTCAGCCATGGGATCGCTCTGCGCGAGGCCGTCAGCACCGAGCGCGCGTTGAGATCCATCACCGCATCGTAGTGGGCCTCGGTCTGCTCGGCATAGGCAACGCGGCCGAGCATGCCGCCGGCATTGTTGACCAGCCCGTCGAGCCGGCCGAAATGTTCAGCGCTCCCCTCGACCACGCGCTCGACGTCGGCGGGAACCGAAAAATCGCCCTGCGTCAAGAACACCTCGCCGCCGTCGTCGCGGATGGTTTTGGCGAGCTCTTCGGCAGCTTCCCGGCTTGAGTTGTAATGCAGCGCAACGCGGCATTTCTGCCGGGCATAGGCGAGGGCGAGGGCTGCTCCGATCCCGGTCGACGCGCCGGTGACCAGCACCGCCTTGCCGGCAAGATCGGGAATGACAAGCGTGGTCGGGTCAGTTGGCACGTCGATATCTCCAGGATTGCGCTGGCAATTGGTAGACGCTTCCCGGCCAGGTGTTCAAGTCAAGGCAAGATCAGGGCGCGAATTCAGGGCCGCAGATAGACATAGCCCTGGCGCTGCAGCTCCGCGAGCTTGACCACGCCGCCTTTCTCCGCGACCTGGAAGCCGGCAAGCAGGTCGGTCAGTGCGATGTCCATGCCATGCATGGTGTTGCTGCAGGCCTGCGGAACAAGTCCCTGCTGGACGAGGCCGGCAAAGCGGCTGGAGGTCGCGCCGGAAGCGCTCTTTGACTTGAAGGCCGCAAGCGCCGGCCCGTGGACGACCAGCACGACCTCGACATTGCCGCCGGTGCCCTCATAGTGGTTCTTGATGTTGCCGAGGACCAAGTTGACCTTCTCGGCGTCGCTGAGATGGTAGGCGACCTTCAGCCTGTCCTCGCCGGTGCCGGCGCTCGCCTGGCGAAGACCGAAAAAACCGGCCGCTCCGGCAAGACCGGCGCTGAAAACGTCACGGCGCAGCATCGCATCCTCCTCGATCCGGCGGCCCTCGCAAGTTTGCGTGGCCCAGCCTTCGTGCCTAGACTAGCATGAATCGCAATCACGTCTTGTCGGTGCGAGGAGAGGATCACATGACGTCGAGGATGGTGGCAGGCGCGATGCTGGGTGCCGCGCTGTTCTTTGTCGGCGGGACGCTCGCAGATGATGCCCCCAAGCTGACCGAACTCAGCCCGAGCGGCGCCGACGTCTGCTTCGGCCGGGTCTATGATGCCGCCCATCTCAAGGTGCATCCGCACCAGAAGGTGGCGCGCATCTTCTTCTACCATGGCCATGATCCGGTCGGCCGGCCGAACGAGGAGCCGAGCTCGATGTCCGACGCCGCCTATAACGGCTTTCTCACCACCACGGTGCGCGGCGCCAAGAAGCCGGAATGGGCGGCTGCCTGGTGCAACAAGGAGGATCCGAGCGACAAGGCGAGCGGCATCCGCTGCGGCATGGAATGCGACCGCACGCTCGCCTCGCTGAAGGTCGACGACAAGGGCCGGCTGATCCTCTCCAACGTGCAGCCTGACGTCTATCTCGACGCCGGCGCGGAGGAGGATCTCGGCAAGGCGAAATACGACGAGCAGGCGCTTGGCAGCGAAGACGACAATTTCCGTCTCGATCCGATGCCGGCCGACACCTGCAAGGCGGAGTTCTCGCGCATCGATCCGGTCGATCCGGCGCTCGGGGCTCCGCTGCGCGAGCGGCTGAAGCCGGATCAGCCCTTCTGCTACGGCCGCGACTATGATGACGCGCATCTGAAATCCCATCCCGACCAGATGACGCAGTCGATCCGCGTCTTCCGCGGGCCGATCGAGCTTGCTTCCTTCGCCGCCGGCGGCGATGCCGCCAACTGGCCAGACGGCGCCGACATCGCCATCTCGGTGACGACCAGGCAGAAAGAGGCCAAGGTTACGCAGACCTATTCCTGCCAGGGCGAGGCCGATCAGTGGCGCTGCTCGGCCAGCTCCAAGATGAGCGACTTTGCCTGCGACATCTCGCAGAAGGAGATTTTTCTCAAGCGGGGCGCCAGCGGCACGATGCTGCTGGCCAACCCCAACAATGCGCTCGCCATCGTCGACCTCTGCTCGAAGATGGCGGGCGGCAAGACCACGTCCGACGACAAGGTGTACAGACTCAATCCGATGCCGCAGTCGGCCTGCACGCCGTGAGTGTGCCACTTCGTCACTCTAAAGTGTGGCGCTTCGTCATCCTATGCGGAGCAAGGAGGGAAGCGACGCGCGCAGCCATAGGATCCATGCCGTTATGCTAAAGCGTTGAAACGGTGCAGAACTCTGCTTCGCTGCATGCTTCGGCCAAGGCCACGGCATGGATCCCAGGGGTCTCGGCGATGGAGCTTCGCTCCTGCTTCGTCCAGGGATGGCGACACCGCGGAGGCCCGGCCAATTTTCCAAGGCGTGGCTGGAAATCGCTTCAGGCGAAAGGCACCGCCGTTGTGCCTTTCGGCAGCTTCGCCTCGTCGTCCGGCTCGACATGGATGGTGACGCGCACCGAGGGGATCTCGGCCTTCAGCGCGTCCTCGATGCGGTCGCAAATGACATGGCTGGCGCCGACCGTCATGTCGGCGTCGACGACGAGGTGGAACTCGATGAAGGTCGCTCGCCCGGCGATGCGGGTTTTCAGGTCATGCACCTCCAGCGCACCCTTCGAATTGGCCGAGATGATATCGCGGATCTGCATGTGCTCCTGGGTGTCGACGGCACGATCCATCAGTCCGCTCAGCGACTCTCCGGTAAGCTTCCAGCCCTGATAGAGAATGTTCAGCGCAACAAGAAGCGCAAGCAGCGGGTCGAGGATATGCCATCCAGTCATCACCGCGGCGACAAGGCCCACGATGACGCCGACCGAGGTAAGCACGTCGGTCATGATGTGCTGGCCGTCGGCGACCAGGGCCGGCGATCGTTCGCTGCGGCCGTTGCGGATCAGCACGAATGCCCAGACGGCATTGACGAGCGCCGCGCCGGCATTGATCGCCAAGCCCTGCCAGGGCTGTTCGAGCGACGCGGGATTCTGCAGCGATTGCCACACCTTGGCGATGATCAGCAGCGCCGCAACGACGATCAGAACACCCTCGAGCACCGCAGAAAAATACTCGGCCTTGTGATGGCCGAAGGGATGGTCGCTATCGGCCGGCTTATGGCTGATGCGGATCGCCCAGAGAGCGGCTGCTGAAGTGATGACGTTGACGATGGATTCCAAAGCATCGGAATAGAGGGCCACGGAGCCGGTCATCTGCCAGGCAACGAATTTCAGCCCCATCACCAGGAAGGCGATGACGATCGACCAGAAAGCGAGGCTGGCGATCTTGCGCTTCGCGGCGGCTCTTGCGGCCGCCGTCGCCGTGTCTTCCACCGCGGCCATCGTTGCTAGGCAGCCTTTTCCTTGGCCTTGCGCGGCAGATGCGCAACGATGTTCTCGATGATGCGCATGCCGGCATTGTGGCCGAGCGTCATGATCGATTCCGGGTGGAACTGAACGGCGGCGATCGGCTCCTTGCGGTGCTCGAAGGCCATGATGACGCCGTCCTCGGTCTCGGCCGTCACCACGAAACCTTCGGGCAGACGCACCGGATCGGCGAAGATCGAATGATAGCGGCCGACGGTCACTTCCTTGGGCAGCCCCGAGAAGATGATGCCCGGCTTCGAGACACGGATGCGCGAGGGCTTGCCGTGCATCGGAATGTGCAACTGCCGCAACTCGCCGCCATAGGCTTCGGCCAGCGCCTGCAGGCCGAGACAGACGCCGAAGACCGGCAGGTCGCGGGCGCGCGCTCGTCTGATGGTCGCGGCGCAATCGAAATCCTTCGGCGTACCCGGGCCGGGGGAGAGCACGACGAGATCGGGCTTCAGCCGCTCGAACACCTCTTCCGGCACCGGCGTGCGCACGGTGGAAACAGTGGCGCCGGTCTGGCGGAAGTAGTTGGCCAGCGTGTGGACGAACGAGTCCTCGTGGTCGACGAGCAGGATGTTGACGCCGTCGCCGACGCGCGCGGTGGTGCGTTCGGTGCCTGCGGCGTTGCCGGTCTTGGCGTCGCGTATGGCGGAGAGCATGGCGGATGCCTTCAGTTCGGTTTCGGCTTCTTCTTCCTCAGGAACGCTGTCGAAAAGCAATGTGGCGCCGGCGCGCACTTCGGCGATACCGTCCTTGATGCGGATGGTGCGCAGCGTCAGCCCGGTGTTCATGTCGCCGTTGAAATTGACCATGCCGATCGCCCCGCCATACCAGGCGCGCGGGCTCTTCTCGTTCTGCTCGATGAAGCGCATGGCCCACAGCTTCGGCGCGCCGGTGACGGTGACCGCCCAGGCGTGTGACAGGAAGGCGTCGAAGGCGTCCATGCCTTCGCGCAGCCGTCCCTCGATGTGATCGACGGTGTGGATCAGGCGCGAATACATCTCGATCTGGCGGCGGCCGATGACGCGCACCGAGCCCGGCTCGCAGACGCGCGACTTGTCGTTGCGGTCGACGTCCGAGCACATGGTGAGCTCGGACTCGTCCTTCTTGGAGTTGAGCAGCTTGAGGATCTGCTCGCTGTCGGAGATGGCGTCGTCGCCGCGCTTGATGGTGCCGGAGATAGGGCAGGTCTCGACCCGACGGCCGTTGACGCGCACGAACATCTCCGGCGAGGCGCCGATCAGATACTCGTTTTCACCGAGATTGATGAAGAAGGAATAGGGAGAGGGGTTGATCGACTTCAGCTTGCGGGAAATGTCGGAGGGCTGGGTCTCGCAACGCTCGTAGAACATCTGTCCAGGCACGACCTCGAACAGGTC
Organism: Mesorhizobium sp. WSM4898; assembly: GCF_029625845.1. NCBI lineage: Bacteria > Pseudomonadati > Pseudomonadota > Alphaproteobacteria > Hyphomicrobiales > Phyllobacteriaceae > Mesorhizobium > Mesorhizobium sp. WSM4898. Next base: position 1,014,208 of record NZ_JARTVQ010000002.1, on the reverse strand, counting down.
GCCGCGCTTGAAGCTCTCCATCGCCCGGCGCACCAAATTGGCATATTCGCCGGGTTCGTGATCGCCGCGCGGCGGGATGCGGTCGGCGGTCCTGAACGGCTCGACATGAGCATCGCGGGCCAAGCCTTCCGTGGAAAACCCTTCGCCGGAATAGTCGTAGCGGTCGGTCCAGGCCTTGGTCGAATAGTGGTCGACGACGAGGATCTCGTCGGGCAGGAACAGCACCAGGTCGCGCTGGCTCTGCTTACGCTCGAGCTTGTAGTCGACCGGGTCGAACTGGAAGGCGAGATCGTAGCCGAAGGCGCCGTAAAGGCCGAGATTGGCGTCCTCGGCAGTCTTGAACAAAGCCGTGATGGCGCGCAGCACCGTGAAGACGGACGGCACGCGGCTGCGCTCTTCCTCGGTGAAGACGCGGCCGGGCTTGGCGACATCGAGGCGGATCAGCTTTTTCGAGCTCTCGGCAATCGCCACCTCGCTCAGCTCGCCAAGCGCCTTGCCGATCACCGGCAGCAGCACTTCGCCGCGCTGGTTGAGCGCCTCGATGCGCATGGCGCGGCCGCGCGCCGAGATCACCAGCGGCGGATCGATGATGGCCGTGTCCCAGCGCGTGTAACGGCCCGGATATTCGTAGTTCGAGGAGAACACCGCGCCGCGGCGGGAATTCAGGCCGTCGACATAGGCGTCAATCGCGCCTTCATAGGGCTGGTCATGGCGTTCGCGGGTGATCGTCACCCCGCCCGCGGTGACGAAGCGCTCCGCCCCGTTGTCCAGAACTGTAGTCGTCATTGCCGTCTCCATCAGCGTTTTGGGCAACGGACCCGGGAATGGCTTGGAAAAACAAATGGCCGCCCGGACATTCCGCTGCGGCCACCCTCATTTTCACGCATGCGCGTTCGAACCGGCCGCTGTCAGCGAGCCCACCACCAAATGGTCTTGTTCGAACGCATGTTCATGGCGACTCCCATAGCGGCGAATGACGGCCCGCGCAACTGGATTTCACGCGAACGGTAAAGCCGGCCCGTCAGTCCTCCAGCGTGCCGGAGCGCGCGTCGGCGCTCCTCTTGTCGCCGGCAAGCTTCAAAAGATCCTCGCCGGCGCGGATGATGCGGCGCGAACGACGGGTCAGGATGAAACCCGACTGGGGCGCGAACACCTCGGTGCGGCCGCCGGCTTCGCCGGGCGCATGGACGATCGTCGCCAGCCGGTCGCCCTTGTTGACGCGGTCGCCGGGCTTGACGTCGTAAAGGATGGCGCCGGCCTTGGGCGAAGGCATCATCTCGATGTTTTCCAGCGGTACGACGGCGCCGGAGAAGCTGCTCGCCTTCGGGACGGAAGGGTCCTGGATGACGCCGCGCGTCACCAGCAAGCGGTAGAGGCCGGCGGCATCGGAGGCGGCCAAGCCGCTGTCGACATCCAGCATGCCGCGATATTCGACCGTGGTGGCGACGCGCCGGTCGAAGCGCGCGACGCTCGCAGGCACATTTTGATAGGGCATGATCGAGGCGCCCTCGAAGGTGCCGCTACTGTCCTCGCTCCACAGCAGGACGGCATCGATGCCCATCGCAGCCGCGCAGTCGGCCATATGCGGCCACAGGCTGGTGTGGATGTAGAGATAGGCAAGGCCTTCATCGTCGCAGTGGAGATCGAGCACGATGTCGTTGCCGAGCGAGAGTTCGACGAGCCGCTTCTTCAGCCGGCGGTCGGCGCCGCCGAGGTTGACATCTGCTAAAAGCCTGGCGTCCGGCGCGGCAAGCAGCGGGAAGGCACGGTTGAAGTTGGTGCGGGTGCCGAGATTGAAGCGGCCCTGGTGCTCGCCGAAATGGTATTGCGCCCGACCGATTGGATTGGCCCAGGGCACCAACGTGATGGCGCCTCTAATGCGGCCTTCCGCTTCCGCCTTGGCAAGCATCGGCATCAGCGCGTCGATGGCGACGACACCCGGCAATTCTCCGGCATGAAGCGCCGCCTGCAGATAGGCCGAGGGCGCCGCCTTGTCCGTGCCCTCGAAGCGGAAAACCGGGAATTCATAAGCAACGCCTTCGCTGTCGCCTGCGATGCGCTCGATGGTCTTTTGCATGGAGTTCCTCCGGTGGGTGGCCAGACATGCATGGTTGCGGCCAGGGTGTCAGTGGTCCAGCCCGCCCGCGCGATAGGCGCAAGCCGATCGTCGGACGCCTTGAGCACTGTTTTGCCAAGACCGAGAGGCCCCGACGTGGAGCGGCGATCTGCCGTTACGCCAGCGGCTTCAAGTCCTGGGCGATGGTCGGCAGAAGCTCCGAGACGTTGGGGTGGATGTGCATGGCACGCGCCAGCGTCGAGATCGGCGCCTTGGCATACATCAGGTCGAGCACTGAGTGGATCGCCTCGTCGCCGCCCGGTCCGAGCACCGAACAGCCGAGGATCTCGCCGGTGTCGGCGTCGGCCAGGATCTTCATGAAGCCTTGCGTCTCGCCCTTTTCGACGGCGCGGCCGACACGGGTCATCGGCCGCTGGCCGACAAGCGCGCGGCGGCCGGATTTCTTGACAGCGGTCTCGGTCATGCCGCAGCGGCCGAGCGGCGGATCGATGTAAAGCGCATAGGCCTCGATGCGATCGGTGACCTTGCGCGGATCGTTGTCGAGCAGATTGGCGGCGACGATCTCGTAGTCGTTGTAGGAGGTGTGGGTGAAAGCGCCCTTGCCGTTGCAGTCGCCCATGGCCCAGATGCCGGGCACATTGGTGCGCAAGTGGTCGTCGACGACGATGTAGCCGCGCTTGTCGACCTCGACGCCGGCCTTGTCGAGGCCGAGGTCGTCGGTGTTGGGGACGCGGCCGAGCGCCAGCAGCACATGCGAGCCGACCGCCGGCGGCTTGCCGGCAGAGAAGGTCACGGCGATACCGTTGCCCTGCCTGGCAAAGCCGATGTCCTCGGCGCCGACATGGACGGTGATGCCTTCGTTTTCGAGGATCGACTGGATCGCGGCCGAGACGTCCTCGTCCTCGCGGCCCGTCAGCCGCGGCGCTTTCTCGATCACCGTGACCTCGGAGCCGAAACGGCGGAACATCTGGGCGAATTCGAGCGAGATATAGCTGCCGCCGACGACGACCAGATGGCTGGGCAGCACATCGAGATCCATCATCGAGGAGTTGGTGAGATAGGGGACGTCGTTGACGCCGGGCAGGTCCGGCACGGAGGCGCGGCCGCCGGTGTTGAGGAAGATTTTTGGCGCGGTCAGCAGGTCGTCGGCGACGCGCACTGTATTAGCGGATTCGAACCTGGCATGGCCGCGATAAAGCGTGCAGCCCTTCATCCCCGCGATCCAGCTTTCGAGATTGCCGCGGGCATCGTTGGTCACCTTGTCCTTGCGTGCCTTGATCCTTTGATAGTCGACCCCGACCGGACCGGAGAGCGCGACGCCATAGTCGGCGGCGCGGCGGGCAAGATGCGCGGCGTAGGCGCTCGCCACCATCGCCTTGGTCGGCATGCAGCCGGTGTTGACGCAGGTTCCGCCAATAAGCTTGCGCTCGATCAGCGCAACGCTCATGCCGGCGGCGTCGAGCCGGCCGGCGAGCGAAGGGCCGGCCTGGCCGGCGCCGATGACGATGGCGTCGAAGTTTTTCGCGCTCATGCGACCGCCGCCACGATCAGCAGGCCGCCGATGATCGCCACCGCGTCCTCGATGAAGGCGGCGGGCGGATCCTTGCCGAAGGCGGCAGCCATCCTGGCGCGTGCTTCCGCGCCGCCCAGCGTGCCGATCACCGCGCCGATCGCGCCGGCGATGAGGCCGCCGATGGTGGCGCCGACCGTGGCGCCGATCACCGCGCCGCAGAAGGCGCCCGTGACGATGCGCGCGCCAAACTGCTGCGGCACCTTGCGGCTCGGCGTCGACGGCAACTGGTCGGTGACAAGTTCGACAATCGCCAGGACGGTGAAGATGCCGACCGCGATCCAGTGGCCCATGAAGCTTGCCCATGTGCCGGCAACCGGGATCCAGCCGAGATACGAACCCCAGGCAACGGTCGCTGGCGCGGTCATGGCGCGAAGGCCGGCGACGACGCCAATCAGCAATGCCAGAATGTAGAGCATCATCATCCCCTCAAATTCGGAGCTCCGCACGGTTCCGCGGATGGCAAGCTAGCATAGGCCTGGCGTTTGGCCATGGGCTTTTCCGGTCGGGCGGATTGTGCTTTGGCAGCGGGACGGGAATGGAGGAGCAGCCATGACGACAAGCGAGCGCATGAAGATGGCGGCGGGTGAATGGTACAGCTGCATCGACCCGGAGCTGGAGGCGATGCGGGTGGCCGCCCGCGACGCAGTGTTCGAGCACAACAGCATGCCGCCCCGGCAGCGCGGCGACATCGGCGCGACACTGCGAGCGCTGCTCGGCGGCCTAGGCGAGGGCGCGCGCATCGAGGCGCCGTTCCACTGCGCTTACGGCTTCAACCTGTTCCTCGGCGAGGGCGCCTTCCTGAACGCCGGTTGCACCATTCTCGATGCCGCTCCGGTGAAGATCGGCAGGAGGACGCTGCTTGGCCCCAATGTGCAGATCTATTGCGCCGAGCATCACCGCGAGGCCGCCGGGCGGCTGGCCGGATTGGAGATCGCCAAATCGGTGACGATCGGCGACAACGCGTGGATCGGCGGCAGCGCGGTGATCCTCGCCGGCGTCAGCATCGGCGAAGGCGCCATCGTCGGCGCCGGCGCGGTGGTGACGCGCGACGTTCCGGCCAATGCGACCGTGGTCGGCAACCCGGCGCGGATGGTTACACGCCGCTGAGGGCGACCCGTGCGCTGCCCTTCGAGAATTCGCGCCGGTACTGCATCGGCGAGGTTCTGAGCCGTGCCGCGAAATGCTGGCGCAGCGACGTGGCGCTGCCGAAGCCGGCCTCGAAGGCCACCATGTCCATCGATTTGTCGGTCTGTTCCAGCAGCCTCTGCGCCAGCGCCAAGCGCTGTTCGGCCAGCCAACTGCCGAAGCTGGTGCCGGTCGTCTTCTGGAAGCGACGCGTGAAGGTGCGGCGATTGAGGCCAGCTGCTTCGGCGACGCTGTCCAGGGTGTGAGCTTCGCCAAGCGTTGCCCGCACCCCGTCAAGTGCCTTTGTGAACCGGTCGGCGTTTGGCGTCGGCGCGAGCGGTCGCTCGATGAACTGAGCCTGTCCACCCTGCCGGTGCGGCGACAGCACGACGTGGCGGGCGAGCCGAAGCGCTGCCTCGGCGCCGTAGCGGGCGCGCACAATGTGCAGGCAGCAGTCCAGCCCGGCGGCGACGCCGGCCGAGGTAACGATGTCGCCTTCATCGACATAGAGCACGTCGGCATCGACGGCGATATCGGGGTGCAGCGTCTGCAACTGGTCGGTATAGGCCCAATGCGTGGTGGCCTTGCGTCCCGCCAGCAGTCCGGCGGCGGCGATGGCGAAGGTGCCGAGGCAGAGGCCGACGATCAGCGCGCCGCGCTTATGTGCCCGTTCGAGCGCATGCTTGAGCGGCGCTGCCAGAGGAGCATCGAGATCTTTCCAGCTTGGGATGATGACGATGTCGGTCTGGTCGAGCGCCGAAAGATCGTGCGGGACCGAAATGCTCAAACCGGCATCGGTATGGATAGGTCCTTGCTCCGCCGCGCAAACGCGGAAGTCGAAGCGCGGCAGGCCGAGCTTGGTGCGGTCCGCGCCGAAGACCAGGCAAGGCACGGAAAGGTGGAACGGGCTGATGCCGTCGAAGGCGACGACGGCGACGATCGGATTGCGCATGGCAGACATCACCAGGTTACGGCAAAGAGTGTCCCAATTCTTTCGAATAATGTCAATTGGGCCACTTTCTGGGAATAGATGTTCGGCCTAGCTTCGCCACCTATCAACCCGCTCGAAAGGAACCGCCATGTCAGCACCAGCCACCCAGCCACGCCGCGCACTCGTCGTCGTCGATGTCCAGAACGACTACAATGGCGGCAATCTCGCCATCCAGCATCCGCCCTTCGCCGACAGCGTCGCCAACGTGGCGCGCGCCATGGACGCCGCCACTGCTGCCGGCATCAAGGTCGTTGTCGTGAAGCAGATGGCGCCGGAGATTTCGCCGATCTTCGCCAAGGGCAGCCATGGCGGCGAACTGCATCCCGAGATCGCCGGGCGCGCCCGCGACCACTATGTCGAGAAGACGCTGCCCTCCGCCTTCACAGGCACCGACCTCGAGAACTGGCTACGCGCCAACCACATCGATACGATCGCGGTCGTCGGCTACATGACGCATAATTGCGACCTGTCGACCATCATCCATGCGGTGCATTTGGGCTTTGCCGTCGAGTTCCTCTCGGATGCCAGCGGCTCGGTTCCCTACGCCAACAGCGCCGGCTACGCGTCTGCCGAAGACATCCATCGCGTGGTGAGCGTGGTGCTGCAGTCGCGCTTCGCCGCGGTGCTCAAGACCGCCGAATGGATCGATTGCCTGAAGACCGGCGCCCTGCCGGAGCGCGACACGATCTATGCGTCGAACCAGCGGGCGCTGAAGCGGAACGCTGCCTAAAGCATTCACCGTTTCACGGAAACGGCGAAATGCTCTGGCTTTTTGTTTTTGACGCAATTCCGGACGGAAAACCGCTCACACTTTTCCTGGAACTGCTCTAGCCGCACCAACGCCGAAAGAAAAAGGGCGCCGCAGCAGTGCGGCGCCCTTGGTCGTTTCAGCTCCCAACGCTGCCTAGAACAGGCCCTCGATCTGGCCCTGCTCATTGAGGAAGATCTTCTCCGAGGAGGGCGACTTGGGCAGGCCGGGCATGGTCATGATCTCGCCGCAGATGATGACGACGAAGCCGGCGCCGGCCGAGAGCCTGACCTCGCGCACCGGCACGGTATGGCCGGTCGGCGCGCCGCGCAGGTTCGGGTCGGTCGAGAAGGAGTACTGGGTCTTGGCCATGCAGACCGGCAGATTGCCGTAGCCTGCCTGTTCCCACGCATGCAACTGGTCGCGGATCGACTTGTCGGCGATCGCCTCGTCGCCGCGATAGATGCGCTTGACGATGGTGTTGACCTTCTCGAACAGCGGCATCTCGTCCGGGTAAAGTGGCGAGAACTGCGAGGCGCCGGATTCGGCGATCTCGACAACCTTCTTCGCCAGGTCCTCGATGCCGGCCGAGCCTTGAGCCCAGTGCTTGCACAGGATCGCCTCGGCGCCCTGCGCCTTGACGAAGTCCTTCATCGCCTGGATTTCGGCGTCGGTGTCGGTGGTGAAGTGGTTGATCGCCACCACCGCCGGCACGCCGAACTGCTTCACGTTCTCGATGTGACGGCCGAGGTTGAGGCAGCCCTTCTTGACCGCTTCGATGTTTTCCTTGCCGAGATCTTCCTTCTTGACGCCGCCATTCATCTTCATGGCGCGCACGGTGGCGACGATCACGGCGGCCGCCGGCTGGAGCCCGGCCTTGCGGCACTTGATGTCGAAGAATTTTTCGGCTCCCAGGTCGGCGCCGAAGCCGGCTTCGGTCACGACGTAGTCGGCAAGCTTCAGCGCCGTCGTGGTGGCGACGACCGAGTTGCAGCCATGCGCGATGTTGGCGAACGGGCCGCCATGCACGAAGGCCGGGTTGTTCTCCAGCGTCTGCACCAGGTTGGGCTGGATGGCGTCCTTCAAAAGCACGGCCATGGCGCCGTCGGCCTTGAGATCGCGGGCATAGACCGGCGACTTGTCGCGGCGGTAGGCAACGATGATGTCGCCGAGGCGCTTCTCAAGATCCTTGAGGTCGGTGGCAAGGCACAGGATCGCCATGACTTCCGAAGCGACGGTGATGTCGAAGCCTGCTTCACGGGGGAAGCCGTTGGCGGCGCCTCCCAGCGAACAGATGATCTCGCGCAGCGCCCGGTCGTTCATGTCCATGACGCGGCGCCAGGCGACGCGGCGGGTATCGATGCCGAGCTCGTTGCCCCAGTAGATGTGGTTGTCGATCAGCGCCGAAAGCAGGTTGTGGGCCGTGGTGATGGCGTGGAAGTCGCCGGTGAAGTGGAGGTTCATATCGTCCATCGGCACCACCTGGGCCAGGCCGCCGCCGGCGGCGCCACCCTTCATGCCGAAGTTCGGGCCGAGCGAGGCTTCGCGGATGCACACGATCGCCTTCTTGCCGATGCGGTTGAGGCCGTCGCCGAGGCCGACCGTGGTGGTCGTCTTGCCTTCGCCGGCCGGCGTCGGGTTGATGGCGGTGACGAGGATCAGCTTGCCGTCCTTGTTGCCCCTCACCGATTTGATGAATTCGGCCGAGACCTTCGCCTTGTCGTGGCCATAGGGCAAAAGGTGCTCGTAAGGGATGCCGATCTTGGCGCCGATCTCCTGGATCGGTTTCTTCCTGGCGGCGCGCGCGATCTCGATGTCGGACTTCACTTCGGCCATGACGGCTTTCCTCTGGATTGGGCGGTGGAGGGGAGGGGTTCGATCACTACAGCAATTCCAGGAAAAGTGTGAGACGGTCTGCCGTCCGGAATTGCGTTAAACGAGGAAACAGGGCGGTTCTGCGTTTCCGCCCGGACGCAAGGGCATGTTCTAACCCTGTCGCTGTCACGGCGTCAACTTTCATGCAACTATGTTTCCTGCGAAGAAATTATTGCGTTCCCGGCCGACCTTCCCAAGGGTCTTTGGCGCCCGGTCGTTGCGAGCGTATAGAAGCCAGAGCAGGGATCGTTCCGCCGTCTCAAAACAGCCGCGCAATGCGCGGAATGCGACAGACGCGACGGCGCAAATCCGCCACCCTCCTGCTGTGGCGGCCGCGCTATTGGCTGAGCACGTTGCTGATCTCGACCATGTTGGAGCGCACGCGCAGGATATAGAAGCCCATGGTTGTCAGATGCGTCGGCAACAGCCAGCCGTCCTCGCGGCCGTTGGCGATGATGAAGGGCTGGATGCGCAGTGCCGAGACGAATTGCGCGTCCATGGTGTCCCACAAATTCTGCAGGTGCTTTTCCTTGATCACGTCCTCGAAGTCGGCCTGCGCCGCTTTCATCAGGCCGTAATAGGCGTAGAGCTGGCCATAGGCGAACCAGAAGCGGTCGTCGGCGCGGAAGTCGAACCAGCCGTCATTATGGTTCTCGGCGCGCTCCTTCAAGATCGCGGAGGTCGAGCCGATGTCGCTGGCGATGCGGTCGATATATTGCTTCAGATTGTCGGCGCGGGCATCGAACGTCGCCTGACAGCTGGCAAGGCGAGCGTTGAAGGAGCGCAGCTTGCGCACGGCATCGCGGTAGTAGCTCGGCGTCGGTGTCTTGGGGCCGAACGGGTTGAGGCCGAAATACCAGGTCTCTTCGTCAAATTGCAGATTGCCGCGTGCATCCTGCAGGTCGGCGTCGATCTGCGAGGTGGTGCGCACGCGGCCGAGATTGTCGGCAAGCTCGGTGGCGGTGCGCCGGACCGCCTGGTTGATGCCGCGCTGGAAGGAGGCCTTGTTGTCCATCCACGGCGTATGGTCCCAGTCGATGCCGAACAAGCCGAGCTTGTAAAGGATCATCGAGGAGACCCAGGCATTCTGGTTGACGTTGAAGTCCGTCAGATCGGCAGCCACCTGGGCTATCCCTGAGTTGCCGCAGGTCTTGGCGGTGTCGGTGCCAGCGCCGGCGGAGACCTGCTCGCCGGCCGAGACGCTGCGCTTCTCGAAGGTGTATTTGTCGGGATAGTTCGGGTCGAAATTGTTCCACCACTGGGTGGCGTAGAAGAAGTTGGCGTAAAGGCCGATCAAAACCAGCAAGGCAAGGCCGACCACCGCCTTCAGGATCCAGCCGCGCTGGCCGTACCAGCGGCCGGCCCATATGAACGGCCAGAGAATAATGCCGACGACGAAGCCTATGCCGCGGCCGATCCACTGGAAAATCCGGGTGAAGAAATTCACGATCGGATCAAGCATGGCTCTCGTCCCCCCTCAGTCCGTCAAGCCGTAAAGGCGCGCGCGGAATGCCGCCTTGTCCTTCAAATATGTGGTTTTCAGAACGTCCACAACATGCGATCGCCACGCATCGCTCAAGCCGTCGAAGTCCTTGTAGAAGCCCGGTTTATTGAAGACGTAGCGCGAGACGAAGTCCTGTGGCACGAAATCCGAGATCAACTGATTGGTGAGCCAGGCATCGGGATGATCGGGCTTGGCGCGCACAACCAGGAAGCGCTGGCGCGGCGGCACATCTTCAAGCTTCAGGTGGCCGAACTGGGCGATCTCGCGCTTGGCGGCGTTGAGGAAAGGGAAATTGCCGTCGCTGGCAATCAGGTCGGCATGGCTGTGGATCCAGGTCTGCAGCCAGACCTTGTCGACGTCCGTCAGGTTGCGGTTGGGCTCGGCATCGCGGATCAGCGTCCTCACCACCATCTCGGCGCGGTGCTCCAGATACCCCGAGGTCTCGATCCAGGAAGCGCGCGGCAGGTCAAGGCGGCCGGTGGCGGCGAGGAAGCGGAATACCTTGTCGGCGTCGTTGATCGACAGATAGCTCACCTGCCACGGCCGCGAGCGGCGGAAGCCGGGCGCTGCCGGATCGCTGATCACCGTCGTCATGTCGGGATCGACGAAGACGTAGAGCCCGCCGAAATGGCTGGTCCAGTAGGCGTTGTGGCGGAAGATCACCTGATCGGGCACCAGCGCGTTCTCGCGGATGTCGCCGCAGACCTTGGCGAGGCCGACCATGCGCTCGAGCATGGCGTTGTCGCGCCAGGCGTCGGGTTCCTGCTTCAGCCGGTCGACCAGCTTGCCGAGCTCGGCCGCCTTGCCGAGCACGTCCTCGGCCGACAATACCTTGAACTCGACCTGATTGATCGACAGCAGGTCCTCGATGTCGTCGACCTTGGGGACGGAGTCCTCGATCTCGCCGTAGATGACGTCCTTGATCGTCAGCGCGTCGATGGCGCGCTGGTTCTTGGACATGAACTCGAACATCAGCTGCGAGGTGTTGGAGAAGGCGGTGTGCACGACCGGCAAATCGATCTGCGACGGCGTCAGGATGATGAAGCGGCGGTTGACCTCGTTGGGATCGAGATAGCCGTAATCGCCGCATTCCTCGGCCACCTCGGGCGAGAAACCGGTGCGGTCGATCTGGAAGCTCGTCAGCTTGGTCGGCTCGAGGCCGAAGGCGACGAGAGCCTTGTTGTAGCGCTGGATGAGATGCGGCTCATCGACGACGAGCAGCCTGCCATAGATCAGCTCGTTGTCGCGCAGAAGGTCGGGCTTTTTAGCGGGACGGGTCATTGGCAAAGGTCCGACGGATGTAGCCTCGAAAGGCGAAGCGGCAACGCCGACGCCCCCCTCTCCCCGTTCTTGACGGGGAGAGGGTAAGGGTGAGGGGCGGCGCCAACGATCAAAGATTTGTCTCCCCGTAGCCGCTGGCAGCAATAAATCGAAGCTCGTGCGTCTCGATCAGACGATCGAGACGGCATTCGATCGCAGCAAGTATGGTTTCGAGCACCTCATCCCGCTTCTTCAAGACATCGACATTCCAGAAGCGGAGAACGGACCAATTGTTTGAGACCAGGAAGCGATCCCTGATCTGGTCGTAGCTGTTGCCTGCATGCTGGCTGCCATCGACCTCGACAACGAGCTGGCACTCCCTGCAGGCAAAATCAGCGAAATAATTGCCTATCGGAAACTGCCGCACAAACTTATGGCCATTCAATCGTCTGTCGCGCAGTTCCATCCAAAGAGCTGTTTCCGCGTCGTTATCCGAGTGCCGGAGGCGTCTTGCCCGTTTCGTTGTAGCGACTTCTGGTCCACGCACGGCGCTGCCCCCCTTACCCTCTCCCCGTGAAGGACGGGGAGAGGGAGGCGCCGACGTTGGCACCACATCCTTCCGCACTTGCGGGCAGCGAAGGAAGCCTACGCATTCCAAAGCCCCTTGTTCTTCAGCTCCTCCATCTCGCGCACGGCGCGTTCGCGGAGCCGCGCGTCGCGCAAAAGCTTCTCGACCGCCGCGTCGTCGGACTTGTCGGAGTAGCGGAATTCGGAATCGGCGTAGCGATTGATCTCCTGCATGACCATGTCCATCGAGAACGGCCCGCGCAACTCCTCGATCATCGCCTTCTTGTCGTCGTAGCTCTTGTGCATGAAGGCTTCCGGCTTCTCGAACCAGTCTTCCGGGAGCTCGATATCCATGGCGCGCATCTTGATGGCGTCGGTCACGTTCTTGATGGCGCGGCCGGTGAAGCGGGGCTCGGCATTCTTGATCATGTGCAGGTAGGTGCCGATATCGGCCATCGTCTTCGGCGCGCCGTTCTCCTTCATATAGCGCTCATAGACCTTCATCAGCCCGTCTTCCTGCGGCTTCTCGTGCTCCTCATAAGCCGCAGTCACGGCGCGCTGGATTTCCTGCGCGGCATAGAGCTCGTGCTCGCCCAGCGGGATCTTGTGGTTCTTGCCGGCGAGCAGCACGAAGATGTCGATGTAGTCGTCGCGGCTCTGCGGGCCGTCGACCAGCCAGCGGGCGCCGGCGCGCTGGCGCAGCGCATCGTCGACATTTTCGGGGTAGTTGGAAAACATGCCGAAGGAGCAGTTGCCGCGCACCATGGTGGAAGCGCCGGCAAAGGCGTCCATCAGGACGCCCGTGATCTCCTGCTGGCCGGCGGATGCGCGGTCGTCGGAGCGGCGCGCCGCCACCTGGTCGATGTCGTCGATGGTGCCGAAACCGATGGCCCGCGGATTGAGCACATTGTTGATGAACTGGCGGCAGTTCTGGCCGGATTTGCCCTGGTAGGAAGAAATCTGGTCGACCCCGAAATTCTCGTAGACGAAGGGATAGCCGGCGACCTGACAGTAGTTGTTGAGGAGGCCGGCGATCATTTGGATCAGCGTCGTCTTGCCGGTGCCTGGCGCGCCGTCGCCGATGAAGGTGAACAGAAAGCCGCCGAGCTCGACGAAGGGGTTCAGCTCGCGTTCGAAATCATAGGCCATCAGCATCTTGGCGAGCTTCACCGACTGGTATTTGGCGATGTGATTGCCGACGACCTCTTCCGGCTTCTTGAAGGTCATCACCAGCGGCTTCAAGCGCTTGCCGGGCGCGACGTCGAAACCGTCGAGGGTGAAGTCGTCGGCATCAATGCGGATATGCGCGTTCTCGAACGGACCGATGCCGTCGAAGCGCCCCTTGCGCGCGAGCAGCCCGTCGATGGCGACGCGGGCGAATGCGCGCGCCCTGGTCATCAGATCGGCATCGTCCTTGGAGCCGGCAATCGCCTTGTCGAGGCCGGCCACGATCGACTTCACCGCGTCCTGCGGCGTGTCGAACAGGAAGTCGGGTTCGGGACTGTCGTTCGGCGCCTCGCCGTCGCTGTCGATCAGCTGGAACAGGTAGGAGGCGAAGCTGAAAGCCGAAACGTAGGCGGAGGCCGACAGCAGCTTCTTGAATCTCGCCGCCTCGTCGCCTTCGAGCGGGGCACGCGCGTTCTTGGCCTGCAGGCTTTCGAGATCGGATCCCTCGGCAAAGACATCCGATATGGCCAGCGCGATCGCCAGGCCGCGGCGAGCGCGGTAGAGAAGCATGTGCTGCGGGATGCTCATCAGCTGGTCGTCGGGATGGATCGCGGCGACCGTTTTCGACAGTTCGACCTCGCGCGTGCGGCGCACCGAACCGGCCGAGACGGTCGAGACGAAGCGCCGGTTGGTGCCGGCGAGCGCGGTGCCGGACTCGCGCGATGGATCCTCCAGCACGACGATGCGGGTGATGAAGCTCTGCGCGGTGGCGCGATGCTTTTCGATTGTCGATTCCGAGATCGTGGTCAGCCCGGTGTCCATTACGGATACTCCGCGATTCGACGGTCACACATCGCTGATGACCTGCCCTTTGGACAGGATGTGGACCTTGTAGCCGGAAAAGATCTTCTGCGCTTCGCCCGCGGCATAGAGCGCCTGATAGGCCTCGTGCGGGATCAGCGCGTGGTTCTCATAGCTGGAGACGCCTTGGCGCGCCGCTTCGAGGTCGTCGGTGTTGATGAAGAATTCCTGCGTAGACTTTTCGCTGGAGAACAGCCCCTTGCGGCCGGGCTTCTCGGACTTGGAAAAAACTTCCTGGATGGTCCAGGTGAGCAACCAGGCGTTCTCCGGCTTGCGCACCTTGGCCAGAACCTCGGTAACGGTCGAATTGTTCTCGGTGATCCCGGCCGAATAGAACGGGCCGAGCACGACGCGCCGCAACTGCTTCGGGTGCAGCGGCTCGAAATCCTTGTCGAGATTGACCGCGATGGTCGCCGGCGACAGCGTGTAGGCGGAATTCTTCTCGGTGAAATCGTCGAAGCGGTGGGCAAGCTCGGGGTTGAGCAGGCCATCGACAGGAAGCGGAATGTCGATCTTCTCGTTCAGCTTGCCGTTCGCGTCGACGAGCTGTCGCACCATGCTCTCGGAGGAGTCCTCGACCGTCACCATATAGATCAGCGGCAGGTTGGCGCTGCCGTCGAACGAGGCCCAGTGGACGAGGTAGTAAGGCCGCATGGTCTTCGGATTGACCGAGACTTTGGCCGTCTGCGCCAGGGTGAACGGACCGAAGGTGGTCTCGCTCTTGACACCCTCCAGATAGAGCCGCTCGGCCATCGACCTTTGCAGCGCCACAGGCAATTCCTTGTGGCGCAGGATGAAGTCGGCCATCTCCTCGCGCAACTCGCCGGCCTGCGGAATGTTGGCCAACCGGCTATCTGCCTGTCGGCGGTCGTTCTCCAATTCGAGCAGATTCTGGAACACCGGATAGCCGCTGTCGGCGCGCGAAATGCGGAACGTATCCATGAAGCCCAGCCGGTTGCGCCAGCAGTCGAATGAGTTTTCCAGCCGGGCGATGTATTCGGCGACGATCTTGGCGACGATGCCGTGCCGGTAGAGCGGCGAGCGATCGTCGCGCATGAACAGTTCGAGCCCGCTCAGCGCCGCGGTGATGGCGAAGAAGTAGCGCGCCGCCGCTTCATGTTCGGGGGTCATGGCACCGCCGTGTCGAAGAATGCCGTCACACCGCCTACTGCTGCACGTAGTTCGCCGAATTGTGCTTCTTCATCACCTCGTCGAAGCGGCGGGCGAAGGCGTCGTCGGCGAGTTTCTTGCGGCGCTGGATGTCGGCGGTGGCCACCATATTCTTCTCGTGCATCTCCAAGAGATCGCCGATGTGCTTCTGCGAAGCGGCGCCGATGCCGGCCATCGTCTCCTCGGCCGTGTTGTCGACCTGGCTGCCCAGCGTGTTGATCTTGTGGGCAACGTCCTGCTGGGCGGCCGTCTTCAGCGAGTCTTCCAGAGCTTTGTAGAGCACGATGCGCTGCTCGGTGTCGATTGTCAGCTTGTTGATCAGCGTCGACTGCGCGGCGATCTGGTTGTTGAGGGAATCGACAAACGTCTGAAACATCGAGGTGTAGCGCTCCAGCGTCTGGCTTTCGGCCAGCAGCTCCTGCTCCTTGGCCTGCTTCTCGTTGTACTCGGTCGCCATCTTCGAACGCTCGCCCTCGAGCTGGGTGCGTTCCTTCTGGCTGGTCGAGGCGGCGATCTTGTTCTCGATGTCGAGCAGCATCGGGTTGAGTTCCTCGATGCGTTTCTGCACCGCCTCGAGATTGGTCATAGTCGCCTTACGGCGCTCGATCACCTGCGACAGGCTAGCTTCGGAGGTCTTGTAGCGCTGGTCGAGGATCTGCTTCTGGGCTTTCAGGATGCCGACGATGGTGTCCGATTTCGCCAGCAGCTCCTGCAAATTGCCGGCGAGCGACATGTTGCGCACTCGGTCGGTGCGCATGCGCTGCTTGCGCTGCTCGGAGAAGACGCCGACGAGATTTTCCCAGCCGGTGTAGCTCTTCATGCTCTCGAATTCGGCGCCGAAGACATTGGTGGCGTCCTCCAGCCCGATGATCAGGTCGGCGATATTGCCTTCCATGACCTTCTGCTGTTTCAGCACGTCCTCGATGCGGGCGTTCTCGAGGTCGAAATTGGCATCGCCGATCTTCCTGTCGGCCTGCGCCAGCGTGTCGAGCACGGTTCCGGACTGCTCGATCTTGGTGCGCATGTCCTCGACGACCTGCTTGGTCTTGGCAATTTCGGCATCGAAATTCTGCAACGTCGCCATAGGGGCCTCCCGCTTCGGCATCCGGTTTCGTGTCGCACGTCGCCGAATATATGTGGGGGCTCAAGGGATTGAAAGAAGGAAGACAGGGAGACGTGGCAAAACAAAAGAATTGGCCAGGTCCTTGAAAGATAAGGCAAGCATGCTCATGCCGGAGTAATGCGCGCCGCCTTCAGGCAGCTTTAGCTGGTATGCCTTAAGCTCTTGTTTTTGCGGACAAGCTGCGGCGCTGGGGAGTGTGCAAATCTGTTGTGCCGAATCGTGGCAATCAAGCGGCCATCAGCCGGCGCATGGCAGCGATTGCCCAACTTAGTCGGAAGTCGCGAGGCTCCCCGTCTCAGTTGCGGGCAAAGCCGATGAAGTCGTCGGGCGCAGCCCTGCCCATTTCCTCTTCCCAGTGCCGGCGGCAGAGCGAGACATAGACGTCCTTGCCGATCGCCACCTGCTCGCCTTGCTTTGCCACCTTGCCGTCGGGACCGAGGCGAACGACCATCGTCGCCTTGCGGCCGCAGCGGCAGATGGTGCGCACTTCGCGCAGATCGTCGGCGATGGCGAGCAGCGCGCGCGAGCCGGAAAACAACTTGCCTTGGAAATCGGTGCGCAGGCCGTAGCACATGACCGGGATGTTCAGCCGGTCGGCGATGCGGGCCAGCTGCCAGACCTGCTCCTCCTCGAGGAACTGCGCCTCGTCGACGAATATGCAATGCACGGTGGCGTGTTCATGATGCTCGGCGACGCGGGCGTAGAGATCGTCGCCGTCACGGAACATCTCGGCCTCGGTCTCGAGACCGATGCGCGACGAGATCAGTCCCTTGTCGCCGTTGCGATAATGGCCGGCGACGAACAGCATCGTCGTCATGCCGCGTTCGCGATAGTTGTAGGATGCCTGCAGGAGCATCGTCGTCTTGCCGGCATTCATCGTTGCGTAGTTGAAGTAGAGCTTGGCCATATGGGTGTTTAAGCTCAATTGCCGCGGGGCGGGGAAGGGGCCGCGGGCTCCTTCCACCAAAAAAGCGGGCCCGCCGGAAAGTGCGGCATGTCGCTGAATGGCAAGCGCGCGCCGTTGATCGCGGTGTGGAACCGCTTGAAACCGCATCAAAATGGTGTTTGGCTGGCGAAACAAGGCGGGCGCAAGAACCGTGACTTCGCGCCGCTTTAAAAAACCGCAATGGGAGAAAGTTCATGTCGCGTATGAAATCCTTCGTCGCCGGCCTCGGGCTGGCGGCGCTTCTGTCCACGACCGCGGCCTATGCCGGCGATCCGGCGAGCTGCAAGGCCGTGCGACTGTCCGATGTCGGCTGGACCGATATCCAGGCAACCACCGGGGTGGCTTCGGTGCTGCTCACCGCGCTCGGCTACGAGCCGCAGGTGATCCAGCTTTCGGTGCCGGTGACTTATGCGTCGCTGAAGAACAAGGACCTCGACGTCTTTCTCGGCAACTGGATGCCGTCGATGACCAATGACATCAAGGACTATACCGCCGACGGCTCGGTCGAGACGGTAAGCACCAACCTGACCGGCGCCGGCTACGGCATCGTCGTGCCGACCTATGTCGCGGATGCGGGCGTCAAGACGCTGACCGATCTCGGCAAGTTCAAGGACAAGTTCAACGGCAAGATCTACGGCATCGAGGCCGGCAATGACGGCAACCGCATCATCCTCGACATGATCAAGAACCCGAAGGACAATCTTGAAGGCTTCGAGCTGGTCGAGTCCTCGGAAGCCGGCATGCTGACGCAAGCCGAGCAGTCGATGAAGAACAATGAGTGGATCGCCTTCCTCGGCTGGACGCCGCATCCGGTGATGGGCGCCATGAAGATCACCTATCTCGACGGGATGGGCGACAGCGGTTTCGGCGCCGCCACCGTCTATACGAACACGCGCAAGGGCTACACCACCGAGTGCCCGAATGCCGGCAAGTTCATCTCCAACCTGAAATTCAATCTCGACATGGAAGGCGAGATGATGGACGCGATCCTGAAAGGCGGCGATGCCCAGACGGTCGCCACCGACTGGCTGAAGAAGCATCCGGACGCGATCGCGCCCTGGATCGCCGGCGTGACCACCTTCGACGGCGGCGATGCGGCTGCGGCCATCAAGACTGCGCTCGGGAGTTGAGCCGGCTTTGAGTCCGGCATGATCTCCGGAAAGGGGCAGCCGCTGGAAAAGGCTGCCCTTTTTCATATGCTGTGAGAAGGTGACCGCTCGGCAAGGGCGGCAAGGATCAATGAGGGGAAAGATGGATCCGATCTCGAAATTTCTGGTCGCCTACAAGATTCCCATAGGTCCATGGGGCAAGGCCTTCTTCGGCTTCCTCACTGAGAATTTCGATACCGTCTTCAGGGCCTTTTCGAACGGCCTGAACTTCATCCTCGACGGGGCGGTGGACCTCCTGCTGATGCTGCCGCCGGTTCTGCTGGCGCTGGTCGTCGCCGTCATCGCCTGGTTCCTGCAACGCTCCCGGCCGCTCGCCATCGGCGTCTTCATCGGCCTCATCTTCATCATCAACCAGAACCTCTGGAAGCAGACGGTGCAAACACTGGTGCTGGTGGTGGCCGCCGCCGCCATGGCAATGGCGATCGGCGTGCCGCTCGGCATCTGGGCGGCGCACAAGCCGAAGGTCTACCGCGTGATGCTGCCGGTGCTTGACCTGATGCAGACGCTGCCGACCTTCGTCTACCTGATCCCGGTGCTGACGCTGTTCGGGCTCGGCAACGCGCCCGGCCTCATCGTCACCATCATCTTCGTCATCCCGACGGCGGTGCGTCTCACCCATCTCGGCATCGTCTCGGTGCCCAAGGCGATCATCGAGGCGGGCGAGTCCTTCGGCGCCACCAAGAACCAGCTTCTGTGGAAGGTCGAATTGCCCTCGGCGCTGCCCACGATCATGGCGGGGCTGACCCAGTCGATCATGCTGTCGCTGTCGATGGTGGTGTTCGCGGCGCTGATCGGCGCCGGCGGTCTCGGCACCGAAATCAACCGCGCGCTGGGCTCCCGCAAGATCGACCTCGGGCTTGAAGCAGGCCTTGCCATCGTCGTGCTCGCCATCGTGCTCGATCGCATGACCCGCATCGGCGTTGGAGGCAAGAAATGACCGTCGCCGTCGATTTCAAGAATGTCGATATCGTCTTCGGTGCCGACCAGGCGAAATCCCTCGCGCTGATCGACCAGGGCGCAACCCGCGCCGAAATCCTCGAAAAGACCGGCAACGTGCTGGGCTGCGCCGGCGCCAACCTCACCGTGCATGAGGGCGAGATCTCGGTGCTGATGGGCCTTTCCGGCTCCGGCAAGTCGACGCTGCTGAGAGCCGTCAACCGGTTGAACGTGGTGTCGCGCGGCCAGGTGCTGGTCAATGACGGCGACCGCACGGTCGACGTCGTCACCTGCGACGAGCCGACACTGAGACGTCTGCGGCAGAAGCAGGTGGCGATGGTGTTCCAACAGTTCGGCCTGCTGCCATGGCGCACGGTCGAGGAGAATGTCGGCTTCGGTCTGGAGCTCGCCGGTGTGCCGGAGGCCGAGCGCAAGGCACGGGTACAGAAGCAGCTCCAGCTGGTCCATCTCGACCAATGGTCGAAGAAATACGCGCATGAACTGTCGGGCGGCATGCAGCAGCGCGTCGGCCTCGCCCGCGCCTTCGCCACCGAGGCGCCGATCCTGTTGATGGACGAGCCGTTTTCGGCCCTCGATCCGCTGATCCGCACCAAGCTGCAGGACGAGCTCCTGCAGCTCCAGGCGGCGCTGAAGAAGACCATCATCTTCGTCAGCCACGACCTCGAGGAGGCGCTGAAGATCGGCAGCCACATCACCATCATGGAAGGCGGGCGCATCGTCCAGACCGGCGCGCCGGAAGACATCGTGCTCAGGCCGGCCAACGACTATGTCCGCGACTTCATCGCCAATGTGAATCCGCTTTCGGTGCTCACCGCCTGGAACGTGATGCGCGACCGCCGCGATCTCGAGCAGGGGGAGAATGGCTGGGTCTGGCTCGACCGGCGCAAGACGACGCGCTTCAAGATCGACGAGCATGGCCTGGTGGCCGCGGCCGAACGCGACGGCAAGCCGGCGGTGTGGGTATCCTGCGCCGAGGTCGAGAGGCAGCCGGAGGAGGGTGCGCAGGTGTTCTGGGCCAATCCCGGCACGTCGCTGAAGACGGTGATGCTCGCCATGCACCGCTCGCAGACGGCACCGGTGGCGCTGTTCGACGAAGGCTCGCGCTTCGTCGGCGCGATCGGCATCCGCGACGTG
This sequence comes from Mesorhizobium sp. WSM4898, assembly GCF_029625845.1. Classification (NCBI taxonomy): domain Bacteria; kingdom Pseudomonadati; phylum Pseudomonadota; class Alphaproteobacteria; order Hyphomicrobiales; family Phyllobacteriaceae; genus Mesorhizobium; species Mesorhizobium sp. WSM4898. The sequence goes on along the minus strand of NZ_JARTVQ010000002.1, from coordinate 993,961 downwards.
CTGAGCGCGGTGCTCAGGCGGTAGGAGCTCGGCCTTAGTTCAAGCATGAAGTGTTCGCTGGCGGTCACCTCATGCTTATTCTAGACTTGGTCGGCAGCCGGGGTGGGCCGCTCGCGCATGGGGCCGATAAAATGATCTTCCGTCAGCTTTTCGATTCCGTTTCGGGCACTTATTCCTATCTCCTCGCCAGCCGCCGCGGCGGCGAGGCGCTGATCATCGATCCGGTGCTGGAGAAGGTCGAACGCTACCTGCAGCTGGTCAACGAGCTCGACCTCAGACTGGTCAAAGCGGTCGACACACATCTTCATGCCGACCACATCACCGGGCTCGGCGCGCTGCGCGACAGGACGCATTGCGTCACCGTGATGGGTGAGCAGACCAAGGCCGACGTCGTGTCGATGCGGCTTGCCGACGGCGACAAGCTTGCCATCGAGGGGCTGGCGCTGGACGTCGTCTATACGCCCGGCCACACCGACGATTCCTACAGCTTCGTCCTGCCGGACCGCGTCTTCACCGGCGACACGCTGCTCATTCGCGGCACCGGCCGCACCGACTTCCAGAACGGCGATCCGCGCCAGCAATACGAATCGATCTTCGGCCGACTGCTCAAGCTTCCCGACGAGACGCTGATCTTTCCGGCACACGACTACAAGGGCGAAACCGTGTCGACGATCGGCGAGGAAAAGGCCTTCAATCCGCGCCTGCAGGTGAAGTCGGTGGACGAATACGTGAACATCATGAACAACCTGAAGCTCTCCAATCCGAAGATGATGGATGTGGCCGTGCCGGCCAACATGCGGGTGGGGCTGCATCAGGACGACATCGCCAGCCGCGGCTGGGCAGTAACCGCCGAACAGGCGCTGGCGCTGGTCGGTCGGCCCGACGTGGCGCTGATCGATCTGCGCGAGCAATCCGAACGGGATCGCCACGGCGTCATCCCCGGCGCGATCCATCTGCCCTATGCGCGGCTGCAGGAGAATATCGCCGCCGGCGGCATGCTGCACGAGCTGGCGAAATCGACAGCCAAGCAGATCCTGTTCTATTGCGCCTTCGGCGAGCGCTCGGCGATGGCCGTGCAGGCGGCGCAGGACCGCGGGATATCGAGCGCCCGCCACATCCAGGGCGGCATCGATGCGTGGCGGAAGGCCAGCGGTCCGCTGATGCACTGAGACCTGTCGATATTCAGGTGATGCCGGCCTGCAAACGCGCGTTTCCTGGTGCTCGTGTACTTCAACTACGCTCCGCTCAGGTTCTCGGAACCCGCCATTCTCGGCTCGGCCTGACCTCAATCGCAACACGCCCTTGGATGTGCCAGAAAATCAATTCAATCCGATCAGCTTCGCGCCTCTGCGGAACAGGGCTTCGCCGTCCCGGTCGAAGCGGAAGGTGGCGATGAAATCGTCCGCCCGATAGTCGGGCCACGTGGTGCGGATCGCGGCGGCGAAGTTTCGTGCCTCGTCCTGGCGGCCGGCCAGCGCCAGGCAATGCGCGGCGATCGCCAGGATGATGACATGCGCGTTGGGCCTGGCCGCAGCTTTCAGCGCCCATTCGGCGGCTTCATCGTATTCGCCCAAGCGTGCATGGGCCATGGCCCGCGCGCCCATCATGCCGAACAGCAATGGGTCAAAGGGGCTGAGATGGCGCGAGTGATCGGAGGAGCCGATCGCAGATTGCGGATCGCCCGACTGCGAATGGACAAAGGACAGGGCATAGTGGCCGAGCGCGAAGTTCGGGCTGAGGTCGACGGCCTTCGCCAGCTCAAGCAGCGAGCCGTCCTGCTCGCCGCGCAGCCACAAGGCGCGGCCCATCGCCCAGTGCGCGGCCGGATTGCGGTCATCGACCAGGAGGCTGTGACCGGCAGTTGCGAAAGCCAGCGACGCCTCACGGTCGCGATCGCCCCAACGCTGAAAGGCATTCTGCCAATGCGTGAAGGAGAGGCCTGCATAGGCTCGGGCGAAGGTCGGGTCGAGCTTCAGGGCGTCATTGAAGAACTGCTGCGCCAGTTCGTTTTCCTGGCGGGTGAAGCGGTACATGTGCCAGAGCCCGCGATGATAGGCTTCCCACGCATTCAGCGAATTCGGCGCCTTAAGCATTGCCCGGTTTCGCTCGACGGTCGCGATCTCGGCGGCGATCGAAGAGACGATGCTGTTGCCGATGTCGTCTATCACCGTGAAGATCTCGTCCGGCCTGTGCTCGAAGGTCTCGGCCCACACAATCCTCGCGGTGCGGACCTCGACGAGCTCGACCGAGACGATCACCCTGCCCGAAAGGCTGCGGACCGAGCCTGTCGCCACATAGTCGACATTCAGCCGGCGCCCGGCGTCCTCCGGCGCGATGTCCTTCTCGGCCAGCGCGAAAACCGATCCGCGGGCAATGACGAAGAAATCGCGAAGCTTGGCGAGCCGCGTTATGATGTCGTGGGTCAAGCCATCGGCAAGCCCGCCACGGAAATTGACGGCGCTTTCCGCGAACGGCATCACCGCCAACGAGGCCCGGCGCACCGATGCGGGTTCGGATTCGACGGCAACGATCGGTGCTTGTGGGGCCGGAAGAGCTAGTCCGGATCGCGCGCATGGCGTTGCGCTGGAATGGCGTGCCTTGATCTCGTGCCATGCTTCCCGCAACGGAGCGACATCCAGCTCCTCGGAGCGGAAGAGTTCCGCCGCGGTTGCAATATGCTCCTCACCGGCGCCGATCTGTCCCCGCCGCGCAAGGTTTTCCAGCAGCGCCACATGGGCGCGGCCATCGAAGGGCGCGAGTTCCAGCCATCTGTCCAGATAGGCGCCCGCTTCATCGGCTCCCTGGGGGAGCAGGCCGATGATGTGCTCCAGAACGGCGACGTGGCACGAGCTGAAACGGCGGCGTTGCGCGGTCAGCCAGCTGGTGAAATGCGGGCTCCGATCGAGCTCCAGCCCGTCAAGGAAATCGCCGGCGAAGAGCTGCGCAAGCGCCCGAAGGCGCCCGAGGCTGAGCGTCTCGATCCCTTCGGCGACCGCTGCGGCGGCTTCGACGGCATCGACGTTCGTATCGGCAAGACGAAGCGCCACGGTGTCGCCCTCGGTCTCGACCCTCTGCCGGCCCGGTTGGTTAAGCGCGCCGCGAAGCTTGCTCAGGCACCAGCGAAGCTCGCCGCGCGGATCGTTCGGCACGTCCCACAGAAGCTCGCAAAGCCGGCTGCGGCTGACGGGATGTGGCGCGAGCGCCAGATAGGCCAGCAGCGCGCGCAACTTGCGCGAAGAAGGCAATTTAACCGGCTCGCCGCCACGCGCGATCGTCAGTTGCCCAAGCAGTCGCAAGGACAGGCCGGCGGCAGTGTCGTTCGGGCTCGATCGGCTGGATTCCACGTATGTTCCCACGCTTTCTCCAACGCTCACCAGTTGGTCCATGTTCTATCACCAAAGACGACAGGAAGCATCCGGCAGCCCAATTCCATGCCGGAATGCCGCCGTTGCCGCATTCGCGGCAGGTCAAGCAACCTAACGCGGCAAGGTGTCGAAACCGCGCCGCCCAAGCCGCCGGTCTGTAACCGGCGCGTGAGATCGCGAGGAGAGAAGCCCATGTTGCAGAAGTTGAAAATCAGGACCACTGCCGGTCGCGGCCGGCTGTTCGACAGCATTCTCGACACCGTCGGCGACACGCCGGTCATCCGTATCAACAATCTCGGCCCCGGCCACGCGACCATCTATGTGAAGGCCGAGTTCTTCAATCCGGCGGCGTCGGTGAAGGATCGGCTGGCGCTCAACATCATCGAGGAAGGCGAGCGTAGCGGCAAGCTGAAGCCGGGCCAGACCGTCGTCGAGGCGACCAGCGGCAACACCGGTATCGGCCTTGCCATGGTCTGCGCGCAGAAGGGCTACCCGCTGGTGGTGACGATGGCCGACAGCTTCTCGATCGAGCGCCGCAAGCTGATGCGCATGCTTGGCGCCAAGGTGGTGCTGACGCCGCGCGCCCAGAAGGGTTTCGGGATGTACAAGAAGGCGGTGGAACTCGCCGACGCCAACGGCTGGTTCCTGGCGCGCCAGTTCGAGACGGAAGCCAATGCCGCCATCCACGAGGCGACCACGGCGCGCGAGATCATCAACGATTTCGCAGGGTCGCGCCTCGACGTGCTGGTCACCGGCTACGGCACCGGCGGGACCGTGGCCGGCGTCGGCCGGGTGCTGCGCCGCGAGCGGCCGGATGTCCGCATCGTGCTTGCCGAACCGGCGAACGCGCAGCTTATCGGCAGCGGCAAGCCGCAGGAGCGTGGCCAGGGCGGTGCGCCGTCCGCCAGCCATCCGGCCTTCGAGCCGCATCCGATCCAGGGCTGGACGCCGGACTTCATCCCCAACGTGCTGCAGGAGGCGATCGATAAGCGCTACTATGACGATGTGGTGCCGATCGCCGGCCCGGAAGGCATTAAATGGGCCAAGGCCCTGGCGCAGCAGGAAGGCCTCTTCACCGGCATTTCAGGCGGCGCCACCTTCGCCGTCGCGCGCCAGATCGCGGGCACCGCTCCGGCGGGCTCGGTGATCCTGTGCATGCTGCCCGACACCGGCGAGCGCTACATGTCGACCCCGCTCTTCGACGGCATCGAGGCTGAGATGGATGCCGAGGAGACGGCACTGTCGCGCTCGACACCAGGCTGCCAGTTCGACGCCTGAAGACAAATCGCGGCGCTGCTGTCCACTCGGATGGCGGCGCCGCGCGACGATCCAGGAATGATCGCGGGGGAGCAGCGAATGGACACTATGCAGGAAACAGCGGTGATGGATGAGACGCTCGACCCGCCAGACTGGGCCGAGATGCAGGCCCTGTCGCATCGGATCGTCGAGGATGCCGTCGCTTATCTCAAGGATGTCCGGGACCGTCCGGTGTGGCGCCAAATGCCGGTCGAGGTTCGCGCCTTCTTCTCGGCGCCGCTGCCGCGCTCGCCGGCACCGATAGCCGACGTCTATGGCGATGTCGCCCGCAACGTCATGGCCTATCCGATGGGCAACATCCATCCGCGCTTCTGGTCCTGGTATATGGGGTCAAGCAATTTCACGGGCGCGCTGGGCGATTTCCTGGCGGCGATCCAGGGCTCGAACCTCGGCGGCGGCAATCACGCCGCCGGGCTGATGGACAGCCAGGTGGTCGACTGGTGCAAGGAGATGGTGGGCTTCCCGGCTTCGGCCAGCGGCACGCTTGTCAGCGGCGGCTCGATGGCCAACCTCATCGGTTTGACCGTGGCGCGCAATGCCAAAGCAGGCGTCGACGTGCGCGAAAGGGGTGTCTGGGCGATCCCAAAACCGTTGCGCTTCTACGCCTCGGACCAGGTCCATTCCTGCCACCGCAAGGCCATGGAAGCGCTCGGCCTCGGCAACCGGGCGCTGCGGCGGGTCTCGACCGACGCCGATCTGCGCATCGATGTCGATGCCCTCAAGACCGCCATCGCGGAAGACCGCGCGGCAGGTTTCAAGCCGGCTTGCATCATCGGCACCGCAGGAACCGTCAACACGGGCGCGATCGACGACTTGCGGGCGCTGGCCGTGTTGGCGGCAGAGGAAGACCTCTGGTTTCATGTCGATGGCTGCATCGGCGCCCTGATCGCCATCGCGCCTGAAAACAGATCGCTCGTCGCCGGCATCGAACGCGCCCATTCCGTCGCGCTCGACCCGCACAAATGGCTGCACGCGCCCTTCGAAGCGGGCTGTGCGCTGGTTCGCGACGCCGTCGCCCACCGCAACGCCTTCGCCGTCACGCCGGAATATCTGGAATCGACGCCGCGTGGCCTCGCCTCAGGGCAATGGCTGCACGACTATGGCCTGCAGACATCGCGCGGTTTTCGCGCGCTCAAGATCTGGATGTCGCTCAAGGAGCATGGCATCGAGAAATTCGGGCGGCTGATCGACCAGAACATCGCCCAGGCCGGCTATCTGACCGAGCTGATCCGGGTCGAGGCGGCGCTCGAGCTGACGGCGCCGACCACCATCAACATCGTCTGCTTCCGCCATCGCCTGGACGGCGCCTCCGAGGAACAGCTCAAGTCGTTCAACACCGAAATCATGCTCAGGCTGCAGGAAGAAGGCATTGCAGCCGTGTCCGACACCACGGTGCACGGGCAGCACTGCCTGCGGGTCGCGATCACCAACCACCGCACCCGCCGCGACGACCTCGATCTCCTGCTGCGTGAGACGCTTCGCATCGGAGCGGAAATCAAGACCGCGGCGCTACCAGACTGACGAGAGAGCGCCAAGACATGTCATTCCGGGAGGCCGGCTAGCCGTAGCGCCTCGACATATTTGGCGAAATATTCTGGCCTGATCTGCCCTACCCGATGCTTGAGGTTGGAAAGCTTCAGTTGCGGGTCGAGCTCCAGCGAGCGCGCGATGTGCCTGCTCGCGGCATCCAGCCTGCCGGCCATGGCGTTGCTGGCGGCCGCCACACGCAGGCCGGTGAGATAATAGGGCTGCGCGCGCGACGCCGCCTCGGCGAGCGGCCAGGCGGCGTCGTAGCGGCCGGCCACGAAGTGAGCGAAGGCAGTGAAGGTCTGCATGAAGAAGGTCAGCGGATCGAGCGGGCTCAGCCGCCTTGCCCGCGACATGTGCTCGATTGCGATGTCCGGGTCGTCATGGCAGGCCTTGAGGCAGCCGCTGGCGCTCCAGGCGGCTGCGCAGTTCGGGTTGAGCACGAGCGCGCGGTCGGCCAGTGCCGATCCGGCCTCGTAATCGCCGGTGACATAACCCAGCGCCAGGCCGCTGAAAGCCAGCGCCACCGCATCGTCCTTGCCGGCGATAGCCACGTCGCCGACCAGCCTGGATACTTCGGCTGTTTCCTTCTGCCGGTCGGCCATCCAGCCATTCGCCATGCGCCAGAAATAGCACCAGGCGGCAGCGCCTTCCGCAGCGGCAAAATCGGTGTCGAGCTGGATGGCCCTGTAGAACTGTGGCAACGCCTCCTCCAGCCCTTCTCTCGTCCAGCGGTAAAGGCTCGCCATGCCGCGCAGATAGTGGTCATAGGCGTCGAGGCTCTCGGTGGGCTTGCGCTTGGCGCGCGCCATCTCGGCCTGCTCGAGTCTGGGTGAAATTGCGCCGATGACACTGGAGGCAACGAGGTCCTGCAGTTCGAACACCTCCGAGACATCGCCTTCGAAGCGGTCGGCCCACAGATTTACTCCCGCCGACGCCTCGATAAGCTGACCTGCCACCCGAAGCCGGCTGCCGGCCTTGCGGACACTGCCCTCCAGCACATAGCGCACCCCGAGCTCGCGTGCCACGCGGGTGACGTCAACCGCCTGGCCCTTGTAGGCGAAGGCGGAATTCCGCGCGATCACGAACAGCCAGCTGACATGCGACAGCGCCGTCGTGATCTCCTCGACAACGCCGTCAGTGAAATATTCCTGCTCGGCGTCGCCGCTCATGTTCTGGAACGGCAGGACCGCGATCGACGGCTTTTCCGGCACCGAAACGACAGGGCGAGGCGCCTTCGCTTCCAGGCGGGAAAGTTCGGCCTCGGGCTGGCCATAGTCGGCTATCGAACCCTTCAGCTCCATTGGCGCCTCGATGCGTTCGATCAGCGCCCGCGTCGCTTCCTCAGGCTCGACACCGAGCTCGCGCTTGAGCGCTTCCTTACAGGCCAGGAACTGACGAAAGGCGTCGTTGGTGCGGCCGTGGCGGCGGAAGACGCGGATCAGGGCGCGGTGGGCCTGCTCGGCGCATGGGTCGGACGTCACTAGCCGCTCAGCCAGTCTTTCGCAGGCCTGCTCCTCGCGTTCACCGAGTTCCGGCAGGAGGCTCAGCCGTTCGGCCAGGTCCAACGCCTTGCGGGTGTAGTTCGCCCGAAGCGGCGCAAGCCATTCGTCGATTTCGCCGGGGGATGGCAGTCCGTCGAGCAGGTCACCCCGGTACAGGTCGGCAGCTGCCGCGAGGCTCGCGCCGTCATCGGCCTGGCAGTTCCGGTCGAAAATCCAGATGTCGGCCTCGTTGTCATTCGCCACCACCCAGATGGTGTCGGCATTGCCTTCGATGCGAATGGCCTCGTTGCCGGTGGACGGAAACAGCCGCCTGATGTCGACCAGGGCCTGGCGCAGGCTGTTTCGCGCCTGCTGCTCGCCGCTGCCGGTCCACAGCATCGCCGCCACCTTCTCGCGGCGAAGCCCTTTCGGGCCGGCCAGAACCAGCGCGGCAAAGAGCAGCGACGTCTTGCGCGTCGCGAAGTGCAGAGGTTGCCCGCCTGCGGAGACAACCTCGATGCCGCCAAGCAATCGAATGTACATCCGGGGCCCCGTGAACAGCGTTAAGCAGAATACCATGTCCCGCCGCCGACTTAACGACGATTTTGCGGGCTTTTTCCTGCGGTTTCACGCCTGGACGAACGTTGCCAAAGCGCGCCGATGAGACACTGCCCTCGTGAGTTCGAACGAGGGAGAATGACAATGACCTACATCAACATCAGAACCTGCCAGCCGAGCACCCGAGTTGCCGGCACGCTCGCCGCCAAGATCGCGTTAATCTTCGCCGGGTTCCAGCGCCGGTATCAGGACGCCATGCAGCGCAGGGCTTTGGCCGGTCTGTCCATTTCGGAGCTGAAGGATTTCGGCTATCCGGCCGATGAAGCCCCCGCGGATGCTGCGGCGCGCAGCCGCACCGCCGGGCGCCGCCCGCTGCGGTGAATCCGTCGCTTCTCCCGGAATTCAGGCCAGCGGCGCGCCCGGCAGATAAAGCGCAATCGGCCGGATCTCGTAGACGGCGGTGGGATTGACGCGCCTGAGATCGCGCGCCACCGCTATCGCCTCGTCCTGGTTGGCGCAATCCAGCACATAGAGGCCCAGCAACTGCTCCTTGGTCTCGGCAAAGGGGCCGTCGATCACCATGCCGTCGCCCGGACCGCGCAGCGTGACGGCTTTCGCCGTCTCGCCCAGCCTTGCCGCCGGGCCCAGCTTGCCGGCGCGGGTCAGCCTGTCGTTGATCTCGAGCAGGTCTTTCATGACGGCTGCATCCTCGTCGGGCGTCCAGGACTGGACGGTCTCTTCGACGTGATAGGCAAGGATTGCGTAGAACATGGTTCGGTTCCTCGTGCGGGGATCCGAAAATCAGAATCGAATTTTTGCGTCGCTGACCTTCGGTTCGGTAAGGGTCATGCACCAAATTGAAGTGCTACGGCGTCCCGCGTCCTGGAGGATGCACGGCGCTGTAGGACGGGCCGCACTATCACAAGGATGGCGCGGCTGATCCAGTCCTCTGGAGCAGCCGGGAAAGCGCTTGCTGACTCAAGCTGCCAGCGGCAGGCGCAGCTCCGTCAGCAGGCCGCCGCCGGGATGGTTGGAAAGGCTGATCTCGCCGCCGGCGCCGCGGGCGATGTTGCGGGCGATGGTCAGGCCGAGGCCGAGCCCGCCGGTCTCGCGGTTGCGCGACTGTTCGAGGCGCACGAAGGAACCGAACACCTGATCCAGCTTTGCCTGCGGAATGCCCGGCCCTTCATCGCGGATGCTGAGCGTGATTGTGTCGCCAGAGCGCTGCACGCCGATATGCGCCTTCTTGCCATAGGTGACGGCGTTCTGGACTAGATTGGTGATGCAGCGGCGCAGCGCCACCGGCCGCGCGATGCAGACCAGGCCGCGCGAAGGCGTGGCGTCCTCGTCGAACGAAGCGTCCTCGAACATGTCGGCGACCGCCTCCACCAGCGACCAGAAGTCGATCCGCTCGGCCTTTTCCTCGGTGACCTCGAATTTGGCGAAGTCGATCACCGAGCTTGCGATGCTCTCGATGTCGGCAAGGTCATGCGCCAGCGCTTCACGGGCCGGCGATTTGCGCAGCAGCTCGAGACGCAATCGCATCCTGGTCAGCGGCGTGCGCAAATCATGCGCCAGTGCCGCCGCCAGGTGCTCGCGGTCCTCGACATAGTCGCGCAGGCGCGTCTGCATGGCGTTGACCGCCTTTGCCGCAGCGCGGATCTCGCGGCTGCCGGTCTCGGCGATGGGCGGGCTTTTGAGGTCTTTGCCGATGCGGTTCACCGCGGTCTCCATCATGCGATAGGGTGCGGTCAGCCGGCGCAGCGACCAGATCGACATCACGATGATCAGTCCCGCTATCAGCGAATAGAGCGGCAGGCTGTCCCAACTCAGGATCGGCCCAGCCGGCGTGATCGGCTCGGTGAAGTTCAGCCACTGGCCGTCGGAAAAGCGCAGCGACGCCGTCAGCTTGTCGCTCTGGGCGAAATCCGCGGCCAGCACCAGCAGATCGCGCTCGACCTGGCCGACATCCTTGTTCATCACCTGACCGTCCGGGACATCGGCTTCCTGCGTTGCCGGATCGCGCCGCACACGCGCGTCGGTGATGCCGAACTTGGACAGGCGGCCGACCAGGATGTCCTCCAACTCGGCTAGCTGGTCATCGCCGGCGATCGAGGAAGTGACGGCGGGGCTGTCCGAAACGGTCAGTGCGTAGGTGGCATTGAACAGACCGGAAGCGGTCGTCTTGCGTTCTTCAGGCGTGGCGTCATGCATCAGCTGCACCAGCGAATAGGCGCGGTCGTTCAGCCGGTAGAGATCAACCACATCGTTGGCGGCGGCGCGGTCGCGCGCCACGATATAAAGCGTCGCGACCTGGCTGATCATCAGGCCGGCAATGACGATGAGCAAAACCCAGACAGGCAGGGTTTGCGGCAGCAAGCGTCTCATTCGGAGGTCGTTTCGGGCAGAAACTGATAGCCACCGCTGCGAACAGTCAAGATCAGTTTTGGCGTCTTGGGATCGTCCTCCATCTTGCGGCGCAGGCGGCTGACCAGGATGTCGACGCTGCGATCGAAGCTGTAACCGGTGTCGCCGCCGGACAACTCGATGAGCTGCTCGCGGGTGAGAACGCGTTGCGCGCTCTTGACGAAGGTCTGCAGCAGGTTGAACTCCGCCATCGTCAGTTCCACCCGCACGTCGTCGGGCGCCGTCAGCCGGCGGCGCGAGCAATCCATGGTCCAGCCGGCAAAGCGGTAGATCTGCTTGGCTGTGGGCCGCCGCGGCTCGGCCGTGCCGTTGCGCCTCAGCACCGCTCGGATGCGGGCGAGCAATTCGCGCGGATCGAAGGGTTTCGGCACATAGTCATCAGCCCCCATCTCGAGCCCGACGACGCGATCCGTCGTCTCGGTCACCGCGGTCAGCATGATGATCGGTGTCGTGTGATTGGCGCGGATCTCGCGGCACAGTTCCAGCCCGCTTTTACCGGGAAGCATCACATCGAGCACGATCAGGTCGACCTGCGCCCGGCGCAGGATCGACTCCATCTCGGTGCCGTCGGCGGCCACTGTCGTGCGCAGCCCCCGTTTCTGGAAAAACTCCTGAAGCAGGTCGCGTATGCCCTTGTCGTCATCGACGATCAGTATGTGCGAGTCGGATTTCACGAGAACCCCGCGATTTGTGTAGCCAAGCTGCCCTTCTGTGATCACCCACACGATAGAATTCGGGCCACATCTTGGCCAGTGGCGGCGACGTGGGACGGAATGGCTTCCCCAGAAACAATTCAGAAACAAAATTCTACACTCGGGAAAAACTCGTGAAAAATTTCAAGGGCATAACTGGTGGCGTGGCGGTCAGGTCATCGGCTGCGACGCAAGTTTCCGGAGTAACGGGCAAGACCGATGCAGAGGTTCTGGATCAGCGTGATGGGTGCTTTGCTTAGCATGTCGCTCATCACAGCCGCAGTCGGGGCCTCCAACGCAAAGGTAACGCCGCTGACCCGGACCGAGCGCTGCACCAATCTCAACCGTCAAGTTGACGAAGCCCTCGAAACCCATGCCGCGGCAACGCAGGTCACCGCGGCGAAGGCACTTCAAAGAAAGGGAAACCGGTTCTGCGCTGCCAAGAAACAGGCGCAGGGCATCCGGATGCTCGCAAACGCTTTGAAGCTGCTTGGAGTGACACCGATCGACCCGGTTCAGTGACGCTCAACTCCTCGACCCGCATGAAAAAGGAAATGAAGCCATGACAAAGTCCCTCCTCTCCGCCCTCGGCCTCGCTGTTGCTCTCGCTTTCTCGATGCCGGCTGTCAGCAACGCCGCCGCCACGACGACCGCCGCTCCGGCCGCCTCGACCACGACCACGGCTCCGGCCGCTGACGCTACGGCGAAGACCGCTCCGAAGAAGGTCGCCGCCAAGAAGGCCTGCAAGGTGACCAAGACCCACAAGTGCCCGGTCAAGAAGGCCCCGAAGAAGGACGCGAAGAAGTCCTAATCCAGGCTTCGATCCTGATCTTTCAAGACCGCTCCGGCCGAAACCGGCCGGGGCGGTTTCCAGCGGCCGAATCCTGACACCGGCAGCTTGCGCCGCGCCACTTCCTTAACCCGATCGCAATGCCGGTGCCGTAGGACAATCCGCATGAAGAAGCGGCTTTCGTCCATGATGCGCTCGCTGGCTCTCGGCGGCTTGGTTGCCACCGCGGCAGCAAGAGCGCTGATCATCTTGACAGCCAGCCCAGTGCCGGATCCCGCCAGCGGCAGGACCGAGCCGGAACTTTTCGCGCCGGCCATCTCATCGAGCTTCGACTACATCACGCCGGCACAGAGCTGGGTCCTGATCGTGCTGACGGGCGCGACGCTGATCGGCTTCGCCGCCTGGATGATTGGCGCGTTCATGGAGCGCGGTTCCAACATGGACGACGGTGCGTCGCACGATCGGTCGGCAGGGGCGTTGAAGCGCAAACAGCGCTATCCCACATAAGCCTTCATCGTCCCTCGATTCTCCGCCCTCCAGCGGACAAATGGACAAATGCTTCCCTGCCTGAGGAAGTGCAAGCCAGACCCAGTTTCCAACTGGTGAATTCCAATGCCTGAGACCGTCCTTAAACCGCGTACCAAGACGCAGCCGAAGACCGAGCGGCCGAAGCTCTACAAGGTCATCCTGGTCAATGACGACTTCACGCCGCGGGAGTTCGTGGTGACGGTGCTTAAAGGCGAGTTCAAGCTCAGCGAGGATCAGGCGCATCGCGTGATGATCACCGCGCATACGCGCGGCGTCTGCGTGGTCGCCGTCTTCACGCGCGACGTTGCCGAGACCAAGGCCGCGCGAGCAACCGACGCCGGTAAGGCCAAGGGCTATCCGCTGCTGTTCACGACCGAGCCGGAAGAGTAGGGCGGCTCTGCCTCGCCCGTGTCCTGGAGAGGGAAAGCGAGGCCGCCGGCCGAGCAGGGTGAGGGTGGGGGCAAGCGCCGTATTTGATTGTTGCGCGCCGCCCCTCATCCGCCCTTTCGGGCACGTTTCCCCGGAAGGGGGAGAAGGAAAAGGCTCTACCTTCCTTCTCGATACCACATCGAGCCGATGGCCAGGAGCAGCAAGCCGAGGCCGAGGAAGCCGCCGAACAGCGGCACGCGCGAGACGGCCTTCAGCGTGCTGTCGTCGGTGGTGCGCAGCCCGATCCAATCGTTCCCCGATGCCGCCCCCGAGGAGCGGACAGGTACGATCGAAGGCAATGCCACACCGCCGGCAAGATCGCCAAGCATGGAGGATGGCGCGAGCCGGCGCACGCTGCCGCCGGTCGCCTCGGCCGGTGCCTTCAGCCTGTCCTCGGTGGAAACGACATCGGCGAATTCAGGCGCATTGATCGGGCCGACATGGGCAAGCGCGGTGAGGTCGCCGTTGCCGACCTGATAGAGGCCGATCTCGCTGGTCTGCAGGCTGCCCGTGAAAATCCCTGGTTCGGCTTTTTCCAGCTTGACCGTCATCGTCTTGCCGGAAGGCGTGATCACCTGGGCGGGGCCGGGATCGTCGCTCATCGTCTGGCGGCGGATTTCCAGCACCATGCCGCGGCCGTCGGCGGTCAGCCGCTCTTCTTCAAGTTCGGGTTCCTTCATCAGCCAATGGGCGATGCGCCGATAGAGCTGGACATGCGGCCCGCCGCCTTCGAAGCCGCGCGCCCACAGCCAGCCCTGATCGGAAAGCAGCATGCCGACCCGGCCTTCGCCCTTGCGGTCGAGCACAAGCAGGGGGCGGTCGTCGGCCCCTTTCATCACCACCGCGCCCTCGGGATTCTTGACGCCGATGGTGCGGAACCAGCGGCTCCAGCGCGGCGGATCGGCGGCGGAGCCGTCGAGCCCGCGCGTGACTGGGTGGCGCTGGCCGAGATCGGTGAGACGCGGATAGAAGGCCTTATCGACGACCTCGCCGCTCGGCATCGCGGGCAGGGCCGACATCAGCGGCGTTCGGGCGATGGAGCTTTCGCCGGCATATTCGGGGCCGGCGGCAATCAGCAGCGCGCCACCCTTTTCGACATATTCGGAGATGTAGTCGTAATACAGGATCGGCAGCACGTCGCGGTGCTGATAGCGATCGAAGATGATCAGATCGAAGTCCTTGATCTTCTCGACGAACAGCTCGCGCGTCGGGAAGGCGATCAGCGACAGCTCGTTGATCGGCGTGCCGTCCTGCTTTTCCGGCGGTCGAAGAATGGTGAAGTGGACGAGGTCGACCGAAGCGTCGGATTTCAACAGGTTGCGCCAAGTGCGCTCGCCGGCATGCGGCTCGCCGGAGACCAAAAGCACGCGCAGATGATCGCGAATGCCGTCGACCAGCGCGATGGCGCGGTTGTTGGTGTCGGTCAACTCGCCCGGCTCGTGGTCGATCGAAAGCTGGACGATGTTGCGGCCCGCGTTGGGAATGGTGACCTCAAGCTTCATCGGCTGACCGATGGTCGCATGCTCGACAGAGACCTGCTCGCCATTGACCGAGACCCGCACGTCGACCGGGCCGCCCTGACCTTCGGTGGAAAGCACCCGATAGCTCATGTCGAGCGGCTTGCCGACGAGGCCAAAGCGCGGCGCGTTCTCGAAGCGGATGCGGCGGTCCTTCTCGTGCTCGTTGCCCGTGATCAGCGCATGGAGCGGCGCGTTGAATTCCGGAGCGCCGGCCGGCGCGTCATGCACCTCGCCATCGGTGATCATGATGGCGCCGCCGATGCGCGAGGGCGGCACATCGCGGAAAGCGCTTTCCAGCGCGCCGAACAGCCTGGTTTCCGTGCGCTCATCGGCGGCCTCGGATTTGCCGGCCTCGACGACGCGGACGTCGAATTGCTTGAAGCGGCCGAGGCGCTGCTGAAGGCCCGTCAGCGCTTCGTCGGTCTGCTTGGTGCGGTCGCCGATGTCCTGGCTCTGGCTGCGATCGACGATGACCGCGACGACGCTCTTCAATGCCTCGCGTTCCTCATCGAGGAAAACGGGATTGAGCAGTGCCGCGCCCAGCGCCAGCAGGGCGATGAAGCGCAGGACAGAGCCGCGCTGACGGAACCACAGGCCAGCCAGCGCGAGCAGCGCGAGCGGCACGATGACGACCCAGAACAGCGGCCAGGAAACGAGCGGCTCGAAGGAGATCGACCAGTTCATGAACTACTGTCCCAGCCGTTCGAGCAGGACGGGCACATGCACCTGGTCGGATTTGTAGTTGCCGGTCAGCATGTACATCATGATGTTGACGCCGGCGCGCAGCGCGTAGACGCGCTGCATCGGATCCGGCGGCACGGTCGGCAGCATCGGATCGCCGTTCTCGTCGACCGCCCAGGCGCCGGCGAAATCATTACCGGTGATCATGATCGGGGAGACGCCGTCGCCGGTGCGCACGGGACGGTTCTCGGTGTTGCTGGCATCGAGCGAGGCTTCGACCCAGAGCGGACTGCCGTTGAAGCGGCCGGGAAACTCGGGAAGGATGAAGAAGGACTTCGTCAGCACATGGTCCGAGGGCACCGGCTCCAGCGGCGGCACGTTCAGATTGCCGAGAATATCGCGCAGCCGCTCGGTGGCCGGGCTTGCCGAGCCGGCGCCGATGCCGTTGGAGAACTGGTCGCGCGTGTCGAAGAGAACCGTGCCGCCCTGCTGCATATAGGCGTCGATGCGGGCGATCGCGGCTTCGCTGGGCATCGGCGCGGTGGCGTCGATCGGCCAGTAGATCAGCGGATAGAAGGTCAGTTCGTCCTTGGAGATGTCGACGCCCGCCGGCGGGCCGGGTTCCAGCGCGGTCTTCTCGATCAGGAAGCGGGTGAGGCCTTCGAGGCCGGCGCGGCTGATTGAATCGACGCCGGGCTCGCCGGTGATGACATAGGCGATCCGAGTTTTCGAAATGTCCTCGATGGCCTGGGAATCGCCCGGCTTCGAATCATCGGCGCGGGCAAAGTCGGCGTGGCCGAAGAGCCCGCCGAACACGATCAGCAGGGCAGCGGCGGTCGCCGCGGCGCGGCGCGGCCGGCGCGAGAACAGCCCACCCATCCAGAACACGGCAAGCGTGTCGAGCACCATCAGCAAGAGGGCCAATGTGACCAGCGGGCCTTTCAGGTTCTCCGATTCGTCGAAGGCGTAAGCGATGGCCGTCACCGGCAGCGAGACCTGTGGCCGAGCAAGCGGCGTGAATGTGCTCGAGGCGTTGAGCAGGTTATGCGCGAAAACGCCGGTTTCCGAACCGTAGAGGCCGGGCGGGTTTTCCAGCGTCACCGGAAGCGGGCCGGCGGCGGGCACGAGCGGCCGCGCATCGGGTGTCGGCGGCACCAGCGCGCCGTCGGCGCCGATCATGCGATAGGGCGCCAGCGAAGCGGCGGCCGCCTCGGCATTGGCGACCGCGGCGCCCTGGTTGCGCGACAATTGCACTATGCGTCTCAGCATCTCGACGAAGCTGCCGGAGATCGGCAGGTTCGACCAGGTCGCCTCCGGTGTCACGTGGAAGAGCACCAGCGTTCCCTTGTCCTTCTTCATGCCCGTGACCAGCGGCGTGCCGTCGGCAAGCGTCGCCCAGGTGCGCTCGACGATGTCGGGCGTCGGCTCGGCCAGCACCTGCCGGCTGACCGTCACCTCCGTCGGCGGCGCGAGGTCGGCGAACGGGCCGTTCTTCGGGAATTCGGTGACCGGTTGCGGCGTCGTCCACGAAAGCGCGCCGCCCAGCGCACGCTCGCCGCTGCGCAGCCGGACCGGCAAGAGATCATCGTCGTTGCCGGCGGCAGCCAGCCTTGAACCGGCAAAACGCACCAGCGTGCCGCCATTGTTCACCCAGTCGACCAGCCGTTGCCGGACCTGCGCAGGGATGGTGCCGACATCGGCCATGATGATCATCGCCGGCTTCTGGTCGAGAAGCTGCGGAATGGCATCGGCCAGATCGGCGCTCGACGGCTCCACCAGATCGGCGAAAGGCTGCAGGGCGCGGCGAATGTAATAGAGCGGCGACAGCAGCGGCTGCGCCTGGTCTGCCTCGGCCTGCGAAAGCAGACCCACGCGGCGGCGCTTGGAGCTCTCGTCCAGCACGCGAACGGCACCGGCCTGGTGCTCGCCATCGAGAGCTATCGAGGCGAAGTCGTTGCGCAATTCGAACGGTACCTTCATCGTTCCGGTGGCGGTGGTCTGACCCGGCGCGAAGGTCAGAGTCGCGTCGGCGATGCGGCGGCCCTTGTCGTCGAAGGCTCCCGCGGTGACCTGCGCCGGCGCCGGATCGCCCGGCGCGCGGATGGCGGTCAGCGTGAAGCCGTCGACCTGATTGTCGGCGCCGGTCAGGCCGGTGAGCGAGAGCCGGTCCGAGGTAGCCCAGACCAGCCTCGCGGCATTCCTTTCCAGGAGCGTCTTGAACGCCGCTTCATCGCCGGTGGCGGCAAGGCCATCGGCAAGCACGGCGACGCTGGCGCCGGGCAGGCGCTCCAAAGTGGCTGCGACGCGGGCATAGACGGCGTGCCGGTCGTCATCGCCTTTACCGCCGAGAAGCCCAATGCCGAGATCGGCCCCTTCGAT
>NZ_JARTVQ010000002.1:0-976254 GCF_029625845.1 Mesorhizobium sp. WSM4898 | reverse complement strand
ATGCATCGGCCGCGCGCAGCCGGTCGAGCGCGGCCGATGCATCGAAGGGGCCGATCTCGGCATTGGGCTTCTCGGCGGTAAAGGCGATGACGACCGGCACGCCGCTCGAGCCGGCGTCCGCAATCAGCCGCTCGGCGGTGGCGACGCGCTTGCCCCAGTCGGCGGCGCTTGCCCAGTCATTGTCGATGACCAGCGCGAGCGCCGAGCCCTCGGCCGGCAGCTTTTCGCGCGGATTGAAGATCGGCTCGGCGAGCGCGGTGACGACAAGGGCGGCCATCAGCAGGCGAAGCAGCGTCAGCCACCAGGGGCTTTGATGCGGCGTCTCCTCGCGCCTCAGGACGCGGGCGAGGATCCTCAGCGGCGGAAAGACCTCAGTCCGCGGCCTGGGTGGCGTCAGCCTCAGCAGGTACCAGATCACCGGCAGCGCCAGCAGCCCCCACAGCACCATCGGCGCGCCGAAGGAAAGCGGCAGCCAACTCATGCGACCGCCTTTCCGGCATCACCGCCCGCGGTCACCCCTGCATGACCGCCACCGGCGGTCAGCCCGGCATGACCCGAGGTCAGACCCGGACGGCTGCTGTCGGCGGTCATCGCCATGTGGACGCGCACGAGCGCCTCGGAGGCGAGGCGGTCGGTATGATTGACGGTAAAGCTCCAGCCGAGGCGCTTGCACCAGCCGGCCAGTTCCTGGCGGCGAGCGATATAGAGCAGGCGGTATTCGTCTTTAAGCGTTTCGGCGCGGCCGGCGGTCAGCTTGTCGCCGGTCTCGGGATCGGTGAATTCGGTGCGGCCGGCATAGGGGAAGGTGTCCTCGGCCGGGTCGGCGACCTCGATCAGATGCGCGCGCACGCCGTGACGGGCGAGCACGTCGAGCCAGGCCATGGTCTCCTCGACCGGATCGAGAAAGTCGCTGACGATGACGATGTCGCAGAAGCGGCGGATGGTGGAGAGATCGGGCTTAGCCGCCAGGTTGCCGGCATGGCTGAGCTGGGCCGCGATGCGTTCGGCGCCGTTGCGGGCGGTGAACGGGTCGGTGAGGCCCGGCCAGGCGATGCGCTCGCCGCTGCGCGACAGGAGCTCGGCCAACGCAAGCGCCAGCACCAGAGCGCGCGATTCCTTGGAAACGCCGGCTCCGGAGGATTTGTAGAGCATGGACGGCGAGGGATCCGACCAGAGCCAGACAGTATGGGCCGCCTCCCACTCGCGGTCGCGCACATAGGTGTGGTCGTCGCGGGCCGAGCGGCGCCAGTCGATGCGCGAGGCATCGCCTTCGACATAGGGGCGGAACTGCCAGAAATTCTCGCCGATGCCGCGCTTGCGGCGGCCATGCCAGCCGGCGATCACCGTGTTGACGATGCGGCGCGCCTCGACCAGCAGATCCGGCACCAGAGAGGCCCGCAACCGGCCACGGGCGAGCGCGTCGCGCGTCGCAACCGGTGCCTGGACCTCGCCTATTCGACCCATCAGATGCCTTTTGCCAGTTTCGCCACCACGTCGCGCACGGATGTGCCTTCGGCGCGGGCGGCGAAGGTCAGCGCCATGCGATGCTGCAGCACCGGCTCGGCGAGGGCACGGATGTCGTCGACCGACGGCGCCAGCCTGCCATCATATAGAGCGCGTGCTCGGGCGCACAGGGTCAGCGCCTGGCTGGCGCGCGGACCAGGACCCCAGGCGACATGCTTGTCGGTGTCGGCAATCCCCTGACCGGGACGAGCCGAGCGCACCAGCTTGAGGATCGCTTCGACGACGCTTTCAGGCACCGGCATGCGGCGGATCAGCGTCTGAATTTCCTTCAGCCTGGCTGGCTGCAGCACATTGTCGGCCTTGGCCTCCTCGACGCCGGTGGTTTCGAGCAGGATGCGGCGTTCGGCCTCGATCTCCGGATAGAGGATGTCGACCTGCATCAGGAAGCGATCGAGCTGCGCTTCCGGCAGCGGATAGGTGCCTTCCTGCTCCAGCGGGTTCTGCGTCGCCAGCACGTGGAAGGGCGAGGGCAGGTCGTGGCGAGCGCCGGCGATGGTGACGTGATATTCCTGCATCGCCTGCAGCAGCGCCGACTGGGTGCGCGGCGAGGCACGGTTGATCTCGTCGGCCATCAAAAGCTGCGAAAAGATAGGCCCGCGGAGGAAGCGGAAGGATCGTTTGCCAAGCTCATCCTGCTCCATGACTTCGGAGCCGAGGATGTCGGACGGCATCAGGTCGGGCGTGAACTGGATGCGGCGGGAATCGAGGCCGAGCACGATGCCCAGTGTCTCGACCAGCTTGGTCTTGGCGAGGCCTGGCACGCCGACGAGGAGAGCATGCCCGCCGGCAAGCAGCGCAACCAGCGTGCGCTCGACAACGGCTTCCTGGCCGAAGATCACGCGGCCTACGGCGTCGCGGACCTTGGAGATGTCGGACAGCGCCTTCTCGGCCTGCTCGATCATCGCCTTGTCGCTCAACGGGCTTTCCTTGATCATCACGCTCATGCCGTTCGATCCTTGTGGTTGGAAATACCGGCTTGCATTCTCGATTCGCAGAATGCCGCGATTCGGCCTCGCCCGGCGCCTGCGATTGAACTTAAATCACAGGCTTGGGCTGACAAGGCTGACAATCCGGACAACAGTGACTATTTCGTGACCATGACGCATCGCACAGAATCCGGTGAAAAGGGCCTGACCAGCGCCACCGAGGCGCGCGGGCTGGAGGCGCTGATCTCGCGCGCGGCGCGCGCCGGCAAGGGGCCGGCTCCGGTGGAGCGCTGGAATCCGGACTTCTGCGGCGACCTCGATATGGAGATCAGGGCCGACGGCACCTGGTTCTACCTCGGCACGCCGATCGGGCGCATGCCGCTGGTGCAGCTCTTTTCCAGCGTGTTGCGCAAGGACGCCGACGGCAAGACCTATCTGGTGACGCCGGTGGAGCGCGTCGGCATCCGCGTCGCCGACGCGCCCTTCATCGCCGTCGAGTTGAACGTGTCCGGGACCGGCGACGGCCAGGTCATCACGTTCCGCACCAATGTCGGGGACGTGGTTGCCGCCGGACCCGGCCATCCGCTGCGCTTCGTCGACGAGGACACCACCGGCGGGCTCAAGCCCTATGTGCTGGTGCGCGGGCGGCTGGAAGCCTTGGTGGCGCGGCCGGTGATGTACGAATTGGTCGAGCATGGAGAGGTGATCGACGTCGGCGGCAGGGCAATGTTCGCCGTCCGCTCCGGCGGCGAAGTCTATCCGATCATGCCGGCCGAAAAGCTCGATCGGCTAAGCGCGTGATGGACCAAGTGGCGCCGGTGCCGTTCTCGATCGCGGATTTTCGCGCCCGCGCAGCGGCGCAGGCCGAGGTCCAATCCGGCGACGAGTTCGGCGACCACCGCTTCAATCCAGGGCATCCCAGGCTGAAGCATGTAAAACCGCTGCGCGACGCCGCGGTGCTGATCCCGGTCATCGATCACGCCGACGGCGCCACGGTGCTGCTCACCAAGCGGGCGGAGAAGCTGCGCAGCCATTCCGGCCAGGTCGCCTTTCCCGGCGGCACCATCGATCCGACCGATCCCAGCCCTGAGGCCACAGCGCTGCGGGAGACATTCGAGGAGATCGGCCTCGACCGCGATCACATCGAAATTGTCGGCCGCATGCCCGATTATGTCTCCGGCAGCGGCTACCGCATCGTGCCGGTGCTTTCGGTGGTGCGGCCGGGCTTTTCGCTGATGCTCAACGCCGACGAGGTCGACGCCGCCTTCGAGGTGCCGCTGCGCTTCCTGATGGACCCTGTCAACCACGCGCGCGACAGCCGCATGTGGAACGACCTCGAATGGTTCTTCTACGAGATGCCCTATGACGGCCAGCGGATCTGGGGCGTCACCGCCGGCATCATCCGCACACTCTATGAAAGGCTCTATGCGTGAGCGCTGAGGTGTCTCTCTCGGGCAGGGCCGATTGGCTGGGCCAAAAGCATCTGCAGAAGCTGCTTGCCGCGCTGAAGGAGGGCGGCGAGGAGGCGCGGGTGGCCGGTGGAGCGGTGCGTAATGCGCTGATCGGCCAGCCGGTCGCCGACATTGACATTGCCACCACGACGGTGCCCGAGGACACGATCCGCCGCGCCCAGGCCGCCGGCTTCAAGACCGTGCCGACAGGGATCGAGCACGGCACCGTCACGGCAATCGCCGGCGGCAAGGCCTATGAGGTCACGACGCTCAGGGCCGACATCGAGACCGACGGTCGGCGGGCGAAAGTCATCTTCGGGCGCGACTGGAGGGCCGACGCCGCGCGGCGCGACTTCACCATCAATGCGCTTTATGCCGAAGCCGACGGCGCCATCGTCGACCTTGTCGGCGGCGTCGCCGATATCGAGGCGCGGCGGCTGCGCTTCATCGGCGATCCAGAAGCGCGCATCCGCGAGGATTATCTGCGTATCCTGCGTTTCTTTCGCTTCTTCGCCTGGTATGGCGACGGCCGGCCCGACGCCGAGGGCTTGAAGGCCTGCGCCAGGCTGAAGGACGGGCTCGGCAGGCTGTCAGCCGAACGCGTGTGGTCCGAACTGAAGAAGCTGCTTTCGGCGCCCGACCCATCGCGTGCCCTGCTGTGGATGCGCCAGGCCGGTGTCCTCACCGCCGTGCTGCCGGAGAGCGAGAAATGGGGCATCGACGCCATCCACGGGTTGGTCAGGACCGAAAAGGATCTCGGCTGGGATGCCGATCCGCTGCTCAGGCTGGAGGCCGTCGTTCCGCCGGATGCCGCGCGCATGAAGACGCTTGCCGAAAGGCTGAGATTTTCGACCGACGAGGGGGAGCGCCTGCGGCACTGGGCACAGACGGTTCCGCCTGAACCCAAGACGGCCGAGACGGAATTGTCGAAAAGGCTCTATTTCGGCGACCGCCAAGGCTTCGTCGATCGGCTGCGGCTCGCGCTCGCCGCCGCGCGGACAGGGGCCATCGAGGACGATCAGGCGATGATGGAAGCCGGCGGTTTCTCGCGCCTGCTCGGCTTCGCCTTGAAATGGCAAAAGCCGAGCTTTCCGATCAAGGGGGCCGACCTGACCGAACTCGGCGCCGCGCCCGGCCCGAAGCTTGGTGCCACGCTGAAGAATCTCGAAAGGGAATGGGTGGATTCAGCATTCGCCATGGATCGCGGCGCGCTGCTCAAACGCGCCGCGCAGGCACTCGAGGCTTAGATGAGTCCCTAAATCGTGGCGTCGCTCAGCGTATCGCCATCGGGGCCAGGGCACGCGAAAGGCTTGCCTCGCCCTTGCCGTAGACTGAGGGGTTGTAGTTGACCAGCGTGTCGGTGCGAGCCGTGTTGAGCAGGTCGTTGGTGATCTGAACCGGGGTCGCCTTGGTGAATTTGCTGCCGATGATTGCGGCATATCCGGAGACGATAGGCGCGGCGAACGATGTGCCGTAAAGGCCGGTCTTGTCGCCTTCGACGCCGACCACCAGGAAATGGCTCTGCACGGTCGGGTCGGAGCCGGCGTAATTGGAATACCAGGCAAGCTGAGCCTTGTTTGACGCCGTGCCGTTTGTGGACAGCGCGCCAACAAAGATCGCCGTCGGTTTGCCGATCAGAGCGAGATCGAGATAATCCTGCTGTCCGCTGGTGACGCCGCCGACCGCAACCGAATCGTTGCCAGCCGCTTTCGAGACGATGGCCGATCCCTTGCTGGCGTAGGAGATGATCGATTGCTCCTCCGGGGCCCAGCGGATCTGGTTCACGCTGTAACCCGCGTTCGCGTACATGCCGTAGCTGAGGTTGAGAACGTTGCGGCCACTTGCCAGCGGGACGGCCGAACCCGTCGAGAAGTCCTTGGAGCGGATGGTCGCCGCAGGAGCGATCATGCTTGCTTCCTCGCGCGTCCACTCTCCGTGTTGCTGATATTGCGTGCCGATGCCAAAATTGCCGGAGAAGCGCGATGAACTGCTGAAGTCGTCGACGATGGTGATGGTGACGCCCTTGCCCTTATAGCCAGCCGCCCACGCGGCGCCGACATCGGGACTCATCCAGCTCTGCACCGCTTGTGTCGTTCGCGCAACCGGTATCTTTGCGCTTACGCATATGGACCCGCCGCCGTGACACAGCGCGGCCGACTGGTCCGCGTCGAGAGCTTCCTGCGCCGACGCCAGGCATGCCGGCAGAATGGTCAGTGCCGCGGCAATGCCGAGCTTCCAGAAATTACCAGACATGGTCTTACTCCCGGTCAAAGCAGGAACGAGGACGGACGATCGCGAAGTTCGGGAGCAGGAAGATTTCTCATGCGCGGCATCCCGGCGATCAGAAGGTAACACGGTAGTTGAGCCACAGGCGCAGCCTTTCGGGCGTAGCGTTAACCAGATATTTCAGCGTGTCCTCAGGCGCCGTCTCCCCGGCCGCAAGCCGGCAGTTGACGCTGTAGGTGCCCAGATCCCCGTAGTCGGCCACGCATGGCTTTTCGCTCAGGTTGCCGCCGAAGGTCGAGGTAACCGAAAGGGAGAGAGTGCTGTTGAGGCTCGGATGGGTCTGGGTGAGAAAACCGAGCTTGAGGCTCGGCGCGATGCGGTACTTCTCGGCTTGTTCCCCGGTTCCCACTCCCCACAGAAAGCCGCTGTCTTCGGTAAGTTGCGTGATGAAGTCGACGTGCATGTCGACCCAATCGCTGTGGTACCAACGATTGAATGAGACCCAGCTCCCGTCCTGCAGCTCATAGCCGCCATTGCCGAGAGCTCTGGCGCGGTCGCTGAGCCATGACCCCTGGTGGATGTTCACGAGCGACGTGGTCATTTCCTGGGCCATCGACGGCGAGGCGCCAACGACTAGGCACAGCAACAGTGCGGCTGCGCCGAAACCGTCTCGTTTGTTGGATCTTTCGCGCATGCGCGAAGCACCTCGCCCCACCGGATCCAGACGCGCCTTGTGGCGGACGGCTCCTCGGGCAGCCGCGGTCCCCGGATCATGCGCGACGATCGCATGGAGACCGTTACCGCGGGGTTATCCAAGCCGGTACGAATATAAGTTTTTGCTTGAATTCGGCGAAGCCAAGCCGTTGCCAGCGATCAGACGCAAACGAAGCGAGATGCGCCGGATGCTGCATCCAACTCGCCGGCTTTGCCAATGGTCGTCCGAAAACGGTGACCCGATGCCTCAGGCCGCGTCGCGGACCTTTTGGATGCGCGAGCGGATCGCCTCGATCATGGTCTCGCGGATGGTGGTTTCGCCATGGGTTTCACGCATGTGCTCGACGGCGCGGCGCATGACCTCGGCTTCCTCCTCGGCGCGCGTGTGCCAATCGCAGCCCGGGACGAGTGTCCCGCATTGGAACTCCTTCATGGTTTTTCCTTTCCTAGGTCCGGAGCCCTGATTCCGCTCCTTGTTATCATGCAATTCCGCATGGAAAGCCGCATCGCATTTTCCTGAAATTGCCCCGGTGGAAAACCATAACACATGTCGCCGGCTTCGGTTGCATTGGAGCCGGTGGCGAATTGTTTTTTCACGGTCTCCGCGCGAAATCAAAGGCGGAGCATTGCTGCTCCGCCCGTTGCCACCTGGTTTCCGTGAAACGATGAACCGCACTGTCTTTTTGTTTTGACGCAATTCCGGCGGAAACCGCTTCAACGTTTCTGCAATTGCTGGCCGTGCAGGCCGTCACTTCATGATCTTGACAGCCTCGGCAATCTTGTTCTTGCCGCTCATATCCCAGGAAACGCGAACCTTCTCGCCCGGCTTTATGCCCGGATCCTTGAAGGCCTTGGACAGCGTGAAGGTCGATCCGTTGTCCAGAACAAGGCTCATGGCCGTTCCATCAAAGCTCTTCACTGTTCCCGTGGTGTGCTTGACCGCGGCGAACGCGGCGCCACCGGAGGCGAGAAAGGCGGCGGTTGCCGCCGTCACAATAAGCTTGCGCATAGGATGTTCTCCTGGGATGCGGGCACCATTGGGAAGGCACTCCGCTCGATCAGGGCCGTCCGGACGCGTCGGGTCGCGGCTCGTAGCAGTGACGAGCCGCCGGCGCTTCCCGACCCGGCACGTTAAATAGATCAATTTTTTCAAAAGGATATTAGACGAAAAAGAAATCGCCCCTGCCACATTGCCGGTCAAAATTCGGCGAATGGGACAGCAATGCGGCTGGCCTTCCGCTCACCGGATTTTTACGGCCACTTTACCTCGGGCGGCAGGCTGGAGAGGATCGAGGCGACATTGCCGCCGGTTTTCAGGCCGAAGATGGTGCCGCGATCGTGAAGCAAATTGAATTCGACGTAACGGCCGCGCCGGACGAGCTGTTCCTCGCGGTCGCCGTCGGTCCAGTTCTGGTTGAAATTGCCCCGCACCAGATGGGAATAGACGACGAGGAAAGAGCGGCCGACATCCTGGACGAAATTGAAATCGGCGTCCCAGCCGCCCTTGCCCTCATCGGAATGCAGCCAATCGAAAAAGATGCCGCCGATTCCTCGCGCCTCGTTGCGATGCGGCAGGAAGAAGTACTCGTCGCACCACGCCTTGAATTTCGGATAGTCGGCCACCCCGGCGTTCTTCTCGCAGGCGAACTGCATGGCGCGGTGGAAGGCGATCGTGTCGGGATCGTCCTGGGTACGGCGGCGGTCGAGCACCGGCGTCAGGTCGGCGCCGCCGCCGAACCAGTGGCGGGTGGTCACGACCATGCGTGTGTTCATATGTACGGCCGGAACGTTGGGGTTCCAGGGGTGCGCGATCAGCGAAACGCCGCTCGCCCAGAAGCGCGGATCCTCGTCGGCGCCCGGGATCTGCTTGCGGAATTCGGGAGAGAATTCGCCGTGGACGGTCGAGGTATGCACGCCGACCTTCTCGAAGACGCGGCCGCGCATCATCGACATGGTGCCGCCGCCACCTTTGCCGTCGTCGCGCTCCCACGGCGTCTGCTCGAAATGCCCGGGCGACCATGCCGATTGCGGTCCAGTGAGTTCCTGCTCGATCTGCTCGAAGGCGGCGCAGATGCGCTCGCGCAGCGCTTCGAACCAGAGGCGGGCCTTCATCTTCTTCTGCTCGATGTCGTCAGGCAGGCCCACCGCAATGTCGGGTCGTTCCAATTCCGTCTCCAGTCCAGGCTGCTTGCCCGACAAATGACTCGTTTTTTCTGCGCGCGATCCCTAATCTCTTAAGGGCAAGGGTCAAGTCCTGTCTGACCAAGGTGCAAGGAGTTTGCTCGTGCGCACCCCGGCAAGACCGCCGCTGGATGGCTTGAAGAAGAGGCTGGAGCGCTCACGGGCCGAGCGCGAAAGAGAGCCGCGCGACGGATTTTTGCGCGAGACTTTCGTGCTGCCGCGGCCGGCCGCGCGCCTCAAGGCCAAGGAATGGTTCGAGCGCTTTCCCAAGCAGGCCTATTGGACCGAGATCGAAAGCTGGTTCGAGCGCCCGGGCGACGTCATCGAATTCACCATGCGACGGCTGCCGGCGGCAGATTGAAAAATCCTCAGGGCACCAGTAGCCGTCTCGCTCCAGTTCCCTCTCTGGCCAGTCGGTCTTCCTTGTTCCGAAGCGGGCATTTGTCGATCGACATGCAACCGCAGCCGATGCAGTCGGTCAGGCCGTCGCGCAGCTTCTTCAATTGGGCGATCTTATGATCGAGGCCGTCGCGCCAAGCCGTTGAAAGCAGATTCCAATCCTCGCGCGTCGGGGTGCGGCCCTCGGGCAGGGAGTGGAATGCCGCGCCGATTTCGGCGAGCGAGATGCCGACCTCCTGGGCGACGCGGATGATCGCCACCCGTCGCAGCACGTCGCGGCCGTAGCGCCGTTGGTTACCCGCGGTGCGCTGGCTGCGGATCAGCCCGCGCGCTTCGTAAAAATGGAGCGCCGAGACCGCGACGCCACTGCGCATCGCCACCTGGCCGACCGTCAATTCCTTCACCGGAGCCATCTCGCACTTTCCGCTTGACCTCAAGTTAGGTTGAGCTTGTAGCGAGGAAAGCCTGACAAGGCAAATTGAGGAGAAGGCGATGTGCGCCTGGGTGAGACTGACGCCGCAAGTGGGAGGCGTTCGCGACGACGAGCAGGGCTTGAGCAGCCTATCCGAGCTGGCGGACCGCTTCGCCCGCGACCATCGCGACGGACAGCGCGACATTGATGCTGCGGGCGCCCGGCCGCATCGGAATGGTCAGTCGCGCATCCGCCGCCTGATGAACCTCTTCCGGCACGCCGGCGGATTCGCGGCCGAACAGAAGGACGTCGCCGGCGGCGAAAGCAAACCGCGTGTAGGCGGTCTCGGCCTTGGTGGTGAGCAGCACAAGGCGGCGCGCGTTCGTTCGGCGCCATTCCTCGAAGGCGTGCCAGTCGGCATGGCGGGCAAGCGCCGCCATTTCGAGATAGTCCATGCCGGCGCGTTTCAGCGCCCGATCGGAGAGCGGGAAACCGGCCGGCTCGATGATGTCGACGCCAAGATCAAGGCAGGCGGCGAAGCGCAGGATCGTCCCGGTATTGCCGGCGATATCCGGTTGGTAGAGCCCGATGCGGAGACGGTCGTTCATTTCCGCATCCTTCTAATAAGTGGCAGAACGGCCACAGGCGGCTCCGGCTTTTGGCGATTTCTAGACTGGCGGGTGGCCATTTTCTGCGAAGTCGAGTATACGCCCATCATCGTCAACCCGAACCGAAGGAGAGGGACCACATGATGACCATGCACTTCCAGCCCTTCTCCGGGCAGCTCCTCTTTGGGGCCCACGTATGCCCAACGGCGGTTTCGGTACGACGATTCTTCTGACACTTTAAGACCTCATCGCACCGATTCCCGCCGAACCCAGTTTTCGGCCTTCGAAGGAATCTTGCGATGTTTCTCAAACTGCCAAAGCGGCGCCCCGCCCCGCCTGAACGTGTCGACACCGACGCTGGCCGTCAGGTCGGGACTGACGCTTGCCGTCATGTCCTGACTGCGTCGCGTCCCTCCGGCCGAATGCCGGAGGTCGAGCTCGCATCACCCTTTTTAACGCATTTGCACATGGAGGACGGACCGATGTTCGATCCCTTTAAAATACCGGGTTCAAGAAGCTTGCATGAGCGCAAGGTGGCGACCTGGGCGCTGCTGATCGGCGAGACTTACTCGTCGGCGGTGCACGCCGAGACGCGCCGGCGTCCGCATCGCGGCATGCTGCCGGACGTCGACTTCTCGCGCGCGGTGCCCGATCCCGGTCGACCCTCGCTGGTGCGCCGGATCATCCGCATGGTCCGACCGGGCAAAACCAGGGCCGGCGACAGCTTGTCGTCAGGATCCTCTGGCAAGCCTGTCGGCGAAAAGCCCGCGACACCCTATATTGCGCGAAGCAGGGCCGGCGATACGAACAATTCCGTATCGCCGGCCCGCGGCGCCGTGCGGCCGGACGGCCTTACCAATCAACCCCGCGCCGCGTGAGCGCACAAATCGTCGAGTGCCTCGAATGTTCCGCTGGTTTGAGAAGAGGCTCGATCCGTTTCCCGCCGCGGAGCCGGTCGAGCCGCCGAAGACGCTGGTCGCCTTCTGCGTGCATTACACGCGCGGGGCCTGGCCCTATATCCTCGTCGATGCCGTGCTTGTGGCAGCGATAGCCCTTGCCGAAGCGTGGATGTTCGGTTTCATGGGCCGCATCGTCGACTGGCTGTCGGCGCAGAACCGCGAAACCTTCCTGGAGACGGAGCGCTGGAAACTCGCCGGCATGGCCTTCATCGTGCTGTTCGCGCTGCCGGGCACGGTATGGCTGCATTCGCTGCTCAACCAGCAGACGCTGATGGGCAATTATCCCATGCGCATCCGCTGGCAGGTGCATCGCTACCTGCTCAAGCAGTCGATGGCCTTCTACCAGGACGAGTTTGCCGGCCGTATCGCCACCAAGCTGATGCAGACCGCTCTTGCCGTGCGCGAATGCGTCATCAAGCTGATCGATGTCCTAAACTATGTCGTCGTCTACTTCCTCAGCATGCTGTTCATCGTCGGCTCGGCAGACTTGCGACTGGCTGTGCCCTTGGGTGTATGGCTGGTCGGCTATATCGGGCTCTTGCGCTTTTTCATCCCGAAGCTCGGCAAGGTCGGCGAGGAGCAGGCCAATGCGCGCTCGACCATGACCGGCCGCGTCGTCGACAGCTACACCAACATCCAGACGGTGAAGCTGTTTTCGCATGCCCGCCGCGAGGCAACTTTCGCCAGGGAGGGCATGGCGAGCTTCCTCGATACGGTCTACCGCTCGATGCGGCTGGTGACGCAGTTATACGGGATGCTCTACATCCTGAATTCGCTGCTTCTGTTTTCCGTGACGGCGATCTCGCTGTGGCTATGGCTGGGCGAGGCGGTGACGATCGGCGCAGTCGCCGTGGTTATCGGCCTGGTGCTCAGGATGTGGGGCATGTCGCAGTGGATCATGTGGGAGATGTCGAGCCTGTTCGAGAATATCGGCACGGTGCAAGACGGCATCCAGTCGATCTCGCTGCCGCGGCTGGTCGAGGACCGCCCGGGCGCCAGCGACATCGCCGTCAGTCAGGGCGAGATCCGTTTCGAGGAGATCCGCTTCCACTACGGCAAGCAGAAGGGCGTCATCGAGAACCTGTCGCTCACTGTGAAACCCGGCGAGAAGGTCGGCATCGTCGGCCGCTCCGGCGCCGGCAAGTCGACGCTGGTCAACCTGCTGCTGCGTTTTTACGACCTGGAAAGCGGCAGGATCCTCATCGATGGCCAGGAGATCGCCGGGGTAACGCAGGATTCGTTGCGCGCGCAGATCGGGATGGTGACGCAGGACACCTCACTGCTGCATCGGTCGGTGCGGGAGAATATCCTCTACGGGCGCCCTGACGCCACCGACGAGATGCTGATCGAGGCGGCCCGGCGGGCGGAGGCGCTCGATTTCATCGGCGCGCTTTCGGACCATAACGGCCGCAAGCGATTCGATGCACATGTCGGCGACCGCGGCGTCAAATTGTCCGGCGGTCAGCGGCAGCGCATCGCCATTGCCCGCGTCATGCTGAAGGACGCACCGATCCTCATCCTCGACGAGGCGACGTCGGCGCTCGATTCGGAAGCCGAGGCGGCGATCCAGGAGAACCTCTACAAGCTGATGCAAGGCAAGACCGTGATCGCCATCGCGCATCGGCTGTCGACCATCGCTGCGATGGACAGGCTCGTCGTCATGGACAAGGGGCGCATCATCGAGGAAGGCTCGCACGAAGAGCTTGTCACCAAGGGCGGCCTTTATGCCCAGCTCTGGCAGCGCCAGTCGGGTGGGTTCCTCCTCGATGATGCGCCAACTGAGTCAGATGCCAAAGGGTCTCACTCCGAGATGGCGGCGGAGTAACGCGATCGCGATTGGCATCAAGGTTACGGCAATTGCGGGGAATCGCTCCCGGGCGTAACCGCGACCTGTCAGAGGCCTGCCGGCGACCGGCGGGGTTCCGGCATCTACGAGAGAAAAATGTTCGACCGCATCTTCACCTGGTTCGAAAGCCACTATTCGCCGGTGGCGCTGGCCGAAGACAGGCAGCCGCCAATGGGACTTTGGCGGTTCTACTGGTATTTCATAAGACAGTTTCGCGCCGCCTATTGGCTGCGCATGATCATCGTTGCCGTCGCGGCAATAGTGGACGCGATGCTGCCGATTTTCGTCGGCCTGATCGTGGGCCTGCTCTCCAACACCAGGCCGGGCGATTTCTTCGCCGCGCATGGGCCGCTGCTCGTCATGATGGCGATCGTCGTGCTGCTGCGTCCGCTGTCCATGGTTATCGACGCGCTCATCCGGAACCACGCCATCGCACCGAACCTCATCGACCTCATCCGCTGGCAAAGCCATTGGCATGTCGTGCGTCAGGACTGGTCATTCTTCCAGAACGACTTCGCCGGCCGCATCGGAACGAAGGTCATGCAAAGCGGCGACTCGGTGGAGATGAGCGTCAATCTCACCGTCGATGCCGTCTGGTACGCGCTGGTCTTCGTCGCGGTCGCCATCGTTGTGCTGGCGCGGCTCGACCCGCTTCTTCTGGCTGTGGTGGCGGCCTGGCTGGTGTTCTATTGCATGATCTTCTGGTTTGCGATGCCGAGGATCACCCAGCGCTCGTCCCAACTGTCGGAGCGGTGGTCGCAGGTGAGCGGCCGCATGGTCGACAGCTACACGAACATCCTGACGCTCAAGACATTCTCGACCGGCGAGCACGAAGACAAATATGTCTCGCAAGCCGTCGTCGAGCACGCCGACACGTTTTATCAGCTGATGCGCGTTTTCACACTGATGTGGTCGGCCCTGTTCGTCCTCAACGCTGCGCTGCTTATCGCCATAAGCTGGCTGGCGCTGGCCGGCTGGAACGCCGGCGCCATGACCACGGCGGCCGTGGCGACGGCGATACCGTTCGCGCTGCAGATCGCCAACATTTCCGGCAGGATTCTCGATGTCGGCGCCAACGTCTTCCGGCAGATCGGCGTCGCCAGCAATTCGATGACGACGATCGCGCGCCCCATCACCATGCAGGACCAGCAGGACGCGCCGGCCCTCGTGGTCAAAGCCGGCGGCATCGAGTTCGAGCAGGTGAACTTCAACTATTGGCGCAAGGACGGCAAAGGCGGCGTCATCGACAATCTGTCGCTGAAGATCGCGCCGGGCGAGCGGGTCGGCCTGATCGGCCGTTCCGGGGCCGGCAAGTCGACACTGGTCAATCTCGTGCTGCGGCTGTTCGACGTGCAGGACGGCAAGGTGCTGATCGACGGACAGGACATCCGCAACGTCTCGCAGGAAAGCGTTCGCGCGGCGATCGGCTTCGTCAATCAGGATACGTCGCTCCTGCATCGATCCGTTCGCGAGAACCTCAAATATGGACGACAGTCCGCCAGCGATGAGGCGATGTTCAGCGCCGCCAAGGCCGCGCAGATCGACGATGTGATCGCGGGGCTGACCGATCCGCATGGGCAAAGCGGCTATGAGGCGCTCGTCGGCGAGCGCGGCGTGAAGCTGTCCGGCGGCCAGCGGCAACGCATCGCCATTGCCCGCGTTATGCTGAAGGACGCGCCGATCCTCATTCTCGACGAAGCTACGTCTGCGCTCGATTCCGAGGTGGAGGCCGCTATCCAGGAGAACCTCTACAAGCTCATGCAGGGCAAGACGGTCATCGCCATCGCCCACCGTCTGTCGACCATCGCGGCAATGGATCGGCTCGTCGTCATGGACAAGGGCCGCATCGTCGAGGACGGCTCGCATGAGGCGTTGATCGCCAAGGGCGGGCTCTATGCCCAGCTCTGGCGGCGCCAGTCGGGCGGCTTCCTGCTCGAGGAAAAGCAGGCGGCCGACGATCTGCCGACGAAAGGTGAAGCCGCGGAATGATGAAGGCCGTCTATCGCTGGTTCGAAAGCTGGGTCTACCCGTTCCGCGAGCCGACGAACCTTCGTCCACCTGCCAGCGTCGGCGGCTTCCTCTGGCACTATGTCGGGCAAGCGAAGCTCGCCTTCTTTGCCATGCTGATCATCGGCGGCATCGCGCCGCTGGTCGAGGCCGGGCTGTTCTATTTCGTCGGACGGCTGGTCGATATCCTCGACCAGCTTCCCGGCGAACGCAGCTGGCACGCGCTGTGGGCAGCCGCCGGGCCGGAGCTGCTGTTCATGGGCGCGGTGGTGCTGATCATCCGCACGCTGGTGGTCGGCCTTTCGGCGCTGGTCGACGAGCAGACGATCACGCCGGGCTTCTACAGCCTGGTGCGCTGGCAGGCGCACCGGCATGTCTCTCGCCAGTCCTACGCCTTCTTCCAAAACGACTTCGCCGGGCGTATCGCCACCAAGGTCTGGCAGGCGGGGCAGGCCACTGGCGACCTCATGGAAAGCTTCATCGAAGTCGTCTGGTTCATGATCGTCTACACGGTGACGACGCTGGCGCTGGTCGCCGGCCTCGACCTCAGGCTGGCGGCGCTGGTGGTGATCTGGATCGTCGCCTTCGGCTGGCTGGCCAGGCTCCATCTGCCGGCAATCCGCAAGCATGCCGAGGCGACCGCCGAAGCCGGCTCGATGATCACCGGCCGCTTCGTCGATTCCTATTCCAATGTGCAGACGCTGAAGCTGTTCGCGGCCGACGGCGACGACCGCTACATCCGCAACGGCTTCGACATCTATCTCGATGCGCTGCGGCCCTTCACGCGGCGGCTGACCGGTGTGCGCGTGGCGCTGACGACGCTTTCCGGCATCATGATCACGGCGATCGCCGCCTTTGCAGTCTATCTGTGGGTGGAAGGCTCGATCACCGTCGGCGCCGTCGCCTTCACGCTCTCGCTTGTGCTGAGGCTCAATATGCTGCTGGGACGGCTGATGATGCAGCTCAACAGTATCCTCAGGAATCTCGGCGTGCTGGAAAATTCCAAGGCGCTGATCTCGCAGTCGCTCGGCCTGACCGACGCCCCGGATGCCAAGGAGCTGGTGGTTGCGGGTGGCCGCATCGACCTCAAGAACGTCACCTTCCACTACGGGAAAGGGGCAGGGGTCCTCGAGGGCATCGACCTCGTCGTGCGTCCAGGCGAGAAGGTCGGGCTTGTCGGTCCGTCCGGCGCCGGCAAGACGACGCTGGCCAATCTCATCCTGCGCCTTTACGACCTCGAGGGCGGCAGGATCCTGATCGACGGCCAGGATATCGCCCGTGTGACGCAGAATTCGCTGCGCGCCAATATCGGCGTGGTCAGCCAGGACACGGCGCTGTTCCACCGCTCGCTGCGCGACAACATCAAGCTCGGCATGCCGGACGCTACCGACGCCGAGGTGATCGCCGCGGCGCGCAAAGCCGAGGCGCATGACTTCATCATGGGGCTGCGCGACAATCGCGAGCGCCTTGGCTACGAAGCCTATGTCGGCGAGCGCGGCGTCAAGCTCTCCGGCGGCCAGCGCCAGCGTGTGGCGATCGCCCGCCTCTTCCTCAAGGATGCGCCGATCCTCATCCTAGACGAGGCGACCTCGGCACTCGATTCCGACATCGAGGCGGCGATCCAGGAAAACCTGGCAAGGCTGATGGAGAACAAGACCGTCATAGCCATCGCCCACCGGCTTTCCACCATCGCAGCGCTCGACCGGCTGGTCGTGCTCGACGGCGGCCGCATCGTCGAAGAAGGCACGCATGACGAGCTGGTGGCGCTGGACGGTCTTTATGCACGGCTCTGGAAACGGCAGTCCGGCGGCTTCCTCTTCAATGAGGAAAGCGCGCTGGAAGAGACGCGCCCGGCGGAGTAGAAACGCAGCCATGTCGGTCAGAATGCCCAGCAATTTCGGACGGTCAGGAGCGCAGGAAAGCGCTCTCGATCTGCTCGGCCACGAAATACTCGCTGAAAAGGCGGCCGCCCTCGGTCGCGCCGGCCAGCGCGTCGACGAGGCCTTGGCGAAGCTGCGCGAAAATGGGGAAGGCGGGGACCGCAACCGGCTGCTGAAAGAAGCGGCAGAAGCCGTCCACGCCTATTTCATCCAGCGCGAACTCTGCGGGCTGCGCAAGCATGACGCCGTCATCCGCGAATACGACATCCCGCGGGCGGTGCTGGCCAGGCTCGGCGCCAGCTAAGCGCTGACTTCCTTCCGAAAGCGCGCCAGGCGCAAGGCGAGCGCTCCGGGATTCTCATCGGCGACGAAGTGCCCGCTATCGGGGATGATGTCGCCCTCGACATTGGAGAGGCCGGCGGCCTTCAAGCCATTGAGGTAATCGGTGATCTCGCCGGTCTCGGCAGCGCCCCTGAGGCAGAGCACCGGCGTATCGATCGGGCTTGCCGGCGGAACGGCATTGGCCTTGGCGTCCTCGGAAAAGGCGCGGTACCAGCCGAAGCCCGCCTTGAGGCTTTCCGGCCGCGAATAGGCCTTGGCGTAAATGTCTCTTGCTTCGGCCGGGATGGCGGATTTCTCGTTCGAAAGGGTGTCGAAGAAGAAGTCGAAATAGGCGCGCTCGTGACCCCCAACCAGCAGTTCCGGGAGAGCAGGAACCGCGTGAAAGGCGAAATGCCAGAGGTTTGGATTGCGGATGACCTTGTCCCACGGCGCCACGCCCGGAACGACAACATCCATGATCGCAGCGGCGGAGAGGATTTCCGGATGGTTGCGCAAAAGCGCGAAGACGATCTGGCCGCCGACATCATGGCCGGCCACCATGACCTGTCGCAGGCCGCAGGCGTCAATCAAGGCCGCTATCACCCTGGCCAGATGGGCTTTCTCACCGGTTTTGCGCGTGCCTTGCGAGCCGCCTATACCCGGCAGGTCCGGCGCGATCACGCGCTGATCGGTGGCCAGCCGACCGATCACGTTCTCGAAGGCATGGGAACTTTGAGGCCAGCCGTGGAGCAGCACGAGGCCGGGCGCATCCCGTGGCCCGGCTTCGCGGATCGCAATGGTCAGTCCTTCAACCTCGATGCTGGAAGTTTCCATCCGCCCGGCCTTCACCTGTCCGATCGCTCCGACCGACAGAACTAGGCGGGAATCGGTCCGCGGACAGGGCCTGTCTCTCGAATAAGCCGCATCACTCCAGCCATTCGGTGATGAAGCTGCCGTTCTCGTGGATGTCGGTGGTCTCGAGCGGACCGGGGCCGAGATTGGTGAATTTGTGCGGCGTCTCGGCCGGCACGATCAGAATTTGGCCTGCGGTGGCCGTTATCTGCCGATCGCCGACCGTGAACAGGCCGGTGCCGGAACGGATGACGAAGATCTCCGCGTAAGGATGCTTATGCAGACGCGGGCCGCCGCCGATCTCGGGCTGATAATTGAAGATCAGGCAGGAGTTGGAGCCAAATGCGCCGCATTGCAGCTCACCTTGCCAACGGTCGGGAGTGCTCGCCCATTTGTCGCGGTCGATGACATGCGCCATGGCTCGACAATAGACCGGGCCGGCGGTTGCTGTCGAGGCAAGCGGAGTTCCGATTTACCGCTGAAGTTGGCGCTATTTAGCGCTGTTCGGCGGCCCGATCATCAAGCCGTTGCGCGGGCCGCGGCATGTGCCCGCGACAATGTGCCCTTGTGCCTCCACGCGTCTGGACAAAAACGGGCTTCACGCATAAACCGAACCTCCAAATGCCGGAGGAATTCGCTAGCCTGTTCGCCATGCGCTGTCGGGCCGGCGCGATTGAGCGGGGACAAGGCTCGGCCGCCGGCACGGAAAGAGGCGAAAGGATCAGGCACCCGTGAGCGCAACCGACATCCACGATCCCAACCGTCGCGATTTTCTCTACATCGCCACTGGCATGGCCGGCGTGGTCGGCGCCGGGGCCGTCGCCTGGCCGTTCATCGACCAGATGCAGCCGGATGCCTCGACGCTGGCGCTGGCTTCTGTCGAGGTCGATGTCTCCTCGCTGCAGCCCGGCAGCTCGCTGGTCGTCAAGTGGCGCGGCAAGCCGGTCGTGGTGCGCAACCGCACCGACAAGGAAATGAAGGACGGCGCGGCGGTTAGCCTCAACGATCTCAAGGATCCGATCGCCCGCAATGCCAACTTGCCGGCCGATGCGCCGGCGACCGACGCCAACCGGACCACGCCCGGCAAGGAAGCCTGGATGGTCATGGTGCAGGTCTGCACCCATCTCGGCTGCATCCCGCTCGGCCAGGAAGGCGATTTCGGCGGCTGGTTCTGCCCGTGCCACGGCTCGGTGTACGACACCGCCGGCCGCATCCGCAAAGGTCCGGCGCCGGAGAACATGGCGATCCCGGTGTTTAAATTCATTTCCGATACCAAGATCCTTATCGGTTGAGGCAGGGGGATATTTCGATGAGCGAGGGACACTCCACCTACACACCGAAGACGGGCCTCGGACGCTGGTTCGACGCCCGTATGCCGCTTCCCCGGCTTGTCTATGACAGCTTCATTGCCTATCCGGTGCCGCGCAACCTCAACTACATGTGGACGTTCGGCGGCATCCTGTCGATCATGCTGGTATCGCAGATCCTCACCGGCATCGTGCTGGCCATGCACTACACGTCCGACACCACACTCGCCTTCGATTCGGTCGAGAAGATCATGCGCGACGTGAATTCGGGATGGCTGTTGCGCTATCTCCATTCCAACGGCGCCTCGTTCTTCTTCGTGGCCGTCTACATCCACATCTTCCGCGGGCTGTTCTACGGCTCCTACAAGGCGCCGCGCGAGCTGCTCTGGATCCTCGGCTGCATCATCTACCTCCTGATGATGGCGACCGGCTTCATGGGCTATGTGCTGCCATGGGGACAAATGAGCTTCTGGGGCGCCACCGTCATCACCGGCTTCTTCAGCGCAATCCCGCTGGTCGGCAACTGGATCCAGGAACTGCTGCTCGGCGGCTTCGCCGTCG
This sequence comes from Mesorhizobium sp. WSM4898, assembly GCF_029625845.1. Taxonomy (NCBI): domain Bacteria; kingdom Pseudomonadati; phylum Pseudomonadota; class Alphaproteobacteria; order Hyphomicrobiales; family Phyllobacteriaceae; genus Mesorhizobium; species Mesorhizobium sp. WSM4898. The sequence continues at coordinate 956,080 of NZ_JARTVQ010000002.1, read as the reverse complement.
ACAATCCGACGCTGAACCGCTTCTTCGCCCTGCATTACCTGTTGCCGTTCATGATCGCCGGCGTCGTCGTGCTGCACGTCTGGGCGCTGCATGTCGTCGGCCAGTCGAACCCGACCGGCATCGAGGTCAAGTCGAAGACCGACACCGTCGCCTTCACGCCCTATGCGACCATCAAGGACGCGTTCGGCATGATCGTGTTCCTGTTCTTCTTCGCCTATTTCGTCTTCTACCTGCCGAACTACCTCGGCCATCCGGACAACTACACGGTCGCCAATCCGCTGAAGACCCCGGCCCACATCGTTCCGGAATGGTACTTCCTGCCGTTCTACGCGATCCTGCGCGCCATCACCTTCAACATCGGGCCGATCAACTCCAAGCTCGGCGGCGTGCTGTGCATGTTCGGCGCCATAGCCATGCTGTTCCTGGTGCCGTGGCTCGACACCTCCAAGGTCCGCTCGGCGGTCTACCGGCCCTGGTACAAACTGTTCTTCTGGCTGTTCGTGGCCGACGCCATCCTGCTCGGGTGGCTGGGCTCGCAGCCGGCGGAAGGCTCTTACGTGTTCATGGCGCAGATGGCGACGCTGTTCTACTTCGCCTTCTTCCTGGTCGTCATGCCGGTGCTCGGCCTGATCGAGACACCGCGGCGGCTGCCGAACTCGATCACCGAGGCAGTGCTGGAAAAGAAAAACAAGGGAGCCGGCGGGCATCCGGCAGGCGCGGTCAGCGCGCCGGAAACCAAGGGCTGAGAATCTGAGGGGATTTGGCATGAAGAAGATTCTCACCTCGCTGGCGCTGCTTGGCCTGGTGGTCGCGGGCACCGCTGCCATCGCAGCCGAAGAGGAACACAACGCGGCTGCCCCGACGCATTTCCCGATCAATGAACCGAAGGAAATGAGCTGGAGCTTCGCCGGGCCGTTCGGCACCTACGACAAGGCCCAGCTGCAGCGCGGCCTGAAGGTCTACAAGGAAGTCTGCTCGGCCTGCCACTCGATGAACCTGGTGGCGTTCCGCACGCTGGAAGGCCTCGGCTACTCGGAAGCGCAGATCAAGACGCTTGCCGCCGAGTACACCATCCATGACGGCCCGAACGATGCCGGCGACATGTTCGACCGCCCGGGCAAGCCGTCGGATCACTTCCCGTCGCCGTTCCCGAACGAACAGGCCGCCGCGTCCGCCAATGGCGGCGCCGCTCCGCCCGACATGTCGCTGCTCGCCAAGGCGCGCGGTGTCGAGCGCGGCTTTCCGCGTTTCATCTTCGACATTTTCACCCAGTATGCTCAGGGCGGCCCGGACTACATCCACTCGCTGCTCACCGGCTACGACCAGGCGCCGCCGGCCGGCATGGTCATCCCCGAAGGCACGCACTACAATCCATACTTCCTGTCCGGCGTGTCGCTGAAGATGCCGAAACCGCTTTCGGACGGCCAGGTGACCTATGACGACGGCTCGCCGCAGACGGTCGACCAGTATTCGCGCGACGTGTCGGCGTTCCTGATGTGGGCCGCCGAGCCGCATCTCGAAGAGCGCAAGAAGACCGGCTTCCGCGTGCTGGTGTTCCTGCTGCTGTTCGGCGCGCTGGTCTACCTGACCAAGCGCAAGGTGTGGGCCGAAGTGGCGCACTGAACCGCGATCGGTCAGACACTTTCGAGGGGCGCCGCAAAGGCGCCCTTTTCAATTTCGGGACCGCTTTGATCCGGCCGTGTCACATGGCTGTCATTGCGCATCGCGATCCTGCGTTGGCTCACCTCAAAGGATCGTCCCCATGAAAAGATTTGCGCCGCTTGCAGCCGTGGTGCTGCTTCTTGTCGCCTCCTCGGCAGTCCGCGCCCAGGACGCCCAGCCCTTCGTCACCAACAAGGACATCGACCTGACGATGATCCTGCCGCCGCCGCCGGCCAATGATTCGGCCGAGACCAAGGCAGAACTCGGCGAGGTGCTGACCCTGCAAGTGACGCGAACGCCCGAAATGGAAAAGCGTGCTATCGCCGATGCCGAAGAGGATGTCTGGCGTTTCGCCGATGTCATGGGACCGAAATTCAGCAAGGAGACGCTGCCGAAGTTCAGCGCCTTCTTCGACCGCGTGGTGGCTACCGAAGGCGCGGTCGCCGATCCGGCCAAGGACGTCTGGAAGCGGCCGCGTCCGCACCAGCTCAGTGATCTGGTCAAACCAGCGGTGGAGCTGTCGAATTCCGGTTCCTGGCCGTCGGGCCATGCGACGGGTCGGCACCATGATGGGCAACATCCTGTCCGACATGGTGCCGGAGAAGCGGCCCGAGATCATGGCCCGCGCGGCCGAATATGCCCATAACCGCGTGGTCGGCGGCATCCATTATCCGTCGGATGTCGAGATGGGCAAGATTTCCGGCAGCGCGATCGCCGCGGTCCTGCTCAGCCGGCCCGATTTCAAGACCGAGTTCGAGGTGGCGCGATCCGAGCTGCGGTCCGACCTCGGCATGTGAGCCGTCCGTCGCCGACGTTTCTGCGAGGGCGCCAGCGGGCGCCCTTTTCGCTTGCGGCGCCGGCACGGGAGCAAGGCAGGCGATGCCGATCCTTTGCCGGATGCGCTTGTCTCCCGGGCTCCATCGCGGTAGCCGTTGTTGGTTGCGTTGCGCCGGGCGCGTCGACGCCGTTATACCCGACAGCCGGACACGCGGAGCTCGTCTCATGAAACCCTCGCTCGAAGACACGCTGCTTGCGGCCATCCGCACCATTCCGGATTACCCCAAACCCGGCATCCTGTTTCGCGATATCACCACGCTGCTCGGCGACGCTCGCGCCTTTCGCCGGGCAATCGACGAGCTTGTTCATCCTTACGCCGGGCTGAAGATCGACAAGATCGCCGGCATCGAGGCGCGCGGCTTCATCCTGGGCGGCGCAGTGGCGCATCAGCTTTCGGCGGGTTTCGTCCCGATCCGCAAGAAGGGCAAGCTGCCTTACGAGACCGTGCGCGTCGCCTACAGCCTCGAATACGGTCTGGACGAGATGGAGATGCACAAGGACGGCGTCTCGCAAGGCGAGAAGGTGATCCTGGTCGACGATCTGATCGCCACCGGCGGCACGGCGGAGGCGGCCGTCAAGCTGCTCAGGCAGATCGGCGCCGACATCGTTGCCGCCTGCTTCGTCATCGACCTGCCGGATCTCGGCGGGCGCCAGAAACTGGAAGCTCTCGGCGTGCCGGTAAGGACGCTGATCGGCTTCGAGGGGCATTGATCAGTGTTGAATGGTGAATAGTGAGTCGTGAATAGGGAATGGTTCACTAGTCACCATTCACTATTCACCATTCGCTACTCCACCTTCACCAGCACCGCGCTGTCGAACTCGATAACCTTATCGCCGCTGGAGTCGAAACCTTCGGAACGCAGCGTGAGCAGGCTCCAGCCGGGGCGGCCAGCAAGGGGTCGATGGGCAAGCGCTGTGCGGGTGAAGGTCACGGTTTCGCCGGCATAGACCGGCTTCAGCCATTTGAGGTTGCGAAACCCGGGCGAGGGGCCGAATTCGGGCTGCGGGCCGGGACCGGTCCAACGCACGCCCTCGGTCTCCATGCGCTTTTCGAGGTTGTATTTCATCCAGGTGGCGGCGGTGTGCCAGCCGGAGGCGCAGAGACCGCCAAGCATGCTCTCCTTCGCCGCCTCCTCGTCGACATGGAAGATTTGCGGATCGTATTTCCTGGCGAACGCCTTGATCTCGTCGGCCTCGAATTTGTGCGCGCCGAGGGTGACGGTTTGGCCGATGAGGAAATACTCGTCCAGGGTCACGCGACGGCCCCGCGGGTCAGAAACATGCCGGTGTTCTCAAGCTCGAAGACGCATTCGCCGCGCTGGTTGAACAGCTCGCTGCGCATGCTGACGAGGCCGATCTGCGGCCGCGACTTGGACTGGCGCTTGGAAAGCACGGTGACCTTGCCGGTGAGACGGTCACCGGCCAGAACCGGCTTCTTCCATTTGACGTGCTCGATGCCGGGTGAGCCTTGCGAGGTCGAATCGAGCAGGAAGGCATCGCACAGCATGCGCATGAACATCGCGCAAGTGTGCCAGCCCGAAGCCGAAAGGCCGCCCAGGATGCTGGCCTTGCCGGCCGCCTCGTCGAGATGCATCGGCTGGGCATCGAATTCGCTGGCAAACTCGATGATCTCGGCGGCGCTCACATTCTTGCTGCCGAGGTCGAGCGAGGCGCCCTCGACGAAATCCTCATAGGCCCAGGTCTTTCCGGTCATGTCGGCAATCCGGTTGACGAACGCGTGATCCCGAAGGTCGGGCATCCCGGATGGAGGCCCGAGCCAATTTGGTCAAGTCCTTTCTGGTGAGCCAGCCAGGCACTCAGGTGTTGAACTTGAACAGCATGATGTCGCCGTCCTGGACGACATACTCCTTGCCTTCGTCGCGCGCCTTGCCGGCTTCCTTGGCCGCCACTTCGCCGCCGAGCGTGACGAAGTCGTTGTAGGAGATCGTCTGGGCGCGGATGAAACCACGTTCGAAGTCGGTGTGAATGACGCCGGCAGCTTGCGGTGCCTTATCGCCCTTGTGGATCGTCCAGGCGCGCGTCTCCTTCGGCCCGACGGTGAAATAGGTGATCAGATGCAAGAGCTCGTAGCCGGCGCGGATCACCTTGTTGAGGCCCGGCTCGTCAAGGCCGATCGAGGCGAGGAACTCCATTTCCTCCTCGTCGGAAAGCTGGGCAACTTCCGCCTCGATCGCCGCCGAGATCACCACCGTGCCGGCGCCCTGCGCGGCGGCCATCTTCTCCACCGCCTTTGTATGCTCGTTTCCCGTGGCAGCGTCCGCCTCAGCGACGTTGCAGACATAGAGCACGGGATGCGATGTGAGCAGGTTCAGGCCCTGCAGGATGCGCAGATCCTCCGCCGCGATGCCATTGAGCAGGACGCGGGTCGGGCGACCTGCCTGCAGCAGTTCGAGCGCCGCCTCCATCATCGGCAGAACGGTCATTGCTTCCTTGTCCTTGCCGGCGGCGCGCTTGCGGACCTGCACGATGCGGCGCTCCAGGCTTTCGAGATCGGCGAGCATCAGCTCGGTCTCGACGGTCTCGGCGTCGGCGACCGGATCGATGCGGCCCTCGACATGGGTGATGTCGTCATCCTCGAAGCAGCGCAGCACATGCACGATGGCGTCGACCTCGCGGATGTTGGCGAGGAACTGGTTGCCCAGACCTTCGCCCTTGGAGGCGCCGCGCACCAGTCCGGCAATGTCGACGAAGGAGATGCGGGTCGGGATGATCTCCTTCGACTTGCCGATCGCGGCGATCTTCTGCAGCCGCGGGTCCGGAACCGCCACCTCGCCGGTGTTCGGCTCGATGGTGCAGAAAGGATAGTTGGCGGCCTGCGCGGCAGCCGTCCTGGTCAACGCGTTGAACAGCGTCGACTTGCCGACGTTGGGCAAGCCAACGATGCCACATTTGAAACCCATGTTCGTCCGGTCCTATCGGGAATTCGAGATTTGGTGAGGGCTATGGGCGAAAGCGCGGACGATCGTCAAGCCCTTGGCATGATCGTTTCGACGCTCAGTCTTTTCCGAACAGCTTCTTCAGCATCGCGGCCATCGGCCCGCTCTCGGGAACCTTCGCCGGCGGCTGCTGCGGGCGGGCCTGGCGGATATGGCTCTGCTGTTTTGGCGCCTTGGGCGGAGGCCGATCGTCATCGCCGGTCGGCACGAGCTTCTCGCGCAGCGCCAGGGTGATGCGGTTCATGAAGGAGTTGTCGTCGCCCTTGGCCAGCAGCGCGGCGTCGTCGGCGATCGCGTCGAGCAACACGTCGAGCCATTCACGGTCGGCCTTGGCGAAATCGCCGAGCACATGGCCGTGCACCATCTCTTTGACGCCGGGATGGCCGACGCCGATGCGCACCCGGCGATAGGCATTGCCGACATGCTGGTCGAGCGATCGGATGCCGTTGTGGCCGCCGGAACCGCCGCCGACCTTGACCCTGAGCTTGCCGGAGGCAAGGTCGATCTCGTCGTAGAAGACGGTGAGGGCGGCGGCATCGAGTTTGTAGAAGCGCAACGCCTCGCCGACCGACTGGCCGGATAAATTCATGAAGGTCTGCGGCTTGATCAAAAGGATCTTCTCGCCGCCCAGGGCGCCCTCGGCGATCAGGCCCTGGAACTTCTTCGACCAGGGCGAAAAGGAATGGCGGCGGGCTATCGCGTCCGCCGCCATGAAGCCGACATTGTGCCGGTTGTTCTGATATTTCGCGCCCGGATTGCCGAGGCCTGCAAAGACAAGCATCGTCGTCTCCTGGCGCCGAGAGAATTACTTCTCTTCGGCCTCAGCGGCCTCAGCTTCCGGCGCCGCCGCTTCGGCAGTCTCCTCCGTCTCCGGCTTCATTGCCGCGGAGCCGGCGATGGTCGCGATGGTGAAGTCGCGATCGGAGATCACCGGCTTGACGCCGGCCGGCAGGGCAACCGCCGAAATGTGAATCGAGTCGCCGATTTCGGTGCCGGCGAGATCGACGGTGATGAATTCCGGGATCGCGTTGGCAGGGCAGTGGAACTCGACTTCGTGACGAACGATGTTGAGCACGCCGCCGCGCTTGATGCCGGGCGACTTGTCCTCATTGATGAAGTGGACGGGCACGTCGACATTGACCTCGGTGTCCTTGCCGATGCGCAGGAAGTCGACATGGACCGGGAAGTCCTTGACCGGATCGAGCTGAAAATCCTTCGGCAGGACCTGGATCTTCTTGCCGTCGACATCGATCGTAGCGATCGTGGTCAGAAACCCGCCGCCGTGGATCTTGTAGAAGATGTCCTTGTAGTTGAGGGCGATCGCCAGGGGGGGCTGCTTGTCGCCGTAAATAACTGCAGGCACTTTGCCGTTGCGGCGAACTGCACGGGCGGACCCCTTACCGACCTGTTCGCGCGCTTCGGCCTTGAGCTCGTAAGCCTCGTGGCTCATGGCATTTCCTTTCGCGTGTTATGGAGCGTTCGCGGCGGGCAAGCCCATCCGTAAACGTCGAAAGCCGTCGCGGTCTTGCATGGTCGATCCAACGCTTTTGGCTGTCCAAACGCTTCGGGGATCATGCAGGCCTGGCCGGCCTTCCTCCGCGTTGCCTCCAAGGGTGTCTACGCGGGTGGCGGCTCTATAGCGGAAGGCGGGCAGGGGCGCAAGCCGTTGAACGGGAAGGCTCGGCCAGGCTGCGCGATGATATCCAGTCGGGGAGGCATAGCCGACGCGTTGCTTCGCTGCAAAGTCGGATCTGGCGAGTTGCGCCGGGTCCCGCCCGCATGCGTCATGTAGCATCGGGCTGGTTTCAAACGTCCTTGGCAGGCAATCGAAGGACTGGAGATTGACATGAAACTACTGTTTAGCCGCAATCCCAATCCTCGCCTCGCGGTCGCGGCGGCGCGCTATCTGAAGGCCGATGTCGCCTTCGAATTCGCCTCGCCCATGGCGCCGGGGCAGGCCGAGCGCTACCGCGCGCTGAACCCCAATTTGACTTTGCCTATCCTGGTCGGCCCAGGATGGAGCCTCTGGGAAGCCGATGCGATCGCCTGCCGGCTCTCGCGCGACATGCATTCGGATTTCTGGCGCACCGGCGACGACGAGCCGCAGATGATCCGCTGGCTGAGCTGGGGCAAGGAGAATTTCGTCAGGGCCTGCGACATGGTGCATTTCGAGCGCGGCACGAAACAGCGCTGGGGACTGGGGCCGATCGACAAGGCATTGGTCGAGGAGGGGCTGAGGCAGTTCCACATGACAGCCGCCATCCTTGAAGCAGAGCTTTGCGGGCGCCAATGGCTGGTCGGCAATTCGGTTTGCTATGCCGACTTTCGTATGGCGACCTTTCTCGCGTTCAACGATGCTGCCCGGTTGCCGCTCGATGACTATCCATCGCTCAGCCGCTGGTATCGGCGGATCGAGCATATCGATGCCTGGCGCGACCCGTTCCAGGGGCTGGATGCGCCGCAACTGCCGCCGGTCAGCAGCGAGGAGCAAGCAAGTACTTTGAACGTTCCGTCTTGAAAGGACCATTGTCGAGGATGGCTGCCAAGCCGCGGCGGAAATGGCTCGCCCCTGCGATGGGACGCGGGCCGTGGCCTGCACTGGACTTTGTCCGGCGTTTGGAGGTCAGGCAGCATCAGCCGATTGGTCGCCGCTCAACGCATCGCGCAACGCCCGGACTTTTCGCGTGAGAGCATCGATCTCGGCCGAGGTCATGCCTGAACGCTCGACCAGCGTTTCGCCCAGACAGCTGCATTGCGTGAGCAGCGCCCGGCCTGCCGCGGTGAGATCGACCTGCACCTGCCGCTCATCGTCGTGGCTGCGCTGGCGGGTCACCAGACCCGCCTGCTCCATGCGCTTGACGAGCGGGGTGACGGTGCTCGATTCCAGCGCCAGCCGGCGCGCTATGGTGCCGACCGACATGCCATCGGCCTCTCCAAGCGCATTGAGCACGAGATACTGGGGATACGTGATCCCCATCTCGTCGAGCATGGGCTTGTAGGTACGGTTGATCGCCATGCTCGTGGCGTAGAGCGCGAAACAGAGCTGATTGTCCAGGGGCAGAGGCATCGCGCCATGATCCTTTGTCGACGTCGTGAGGCTCTTTAGCACAAAAAATCATATCGCGATACATATTATCGTGGACAAGAAGTCATTGTTGCGCTAGACACATCATTATCGCGATATCATTTATCGCGACACCTAAAACGGAGATTGAGATGACTGAAGCTTCACATGCGAAGGCCGGCTCGGGCAGCGGCACGATCACCACCAACGACGGCACGCAGATCTACTACAAGGATTGGGGCACCGGTCAGCCGGTCGTCTTCCACCATGGCTGGCCACTGAGCAGCGACGACTGGGATGCCCAGATGCTGTTCTTCCTCTCCAAGGGCTATCGGGTCATCGCCCATGACCGCCGCGGCCATGGCCGCTCCAGCCAGACTGACACCGGCAATGAGATGGACACCTACGCCGCCGATGTGACGGCGCTGGTTGCGCATCTCGACCTCAAGAACGCCATCCATGTCGGGCATTCGACCGGCGGTGGCGAAGTGGCGCGCTATGTCGCGCAGTACGGTTCCGGAGGCCGTGTCGCCAAGGCTGTGCTGATCGGCGCGGTGCCGCCGATCATGCTCAAGACCGCTGCCAATCCCGGCGGCTTGCCTATCGAAGTGTTCGACGGCTTTCGCTCGGCGCTGACGACGAACCGCGCCCAGTTCTTCCGCGACGTTCCGGCCGGCCCTTTCTACGGCTTCAACCGTCCAGGCGCGACGGTGTCGGAAGGTGTGGTCGACAATTGGTGGCGGCAGGGCATGATGGGCGGCGCCAAGGCGCATTACGACTGCATCAAGGCGTTCTCGGAAACCGACTTCACCGAGGAGATCGACGTACCGGTGCTGGTCATGCATGGCGACGACGACCAGATCGTGCCGATCGCGGATTCGGCGCTGCTCGCGATCAAGCTGCTCAAGAAGGGCGAGCTCAAAGTCTACAAGGGCCTTCCGCACGGCATGGCGACGACCCATGCGGACGTCATCAATGCCGACCTCCTGGCTTTCTTCCAGGCCTGAGTCCCAGCGCCAGAAAAGCACCCGCCATCGCGCGGGTGCTTTGCTCTCTGGAGCTCGTCCGGAGTGGCCGGCTCAGGCTTTCCTGGCCTCCTTCATGTTCGGCAGGAACACGGTCAGCAGGCCGAGGAAGGGCAGGTACGAGCAGACGTGGTAGACGAAGTCGATGCCTTTCATGTCGGCGATGACGCCGAGCACGGCCGCAGCGATGCCGCCCATGCCGAAGGCGAAGCCGAAGAAGATGCCGGCGATCATGCCGACGCGGCCGGGAACCAGTTCCTGCGCGAAGACGACGATGTTGGAGAAGGCCGACGACAGGATCAGGCCGATCACAACGGTAAGCACCATCGTCCATTCCAAATTGGCGTAAGGCAGCGCCAGCGTGAAGGGCAGAACGCCGACGATCGAGAACCAGATCATCGCCTTCTGTCCGTAGCGGTCGCCGAACGGGCCGCCGAGCAGGATGCCAAGCGCCGAGGCGCCGAGGAACAGGAAGAGCATGACCTGCGACATCTGCACCGAAACGCCGAACTTATGGATGGCGTAGAAGGTGTAGTAGCTGGACAGCGAGGCGATATAGGCGTTCTTGCTCAACACCAGCAGCGTCAGCACCGCCAGTGCCCCCATGACCTTTTTGCGTGGGAAGGGCGAGACGTGAGCCGCCGGCTTGCGGCTGGCCATCGAGGCGCGCAGCCGGCTGTACCAGCCGCCAACCTGCCACAGCACGACGATGCCGATCAGCGAGCCGACGGCGAACCAGGAAATGCTCGTCTGGCCGAAAGGCACGACGATGAAGGCGGCGAGCAGCGGGCCCATCGCCTGGCCGAAATTGCCGCCGACCTGGAACAGCGATTGCGCGAGACCGAAGCGGCCGCCCGAGGCGAAGCGGGCGATGCGCGAGGATTCCGGATGGAAGATCGCCGAGCCGATACCGATCAGCGAGGCGCCGATCAGGAGCAGCCAGTAATGGCCGGCATGCGCGAGCACCACCAGCCCGACCAGTGACGAGGCCATGCCCCAAGGCAAGGAATAGGGCATCGGCCGCTTGTCGGTGATCATGCCGATCACAGGCTGCAACAGCGAGGCCGTCACCTGGAAAGTGAACGTAAGAAGGCCGATCTGCCAGAAATCGAGACCGTAATTCTCTTTGAGCAGCGGATAGATCGCCGAAAGCAGCGACTGCATGATGTCGTTGACGCAGTGGCAGAAGCTCACCGCAAGAATGACGGTGAAGGCCGTCGCTTGCGCCGAGGTGTGGCTTGCCGGCGCTGGGGTGGCGACGGCGGTGGCGGTCGTATCGGTCAAGGCAATGCTCCGGGTCTTTTTGGCGGCGAACCGCAGCCAGCCAGCTTTATTGGCCGCTTGTCTTATAATCGGCTTGAATGGCGACTTCTTTCGTGGTTTGGTCCAATAGTTTCGCAAGTGGGCCACATCGAATGCCGCATGGCCGGGAAATCTTCAGGGGCGATGCCGCCGAGCTCGGCCGGCTGCATGAAAGCCGCTGGCAATGGTTGGAGCAGGCGGTCGGGCCGGCGGTCGCGCTGCCGACCGAATATCCCGACGGCTACCACGTGCCGCGGCACCGCCACAGCCGCAGCCAGTTGCTGCATGCGCTTGTCGGCGTCGTGCTGGTGACGACCAGGCACGGTCGCTGGATGGTGCCGCCCGACCATGCGATGTGGATACCGGCCGGCATCGAGCATTCGGTCGAGATGCTGGGCGACGTCTCGATGCGCTCGGTTTATGTGGTGCCGGATGCAATTCCCGGCCTGCCGGAGGGCTTACGTGTCGTCGGCATTACCGAGCTGATGCACAGTCTGATCGTGGAATCGGAGAAGCTGCCTCAGGGCGGCGAGCTCGAAGGACGCGCCGGGCTGATCATGGGGCTCTTGCTGCATGAGATACCGAACCTGCCGGAGCGGCCGCTCGGCCTGCCTCTTCCGTCGGATCCGAAGCTCGCGGCGCTCTGCCGGCGCTTTGTCGCGGCGCCCTCGCCACATGCGACGATCGACGAATGGGCGGATGCCGCTGGCATGAGCCGGCGCTCCTTCACACGCGCCTTCCACCGCCAGACCGGGCTGTCGCTTTCCACTTGGCGCCAGCAGGCCTGCCTGTTCGCGGCGCTGCCGAGGCTCGCCGACGGCGAACCCATCACCAGGGTGGCGCTCGATCTTGGCTATGACAGCGTGCCGGCGTTCATCACCATGTTCAAGCGCATGCTCGGCAGCTCGCCGCGCGGCTATATGCGCGGCGCGCGCGAGTCAGGCGAGGGGCCAAAGCGATCAAGCGGCCCGGTTCAAGCCAGCAGCGCCGCGGCTTAGTCGAACAGGCTTGAGACCGATTCTTCTGTCGCCGTGCGCGAGATCGCCTCGCCCATCAGGTCGGCGATCGAGATGACGCGGATGTTGGGCGCGTCGAGCACGGCCTGGCTCGGCTGGATGGAATCGGTGATCACCAGTTCCTGCAGTTTCGAGCCACTGATGCGGGCAACCGCGCCGCCCGAGAGCACGCCATGGGTGATGTAGGCAGTGACGCTGGTCGCGCCGTTGGCGAGCAAGGCATCGGCCGCGTTGCAGAGCGTGCCGCCGGAATCGACGATGTCGTCAATCAAGAGGCAATCCTTGCCGGCGACGGCGCCGATGATGTTCATCACCTCGGATTCGCCGGGCCGCTCGCGGCGCTTGTCGACGATGGCGAGCTGCGCATCGAAGCGTTTTGCAAGCGCGCGCGCCCGCACTACGCCGCCGATGTCGGGCGATACGACGACGACATTGCCGAGCTGCTTGTATTTCGCCTTCACGTCGCGGGCCATCACCGGCACCGAGAACAGATTGTCGGTCGGAATGTCGAAGAAGCCCTGGATCTGGCCGGCGTGGAGGTCGAGCGTCAGCACGCGATCGGCGCCGGCGCGGGTGATCATGTTGGCGACGAGCTTGGCCGAAATCGGGGTGCGGCCTGAGGCGCGGCGGTCCTGCCTGGCGTAGCCGAAATAGGGAATGACCGCCGTGATGCGCCTTGCCGAGGAGCGCATGAAAGCGTCCATCATGATGAGCAGTTCCATCAGATGGTCGTTGGTCGGATAGGAGGTCGACTGCAGGATGAAGACATCCTCGCCGCGCACGTTCTCCTGGATCTCGACGAAGATCTCCTGATCGGCGAAGCGCCTGACGCTGGCCTTCCCCAGCGGGATGTTGAGATAGCGAGCGACCGCTTCGGCCAGCACCCTGTTGGAATTGCCCGCAAAAAGCTTCATGCACCGTTCCTGGTGAAGGATGGAGAGACGGGACAGACTCTCATGAGCCTTTATGCCGGGCTTTTAGCGGCCCGCGCCGGTATTGCAAGCCTCGTGATCGGGAATCGTTCGACAAGGCGCAACAAAGGCCGGCTGGATCGCAAGCCGGCAACAGGTTGGTCGATCAACCGGCGCCGCCGTTGCCGAGCCACGCGGTGAACTGGTCGATCGTCTGGTCGGCGATGGCCTGCATGGTCGCCGGCGCTACCGCCGGCCAGCCTTCGCCGCTGCCGACGGAAACCGCTTTCTGCTGGCCATTGATGCGATGCAGGCGGTTGCCCGACGGATCGTAGATATCCCAGACATAGATGACTGTGGTGTCCTTGCCTTCGGACATGGTCGAGAAATAACCCTTCAGCACATGCGTCGCCGTCTGGTCGGTGCTGCCGACAAGGGTCACGCCGCGCTGCCTGGCGCGCGTCTGCAATTCCGCCGTCAAGGGTGCTGCGGCCTCCACCGAGGCGCCGACGATCGGCGCTACCTGCAGCCGGGTCTTGGCGATGGCGGCGGCCTGAGCCGGCGTGGCAGGCGTTGAAGCCGCCGCGGTCGCTGTGGGCGCGGGCGCGGTGGTCGTTGTTGGCGATGCGGTGGCCGACGTGCCCTGGGTGGCCGGCAAAGCCTGGGCCGAACCCGCCGGCGGCTTGACGGCAGAAGGATCGAGGACGTCCTTGGCGTTGGTGCAGGCGGCCAGCGCCAGCGCCGCAAGCAATGACACGGTCGTCACCTGCGATCGTCTCATTTGCCCGACAACTCCCTGGTGGCGAACGCCCCCGCGTGAACCAACCATTATGGATTCACTGCACGATCAAGTCGAGATCATGGCGCGAGAGCGGCTTCGGCGCCGATTCCGTGGTAAGATAGGTGCGGCCGAGCGTCATCGCCGTATCGGTTTCCGAATCCATGATGATCATATGCGCGAACAGCGTCATGCTGGGCGCGATCGGCTCCGGATTGCCCTGGTAGAACATCGGCATGTCCATCCAGGACGGCGTGAAGCGGGCGCCGAGCGAATAGCCGCAGGCGTTCAGCCGGTGCTTGGTCAGATTATGCGCCTCGAGCGTGCGGGCATGCGCGTCGAAGACGTCGCCGAAGGAATTGCCCGGCGTCATCGCCTTCTCGACGGCAAGCAGAGCCGCGCGGGCGGCATCGAACAGTTCCTGGTGGCGCTTCGAGATCTTCCCGGTCAAAACGGTGCGCATCATCGCCGCGTGATAGTGATGGAAGACGCCCGCCCATTCGAGCGTCAGCTGGTCGTTCTTGGTGAGCTTGCGGCGGCCGGCCTTGTAGCGGCAGAGCAGGGCATCGGCGCCGGAGCCGATGATGAATTCGTTGGCGGGATAGTCGCCGCCGCCGGCAAAAACTGCTCCTTGCATGGCGGCCAGGATCAGCGCCTCGTCGCCGCCCTGCTTGATCAGCGGCAGCGCGGCATCGAGCGCATCGTCGGCGAGGCTTGCGGCTTTTTCGGCCTTGGCGATCTCGGCCGGACTCTTGAAGAGACGCAGCCGGCCGACGATTCCGGAAGCATCGGCGATCTGGCCGAAGGTCTGCAACTGCTCGTCCACGCGACGGCCATTGTAGGCCGTGAGGCCGTGCGTGTCGTATTCCACGCCGATGCGGGCGCCAAGCAGATCGAGATCGTTGAGTAGGTTGCGCAGGTCGATCGCGGGATTGGCGCCATCACGATCGGTCCACAATACGATATTCTCGATGGTCGAGGTGTTTCGCGCCTGCCTCAAATCGGCCGAGCGGGTGAGCAGCACCATCGAGCCGTCGCCCTTCACCACCAGGCACTGGAAGAAGCAGAAGCCGAAAGTGTCGTAGCCGGTCAGCCAGTACATGCTCTCCTGCGCGAACAAAAGCACGGCGTCGAGCTTCTTCTCGGCCATCTCGATCAGCAGCCGGTCGCGCCGCGCGTCGAATTCCGAACGTTCGAAATGCAGCGCCATTTACTCTTTCTCCAGAACGATTGCCGAAACCTGCCGCCCGTAATCCGCTTCCTTGCGGTGGGTGGTGCGGCGGTAGGAATAGAAAAGGTGTTCTTCGGCGTAAGTGCAGCGGCCGAGCCCGTCGGCGGTCACGCCGGCCTTGCCCAACCGATCGACCGTATATTGGTTGAGGTCGAACATCGAGTGGCCAGGGTTCTGCGACGATCTGAAGTAGAGTTGATTGCCGGGGTCGGCCTCGACGAAGCGAGCGACGAATTCCGGTCCCACCTCGTAATTGTCGGGTCCGATGGAAGGGCCGAGCACGGCGACGATGCGATCGCGGCGGGCGCCGAGCCCTTCCATCGCGGCTACGGTGTTTTCGAGCACGCCGGTGAGGGCGCCTTTCCAGCCGGCATGGGCCGCGCCGATGACGCGCGCCTCCGCGTCGGCGAACAGCACCGGACCGCAATCGGCCGTCGAGGCGCCGACAGCGATGCCCGGCCGGTCGGTGACGATGGCGTCGGCCTGGGGGCGAGGGCCGGCAAAAGGCTCCCTGGCAATGACGACATCGGGAGAATGGACCTGGTGCGCGGTGAGGAGATGATCCGCCGGCACGCCCATCCAGTAGGCAACGCGGCGACGGTTCTCGGCAACCAGCGTCTGATCATCGCCGGAGCCCGTGCCGATGTTGAGGCCTTGATAGATGCCGCCGGAGACGCCGCCGATGCGGGTGAAATAGCCGTGGCGTATGCCTGGCGCCTTCGCAAGCAGCGGCGAGCGTACTGGATCGGGTCTGGTCTGATTCAGCATGGAAGGGTTTGTTGTCCGCGTGGGCGATTTCGTCAAGGTGGAGTTCGGTTGGGGGATGTGAGGCTCGGGCAAGTGGCAGGGTCAGCTTGCACGGGTTGCCCGCCGATGTCAGCCAGTTTTCGCGGCTGGCAGGATCTTCATCACCTTGAACAGCTCGCCCATCGCATCGGGGCCGGCAAGGCGCTTGACCGCCTCGGAAATCGCCTGACGCGCGACATCATCGGCCCGGGCGCCCAGCGCGCCGGCGCGCTCGAGCAAGCCCATGCCGAGCAGGAATTCGCTCTGCGTGGTCAGTTCCGCCTGGAGGCCGTGCTCCCGGACGGCTGCGGCCAACGCGGCGAAATCGACGTGAGCGGTAAGATCGGCCCCGCCGGGATTGGCCAGCACGTCTTCGTGATCGTGCCTGCGCACAGCCTGCAATGTGTCGCCGAAGCCCGGCTCAAGATGGCCGTAGTCGATGAACAGCCCGGCGCCGCCATGGCCGGCGATACGCTCGGCAATCGCTGCCATCAGCGCGGCGCGGGCCGGCGCCACCTCGACGATGGCGCCTTGCAGAGCATCGGCCGCGCCGGCCGGCAGCAGCGCCGGGTCGACGGAACCCGCGCCGGCGAAGAAATGAAGATTGTCTTGTTCGTCGAGCCCGACCATGCGCTCGCGCCAGCCGGCGCCGACATAGACGAACTGGCGGATCGGCACGGCGTCGAAGAGTTCATTGCCGACGATGAAGAGCGGCTGCTGCGGCAGCGTGTCGATGGTTTGGTGCCAGCTCAGGGCGGGGCTCTGGCCGGCGAGCGTCTCTTTCTGGATTTCGGCCAGGCGCGGACTGGTCTCGATCATGGCGAAGGAAGCCTTGGCGGCAAGCGCCGGATCGAGGCGGGACCAGGTGCGCAGCATGTCCTTCATCAGCGTGCCGCGACCGGGGCCGATTTCGGCGAAGGTGGCTGGCAGCGGACGCCCGCCGCCTTGCCAGGCCTGGTAGAGCCAGACGGCGACAAGCTCGCCGAACATCTGGCTGATCTCCGGCGCGGTGACGAAGTCGCCGGCGGCGCCGAAGGGCTCGCGCGTCGTATAATAGCCGTCCTCAGGATCGAACAGGCAGAGCGCCATGTATTCGCTGACCGGGATCGGCCCCACCGCGCCGATCAGGCCGATGATGCGCTCCTTCAGCCTGGTCATGCCGGCTGCGTCTGCGTCGTCGGCTTTGCGGTGGCCATGGCCCAGATGCCGGCGAGCACCATCGGCGAGGACAGGACCATGCCCATGGTCAGCCAGTTGGTGCCGAGCAGATAACCGAGCTGCTGGTCAGGCTCGCGGAAGAACTCGACGAAGATGCGAGACAGGCCGTAGCCGCAGATGAAGGCGCCGCCGACGAAGCGCGGTGTCTTCAGCTTCAGCCGCGAGTGGGTGAGAAAGCGCAGCACCAGGAAGAGCACAAGACCTTCCAGCAGCGCCTCGTAGAGCTGGCTGGGATGCCGGGTGAACGGGCCGCCATTGGGGAATTCGATCGCCCAGGGCACGTCCGACGGACGGCCCCAGAGCTCCGAATTGATGAAATTGGCCACACGCACCAGCCCAAGGCCGACCGGCACGCCAGCCGAGACGACGTCAAACAGCGTCCAGGTATGAATGCCGCGCTTGAGCGAAAAGAGGGTCATGGCGAGGATCACGCCGAGCAGTCCGCCATGGAACGACATGCCGCCCTGCCAGACCGCCAAGGTGTCGAGCGGATGCGCGATATAGCGTGGAAGGTCGTAGAAGAGGACATAGCCGGTGCGCCCGCCGAGCACCACGCCGATCGCCGCCCAGACGATGAAATCGTCAAGATCCTCGGGCTTCATCGGCAGCTTGCCGTCCGGCCAAAGGCTGGCATTGCTGACCAGGCGCTTGGCGTACCACCAGGCGAACAGAATGCCGACGATGTAGCCGACGCCATACCAATGCACCGCCAGCGGCCCGATATGGACGATAACCGGGTCGATATTGGGGAAGGGCAGGGAGGCCAGCGGCAGCAGGAAATATTCGCTCAAACTGGGTCGCTCCGGTTGCGGTCGTCTATCGGGCGCGGACCATGCGGCAGGGTTTTGGCGGGGTCAAGGCACGCTTCGCTTGCAATCCGTGCCGCGCGCCACTACGTCAAAATAATCAAGCGAGGATTTGCCATGTCGACCGGAACGAACCGCATTCTCGATGAATTCGCCAAGCTGATGACCGATGCCGCGGGGGCAGCCCAAGGCGTCAGGCGCGAGATGGAGACGGCTTTCCGCAGCCAGGCCGAGCGCCTGCTCAACTCCATGGATGTGGTGAAACGCGAGGAGTTCGAGGCTGCGCGCGAGATGGCCGTCAAGGCAAGAGAAGACAACATCCAGCTTGCGGTGCGCGTCGAAGCGCTCGAGGCCAAGCTCGCCGAATTGACCGGGCAAGCCGCACCTGCGGCTGCGGCGAAGCCCAGATCAAAAAAATAATCGTAAACTTTTCCACAAAGCACGATCCGAAAAATCGCTTTGCCGTGAATCGCTTACCGGCATTGCATGAATCTTTTTGACAGCGCCTTTCCACATGCGAATGACGCAGTGCGAAAAATTGGGCTGTTCACGCGACTCCCGATCAATAGACTGAATTTGTTGCATGATTCGAAGCAGGGTCATGCGCCGGGCGGTGGGGTCCGGTTGGGGTCTTTGCGTTTGGAAAGTCCTGGCCGTCCGAGTTCTAGACAAGATTGTTCGTTGTGCGTGCCCTCTCTCGCGGAGCGTGTGGCGGCGCTCTCAGAACGACAGGAAGCATTCATGGAACTCCTCGAACTCGAATTCTCCCGCGAAATCCACCCGGTGGACGTCATCGAGCAGGTGGCCCACAACAATGACTGGTCCTTCGAACGCGCCGGCGACGACGAGATCTCGATTTCGGTAACAGGCAGCTGGACCGACTATCATGTCTCCTTCTCCTGGATGGAAGATTTCGAGGCGCTGCATCTGGCCTGCGCCTTCGACATCAAGGTGCCGGAAACGCGCGCGCTGGAGGTGATGCGGCTCCTTTCGCTGATCAACGAACAGATGCTGTTCGGCCATTTCGACCTGTGGGAGCAGGAGGGCGCGATCATGTTCCGGCAATCGCTGCTGCTCGCCGGCGGGGTCGAGCCGTCGAGCCAGCAGGTCGAGGTGCTTCTGTCATCGGCGTTAGAGGCCTGCGAATGCTATTTCCAGGCCTTCCAATTCGTCGTCTGGTCGGGTACGTCGGCCAAGGACGCGCTGTCCAGCGTGCTCTTTGAAACCCACGGAAGCGCCTGAGCGAAGCCAATACCGCCGATGAGTTCCAGCAGCGAGCGCAAGCCCGAGATCAGCTTTGCCGATTTCGATCGTGTCGACATCCGTGCCGGCACGATCGTCGAGGCTGAGCCCTTTCCGGAGGCGCGCAAGCCGGCATTCAAGCTGAAGATCGATTTCGGCCCGGCGCTGGGAGTGAAGAAGTCGTCGGCGCAGATCACCAAATATTATGCGCCGGAGACGCTGATCGGCCGGCAGGTCTTCGCGGTGGTCAATTTCCCGCCGCGCCAGATCGGCCCGTTCATGTCGGAAGTGCTGACGCTTGGCTTTCCGGACGAGGAGGGCGCCGTCGTGCTCGGCGCCATCGAGCGCAAAGTGCCGGACGGCGGGCGTCTATTCTAGAACCAGCCTGGGCCGGCCTGACGTCACCGCATCCCGATCGGTGCGCTTACGCGGCATTCCCCAGCGCTTCTTCGACCACGTCCAGGAACATCTCGGCGCATGCCTTCCAACTGTAGCGCAGAGCGCGCTGGCGCGCCCCCGCGCGGTCAATGTGAAGCGCCTTGAGCGCCGCCTCGCGCAAATCCCCGGATACGGCCCCACCGACGCCGTCGCCGACGATGTCGATCGGTCCGGTCACCGGATAGGCAGCCACCGGCGTGCCGCTGGCCAGAGCCTCGATGATGACGTTGCCGAAGGTGTCGGTGCGGCTCGGAAAGACGAAGACGTCGGCCGAAGCGTAGATTTCCGCCAGTTCGTCGTTCGGGCGATGGCCGAGGAAATGCGCGTTCGGATAGCGGGCGCTGAGCTTTGCCAGTTCCGGCCCTTCGCCGACCACCACCTTGCTGCCGGGGAGATCGAGATCGAGGAAGGCGGTCAGGTTCTTTTCGATCGCGACACGGCCGACGCAGAGGAAGATGGGGCGGGGAAAGCTGGTGTCCTTGCGTTTGTCCGGTCGGAAATGATCGGTGTCGACGCCGCGAGTCCAGGGCCTCAGCTTATCGAAGCCGCGCGAGGCAAGGTCGTCCGCCAACGATTGCGTGGCGACCAACGTGCCCTGCCCGGAATTGTGGAAGTCGCGCAGCCAGTTATAGGCCCACCTCTCCGGCACCGGCAGGCGGGCGCTGAGATATTCGGGAAAACGCGTGTGGTAGCTGGTGGTAAAGGGACGGCCGGCCTTGCGGCAGTAGCGGCGCGCCACGATGCCGAGCGGCCCTTCGGTGACAATGTGGATGTGGTCGGCCTTTCCCGCTTCGATCAGCCGCGCAACATGACCGGGGGTTGTCAAGGCGAGGCGAATGTCCGGATAGGTCGGCAGCGGCAAGGTGCGGAAGATGTTCGGCGTCAGAAAATCGAGCTGGACGTCGAAGGATTTCAGCGTTTCGGTAAGCCGCTCCAGCGTGTGAACCACGCCGTTGACCTGCGGTCGCCATGCATCGGTGACCATCAGGATTCGCATGGCGACCCTTCGCACAGATTCTTGGGCGCGCCGGCACGATGGCGGAACGGCAGCCAGGCTGCAGCTCGCGCTTCGCTCCAGCGCACCCGGGCGGGTGCGGGATCGAAGCGGGGCGGCATGGCCGAATCGATAAAAGTCGCGCGCTTCATGCGCGCTCTTGACCATGATTTCATGACGGAGGGATGAAGGCCGTCTTTGTCCGACTAAGCCGGCACCTTGATCACGGCTCGCAAACCGCCAAGCGGGCTGTCTTCCAGCATGATGTCGCCGCCATGAGTTCGGGCGATGTCGCGGGCGATCGACAGACCAAGGCCGGTGCCGCTGGCATCAAGATTGCGCGCTTCGTCGAGCCGCAGGAATGGCTTGAACACTTCCTCGCGCTTGTCCGGCGCGATGCCGGGACCGTCATCGTCGATGGTGACGGTCAGCGAGCCGCGCCCATGATTGGCATGGACCTCGACCGTCTTGGCATATCGGAAGGCATTGCCGATGACGTTGGACATCAGCCTGGCAAAGGCGTTCGGCCGCACATGCAGGGTCGGATCGCCGGTCAGTGTCGTCGACAGCTTGCATTTGCGCAGTTGCGCTTCCTCGCCAAGCTTCTGGAAATAGGCATCGAGATCGAAGCGGCCGGTGTCTTCCGCCGCCTCGCCGCGGGCAAAGGAGAGATAGCCCTCCAGCATCGACTGCATGTCGTCGATGTCCTGGTTCAGCGCGGCCTTGGTCTCGGCCTTGCCGCCGGCCAGGGCCAGCTGCAGCTTGAAGCGGGTCAGAATGGTCCTGAGATCATGGCTGACGCCGGTCAGCATGGCGGTGCGCTGCTCGATCTGGCGCTCGATGCGCTCGCGCATCTGGATGAAGGCGAAGCCGGCGCGGCGCACTTCCTCCGCGCCGCGCGGACGGAAATCGCGCGGCATCGGCCGGCCCTTGCCGAAGCTCTCGGCGGCTTCGGCCAAGGTCAGGATCGGCCTTATTTGATTGCGCAGGAAGGGGATGGCGATCATCAAGAGCACCAGCGAGGTGCCGACCATCCAGATCAGGAAGATATGGGTGTTTGAGGCATAAGCCTGGCTGCGACGCACGAAGACGCGCAGGACCTTGCCTTCGAGCTGGACGCGGACCTCGACGACATTGGAGTTGCCGACCGTGTCGATCCAGAAGGGACGGTTGATCTGCCGGGTAATCTCCGACGACAGGGCCGTGTCGAGGATTGAGAAGAACGGCTTCGGCCCGGGGGCCGGCAGCGGATCGGGCGGCAGCAGATCCACTTTCAGCTGCATGCGGTCTTGGGCGATGCGGATGATGTTGGCGTAATCGGCGTCGTGGGGATAGGTCTCCATCATGTCGATGATGGCAGCGATGTCTGCGATCGTCGCCTGCGACAGGCGTTGGGTAACTGTCTGCCAGTGGCGCTCCATGAAGACGAAGGCAACGACCGACTGCAAAAGGATCATCGGCGCGATGACGATGATCAGGGAGCGGGCATAAAGCCGCTTCGGCATGTAGAGCGCGACCAGGCGCCAGAACCGGTTCCAGGCGCGCGGCATCGCCCTCAGCGTCCGCAAAGCGAGATCGCCGGGGCTCCCGGTCTTGGGCTTTTCCAGTTGCGTGGTCGCCATTCGCCCTTCCGCTCGTAGACGGCCATTCAGCCAAGGCCGTCTGCGAGCATGTTATTCCACGCTGAGCCGATACCCAATACCGCGCACGGTCTGCAGCCACACCGGATTGGACGGATCGCGCTCGATCTTGCGACGCAGCCGGTTGATCTGGACATCGATGGTCCGCTCGCCGACATCCGATTCGTCGCCGACGAGCTCGTGCCGCGGTATGGTTTCGCCCGCCCGAGCGGCGAAGATCGCCAGGATTTCCTGCTCGCGGTCGGTCAGCTTCAGCGCCTCGCCGCCACGCTTCAGTTCGCGCTTGGCGATCTGGAACGTGTAGGGGCCGAAGACGAGCTGCTCGACTTTCGGCGTCGCCGCCGGGCCGCCGCGGCGCAGGATGTTGTTGATGCGCAGGATGAGCTCGCGCGGATCGAAGGGCTTCGGAAGATAGTCGTCGGCGCCGGCCTCGAGCCCGGTGATACGGCTGTCGGTTTCCGACAGCGCCGTAAGCATCAGGATTGGCACGTTCTTCTCGGCCCGCAGCGCCTTGGTGAGGTCGACGCCGGTTTCGCCGGGCATCATGACGTCAAGTACGAGCAGGTCGAAGTCCAGCCCCGCGAGCTTGCGCCGGGCCTCGCCCGAGTTGCCGGCGACGGTGACCCGAAAACCGTTCTCGGACAAATATTGCTTGAGCAGATTGCGAATGCGGGTGTCGTCGTCGACCACCAGCAGATGTGGCGCATCATCGCCGGGCGCTGCCGGATGATCAACCTTCTCAGTGGTCTCCATTTTGCTTCCCCGATGTTTGCGCAGGCACAATGTCGATCTGCGCTCTAAGTTCCGGATTGACCATCGCCTCGAGGAATCTCTCGATCGAGGCGCGCTCGGCGGTCCCGGAATCCTCCAATGCAGCACGGATGCGGCGCGACTGTGGCCGTGCCAGCGCCAGTGCCAGCGCGCGGCCTTTGGCAGTCGGATAGAGCTCGCGCTGCCGGCGGTCGCGCAACCCTTGCACCTGGACAATATGGTCCGTGTCGATCAGCTGCTTCAACACCCGCGCCAGGCTCTGCTTGGTGATCTTCAGCACATCGAGCAGCTCGGCTACCGTCAGTCCGGGCCTGCGGTTGACGAAATGCAGGACGCGGTGATGGGCACGGCCGAAGCCGTAATCGGCAAGGATCTGGTCGGGATCGGAGGTGAAGTCGCGATAAGCGAAGAAAAACAGCTCGATGATGGCAAAGTCGATGCCGTCCTCGTCGGTGATCGCCGTCCTGATCGGTTTTCCGGCTGCGGGGCTTCGTTCCGTCATCATTTCTCCATGCCAAGCGGGAATTACGTCAGTACTGTT
This sequence comes from Mesorhizobium sp. WSM4898, assembly GCF_029625845.1. Classification (NCBI taxonomy): domain Bacteria; kingdom Pseudomonadati; phylum Pseudomonadota; class Alphaproteobacteria; order Hyphomicrobiales; family Phyllobacteriaceae; genus Mesorhizobium; species Mesorhizobium sp. WSM4898. The sequence continues at coordinate 932,861 of NZ_JARTVQ010000002.1, read as the reverse complement.
GACGTAATTTCCCGCAAATGATAATTTTTGACAAGCTTTTCGGCGGATTGCGAACGAAAAGGCAAGCGGAAGCCGTTTTTCCGGAACTTCCTAAGTTTGCCAGGGATTGAATATCCGCCTACGCTTCCAGACACAGGCCGGCGGTTTCGGACCCAGTGGCGGGGCCGATACGAAAGGCCGTATGACACAACGATTGGCGGGCGCCCGCCCGCGGGAGGTTTCCATGGCATCCGTTCCCTTCGATCAACTGGACGGCTTCATCTGGATGAACGGGGAGTTCGTCAAATGGGGCGAGGCCAAGATCCACGTGCTGACCCATGGCCTGCACTATGCCAGCGCGGTCTTCGAGGGCGAGCGCGCCTATGGCGGCCAGATATTCAAGCTCACCGAGCACAATGAGCGCCTGCATGAATCGGCGCGCCTGCTCGGCTTCAAGATTCCCTACTCGGTCGGCGAGATCGACGAGGCTTGCCGCAAGCTTCTGAAAAAGCAGGGTTTCAAGGACGCCTATGTGCGTCCGATCGCCTGGCGCGGCAGCGAGCAGATGGGTGTTTCGGCGCAGAACAACCGCATCAACTGCGCCATCGCCATCTGGCAGTGGCCGAGCTATTTCGACCCGGCGCAGAAGCTGAAGGGCATCCGTCTCGACGTCGCCGAATGGCGCCGGCCCGACCCGCGCACCGCGCCATCCAAGTCCAAGGCCGCCGGCCTCTACATGATCTGCACGCTTTCCAAGCACGCCGCCGAGGCCAAGGGCTACGCCGACGCCATGATGCTCGACTGGCGCGGCCAGGTGGCGGAAGCCACCGGCGCCAACATCTTCTTCGTCAAGGACGGCAAAATCCACACCCCGACGCCCGACTGCTTCCTCGACGGCATCACCCGCCGCACCGTCATCGGCCTGGCCAAGGACCGCGGCTTCGAGGTGATCGAGCGCGCCATCATGCCCGAAGAGCTCGATGGCTTTGAGCAGTGCTTCCTTACCGGCACGGCCGCGGAAGTCACGCCGGTCTCGGAAATCGGCCCGTACCGATTCGAGGTCGGCGAGATCGCCAAGACGTTGATGAACGACTATTCTGCCGCGGTGCAGCCAAAGCACGCCATCGCCGCAGAATAGCGATAGTCACAGCCTTTTTGTGCAACGGGGCGGTTTCGGGCCGCCCCTTTTATTTAGGCGCCTGCGCAGCAATTCGGCGTCACATGGGTGCGGGCGATCCGGCGACGGCAGCGGAGCAGCCGGTGGGACTGGCAGGGCGATGGGCATACAAAGCATCATCGTCGGCGCCGGCGCCATCCTCACCGACATCATGCGCGCGGTCATGACCGTGATGAAGAACAGGCTTGGCAGAATTTCAGGCTTCCCATGGACGGCTGTGGCCGCCCATTTCTTTTAGAGGGATCACCGGTGGACGCAGTCGGCTGTGCCCTCTACATCAGGGCAACACCTCGAAAGGAAAGCCATGGGTCAGCTCAATGCCGGCATCGTGCCGGTCACGCCCTTCCAGCAGAATTGCACCATTCTCTTCGACATGGACGACAAACAAGGTGTCGTCGTCGATCCCGGCGGCGACGTCGACAAGATAGTGGCAGTGCTTAAGGACAACGCGATCAGGGCGAAGGCGATCTGGATCACTCACGGCCATATCGATCATGCCGGCGGCGCGATGGATCTGAAGGATGCACTCGGCATCGACATCATCGGCCCGCACGAGGCCGATCGGCCGCTGCTTGCCAATCTCGAGACCCAGGCCAAGCGCTTCGGCCTTACCGATCCGGTGCGCAATTGCATTCCGGACCGTTTTCTCAGCGAAGGCGACACGGTCTCGTTCGGAGAGCATGTGTTCGAGGTGCTGCATTGTCCGGGGCACGCGCCGGGCCATGTCGTCTACTACAACCGCGCGGCCAAATTCGCCCATGTCGGCGACGTGCTGTTTCGCGGCTCGATAGGCCGCACCGATCTGCCGGGCGGCGATCACGCCGCGCTGATCGCCGCGATCAAAGACAAGCTGCTGCCGCTCGGCGACGATATCGGCTTCATCTGCGGTCACGGTCCGGGCGGCCGCTTCGGCGAGGAGCGCCGGACGAATCCCTTCCTGACCTGATCCTCTGCGCAAAGAAAAAGCGCCGCTGGAGGGCGGCGCTTTTGCCTGGACTGGAAACCGTAAGTCTTAGTTGGCAACACAGAAATGCTGTTCGCCATCGTTGCCCGTGACTGTGCCGGTACGCGAGTTGAAGGTGCGGTACCGGTCGGAGCAATACTCGTACCATTCGCGGGTCCACGGCTCGGCATAGCGGTCGGCATAGACGACGCGCGGCTGTACATAGTAGCGGCGAACGGGGCGGTCGACATAATAGCCGTCATCATAGGCGGGATCGTAGTATCTCGGCCCAGGGTTGCTGAGAGCACTACCGATCAGGGCGCCCGCCGCCAGGCCGACAACGCCCGCGGCAAGGGCGTCGCCGCCATTGTGATGATGACGACGCCAGCGCCAATCATCAGCATTTGCCGCCGAGAAGGTGGCCAAAGTGGTCGCGGCGACGCCGGCGGCCACAATGGCGGTCTTGAGAATTCGGTTCATTTTCGGTCTCCTTCGCGCCGGCCCGCGTATTGTCAGGGGATGCGGATCGGCTTTAGGAGGGGTTAGTAGAGGACCGTGGCTGAACGGAGGCTGAACGGCACCGCGCGAACGATTTCGCGGCTCGACAAAATTCCGAGCTCTGCGGGAGCGCCCCGCCTGCTCAGTCTCCGTCGGATCTGTCTTGAGCCGGCTTAGCCGATAGACAGGTTGACGGCCTTCGGACCCTTGCCTCGCTTGTCGGGCTCGGTGTCGAATGTCACTTTCTGCCCATCCTCAAGACCGGGAAGGCCCGACGCCTGCACGGCCGAAATATGGACGAAGACGTCCTTCGCGCCATCGTCGGGCGTGATGAAGCCGAAGCCCTTGGCATGGTTGAAGAATTTGACGGTGCCGGTCTGCGGCATGGGAAGCTCCTTTGATCCCATCAAGTCAGTCTCGGGCCGGCAAATTGCCCGAGAGGAAATTTGTCCTTTATTTTAGCGCTATCGGCAAGAGAAAGTTTTCGCCTGCCAATACAACTATTTGCCGGACAAAAAAGAGCGCGACGGAACCGTCGCGCCCTCGAAAACTCAAGCTTCCTGCGAAGCCGATTCATGATCCTGCCGCGCCGTTCATCAGCGGAAGGACAGGCAGCGTCGCCCGCTCAGGCGGCGCGGAGGTTGACCGCCTTCGGACCCTTGCCCATGCGGTCAGGCTCGACGTCGAAGGTGACCTTCTGGCCGTCGACGAGCGTACGCAGGCCGGAGGCCTCGATCGCGGAGATGTGGACGAACACGTCCTTGGCGCCGCCGTCAGGCGTGATGAAGCCGAAGCCTTTGGTGGCGTTGAAGAACTTTACGGTGCCGGTCTGGGCCATGGGGGAAACTCCTTCACCCGTATCAGTCTCGTGGGCTCGCCCGCTTCCTTGGGCTGATCCCGGTGTTGCTTCGGCAGTCATGCATTCGCGCATGGTCAAAGCCCCCGCCGAAAAACGGGGCCGTCAGAGATTCACACTATCGGGGAAAGGTCGTCCAAAACGTGCCGCTCTCCGGGTCGCAAATGCCCGAACACCAAATTTATTACACGGAAATGTGATGGTTGCAAGACAGCACCGCGGGCGGCCCTCGGCGCGCCCAACGCGAGGCCATCGATAGACCCGGCGCCATGACCGGTCATCGGCCAGTGAAAAGCCGGGCATGGGCCAGTGCGAGAAGCCGACCGGCGATAAATTTCGCCCCGGGCAAAGCACAAGCCGGGGTTGCGTTCGATCCCAAAATGGCGAGGAATTGCGCGAGCTGGCGCGATCGCGCCTGAGCCAGATAGGAGAGGGACCTATGCGATTTCTTGCGGCAATCGTTTCGCGGCAGGGCCTTGTCGCCCTGCTACTGTCGGCATTGCTGGCGGCCTGTACCGTGGTCGTCGACGAAGGACCGCGTCCGCGTCCGCCGAGGCCGCATCCGCAGCTCTGCACGATGCAATACGAACCAGTGTGCGCAAGACGCGGCGGCGACCGCCAGACCTTCGCCAATGCCTGCCTGGCGGAGCGGGCAGGGTATCGCATCGTGCGTGACGGGCCTTGCCGGGATGGCGGCGGTGGCGGCGAGCAAACCTTCTGCACCCGCGAATACGCGCCGGTCTGCGCCAGACGCTACGGCGAGGTGCGCACTTTCCCGAATGCGTGCGAGGCCCGCGCGGCGGACTATCGCATCATCGGCGACGGGCCTTGCTAGCGGCATTGCGGGCAAGTCCTCGGAGCGCTGCCCACACACTTGCATCTGCCGCCCGCTTGGCTTAGGTCCGGCGGGCGGACAAACACGGCAGGTTTCCCATTAACAGAGATCAGAGAAGAGCGGCAAACGCGGGCGGCAAGCCAGGATCGGCGAGCCCCCTCGATCCCTATGTGCAACGGGCGCTGCAGCTGCACCAGGCAGGACGCCGGCAGGAGGCGGAGTCGCTTTACCGGCAGGTGCTGGGGCAGCAGCCTAATCATGCCGCCGCGCTGCATTTCCTCGGGCTCCTCCTGCACCAGACCGGTCGCAGCGAGGAAGGGCTGGACTCCATCGAGCAGTCGGTCACGCTGCAGCCCCAAAATGCCGATTTCCTCAACAACATGGGCACGGTGATGCGCGACCTCGGCCGCGTTGCCGCCGCCGTCGATTTCTTCCGTGGCGCGGTGGACATCCGCCCGGACCAACTCGCGGCACGCGACAATCTCGGCTCGTCGCTGAAGCAGCTCGGCCAGTTCGATGGCGCTGAGGAGATCTATCGCGGCACGATCGGCCGCAACCCGTTCCATGTCCGCGCCCGCATCGGCCTTGCCGAAACGCTGCAGGAAGCCGGGCGGCTCGACGAGGCGATTGCGCTCTTCCGCGAGTCGCTGTCGATCCGGCCCAAGGATGCCGAGCTGCTCTACGGGCTGGGCGTCGCCCTGATGGAGAAGGGCAAGCTCGCCGAGGCCGCCAATCTTGCCCGCCAGGCGGTGGCGATCGCTCCGGCGATGGCGAAAGCCTGGCTTCTGCTGACCCAGGTCAAGCGCCAGACAGAGCGCGACGCCGAGCTTGCCGGCATGGAGGCCGAGCACGCCAAGGCGCCGCAGGACAGCCTTGCGCGCATGCAGCTTTCCTTCGGCCTCGGCAAGGCCAATGACGATCTGAAGGATTATGGCCGCGCCTTCGACTATTTCGCCGAGGGCAATGCGATCCGCCGCAAGGGCATCGACTACGACCCGGTGAGAACGCGCGACGAGTTCGAAGCGATGAAGTCGGCCTTCGACAAGGCCTTCTTCGAAAAGCACAGGCCGAGCGACATTTCCGACGACACGCCGATCTTCGTCGTCGGCATGCCGCGTTCCGGCACGACGCTGGTCGAGCAGATCATAGCCAGCCATCCGCAGGTCTTTGGCGCGGGCGAGCTCAGCATCCTGAAGTCGGTCGTCGGCAAGCAGTTTCCGATGAGCATGCCGGGCGGTTTTCCCTCAGGGATAGCCGACATGCCGGACAAGGCCTTTGCCGAGGCCGGGCAGGCCTATATCGACATGCTGCATGCCCGGTATCCGGGCTTCCGCCATGTCACCGACAAGATGCCGGGCAACTTCCTGCTGGTCGGCTTCCTGCACATGATGCTGCCGAAGGCGAAGATCGTGCATTGCGCGCGCGACGCCGCGGCCACGTGCCTGTCGATCTTCAAAGTGCATTTCCGCGGCGACAGCCATCGTTACGGCTACGATCTTGGCGAGCTCGCCGATTTCCATAACCTCTACACCGATATCATGGCGCATTGGCACAAAGTTCTGCCCGGCGTCGTCCACGACGTCCGCTACGAGGATTTCGTCGCCGATCAGGAAGGCCAGACGCGGGCGCTGATGGCGCATCTCGGCCTGCCTTGGGACGACAAGGTGCTGGCGTTCCACGAGACCGACCGGCCGGTGCGCACGGCGTCGGCCGCGCAGGTGCGCCAGCCGATGTATCAGGGCTCGGTCGACCTGTGGAAGCGTTATGGGGAGCGGCTGAAGCCGCTGCTCGTCAAGCTCCAGAACGGATAGGGCCGGGTTGGATGGTAGGCCGCTTGCTCTCAGCCATCGCAGGCCTGTGAGATTAGCCGCTGCCTCGCAACCTCGTCATTCGAGGGGGAAGCAGGAGCTCCGTTCCTGCTCCGCCCTGGATGAGGACCGAATCGGCTGTGCTCAAACCTCGATAAATGGCTGGAAGCCGCCGAAGATCATGCGCTTCCCGTCGAAGGGCATTGTCGACCAGTCCATCTTGAGACGTTCGTCGGCCATCACTTTCGCCATGACCGCGTCGCGGCTCTGCCTGGATTCGTAAACGACCCAGGCAAAGATGACGACTTCGTCGTCCTTCGCCTGCACGGCGCGCGGGAACGAGGTCAGTTCGCCATAGGGCACGTCGTCGCCGATGCATTCGACATAGGCGAGCGCGCCGTGCTCCTTCCAGACGGCGCCGGCATTCGCAGCCATTTTCTTGTAGTCATCGAGATTTGCCTTCGGCACGGCAAGCACGAAACCATCGACATAGGACATGGGTAAGCTCCTTCGCTGAAAACGAGCGCCGGGCCGGCGGGGATACGACCCGGCGCGGGTGAGCGCGTCAGCCCTGGGAATGGCGGCCGACGCTTGCTCGCTGAGAAACCTATTTTACCGGCGCGTTCATCGCCCAGGCGACGCCGAAGGGATCCTTCACCTGGCCCCAGCGGTCGCCCCAGAACATTACCTGGAGGGGCGTGACGACTTCGCAGCCGGCGTCTACCGCGCGCTTCCACCAGGCTTCGACGTCGTCACTACCGAGATGGAGCTGGAGCGTATAACCCTGCGCCGCCTGATGCGGATGGCCGTGCTCGGGATAGGCGTCGCCCAGCATGAGCGTCGAGCCGTTGACATAGAGATGGATATGCATGGTGCGGCCCTTGTCGTCCGGCGGATAGGCAAAGACTTCCTCGGCCCCGAAAGCCTTCTTGTAGAACTCGGCCGCCTTGATGGCGCCGTCGACCTGCAGATAGGGGGTCAATCCGCCAAGAACTTTGGCGCGGGGCGGGTTCTGGTCTGTCATTTCACGTGTTCCTCTTCACGGGTTGATTGGGCGTTGCGATCAAAAGACGGACGAGGCGACAGCAATCCTACACGGGCAGCGGAATTTTTTTAGCGGGGCCGGGCCCGGACCGGCCGGGCAACCGGCGAAGCCGATGACCGTCGCATGAACCCGTTGGTCACTTTCAAATGACGTCGGTCGAGAAGGTGGCCGTTCGGCGGCTGTTCCGCGTGTCGAGAATTTCCGGAAACCCGATGTCCTTGCGCAGGTCGGCCGGCAGTGAAAGCAGAATGCGCTCGCTGCGGTAGCGGGCGCGCGCCGCCGCATATTGGCTGGCGATGCGGCTGATGGATGACAAGATAGACATGATAAACTCTCCCTGGTTGGTGCCGTCAGCATCGTGTCGGCATCCCAAGGACGAGGAATGCTGCGGCAATCCGACAGGTCACCGGAATTTTTCATGCGCGCCCGGAAAGCCGGCCCGTATAGGCCGGCCCCCCGTATAGGCCGGCCTTGTCGTGGCTATCAGCGCTCCGTCGCGGCCACCGAGCGGAAGAACCCTTCCGGACTGTCGACTTCGGTCAGCCGCCGCTTCTCGATCAGCCAGAACCGGTTGCCGATCGCGCGGATGAAGGAGCGGTCGTGCGAGGCGAGCAGGCAGCTTGCCTGATGCTTCAGCAACTCGTCCTCCAGCGCTTCCTGGCCGTCAATGTCGAGGTGATTGGTCGGCTCGTCGAGGAGGTAGAAATTGGGGTTGAGGAGCCGCAGCACCAGCAACATCAGCCTCGACCGCTGTCCGCCCGACAACGCGGCAATCCTTTTCTCCTGCATCTCGATGGCGACGCCGGCGCCGGCGAGAAGCGAGCGGGCGCGCTGCTCGCCGATCTCGAAGCGGCGCGAGACCATCGCCAGCGGGGTGGCGTCGGCGCCGATGCCGGACAGAGCCTGGTCGCTGTAGCCGAGCACGGTCGACGGCGTCACCTTGACGCTTTCTTCCGACCCCGGTTCGGCGATGGCGGCGCGGATCATTGCAATGAAGCGCGATTTGCCGACACCGTTCCGGCCGAGCAGCACGATGCGGTCGCCTTGGCAGATATGGCGTTTGCCGGTCCTGAACAGCAGCGTGCCGTCGGGCGTTTCGACCGCCGGGTCGTCGAGCGTGATCAGCACCTTGGCGTGGGTGCCACGGTTGGCCAATCGGATCGCGCCGGCCGAACGCTCGCGATGCGCTGCCACGGCTGCATCTTCCAGCCTTTCGGCCCGCTCCCTGAGCTGCTTGGTTTTGACCGTCAGCAGGTCGCTGCCGGAATTGATGCCGATGTTGTTGAGCTTGGCTGCCTGCCGGCGCAACTGCTGTGCGACCTTCATGTCGCGCTCGAACCGCCGCGCCGTCGAGGCGTCGACCTCGTCGAGCGCCTGCCGGGCGCGCGAATAGGGCAGCGAAAACACCGGCGATTCTTCCGGGCGCAAGAAGAGCGTGCGGTTGGTGGTGGCGTCGAGAAAGGCGCGGTCGTGGCTGGCGATGATCACCGGGACCTCGCGTGGCAGCGCGTTGAGCCAGGTTTCGAACTGGCCGATCCTGGCGAGGTCGAGATGGTTGGTCGGCTCGTCGAGCAGAAGCACGTCCGGGTCGGTGACCCAGACGCGGGCGATCAGCGCCAGCCTTTGCCAGCCGCCGCTCAAGGCCCGCATCGGCCTGTCGCGCATGTCCTCAGGCACATCGAGCGAATCCAGCACCACGTCGACGCGCCAAAGCTCGCTGCCAAGCTGCTCAGGCGGCAAGACATCGGCAACCACCTGATGGAAGCTGCGGTCGAGCAACGCGCCGGGGACGGATTGCTCGACATGGCCGACGCGCAAGCCGCGCGTCCGGGTGATCTCGCCGCTCGTGGCGTCCAGCTCGCCGGCCAGGCATCTGAGCAGGGTGGATTTGCCACGGCCGTTGGCCGCGACGATGCCCAGCCGGTCGCCGGGGCCGATGGTGAGCTCGAGGTTGGAGAAGAGCGGCGCACTCATGGTGACGCCGAGGGATTTGAGGCTGATCAGGGCCATGTCGATTTCTCTGGTCTTGCCGGAGCCCGGCTCAATGCACTTTGACGGTGCGCCGGTAGGCCATCAGGCCGAGATCAGCGGCACCACGAAGGGCAGACCAAAAATCGAAGCGGGGGAAAATTCCCGGACCGTCCTGGTCAGCCCTGCAAGCAAGCTCGCAGGGCACAGACAGGGCCGCGCTGACGGTGGTGATCGATAGACACGCAGCCCTCCTTTCCAGATGTTCGAGTTGGGGAAACTGGTACACCTGGGGAGGGGGGCATGGCAAGGGGCGGCAGGTCAGAACGGGGGCGCTGAAACTACCGATCTCCCCTCTTGTGGGCCCATTGTGGGCGAGATGTCCGGCAGGACAGAGCGCTGTCCCGCCGGCATGTTAACATATCAATCTCTTCAGAAAATCAATGCCCCGGCCGCCCAGTCTTGCTCGGCCGGCGCTTTTGACGGCGCTCATCGGCTGGGTCTTCGTAAGAGCCGATGCCAGAGCGCTGGCGGACGATGGGTTTATCGTCGCGTTCCTTCGCGCCCCCCTCTGTCCTGCCGGACATCTCCCCCACAAGGGGGGAGATTGGCCGTGGCTTCGTAGGCACCGTTCCTTCGACGGGTTTTTCGGTACGGCGCACCGTCATCTCGTCGAGCGAGTTCTTGCGGAACAGCGACCCGGTGCGATCGCCCGGGATGCCGAAGTCGGAGCCATGCGCTTCCTGCGCCGACTGCTTCTTGAACAGCGAACGCGAGACCGCGCCAGCGGGTGTTGCCATATCGGTGCCCGGTCCCATGTCGTCGATCGAGGGCTTGGCGAAAAGAGGCTTCTTCACCGGCACCGCGCCGTCCGCGCCCATCTCATCGAGATCCGGCTTGCGGAACAGGCCCTTGCCGTCGTCATCGACGGTGCGGTGCACCGCACGTCCCTTGTTGTGCCTGCCTTTCTCGCGGCCGGAAACCGGGCTTTCCATGTCGGCGTAGCGGGCGAGCGGATCGTCCGAGATGGACAGCTCCATTTCGCGCAGCCGCTTGATCTCGTCGCGGATGCGGGCGGCCTTCTCGAAGTCGAGATTGGCGGCGGCATCGCGCATCTGCTTGTCCAGCGCCTCGAGATGGGTTTTTAGATTGTTGCCGATCATGGCGCCGGCATCGTCGGTGAACTGCGAGATGTCGGCGCGCACGTGATCCTTCTCGTAGACGGAGTCGAGGATGTCGGCGATGCGCGACTTGACCGATTCCGGCGTGATGCCGTTGGCCGCGTTCCACTCCATCTGCTTCTCGCGGCGGCGGTTGGTCTCCGCCATCGCCCGTTCCATCGAGCCGGTGATCTGGTCGGCGTAGAGGATGACCTTGCCGTCGACGTTGCGGGCGGCGCGGCCGATGGTCTGGATCAGCGAGGTTTCCGAACGAAGGAAACCTTCCTTGTCGGCATCGAGGATGGCGACGAAGCCGCATTCGGGAATGTCGAGGCCTTCGCGGAGCAGGTTGATGCCGACCAGCACGTCGAAGGCGCCGAGGCGCAGGTCGCGCAGGATCTCGATGCGCTCCAGCGTGTCGATATCGGAGTGCATGTAGCGGACTCGAATGCCGTTCTCATGCAGATATTCGGTGAGGTCTTCGGCCATGCGCTTGGTGAGAACCGTGACCAGCGTACGGTAGCCCAGCCTGGTCGTCTCACGGATTTCGCCGACGACATCGTCGACCTGGCTCTTGGCGGGGCGCACCTCGACCGGCGGGTCGATCAGGCCGGTCGGGCGGATGACCTGCTCGGCGAAGACGCCGCCGGACTGGTCGAGCTCCCAGCCGCCCGGCGTCGCCGAGACGGCGATCGACAGCGGGCGCATGGCGTCCCATTCCTCGAAGCGCAGCGGCCGGTTGTCCATGCAGGAGGGCAGGCGGAAGCCATACTCGGCCAGCGTCGCCTTGCGGCGGAAGTCGCCGCGATACATGCCGCCGATCTGCGGCACTGTGACGTGGCTCTCGTCGATGAAGATCAGCGCATTGTCCGGCACATATTCGAACAGGGTCGGCGGCGGCTCGCCCGGCTGGCGACCGGTGAGATAGCGCGAATAATTCTCGATGCCGGCGCAGGAACCGGTCGCCTCGAGCATCTCGAGGTCGAAGCGCGTGCGCTGCTCGAGACGTTGCGCTTCAAGCAGACGGCCAGCCTTTTCAAGCTCTTGCAGGCGGTATTGCAGCTCTTCCTTGATCGACTTGATAGCCTGATTCAAGGTCGGCCGCGGCGTCACATAGTGCGAATTGGCGTAGATCTTGACGCTCTTCAGCTCGCCGGTCTTCTGGCCGGTCAGCGGATCGAACTCGGTGATCGCCTCGATCTCGTCGCCGAACATCGAGATGCGCCAGGCGCGGTCTTCGAGGTGGGCCGGAAAGATCTCGATCGTGTCGCCGCGCACGCGGAACGAGCCGCGCACGAAGTTGATGTCCTGGCGCTTGTATTGCTGGGCGACGAGGTCGGCAAGCAAGGCGCGCTGGTCGAGCCGGTCACCGACCTGCATCTGGAAGGTCATCGCCGTGTAGGTCTCGACCGAGCCGATACCGTAGATGCAGGAGACGGAGGCGACGATGATGACGTCATCACGCTCCAGCAGCGAGCGCGTCGCCGAGTGGCGCATGCGGTCGATCTGCTCGTTGATCGAGGATTCCTTCTCGATATAGGTGTCGGTGCGCGGGACGTAGGCTTCCGGCTGGTAGTAGTCGTAATAGGAGACGAAATACTCGACCGCGTTTTCGGGGAAGAATTTCTTGAACTCGGCATAGAGCTGCGCGGCCAGCGTCTTGTTCGGCGCCAGGATCAGGGCAGGGCGCTGCGTTTCCTCGATCACCTTGGCCATGGTGAAGGTCTTGCCGGAGCCGGTCACGCCGAGCAGCACCTGGGTGCGGTCGCTTTGCTCGACACCCTCGACAAGGTCCTTGATGGCGGTCGGCTGGTCGCCGGCGGGCTCGAAATCCGACACCATCTTGATGGCGATGCCGCCTTCCGATTTTTCCGGCCGGGCAGGCCGGTGCGGCGTCCAAAGCTGGCCATCCTTGTGCAGCGGATTGCCGGATTCGATGAGCCTCGACAGTGCGGCGACGGTCGCGGTCACACCGCTCGAGGAAACCTGCTCGGCGTCCTCCAGGCTGATGTCGAGGCCGGCCACCGGGTTGAGGCCGGCGGCGGCGCGTTCTTTCGCCGATGCCGCGCCGCCCATCGAGGTGCCGCGCGCCGTGCGCCCGGGCGCAGCAGAGCGCTCGGGGATTTTCTTCGGCGCTTTGGCCTTCGGCTGCTTTTGCGCCTCGCGCTCGATCTGTCCGGCCCAATCGGAGATCGAGCCGGTGAGAGGCGCGCCGGAGAACTCGCTTTGCGGCGCTTCGGCGAAGCCGCCGCGCTCCAGGGGCTCGGCGGCGTCGAGGAATTCGGTCAGCGGACTGCGCCGTTTCGGCGCGCCCTCTTGCGCCGGCGAGGGCGTTTTCTTGTCGGTGCGTTTGGCCATGGCCCGAATATGGGAGGACTCGGCCGAAATGGAAAGAGCGGAGTGAAATGGCGGGTGCGCGCTGCCGAGCCTGCTGACAGAAGGCTGTCAGGAGGCGCACGCGCCGTTTCGTTTCAGTTGAACCACAGCGCGAATATCAGGAAGCCGGCGCCGCCGAACTCGCGCTGAATCTGATTGAAATCGTCGCTGGTGAGGATTTTTCCACTTTCGAGATAAGGCGCGATGGCCGGGCCGGTGATCGACAGGACGAGGTCGAAAGGTTTCGGCTCGTCGAAGACGCGCTTCATGTTGATGCCTTTGCCGATGATGCGAAAATGCGGCAGCAGCACGCGCCCTTCGAGAAGGTCCTCTGCCGTGGTCAGGGCGGCAAGCCATGCCTGCACTTGCGCCTCGCCGACCTCGAGGCCGGTGAGCGGGTTGACGCCCTTCTGCTGCGGTCCCGGCAGCCATTCGCGGTCATTGTCGGTCTGGGCGCGTATCGCTTTCCAGTCCTCGCGCGAAAGCCGGATCATCTCCAGCAGGTGACGGCGCGCCGCCTTGCGGCGCTCCGGCTCGATCACCGGCCAGTTGACGAGATGCACCAGCGAGATGAAGTCGGCAAAGCGCCATTCCGAGGCGAAGATGCTGCCGCTCATGCCGCCATCCGGCGGGACCAGCGCGTCCTGCAGCGGCAGTTTCGCGTGCGGAAACAGCATGTGGAAAGAGCCGTCGAACATGGCTCTGAAATCATGCGCCAGCCAGAAATCGGCCTGCGCCATCAGGAACTCGGCGTAACCTTGCAGCCAGAAACCGTCGGCGCGGTCGAAGCGGAAGGCAAGCGAAGGGGCGGCATCGCTCGCGTCGACGCCGCGTGAGAGCGAGGCCATGATCGCGGCGATGCTTTCGTCCGGCGCGATGTTGCCGTCCTCGTTGAGATCGATACCGGCATGAGCGAGGTCGACCACCATGCCGATATCGGCATCGGCGGGCACCGAGCCCAGCGTGGCGGCGGATTTCTCCAGACGGTCGCGGAAAGCGATCAGGATGGCGCGGAACTTTTCATAGGTAAGCGGCTCGGGACTGGGATTGTCCGGCACGGGCAGCCGCATCAGCGGTAGCATGAAGGATTGCGGGCTCTCGAAACCGTGCCGATGCAGACCGCTGGCCAGGATTTCCAGCGCGGTAAAGAATTCGCCGGCGCCGGCGGCATAGGCCGATGCCGGATCGCTCGGTGCCGCCGCCTCCAGTGCCGCCAGGGCTCTGTTCCGCTCGGAAACGGTTTTCGCCTCGAACAAGGCGGCAGGGTCGGGGCTAGCCGCTTTGGCGTAAGCAAAGGGCAGGAGCAGCAAGAGTGTGAGTGCCACAAGGCCCGACAGTCGCTTCACGATGGATCCTCCCGTCCCAATCCCGCCAGCCACAATACACGGATTTGCGGCGCTTCGCCTGCTGCTTTCTCCTGGCGCGAAGACGGTCTACACACGATGGCAAACGGTTGGGCATCGCGTGTCGAATTATCCGCTTTCCTACAAATTGTCGTGGCTGCCGCGTTTTCTGAAGCCGTCGCTAGGCGGCGACAGAAACGGTTTCGCGGCGGCAGCAGCGACGCTGATGGTGCCGACGCCAACGCAAACTGTGCGGCTTGCTTTCATCGGCGACCTGTCGGCGGTCGCCAATCGCCGGGTGCCGGAATGCGACCCTGCGATCGCGGCGCTGCTCGCTTCGGCCGATCTCGTGGTCGGCAATTGCGAAAGCCCGATCGTCGAGCGGCCGAGCGCGGTGGCGGGCACGCGGCTTGGCACGCATCACGCGATGAGCGAACGCTTCCTGGCGGATGCGCTGGCAGACGTCGGCATTGTCCGTGACAGGCTCGTGCTGTCGCTCGCCAACAATCATATCCTCGACCAGGGCGTTGCCGGCTTCGACGAGACGGTCGCGGCGCTGAAGCGGCTCGGCATCCGCACCATCGGCACCGCGGCCGGCGGCCCGGTCCAACACCAGGCCGCCGGGCCGCTGACGATCGGCTTCGCCGCGTTCACGCTTTGGCGCAACGCTGACGAGGCCGAATTTCGGGCGCGGATTTCCATGGCGGGCGATCCGGCCGAATGGCCGCTCGGGATCCTCGCGAACATCGACTTGCTCTGCGCGGTGCCGCATTGGGACTGGGAGTTCCGGCATTTTCCGAGACCGGCGACGCGGGCGCTGGCGCGGCGGCTGGCGGGTTACGGCGTGCGGCTGATCGCCGGCCACCACGCCCATGTCGTGCAGCCGCTCGAGCGCATCGACGATGCGATCGTGGCCTACGGTCTCGGCGACTTCCTCGGCACGGCTTTTGCCAGGCAGCCATGGCCCGGCCGCATCGGTTCGATCCTGGTCGTCGACGTCCGCACGGACGCAGCCGCGCGAGGCAAGATTGCCGCTTACAAACTGCATTTCTTCATGCGCCTCGCCAAAGGCGGCCATGAGCAGCTGGTGCCGGTGGAGGCGCTGAAGGAGGAATTGTTGAAGCGGAAGGTTACCGAACGCCTGAGCGCGATCTTTTCCGGCTGACAGCCGACTGCTGACCGGGCCGACTGGCCGCGGCGAGCTTGCCGCAAAGGCAGCTGTAATGCCTTGGATGCAATTCAGCAGTCGAAGCCGTATTGGGTGCGCATGTAATCCGCTTCTTCCTTGGACATTTTCTTGAACATCACGCAGACGGTGAAGCTGCCGACCTGATGGCCGTCCCTGGTGTATCCCCAGTCGGAGATATCGTCCTTGGAGAATTCGATGTTCTGGCCGAATACCACGTTGCGGACGAGTTTAGGCTCGTTCGCCAATATGCCGACAAAGCCGGTGGCAGTCCGCTTGAAGGGGATGAGCCAGAAATGCTCCGTCGCATGTCCGTCGACCACCATGACCTTCAGCTTGAACCTGCCGGTTCCCGGCGGCGGCGCGTCGGACAAAGCCAGGAAGTCGTCCAGGCTGGATCGTGCCTTTGCAATCGCCGCCGCCATTTCGGCATCGTCCGGGGCTACCATCACCGTTTTGTCGTCACCCTGATCGGTGTCCTGCGCTCGAACAGGCAAGGGCGCGAGTGCCAGTAACAAGCTTAGTGTGGCGCGAACGGCAAAGGTCATGAAGCCCCCCAACTCCAGGTAGGCGCTCATCTTCCCGCATCGTGCCGGCATTATCAATCAGGCACTGCATTGTTCCGACGCGCCAGCGGCGGCCTTCGTCTGCAGCGTTCCGGTACCCCTATGGTTTTTGCCGGGTGTGGTCAGTCTATCCGTCACGAGCGGATGGTAACGGGAACGGAAGCGCTCTCGGTCGTCAAAGAGTCGAAAGCGCCGACCGCCGGAGAGGACAGGACATGCGAATGAAACTTGGTGCCACGGCGATGATCCCGGCAAGGATGCAGACGTGACCTTGCCCGGCGGTAAGAGGGCCAGGGTGCGGCTCGACCGCAACGACTTCGACACTTTGTCCGGCGGCAGGTTTTCCTTTGTTCATCCGAGCAGCATTTCCGTCACCAAGACGGATCTCGGCGAGAGCATCACCCAATACCTCGCTGCCTCGGCCCTCGGCACCGTCGTCGTGGTGCAGGAATACGGCAAGATGAATCCGGTGTCGCTCAATCAGCTGATGCTGCAAGAGATGACCAAGGAGTCGGTTCAGGCGGGCGGCACGCTGATACAGGAGCCGACGACCCGCAAGCTCGCCGACGGCAAGCAGTTGACCGGCATCAAAGCCACGGTGAAGACGCGTACCGACAAGGCCGATTTCGAGATCGTCGGCTTCGGTCTTGCCGATCAGGGGCTGCTGTTCATCACGCGCATCGGCGATCAGGACACCGCAACCGAGCAACCGATGATCGACAAATTCTGGCAGACGCTGAAGGTCAAACTGTAAGGCGCGCTGATATTCAAGTGCCTGGAATACCGGTTTCGTGCGCTTCCGGTGCTGGATTACAGCCCGCTCGGCACCAGTCCCGCCAGCCAGTTCGCCGATCGCTTTGCCATGTCCACCGTCGCGTTGGCCGCGCGGCCGAGATCGGTCTTGACCACGGCATAACCAGCCTTGGTGCGATAGAGCACGGCGCTGCCGCCGTCGACCGCGGCCTCGAAGGCAACAGGCCGCGCGGCTTCCGTCTCGCTCGCCGTCACCGTCGTGCCGACCGGGACGCTCGGCCGACGGCTGAGCTCGGGCGGCAATGGGGCAATGGGTTCGACGACGCGGTTCGGCGGCCTCAGCTCCGGCCTTGACGCTTTGGCTGCGAGCTCCGAAGTCGATGCCGACCCTTTGGTGCGGCAGATGCCGGAAACCAGCGGATAATTGAAATTGCGCTGATGCAGCATCTGGCTCTTCATCGCCGCTTCGCAGTCGGCAATCGTCGCCCATTTGGCGGGAGTCTCGCCGATATACTCGCAGAGCTTGGCGTCGCAGTCGCAGCCGACAATGGTCATGGCGACAAGGGCGGTCTTGATCACGGTCTTGTCCCTTTGAACTTCGTTCCCAGGCGATCAATCGCCGGGGAACAAGGCGGGATTTGGCCGCGATTGTGAATTGAGAGTGTCGGCGCGTTGCTTGGCTTGCGACTGTGGCGGGGAAGCATCAGTGGCAGATGCTGGGGAGGTGCAGGACGCTGGGAAAAGGGCCGGTGAAAGGGGCAGCCCAAAAAACAGTCGGCGCTGGGATTGCTCCCAGCGCCTCCCTGTCAGATCAGGAACCGGTTACGGCAGCAACTTCCGTAAAGTCGTCGCGCCAGGCCGGCCTTGATTTTGACGGTCCTGCCAGTCGCCACCCGAAGGCAGCGTCCGTTCCAGACCACGCCGATCTCCACCCTTGCGGGCTTTGCCGGCGCACCATCGAAGGTTTCACCCGCCTTCATGGCAGCATCGGTCCGCCGTCGGCGTTCGCACGCTTTCCGCGGCACCCGTAGGTCTCGGCATCCGTCCCTCCAGCAGGCGAACCTGCTCTCGTTCTGGGCCGTACGGGCCTCAGGAAATCCGCCTTGCGCTTCTGCCTTTCGGCCGGGGCGTTCGGTAGCCGCCTGAGATGGGTTCAATGTATGCCGGGTAAGGAATTTGCGGAATAGACGCGGACCTGTGGATAGCGGGATTATCGGGGACCGATGCGACAAGTCTCGGAATTTGCGGGCCGAACGCCTTAGACAGCCTGTCCCCATTTTCCGCGGTCCTTTCGACGATGAGCCTTGCCCCGCCAGTCGGCCCGCGTTTGAATGCCGGCAAAGTGCTGTGGCGTTGCATCAGCCGAGTCGCCTTGCGCTTCCACGCAATATGCCTCGGGGGAGATCAGGTTGAAGGTTGGGGTGGTTCTCAATCCGATAGCGGGAGGGGGCAAGCTCAAGCGGCATTGGTCCGAAGCCGCCGCATCGCTCAAGAGGCATTTCGGCGATTTCGAGCTGCGCGAGACGCAGACCAGCGGCGACGCCGAGCGATTGGCAATCGACCTCGCGGCCAGCGGGTGCGATCTGGTGATCGCGGCCGGCGGCGACGGCACCGCCAGCGAGGTGGCGGACGGGCTGCTGCAGGCAGAGCATGAGACCGGCCGGACCAGCGCGCTCGGCCTTTTGCCCTGCGGCACCGGTATCGATTTCGCCAGAGGGCTCGGCCTGCCCGACGAAATCGAGGAAGCACTGGCGCGTATCGCCGGCGCCGGCGCGCGCAAGGTCGATGCCGGCCGCGTCTGCTACATCGACGACCACGGCGCGCTCGCCAGCCGTCACTTCATCAACATCGCCAGCCTCGGCCTCTCCGGCGCCACCGATCGCGCGGTCAATGCGGACAAGCGCAAGGGCAGGGTCTCGGCCAAAGCGCTTTTCTTCTGGCGCACAGTGCTGGAATTCATCCGCTATCGCTTCCAGGAGGTCAGGATCACCATAGACGACGGCGAGCCGGTCGAGGCGCGCATGGCGCTGGTGGCGGTAGCCAACGGGAAATTCTTCGGTGGCGGCATGATGATTGCGCCGGACGCCGATCTGTCCGACGGCCAGTTCGATGTCGTCATCCTGCGCGCCGCCGGCAAGCTTGGGCTGATCCGCGACATCCGTCTCCTCTATGGCGGGCGCCACCGCAACCATCCGGCGATCACCATCCTGCGCGGTCGCAAGGTGCTGGTCGAACCGCTAGGCGACGTTGAGAAGAACGGAGCGCTAGTCGACATAGACGGCGAGTCGCCAGGTCGGATTCCGGCAACTTTCGAGATATTGCCCGGCGCATTGACGCTCAGGTGTTGAATCGCCTGCCTGAAGGTTTGATTCCGCCGGTGTGATTAGGCGATTGAAATGGCTGGCTAAAGTTTTGGCGGATTACAGTTCGAGCTTGGCCGGGAAGCCTGGCGCGCGAAGCTCCGTGCCGACCGCATCCTCCAGAAGCTTGACGATCTGGGTCGACCAGGCGCCACCGCCATACTTCTGCCTGCCGACCTCGAAAATCTGGTTGACGAGTGGTGCCAGTTGCAGCGGCACGCGAAAATCCCTGGCCATGCACAACGCGAAACCGAGATCCTTCAAAGCCAGGTCCATGGTGAAGCCGATGTCGTAGGAGCCGTTCAGGATGAGCTGGCTTTCGGTCTCGTGGACGAAGCTGTTGCCGGAAGAGGCGACGATGGCGTGATAGGCCTGGGCGAGGTCGAGCCCGCCCTGGTTGGCGAGCATCAATGCCTCGCCGGCGGCGACCAGATGGATGAAGGCCAGCATGTTGGTGATGACCTTGATCACCGCCCCCGAGCCGACCGGTCCCATCAGGAACGATTTGGCGCACATTGCCTGGATCGCCGGCCGGTGGCGCTCGTAGAGCGCGGCGTCCCCTCCTACCAGCGCGGTGATCTTTCTTGCCGCCGCCAAGTGCACGCCGCCGGTGACCGGACATTCCAGCGTCTCGACACCTTTCGCCGAAGCAAGTGCGGCCAGCCGCAGGATCTCGTCGCGGCCATTGGTCGACATTTCGATCCAGGTGCCGCCGGCGGCCAGGCCGTCCAGCAATCCGTCAGAACCGGCGAGCACAGCTTCGCTCACTTTCGGCGAGGGCAGGCAGGTGATCGCATTGCCGGCGCGGGTCGCGGCATCCGCCGGGCTCGCCGCCGCCGTTGCGCCGAGCGCGACCAAACGCGCAACCGCCGCTGGGTCACGGTCGAAAACGGCAACAGCGAAGCCGTGGCGCAGCAGGCTGGCGGCAAGGTTGCCGCCGAGATGACCAAGGCCGATGAAGGCGTAGGCGAGGCGCGCCGTCACGGCATCAGCGGCGTCTGCATCATCTGCAGATGCAGGTCTTTGCCGCTATAGGGGTGCGCCTCGCAGACTTCCTCGTTGAGCTCGACACCGAGGCCTGGCTCCTTCGACGGGATGACGTTCCCATCCTGCCATTCGATCTTCTTCTTGAGCAGCGTGGCGTGAAAACCGTCCCACTGCTTCAACGATTCCAGGATGAGGAAGTTGGGCAGAGTCACCGCAAGCTGGATGTTGGCGGCGCCGACGATCGGCCCGCAATAGCAATGCGGCGCCACCTGGATGTGGTAGGCCTCGGCCATGGCGGCGATCTTCTTGGTTTCGAGAATGCCGCCGGAGCGGCCGAGATCCGGCTGCAGGATGGTCGCGGCGCGGTTCTCGATGACGCGCGCGAATTCGAATTTTGTCGTCAGCCGCTCGCCGGTGGCGATAGGAATCGAGGTGCCGCGAGCGACCTGCGCCATCACCTCGGGCATGTCCGGCGGCACCGGCTCCTCGAACCACAGCGGATCGTAGGGCTCGATTGCACGGGCCATACGAAGCGCACCGGAGGCGGTGAACTGGCCATGGGTTCCGAACAGGATGTCCGCCCTGGTGCCTACCGCCTCGCGGATCGCCTTGATCATGCGCGCCGAGAGGTCGATGTCGATCAGGCGCGGCTGATGGCCGTCATAGGCCGTGTAAGGCCCGGCCGGGTCGAGCTTGACGGCGTTAAATCCCTGCTCGACATATTCCAGAGCGCAGGCCGCGGCCATGTCGGGATCGTTGTAGACGTTCTGGCCGCGGGCGTCTTCCGAATGGACGCTGCCGGTGTGCGGATAGAGATAGGTGTAGGAGCGCAGCGTCTCGTGCACCTGGCCGCCGAGCAGCTTGTAGGCCGGCTTGCCGGCCTCCTTGCCGATGATGTCCCAGCAGGCCATTTCGAGTGCCGAAAAGCAGCCCATCCCGGAAACGTCGGGACGCTGGGTGAAGCCGGAGGAATAGACGCGGCGGAAGATGTTCTCGATATCGTGCGGATCGCGGCCGATGAGGTAGCGCTCGGCCATATCCTCGATCATCTTGGCAGTGACATGCGCCGAGAAGGTGGCGTTGTAGGCCTCGCCATAGCCGACCACGCCGCCATCGGTGGTGAGCTTGACGAAGATGAAATACTTGCCGCCGATGCCGGGCGGCGGGTTGCCGACAACCCAGGTCTTGACGTCGGTGACTTTCATTTCTGATCCTCCAGAACCCGCTCGGCGCCTTTCCATCCGGTGAGGATTGCGGCGGCGTTGGTGTTGCCCGTGATGTTGTCGGGAAAGATCGATGCGTCGATCACACGCAAGCCCTCGAGCCCATGCACCCGAAGCCGGGGATCGACGACGGCGCGCGAAGCGTCCGGACCCATGCGACAGGTCGAGACGGGATGGTAGACGGTGCCCGAGCGCTTCCTGAAATCCTGAATCAGATCGGCATCGGAAGTAATTGATGGACCAGGCAAAACTTCTTCCTCGATGATCTCGGCCATTGCCGGCATCGAGGCGATTTTGCGCACGAACTTCACCGCCGCCAGCATCTCGTCGACATCGGCGTTGGTCGAATAGGCGTTCGCCGTGATCTTCGGATAGTCGCGCGGATCCTTCGAGCGGATCATGATCTCGCCGCGACTCGACGGCCGGCAATTGGAAAGTCCGATGGAGAAGCCCGGCCACGGATCGGGCGTCAGGATCGGGCGCTCGCCGCTCTTGGGGATGACGGTGGAGAAGGCCTGGAAATAGAGCTGCATGTTCGGCCGCGCCATCGACGGGTCGGTGCGGAAGAAGCCGCCGGCATTGTTCATCGACAACGACAGCGGACCGGAACGCAGCAGGATGTACTGCATGCCCACCAGCAGCTTGCCCCACCATGGCCGCAGGATCTGGTTCAGCGTCGGCAGCTTGCCCTTGAAGGTGTAGTTGATGCCGACATGGTCTTGCAGGTTGGCCCCGACATTGTCGTTGGCGTGGACGACCGGGATGCCGAGATCGCCGAGCAGCGCCGACGGGCCCACACCGGAGAGCTGCAGCAGTTGCGGCGAGTTGACCGAGCCGCCGGAGAGGATCACCTCGCGGCCCGCGCGGACCCTCTTGGTTTCGCCGTTTTGCTGGTACTCGACGCCGACGGCGCGCTTGCCCTCGAACAGGATTTTCGTCGCCAGCGCGTTGGTCTCGACGCGCACATTGTTGCGCTTCATCGCCGGGCGCAGGAACGCGCGGGCGGCGGACATGCGGCGGCCGTTCCTGGTGGTGATCTGGTAGACGCCGACGCCCTCCTGGGAGGCGCCGTTAAAATCCGGATTTAACGGCAGTCCGGCCTGCTGGGCGGCCGCCAGATAGCGCTTGGTCAGCGGATGCACCGCATTCGAGCAATCGGTGATGTGCAAGGGGCCGCCGACCCCGCGCCATTGGTCGGCGCCGGCCTCGTTGTCCTCCAACGCTTTGAAAGCGGGGAGCAGGTCGTCAAAGCTCCAGCCCGCATTGCCGGCGGCGGCCCAGGCATCGAAGTCCTCGCGCGCGCCGCGAATGAAGACCATGGCGTTGATCGAGCTCGAGCCGCCGAGCAGCTTGCCGCGCGGCCAGTGGTCGACATTGTTGCCGAGGCCGGGATCGGGATCGGCCTTGTAGTTCCAGTTGACGGCCGGATCGAAGAAGGTCTTCCCGTAGCCGAGCGGCATCTGGACATAGAAACGGCGGTCGGTTCCGCCTGCCTCCAGCACCAGTACCGAAAAGCGGCTGGAAGCCGAGAGCCTTTCCGCGACCACCGAACCGGCCGAGCCGGAGC
This sequence comes from Mesorhizobium sp. WSM4898, assembly GCF_029625845.1. NCBI lineage: Bacteria > Pseudomonadati > Pseudomonadota > Alphaproteobacteria > Hyphomicrobiales > Phyllobacteriaceae > Mesorhizobium > Mesorhizobium sp. WSM4898. Next base: position 910,231 of record NZ_JARTVQ010000002.1, on the reverse strand, counting down.
CGACGATGATGAAATCATAAGTCTGCATGATGCGCGGGCGGGCTCCGAGATCCGGGCTTAGCCTAGACATTGCCGGCTCACGTCGTCGCCGGGGCTTCCGGCATGGCTTGTGAAAAAAGCGACCGAGCCGCGACGCGTCCTTCGCCTTCAGCAAAGCTTGCGACATCGCGATGGCGTTGGTACGGCTTCAGGAAGCAGCGGCTGGAGGATCCCTCATGGTGCAGTACGCGGACGGAAAGCCGCTCGGCGACCTGACATTGAGGACGCTCGCCATGCCGTCGGATGCCAATGCCGCCGGCGACATATTTGGCGGCTGGGTGATGGCTCAGATGGACCTGGCCTGCGGGATCCGCGCGGCCGAACGGGCCAAGGGCCGTGTGGTGACGGCGGCGGTCAAGGAGATGTCCTTCGCCAAGCCGATGAAGATCGGCGACACGCTCTGCATCTACACCCATGTCGAGCGCGTCGGCCGCACCTCGATGACGCTCAAGGTCGAGGCCTGGGCGCAGCGTTATCTCGCCGACCTGATGGAGAAGGTCACCCATGCCGATTTCGTCATGGTGGCGCTCGACGGCGACGGCAAGCCGAAGCCGATCCCAGCCGAAAGCTGACGGCGAACGATTCTCCGGCCAGGCAAATTTGTAACAACTCTTGCGCGGGACGTGCGTCCGACGACATCCGATGGTTGCTTCCGCGCCCGACGGTGCGTGCCGCTGGAGGAAAGACAATGCGTCAACACTGCTGAACGGCTGGCTCGTGGCAGCCCTTCTCGCCCTCATCTGCCTGCTCGGCATAACTGCCTATGCAGAAGTGAAAAAAGAGCTCCCACGCACCGCGTGGATGCAGGGCCCCGGGGCGGAGCAGAGTCAGGGAGCGATGTGCGCAGTCTGCTCCTTGGCGCCCCGTGGCAGTACCACGTCAAAAGCCTGAGTGCTCCTCTCAGGCGCGACCAAAGCCGTCAGGGTCGGGCGGGCATCAAGGTTGATGTGCCCTCGAATACGACAAGTCAAAAAGACACAACTGCAGACTCCTTGCGCAGTCAGCAACGCTGCGGAGCGATGCTCGCAACACGTTGCGCTTCAAGGCCTTCAGGGATGCTCGCCATCGAATTTCGCGCGCGCCGCGCGTACTCGATTGGTATTCTTTCGTGCCCATTCGCCGAGCGCGCCAACCGGCACCAGCAACTCGTGGCCGAGCTCGGTCAGCTCGTAATCGACGCGCGGCGGAATGGTCGGAAAAACCTTGCGCGTGACAAAGCCGTCCCGCTCCAGGCCGCGCAAGGTGATGGTCAGCATTTTCTGTGAGATGCCGCCGACGGCCGTGCGCAATTCATTGAAGCGCATCGGTCCGCCGCCCAGCTTGCCGACCACCAAAACGGTCCATTTGTCGCCGACCCGTTGCAGGATTTCCGATACGGCCCGGCAGTCCTCAGTGTTGTACGGGTGCCTCGGTAACAAAAATGTGCCTCCTTGCGCGCCACTTTGTCAGTATCACATATAGCGCCGGTATCCAAACGATACCGAAATTCCCCCGCAAGGAGAGCCCGCTTATGTCCAAACCCAAAATCGCCATTGTCGTCGGTTCGACGCGCGCCGCCCGCTTCGCCGACGTCCCGACGCAGTGGATCGCCAAGATTGCCAAGACGCATGCCGATATCGACGTCGAAGTCGTTGATTTGCGCGACTGGCCGCTGCCGTTCTTCGATGAGGTCGCATCCTCCGCCTGGGCGCCGTCGCAGAACGAGGTGGCGCAGCGCTGGCAGAAGAAGGTCGCCGAGTTCGACGGCTTCATCTTCACCGCGGCCGAATACAATCACGCGCCGACCGCCGTCTTGAAGAACGCCATCGATTACGCCGCCAATGAATGGAACAAGAAGCCGGCTGGTTTCGTCGGCTATGGCAGCGTCGGCGGCGCGCGCGCCGTCGAGCAGCTTCGCCTGATCGCCGTCGAGCTACAAATGGCGCCGGTCAAGTCGGCAGTGCACATCGCCTGGGGCGATTTCCTTGCGGTCCGCCAGGGCGACAAGAAGCTGGAAGAGATCGAACATCTGAACCAGGCGGCGGCGGCGCTCATCAATGACGTTGCCTGGTGGGCGAAGGTGCTGAAGGCGGCGCGCGCCGCCGACGCGATCGCCAGTGAAGCCCAGGCGGCTTAAGCCGCTTCATCCTCCCAAAATATCATCTACGGGCGGCGCTTGCGCCGCCCCTTTTATTTGCGGAAGCCTCGGTCGTTCGACAGAGGATCGCTCAAGGATTTCGCTCTGCTGCCGCTTTTATGTCAGGCATACTGGAGAAAGTCGGATTTCAATTGGGCATCCTTCGGGCGCAACCTTAGGCGTTCGCGTGAAGTTTGAAACGCCGATCGTCGTAGAAATCCAGATATCCCGAATGGACGGGATCCGCGAGACGGCGGGATTTCATGTAAGCCTGCGCCAGGACATGCGGACCGCCTTCAATGGGCTCAACCTCGATCGGGACGCGCAGGTTGCCGGGCTTGCCAACGGATTCGATCCGGTCAAGCCCGGCCAGGGCGCGGTCGTCGACCGCGTAGAGCTCGCCCCTGACGTGGAAGCCGAGACCCGGTTCATTGAACATCATCGGAGCGAAGCGAGGTCCGGCAATCAGCATCGGGAAACGCTCACGGGTCCTGCAGGCACCGATGCACGCGGCCCCGGACAAACCCGCCTTGTGAAGAGGAAACCCTCTCTTCAAGGTTCCGAACACGAAGAGGTTGACGAGCATTCTCCGGAACGCCGGCCGAAGCTGGAAGTTCATCCGTTTTCGCCATGTTCAGGACAGGTGCAAATCCGCATGACTCAAGAATTCCCGATTATCCTGTCTGCGGACGAAGCCGCGAAAGCCGAGGCCGCCGCGGCGCTCTACCGCTATAACGTCGCCATCACAGGGACGGACGACCGCATTCCCATAGGCGCCGTATTGTGTGATGGCTCGGGCAAAGCTTTGGGCGGCCTATGGGGAAGGACCGAACTCGGCCTTCTGTTCTTGGACATGTTTTTCGTGCCCGCGCATTTACGCGGTCTGTCTTACGGCGCCCGGTTGCTTGCCGCCGTCGAAGAAGAGGCAAAGGCGCGGGGCTGCAGACGCGCCGTCGTGGAGACCAGCAGCTTTCAGGCGCCTGGATTCTACATCCGCCACGCTTATGTGGAATTCGGCCGCGTTCCGTTCGGGTTCGATGGGCAGGTCCGCGTCTTTCTTCGCAAGGAATTGGCCTGAATCGACGTTGGGAAAACCCGGCAGATCCAGGCTCGCTATCGGCGCGCCATCGGACGGTGGCCGTCGGGCAGGCGGGTGGCGATCAGCTTGTCGATACGCCGGCCGTCGAGGTCGACCACCTCGAAGCGCCAGCCTTGCGCGTCCACGCATTCGCCGGTAGCGGGAAGGTGGTGCAGATGCGACAGCACATAGCCGGCCACCGTCTCGTAGTCGCGGTTCTCCGGCAAGTCGATGCCCAGCACCTCGGCCATCTCGTCAGCCTGCATGTAGCCGGCAAGCAGCCATGAGCCGTCCTCGCGTTTGACCGCGTTCTCTTCCTCGCCGGCGTCGAGGTCCGAGCGGAAGACGCCGGTGATCGCTTCCAGGATGTCGGCCGGCGTGACGATGCCTTCGAAATGGCCGTATTCGTCATGGACGAGCGCCATGGGCACGTCCGATTCCCGCAGCCTTTGCAGCACGTCGAGCGCGTCGGCCTGATCATGGACGATTGGCGCGGTGCGCACATGCTGGCGCGGATCCAACACTCTGCCGGCAAGAAGGGCGGCCAGCACGTCGCGCGTCTGGATGACCCCTATCATGGCATCGACATTGCCGTCGCCCGCAGGCAGGCGCGAATGCTGGCTCTCCATCAGAAGCCGCTTGATGGCCCCCTCGTCGGATTGCAGGTTGATCCAGTCGACCTCGGTGCGCGGCGTCATCACGGCGCGCACGGCGCGGTCGCCAAGGCGCATGACGCCGGCGATCATGCGGCGCTCGTCGGATTCGATGGTGCCGTGATGCTCGGCCTCGGCGACCAGCATCTTGATCTCCTCGTCCGTGACCTTCTCTTCCGCCTCGCCGGCCTGGCCGAGCAACCACAAAACCGCGCGGCCGGAAATGTCGAGCAGAAAGACGAGCGGCGCCGATACCTTGGCGAGAATGGTCATCGCCGGTGCGGCGCGGACTGCGACGCGCTCAGGATCCCTGAGCGCGATCTGCTTCGGCACGAGCTCGCCGACGATCAGCGAGGCGTAGGTGATGACCGCGACGACAATGCCGACGCCGATGGGGTCGGCGATGTTCTCGCGGATGCCGGTCGAGGCCAAGTATTGAGCCAGTCGCTCGCCGAGCGTGGCACCGGAAAAGGCGCCGGAAAGGACGCCGACCAGGGTGATTCCGATCTGCACCGAGGACAGAAACTTGCCGGGGTTGGAGCCGAGGGCCAGCGCGCGGCCGGCACCCCTGACATTGCGGTCGATCATCGCCTTGAGGCGGGCCGGGCGCGACGAGACGATAGCCAGCTCCGACATGGCCAAAAGGCCGTTCACCAGGATGAGGGCGGCCACAACGGCGATTTCGACGTATAGCATGCGGCGTCAATAGCATTGCTGCGGTGCATTCGAAAATAGCGGGTTGGGCGTTTTTCGAATTGCGCCGTTTGCCGCTTCGAGAATGCCGGATGCGCTAGGGCAATCGCTTCAACACGCCAACCACCGCCATACCGTCGGTGAAATAGGGATCGCCGCCGCCGTTCCTGCCGTTTTTCGTCGCGCCGATCCCCGGGATCTCGTCGGTCGATATCAGCATGCCTGCGGTGCTGAGGTCGCCGATCAGCAAGTTGCGCTCGGCGTCGATGTCCGGGCCGATATGATGGGTGATGGCACCGGTGTCGTGGCTCAGGCCGACGCCGCGGTCGAAGCTGGCAGCGCCCAGCCAGAGCGGGCGGCCGTCGTCGCCGACGGTATTTGTCTGCCAGAAGCGGACGTGGTGGCGCCGGTCGGCGCTGTCGCCGACGGGCTTTTCGAAAGCGAGGTCCTGGGCGCGGCCTTCAAACAGCAGGCGGCTGATCGGCGCATCGGGATAGGGTCGGGAGAACAGGACGCTCTCGCCGATGTCGATCGCTGTCCTGAGCGTGACGGCGTCGGCCGTGTCCCAGCCGGCCACGGCAAAAGCGTGGACCACCTCCTTCTCGGTGCCGACAAGTCCAACATTGATCGGGTCGCCGGGAATGCCCTGCGGCGTATGCGTCACCATCTCGAAGCGCTGCGTGCGGAAGCCGCGCTCCCGCCAGGTCCAGAATTCCGGCGCGGCAAGGTAGGCAAAGCCAAGATAGAAAGCACAGAAAGCCGCCAGCCAGATCGCCGCGCGTCGCCTAAGGCTTCGCTCACCCACGAGAGACCACTCCCAAGCCTGTGCCCGGCCCACTCTATGCGGTGTTGGGCCGGTTGGGCAGTAGGCCGAAGGTCAGCGGCAGGCGCGGTAGCCGTTCCTGCGATTCTTGACGTCGAAGTGAAAGTGGTTGCGGTGGTCGTAATTGTAGCCCGGGCCGAGGACCGTGTTGAAATATTGGCAGCCGTCGGCGCGAACATTGTTGAGGAAGCCGCGGGTGCGGAACGCAAACAGGCCAGGCTTGCGAACGTCGATGTCGTTGCCATTGTTGAGCTCGATGCTCATGACGTCGAGCGCATTGCCCTTGCCGTGCTCCGACAAGACGCCCTCGCCGGCGATCTTGCGGCAGGAATAGCTCGAGCCCTGGTGGATCGCCCTGACGCCGGAGAAATAGCGCCAGCGGGCTGCCGGCACGAGCTCGTTCCTGGTCCAGGCGGCGAAGGTCGCGGCCATGTTGCAGGTCAGTGTCGCTGCCGGTTTCATCTCGACGCTGCCGATGGCTGAAACTTTCACCGGGAAGTCGATGCCGCACTGGCCTTCGTGGATAGGCTGGATGTCCTGGTAAACGACGCCAAGCCGTTTCAATTCATTGCGGCAGTCGATCTCGCCGGCCGGCATCTGCTCGGGCGAAGACAAGGGCTCATCCATGCGCGGATAGGCTGCCTGGGTCAGGTAGGGATCGGACGGAACAAGCCTCTGCATGCCGGAATATTGCGGAGCCTCGGGCATGGCGGAGGTCTGGCTGCCGACGTCGACGGCCGGCTGCAGCGAAAAGACATCGCCGGTGGTGCAGGCCGAGACCGCTGTGATTGCGAGCCCCGTTGTCATTCTGACGGCAACGGAGCGCGCACGAGTGCTTAGTCGCGCCAAGGCGAGGCTGGCGCCAAATATTGCGGCCATCGAAAGGCATCCTGTCCCCGGATGGCACAAGTCTAGTCGGCAAGAGTAAAGGAAAGATCAGCGCCGGCATTCACGCCTGGGGCCGAATTGCGGCATCTGTTCTTCGCACCCACTCATTGGCAGAACGTTCCGCCATTCCGTCTCGGTTCGAGGTCGAAGTGGAAGTGCAGCGCATGGTCCGGATCGCTGCCTGGGCCGAGCACCGTCTTGAACGGCCCGCAGGCGGCCTTGCGGATCGTGTTCAGGAAGTTTGCATCTTTTTCGGGCGGCACCGGGCCGACCTCGATCGTCCTGCCGTCGGACAGTGTGAAGGATGCAATGTCCAGTGCATTGCCGAAGGCGTGCTCCGAAAGCTTTCCACCACCGTTGCGCGGGCGGCAAACAAAGGCGGAGGCCTGGCCGATCGATTTGAGATCGGCGCCAAATTCGGCCTTCGCGGCGGGTTGGATGACTTCGACGGCAAATCGTGCCGCAGCCTCCGCCATTTGGCAGTTGAGTTCGGCTCCGGCGCCTATACTGATCGATTTTCCTAATGTTTTCATGACGATGGGATAGGGAATGGAGCAGCCGATCTCGGCGTCGTGCTCGGCCTTGTGCTCCTCGAATTCGACGCCGAGCGTCTTGAGGCGCTCACGGCAGGCAACCTCCTCCGCCGGCATCTTGTCGGCTGGCAGCTCAGCGGAGCGCGGATCGGGCAGTATTTTGTTGTCGTGGGTATCAGCCGGCTTTTCAGGTGGCTTCGGTGCGGCAGCGGGCGGCTTCGGTTCCGCGATGTCGGGTCGTTGCGTCGGAATCGGCACCGCAGACGGCGCCTCAGGTTCGCCTTCCGTGTCGGTTGACGGCTCGGTGGCCGAAGGCTCGGGATGCTGCCGCTTTCCCTCACGAGACTTTTCCTGATTGATCGGGTCAGATGCTTCAGCGTCCTTTGGACCGGCAGCCTTCTGCTCTTCCAGCGTTGCGGTGCCGGCCTTTTGCGCTTCCGCGGGCCGTGGTTCTGGCACCAGAGCATCGGCGGGCAAGATCGGCTGGTCCTGCGTTTGCTGTTGCGCCAGCTTTGGCGCGACTTGCTGCTTGCCGCGGGGTCTCACGCGGTCCTTGCTCCTCGGCCGCAGTGGTTGATCCGCCCGCTGCGTCAACGGCTGCTCCATGCGCGGTGTCAGCGGTTGCCTGTGACGATGCTTGGCATCGGCCGGCGTGACCAGCAAAATCCCCGCCGCCAAAGGCAGCGCCAGTCTGCAAAATCCGGAAAAGCTCAGCCTCGCCATCGGCCGGAAACGGGCCCGGCATCGCAAGGTTGCCTTGGACGCTGCGGCGCTGCGATCAAAATCGGTTACCGGTTCGTTACGCGCCGATCGCCTCCAGGCCCTCCTCCAGCCAATCGGCGAGCTGCGGCAGTCCGAGCAGGTACTTTGCGGTGCGCTTGTTGGCTCGCTCGCGCGCGGCCGCCACCGCGTCGACCCATTCGGAAGCTTCGTAGTCGCCGCGGCCCACCCAGGCCAACGCTACGAGCTCGGCCGCTTCATCGACGTTGAGGTCGTTGATCAGCTCGCGGAACTCCTCCTCGGTGAGGTCTTCCGATGCCTCCTCGACAAGGCCGTCGTGATGGTGATTGTCGTGCCTGTCGCCATCGAACTCGACCTCGTGCTCGGCGCCGTCGTCGTAGTCCTCGTTGACGGCGGCGCTCAGCGCCTTGGCCTTCAGGATGAACAGTCGCACGGTATCCGGGTCGATGGAAAGCTCCCATTCCTTCTCGAGGCGCTGCTGCACTGGCCTTTCTCCTCGTCGTGCGCTCGACTGATGATAGCGGATTTGCGGCCCGCGTCACATCCGTTCGCAGAGGCGATGCGCTCCCCGACCTCCAAATAGTTTGGCTTTTGACAGGTTTTCGGGATGAAACCGCATCGAAGCGGCGTTAATCTGCCGTTGTCACGCTCAAGGAGGCTCCGATGCGCAGACGTTTGCTTGTTCAGGTCTTGGCTGCTGCCGTTAGCCTGCCGCTGTTCGCGGCGCCTGCATTCACCGCCGGCGAGGGCGGCGGTGGCGGTGGCAGCGGCGGCCAGACCACCACCCAATGCAAGAAGGGTCAGGTCTGGGACAAGAAGAAGAAGAAATGCGTTGTGCCGCAGTACGGCATGCTGGATGACGACAGCATCTACGAGGCAGGCCACGATCTGGCGATGGCCGGGCGCTACGACGAGGCGATCTCGGTGCTGACGCTCGCCGCCAACAAGCAGGATCCGCGCATTCTCAACTATCTCGGCTATTCGCATCGCCATTCCGGCCGTGTCACGGTCGGCCTCGGCTATTACGAGGAAGCGCTGCGCATCGACCCCGACTACACGCTGGTGCGCGAATATCTCGGCGAGGCCCATCTGCAAATCGGCGATCTTGCCGGCGCGCAGGAGCAGCTCAAGGAAATCGAGAAGCGGACCGGCAAAGGCTCGCGCGAATACGGCATGTTGTCAGAGCAGATCGAACGTTTCCTGAGGAGCTGATTCTTCTCAGATGCTTTTCGAAGCCGGCTGCGAGCAATCGCAGCCGGTTTTTGCTGGCGGCATTGCGGATTTAGCGCCGGATGGCCTTGCGAAAGCGGTGGTGATTTTACTGAACTTCATTTTTGAGCGTGAAAATCGCGCGGAGATCGCTATATTCAGGGAAATTGTGGTGAAACGGTTCCGTTAGCCCGAGGCTGCCGGACCGTTTTCTTTTTGTACCCAACGACAAGGCTATTCCCGAAAAGCGGGGGTAGTGGCAGGAAAGGTCAGGCATCATGATCAAGGTCCCGATGACAGGCGAGGGGTTCGCGTCATTGAAGGAAGAACTGCGCTGGCGCCAGCAGGAAGAGCGTCCACGCATCATCGAGGCGATCTCCGAAGCGCGCTCGCATGGCGACCTGTCCGAGAATGCCGAGTACCATGCGGCTAAAGAGTCGCAGAGCCATAATGAGGGCCGTATCAACGAGCTCGAGGACCTGATCGCGCGCGCCGAGGTGATCGACGTCTCGAAGCTCAGCGGCGACAAGGTGAAGTTCGGCGCCACGGTCGTGCTGGTCGACGAGGACACCGAGGAAAAGAAGACCTATCAGATCGTCGGCGACCAGGAAGCGGACGTGAAGTCCGGCCGTATCTCGATCTCGTCGCCGATCGCGCGCGCGTTGATCGGCAAAGAAGTCGGCGATGCCATCGAGGTCAACGCCCCGGGCGGCGCACGGGGTTACGAGATCGTCCAGGTGCAATTTATTTGAGGCCTAGACTGGCGTTTCCGATCTGAGCGCCAGCAGCCGCTCCGCTTCAGCCATCACTTCGGCCGGCGTAACTTTGCCGCCGGCGGGCGCCAGCAGTGTCGATGAATAGGGCCCGCGCGGGCCGGTCAGGCCGGGCTCCGTCGCCAGGAATATGGCGACGGTCGGCAGGCCGAAAGCGCTGGCGAGATGGGTGAGGCCGGTGTCGGCGCCGATGACGAGCGTCGACCGGCCGAGGATCGCGGCGACATCCGCTAGCGGCGATTTCGGAACCAGCACCGTTTCCGGCACGGCGCCGGCGACCGCCTCGGCAACACACTTCTCCGCTTCGTTCGACCAGGTGACGATCGGTGTAAATTGCTGCGACACCAATCGGCGCGCAGTCTCGACCCAGTCTTCGACCGGCCATTTCTTGTCTTCGCGGCTGGTGCCGTGCAGCAGGAAAGCCGTTTTGCCTTCGACGCCGGAAAGTCCGCCTGCCGGCGGCACTATGCCGGAGCTGAGCGTCGAGAGGTCTGCCTGATACCCCAGCGCCAGGCCGAACAGGCGTCTGGTGCGCTCGATGGCGTGCAACTCGCGCCGCACGGCGTATTTGCGCTCGTAGAGCAGCGTCGCCGAGGGCTCGCGGGCGCTGGAGCGGTCGAAGCCGGCGATCGGCGCGCCGGATTGCCTGGCGACCGCGGCCGATTTCAACAGCCCCTGTGCATCGATAACCAGGTCATAGCGGCGCGAGCGAAGCGCACGTCGCAGGCCGGCCATCTCGCGCCATGTGCCGCCGCCGAACGGCTTCTTGCGCCAGCGCCGGATCGCCACCTTGTGGATGGTTCCGATCGCCGGATGCAAGGCGACGACGGCGGCAAAGGCCTCTTCCACGCACCAGTCGAAGCTTATGTCCGGGCGATTGCGGAGCGCGTCCTCGACGGCCGGGAAGGTGTGGATGACATCGCCCATCGATGATGTCTTGACGATCAGAACCCTCATGCGGCCGCAGGAATTTCAAGCAACCGGTCGGCGGCGGCGGCGACCCGCGCGACATCGAGCGTCTTAAGGCAGTTGAGATGGCCGAGCGGGCAGACCTTGCTGTGGCAGGGCGAGCAGGAGAGGTGCAGCCAGATCAGTTCCGAACGATCGGTCAGCGGCGGCGTGTTTTCGGGCGAGGTCGAGCCATAGACGGCGATGATTGGCGTGTCGACGGCGGCGGCCACATGCATAAGCCCGCTGTCGTTCGAGACGGCTAGCTTCGCCGCGGCGATCAGGTCGATGGCATCCTCCAGCTTCGTCCTGCCGGCAAGGTCGACGGCGCCCGGCGCAAGCCTCGCGATCTCGCCGGTAACCTCAGCGTCGTTCTTCGAGCCGAGCAAGGCGACGCCCAGGCCTTTTGCCATCATCCCGCGGGCTAGCTCGGCATAGTATTCGCTCGGCCAGCGCTTTGCCGGACCGAACTCGGCGCCCGGCAACAGGGCGACGAATTCTTTTGCGCTGAGCCCGAACCGCGCCAGCAGATCGGCCTGATTGGCCATATCGACGGTGAGCTTCGGCGGGCGAAAGGTGCCGCCGCGCGCCAGGCCGAAATAGGCCTGAGCCGTGCGCCGCTTCACCGCATCGGGCAGCGGAACGATGTCGGTCAGCAGGCCGTAGCGCATTTCCCTCAGATGGCCGACGCGGCGCGGAATCCGGGCGAAGAACGGGATCAGCGCCGATTTCCAACTCCCCGGCAGCACATAGGCCATGTCGTAGCGGCCGCGCAGCAGGCGGCCGAAGCGCCTGCGGCTGCGGAATTCGAGCGTGCCGGGCATCAGTGGAAAGTCGATCTGGGAGCGTATTTCGGGCATGCGTTTGACCAGGGGCGCTGCCCAAGACGGCGCGAGCACGTCGATCGCGGCATTCGGATGCTTTTCCTTCAGCGCCGTAAACAGGCACTGGGCCATGACCATGTCGCCCACCCAGCGTGGGCCGATCACGAGGATCGTTGGGCTTTCAGCCATTGGACATAGTCTCTGACGCCGGTTTCGACGGTGCGGAATTGGCCATTGTAGCCGGCCGCGCGTAAGCGGGACATATCCGCCTCGGTAAAACTCTGGTAGCTGCCCTTCAGGTGTTCGGGGAAGGGAATGAACTCGATCTCACCCTTGCCGAGCGTGTCGATCACCGTCTCGGCGATGGCGCGGAACGGCTGGGCGCGGCCGGTGCCGCAATTGAAGATGCCGCTTGAGCCGCGCTTCCATAGCCATAGATTGACGTCGGCGACGTCGCCGACATGGATGAAGTCGCGGCTCTGCTCGCCGGGGCCGAACCCGCCATAGGCGCCGAACAGCTTCGGGTTCTGGCCCTGCTCGACCTGGTTGAACAAATGGAAGGCGACCGAGGCCATGGCGCCCTTATGCGCCTCGCGCGGCCCGTAGACGTTGAAATAGCGCAGGCCGGCGACCTGCGAGTGATCGGTGTCGAAGACATTGCGGCGGACATAGTCGTCGAACAGCTTCTTAGAATAGGCGTAAACGTTGAGTGGCCGTTCGAATTCGGGCTCTTCGCGAAACTCGCTGCCGCCGCCATAGACCGAAGCCGAGGAGGCATAGAGGAAGGGCACGCGCAGTGCCAGGCAGGCGTGCAGCAGGCGCTTCGAATAAGCGTAGTTCACGTCCATCATGAACTTGCCGTTCCATTCGGTGGTGGTCGAGCAGGCGCCCTGATGGAAGACGGCGTCGATGCGGCCCAGCCTGCCATCCTCGAGCCGGGCCGGAAGCTCGTCCTTGTCGAGATAGTCGGCAATGCGGAGATCGGCCAGATTGGCGATCTTGTGGCCGTCGGTCAGATCGTCGACGACCAAGATATCGTCATGCCCTTCGGCATTCAGCGCGGCGACGATGTTGGAGCCGATCATGCCGGCGCCGCCCGTGACGATGATCATCCTTGTGAGCCTTGTTTCGTTGCCGATTCCGGCCCTTATAGGGGAGGCGCGAGAGAGTGTCGATAAAAGGTCGCCGGTTGCGGAGCGTCGGCTACGACGAATGTAGGGATGGATCGGCAGAACGGCTCGCGAGATAAGCTCTGGCGCGCCGAACGATATGTCTTCAGTCGAAGCAAGCTATGGTGCCTTTGAGGGCCGTGGCATGAGCCGTCGGTGTGCGTTCTTGCCGTTGGTATTAGCCATGACATCCGATTTAAAGCCCGGCCTTCACCACCTTCAAACCCTGCGGGTCGACGACTCCCTGACGGTTCCGGCCATGGCAACGGCCTTTGCGGGTTTCGGCGACATGCCGCCGGTTTTCGCCACCGCCTTCATGGTCGGCTTCATCGAATGGGCATGCGTCGAGGCATTGCGTCCGTTCCTGAGCAGCCATGAGAGAACCGTCGGCACCCATGTCGACGTCAGCCATGTCGCCGCGACGCCCGTCGGCATGACTGTCACCGCCGATGTCGAGCTTGTCGCGGTGCAGGGGCGAAAGCTGCGCTTCAAAGTATCGTGCAGCGACGAGAATGGATTGATCGGCGAAGGTTTCCACGAGCGCGCGGTCATCGACCATGACAAGTTCATGGCGCGTGTTCTTGCCAAATCAGGGCAGACCGGTTCGTCGCCACAGTGAGGCCGCAAAGCTCCCGCTTCAGTCGGCTCCTATCGTGAGGGATCAAGATGCCGTCGACCGAACTGCTTATCGCCTTTTTCGTCACCACGGCTATCTTCGCCTACATTCCCGGACCGGCCATGCTCTATGCCGCCGCGCAGACCATGGCGCGCGGGCGTTGGTCGGGGCTGACGGCGGCGCTCGGCATCCATCTCGGCGGCTATGTCCATGTCCTTGCCGCCGCAACCGGGCTGTCGGTGTTGTTCCACGCCGTGCCGCCGCTTTACATGGCCGTCAAACTTGTCGGCGCGCTGTACCTGATCTGGCTCGGTGTTTCGCTGTTCCGCGCCAAGATCCAGGGAAACGGAACGCTTCCTGCCATAGAGCGAAAATCGGCGCGTCGCGCCTTTTTCGAAAGCATCGCGGTCGAGGTGCTCAATCCCAAGACAGCCATCTTCTTCATGGCGTTCCTGCCGCAGTTCATCGATGCCTCGGCGACCTTTCCGGTTTGGCTGCAGTTCGTGGTGCTGGGAACCGTCGTCAACCTGATGTTCTCGTCGGCTGACATCGTTTGCGTCTTTCTCGCCGGCGCGATGATTGCGCGGCTGCGGCGCTCCGGTCGCGCGCAGCGCCTTATGCAGCGCGCAGGTGGCGCCGTGCTTGTCGGTCTCGGCGTCCATGTCGCCTTGCAGAAGAGCTGATCCGTCCGGCGCCTTGGCCGGCGCGCGTGCACCGGCCCGCCGTTGCGCTGGCCCCGATTGCGGTATATCGGCATCGCGAAGAATGAAGAGCGCCGCATTTCCGGCGCTGCAACCCCGATCAAGAACCGCCGTTCTCGGCGCGCGCCAGTGAGATGATCAAGCACCATTTGCCTTCCCCGGAGCCCTTGCATCGCACTATCGCCCACTTCGGCGAGGTCACGGTGCTGGTGGTCGGCGATTTCATCCTCGATCGTTTCGTCAACGGCGTCATCGAGCGGATCTCGCCTGAAGCGCCGATCCCGGTGCTGCATGGGCGGGGCGAGGTGGTGGCCCTGGGCGGCGCCGGCAATGTCGTTTCCAACATCGTTTCACTGGGCGGCGCCGCGATCCCGGTGTCCGTCATCGGCGCCGACCAGGCCGGCGACAATCTCATGCGCATGCTCGGCGATCTTGGCGCCGATACGGACGGCCTTGCACAGCGGCAGGACCGCATGACCTCGTCGAAGAGCCGCTTCAGCGCGCTTAACCAGCAGGTGCTGCGTTTCGACGAGGAGGAAATCAAACCGTTGTCCAGTGGCGAGCGGGCGACGCTTGTCGAGCATTTCCAGGCTGCCCTTGCGCGCGCCGATATCGTCATCCTGTCCGACTACGGCAAGGGCATCCTGCTCGACGGCGTGGCGGCCGAACTGATCGCGATCTGCCGCGATGCCGGAAAACCGGTGCTGATCGACCCGAAGGGCCGCGACTATGCGCGCTATGCCGGGGCGACGGCGGTCACGCCCAACCGCAAGGAACTCGGCGAGGCGGTCGGACGCCCGGTCTTCGGCGATGACGAGATCGTCGCTGCGGCACGCGACCTGATTGCCGCGCATGACTTCGAGTTCATCGTCGCGACGCGCAGCGAAAAGGGCATGAGCGTGGTCACCGCGGAGGATGCCCGCCATATCTCCACGCAGGCGCGCGAAGTGTTCGACGTCTCCGGCGCCGGCGACACGGTCATCGCCACCTTCGCGCTGTCGCTCGCCGCGGGCGCCGACCGGGTGCAGGCTGCTACAATCGCCAATGCCGCCGGCGGCGTGGTCGTTGGCAAGCGCGGCACGGCGCGGCTGACAGTGGAGGAGCTTTCCGGCGCGCTGTTCCGCTCGCATGGACCGGTCGCCCACAAGGACGCCATTCTCGACGCCAATGCGGCGGCCAGGATGGTGGCGGCCTGGAAAGAGGAGGGGCTGTCGGTTGGCTTCACCAATGGCTGCTTCGACATTCTGCATGCCGGCCATGTCAGCCTGCTGCACGCCGCGCGCAGCCGATGCGACCGGCTGGTGCTCGGCTTGAACAGCGACGCCTCGGTGCGCCGGCTGAAAGGGCCCGGACGTCCGGTCAACGACCAGCACGACCGCGCCTGCGTGCTCGCGGCGCTCGCCTCGGTCGATGCCGTTGTCGTCTTCGAGGAAGACACGCCGCTCAAGCTGATCGAGGCGCTTCTGCCCGACATCCTGGTCAAGGGCGCGGATTACACGATCGAGACCGTGGTCGGCGCCGACGTGGTGCAGAACGCGGGCGGGCGTGTGGTGCTGGTCGACCTCGTCGCCGGCAAGAGCACCACCAAAACCATCGGCAAGCTGCGCGCCGGCGGCGCGAATTGAGGGTTTCATGTCCGAGCTGAACGACTATCTGGTCCGCTCCGCGGCGGCGATCTCGGCAATGGTCGAGCGCGATCTCACCGGCGAGATGGAGCGCGCGGTGAGCGCGGTCGTGAAGGCGCTGTCACACGGCAAGGCGCTGCTGATCTGCGGCAATGGCGGCTCGGCGAGCGACGCCATCCACATCGCCGGCGAACTGGTCGGCCGGTTCCTTAAAGAGCGCAAGGCCTATAATGTCATCGCGCTGCCGGCCAATGCGGCGGTGCTGACCGCCTGGGGCAACGACTACGGCTTCGACACCGTCTTCTCACGCCAGGTCGAGGCGCATGGGTCGGAAGGCGCGGTATTGCTCGCCATCTCCACCAGCGGCAATTCGCCGAGCATCCTTGCCGCCGCCGAGCAGGCGCGGGCCATGGGCATGGCGGTGATCAGCCTCACCGGCGACACCGGCGGCAAGCTCAAGCCGCTCACGGACATCTTGCTCAACGTGCCGTCGACCTCGACGCCGATCATCCAGCAGGGGCATCTCTGCCTCTATCACCACCTGTGCGAGGCGGTCGAAGCGCGTCTCAGCAATGGCTGACCGCGAAGGGGATTTTCCGCTCGTCGAGCCCGGCCTGTGGATCGAGCGGATTGGCGCCAAGGCGTTTCCGGCTGGCCTGCCGGCACTGTTTCTAGACCGTGACGGCACCATCAATATCGATACCGGCTATCCTGACGATCCGGACGCCATGGTGCTGCGCGACGGTATCGCGCCTGCCATAGAAGCCGCGAATCGGCGCGGCATTCCGGTCATCCTCATCACTAATCAGTCCGGTATCGCGCGCGGCTATTTTGGCTGGGATGCCTTCGCCCGGGTTAATCAGCGGGTGCTCGAACTGCTTGCCGAGAAGAACGCAGCCGTCGACATGGTGCTGGCCTGCGCCTACCACGAGGCCGGTTCGGGGCCGCTGGCGATCGCCGATCATCCGATGCGCAAGCCCAATCCGGGCATGCTGCTCGAGGCAGGGCGCCGCCTCGGCCTCGATCTCAAGCGATCGCTGATCGTCGGCGACAAGCCGGCCGACATGGAAGCAGGCCAGCGCGCCGGCCTCGAGCGCGGCTGGCTTGTCGATGGCGAAGCCACACCGATGGGCGGCTTTTCCGTTTTGCCGCTGCGCGATGTGCGGGACCTGGAAGGTCTGCTCACCGCGATACGATCGCAATGATCGCGGATTGATTCAAAATTGAGCGCCAAACCGCTGTTTTTCCAGCGGCTTCACCGGAAGCCGGCGCATTGAGCCGGAAAGGCGACCAGCCCCTCATCCTTGACCCGGCGGATGGTCAGCGCGGTGCGCACCGTGTCGACATTGGGCGCCGAGGCGAGCTCCTCGATGACGAAGGTCTGGAAGGTGCCAAGGTCGCTTGCCACGCAATGCAGCAGGAAATCGGACTCGCCCGACACCATCCAGGCATCGCGAACGATCGGCCAGCCCCTCGTCCGCTCGGCAAAAGCCTTGAGCTCGGCGTCGGCCTGATGGTGCAGGCCGATCAGGCAGAAGGCGACGACATCCATGCCGAGCGCCGGCGCATTGAGGAGCGCACGGTAACCGCGGATGATGCCGGCCTCTTCCAGTCGCCTGACGCGGCGCAGGCAAGGCGGCGCCGAGATGCCGACGCGGCCGGACAACTCGACATTGGTCATACGACCGTCACTCTGCAGCTCTCGCAGGATCTTCCAGTCGATGGCGTCGAGATCGGCTTTGAGCGGCATGATCAGCTTTCGCGCAAGAATCTTTCGCGATTTTGTAATTTGGTTTCGCGCGCGAGGCCATCCCTTTGCGATGATTTTTCTGCAACTGGCTGCGATATGGCCCTGTATACCGCTATGAAGCTTTCCGGGGACGAAGGCCAAGCTGCCTTGCTGGCTTGGCGGGCAGCACTTACATTACCGGCAACAAAACCACGGCCCTCGCCGCAGGGGACTTTTTCATGAACACCAAACACGCGCCCGTTCTCATCATCGGCTCCGGGCCGGCCGGCTACACCGCGGCGATCTATGCCGCCCGCGCCATGCTGAAGCCGATGCTTGTCGCCGGCCTGCAGCAGGGCGGTCAGTTGATGATCACCACCGACGTCGAAAACTATCCGGGCTTCGCCGATCCGATCCAGGGCCCCTGGCTGATGGAGCAGATGCTCAAGCAGGCCGAGCATGTCGGCACCGAGATCGTCAACGACATCATCACCGAGGTCGACCTCAATGTGCGGCCGTTTCGCGCCACCGGCGATTCCGGCACCGTCTACACCGCCGACGCTTTGATCATCGCCACCGGCGCGCAAGCCAAGTGGCTGGGTATCCCGTCCGAGCAGACGTTCATGGGCTTCGGCGTCTCGGCCTGCGCCACCTGCGACGGCTTCTTCTATCGCGGCAAGGATGTCGCCGTGGTCGGCGGCGGCAATTCGGCGGTGGAGGAGGCGCTCTACCTTGCCAACCTCGCCAGGAGCGTCACCGTCATTCACCGCCGCAACGATTTCCGCGCCGAGCGTATCCTGCGCGAGCGGCTGTTCAAGAAGGACAATGTCCGCATCATCTGGGATACCGTCGTCGACGAGATCACCGGGCAGCCGGGCAAGGCACCGCTGCCGCCTTCGGTCGACGGCTTGAAGCTGCGCAATGTGGTGACGGGCGAAGTGTCGCAGCTGCAGGTCGATGGCGTCTTTGTCGCGATCGGCCATGCGCCGGCGGTCGAGCTTTTCATCGGCAAGCTGAAGCAGAAGCCGAACGGCTATCTGTGGACGGCGCCCGATTCGACCCGTACCGATGTTCCCGGCGTTTTCGCCGCCGGCGACGTCACCGACGATGTCTACCGGCAAGCGGTTACAGCTGCCGGGCTCGGTTGCATGGCCGCGCTCGAGGCGGAGAAATATCTGGCGGGGATCGAGGTTCACCGCGAAGCGGCGGAATAATCGATCGGCTGAAAAAAGCCGCTTAAAAGCCTGATTTTTCATTCAGACGCCAAGGGCAACACGAGGGGAATCATGGCGCTGGACTGGGACAAGCTACGCGTGTTTCACGCTGCGGCGGAGGCTGGGTCGTTTACCCATGCCGCCGAAACGCTGCATCTGTCGCAGTCGGCGATCTCGCGGCAGGTCAGCGCACTGGAGCATGACGTCGGCGTGGCGCTGTTCCATCGCCACGCGCGTGGCCTCGTGTTGACCGAGCAGGGCGAGATGCTGTTCCGCACGGCACATGACGTGCTGATGAAGCTGGAGACGATCAAGTCGCGGCTGACCGAGACCAAGGATCGCCCGTCCGGCGTGCTGAGGGTCACAACAACGGTGGGGCTCGGGGCCGGCTGGCTGACCGAGCGCGTGCAGGAATTCATCGAGCTCTACCCCGAGATCAGCCTGCAGCTCATCCTCGCCAACGAGGAGCTCGACCTCACCATGCGTCAGGCCGATTGCGCCATCCGCCTACGCCAGCCGCAGCAGCCGGATCTTATCCAGCGCCGGCTGTTTACGGTGCATTTCCACCTTTATGCGTCGCCTTCCTATGTGGCGAAGTTCGGCAAGCCCGCCTCGATCGCCGAGCTCAGGAACCACCGGATCGTCACCTTCGGCGTGCCGGTGCCCTCGCATCTGTCGGAGCTGAACTGGCTGGAGACGGTGGGCGATTTCGAGGGCGGGCAAAGGGTGCCGACGCTGCAGATCAACGACATCCTGTCGATCAAGCGCGCGGTCCAGGGCGGCGCCGGCATCGCCATGCTGCCCGACTACGTCATCAACAAGGACTCGAACCTCGTCCAGTTGCTGCCCGAAACCGAGGTGCCGTCCTTCGACACCTATTTCGCCTATCCCGACGCAATGAAGAACCAGGCGAAGCTGCACGTGTTCCGCGATTTCATCATCGCCAAGGCGCGCAGTTGGTCCTACTAGCAGGGACCTGCCGATATTCGGGTGGTGCCGGCCTGACCTGGCCCACGACAGGGACTTAATCGCGCCATGGCGTGGGGCAGCCAGCCGGAGGCAGCGCGCCCGGGGCGGAGACAAAGAACAAGGCGCTGCCGGCAATTGCCGAAAAAGTTCGCATCGGGCTCTCCTGCCGCAGAAATAAACGCGACCAGCCCAAGTTCGCATCATTGTGAATTTAGCGTATTTCGGCACCGGAATCTGACCCGGTTTGCATATCAGCGATCGCTTTCAGTCCGGAACGGCTCTGGATTCGGCGATTTTTTCTGGTCCTATCGGTTCTCGCGACGGATTAGACCACAGCCTACCTCTTTTTGCATGCGTGTGTTGCAAAATAGATGCTTGTTTCTTGAGCATGATGAGCACATATATAGTTCATCTCCAGGGCGCGTTCTCCTCCCATTAGCGCCCTCGAGTGTTCCCCTCTGGAGGTTAGCCCTAATCGGCACTTCCAATCAAACTCAGCCGGATCTTTATTGATCCGGCTTTTTTGTTGCGCCGAAGTCACGCCGACACCAGAAATGCGTGCGCGCGGCCCGCGTAACAGTGACATGTAACATCGGGTAACATGTCGCAGACGCACTCTATCGATTAGGTAGATCATAGGACGCGGTTGGTCGGTCCGGGAGATGGGGGCATCACTCGGACAGGCCGGGCTCAGGCAGCTACCGCGTCCGATCCATTTCCTGATGCGGCGGACCTGCCGTTGCCTCCCAAGGAAGACAGTCCGCAATAAGAACGGCGCCCGGACGATCCGGGCGCCGTTTTCGCGTCTTCAACAAGATCCGATCAGGCGGCCTTGCCGTTGGCGTTCATCGCCTCGTCGGCGAGGCGCCCGGTCAGCTCGGCCATATGGTCGAAGACGGCCTTGTAGCTGGCGACGCCTGCCGTCGCCGAGCGCAGCTCGATGATCAGGTCGCCGATCTCGGCCTGGGGCATGGTCGCTTCGACCACGTCCCAGCCCGGCCAGCCGGGCCGCGCGTCATAGCCAAGGATCTGGCCGCGCCGCTGCGGGATCAAAGCGATAATCCTCGAGGTCGCATCTGAAGGCGTGACGATCTCGACCTTCATGATCGGTTCCAGCAGAACCGGCGAACAGGCCGCCATGCCTTCCTTCATCGCCAGCTTGGCCGCCATCTGGAAGGCCATGTCGGACGAGTCGACGGCATGATAGGAGCCGTCCGAAAGGTTGACGGCGACATCGACCACCGGGAAGCCGAGCGGACCGGATTTCAGATAGTCGCGGATGCCGGTCTCCACCGACTGGATGTAGGTTTTTGGCACGACGCCGCCGGTGATGGTGTCGGTGAACTGGAAACCCGTGCCGCGCGGCAGCGGCTTGATCTCGATCACCACGTCGCCGAACTGGCCGTGGCCGCCCGACTGTTTCTTGTGGCGGCCGCGCTGCTGCGCGGATTTGCGGATCGTCTCGCGATAGGGCACCGCCGGCGAATGGCCATCGATCGGGATCTGGTTCTTGCCCTCCAGCCGCTCGCGCACGACGCGCAGGTGCATTTCGCCATGGCCCGACAATATGGTCTCCGCGGAATCCTGGTTGTGGTGCAGGCTGAGCGAGGGGTCTTCCTCGGCTAGCCTCTGGATCGCTGCCGACATCTTGACCTCGTCCTTGCGCTCCTTGGGGCGCAGAGCGAATGCGAACACCGGTTGCGGGGGCTCCAGGGCGATCAGCGGCTTGATGCCGCCCTTGGCCGAACTCAGCGTTTGGCCGGTCCTGACATTGTCGAGCTTGCCGAGCGCGACGGTATCGCCAGCCTTGGCCGACGGCAGCTTCAACTGGTCTTTGCCAAGCATCTTGTAGATGCCGGAGACCTTCGTCGTGTCGCCGCTGGAGAGGAAGAGTTCGGCCGCGTCGGCCACCTGGCCGGAAAGCACACGCGAAATAGACAGTTTGCCGCCATGCGCGGTGTGGATGGTCTTCATCACCTGCACGACCGTCTGGCTGCCATCAGGCGCGCCAAGGCGCTTGCGCGTCGCCTCGACGTCAGGCGCGTCGTGGCGGATAGCTTTCAACAGGCGCAGCACACCGTTGCCCTTCTCGGCGGTACCGATCAGCACCGGCGTCACCGAGCCGGCGCGCAGGTCAGCGGCAAGGTCATCGAAGATCGCGTCCTTCGGCGGCTCGATCTCCTCCAGCAACTGCTCCATCAGCTGGTCGTCATGGTCGGCCAGCGTCTCCAGCATCGAGAACCGTGCCTCGAGCTCGCGCGCCTTGTCGTCGTCCGGAATCTCGGCGACCTGGCTTTCGGCATATTCCCGGTAGACATAGGCGCGCTCCAAGGCCAGATCGATCGAGCCGATGACGACACCATCCTTGCGCAATGGAATCTGGCGCAGCAGCAGCGGCGCCGAGCTGGCCGGCTGCAGCATCTTTAGCGTCTCGCGCACGCCGGCGACCGCCTTGTCCACCTTGTTGAGGAACAGGATGCGCGGCACGCCGAGATCGTCGAGCTTGCGCATGATGAGCTGAAGCGCGGGTATCTTCTTTTCGTCCGCTTCGGCCACGACCACGGCGACATCGCAGGCGGCAAGCACCGGCTCCGCCTCGAAGGCGAACTCGATGGAACCGGGGCAATCGACGAAGGTGAACTGCTCGCCCATGAATTCCGTCGTGGCAAAGGTCGCCTCGACGCTCATGGCGTGGGCGCGGGCTTCTGGCGAATGATCGGAAACCGTGTTGCCCGATGAGACGGGATTCTGGCGGGGAATGGCGCCCGTGCGGGCGAGGATAGCTTCGAGAAGTGTCGTCTTACCGCTTGCGAAGGGACCGACTATGGCGATGCATTTCGGTCCCGTGCGTCGTCCTCCGGCGCGATTACCCATGGCTGACCTCCACTCAGGCGTTTCCCTGGGAGCGGCGGCCGGCCTGTTCAGCCGTCGCGGGCGGGGTTGTTGCTCACCACCTGCCAAGGCCATCGTCACACGGGTTAGCGGAGAGGGCAAGGAAAATAGGAAATGCGCCGGCTTTGGTTTTGTGCTCGGTTTCGAACAGCCCGGTGGCTCAAGCGCTCAAAGGCGATTGCGTCGGTCGCCATATAGCAAGAAACTGACCTCCCGCTGCGGCGGACGGTCCCTAACGATTTGAGAGTTTCTACGATGAGGATCATTGCGTGCGGCAGCGTGCCGACGATCATCGCGCCTGAAAAGTATTTCACCGGCAAGGTGCTGCAGACGCCGATCATCGAGAAGGAGGCGCCGGCGCGGCTGAGGGCGACCCTGGTCAGTTTCGAACCGGGCGCCCGCACGCATTGGCACACGCACCCGCTCGGCCAGACGCTCTATGTCACCGCCGGCGCCGGGCTTGCGCAAACGTGGGGCGGGCCGATCGAGGTGATCAGGGCCGGCGACGTCATCTCCTTCGCGCCGGGCGAAAAGCACTGGCACGGCGCCGGGCCGAAGACCACGATGACGCATGTCGCCATGCAGGAAGCGCTGGACGGCGTCCATGCCGAGTGGCTCGAGGCGGTCTCCGACGAACAGTATGGCGGCTGATTGCCGTCCAACAAAAACCCGGCGCGAAGCCGGGTTTTTGTGGATGGCGGCGTTGCCGATCAGGTCAGCGACGCAGTGAAGCGCTGGATGCGGGTGCAGGCTTCCTCCAGCAGCGCCTCCGATGTTGCGTAGGAGATGCGGAAGTTCGGGCCGAGGCCGAAGGCCGATCCGAACACAACGGCAACGCCTTCGGCGTCGAGCAGCTCCGAGCAGAAGGCTTCGTCATTGTCGATGACCTTGCCGGCCTTCGTCTTCTTGCCGATCAGCTCAGCGCAGGACGGATAGACGTAGAAGGCGCCTTCCGGCGATGGGCACGAGATGCCGCGCGCCTGGTTGAGCATCGACACGACGAGGTCGCGCCGGCCCTGGAAGATCGCCTTGTTCTTGGCGATGAAGTCCTGCGGGCCGTTGAGCGCCTCGACGGACGCCCATTGCGCGATGGTGCAGGCGCCGGAAGTCTGCTGGCCCTGGATCATGTCCATTGCCTTGATCAGCGGCACCGGGCCGGCGGCGTAGCCGATACGCCAGCCGGTCATGGCATAGGCCTTCGACACGCCGTTCATGGTCAGCGTGCGCTCGTAGAGGCTCGGTTCGACCTCGGCGATGGTCTTGAAGAAGAAGTCGCCATAGGTCAGGTGCTCATACATGTCGTCGGTCAGCGTCCAGACATGCGGGTGCTTGAGCAGCACGTCGGCCAGGGCCCTGAGTTCACGCTCGGTGTAAGCGGCGCCCGATGGGTTGGACGGCGAGTTCATCAGCAGCCATTTCGTCTTCGGCGTGATCGCCCTTTCCAGCACCTCAGCCGTTAGCTTGAAGCCGTTGTCGATCGAGGTGTCGGCAAAGACGGACGTGCCGCCACAGATCGCCACCATTTCCGGGTAGCTCACCCAATAGGGGCGCGGGATGATGACCTCGTCGCCGGGGTTCAGCGTCGCCATGAAGGCGTTGAACAGGATCTGCTTGCCGCCGGTGCCGACGATGGTCTGCTCCGGTCGGTAGTCGAGATTGTTCTCCCGCTTGAATTTTTTCGCGATCGCCTCGCGCAGCGGCGCGATGCCGGAGACCGGCGGGTACTTGGTCTCGCCACGCCGGATCGCCTCGATCGCCGCGTTCTTGATGTTATCGGGCGTGTCGAAGTCCGGCTCGCCGGCGCCGAGGCCGATGACGTCACGGCCGGCATTTTTCAGCTCACGCGCTTTCTGCGTCACCGCGATGGTCGCGGAAGGCTTCACGCGGGAAAGGGCGTCGGCAAGAAAGGCCATGACAGAGCGTCTCCAAGAGAAGGGCGCGGCCAGGAGCGGCCGCGGCGCCTCTCATGTCGCATCATCGGGCCAAGCGCAAGCATTGTCGGGTGATCCAGAGGTCAAGGTGGCGTGAGCGGCAACTATAAATTCATCAACGAGCGGTAAACCCTTGGCTGGCAGGATGGCAGATCGAATTCCGCTTATTCTGCGGAGCGAGGGACCTTTGTCGCGCAGCATCGGGCTTGCCCGTATCATCCGTCATGATGACGGCACCTCAAGCGGTGTCTGGGGAATCTACACGCTGCAGAGCGCCTTCCAGCCAATCTTCGCCTTCGATGGAGGCAAGCTTTCGCTCGTCGCCTTCGAGGGGCTTATCCGCCCGTTCCGCGACGGTGAGCCGCAATCGCCGATGAGCTTCTTCGGCACTTGCCCCGCAGGCGACCGGCTGCATATCGAGGCGCTGACCAGGACGCTGCATCTGCTCAACGCCGGCGGCTGTCTGCCGCAAGAGGCGTCGATTTTCGTCAATTTCGATCCGTCGGTGTTCACCGACCGCGCCATCGTCGACAAGGCGCTGCGCGACATGCGGCTGGTGCTGCACGAGGCCGGCATCGACCCGCGCCGTATCGTGTGCGAGGTCACCGAGCAGAAATCGGCTTCGCAGGAAACGCTCTACAGCTTCGTCGAGGCGCTGCGCGCCAACGGGTTCCGCATCGCCGTCGACGATTACGGCGCCGACGAATCCGACATCAACCGCATCAAGGAATTGCGGCCGGACATCGTCAAGTTCGACGCCAACTGGATCACGCAGCTGATGGAGTCCGGAGCCGGATTCGCGCTGCTGACAACGATGGTGACGAGCTTCGAAAGTCAGGGCATCCGCACGGTTTTCGAAGGCATCGAGGAAGGCTGGCAGCTCGAGCTCGCCGAGAAATCCGGGGCGTCGATGGTGCAAGGCTATGTGCTTGCCCGGCCGGAGCTGGCCTCGACCAGTCTTCGCGTCTTCGGCAAGAGCGTGCAGGCGCCCGCGGCCGGGGAGGGCAAAACGATCGCGGCCGCCAGTCCCGCTCCGGTGGCGTCAGCTCGCCCGACCAAGGCGTTTGGGCGCAAGGTGACGCCATGATCGGGCGGCCCGACAGGCAGCGCCCCGAAAGGCGGCGTGGTGTCGCCGAAGCGATCTTCGAAGACGAGATCGGCCTTCAATTCGGCGTCTATGGCGAGTTCCGGCTGTGGAGCGCCTACCAGCCGATCTTCGCGCCGCGTGGCAGATCGCTGCAACCCGTCGCCGTCGAGGCGCTGATCGAGCCGCGGCGCGTCGCGACGCCGGTTGCGCCGCAAGTTTTCTTCGACAGCGTTGCGGCAAAGGACCGTCTGTTCGTCGAGACGATGTGCCGGATGCTGTATCTCGGCAACTACCGCAACATCGGCGTCGATGGCCTTACCCTGTTCTTCAACTACAATCCGATGATCAACGATCATCTCGGACGGGCGCTCGCCGAGATCCGGCTGATGGCCAGGCATCTCGGCGATTTCGGCCTCGAGCCGGCCATGCTGGTCTGCGAGATCACCGAGCAGGCAGCCGACGAGCATGTGCTCGCCCGCCTCGTGCGCGAGATGAGGCGTGGCGGTGTCCGCATCGCCATCGATGACTTCGGCACCGGACATTCGACCGACGCGCGCATCGGCCTGCTGTCGCCCGACATCGTCAAAATCGACGGCGGCTGGTTCGCCGAGTTCTGCCGCCATGCCGCCGCCGAGCGGTTCTTCCGGCCGCTGGTTTCGACGCTGCACGACCGCGGCGCCAAGGTGCTGGTCGAGGGCATCGAGCATGCCACGCATCTGCGCGTCGCGCTCGATGGCGGCGTCGACCTCCTGCAAGGATATCACCTCGCCCGCCCGGCGCTCGCCGGCACCATCTTCAACGAAGAGCCGCTGGCGATCGATGCGCTGCTCGGCATGGACAACAAGGTAGTGCCTTTGCATCAGCGCCGCTGATGCTTTCACTCAAAAACAAATCACTGGATGAACCCCGCACAGGCGAGTTAGAGGCAGCTGATCGTTCGTCGCGCGCGGAGAGGGCCATGATCCTTTATGACATGATCGACAGCGGCAATTGCTACAAGCCGCGTCTGTTGATGGCAAAGCTCGGCATTCCCTTCACCCGCATCGAAGTGAGCTCGCACACCGGGGAGACGCGCAAGGCCGACTATGTCGCCAAGAACCCCAACGCGATGGTGCCGCTGATCGAGCTCGACGACGGCCGACGCATCGCTGAATCCAACGCCATTCTGCTCTATCTCGCCGAAGGCACGCGCTTCCTGCCCGCCGACAGATATGAGCGGGCGCTAGCGTATCAGTGGCTGTTCTTCGAGCAGTACAGCCACGAGCCCTATATCGCGGTGCGCAAGGCGCTGCTCACATTTCCCGAGAGGGCGAAGGATGCGACGCCGGAACGGTTGGCGCTGACCTTGGAGCGCGGCAACAAGGCGCTCGGCGTGATGAACAAGTATCTGGAGCAGAACGCCTTTTTTGCCGGCGCCAGCTACAGCGTCGCCGACATTGCGCTCTATGCCTACACTCACACCGCCGAGATGGGCGGTTTCCAGCTCGACGCCTATCCGGCCGTGGTGGAGTGGCTGAAGCGGGTCGAGACGGACAAGGGGCACGTGCCGATCGAGTGGGTGGGGTAGTCTGTTTCTATGCCGCAGCATTTTGCAGCCGCCGAATGCTGGCTATTTGATGAGACGATCGTATTCGGCATGGGGTGCCGATCCAGATCCAGTCGAAGCATCAGCGCTTTCGAGGGCCAAGGCCCGATAAGTGTCGTCTATCCTCGCCGACCAAAGCTCTCCCACCTTTTGAAATGGAGGGATGGATGTCGCGGATTGGTCTCATCGAAGTGAAGTTCTTGTCGGCCGGTACGGCGAACTGCCTTTGGTCACGCAGTTTGCCGGCAGCAAAGTGGGACCACAAGCGCGGGCGGCGGCTTGCCAATTCAGGCAACAAAAAAGGCGGGACAATGCCCGCCTTCCTATGCCGGTAGCCTGATCGGAAGCGTTGGGGCCGGGCCGGCAGCTATCTGCTGTTCCAGCTTGTCGGGTCCTTTCGCTCCGGCGCGCTTATCGCACGACCGTCAGTACATCCGTGACTTGCCGCCCGCTCCAGGCTCTCGCCCGGTGCGCGTCGCTAACTAGGCGCATTGTGCAATGCCAGGCGATCACGCCCGGCTGCAAAATGCCAGCGCCAAATCAGGCTGCCTTGCTGAGAGACCCAGCAGCGGACTTGCCGGTGCGGCGGTCCTGCTCGATCTCGAAGCTGATCTTCTGGCCTTCAACGAGGGTGGTCATGCCAGCGCGCTCGACGGCGGAGATGTGGACGAAAACGTCCGCGCCGCCATTGTCGGGCTGGATGAAGCCGTAGCCCTTGGTGGCGTTGAACCACTTAACCGTACCAGTTGCCATGTAGAGTCCTTCACATTTGCTTCGTTTGACCGGACCAAAGCCCGGCCGGTGGTATCGAAATTTTGGAGATAGACGTCAGCAAACGCGAAGATCGCGGCCCGATCGATCGGCCAAATTCAATGC
Organism: Mesorhizobium sp. WSM4898; assembly: GCF_029625845.1. NCBI lineage: Bacteria > Pseudomonadati > Pseudomonadota > Alphaproteobacteria > Hyphomicrobiales > Phyllobacteriaceae > Mesorhizobium > Mesorhizobium sp. WSM4898. Next base: position 882,519 of record NZ_JARTVQ010000002.1, on the reverse strand, counting down.
GCCGGATATAGTATGGTTCGCGAACGAAAACAAGATGGCGTTACCGGCATGTGCCGCGATAGCGTCCAACGGAGCCCACTGCGCTTGGAAGGTTTGCAGCCGGGGATGCGTTGTGGAGGGAAGATGCGCTTGCTGTTGCGGGAGAAGATCATGAGGACAATTCTGCTTGCCGCCTGCCTGATGTTGGTGGCCGCCGAGGCGCAGGCCGTCTCGCGCTACGACCCGACGCGCATGAGCTGCGACCGCGTGCGGGCGACGATCGCCAGGCAGGGCGCGGTCATCCTGCGCTATCAGTCGACGCGCGTGCCGGGACTGCCGCTTTATGACCGCTATGTGCGGGACGAGCGCTTCTGCAACATGGGCGAGGTGAGAGCGCGGGCCTATGTGCCGAGCGCCGATACTAAATCCTGCCCCGTCTATATCTGCAAACGGCCGGACTTCGACCGGCATTTCCGACGGCGGATCTTCCCACGCCATTAGAGTCCTTTCGGCAAGCTGTGTCAGAACGCGAATGATGCCTGAGCGGCCGGCGGCGGACCGACCCGCACGCCTTCCATGGCCAGCATCTTCTCCTTGGTGGCCGAGCCGCCAGTAGCCGAGAAGCCGCCGATCTTGCCCCCCGCGGCAAGGATGCGGTGGCAGGGAATGACCAGCGGCACCGGATTGGCGCCGAGGGCTGCACCGGTTTCGCGGGCAAGCCCGGCATGGCCGGCCCGCTTGGCCAGTTCGCCATAGGTGGTGGTCTCGCCGAAGCCGAGCTTGCGCGCAGCGTCATAGATGGCGAGGCGGAAATCGTCGACGCCGTCGAGATCGACCGGCACGCCGGAGAAATCGACATCCTCCCCGGCCGCATAGGCCTTGATCGAGGCGATCAGTTCGACCACCCATTGCGGCTGTTCGGTGGAGGTAGAGACGCCGGCATGGCGAAACAGGCGGCGCTCGACCGCTTCGCGGCTACGCTCGGGCAGGCAGAGCCGGATCAGGCCCTTTTCGCTCCAGGCGATGCCCATGAAGCCGATCACTGTTTCTAACACTGCGTGGCCGGCCGTGATCGGCAATGCGTTTTCCATGGGTGCGCTCCTTTCCGCAAACTGCGAAAAACGGGTACATCTCCAGTACAGATGGGGAACAATATCGCAGTTTGCTTCGAGTCTCGCCACCCGAAAGCTGCACACTGGCCCTGATTGCCCGGTTGGAATCGCTGGTGTAAGGACTTTTCAACAACGGACAATCGGACCTGCAGGGCTTGGCAGCGAAAATCATCCTCACCGCGATCGGCGTGCTCGTTGCCGCTGCCGGCCTCAGCGGCTGTACCTCGACCTCACAGATGAAACCCTCGCCGGCGCTTGCGGCGGCATCGACGCCGGCCGCCGAGGACGACACACCAACCATCGCGCTGCCCGAAACCGTTGCTGTGCTGCCGGAGCCTTCCGGCCTCGCTCAGGTGCAAACGGCGGCGTTGACCGGCGATGCCGTGGCCCTGACGACGGCACCTGGGGCGACGGCGCCTGGCGCGACGACGGCTGGCGCGCCGTTGCCGCCGCCCGCGCAGCCCGGCGCCGCCCTCCCGCCGCCGGCGCAACCTGCCGCGTTCGCCGGCTCGACACCCGTGGCCGGGCAGTTTCCGCCGCCGCCCGTGCTGATGGCCGGCGCATCGCCGACCGGCCCCGGTGCGCTCAAGCAGGCCGCCGTCTACCGGACTGCCGCTGTTGCCATGCCGGTCACCGGCCAATCTGCGAAGGTGGTTCCCATGCCGGGCGTGCAGCAGGTCGCCTATGTGATGCCGCAGAACCCGGCGCTGCTTGCCCAACCGGGCCCCCAACAGGATGCCACGGGTCCGCGCGCCGAGATCGAGCGGCTGATCGAGAAATATTCGGCGATCTACGAAGTGCCGGTCGATCTGGTGCGCCATGTCGTCAACCGTGAGAGCACCTTCAATCCGAAGGCCTATAATCACGGTCATTGGGGGCTGATGCAGATCAAGCACGCGACGGCACGCGGCATGGGCTATGACGGGCCGGCAGCCGGCCTGTTCGACGCCGAGACCAATCTCAAATACGCTGTCAAATATCTGCGCGGCGCCTGGCTGGTCTCGGGCGGCAACGCCAAGCGGGCCGACCAGCTCTATCAGACGGGCTATTATTACGACGCCAAGCGCAAGGGCCTGCTCGATCAAACGGGTCTCGGCGTCGACCGCCGCCGCCTGCAGCCAGGCGCCTGAGCGCCGGCAACGAGGCGCGTCCCATCGGTCTTTTGGGGCAGTTGCATGCGTGACACTGACAGTCGTCGGCCGCCGACCCCCAACGATGTCCACCTTCGCAAGCTTCTCGACGATGCGCTGACCGCGCCGCATTGGCCGGAAGGCTTCGTTATGCGCCCGTTCGAGCACAGGGATGCGCAGGCCCTGCACGCACTGCTGGAAGAGGCATTCGACGACGGCGCCGAAGGTCCGTTCGACGAATGGTGGCCGCGCATCTCTGGCGATGCCGAGTTCGATCCGGACCTCTGTTTCCTGGTCATCGACGGCAAGGGGCTGCTGGCGGGTGCCGCGCTTTGCTGGGCGTCGGGCTTCGTCAAGGATCTCGCCGTTCATCCGGACTCGCGAAGGCACGGCATCGGCGAGGCGCTGATGCGGCACGTGTTCCTGACTTTCCGCGACAGGGGTGCAGCCCATGTCGACCTTAAGACCAACACGGTGAAGAACCCCGCAGCCTTCAGGCTTTACGAGCGGCTCGGCATGGTTCCGGTGGCCTGGGAAGGCTAGGCGCTTCGCAGCATTCGCCTTCAGCGACACAACCGAATGCAGGGCGCATTGTGAACCGCTTCACACAAGCTGACGTTAGGACATGCTAATGCGTCGTGGTGCAGGGCGGCCGATCGGCGGATCGACGCTGGCAAGGCGTCGGAGAGGCTGTGCCGGCATGCGTCAGCCACTCCAAGGCGGGCTCCGGGGCGGCGGGTTTCGGAGCCCGCCCGCTTTGGGCCTGCGGCCAATCGCGAGATCTCCCTTAACTGAGTGACTGGGGTCAGTCCGCTCCCGGACCGTCCCCGATGGCCATGTCGGGAACCCCGAAGCGTCGCTCCGCATTCAATGCGGGCGGAGGGTCATCATCAGCCGACGCGGCAAGGTCCGCGTGGACGGTTCCGAGGCGAGGCCCACCAGCATGAAATTTTACCGCGCATTCCTCGCACTTGCCGTCGGCGCGATGCTCGCGGTGGCGCCGGCTCGCGCGGTCGAGCTGTCGATCGTGTCGGGCGACACGGGCAACGGCATCAAGGTCTTGCGCGAGATACTCGACCGCTACCAGAAGCAGAGCGGCAACAAGGTCGACATCGTGGTGATACCGCCGTCGGGCACCGACCAGTTCGGTCAGTTCAGATTGTGGCTCGCGGCGGGAAACAGCGACATCGACGTCTACCAGACCGACGTGATCTGGGCGCCGCAGCTTGCCAGCCAACTCGTCGATCTCACTGCGGCGACCAGGGATATCGTGGCCGAGCACTTCCCGTCGATCATCCAGTCGCAGACCGTGAACGGAAAGCTGGTGGCGCTGCCGATCTTCACCGACGCGCCGGCACTCTATTACCGCAAGGATCTGCTCGACAAATATGGCGCCAAGGTGCCGACCACCTGGCAGGAACTGGCCGACACCGCCAAGCTCGTCATGGACAAGGAGCGCACCGCCGGCAACAAGGACCTGTGGGGTTTCGTCTTCCAGGGCAACGCCTATGAGGGGCTGACCTGCGACGCGCTCGAATGGGTGAGGTCGAATGGCGGCGGCCAGATCATCGAGCCCAACGGCACGGTCTCCATCAACAATCGACAAGCCGCGGCCGCGCTCGACATGGTCAAGGGCTGGATCGGCACCATTGCGCCGCCGGGCGTGCTCGCTTACCAGGAAGAGGAATCGCGCGGCGTCTGGCAGACCGGCAATGCCGTCTTCATGCGCAACTGGCCCTATGCCTATGCGCTCGGCAACAGCGAGACCTCACCGATCAAGGGCAAGTTCGATGTGGCGCCGCTGCCGGCAGGAACCGGCGAAGACGCCCGGCCGACGGCAACGCTCGGCGGCTGGAACCTCGCGGTTTCCAAATATTCCAAGCACCAGGACGCGGCGATCGATCTGGTGAAGTTCATCGCCTCGCCCGAGATGCAGAAGTATCGGACGCTGAGGACGTCCAACCTGCCCACCATCAAAGCGCTCTATGACGATCCCGATATCGCCAGGGAACAGCCGATCGTCCCGCGATGGAAGCAGATATTTCTGAACGCGGCGCCGCGCCCTTCGGCGGTCGCCAAAATCAAGTACAACGAAGCCTCGAGCCAGTTTTGGACGGCCGTCCACAACACCATGTCGGGCGACGGCAGCGCCGCCGACAATCTGGCCGATCTGGAAGCCAGGCTGACCAGGCTGAAGGGCAAGGGCTGGTGAGGGCGATGCCTGTGAGCCGCTCGCGCCTGATGCGGCAACGCGTGCGCTCGGCCTGGCTGTTTCTGGCGCCGATGCTTCTGGTCCTTGCCGCCGTCGCCGGCTGGCCGCTCCTGCGCACTTTCTACTACAGCTTCACCGACGCCTCGCTGGCCGATCTCGACGCTCGCCAATGGATCGGCTTCGACAATTATTTCTCGGTGCTCAGCATGCCGAGCGGCCGCGTGCTCTATGACGGGCTGCTCGCCGATCCGGTCTGGTGGCGCGCCGTCTGGAACACGCTGCTCTTCGCCGTAGTCTCGGTGGGCTGTGAAACGGTCCTCGGCATGATCGTGGCGCTCGTTCTCAACGCCGACTTCAGAGGCCGCGGCATCGTCAGGGCGGCGATCCTCATTCCATGGGCGATCCCGACCATCGTCTCGGCCAAGATGTGGCAGTGGATGCTCAACGACCACTTCGGCATCATCAATGCGGTGCTGCTCAATCTCGGCCTGATCGACGCGAAAATCGCCTGGACCGCGAGCGCCGACACGGCGATGATCGCGGTGCTGATCGTCGACATCTGGAAGACGACGCCGTTCATGGCGCTGCTTTTCCTGGCCGCGCTGCAGATGCTGCCGCGCGATGTTATCGAGGTCGCCAGGCTCGACGGCGCCAATCCGTGGCAGATCTTCTGGAAGGTGACCTTGCCGCTCATCCGCCCGGCGGTCATGGTTGCGGTGATCTTCCGCGCGCTCGACGCGCTACGCATCTTCGACCTGATCTACGTGCTGACGCCCAACAACGTGCACACCAAATCGATGTCGGTGTTCGTGCGCGAGAACCTGTTCGAGTTCGACAAGTTCGCCTATGGCTCGGCCGGCTCGACGCTGCTTTTCCTGATCGTCGCCCTGCTCACCATTTGCTACATCCGCATCGGCCGGATAGAGCTGGAAGGAGGCCGCTGAGATGGCGATGTTGAAGCGCCTGGGCTTCTTCCTGCTGGTGGGGGCAATCGTCTTCGTCGCGGTGTTTCCGCTCTATTACGCCATCGTCACCAGCCTGAAATCCGGCACAGAGTTGTTCGAGGCGAGCCTTTGGCCGCAGGCGTTAAGCCTCGCCAACTACAGGAACGTGCTGGTCGAAGGTCCCTTCCTGCGCAATCTCCTGAATTCGCTGGTCGTCTCGGGCGCCGTCGTGCTCATCTCGCTGCTGCTCGGCGTGACCTCCGCCTATGCGCTGGCACGCGTCCAGTTTCGCGGCCGTTCGGCGCTGATGCTTGCCATATTATCGGTGTCGATGTTTCCGCAGGTCGCGGTGCTGGCCGGCCTGTTCGAGATCATCCGCGCCTTTGGCCTCTACAATTCGCTCATCGCACTGATCTTCTCCTACATGATCTTCACGCTGCCGTTCACCGTCTGGGTGCTCACCGCCTTCGTGCGCGACCTGCCGGTCGAAATCGAGGAAGCGGCGATCCTCGACGGCGCGACGCCATGGATCATCGTCACTCGCGTCTTCCTGCCGCTGATGTGGCCCGCATTGGCGACGACAGGGCTGCTCGCCTTCATCGGCGCATGGAACGAGTTCCTGTTTGCGCTGACCTTCACCTCCAACAACGCGCAGCGCACGGTGCCGGTGGCGATCGCGCTGCTTTCCGGCAACTCGCAGTTCGAGATCCCCTGGGGCAACATCATGGCCGCTTCGGTGATCGTCACGGTGCCGCTGGTGGTGCTGGTGCTGATCTTCCAACGCAAGATCGTTTCCGGCCTAACCACCGGCGGCGTGAAGGGATAGGCCGTGCTGATGTTCAGGTGATGCCGGGCTGCGAATGGCGGTGTCCTGCGCTTCGGTGTTCACGTACTTCAAGCACGCTCCGGTTCTCGGTACGACCATCCTCGGCTCGGCCTGACCCTGACTCAACACGGCCTCCTTCACGCCCTCAACGCAACCGGCAGCGCCATTTCGCGTTGGAAGTGCAAGGGGCTGATCGGAGATTCCAGATGAAAACACTTCTGACCGCGGCCGCCATGGCGCTCGTTGCCGGCGCGCCGGCCACCCTTGCTCAGTCGAGCGACAGCAACGATGTCGCGCCAATGGCGGCAGACAACAAGGTCGACACGCAGACTTTCGTCACCACCGTACCCAATGCCAACGAGTTCGAAATCCAGGCGAGCAGGCTGGCCGAGGAGAAGTCGCAGTCGGACGAAGTCAAGGCTTTTGCCAACGAGATGGTCAGGGACCACACCAAGGCAGGGGAGGATTTCAAGGCGGCGATGAGCCAGGGCCAGACGACGGCTTCTATCAAGTCGGCCGGCCCCGCTCTGGGGCCTAAGGAACAGCAGATGCTAGGCGAGCTGAAGCAGGCGAGCGGCACGGAGTTCGACCGGAAGTATATCAAGATGCAGATGGATGCGCACAGGGACGCGGTCGCGCTGTTCAGCACCTATGCCAATTCCGGCGACGACCCGGCGCTGAAGGAATTCGCCAAGAAGACTCTGCCGGTGCTGAAAATGCACGAGAAGCATGTGAAGGAACTGGCGGTGGCGCATTACGGGTGAGGGGTGGTTTCTGCCCCCCGCAGCGGGTCCTCAGCTCGCCTTGATCTGCTCGACCGCCGTTGCCAGCAACTCGTCCATGGCCTCGCGAATCTGGGCATCCGACTGGACGACGCCCGCCGCGTCGAAGTCGGCACGGACCTTGCGGAACACGTCGTTGTCGCCCGCTTCCTCGAAATCCGCGCGCACCACCTCTTTCGCATAGGCGTCGGCATCCACGCCGGATTTGCCGAGCTTTTCGGCGGCCCACAGGCCGAGCAGCTTGTTCCGGCGCGCCACGGCCTTGAACTTCGTCTCCTCGTCCATTGAGAATTTCTTTTCGAAGCCTTCCTGACGGTCCCTCATGCTGCTCATGGTTTGCCTCGCTCAGACGTGAGTTCGACCGCCTCCGATGCATGCGAAGAGCGGCCTGGAGAAGCGAAAATGGGGAGCATGAAGGCCTGTAGCAAGGCCTGATCGTGCTGTGGACGCCGCGGACCCGAAATTCGTGCCATGCCGGGCTTACGCTCCGATGTGATTTGACCTGGCCGGGCCGTAGCCTACTTTCGACCTGGCAGGAGGAGTGGAGGAGACGGGCGATGAAGTCACCGTTGAACCATATGCAGGGCGTCGTGCTGGCGGCGGCGTTGATGTTTGCTGCCGGCACTGCCGCCTATGCCCATCACGGCTGGTCGTGGACGCAGGACGACTTCTTCGAGCTCAAGGGCAAGATCGCGGCGATCTATATCGGCAATCCGCATGCGACGCTGGACGTCGATGCGAAGGGGGAGGTGTGGCGGGTGGAGATGGCGCCGCCGGCCCGCACCATCGCCGCCGGCTTCACCGAGGAGGTCGCCAAGGTCGGCGACGCGGTGACGGCGATCGGCCATCGCTCGCGCGAGGAGGCGGAAAAGCGCATGAAGGCGGTGCGCATCATCGTCGGCGGCAAGCGCTACGACGTCTATCCCGACCGCCTGCCGCCGGCCTAGATGGCGGAGTTTCTGGCCGGCATCGAGCAGCTTGCCTTGGTGCGGGGGCTGAAAGCCTCCTTCGTCGCCTATCCGATCGTCAATGCGCTGCACATCATGGCGGTCGGCGCGCTGCTCACCAGCGTCGGCCTCATGGATTTCAGCGTCCTTGGCGCCTTCCGCTCGCTGCCCCACGCGCCGTTCGTCGCGCTGCTGCGCCGCGTAGCCCTTGGGGCGTTTGGCGGCGCGATCATCACCGGGGCGCTGCTGTTTTCGGTAAAGGCGGGCACCTATGCGGCGATGCCGATCTTCCTTGCCAAGATAACGCTGATCCTGCTGGCGGGGGCCAATTTCCTCGCCTTCACGCGCTTGACCCGCACGAGCGGGGTGGCCGAGTCGGCCGGGGGCATCGCGGCCGTCCTGGCCGTGATTTCGGTCGGCCTGTGGACCTGCGTGCTTTTCGCCGGGCGGTTCATAGGGTTTTTGTGAAGCAGTTCCACGAAGAGCCGGCTGCTGCTCAGATGTCCGGCGCGTTGCCGACTTTCTTCTTCATCTCCAGCGCCCAGGCGCGGCCTTCGTCGCCGCCCCACAGCAGCCAGGCGATGTAGCCGGCAGAGGGATTTTCCTCGTTGCCGTAGTTCTTGCCGCGCTTGTCGACCTCATGGCGGGCGAAATAGCTGACCATGCGGCGGATGGTCGAGGGTGAAAGGTTCTTGCGGTTCTTCAACTCCGTCGCCCTCGCGACGCCGATCTCGGTGCCGCCGCGGCCGAACTGCTTGCGCAGGCGCAGCCCCTTGGTGGCGTTGTCGGCGACCACCTGCGGGCAGCGCAGATCGATTTCGTCTTCGGAGATGTCACCCATCGCAGATTTTTAGCCTGAGGGCAGAATGCGGGGAAGCGGGGTTCCGGAGTTGCTAATCGGTGCCGGTACCAAACTGCGCTGAGATGAACGGGCACGAAGTCGCGCTCTACGGCGCCCCCCTCTGTCCTGCCGGACATCTCCCCCCCCAAGTGGGGAGATCAGCCGTCATCGCGGCTTTCGCCAATCGCCAACGGTGCAGGATCGGCGAGGCGGCGAAGCTGCCAATCCCCCTCTGTCCTGCCGGACATCGGGGGGATTGGCAGCATCGCTCCAATATCTTGGCGAATTCCCGCAAGCTGGCTCTGTGGATGCGGCAGCCGCGAACTAAACTGCGCCTCTGTGAAAGCAAATTACCTAAACATTATACCTTTAAATTGGTGATGTTCCTTACCCTGCCAAAGTTGCCCTTACCCAAAATACTCCTGCAACGGCCGGACCTCGAGGTTCCCCGCCCTTAGCGCCGCGATCGCCTCGGCCACGGCCGCAGCACCCGACAGCGTGGTGTAATACGGCACCTTCTGCATCAGCGTCGCGCGGCGGAGCGACTTCGAGTCCGACACGGCTTTCTGGCCGTCGGTGGTGTTGAAGACGATCTGGACCTGGCGATTGCGGATGGCGTCCTCGATGTGGGGGCGCCCTTCGAGTACCTTGTTGATCTTTTCCGCCGTCACGCCGTTCTCGGCGAGGAAGCGGGCGGTGCCGGAAGTGGCAAGCACCTTGAAGCCCTGCTCGGCGAGGCGTTTTACGGCGGGCAGAATTCCCTTCTTGTCTTCGTCCCGCACCGAGACGAACAGCGTGCCCGCGCGGGGGAGATCAACACCCGCCCCTAGCTGGCTCTTGGCGAAGGCCAGCGCAAAGTCGCGGTCGAGGCCCATCACCTCGCCGGTCGAGCGCATTTCCGGCCCGAGCAATATGTCGACGCCGGGGAAGCGGGCGAAGGGGAAGACGGCTTCCTTGACCGCGATATGGCCGGGATTGCGCGCGTCAGGCATGGCGCCGTAATGCGCGAAGGCGTTTTCCAGCGTCTCGCCGGCCATGATGCGGGCGGCGATTTTCGCAATGGGACGGCCGATGGTCTTGGCGACGAAGGGCACGGTGCGCGAGGCGCGGGGATTCACCTCAAGCACATAGACCGTGCCGTCCTTGATGGCGTATTGCACGTTCATCAGGCCGCCGACATTGAGCGCCCGGGCAAGTGCGGCGGTCTGGCGTTCCAGCTCGTCGACGAGTTCCGGCTGCAGCGAATACACCGGCAGCGAGCAGGCGCTGTCGCCCGAATGGATGCCGGCCTCCTCGATGTGCTCCAGGATGCCGGAGACGAAGGTTTCCTTGCCGTCGCAGAGGCAGTCGACATCGACCTCGGTGGCGCCGGTCAGATAAGTGTCGAACAAAAGCGGGTTCTTGCCGAGCAGCGTGTTGATCTGGCCGGTCTTGTCGGCCGGGTATTTCTGCTTAATGTCCTCCGGCACCAGGCCGGGCACGGTGTCGAGCAGATAGGTCTGCAGCATGCCTTCGTTGTAGATGATCTGCATGGCGCGGCCGCCGAGCACATAGGACGGGCGCACCACCAGCGGAAAGCCGAGCTCGGCAGCGACGAGGCGCGCCTGCTCGACCGAATAGGCGATGCCGTTCTTCGGCTGGGTGAGCCCGAGCTTGTGCAACAGCTTCTGGAAACGGTCGCGGTCTTCCGCAAGGTCGATCATGTCGGGTGAAGTGCCGAGGATCGGGATGCCGGCCTTCTCCAGCGCGTCGGCCAATTTCAGCGGCGTCTGGCCGCCGAACTGGACGATGACGCCGACCAGCTCGCCGGAGGCCTGCTCGGCGCGCAGGATCTCCAGCACGTCCTCCGGCGTCAGCGGATCGAAATAGAGCCGGTCGGATGTGTCGTAGTCGGTCGACACGGTCTCCGGGTTGCAGTTGACCATGATCGCCTCGAAGCCGGCGTCGCGCAGCGCAAAGGCGGCATGGCAGCAGCAATAGTCGAACTCGATGCCCTGGCCGATGCGGTTCGGGCCGCCGCCGAGGATGACGACCTTCCTGCGCGACGAGACGCGCGCCTCGTTGGCGAGCTCGCCGGCGAAGGGCGTCTCATAGGTCGAGTACATATAGGCGGTCGGCGAGGCGAACTCGGCGGCGCAGGTGTCGATGCGCTTATAGACCGGATGAACGCCGAGCTTTTGCCTGGTCTTCTGAATGACTTCCGCGTCGGTTCTGGTCAGCGACGCCAGGCGTGCGTCGGAGAAGCCCATCGCCTTCAGCATGCGCAGGTTCGGCGCATCCTGCGGCAGGCCGTGCTCGCGGATGCGCTCTTCCATGGCGATGATGCCGGCGATCTGCTCGAGGAACCACGGGTCGATCTTGCACATGGCGTGCACGTCTTCGAGCGAGGTACCCATGCGGATCGCCTGCGCCACCATGCGCAGCCGATCGGGGGTCGGCGTGCCGAGCGCGGCGCGGATGGCGTTGCGGTCGTCGACGTGGTCTGCCGAGCCAAGGCCGGGGATCTCGATCTCGTCGAGGCCGGTGAGGCCGGTTTCCAGTCCGCGCAGCGCCTTTTGCAGCGATTCCTGGAAGCTGCGGCCGATGGCCATCACCTCGCCCACCGACTTCATGGCGGTGGTCAGCACCGGCTCGGCGCCCGGGAATTTCTCGAAGGCAAAGCGCGGGATCTTGGTCACCACATAGTCGATCGACGGCTCGAACGAGGCCGGCGTCGCGCCGCCGGTGATGTCGTTCTCCAGCTCGTCCAGCGTGTAGCCGACGGCAAGCTTTGCCGCGACCTTGGCAATCGGGAAGCCGGTCGCCTTCGACGCGAGCGCGGACGAGCGCGAGACGCGCGGGTTCATCTCGATGACCACGAGGCGGCCGTCGGCCGGGTTGACGGCGAACTGGACGTTGGAGCCGCCCGTCTCGACGCCGATCTCGCGCAGCACCGCGATCGAGGCGTTGCGCATCATCTGATACTCTTTGTCGGTCAAGGTCAGGGCCGGCGCGACGGTGATGCTGTCGCCGGTGTGCACGCCCATCGGGTCGAGGTTCTCGATCGAGCAGATGATGATGCAGTTGTCCGCCTTGTCGCGGACCACTTCCATCTCATACTCCTTCCAGCCGAGCACGCTCTCCTCGATCAGCACCTCCGTGGTGGGCGAGGCGTCGAGGCCGGACTGAACGATGTCGTAGAATTCGGCGCGGTTGTAGGCGATGCCGCCGCCGGTGCCGCCCATGGTGAAGGAGGGGCGGATAATCGCCGGCAGGCCGACATGGTCGAGCGCTTGCGCCGCGATCGCCATGGCGTGGCTGATATAGCGCTGCTTGCGGTCGCCTTCGCCGAGATTCCAGCGCGTCTCCAAAGCATCGAGCGCGGCATCGAGGTTTTCGGGGTTCTCGGCTTTGAGCGCGGCGCGCTCGGCCTCGTGGATCTTGCGGTCGGCGTCCTTGACTTCTGTGGCGTTGGCCAGCATCGAGCGCGGCGTCTCCAGCCCGATCTTGCTCATCGCCTGGCGGAACAGCGCGCGGTCCTCGGCCTTGTCGATGGCATGCGCATCGGCGCCGATCATCTCGACATTGTAGCGGTCGAGCACGCCCATGCGGCGCAGCGACAGCGCGGTGTTGAGCGCCGTCTGGCCGCCCATGGTGGGCAGCAGCGCGTCGGGGCGCTCCTTGGCGATGATCTTCGCCACCACTTCCGGCGTGATCGGTTCGATATAGGTGACGTCGGCCAGCTCCGGATCGGTCATGATCGTGGCCGGGTTGGAGTTGACCAGGATGACGCGGAAACCCTCTTCCTTCAGCGCCTTGCAGGCCTGGGTCCCGGAATAGTCGAACTCGCATGCCTGGCCGATGACGATGGGGCCGGCCCCGATGATCAGGATCGACTTGATGTCGGTGCGTCTTGGCATGGTCTGTGGATTCCGTTCGGCGAGCGGCTTGCACGAAAAACCGGGCGGGGAGGACCCGGCCGGTTGTGCTTGCGATTCTGGTATCAGGCTAGGAGGGCCTTATAGGGAAGAGTTTTGGCGGATGTAACCCCGAAAATGAGGGTTTTGCGGGTTGGCGTGACGGAACAAAACAGGCGTCTCATTCCTTCGCGCCCCCTCTGCCCTGCCGGGCATCTCGCCCACGAGGGGGGAGATTGGACGCCACGACTGCTTTCGCCAATTTTCGACGGTGAAGAAAAAGCGAGGCGCCAAAACAGCCGATCCCCCCCAAGTGGGGGAGATGTCCGGCAGGACAGAGGGGGGCGCTGTCCCGCCGGCGTCTTCAGCCTATCGCTTCCCCAGGGCCAGCTGATCCGTGATCTCAAAGCGCTCCGAAACGCCGATGCGGATCATGTTCAGGCTGCCTTCGCGGGTGAAGCGGAATTCGTCGGAGGAGTCAGAGCCGGCCGGCTTGCCGTCATGGAAGTGGATGATGCGCGTGCCGCCGTCCGGCCAGGTCACGGTCACGACGCTGTCGCCGGCCTCATGTGCGACGCTGATCAGGCAGCGGGTCATCGGCTGGCCGATCCGGCGCGCGCAGGGGATGCCGTCGGCGGCGTCTGGGGCAGGGGTGTCGGACTCCGTGATTGCCGAGGCGGCGAAGGCGAGGGCGTAGGCATCCTGCATGGCGACGGCGCTGATATCGGCCGCGGATGGCGGATCGGCCGGCTCGCTGCGACCCAGGCGCGCGGCGATGTCCGGCTGCGGTTCTTCAGAGGGCTCGGGCGCGTTCGCTTCCTGTGGCGGGCCGGCGTCAGTTGCCGGCACGGCTGCATCCTCGGGCGCCGGGGCCGGGTTGTTGGGGCTGAGATAGCGGGCCGGCGCCCATCCGACGATATGCGCGTCCTGCGTGTCCTCGACCTTGCACCAGGGATAGTTATTGACGGTCTTGCAGCCGTAATTCTTCACGGCTGCGCCGTTGGGCAGGCGCGCCGCGACCTTTCCATCTGGTGAAGCGGTGGCGCGGATGTTGAGGAGATCGTCCGGCGCAAGGCCGCCGATGATTGAAATGATCGCGGCTGGCGCGTCCTGGGCCAAAGCCGGCACGGCGGCCAGCAGCAAAGGAGCGGCGATCAGCAATGTCGATCGGAGCGTGACTTTACGCTTCATCCTTAATGCACTGCAATCCTGGCGTTTCCGCTCAATCAGATTATGAGCTTCGCTCAATCATGGATATGAGCTTCGCTCAATCTTTATAAATCCGGTCCGCGGCGCGTGCGCCCATTCCAGTCGTCCGCTTGTTCGGCCTGCTTTGCGGCAGCTTCATGATCGTAGGCGATGGCGATCGCCTCGGAGCGGCCGGGAGGCATCCATCTCGACGATGCCGTAGCGCGCATGCCGGCTGTCCTGCTCAGAGACATGCGCCGGCGGGAATGCGGATGAGCTCGCTGCGATGGCTATTGCCGCACAACGCGATCCGGCAGGCTGGAGGGCCAGCACGTTGCCATGGATATCGGCCAGAACGGCAATGCGCATCAGGCGTCGATCTCCGCATCGGCGGTGCCGACCGCTGGAAGCGCCTTGTCCTCGCCGGCGGCCGCGATCACGCTGTCGAGCAGGCCGGGGAAGCGCCTGTCGAGGTCGTCGCGGCGCAGGGTGATCAGCCGGCTGGTGCCGACCGCTTCGGTGCGCGTCACGCCAGCCTCGCGCAGCTTGGCGAGGTGGTAGCTGAGATTGGTCTTGGAGGCGAGGTCGAGGAACTTGCCGCAGTTCATCGGCACGCCTTCCTTGCTGGCGAGAAAGCGCACGATTGCCAGCCGGGTCGGGTCGCCGAGCACGGCAAGCACGATCGGCAGGCTGATCTGATCGGCGGTCGGATGAGGCAAGGTCATGGTTGAGAATTAAGCGCAAACGGAACCAACTTCAACGCGTCTCCGCTTCTTGCTTGGTTACGCAGCTTCCCGGTTTCTACGCCGTCCTGACACAGAGCTGTCAGCAGGGTTCCGCTAATTTGCCCAAGTTCCGTTGACATCATGCCCCTTCATGTCCAATTGTTCAATAACTTTTGAACAAAGGACATATCCCATGGACAAGCGGATCTTCTGGCTTGCGCTCGGATCGTTTGCGATCTCGACCGAAGGCTTCGTCATCTCCAGCCTTCTTCCCGATATTGCCGCGGATGCCGGCATCTCCGTTCCGCTCGCCGGCTCGCTGATCACCGCCTTCGCGCTCGCCTATGCGATCGGCGCGCCGATCCTGGCGACGCTAACCGGCGAGTGGGACCGGCGGCGCGTCATCCTGTGGACGCTGGTGTTCTTCGTCATCGGCAATATCGTCGCGGCGCTAAGCTCGTCCTTCGAATTGCTGCTCATCGCACGCATCGTCATGGCGCTGTCGTCCGGCCTGTTCGCGGCAACTGCGCAAGGCACCGCCGTGGCGCTGGTCGACGACCATCACAGGCCCGCGCCATCGCGGTCGTGGTCGGCGGCACCACGGTGGCGGTCGCGGTCGGCGCACCGCTCGGCGCGCTGGTGGCGGCGATTGCCGGCTGGCGCGGCACCTTCTTTGCCATTGCCGGCCTCGGCGCGCTTGCCGGCGCGATCCTGTGGTGGCGGCTGCCGCGCGGCATTGTCGGCACCAGGTTGCCGCTCAAGGCGCGGCTGGCGGCGGCGGTCCGTCCCGGCGTGTTGCCGATCCTGGTCACGACCGTGCTGGCGCTGGTCGGCGCCTTCACCGTCTTTGCCTTCATCGCGCCTCTGGCGATCGAGGGCGGCGGCCTCAGTCCGTTGGCGCTTCCCGGCATGCTGCTCGCATTCGGCGTTGGCGCCGTCATCGGCAACATCGCCGGCGGCCAGGCGGCGGACCGTTTCGGCGCGGCGCGCACGGTTTGCTGGTCGCTGGGGCTGAGCGCAGCGATGCTCGTTACCCTCTCGCTGATCCCGACCTTCCTGCCGCATTCGATCGCCGGGCCGGCGCTGATGGGCATGATGGTGCCGTGGGGCATCGTCGGCTGGGCCTTCCCGCCGGCCCAGGCGAGCCGGATCATCAAAATAGCGCCCGATGCCGCCCCGATCGTGCTCTCGCTCAACGCCTCGGCGCTCTATTTCGGCGTCGCCCTTGGCGCGGTGGTCGGGGGCGCGGTGCTGCGCTTCGGCGCGCCGGCCGATCTCGGTCTGGTCGCGGCTGTATTCCCGATCGTCGGGTTGGGTGTGGTGCTCGCGGGTCGCGCGCTCGCCCGCCCGGTCGCCATGCCGGCGGAATAGACTTCGCAAACCTGAAGGACTTGCCGGTCTCAGGCTGGCCGCCACATCTGCAGGATGGAGGCGGCCAGCAGCAGGCCAAGCACGATGTTGAGCGCGCGCCATTGCCGCTCGGTTCGGAGCAAACGTGCCAGCAGCGTGCCGGCTACGCACCAGAGCGACAGCGAGACGGCCGCGGCAAGGCCGAACACGGCGCCGAGCAGCAATGCCAACTGCAAGGGGCCGTCGGCAAGCGCCGCGAAGGAAGCGGCCGCACCCAGGCCCATTGCCCAACCCTTGGGATTCATCCACTGAATCCCGGCGCCGCCGAAGAAGCTGTTCGGCCTAGCCATGCTCACGTCGAGCTTGGGCGGGCCGCTGCGGCCGATCCTGATCGCCAGCCAGATCAGATAGAGCGAGCCGGCGATCTTCATCGCAAGCTGGAGCGAGGGGACGGCGGCGATCAGCCCGGCCAGGCCGGCAGCACCCGCCGCCGCTACTGACGCCAGTCCCGCGGCGCTGCCGGCCATCAGCGGCACCGATCGGCGAAAGCCGAACTGCGCCCCGGATGCCGTCGACAGCGTCGTGGCGATGCCGGGCGTCGAGGTCGAGATCAACGCGAACAGGACAAGGGGGATGATGGTTTCGGACATCCAAAGCCTCCACGGTGGAAGGAGCCTGCATGTTAGGCGCTGGGCGCTATCAGTAAATGCAATGTTGGATATGGTCTGCATTAGTGATTATAATGCAGCGATGTTCCGCGATCTCGACACCACACTTGTCCGCACCTTCGTGACGACGGCCGAAAAAGCCAGCATGACGGCCGCGGCCAACGCCCTCAATCTGACCCAGGGGGCCGTCAGCCAGCAGATCAAGCGGCTGGAGGAGATCCTTGGCCAGATGTTGTTCGAGCGCGACCGCCGCGGCTTGAGACTGACGCGTTCGGGCGAACGGCTGCTCGACAAGGGCCGGCGTCTCTTGCGGCTCAATGACGAGATCCTGGCGGAGATAAGCGGCAAGGCGGTCGCCGGCGGGGTGCGGATCGGCGTGCCCTACGATCTTGTCGGCACATTGCTGCAACCTGTTTTGAAAACCTACGCTGAAGCCTATCCGCAGGTGGAGATTTCGCTGGTCTGCGCCTCTTCGCCGGAACTCGCGGCGGCCCTGGCGGCAGGGACGATCGACCTTGCCGTCATCGAGGAGCGGGCCGGTCCGACGGCCGGCGAATGCCTGGTGGTCGACCGGCTGGTCTGGGTCGGCGCCAAAGGCGGCTCCGCGCGCCTGAAGCGGCCTTTGCCGGTCTCCATGGTCGCGGATACCTGCGCCTTCCGTCCGGCGGTGCTGGCGGCGCTCGGCACGCATAGGCTCGATTGGCGCACCGTGTTCGAGAACGGCAACATCGACGCAACGACCGCAACGGTACGGTCGGACCTTGCGGTGACCACCTGGCTCGCCTCGACGGTTCCGGCCGACCTCGACATCCTGTCCGACGCCGACTTACCGGCGCTGCCGAATTTTTCCGTCAACCTGCACCTGCCGAAGCATGCGGTCACGCCGACGGCAGAGGCATTCGCCACTCATATCCGCGAGGGTCTGGCGCGGCATCGCCAGGCAGCGTGAGCGACACTTTTCGTTCCTCGCCCCCGCTTTGGGGGCGAGGAACCTTGGCGCTACTTCCAGTTCTTGCGCCGTTCGAGCTCGGCTTCGGAAGGCTGCTCTGTCGCAAAAGATCCGGTCTTGACGTCGCCGCCACGTTCATAGGTCGCCATGATGACACCCGTGCTGGTGGTTTGCGACTTGATGAGCTTGAAGGCGGCGGGCATCGCGTCATCGCCGAACAGGCGCTTTCCCTTGCCCAGCAACAGCGGGAAGATCATCAACCGGATCTCGTCGATCAGCCCATTGGCGAGCAGGGTCTGGATCAGATTGCCCGAACCCTGGATGAGCAGATCGGGTCCGTCTTCCTGCTTGAGCTGCCTGAGCCTGGCAACGACGTCTGGTCCAAGCGGCTGCGTGTTCTGCCAGGTCAGGCAATCCGGCCGATGCGTCGCGACATATTTGGTCGCCGGGTTGAAGGCATCTGCGATCGGATCTTTCTGATACGGCCAATACGCGGCGAAGATGTCATAGGTTCTGCGGCCGAGCAGCAGGGCGAAGGGCTTGGAGAACAATTCGTCCATTGCCTCGCCCGCCACCTCGTCAAAGTAATGGAAGGTCCAGCCGCCGAATTGAAAGCCGCCGACCGGGTCTTCTTCCGGGCCGCCTGGCGCCTGCATGACGCCGTCGAGGCTGACGAATGTGGCGGCGATGATCTTGCGCATCTGTCTTCTCCCTTTTCGTGATCCGCGCCGTCGCGGCCGGATTTCGTCCTAAGGACGGGCGACAAGCCTGCGTTCCGACACAGGCTCCCGCAGATTTCTATCGTTCGCTGTCGGCGCGCATGGCGAGGGACGAGAACCAGACATCGCCGAACACGGCGGTGGCAGTGCGATCGGGCGCCTTGTCTTCGGTCAGCCAGATCGAGCGCGTGCGGCTGGCGCGTTCGCGGGTTGGCACTTTTGCGTCCGGGCCGGCGAGGGAGGCGCCGACGCAAGGGATGAACCAGGAACCCATGAAGGGCCGGCAGGCGAACCCCGCCTGCATGCGGGTGACCAGCACGGCGAGGCCGATACGCTGCGCCGGCCGCCAGGGGAAGATCAGCCGGCCGCCGGGCCTGAGCGCCCTCAGCCACGCAGGGGGCGGGGCAATGACGGCAGCATTGACATAGATGATGTCGGAGGGCGGTAGCGGGCCGGCGACAGCGTCGCCGGCAACGACCTCGACATTGCCATAGGCCGCGAGGTTCACCTTGGCTTGCGCGGCGAGATCCGCTTCGATCTCGAAGGCGGTGACGCTGCCGCCGGGCTCGACCAGCCTTGCCAGCAGCGCGGTATAGTAGCCGGTGCCGGCGCCGATATGGGTGACGGCTTCGCCGGGTTTCGGTTCGACCTTGCCGATCCACATGGCGTGCAGAACCGGTTCGCCGTTGTTGATGCCCTTGTCGGCATCGAGCACCACCAGCACGTTCTGGTAGATGTAGCTTGGATCGGCAGTCGGGGTTTTGAACGCTCCGTCGCCGGCAAAGACTGTCCAAGGTCCAGGGCCGAGAAAGGCCTCGCGCGGCACGGAGGCGAACGCCTCCTCGATGCGGGGATCGGCGGAGCGCGCATGCGCGGCCATCAGTTTGGCGTAGAATTTTCGGGCGTCGTCCGAAACGGTCATGCTTTCAGAAGATAGCGCGGCCGGCCGGGATGTCGCGGCTCGAACTCAGCCGGCAAAAGTGTCGAAGAGCAGCTTGAAGTTGAGCACCAGGATGATCGCCGCGACTACCCAGGCGAGTGCGGCGACGCCGCGCGAGATGGCGAAACTGCCCATCTTCTTCTTATCCGAGACGAACTGCACCAGCGGCACAACGGCGAAGGGCAACTGCATCGACAGGATGACCTGGCTGAAGACCAGGAGCTGGGCCGTGCCCTTTTCGCCGTAGAGCGCGGTGACGATCACGACGGGGACGATGGCAAGGCCGCGCGTCAGCAGGCGGCGCGCCCATTGCGGAATGCGCAGACGCAGGAAGCCTTCCATCACGATCTGGCCGGCGAGCGTGGCAGTGACCGTCGAGTTGAGCCCGGAGGCGAGCAGCGCGACCGCGAACAGGATCGAGGCGATGCTCAAGCCCAACAGCGGCGACAGCAATTCGAAAGCCTGACCGATCTCGGCGACATCCTGGTGCCCGGTGCCGTGGAAGGCCACTGCCGCGACGATCAGGATGGACGCGTTGACGAACAGCGCCAGGATCAGCGCGATGGTCGAATCCGTGGTCGCCCACTTGATGGCATCGCGCTTGCCTGCATCGGTGCGCTCATAGGCGCGGGTCTGCACGATCGAGGAGTGCAGGTAGAGATTGTGCGGCATCACGGTGGCGCCGATGATGCCGATGGCGATGTAGAGCATCGTCGGGTTGGTGACGATCTGGGACGACGGCACGAACATCGAATGCAGGATTGTGCCTGCGGGCGGGGCGGCGACGAAGATCTGGATGGCGAAGCAGCCAAAGATGATGATCAGGAGCGCGACGACGAACGCCTCGAGATAACGGAAGCCCCTGTTCATGAGCAGCAGCACAAGGAAGGCGTCCAGCGCGGTGAGGACGGCGCCGCCGATCAGCGGGATGCCGAACAGGAGCTGCAGCGCAATCGCCGTGCCGATCACCTCGGCGAGGTCGCAGGCGATGATCGCCAGTTCGCAGGCGATCCAGAGCAGGAAATTTACCGGACGCGGATAATAGGCGCGGCAGGCCTGCGCGAGGTCGCGGCCGGTGGCGATGCCGAGGCGGGCGGCCAGCGCCTGCAACAGGATCGCCATCAGGTTCGACAGCATGATGATGAAAAGCAGCGTGTAGCCGAACTGGGCGCCGCCGGCGAGGTCTGTCGCCCAGTTGCCCGGGTCCATATAGCCGACCGAGACCATATAGCCGGGACCCATGAAGGCGAACAGGCGGCGGAACCAGAGACCGGTGTCGGGCACCCTGATCGAGGCATTGACCTCGCGCAGACTGGGCTGCTCAGTCTCATCGGAGCGGGCAAATTGCCACGAGGGACGGGACACTGCTTCTGACATCGGGGGGGTCCGCTGGAAGGGTATCGAGGATCGCCACTATGTATGCTAAGGCTGAACATTATGCAACAGGCTATACTTCATTGTTCAAGCTCTTGTGATGCAAGCCGACAGGCGCCGCGTGCAGCAGCAAACGCCGGGTTGCGCCGACCCGGGAATGCAAATAAACGGCCAGAGCACTACGGTCCGTGCTATGAGTGCGGAGCCGATTCAGCCATGAAGGAGCGCGTATTGGCGCTGAAGAACAGACCAGTTCGACGCGAAAAGCCGCTTCCTGATGCCGAAATCCATTCGGAAGGGTTCCGGCAGACCCGCGAAGCGCGTCGCAGCGCGCTTGTCGAGGACTATGTCGAGCTGATCGCCGATCTGATCGAGGACGGAAACGAGGCCCGTCAGGTCGATATCGCGGCCAGGCTTGGCGTCGCGCAACCCACCGTGGCAAAAATGCTGACACGGCTCTGCGCCGACGGGCTGGTGTCCAGGAAACCCTATCGCGGGGTGTTTCTCACGGACGCCGGTCGCAAGGTGGCGCAGGAGAGCCGCATCCGTCACGAGACTGTCGAAGCCTTCCTGCGCTCGCTGGGTGTCAGCGCCGAGACGGCGCGGATCGATGCCGAGGGGATCGAGCACCATGTCAGCGCCGAGACGCTGGATGCATTTCGCAGGGCGATGACGACGCGCTGAGCCCCGCCAGCGTTAAACTTCCCGACCACGAGTCGCTGGAACCGCCGAACGGTACGCACGTTGCTGCTGACGTTGCGCGATGATCGCGTGGAAGGGAGGAAACGACGGCGTTGAACAGGCACGGACCACGAAGGGCAAGCGGCCAAAGGGTTGAGACAGGTGGCGGCTCGTGACGAGCGCAAAGACCGAGGCCGAAACCGGTCGAAACAAAAGCTCTGAATTCTCCTCCCATCTGGAGCCGGACGCGCGGTCTTTTGGTCAGCAAAAATGCTGTGACTCGGCGTGACCGTTGCGATAATTGTCTGAAGGGGGCGGTCTTCGGCCGGACCTTCCAGAACATCTGCATTGCGAGGAAGTTGCCATGCTTTGGAGAGGCCGCCGTCAGAGCGACAATATCGAGGACGAGCGCAGCGACAGCGGCGGCGGGTTCGGCGGTGGCGGTCCGCGGCAGTTCCGCGTTCCGATCGGGGGGCGAGCGGGCGGCGGCGGCAGCATCATCTTCGTCATTCTGGTGGTTCTCGCCGGATGGTATTTCGGCTTCGATCCATCGCAGATCCTGGGTGAAGGTGGTGGCCTTGTGCCGGGCGGCGGCGGCCAGATTACCGAAGACAGCAGTTCGCCGGACAGCGGCGCGCCCGCCTCGGACGAGATGAAACAGTTCGTGGCGACCGTGCTCGCCGAGACCGAGGACACATGGAGCGGTATCTTCAAGGCCAATGGCCTCACCTACGAGGACCCGAAACTGGTGCTGTTCAGCAGCCAGATCCGGTCGGCTTGCGGCTTTGCCTCTTCGGCCGCGGGACCGTTCTATTGCCCGGGCGATCACAAGGTCTATCTCGACATGACCTTCTTCCAGCAGCTCGACCAGCAGTTCGGCGCCTCGGGTGAATTCGCCCGCGCCTACGTGATCGCGCATGAGGTCGGCCATCACGTGCAGAACCTCACCGGCATCATGTCGAAATTCAACCAGATGCGGCAGGGCATGGGCGAGGCCGAGGCCAATCAGATGTCGGTCCGGGTCGAGCTTCAGGCAGACTGCTTCGCCGGTGTCTGGGCGCACTATACCGCGCAGAAGGGCATTCTGGAGCAGGGCGACATTGAAAGCGCGCTGAATGCCGCCAAGCAGATCGGCGACGACACGCTGCAGAAAAAAATGCAGGGCTATGTGGTTCCGGAAAGCTTCAACCACGGCACGTCGGCGCAGCGGCAGACCTGGCTGGCGCGCGGCTACAAGAGCGGCAAGCTTTCGGACTGCGATACATTCAACAATCCGGTCTGAGCGGCGACGCAGGGCTGCGGCACCGCGGCGGGCTGCCGGGAACTGATGTCAGGATGAGGCAGTTGCGGTCGTTCGCTTATTGTTCCGGCCGGCTGGCTCGCCTATAAGAGCCTCCCGCCCAAGGCGGCCGAGGAGCTTGTCACCATGATCGACCCCAAGACCGCCAAGCGGGGCCTTGCGCTCGTTTTCACGACGCTGCTGCTCGACGTCATCGGCTTCGGCATCATCATGCCGGTGCTGCCGGCCTATCTGCAGGAGCTGACCGGCGTCGGCGTCAGCGAGGCGGCGATCGAGGGCGGCTGGCTGTTCTTCGTCTATGCGGCGATGCAATTCTTCTTCGCGCCTGTCATCGGCGGCTTGAGCGACCGTTTCGGGCGGCGGCCGATCCTGCTTGCCTCGGTGCTCACCTTCTCCATCGACAATCTGATCTGCGCCATCGCCTGGTCCTATCCGATGCTGTTCATCGGACGCGTGCTCGCCGGCATTTCCGGCGCCAGCTATTCGACGACGTCGGCCTTCATCGCCGACATCTCGAACGACGAGAACAGGGCCAAGAATTTCGGCCTGCTCGGTATTGCCTTCGGCGTCGGCTTCGTCATCGGCCCGGTGCTCGGCGGACTGCTCGGCACGTTCGGGCCGCGCGTGCCGTTCTATTTCGCCGCCGGGCTCGCCTTCGTGAACTTCCTCATCGCGATGTTCTTGCTGCCGGAGACGCTGGACGAGCAGCATCGTCGCCGCTTCGAATGGAAACGCGCCAATCCGGTAGGCACGCTGATCCAGATGCGCAACTATCCCGGCATTGGCTGGATCGGGCTGGTCTTTTTCCTGATGACGCTCGGCCACATGATGTATCCGGCGGTTTGGTCTTTCGTTTCAAGCTACCGTTATGGCTGGAATGAGCAGCAGATCGGCTTCTCGCTCGGCGCCTTCGGCCTTTGCGGCGCGATCGTGATGGCGACGGTGCTGCCGCGCGTCATCCCGAAGCTCGGCGAATGGAGGACCGCCGCGATCGGCCTGACCTTCACCGCGCTCAGCGCCTTTGGCTACGCGTTTGCGACGCAGGGCTGGATGATCTACGCGGTGATCGTCGCCGGCTGCCTGGAAGCACTCGCCGACCCGCCATTGAGGAGCCTTGCGGCGGCCAAGGTGCCGCCTTCGGCGCAAGGCGAATTGCAGGGCGCGATGACCTCGATCTTCTCGATCACCTCGATCATCACGCCGCTGCTTTATACGGCGATCTTTTCCTGGTTCACCGGCCCAAGCGCGCCGATTGAGTTCGGCGGCGCGCCCTATGTGCTCGGCGCGGTTTTCCTCACATTGGCGGTGATCGTCTTCGTGACGAAGGTCGCCAAGCCGACACCGAAGGAGGTCGAGCGCATGCACGCGCAGGAAGCGGTGACCGACGCGGCTTAAGGCGTGTTGATAGTCGGGTGATGCCGGCCTGTTAAATGACGGCTTCCTGCGCTTCCAGTGCGCACGACCCAAAAGTACGGTCCGCTCCGGTTCTCGGACCCCGCCCAGTGTGGTCGCTCCGCGCCCGTCTTCGACCGCGGCTCCGCCTGACCCCGAATCGCCTTGGACTGGGCGCTTTGAGCTAGGCGCGCTCGGCCAGCGCCGGCTCGCCGCGCCGCTCGCGAATGAGATTGACGAAGCGGCGGAAGAGATAGTGCGAATCCTGCGGGCCGGGTGAGGCCTCGGGATGGTGCTGGACCGAGAACACCGGCCGGCCAGTCAGCGCGATGCCGCAATTCGAGCCGTCAAACAGCGAGACGTGGGTTTCCTCGACGCCTTCGGGCAGCGAGTCCGCGTCGACGGCGAAGCCATGGTTCATCGAGACGATCTCGACCTTGCCGGTCGTGTGGTCCTTCACCGGATGGTTGGCGCCGTGATGGCCCTGATGCATCTTCTCGGTCTTGCCGCCGAGCGCCAGCGCCAGCATCTGGTGGCCGAGGCAGATGCCGAACACCGGGAGATCGCTTTTCAGCAGGTCCTGGATGACCGGCACGGCATATTTGCCCGTCGCTTCCGGGTCGCCGGGACCGTTGGACAGGAAGATGCCGTCCGGCTGCATGGCCAGGATCTCTTCCGCGCCGGTTTTTGCCGGCACGACGGTGACCTTGGCGCCGAGGCCCGCAAGCAGGCGCAGTATGTTTCGCTTGACGCCATAATCGATGGCCACGACATGCAGCGACGACTCGTCCTGCTCGCCGAAGCCTTTGTTCCAGGCCCAAGGCGTCTCGCGCCAGACCGAGGATTGGCCCGAGGTGACCTCCTTGGCGAGGTCCAGCCCGATAAGGCCCGACCAGGCGGCGGCGCGCCGCTTCAGGTCGTCGAGGTCGAAAACGCCATCCGGTGCATGGGCGATCACGGCGTTGGGCATGCCTTTCTCGCGGATCAGCACGGTGAGAGCGCGAGTGTCGATTCCCGAAAGCGCGACGATGCCGCGCCTCTTCAACCATTGGTCGAGATGCCCGGCCGCCCGGTAGTTGGAGGGGTCGGTGACATTGGCCCTGAAAATCGCGCCGACAGCACCCGCGCGGGCAGCTGGATGCAAATCCTCGATATCCTCGCTGTTGGTACCGACATTGCCGATATGCGGGAAGGTGAAGGTGACGATCTGGCCGGCATAGGAGGGGTCGGTAAGGATCTCTTCGTAGCCGGTCAGGGCGGTGTTGAAGCAGACTTCGGCGACCGCCGATCCCGTGGCGCCGAGGCCGCGGCCTTCGATCACCGTGCCGTCGGCGAGCACCAGAAGGGCGGTCGGCTTTTCGGTGGTCCAGGGGGCGGTCGTGGCCATGGCGGCACTCCTAGAGGCTGCTTCCGGACCATTCCGTTGGAGGGACGACCCGCACAGCAAACGACGCGCGGCGGCGAACTAGCGAGCCTGCGCGCAACCAAAGTTTCAGTTCATGCGAGGCTCAGTACATAGGGGATGGCGGCAAAGCGGTCAATGACGCTTCCGCCGAGCAGAATCGTTTTATTTCACCGAGCAAAATCAACGGTTTGCCTGGATTTGCCTTGAGCGTCCGGCGAAGCTATTGTCCGCCGCGATCGAAGGAGAAGCATCATGCGCGAGAAAATCGCCGAATCCATGAAGAGCGCGATGAAGGCGCAGGACAAGCATCGGCTGCCGACGCTCAGGCTGATCCAGGCCGCCATCCACGACCGCGACATCGCCAATCGCGGCGCGGGCAAGCCGGCGGCGAGCGAGGAAGAGATCCTGCAGATCCTTTCCAAGATGGTGAAGCAGCGCGAGGAATCGGCCAAAGCCTTCGAGGACGGCAAGCGGCCGGAACTGGCGGCGCAGGAGCGCGGCGAGATGGAGATCATCCGCGAGTTCCTGCCGGCACAGCTCGACGATGTGGCGATCACGGCGGCGGCGCGCGAGGCGATCGCGGCGACGGGTGCCGCCAGCCAGAAGGACATGGGCAAGGTGATCGGCGCGCTGAAGCAGAAATATGCCGGCCAGATGGATTTCGCCAAGGCGAGCGCCATCATCAAGGGGCTGCTCCAGTAGAAGACCGGCTCAGTTCTTGCAGATCGGCACCGGCTGCGGCGGCGGCGCCGGATGGTCTTTCTTGTACTGCGCGATGATCGGCTCGAGGGTCTTCTTCGGCCAGAACTTCGGAGAGCCGATTTCCTTCAGGCAGGAAGCGTTCCAATAGACGCCCGCAGCCGACAGCGCTTGGCCGGCGGCCTTTGCGCGCGCCACAGCGGCGATGTCGCGCGATTCAGGATAGATATAGAGCGTCGTCGGGTTGTTCTTCACCAACGGGATGATCTGCTCGGCATCGGCCGGCGACCAGCTGGTGCAGCCATTGCTGCGGCCGCCGGCATAATTCACCAGCTTGCCGAATGGGACGAAGCCGTCATGGTCGGCGTAGGAGCTGTTCGGATCTTTCCGCAGGCACATGCCCCTGAGCAAGGCTGCCGGATGGCCGCCGATCACGCGCTGCCTGGCGTTCGCCGCTTCGCCTTCGCCATCGAACTGGATGAAGGTACGCATGAACACCGCGTTCTGCGCACCGACGCGATAATAGCCCTTGAAGGACGTCTTGGTCTCGGCGGTCATGTAGGCTCCGCCTGCCGTCAGCTCCGAATCCATCGCGTTGCCGAAGTTTTTCGCGCAACGCCTGCCATTGGAGAAATCGGCAACGCCTTTGAGATTGCGGCCGCCGCCATGGCCCGAAGAAACCGCTCGAAAGAGCTGCTTGGCCTCGCAGATGATATAGTAGCGTTGACCAAGCACACTGTTGCCCAGGTCGCCGGGCCGCGTTGCATCCATGGCGAAGTAGCAGGGGTTGCTGACCGAACCTTCACTGACCTTCTTCTGGTAGAGGGCGCGCGCCCGCTCCAGCACGACCTGCGAGATCTGACCTTCGTTGTCGCCGACATGGCGCTGCAGCCAGTCCGGAATGTTCGATGGGCGCAACGCCGCGAACGAGCCGACCGATGCCGTCAGAGCGGCGAGGACGAAGAGGACGGCGGCACCAAGCGGAACAGATATCAACCGCACCGGATTAATCCCCCCTCGAACTGGTATCGCTTGTGGTGAATCACCTGCGCCAATCATAAGAGCATAGCGCCGATGGGCGAAACACTTCTTGTCTAGTGCGCTCTGCCGAAGCTGGCGCATCTGCGATTTTCGACAGGCAAGAAGTTGGCTACTATCTGATTCCGGCGCGCCCACGCCTCCTCCCTCCGTTGGGAAAGCATTGTTCATGCAGGGCATTCGATCGCTAAACCGACTGTTCGAGCATCGGCATAAGGAGGGATTGCGAAGACTGCTCGCAATAGGAGGTTTTTCGATGCGGCTTTCCGCACCCGTCTATCATCTGAAGCGCCAGGCGAGGTTGCTGTCGCGCAAGGAAAATGTTCCCCTTCATGAGGCGCTTGACCGCATGGCCTTCAAGGAAGGCTTTGGCAGCTGGAGCCTGCTTGCGGCGAAAGCCGCCGAGGCCGCACCCGCCGGGAGGCTGCTGGCGCAACTGATACCCGGCGACATGGTCCTCGTGGCGGCCCGGCCGGGTCAGGGCAAGTCGCTGATGAGCCTCGAACTCGCCGTGGCGGCCATGAAGCAGGGCAGTCGCGCCGTATTCTTCACCCTGGAATACATGCATGCCGACATCCTCGACCGGTTCCGCGACATCGGCGTGGACCCTGCCGTTTTCGACCATCTGTTCGAGTTCGACAATTCCGACGCCATCAGCGCCACCTACATCGTCGAGGCGTTGGGGTCGGCGCCGCGCGGCACGCTGGCGGTGATCGACTATCTGCAACTGCTCGACCAGAAGCGCGAGGATCCCGAGCTCATGGTCCAGATACGCGCCTTGAGATCGTTTGCCCGGGAACGCGGGCTGGTGCTGGTCTTCATCTCTCAGGTCGACCGGTCATACGATGCGTCCAGGAAGCCGTTTCCCGACCTTGACGATGTCCGGCTGCCGAACCCACTCGATTTATCGCTCTTCGACAAGATGTGCTTCCTCAACAAGGGCGAAATCCGCTTTCAGTCAGCTTGAGGGCGATCCTGACCGGGGCTATGCCTCCGATCTCGCAAAGGACACGGCTTCATGGTCGAAATCGTCAAACCGGCGCTCGAGCATCTGCCATCCTACAAGGCGGCGCTGGAGCGCGGCTGGTCGCCGGACAATGTGCGGCTGCTGGAGGCTACGCGCGAGCAGCTTGAGGCCATTGAAGAAGATCCGGTGGCATTTCTCGCCGACCTGGACGACCCCGAGGCGAAAGGGTCGCCGATCGCGCTGCCGGACGGCACGACAGTGCCGCGCCTGCCGGGCTTCCGGCGCTGGATCTGGGACGGCGAGGCCGCCGGCTCGATCGGGCTTCGCTGGCAGAAGGGCACGTCGGCGCTGCCGCCGCACGTGCTCGGCCACATTGGCTATGCCGTGATGCCATGGAAGAAGGGGCGCGGCTATGCCACCGAAGCGCTGCGGCTGATGCTTCACGAGGCAAGGGCGGTCGGTCTCGACTATGTCGAGATCACCACCGATCTCGACAATCTTGCATCCCAGAAGGTGGTGCTCGCCAATGGCGGCATTCTCGTCGGGCGGTTCGCCAAAGTCGCCGCCTATGGTGGCGCGGAGAGCCTCAAGTACCGGATCGACCTTTAGGTCTCAAGGCAGGCGAACTTGAGAACCTTATTCGCCGGGCCTGGCCAGTCTTCCTTCTGCGGCCTTGTAGTAGAACTGGCTCGCGACAAGCCAGCCTTTCAGCGGCCTGAGCGGCGGAATGCAGGTCGCAAGGATGATCGGCACCGAAACGAAGGCGTGGAACCACATGGATGGCTCGAACGTCACCTGCGCCCAGACGGCGAACAGGACGGAGGGCACGCAGGCAAAGCAGATGACGAAGAAGGCGGGTCCGTCGGCCGGATCGGCAAAAGAATAGTCGAGCCCGCAGACTTCGCATTTCGGCGCCAGCTTCAGAAATCCGTCGAACAGCCGGCCCTCTCCGCAACGCGGGCATCGCCCGCGGATGCCGACCCGCCAGGGTTCGAGGTGGGGATAGTGCGCGTCGTGCATGGTCATCACTCCAGGACCTCGCATGCATTCGATCGGCCTTGAGGTCACGCATACATACTAATATGATTATTGTATGCATACAACGCGACAAAATGTATGGACACCGGTGGCATGAATAGTGAAGGGGACCTCAGCTGGCTTTCTCCCTTGGCGGAAGACTCACGGCCGCTCTATCTCAAGATTGTCGAGGCGCTTGCGGCTGCCCGCTCGATCGGGCGGCTGCAACCGGGGGACAGGCTGCCGCCGCAGCGAGAGCTTGCCCGCTTCCTTGGCGTGGATCTGACCACGGTCACCCGGGCGTTCACCGAAGCCCGCCGCAGGAACCTGATCGATGCAACGACCGGTCGCGGCACCTTCGTCACCCCCGGCGAGCCGGAAGAGCCGATCCTCGATCTGAGCATGAACATTCCGCCGGCGCCTTCGGGCCTCAGCCTGCCGGCATTGATCCGGAGTGGCATCGAGGGACTGCTCAAACGTTCCAGCGCCGAAGCACTGCTTTCCTACCATCCCGGCCCGGGCTCTCCCGCGGAACGCGCCGCCGGCTCGTATTGGCTTGCCGCAGCCAGCGGCAGGTTGCCTGTCGAGCGCGTGGCTCTTGGTTCGGGGGCGCAGGCGCTGCTCGCCGCCGTCCTTCTGTCGCAAACCCGTGAGGGCGATACGATCCTCACCGATACGCTGACCTATCCCGGCCTGATCGCGCTGGCGCAGGCCACGGGGCGAAAGCTGGCTGGGGCGGGACGCGACGATGACGGCATGCGCCCCGACCATCTGGAGGAAGCGGCGCGACGATATGGCGCCCGCGTCCTCTATCTCAACCCGACACTTCACAATCCGACCACGCTCACCATGCCGGAGGGCCGGCGCCGGGATCTGGCTCGGATGGCGGGCAGGCTTGGCCTGGTGATCGTCGAGGACGATCCCTACAGTCCCCTGCAGACCGCTTCACCGCCAGCCTTCCTCAGCCTGGCGCCGGACCGGACATTCCACCTGGCTACATTGGCGAAATGCATCTCGCCATTTCTGCGCACGGCGTTCCTGGCGGCGCCTGACGCGAAATCCGTCGAGCGGATCGCGGCGACAATCCGGGGCACCACCATGATGGCGCCGCCGCTGATGACGGGGCTCGCCTGCGAGTGGGTGCGAAGCGGCCTGGCCGGCGAGATCACCGCCGCGGTGCGTGCCGAAGCAGAGGCCAGGCAGACGATCGCGCGCAAGATCCTGCCGGCCGGTTTCGCCTCGACGGAATCAAGCCTGCATCTTTGGTATCCGCTGGATGCGCGATTGCGTTCATCGGATATCGCCGAGATCGCACGCCGTCGCGGATTGGCCCTCAGCCCGGCGGAAGAGTTCTCCGTCGTGCCCAGTGCCGCTGATGGCTTGCGGCTGGCGTTGGGTGCCGCATCCAGCCACGAAAGGCTGGAGGAGGGGCTTCACAGTTTGGTGTCGATCCTGTCGGGCGGCTCTGGCTCCTTGCGTCCTCACGTCTGAGGCGGCAGAGCGGCACGCCAAGGCTCTATTCCGCCGCAGCCGGCAACGGCGGCGTCGCCCGGCTGCGCCATTCCCAAGCCTGCGAGGCAAGCGCGACCGCCAGGGCCACCAGCATGGCAAGCGCGCCGGCGACCGGCAGGCTGCGATAGCCAAGACCGGCATTGAGCATCGCAGCGCCCAGCGAGGCAGCGAGCGCGATGCCGACATTGAAGCCCGAGGGAATCAGCGACGAGGCAAGGTTCGAGGCGTCTGCCGTCCAGGCCAGGATCCGGGTCTGGATCGGCGCGCCGATGGCGAAGTTGAGGCCGCCCCATATGACGATCGCGACGATCATCGGCACCGGGTAGGGACTGACCGCATAGATGACGCCAAGCATTACCGCCTGCAGGAAAAGCATGGCGATCAGCGACGGCATCAGCTTCCAGTCGGCAAGCTTGCCGCCCAAGAGAACGCCGATCGTCGCGCCGACGCCGTTGAGCAGCAGCACAAACGGGATCAGGCTTTCGTGGAGGCCGGTGACTTCGAGCAGCGTCGGCGTGATGTAGGTGAAGAGGCCGAACTGGCCGATCATCAACATCAGCATCAGGATGAGCGAGGTCCAGACCTGCTGGCGCCCCAACACGCGCACCTCGCGCGCGAGGCCGGCGGGCCGGTTGGCGGCGCCTGCCGTGCGGGGCAGCAGCGCAAGCATGGCAACGATCGCGACGACGCCCAGCGCGCACATCACCCAGAAGGTCGCCCGCCAGCCCCAGAGACCGCCGATCGCGGTGCCGGCCGGAACGCCGATAACGTTGGAGACGGTCAATCCAGAGAGGATGACCGCGACCGCCCGGCCGCGCTGGTCCTCGCGCACCAGGCCGACCGCGACCACCATGGCGACGCCGAAATAGCAGCCATGCGCCACTGCGGTGGCAATGCGCAGGAGAAGCATCGAGGTGAAATCGGGCGCCAGCGCGCATGTGGCCTGGCCAAGAGTGAAGGCAACGGTCAGGGCGATGAGCAGCGACTTTCGCGAGACCCTGCTGGTTGCGAGCGCCAGGAGCGGACCACCAACGGCGATGCCGCAGGCATAGCCGGAGACGAGATAGCCGGCGGTGGGCACGGAAACACTCAGACCCTGCGCTACCTCCGGCAGCACGCCGGCGATGACGAATTCAGTCGTGCCGAAAGCGAAGGCGGCAATGAACAGGGCAATGAGGGGCAGCATGGCGCGGACAGCGATCCTGAATGAGCTGGCCTCAAACCATGGATGGACGCTACGGGCAATGCAGAAATTGTCGATGCCGCTTTAGGTTTTCTTGACCGGGTTGGGCAGTGGTCTCGACTGGCCCTCTTCGTGCCGTACGGGCGCTCAGTCGGAGCCGTCATCAATCTCACCGTCACCTAGCCGACGGATGCGAGGATTGAACGAAGGCTAATTGTGTGCGGGCCGGTCGGTCGATGCTAGCTCGCCTTCAGCGATGCTAGCTCGCCTTCAGCCGCGAGCCGCCGAGCAGCCCGCGCTCCTCCAGCACCGGGTAGGCCATGGAGGCGAGCAGCGAATTGATCTGCTTGAGGTCGCGGATGGTGTCGAGATGGATCGAACTGGTCTCGACGCTTTTCGCGGTCCCGTCGCGCAGCCGCACGAAGTGGCTGGCGCTGGTCTCTTTCTCGCGCTCGCGCAGCAGGTCCTTCTCGAGCACCAACTGGCGGGCGGTTTCCGGGTCGCGCGAGACCAGCACGTTGAAGGCAAGCCGCGCATTGGCCAGAACCGAGGCATGGAAAGCGCAAAGCTCGCGCCAGCCCTCGGGCGTGAATTCCAGCCCGCGCTCCAGCTTCTTCCTGACATGCACAAGCATGTTGCGCACGATGATGTCGCCGACCTGCTCCAGCTTAACGCAGGCGCCGATCAGTTCCTGGCAGCGCAGCGCCTCGTCCTCGCTCAGGGGGTTCTTGGTGACCTTGGCCAGATAGAGCTTGATCGCGGCGTGCTTCTGGTCGACCCGGTCGTCGAGCGCGGCCAGCGCCTTGATCTTGCCGGCGTCGGCGCTCTCATAGAGCTCGATGATCCGCTTCAGCATGATCTCGACCGTCTCGCAGACCCGGACCACCTCGCGCGTGGCGTTGGCCAAGGCCTGGCTTGGCGTGTCGAGCGCGCTCTCGTTCAGCGCGGACAATTCGACCACGTCGAGCGCTGCCGCCGGTTCGGGCTTAGTACCGAGCGCCACGATCTTCTCCGAAGCGCGATAGACGAGGCCGGCGAGTGGCAGCCCGGCAAGCAGGATGATCACGTTGAACAGGATGTGGGCGTTGACGATCTGGCCGGAGGCCGTCGTGCCGAGGAAGGAGAAGTGCGGCCTGAAAATCATGAACAGGATCAGCATCACGAGCGAGCCAAGCCCGCGCATCAGAAGATTGCCGATCGGCACGATGCGGACTTCCGCCGCTGCCGAGCGGGTGAGCATCGGCGCGATGATCGAGGAACCGAGATTGACGCCCAGGATCAGGACGACGCCGAGCTCCGGAGTGATCAAACCCCGGCCGGCTAGCGTGGCCATGAGCAGGACCGCCGCGATGCTCGACTGGAACAGCCAGGTGATCAGTGCCGCCAGCAGGTAGGAGCTGATCGCATCGCCGGAGAAGTAGTCGATGATGACCGGCATGAGCTGGCTGTCGCGCAACGGCTCGGAAGCTTGGCCGATCATCTCCAGCGAAAGGATCAGAAGGCCGATGCCGACAAGGATGCGGCCGGTCTGACGCCAATCGCGGCGCTCGGTGGCCATGAACATGATGGTTCCTGCGACCAGGCACAACGGCACCACGAGCGACAGATCAAAGGTAAGAAGCTTCGCGACCAAGGCCGAGCCGATCTCGGCGCCGCGCACGGCAAGCTGCCCGGCGGCGCCCGACACGATGCCGGCGCCGGCGAAGGAGCCGACCAGCAGCGTGACGGCGGTTGAACTCTGCAGCGCGATCGCGAGGCCACAGCCGGCCAGCACCGCCATCAGCGGCTTGCGCATGGTGGCGCGCAGCCTGTGACGCAGCACATCGCCATAGGCGCGCTCGACACCGGTTTTTACCATGCGGGTGGCGAACAGCATCAGCGCCACTGCGCCGGCAAGGTGCAGAAGGACAACGGATCCGCTCATGCCGAGCCTCGCAACGAGGCGGCCAGGAAGCGGAAAAAGGTGCGAATCGCAAGCATTTCGAAGGTCGAGACTAAAGCAGTTTACATTAGCCGGATAATAAATTTTACCCGATTCGGCCGACATTCGGCACACGACGGCGTGTGTCGGAAATGGATAGAAGGTGCTTTGGTTGCAGATCGCGGTCGGACAGGCGGCAAATGTCGCGTCGACGCGAAGCCTGGGCTTGAACCGGTTTCTGTAAATTGGTGAAGCTGCTTGCGTAACCAACGGAAATCATTACGGAATTGTAACCAAGGTGTTCAGTTTCGGTTCATGCCAGCCGGAATATCTCCTTGCCTATCGACAACCAAGGAGCACTGACCATGAAGCGTCTCATACTTTCCACCGTGACCGCCGCGATGCTGACCGCTTCGGCCTTTTCGGGCCAGGCCGCGCCGCTCGTTCAGCCGAGCCCGCCGCAGTCGACCTACACACAGGTCGACTGGCAGAAGCCGGGCCGGCATGTCGAGAAGCGCGTCGTGAAGAAGAAGGTCGTGGTGAAGCGCAGCCATTGGCGCAATGGGCAGAAGTATTCCAGCTGGAAGCGCCATCAGGCGGTTCGCGACTGGCACCGTTATGGGCTGCGCCGTCCCGGCCCCGGCCAGGAGTGGATTCGCGTCGGCAACGACTACCTTTTGGTCAGCATCGTCTCCGGTATCATCTTCGGCGCGATCGCCGCGCACTGAGCGGGGAATGGTCCGAAAGACGGGAAGGCGGCCGCGCGGCCGCCTTCTTTTTGTCTGTGAAAAGCGGGTACGATCGGGCTTATCGAGTCGTCGCGCCCAAGCGGCTTGATTATATGGAGGGTAAACGAGCCTTTCCCGATGCGCTTTCCACCCGCCTTCCTCGACGAGATACGCGACCGCGTGCCGATTTCTTCGGTGATCGGTCAACGCGTTTCCTGGGATAGGAAGAAGTCCAACGCATCGCGCGGCGATTATTGGGCGTGCTGCCCGTTTCACGGCGAAAAGAGCCCGTCGTTCCATTGCGAGGACAAGAAGGGGCGCTATCACTGTTTCGGCTGTTCGGTCTCGGGTGATCATTTCAAGTTCCTG
The DNA here is from genome assembly GCF_029625845.1 of Mesorhizobium sp. WSM4898. NCBI lineage: Bacteria > Pseudomonadati > Pseudomonadota > Alphaproteobacteria > Hyphomicrobiales > Phyllobacteriaceae > Mesorhizobium > Mesorhizobium sp. WSM4898. Next base: position 847,725 of record NZ_JARTVQ010000002.1, on the reverse strand, counting down.
ACCGAGCTCGACGGCATGAGCTTTCCCGAAGCGGTCGAAAGGATCGCAGAGATGGCCGGCGTGCCGATGCCGGTGCGCGACGCCCAAGAAGAAAAGCGCGAGAAGGAACGCGCCAGCCTGACCGACGTCATGGAGATGGCGACGGTCTTCTTCCAGGAGCGCCTGCAGGGACCGGAAGGCGCCAAGGCCCGCGCCTATCTGCGCGACCGCGGTCTGACGCCGGCGACGCAGCAGTCCTTCCGGCTCGGCTATGCGCCGGACAGCCGCAACGCGCTCAAGGAATACCTCGCCGCCAAGGGGGTGCCGAAGGCCGATATCGAAGCCTGCGGACTGGTCCGGCATGGCGACGACATCCCGGTCTCCTATGACTGGTTCCGCGACCGCATCATGTTCCCGATCCCGGATTCGCGCGGCAGGATCATCGCCTTCGGCGGTCGGGCGCTGGCGCCGGACGCTTTGGCGAAATACATGAACTCGCCGGAGACCGAGCTCTTCCACAAGGGCAACGTGCTCTACAATTTCGCCCGCGCCCGCAAAGCGGTGGCCAAGGGCGGCACGGTGATCGCCGTCGAAGGCTATATGGATGTGATCGCGCTGGCACAGGCCGGCTTCGAGAATGCCGTGGCGCCTCTCGGCACGGCGCTCACCGAAAACCAGCTCGAGCTTTTGTGGCGCATGGCGCCGGAGCCGGTGCTTTGCTTCGACGGCGACCAGGCCGGGCTGAAGGCCGCCTGGCGCGCCGCCGACCTCGCGCTGCCGTCGGTGCAGCCCGGGCGCTCGGCACGCTTCGCGCTGCTGCCCGAAGGCAAGGACCCCGACGATCTGGTCAAAGCGGATGGGCCGGACGCGTTCCGCGCGGTGCTTTCGGAAGCGCGGCCGCTCGCCGATCTTCTGTGGATGCGCGAGACGGCCGGCGGCGTGTTCGATACGCCGGAGCGGCGGGCGGAGCTCGAGAAGACGCTGCGCGAGCTTACCGGCCGCATCCGCGACGAAAGCCTGCGCTACCACTATCAGCAGGAGATGCGCGAGCGCGTCCTAATCTTCTTCGGCTCGCAGCGCGGCGCGCGGCAAGGCCTACACGGGGGACGCCAGGACGGCCGGCCAGGCGAGCGCGGCAGAGGTTCGGCGCCAGGCGGGGCGTTTGGCCGGAGCGCTGCGGGCGCGCGCACCGCCATCACCGAAAGCCTCGGCCGCTCGGCGCTGGTCAAGCGCACGGGCGAGGCCATGTCGGTACGCGAGGCGACGATCATCGTGGCGCTGGTCAACCATCCGCCGCTGATCGACGAGAATTTCGCGCATGTCGAATTCCTCGATCTTGCCAATTCGGATCTCAGGCGGCTGCATGCAGCCATCCTCGACGCGATGGCGCATGACGCGGCCGACGACCGCGACGCAGTCATCGCCACCATCGAGCGCGCCGGATGCGGCGACATCTGGGAACGCGCGGTGGCGCTGATCAAGCGGGCGCGGCAGTGGCCGGCGCTCGAAACCGCGGGACTTGACGATGCCCGGGACGCCTTCAACCAAGCGCTGCACTTGCAGCGCAGCGCGCGCACCTTACATAGGGAGCTGAAACAGGCGCAGGCGGCGCTCGATGCAGACCCGTCGGACGAAAACTTTCGGCATCTCGTCGAGATTCAAGCGCAATTCAACGATGTACAGGCAACGGAAGCGCTGATCGAAGGGTTCGGCGTTTCGTCGGGCAGGGCTGGGCGTGCTTAGGCCCAGGTCGGCCCGAAATGAAGTGGAAATGCTCAAGGCGCGTCGATTCGACGCCTCTAAGTCGGGCAATTGATTCGCTTTTTTCATGCGAATCATGCCAGAGGCGCTTGACCTTCTGGCAGATTGGCGGAATCAGGACGATTCGAAACGTTAACCGTGCCCGGCGTCGGTGGGAAATTTTGAGCGATGTAAGGTTCTGGCGACTGGACAGGCAAGAGGCCTGCCACAGATACCAGGGTTAATCTGGACTTAATGCATGTCGCCCAAAAGTGGAACCGGTTTTGGGGCAACGACAGGCAGCAAACAAAAGAGATGATGCGGTCACTGGCCCGGTAAGAAGCGTTCTGGGGCGAGCGCATCCGGTTTGACCGGTCCGGCAGCTTACGCGGCTTCGATATTCGGCCGCTTGGAGACGACAAAGAATGGCGACAAAGGAAAAGGAAGAGGTCGAGACCGAACGTGAAGGCGCCACCGATGGCCCGCTGCTCGACCTTTCCGATGATGCTGTCAAGAAGATGATCAAGGCCGCCAAGAAGCGCGGCTATGTGACCATGGACGAACTGAACTCGGTGCTGCCCTCGGAGGAAGTGACATCCGAGCAGATCGAGGACACGATGGCCATGCTGTCCGACATGGGCATCAACGTCGTCGAGGACGACGAGCAGGGCGAGGAGGCGGAAGGCGGCGACGCGGGCGCCGACTCCGAGGAAGACGCCAACGAGCTTGCCGAGCAGACCGGCACCGCCGTTGCCACCACGACCACCAAGAAAGAGCCGACCGACCGCACCGACGACCCGGTGCGCATGTATCTGCGCGAGATGGGCTCGGTCGAGCTTCTGTCGCGCGAGGGCGAAATCGCGATCGCCAAGCGCATCGAGGCCGGCCGCGAGACGATGATCGCGGGCCTGTGCGAGAGCCCGCTCACCTTCCAGGCGATCATCATCTGGCGCGACGAGCTCAACGAATCGAAGATCCTGCTCCGCGAGATCATCGACCTCGAGGCGACCTATGCCGGCCCCGAGGCCAAGCAGGCGCCCGTTGTCGAACGCGTCGAGGAAGCGCCCAAGGCCGAAGAGAAGCCGCGCGGCCGCTCGGCGGCGCGCGAGGAAGAAGACGACATCACCAATGTCGGCGGCGACACGCGCGGGCTGGAAGAAGAGGAAGACGACGAGGACGAGGCAAGCCTGTCGCTGGCCGCGATGGAAGCGGAACTGCGCCCGCAGGTGATGGAGACGCTCGACGTCATCGCCGACACTTACAAGAAGCTTCGCAAGCTGCAGGACCAGCAGGTCGAGAACCGGCTGGCGGCTGCCGGCACGCTTTCGCCCAGCCAGGATCGCCGGCTGAAGGAGCTCAAGGAGCAGCTCATCAAGGCGGTGAAGTCGCTGTCGCTCAACACCGCGCGCATCGAAGCGCTGGTCGAGCAGCTCTACGACATCAACAAGCGCCTGGTGCAGAACGAGGGCAAGCTGCTTCGGCTCGCCGAAAGCTACGGCGTGCGCCGCGAGGAGTTCCTCAAGGAGTATCAGGGCTCGGAGCTCGATCCGAACTGGACCCGCTCGATCGCGAATCTCACCTCGCGCGGCTGGAAGGAGTTCACCAAGAACGAGAAGGACGCGATCAAGGAACTGCGCGCCGAGATCCAGAACCTCGCCACCGAGACGGCGATCTCGATTCTGGAATTCCGCAGGATCGTCAACCAGGTGCAGAAGGGCGAGCGCGAGGCCGCGATCGCCAAGAAGGAAATGGTGGAAGCGAACCTTCGGCTCGTCATCTCCATCGCCAAGAAATACACCAATCGCGGCCTGCAGTTCCTGGACCTGATCCAGGAAGGCAATATCGGCCTGATGAAGGCGGTCGACAAATTCGAGTATCGCCGCGGCTACAAGTTCTCGACCTACGCGACATGGTGGATCCGGCAGGCGATCACCCGCTCGATCGCCGATCAGGCGCGCACCATCCGCATTCCGGTGCACATGATCGAGACGATCAACAAGATCGTGCGTACCTCGCGCCAGATGCTGCATGAGATCGGCCGCGAGCCGACGCCGGAAGAGCTGGCAGAGAAGCTCGCAATGCCGCTCGAGAAAGTGCGCAAGGTGCTGAAGATCGCCAAGGAGCCGATCTCGCTCGAAACGCCGGTCGGCGACGAGGAGGATTCGCATCTCGGCGACTTCATCGAGGACAAGATGGCGATCCTGCCGATCGACGCGGCGATCCAGGCCAATCTGCGCGAGACAACCACGCGCGTGCTGGCTTCGCTCACCCCGCGCGAGGAGCGTGTTCTGCGCATGCGCTTCGGCATCGGCATGAACACCGACCACACGCTGGAAGAGGTCGGCCAGCAGTTCTCGGTCACCCGCGAGCGTATCCGTCAGATCGAGGCCAAGGCGCTGCGCAAGCTCAAGCACCCGAGCCGCTCGCGGAAGCTGAGAAGCTTCCTGGACAGCTGAGCGGAAACGCAACATACGAAAACGGGCGCCTCGGCGTCCTTTTTCATTTCCACCTATTTGTTATGCCGCCTTGCCGGGCTTGCTCAACAGGAGGATAATTTCAGGGTCGGATGCATTTGTGGGCGACAAGCCGGATGCCCGCCCCGGACGCCGGCCGCAACTGCCAGGCGTTGCGCTCCGTGGCTCCCGGTGGGAGGTGTGCCATGACAACCTACATCGTGCTTATCAACTGGACCGAATTGGGCGCCAAGAACGTGCGGGAGTCGCCGAAGCGGCTCGATGCCGCCAAGAAGCTGCTCGGTGAAATGGGCGGATCGTTCAAGGCATTCTATCTGACGATGGGCGAATGCGACATGGTCGCCATTGTCGAAGCGCCGGACGATGCCGTGCTTGCCCGTTTCGCGCTGATGTTGTCGTCGGGCGGCAATGTCAGGACGCGGACGATGAAGGCGTTTCCGGAATTCGCCTACCGCGAGATCATCAGTTCGCTGGGGTAGAGCGCCGGAAACAGCCCGGCTCGATGCTGATATTGCGGTGCCGCGCTCGGTCGCCGATAGTCGCGCGATGCCTGAGCCGTTGCTGACTGTCTGGTACAACACACGCTGCCCGGTCTGCGATGCCGGCATCAACCGCCAGAAACGGCGGCTGATTGAAGCGGTCAAGTCCGGCCGCGTCGAATTCCGCGACATTAATTTCGAACCGCAAGCGCTTTCAGCCTTCGGCGCCTCGCTCGAGGATGTCCGCCGGCGGCTGCATGCGACCGATGCCGAGGGCAAGCTGCTGGTCGGTGCCGATGTGGCGATCGCCGTCTGGCGGCTCACGCCTGGCGAGGGATGGCTCGCCACCCTGTTCGGCAATTCGGTCGTGCTGCGGCTGACGCGCTCTGTCTATGATCGGTTTGCCGATCTTCTCTACGCCTGGAACCGCCGCAAAGGCCGCTGGTAGCCGGTTTTCGCAGGGCGTGGCGTCGCATTTCGACCGCCTGGCGAGTTCACTTGGCGTGAACTAGATACATCGTAAGATATATCTTAACTTGACCCGAGCCGCCGCCTACTTAAGATATATCGTAAGATAGAACTCAAGGAGTCATGATGCACAAGCACAATCCCTTCGGGCACAACCATTTCGGTCAGCGCATGTTCATGCACATGGCCGGTCGTTTCGGCGGTCGCGGCGGCGGCTTTGGTCCCTTCGGGCAGGGCATGCGCGGCGGCGGCGGCGGCGGCCGCGGCGGTCCGGGCGACATGTTCCGCGCCGGCCGCATGCTGGCCGACGGCGATCTCAAGCTGATCACGCTGTCGCTTCTGGCCGAGGTGCCGCGGCACGGCTACGACATCATCAAGGCGCTGGAGGAACGCACCAGCGGCATCTACAGCCCGAGCCCGGGCGTGGTCTATCCGACGCTCACCTTTCTCGAGGAGGCCGGCTATGCCGTCTCGTCAAGCGAAGGCAACAAGAAGGTGTTCTCGATCACCGAGGCGGGCAGGGCGCATCTTGAGCAAAATCGCGAGATGATCGATCACGTGCTCGACCATCTCGAGCGGTTCGGCCGCAAGATGGCCAAGGCTCGCGACTGGTTCGGCTGGAACGACGAGGGCGAGGACGGCGGCCGGCGCGGCCGTCACGAAAAGCGCGACCGGTTCCGCGCGCTGCGCCACCGCCTACGTGCCGCGCTCAGCGATATCGTCGATGCGCCGGAGGACAAGCAGGCCGAGGCGATCAGCATTCTGGAAGACGCCGCCGCAGCGCTCGAAGCCCTCTCGCGTCGCTGAGCCGCCCTGGCACTGAAGGAGCTATTGCTGGCTCGATCGATGACCGTTTATCTTTGTGTGAGCATGATCTGCCTGAAAACCGCTGCACAGTTTTCGGGATCATGCTGTAGTGAAAATCGTCCTGCGGCACGCTATGTGATGCAGCACGATTTGCCGCTGGAGGATGCGCTATGTCTTTTCTGAAACGTCTTTTCGGCGGCGGCGGTGGTGAGGCGACGGACACCGGAGCCGCGAAGCCGGCAAAGCAGGTCGAGCACAAGGGATTCCTGATCAGCGCCACGCCCTACAAGGCGGATGGCCAGTACCAGACCTGCGGCGTCGTCTCCAAGGAAGTGGACGGCGTGATGAAGGAGCACCGCTTCATCCGCGCCGACCGTTTCGCCGGGCTGGACGATGCGGTCGACATCTCGATCAAAAAGGGCATCCAGCTCGTCGACGAGCAGGGCGAGCGGATGTTTGGATAGGGGCTACCGCAGTTCTTTTGCCGGGATCAGAACGCGACCTTATCACCGCCCTTGAGCTGCAGGATCTGCCGCGCCTCGTCGGGAGTGGCGATCGAGGCGCCGAGGCCCTCGATGATCTGGCGGACCTTCGTTACTTGTTCGGCGCTCGAGCGGGCAAGCTTGCCCTTGCCGATCCATAACGAGTCCTCCAGGCCAACCCGCACATTGCCGCCCAGCGCGATCGCCTGCGTGGCGATCGGCAGTTGGTGGCGGCCGGCGCCCAGCACCGACCAGTGATAGTCGTTGCCGAACAGCCGGTCGGCCGTGCGCTTCATATGGGCGACGTCCTCCGGATGCGTGCCGATGCCGCCGAGGATGCCGAACACGCTCTGGACGAAGAACGGTGCCTTCACCAGCCCGCGCTCGACGAAATGCGCCAGGGTATAGAGATGGCTGATGTCGTAGCACTCGATCTCGAAGCGAGTGCCGTTGTCGGCGCAGGTGCGCAATATGTGCTCGATATCGCCGAAAGTGTTGCGGAAGATCCGGTCGCGCGACGATTCGAGATAGGGCCGCTCCCACTCATGCTCGAACGTCTTGAAGCGCTCCAGCATCGGAAACAGCGCGAAGTTCATCGAGCCCATGTTGAGTGAAGCGATCTCGGGCGCGAAGACTTTCGCGGGCCTGACGCGTTCCTCCACGCTCATCGTCGCCGCACCACCGGTGGTGATGTTGACGACGCAGTTGGAGCGCTGCTTGATGACCTGCAGGAAAGGGGCGAACGCCTCGATCGACTGGTCGGGGCGTCCGTCGACCGGATTGCGGGCATGAAGGTGGACGATCGCGGCACCCGCCTCTGCCGCCTCGATAGCGGCGGTCGCGATCTCCTCGGCCGTGACCGGCAAGTGCGGCGACATTGACGGCGTGTGGATCGAGCCTGTGACCGCGCAGGTGATGATGATCTTGTTCTGACTTGCCACTTTTTGATGTCCTGATCTGATCTCTTCGCTGTTCGAGCGCGCCCTGTTCGAGCGCGCCCTGTCGACCGCGCCCTGTCGACCGCTTTGAGTGATGCCGGAAATGAACCGCTTCGACAGCACGACATAGAACAGGGTACTCGGCAGCGCCGCCAGTGTCAGCCCGGTGAACAGCTGGTCGGCGGTGAATCCGACGAACACCGTCAGCCCCTCGGGCAGTTTCCTCAAATTGTCGAAGGTGATCAGCACCAGCGGGAAGAAACAGTCGTTCCAGATCGGCACGGCTTGACGAACATGCAAAAAAGGCAGGCGCCGATCGGCGCCCGCCTTTTCATTCTCAGGGTTTCCTCATTCTCAGCGCAATGATTACGCGGCCACGGCGATCCCGTCCGCGTTAGCAGCCGCGGCCGCGATCGCATCCACCTTGGCAGTCGCCTTGGCAAGCGCGGCGGTAACCGCGTCGGCGCCCATGCCGACGCCTTCGACGCGGATCACTTCGACGTCCGTCATGCCTAGGAAGGCAAGCACGCCGCGCAGGTAGGGGATGGCGTGATCCATCTGCACCGCGGCACCCTCGGAATAGATGCCGCCCGAAGCAAGCACGATATAGACCTTTTTGCCGGTGACCAGGCCCTTCGGGCCATTCTCACCATAAGCAAAGGTCCTGCCCGAGCGTGCGACGTGGTCGATCCACGACTTCAGCGTCGAGGAAATGTTGAAGTTGATGAAACCGGTGGCGAGGATAATTTTGTCGGCCGCGAACAGCTCGTCCAGCACTGCATCGGACACGCCGACCACCTCGGCCTGACGCGGGCTGCGCGCCTCGGCCGGGGTGTAGATGCCGGTGGCATAGTCAGGATCGATATGCGGCAGCGGATCGGCGACCAAGTCGCGCACGACAAGTGTGTTGGACGGATCGGCGGCAACCAGCTTCTGAGCAAGATCGGTGGCGACTCGGGTCGAGTGCGAGGCGGCGCCGCGCGGGCTGGAGGTAACAAGCAGTATGGACATGGCGGTATCCCCTTTGGGTTGGATTGACTTTCCCGTCCAATATGGGGTTGCCGCTCTATCCGGAAAACTGGTATTATTTGCATAGTATCCATCGAGAATGTGGATTGATCATGCAGCCAAATCCGACGCTCGACCAATTGCAGATCCTGGTGGCGGTGGCCGACACCGGCAGCTTCTCGGCCGCGGGGCGCAAGCTAAACAGGGCGCAGTCGGTGGTGAGCTACGGCATCGCCAACCTGGAAGCGCAACTGGGCCTGAAACTGTTCGAGCGCGAAGGCCTGCGCGAGCCGCAACTGACCGATGTCGGAAAGGCCATGCTGGAGGACGCGCGGCGCATGATCGGTGTGCTGCAGCGCATCCGCTCGCGCGCCGACGGCTACAGGCAAGGGCTGGAGGCGGAAGTAAACCTGTCGGTCGACGTGGCGCTGCCTTCGCCGGCGCTCGTGCGGGTGCTCAAGGCCTTCGAGGCTCAGTTCCCGGCGGTGATGCTGCGCCTCTATATCGGTTCGCTCGGCCTGATCGTCGATCAGGTCGTCAACGGCCAGTCGGACCTCGGCTTTGGCGGCCTGCAAGGCGATGCGGACGTCAATCTGCTGCGCATCGGCTTCATCTCGCTGGTGCCGGCTGCCGCACCCGACCATCCGCTGGCGAAACTGCCGAAGCCAATTGCGATCGAAGATCTGCGCGACCACATCCAGCTTGTCGTCTCCGACCAGTCGGAGCGGACGCGGGGCCGCGACTATGGCGTGTTTGCCTATCGCACCTGGCGGCTGACGGACGTGCGCACCAAGCATGCCCTGATGCGTGAGGGTCTCGGCTGGGGAGGCTTGCCGCGCTGGCTGATTGCCGACGACATCGCCAGCGGGCGGCTGGTCGAGCTCGATCTCGAGCCTTATCGCGAGGTGCGTGCGCCGATGTACGCGATGCACCGCAACGACCGAAGCCCCAAGCCGGCGGCGTCGTGGCTCATCGACGAGTTCAAGCGGCAGCTCGGCTGCTTCAACGAGCTGGAGCCGGGCGTTTGGACGGAGGAGGAGCCGGAGACAAGCCGTCCATGAGCGCCATCAGCACGGCGCGATACTCCTCGGCCGATGCGCCGGCCTCGATGGCCAAAGCCGCGCGATCGAAGGCGGCGGCCAGCACCGCGGTCAGCGCCTCGGCCGGCAGCTTGACCATCGAGCGCGCGCGCATGGCTGCGATCAGGCCTTCGCGCAGCGAGCGGTTGCCGTGGCGGTTGTCGATCTCGTCCATCGCCGCGCGGCCAAGCACGGCCGGCCCATCGAGCAGCAAAAGCCGCGTGCGGCCGGGCGCGCGCATCGCGGCGAGATAGGCGCCGGAGCCGGAGATCAAGGCATCGCGGGCCGAGAGCGAGGCGGGCGAGGCGCGGTCGATCTCCGCTGCGACGGTCGCTGCCTCCTGTTCGACGACCGCGGCGAGCAACGCCTGCTTGTCGGCAAAATGATGATAGAGCGCCCCACGCGTCACGCCGGCGGCGGCCACGATCTCCGGCGTGCCCGTCTCCGCATAGGATTTTTCCGTGAACAATTTTCGCGCCGCGCGGATCAGATCGGCGCGCGTTGCCTCGGTGCGGTCGCGGTTGGAGCGGCGTCCAGACTCTGGTTGCATACATACAGCCTGTATGTTAATTGCACTTACATACAGACTGTATGTTGGATGGCAGGAGAAAGAAAGATGAAGACGACCAGCTATTATCCGGTGCTGATGACCGGCGACGTCGCCGCCACGGCGGCCTTTTATGTCGAGCATTTCCGCTTCAAGGCGGTGTTCGACAGCGACTGGTACGTCCATCTGCAGTCGGCCGAGGATCGCCGCGTCAATCTCGGCATCGTCGACGGGGACCATGAGACGATCCCTGAGGAGGGCCGGGGACGCACGTCCGGCCTGCTGATCAATTTCGAGGTCCGCGATCCCGACGCCGTCTATGAGCGCATCGTGGCCGCAGGCCTGCCGATCCTGCGCACCTTGCGCGACGAGCCCTTCGGCCAGCGCCATTTCATCACCAAGGACCCCAACGGCGTGCTGATCGACGTGATCAAGCCTATTGCGCCGAGCGAAGAATTCCTGGCGCAATACGCCAAAGGTGCGGCCGGGAGCTAGGCCGGACAGCGGGTCTCAGTTCGTCCGCGCCACCGGCGTCACGGCGACCTGGCTGACGCCGGTGCGGCGCACGACGGTGCAGAGCGTCTCGCGACCGATACGTTCGGCGTCGAGCATGCGCACGAGATCATCGACGCCGGTGACCGGTCGGCCGTCGAGAGCGGCGATGATGTCGCCTTCCTTCAGGCCAGCCCTCGCGGCGGGGCCGTTCTTCTCGACACTGCGCAGGCGCACGGCCGTGTTGGTCGTGACCTGCGAGAGAAGTGCGGCACGGCGCGGCAGGTTGGTCGTATCGGCAGAGACGCCGATGAAGGCGCGGCGCACGCGGCCGAAGCGGATGATCTCGGAAATGACGAAATTGGCGGTGTTGGAGGCGACCGCGAAGGCAATGCCTTGCGCGCCGTGGATCATGGCGGTGTTGACACCGACGACTTCGCCAGCCGACGACACCAGCGGTCCGCCGGAATTGCCGGGGTTGAGCGCGGCGTCCGTCTGAATGACGTCGTCGATCAGCCTGCCGGTCGAGGCGCGCATTGAGCGGCCGAGCGCCGAGACGACGCCGGCGGTGACGGTCCATTCGAAGCCGAGCGGATTGCCGATGGCGATCGCGATCTGGCCGCGCCTGAGGCGCTTGGAATCGCCGAGCGGGGCGATGTCGGCGAAGCTGCCGTCGGCGCGAACCAGCGCAATGTCGGTGTCGGGATCGCGGCCAAGCACGCGCCCCTCGCGCGAAGCGCCATCCGGCATCGTGACGCGAACGTCGCGGGCGTCGTTGACGACGTGGAAATTGGTGACGACCAGCCCGTCCTGAGCGATCACGAAGCCCGAGCCATGGCCGCCGGCACCAATGCGCTCGATGCGGCACACGGCCGGTCCGATTCGATCGACGGCGTCAGCGACCGTCGCCGAGTAGGCGTCGAGCAAGGCGTCATCGGATTGGAGTTTTTCGACGGCGAAGGCCATGGGTGGGGCTCCCGTGTGATCTGGCGCAAACGATGCCTATATGTGCGGAGCGGCAGCAATTGCCGCGACCTGACCACATGGCCAGTCAGGCACTCGACTAGCCGTCAGGCGAGTATTCGCGGCGGGGCCATGGAGCGATATCTGGGTCACAGAACCCAGGAGACCATCGATATGAGCAACTTCAACCTTAGTGCCTTTTCCGATGCCGTTGCCGATGTCGCGGCGGCCGCCGCGCCGGCGCTGGCAAGCTTCGCTACGCATCACCACCGCACCGCGAGCGCCTTCCACTGGCGCGACGGCTTCTTTGTTACCGCGGAAGAAGCGGTCGAAGCCGGAGAGGAGATCGAACTGACGCTGGCCTCGGGCGAAACTGTGAAGGCCGAGCTTGCCGGCCGAGATCCTTCGACGGGCGTTGCCCTGCTGAAGCCGGCTTCCGCCGCCGGTCTGCCGCAACTGGCTGAGGCCGCTGCCGTGCGCCCCGGCAACGTGGCGATCGCCGTCGGCAATAGCGAAGGGGCAGCACTTGCGGTCTTTGGCACGGTCGGCGAGGTCGGGCCCGCCTGGCGCTCGATGCGCGGCGGCGCGATCGAACGGCGCATCAATCTGGCCATCAACGCCGGCGGCCGCTTCGAGGGCGGTCCGGTGCTCGATGCCAAGGGCGGCCTGATCGGCATGCTCTTGTTCGGGCCGCGCCGGCGGGCGCTGGTCATGCCTTACGAGACGATCGAGCGGGCGGTTGCGACGCTGCGCGAGAAGGGACATGTCGCGCGCGGCTATCTCGGTGCCGGGCTGCACCCGATCCGCAACAGCGACACCCACGGCGCCATGGTGATGAGCCTCGACGACAGCGGCCCGGCGAAAGCCGCCGGCCTGCATGTCGGCGACATCATCGTCACCTGGAATGGCGAGGCCGTGCATGGGCCGCGCGAGCTGATCCGCAAGCTCGGGCCGGACAGCGCCGGCACCACCGTGACGCTCGGTATCTTGAGTGGCGGCGCTGAGCGCGATGTTTCGATCACCATCGGCGAAAAGCCGTTGAGCTGAGAGGCCGATGGCAAGCAGCGCGATACACACGATTGCTCGACCGGAACCGGCAAGCACCCGGCTGACGGTGCTGATCGCGCTCGGCGACGCGGCCCGCGCCGAGCAACTGGTCGATGCGCTTGCGGCGAGCGAGGACCTGCTGCCGATCCTCGCCGGGAGCGGCATGGGTCAAACGGCGGATGTCGCCTTGGTCGATGAGGCTGCTTCGGAAAGCCGGGCCGTGAGCCCGGCAACGCCATGTGTGCTGCTCTCGCGCCGCGCCGGCCATGAAAGGCCGGGCGGCAATGTGTTTGCGATGCTGCCGGGGTCCGCCGACGGCCTGCTGATTGCCGCCGCCTTGCGCTTGGCGGCGTCCGGCTATCGCATCAGCCGCGCAGGACCGTCAGATCTTGGTGCACATGGCGAGTTCCACGCGGGGGTGTCCGAGGACGAGACGCCCGACGACAACCAGCCCCGCGCGGCGTTGTCGCCGCGCGAGGCTGAAGTGCTCGCACTGCTGGCGGAAGGCGCGCCCAACAAGGTAATCGCCCGGCGGCTCAACATCTCCGTCCACACGGCGAAATTCCACGTCGCCGCGATCCTGATCAAGCTCGGCGCCGCCAACCGCACCGATGCGATCGCCATCGCGATGCGGCAAGGGCTGGTGCTGGTCTAGACCCTTTCAGCACGACGCTGCGTAACCTCCGACCGGTGCGTTGGGCCTTGCGCCACGGCTGCCCGCCGCGCAAGTTGCCTCACTGTTGCAGAGGGAGCCGAGACATGTCGCTCAAGGGAAAGACGCTATTCATCTCGGGCGGATCGCGCGGGATTGGGTTGGCGATCGCGCTGCGCGCGGCGCGCGACGGCGCCAATGTAACGATTGCAGCCAAAACCGCCGAGCCGCATCCGAAGCTGCCGGGCACGATCTACAGCGCGGCCGAAGAAATCGAGCAGGCCGGCGGCAAGGCGCTGCCGGTGCTTTGCGACATCCGCGACGAGGCTCAGGTCGGCGAGGCGGTGGCAAAGACCGTCGAGCGGTTCGGCGGCATCGACATCTGCGTCAACAATGCCAGCGCCATCCAGCTTACCGGCACGCTGGAGACCGACATGAGGCGCTACGATTTGATGCACCAGATCAACACGCGCGGCACGTTCCTGGTGTCCAAAATGTGCATTCCACACCTGAAGTTGGCAAAGAATCCTCACATCCTGAATCTGGCGCCGCCGCTCGACATGAAGGCCAAGTGGTTCAAGAACCACGTCGCCTACACGATGGCCAAGTTCGGCATGTCCATGTGCACGCTCGGCATGAGCGCCGAGTTCGCCAAAGACGGCATCGGCGTCAATTCGTTGTGGCCGATCTCGACCATCGACACGGCCGCCGTGCGCAATCTCCTGGGTGGCGCCACGGTGGCTGCGATGAGCCGCTCGCCCGACATCATGGCCGATGCCGCGTGCGCGATCTTCCTGCGGCCGGCGCGCGAGGCGACCGGCAATTTCTACATCGACGATGAGGTGCTGCGGGCCGAGGGCGTCACGGACTTTTCGGTCTATGCGCCAGGCGCGGCAGATCAGCTTGCCGGCGATTTCTTCGTGCCGGACGAAGTGTTCGCCAACTCGCCGACGAAGGTCAGAAGGATCTACTGACAGCCCGCGGCCGCCTCATTCCGCGGCGCCCTTCCTGCCTTTCGACGGATTCGACGCGAATTCGAGACGCTTCCTGAGATGTTCAGGGGCGGTTTCGTCCTGATCTACGCAAGTCCGAAAACCGCTGCGCATTCTCCTGGAATTGCTCTGTGGGGTTCCGCCGTATTTCGGGCAGGTGGACTTATTTTCAAGATAAAGCCCCGCCGGAGAGGGGCGCCGGCGGGGCTCATGTGTCCCGCTGGAGTCGGGACAGGGCAGGGAACGCCCTGACTGGAATCTGGGTGCCGCAATGCGGCGATTCAATGAGCACGGCGGGATGAGCGGGACAATTCTTCTTGAATTTCAAGAGAAAGGGCCCGTCCGGATCCGGACGGGCCCAATCTTGTCGCGCTGATTCCGAAAATCGGCTCAGGACCTTGAAGTCATTGCTCGTTGCTCGCCACAGGCGCCACCAGCGAGGTGATGCGGCGGATGGCGACACGACGGTTCTCGCGGTTCGGGCTAGACGTATTCACCTTGAGATATTCCTCGCCATAGCCCTGTGTCGTGAGGTTCTCGGCCGGGACGCCGAAAGCGTTGGTCAACGCTTCGGCGACCGCCTCGGCACGCCGATCCGACAGTGCGAGGTTCGCGTCAGGCGTACCGACGGCGTCGGTGTGGCCCTCGATCAGGAAGGTCTCGGCCGGGTTCTTCTTGAGAAGTTTGTCCATGGCGGTGGCCACGCCTTCGAGCTTCTGCACTTCGGTGTCGGAAAGAGTCGCCGAGCCGAAATCGAAGTTGAGCGTGTCGAGGTCGATACGACGGGCGATGTCGCGCACGCGGGCCGAGCGCTTGACCTCGTCGATCGAGTAGAGACGCTGGACCCTCTCTACCGGCGGCTGCTCGAGGAAGGTGTAATACTCGTCCGGATCCTCGACTTCTTCCGAATCCAGGATGTAGTCCCGACGCGATATGTCGAGACGCATCGGCGGCAGGTCGTCGCCTGGATCGCGCCAGTCGTCGACATCCTGGTAATAGCGCTCGTCGACATAGCTCAGCACATATTCGCGCCCGTCAGGCGTGATGCGCGAACGCTGGACGATGTCGCCATTGCGGTTGCGGATGGTGACGATCTTGACGCCATTCTCGCGCTCCACGGTCTCGCGGGTGCGGCCGCGCGGCAGATCCTCGTAGTAGACGTCCCTGGCGCCACGGGTGATGCGAGGAGCCTCGTTGCTTTCCACGAAAGTCTGGTTGTTGAACTGGAGGATCACGCGGTCGCCGAACTGCTTCACCACATCCGCGCCCTGGGGCCGGCGGCGCTCGCGGACCACCTGCTCGGGCGTAAGCTCGATCCGCTTGCCCTTTTCCTCGGTGACCGGAACAAGCTTCTCAGGCTTGATCGCCTGCTGGGCCGCCTTGTCGTCGGTGGGCGGCGGCCCCTGATCGACCGCGGCAGGCCGCTGCTCGGCCTGATTGCCGCCCTGCTGTCCAGCCTGGTTGCCGCCTTGCTCGACACCGGCCTGGCCATTCTCGTTCTGGCCGGCCGGCTGGCGGCCCTTGCGCTTGCGAACGACATCCTTCTGGCTGTCGAGGATGGGAGCCTCGTTCGCGTTGGCAGGGGCCTCGCCCTGTGCGGCAGCGCCGGCGTTCGTGCCGCCTTCAGCCGGCTGCTCACCCGTAGCGGGCCGGGTGGTTGCTTGGCCTTCGCTGGAGGGCTGCTTGGTCGAAGGTTGCTCTCCCGTCACCGCCTGACCGGTGCCGGGCTGCTCGCCGACCGTCTTTCTGCGCTTGGTCTTGTCCAGAGGCTGTTCGCCTTCGGCCGGTGCTGCTTGCTGATTGTTTTGCTGGGGCTCGGCCTGCTGTGCCTCGCCGGCAGGAGCTTCGGTCTTCGGCGCCTGCTCGGCCGGTGCGGTCTCGGTTTGCTGCTGATCCCGCTTCTTCCTGCGCAGCTTGTCCTGCGGCGTGTTGTCGTTGGCGGGCGCCGCCTGTTCGGCAGGCTGCTCGGCCGGTGCGGTTTCGGTTTGCTGCTGCTGGCGCTTCTTCCTGCGCGGCTGCTGTTCGTCGCTCGCCGGCGCCGCCTGTTCGGCGGGCTGCTCTGCCGGCGCCGTTTCGGTTTGCTGCTGCTGGCGCTTCTTCCTGCGCGGCTGCTGTTCGTCGCTCGCCGGCGCGGCCTGTTCGGCCGGCTGCTCGGCCGGTGCGGTTTCGGTCTGCTGCTGGCGCTTCTTCTTGCGCGGCTGCTGCTCGTCAGTCGCAGCCTGTCCGCCCTGATCGGCAGGGGCTGCCTCGATCTGCTGCTGTTGATCGCGTTTCTTGCGCGGTTTGAGCTGCTGCTCCGCCGGGGCCGCCTCTTCCGCCTGGCCGGACTGCTGCTGGTCCTGCCGCTTCCGGCGCGGCTTCTGCTCGGGCTCGGCGGACTGTTCGGTCGGCGCCGATTCCGTCTGCTGCTCGCGCTTCTTTTTCCTCGGCTGCTCGGCTTGCCCCTGCTGGCCTTGCGCACATTCCTCAGCCGATTGGCCTTCGGCGCAGTTCGACTGCGCTAGGATAAACGGCGTCCCCCGCGAAGGGCCGAGATCGGCCTGCAGCGGATACGCGCCCAACGGCGCGGATGCCATTAGCAGGCCGATTGCCGTACCTGCCAGAATCCGTGGTTGGCGTTTCATATCGATTTTCTCCTACTGGGGTCCCATCCCTGCCCAAACTTTCAACAGCATCAATTGGTTCCGCCGGGCATTGTTGTCAGCCAAGGATGCCCGGCCGGCCTTTTGAAGGCAATTTCGTGTTTTTCTAATGTTGATAATGGGTCCTGTGACAGCAGTGCTTGACCGAGAGGTCCCGGAGGGCCAAATCCAGCGGCATGAATGCGCCATTTTGGAAAACCAAGACTCTCGAGGCCATGACCCCGGCCGAATGGGAATCACTATGTGACGGCTGCGGCAAATGCTGCCTGTCCAAGCTCGAGGACGAGGATACCGGCGAAATCTATTGGACGAGCGTCGGCTGCCGGCTGTTCGACGCCGAAAAATGCCTTTGCTCGGATTATGCCAACCGGCTGGCGCGCGTGCCCGATTGCGTCGGGCTGACACCGCAGAATGTGCGCACCATCACCTGGCTGCCCAAGACATGCGCCTACCGGCTCATCGCCGAGGGACACGACCTCTATTGGTGGCACAAACTGGTTTCGGGAAGCGCGGAGACTGTGCATGAGGCCGGGATCTCGATCCGCGGCCGGGTGAAGGCCAAGGAAACGGATCTCGCCGAACCGGACGACTATTTTGATTATGTGCTTGATGACGAACCCTGACGGCTTCGCATCTTGAAACTCGAGGGAACTGGGGCCGCGGTGACGCGTTCCCCGCGTCAGATTTGGAAGTGCATTCGGGTGAGGGGTTTTGCCTTTCTTCCACATGAACCGGACATGAACGGCCGGTTCGCACAAAGTTCAGACACAAAAAGGCATTTTGTAATCATTGGTTCGCCAATCATCCGTTCAAGGGCGAGAGGCCCACAACAAGGAGAGAGACAATGTTCAACCAGATCAAGACGGCAGCCCTTTCGGCCCTTGTCGGGCTTTGCACGCTCGGCGCCATCCCGGCGGCGCATGCGGACAGCCTCTATCTCGGCTTCGGCAACAATCACGATCCGCGCTTCGGCGTCTACACCGGCGATGATGGCTATTACCGCCGCGATCGCGACTGGCGCCGCCGCGGCTGTTCGCCGGACCGCGCGCTCGACAAGGCCGAGCGTATGGGCCTGCACCGCGTCCGCATCGTCGACATCAGCCGGCGAACGGTGAAGGTGGCCGGCCGTCAGTATGGCGACCGCGTGGTGGTGGTCTTCGCCAACGAGCGTGGCTGCCCGATCATCTATCGCTGAGGCTTTTCTGGAGCCTGCGAGGACAGGTTGGGCATGATCCTCTGCAGGACCAGCTGACCTTCTGCGAGGTCGGGAGCAGGATGACTCTCGCCGATGTCACCTGTGAGTAGTGGAGCCCCTTCGGCCAGTGCTGAAGCGCGGCTCAGATAAACCCCGGAGGATCGGTCCTCCGGGGTTTTGTTTTTGTCGGATTACCAAAGCGGCGGGCAAGCTATTTCAGCTCGAACGTGACGGTCACCTGGACGGTGTAGGAATTCTCGCCGGCCTGCACCGGCACGGCGGCGCGGGCGGCATCGAAAGCCTTGGCGTTCAACGGCATCGGCGCCGGCGCGACGTTCTGGTCGGTGATCTCGATCACCTTGCCAAGGTTGACGCCGGCGGCCGCGGCGAGCGTCTTGGCCTTGGCGAGCGCGTCGGCAACCGCCTTCTTGCGCGCCTCGGTGATGGTGGCCTTCGGATCATCATTGGTGAAGGCGATGCCGCCGCCCTGGTTGACCCCGAGCGACACCGCCTTGTCGAGGATGTCGCCGGTCTTGTCGACGTCGCGCACGCGCACCGACAGTGTGTTCGTCACCTGGTAGGCAACGAGTTCGGCTTCCTGGCTGCCGTCCGCCTTGTTGGTGTAATTGTAGCGCGGATTGATCTGGATGCCGGCTGTCTGCAGGTCGCGATCGGCAATTCCGGCCGATTTCATCGCCGCGATCACGGCCGCCATGGCATCATTGTTGGCATCAAGCGCGGCGCGCGCGGTCTTTGCCTCACGCATGACGTTGAGCGTCAGGATCGCCATGTCCGGCGCGACAGTCGCTTCGCCTTCGCCCGAGACGACAATTCGCGGAGGCGGCTGGGTGTCGGCGGCGCTTGCCAGCGCCGGAAACGCGATCGCGGCAGCGAGCGCGACAGGCAAAAGATATTTGGTCATGAAAACTCCTCGAAATCTGCGATCCGGTATCACCTCTGCCCAGACTCGAAAAAGGCATCGATTCCCGGCGTTGCGGGCAGTCCGGACCAGTTCACGCGCCTGATGGCGCGCACACCGCTGTACGGAGCGAATATGAGCTGATTTTGGCATTTGCCGCCAGCGCTTTCGAAAGCCTTGTGCCGGGCGGCGAAAAACACTAAGCCAGCCCGCGTGGGGCCTGTAGCTCAATGGTTAGAGCCGGCGGCTCATAACCGCTTGGTTGGGGGTTCGAGTCCCTCCGGGCCCACCATTATCGTTATTTATCAATGCTTTATAGGGTGGTTCGCCACGAGGTTCGCCAACAGGTTCGCCAAGCATCGGCTTGCGCGTCACGAGCCGCACGACTCGATCCATCCCCTGTACCGCCAGCCGAACCTGCGATGCTTCGCGTGAATAGAGCTCGGCATGGTCGATGTCATCGTGTCCCAGCACGTCCATGAGCTGTCTGGTCGAGGCCTCTGCCTCCGCCAGATAAACACCGAGCGACTTCCTCAAACCATGCAGGGTCAGGCCCTTCGGAAGATCGGCAAGCTTGCACCAATGCGCCATCATTCCAGTCAGTGACTTGGCGGAGAAGGGCTCGCCATAGCCGTTCACCAGGACGGTCTCGCCGCGCCTGTCGGCAGCATCCAGGATCTCGGACAACATCGGTGTGATCGGCACGAAAAGCCGCTTGCCGCCAGTTCGTCCCTTGTTCTTGCCCTGAACGATGTCAAACCCGTCAAAGTGACGCTCGACACCATCGATGAAGACACGGCGGGTCACCCTCTGATCCCAGCGCAGGCCCGCGACATCGCCGCGACGGTTGCCCAGCCAAAGCGCCAAGCCGTAGCAAGTGCGTGCCGCGGTGCCGAGCTGCCAACGGTTTTCGAATTGCGCCATCGCTTCGCGCGACCAAGCTTTCCAACCGGCATAGGCGGGACGCCATTCGACCGCCGCTGTGGGATCGATTTCGATCCAGTCTTGCCGCAGCGCGACATAGACCAGCTTGCGTATGCCCACCAGCAGATGCTTGGCCTTGTGGGGCGTGGCGATGAAGCGGCCAAGAAGCTCTTCAATATGGATACGTCGAAGGTTCTTTACCGCTACATCCCGCCAGATGAGCGGGTGATCTGCGACCACCCGGAGTTCCAGGAACTCTTCAATCAGCTGCGTGTTCTTGCGCTTGCTGGCTTCGTCCAGCGCCAGCCACTTGACCGAGATCTTCAACCGTTGAAATGCCGCTCCAAACGTGCCGGGCAGGGCGGCTCCAGGCATACGGACGACGGGAGCCTTGGGGACTTTCCGGCCCTCGACCGCTGCTTGGTAGGCCTCCTTGAAACCCGCCTGATTGGGGGCCGGCAGACTAACCACACGCTCCTTCGTCCGATAGCGCCAGCGAACTTTGCCATGGCGGTCGGTGTAGGAGGAGAGGCCGGGATATTTGTCGGTCATGGCAGAATGAATCTATTCCCTGCGATGATTCCCTTGCAACAGGAAGTCGACGATATTTTCTTCATCGTCTCCAGGTAGTTCGAAGGCCGCTTCGAGTTTGAGCCGATCCCAAATCACGCGACCGTCAACTTTCTTCGGCTTCGGCATCCGGCGGTCAGCCACCATCTGGTCGAATTTGGTTATTCCCACGCCCACATATCGGGCGGCTTCCTCGCGTGAGAGGCCGCGAGGAGGGTAGGAGAGGCTGTCGCTTTTCATAACCTTAGCCGCCCGTATTTGCCGCAAACTCTATATTGGGCTTCCCTGCAGAAGTCCGGATCTAGATTGTTATGGCGATGGCCGAAAGGGACCTGAGCGGTCCATTCGGAGGATTGCGGTCTGGGGGTATGAACGGGATGGATCGGCAGCCTAACTGCCCCCGAGATCGAGCTCAGGATGCGTTATCGCCGATCCTTGAGGCGAGAGTGTCGATTTCGCAACCTTACGATCGACGCGATGGGCAGGAACTCGCCCACGGTGGATGGCATGAACTGGTGGTAAGATTTCAAAGCCGCTTAGCGGCGTCTACGGATGCGAACTGGCTGGTGTCCTAAGTTGCCCCATGCAAGCTAGAGCGCGGATGATTGCCAATGGCTAGCGCTGCCATACCCCTCCAGCGCATGCTGAACGCCGGATATTAGTAGCGATCGAGCGGTGGATTTCGCACGCCCTGAAATCACTTTCGGATAGATGGCGCCGAGATACTGACTGATTAGCGGTTTGGGAATCGTATGTCTGTCCAGAGCTTCGACGAGGCGCTGAACTGCGGTCTGGGCTATCGGGGAGTGCCAATAGTAGCGAATACGATCGCTGTAGCTAAAATGCCGTTGGATTTGCTGCCGGCTTGGCATTCCATGATAGTGTGCCGTCCAATCTGCCGGCCGATCTAGCATCAGACGTTCCATAACTACGCTGACGCGTTTAGCGGGCTCGAGTAGCCCAAGCTCGACCGCGATCGAATCAAGGCCGTACAGTGTTTCGCGCAACGCGAAAGTGAGACCCGGACCGACTTTCAAAATACCGAAGCCATCGCGGACCAGCGCTGCGAGCGCCTCCGGAGGCTGATAGTCGGTTGAGTGAGCCTCGAAGACGAAACCTGGGATTTGGCTGAGCGCTTCCGCAAGCGCGGCAGCCTTGTCCGGCTGGTAGATGGCCACATTGTCACTGTCGAATTCCACGCCTGGCTGAACGACGAGACCAACGCACCGCATGAATGCGTCGGCGATGCCCGCGGCCCGAAATGCGTGATTGTGTAGCTCAACTGTGCGGACAGCATCCTCCGGTCGGGTCACTTCAATAGCACCCAGGGTTTCGCGGGCGCCCCCAGGCACGGGCACTTCGGTCCCGATGATGTAGACCGGCTTGGGTAGGCCCGCCTCCCGAGTGGCTGCTTCAGCGATCGACGCCAAGCGCGCCGCGCGCGCGGCAACCACGTCCTCCTGCGGCGCAGGGCTTGCGTCGTCGCCTATGGCCATGCTCGTGTCCAAATGCAATTTGCTGAAGCCTGCCCGTGCGTAGCTTTCGATCATCGCATCAGCCTTCGCCATCGCGACTTCCGCCGGCAACGTCCTCCACGGATTGGGTCCGAGATGGTCGCCGCCCAGCATCAGGCGATCAATGGGGAAGCTGATCTTCTTAGCAATGGTCTCGACAAATTCGCGAAAAACGGCAGGTGTCATACCTGTGTAACCGCCATCCTGATTGACCTGGTTGCAGGTGGCTTCAATCAAGACTGGTTCATCGGTGGTGAGCCCGCTCAAGAGGGTTGCCTCGATCACCAATGGATGAGCCGAGCAAACTGACGTTATGGCCCGTGGCCGCCCATTCGCGACCTCGTTGGCTAGGAACATCAAAGGGTGTTCGCTCACGCGGCTTCTCTCAGTCGGAATGTAGAACGGAACGCCGTCAGGCGAGGACGACGACTTTGCTCAAGTGCCTTGGCGCAGACGTGTCTTGTCCGCGCATCTGCGCGATCCGTTCGCCAAGAAGCTGCAGCGTGGGCAAGTAGACAAGACTGACCGCATCTTTTGCCCCGTCGACGGCAAAGCTGAGATCGCCCTTGCCACCGAGGCCGATCACGAAAGCGCCCTTGGCGCGCAGTTCGTCGGCCAGTTGCTCTTCCTCGCCCCGCGTGGTGGGGTGATAGAGAATCGTGACGACGGAACGGTCGTCGATCAGACTGATAGGTCCGTGTCGGTATTCGAGCGGATGATAAGCCTGGGTGAAAGTGCAAGCCATTTCTTGCAGCTTGAGACCTCCCTCTGCCGCGAGGCCGTAGAGGGGGCCGCCGCCGAGGAAAACGAAATGTGAACGTGTCGATAAGGCGGAGAGATCGCTTAGGGCCATTTGGTCAAGCATATGTCGAGCTTCTGAGGTGGTCTCGGCACCAACTTGATATCCGGCGAATTTCATTCCCATAAGAAGCATCAAGCTTGCCGACGCGGTCATCACTATTCCCTCGCTCGGGTGAGTGGGAGAAGCAATGAGCTGGTCGGAATGGGAAACGAGTGAGCTTTTGTCGTTGCAGGTAATGCCTATTACCTCGAGGCCACGTGAACGCGCCGCCTGTGCGGCGCGCACCAACTCGGAGGATTCTCCACTTCGCGAAACTGCAATTACAACGGTGTCGTTGGGATTGGCGCAGTAGGACTGTGGCCTGCGGAACCACTCATTGCCTGGCACTGCAATTGCCTGATGACCGCGGTCATTCAGAAAAGCGGCGATGGTGAGAGCGAGGTTATAGGAGGTGCCGCAACCTAATACGACGTGAGTCTTCCCGAGGCGGGGACGGAGTTCTACATTGGCTAGCGCGTCCCAGTAAGGGAACTGCTCGTGGATGGAAGCTTCGGTCGCGTTCATATGATGCCTTTCGCGATTATGCGGAAGATGGAGGATGCGAGGGCGGGCTCTTGTGAGCCCGTCACTGGGGCGCAAATGCCCGCGCAAGGTCTGCGGTGAATGTTTCAACAAAGGTGTCCTTCGGTTGGATGCCTGCTGTTTGCAAAGCGCCCCAGACGGCGCCACCGACGGGCGTCAAGATTGCCGGTTGGCATGGCCCGTTCATCCGAGTCATGTGATCCAAGATCGTGGAGCTATCGAACACGCTTCCTGCAGGGCTCCACGCTTGGCCGATGTGACCTACCAAGCGTTGCGCCGTTTTGAGTTGACTCGTCAGCTCGGCTGCAGCTGCGGTCATGATCGTTACGGCGGTTTTATCGCCTTGCTCCGCTAGGCGGTCGACTAGGCGGGCTAGAGTTGCGATCTCAGACCGTTGATGCTTCCTCGAAAGGCACCAACCCATCATGGTGTCGTGCCAATCTCTCCCGTGCGAGCCAATTTCGCTCAGCAGAGCCGTGGCGAAGGCGGAGGCATCCAAGCGACCATCCAGGGCCTGACTGGCCTTCCTCAATGCAAGTTGGCCGATCCAGTAGGCGCCGCCTTCATCACTGAAAATCTCGCCCCAGCCGCCGGCTCTCGCAATCCGGCCGTCGCTGCCTTTTGCCAGGACCATCGCTCCGGTTCCGGCAAGAACGACCGTGCCTGGGCCATTCAAGAAGGCGCCATCCAGCGCGATGCGAACGTCGTTCTCGTTTCGATGGGGTATCGGCAAATATTCGGCGACTGCTTTTTCCATCGTGTCGGTGACGGTTCTGATTTCTCCATGACCCGGAAGGCCTAAAACGGCGAAGCGTATCGAGGAGTGCAGCGGCGATACGGGTCGCAGCAGTTCCCGAAGGTTCTCTCGCCACTTGGAATTGTCCATAGGATTGATGCCTGCACCGGCGGCGGCGAATTCAATACAGCCGTCAGCGTTGGCTACGACCAATTGAGTTTTGGTCCCGCCGCCATCCAGCCCGAGCACCAGCGTATCCATCAGGCAGCCGTCTCTTCTGCGGTCGCGTCGCCGCCGATCGTGAGATGTACCCCCATATTCCTGATACGCTGTTGCCAATCCGGCGGAACATCTCGATCTGTGATCGAGTGGGTGCACGCAGAGAGCGGCGCCACCAGGTAGGTTGCTGCTCGTGCGAACTTGCTATGATCGGCAAGGAGGATGCGCTCGGTTGAGCGACCCAACATACGGGCGTTGATGCTGGCTTCGGACAAATCGATGCTGTAGATGGCGCCATCGTCCTTGATAGCGCTCGCACCAAGAAAGAGTTGATCGAACCACAATCTGTCCAACATCGATTCAGCGAGGGGGCCGACAAGAGAGGCGTTCTCATTGCGCAGATTGCCCCCAAGGACGGTAACCTTGACTTTGGGCGTATTGAGTAGTGCCTGCGCGACGGCCAGGCCGTTGGTGAAGACCGTTAGCGGAAGTGGCTCGATGCGTAGCCGCTGCGCCAGCTGCAGCACGGTAGTGCCGGCATCAAGAAACACGGTCGAATGCGGCTTGAGCATCTTGTAAGCGGCGTCTGCGATTGCGCGCTTGGCGTCGGCGTTTTCGCTCTCGCGCTCATTGAAACTTACCTCGACATTAGACCCTGCCGCGAGACGGGCGCCGCCGTGCACCCGGTCGATCACGCCTTCCTCTTCCAGGACAACAAGGTCCCGTCGAAGCGTGGGTAGGGAGGCGCCGATCGCGCTTGCGAGATCATTGATGTTCGACGGACCATTCAAATACAAAAAGTGCCGGATCCTATTGAGGCGGTCGTCCTTCATGCAGGGCTCCTGCGCTGCCAAATTGCTTTCAAGCGAATAGCGCATGCCTTCGAAGGCAGTCAATCAGTTTTGTGATCGATTTTGATCTTTTATGGCATTTTTCTTGAGATAAGGGCCCGTGCCAAGGGAAACAAGCTATCTGAAATCGCAGAAAGCCGTGAAAATCATGCGGTTCCTAGATACGATCAGTTTCGATCAACTTTATGATTGACATTCCCGAAATCGCTCAGATACCATCTGTATACGACCAGGGAGGAATGGCATGACATTCGTGCAGGGGGCCAGTTCGGCTGCCATCAGGCGTTTTCTTGACGTACCGGCAGCTATCGAGCGCCTGAGAAATGCCGTTCAGATCGACACGATCACCGGCAACGAAGCGAACATCATTCCGTTCTTCAGATCAGAGTTTGAGAACCTGGGCCTTGAGAAGATCACCGTGCGTGACTTCCTGCCCGGCCGGCCCAACCTGTGGGGTACCCTTCGTGGTACTGGCGGCGGACGGAAGGTGCTCATCATCGGCCATACGGATACCGTCCATGTCAGAGGCTGGTCAGAGCGTTGGGCTGGTGACGAACGGGAAAGTCCGTTCAGCGGCGCTGTTGTCGACGGACAGATGTGGGGACGCGGCGCCTCTGATTTGAAGGCGGGCCTGTGTACCGGAATATCGGCACTGGCCACCCTCAACGCGGCCGGGACCGTTTTGAAGGGTGACGTGATGCTCGCATTCGTGGGCGACGAAGAAAGCGGTGAGCCCGGCAGCGGTATCAGCGCAGGCATGAGAGCGCTAATTGCCGCGATGAGATCGGGAGAAGTCGATCTTCCCGATTTCGCTATCTACGTCGAACCGACGACGCTCGACGTCTATCCCGCCCATATGGGCTTCATGATTGTCGGCATTACCGTGACCGGACGTACATCCTATGTGGGCGTACCGGAAAAAGGTGTCGACGCGCTCAAGGCGACGCACGCAGTTCTGAGCGCGCTTTGGCAGCTTTCAGACCGCCTGGATCGTGCCGGAGAACACGATCTTGTCGGTCGTTCGTTCATCCTCGTCACGTCGATCGAGGGCGGCGGCTACATAGCGGTTCCAGGTGAGTGCAAACTCAGCCTGCTGCGCAAACTTCGTCCAGGTGAATCGCTCGACGTTGCGCGCACGGAGATAGAGTCCGCCGTTGCAGCCGCGGATCTGCATCCTGAAATTCGCGTCACATTCGACTATCCGGCAGGCCGCAATCATCCCCTTGGCGGCACGCCTCTCGACGGCGATCCGACGCACCCGGCCGTGGTCCGTCTTGCTCAAGCAGTGCAATCGGTACGTCCAGACCGCGGTCGGATAGTCGGCGGGCCGTTCTGGTCCGAGGCTCCCTTTCTCGCGGAGCTTGGAATTCCGACAGCATATTTTGCACCAGGCGACATCCAGATCTGTCACGGCCTGGAGGAGCATGTCTCGCTGGAAGAATATCGCGATGGCATTGCAGCCCTGTCGGTCTTTCTGGCGGACAGTCGGCGCAGGCTCGTCCGGCTGCGTGCTCGCCAACCGGCTGAGCGCCGATCCGGCGAAACGCGTGCTGCTTCTGGAAGCTGGCGGATCGGACAACTATCCCTGGATCCACATCCCGGTCGGCTACCTCTATTGCATGGGCAATCCGCGGACCGACTGGGGCTATCGCACCACCGAAGAGCCTGGTCTGAATGGCCGCTCGCTTGCCTATCCACGCGGCAAGGTGATGGGCGGCTGCTCGTCGATCAACGGCATGATCTACATGCGGGGCCAGGCGGCCGACTACGACCACTGGCGCCAGCTCGGCAATCGCGGATGGGGCTGGGGCGATGTGTTGCCGCTGTTCAAGAGGTCCGAGGACCATCAACGGCTGAACGGGGCCTTTCATGGCCAGGGCGGAGAGCTTCGCGTCGAGCGCCAGCGGCTCTCCTGGCCGATCCTCGACGCGGTCCGCGAGGCGGCCGAGGAACTCGGCGTGCCCAAAGTCGACGACTTCAACGCTGGTGACAATTTCGGCTCGTCCTATTTTGAGGTGAACCAGAAAGCCGGCTTCCGCTTCAACGCAGTGCGCGCCTTCATCCGTCCGATCCGCAACCGCAGGAACCTGACCATCCTGGCCCAGGCGCACGCTGAACGAATTGTGCTCTCTGGCCGCAAGGCGACAGGCCTGGAATTTCGACACAACGGGACGCCATCATCGGTCGAGGTTTCCGGTGAACTGATCCTGTCGGCCGGCGCCATCGGCACGCCGCAGATACTGCAGCTGTCCGGCATCGGGCCGGGTTCGCTGCTGCAAGGGCATGGCATCCAAGTGCAGCACGACCTGCCGGGCGTTGGCGAGAACCTGCAGGACCATTTGCAGATTCGCACGGCCTTCAAGATCGCCGACGCTCAGACACTGAACGAGCGGCAGGCAAGCCTGTGGGGCAAGGTGCGGATCGCGTTGGAATACGCATTTTGGCGATCAGGTCCGATGTCGATGGCGCCAAGCCAGCTCGGCATCTTCATGAAATCCGATCCGCGCTTCGAGACAGCCAATATCGAGTTCCATGTCCAGCCGCTTTCGCTGGAGGCATTCGGCCAGCCGCTGCACAGCTTCCCGGCGATCACGGTCTCGGTGTGCAACCTCAGGCCCGAATCGCGTGGGACGGTGCGGATCGTCTCGCCGCGCTCGGAGGACCATCCGGCGATCGCGCCGAACTACCTCTCGACGGATGGGGACCGCGAAGTCGCCGCTGCCTCGATCACGGCGGCGCGCCGGCTCATGGCCACGAAGCGGATGGCGCGATATCGACCGGAGGAGTTCAAGCCGGGCGTCCACATCCAGGCGCCTGAGGAACTCGCGCGCGCCGCCGGCGACATCGCCACGACGATCTTCCATCCCGTCGGCACCGCCAGGATGGGTGCGGACGATGCCGCCGTCGTAGATCCCGAATTGAAGGTGCGCGGCTTCGAAAGCCTGCGTATTGCCGACTGTTCCATCATGCCCACCATTGTGTCAGGCAATACGCACGCCCCTGCGCTAATGATCGCGGAAAAGGCGGCTGAGTTGCTTTTGAGGGTTCGCTAGTATCGCAGACGCCCTATTGGGCAATTCCTATGGTGCGATTGTCCTGTGAGCGCAACGAGCGTTAGTCGACCCAGCGCTCCCGTCTGCATAAGACCGGAGCCAAGCTATGTCTCCCCTCGAAACCCATCGTGCCCTTCTGAATCATTCCTCCGCCATTACGGAGCGGGCAAGGGCCTTGCGTCTTGAATTCAGACAGAGCGTTGAGGATGCTCGCTCTCAATCGCAGGAACGCATAGCGCGTTCCCGTCATCTTCTGGCGACGACCAAGGTGCGCTCGTGGTGGCCCAAAAAAGTTCAAACTGAGACACGGATCATGCGGCTTGGTCTCGCGCGAGGGCACCTCAGGCTCGGCAGATGGCACCTTTGCCCTGCAGCGGGAGGGGATAGACAAACTACAACGCTTCGAACTGCCAGCCGCCAGGGCGGATTTAATATTTGGAAGCGACTTTAGGCATATCTAAACGGCCGTCGCTGCCAATAAGCGTAAGCGCCGGACTTTCTAGGTTGCCAGGTCTGTGGATGGTCAGATGCCGTGCTGAAGGGGCGGCGCTTATGTCGTTGTCGCGTAGCAGTCGCGTCTACGGGCCTGCTGATCTGGACATGCTCCAGCGGGTGTTTAACCGGTTGTACGATGAGCGACGCCTGGCCAAGAAGGATCGCGAACAGCGGGAATATCTGGCTAGGGAAGTTTTCCAAGCTTTTGGTGAGGCCACCACCGACGAAGCTGACCTACTGCGAGGGCTTTCGGCTCTCAAATGACGCAGCGAGGCGTGAAGGTATCAGCATAGGGACCAAAGTGTCGGTCTCTACGACTTCTGTCTGAATAGAACATCTCAACGGGCATGCGATCCTGCTTTCAGACGGCACCGGTCGACCTCGCATTCTATCCGTGCCGTCTGAAAGGCATGGAGCCCGCTCGTCCCCCTCTAACGAGGGGGCTCTTGCATGCGACGGATTTCGAGGAAGGACCTGAAGGTAGCGGCCAGATTTTCCTCAGCATGAGCGCGCGGGCTTTGAAATTTCTGAACCGATGGATGGCAGAACATCTGCCAAACGTGAGCACCGAAGACCCAGGGGCCATTGCCGATCTCGTCGTCGAACTCCTGGCTACTGCCGGGCGTCAGGGCATCGCGCCGCAAGAGATATACGAGGAGGTCGATAGCGTGTTTCACCTTCTGAAAGAAGCGATGCAGCGCCGTGGGGGCGGCTTGGCCGATTGACACGGCGAAGATGCCTGCGCAGGGACGTCCATCATTTTTAAATGACGGCGCGCTTCTGCCCTCGCCAGAAGACGAGCCAACCAAGTTTGGTGGCTTGTCGCCCACAGGCGGGCGCCTAGTTCAGGAGCGGAAAGCGTGAAAACCATGGCCGACAAAAAAATACTCAACGGCGGAAGCGGCTTTGAGATCGCCATGATGGCTGTCATCGTTGCGGCTGCGATGGGCCTCATCATAGTCGCAGCTACGGGAATGCAGTGAACGCCAGTTGCGCTCGCCCCCGACGCTCTTGACAACCGGCGATAGCACAGGCCAGTTTCGCCGCGTTTGAAGACCATAGGGGGAATTTTGTGAAGAAGACATACGAGAAGCCCACTCTCCGCAAGCGTGAACGTCTGGCTACGGTAGCGGCTGCCCCAATTTCGGGACCACCCGTCGAGCCGGCTTGAGTTCGCTGGTTTCGCATCGAAGCCCGTCGGCCCCGGTCGGCGGGCTTTTTGTTCCGCTGCAGTTCGGTTCCTGGTCGCAGCTCCCGGGAGACGGTCGAGCGCGCCCTGTCGGGTCGGTCCTGACGCAAAGAGCCCGCTCGCGGAGGAGGTGCGGCGGGCTCTTCTGCGGACTCGCTAAGTCAGTCTTGCGGCCAAGCCTGCCAGAACCTTAAAGGCGCCCGAGGCACGAGACTTGTAGGCATATTTGTAAACCGTGCGGTTTCCTTCATCGGTCACCCGCACCCAAAAGCGTTCATCTGTCCGTGCCGTGACGTCCTTGCCGGTGGCCTTTTTGGCGGCCTCCCAAGGAGTGTCTGCGCTGGCTACGCGATAGGATATCGGCATGTCGCCGACCATCTCTTCCACCCTGTAAAGCCTAACCGTCATCAGGCTCACTCCAACAAAGGAGCGTCCCAACTTGCACTCGATCAGCTTGTTCCCTCTCGGGCGCTCACCTTCTTTCGTTGGAAGGAGGAGCAATCGCGCCTGGAACGATGTCGGTGTTCTGAGCCACCTTTATCCGCCAGCCCGACGGTTCTTCCTTCACAACCAGAAGCAGAATGCCTTGCCGTGTTCCGGCGGGTGCGCCGTCCGGAGCTGATGCACCGGTTAGGATCCATGTGAAGTGCACCGAGGCAAGGCCGGGTGCTAATTCGACAACTGATGAGACAGCCCCCTCGAGCCGGCTGTTGCGAAACATGGTTTCATGAGTTGCGCGATGCGCCCTCGCGATTTCGGCGCCTATGCTGCTCCGCGGCGCCACGTGCTCCTGAGCGCCCTCGCGTTCACTCGTTGGACGGTAGCAACGCCGACCACCGATATGCCCAAGTCACCGGCTTCGCTTGACGGCGGGCCGGATGACTTGGCCGGTCATACGCCCAGCTCGCCCTGCCGGCCTCTGTGCAGGATGAGTTCCCCTTCGGTGCCGCGCAAACGGAGGCTGGCAGGGCCTTCATCGTGGTTCCCTGGCATCGCATGTCAAAGCCCGCGCGATTCCGCCGGATCAAGACACTCCCGAAACAGATGCCAGCAGATGTACCAAAGACCGGGCAGCATCTGTGTCGGGTATGCCCAGATCGCGGACGCTGCTCATATGGTTCACCCTCGCCAGGCTCGTTCGTGAAACACCCAGTCCTTGGTTTTTCAGATGCTCCGCAAAAGCCGCAGCCTGGCTATGAAAAGGCGGGGTTTCATCCGCCCCGACCGAGATCTGGACTGTCACCGACGGATCGAAACGATGGTCGATCGGCGAAAACCGCTCAACCTCTTCATCGGTGATGGCTATTTCAGGAGCGAGGAACGACTCTTGCAACGGCCTTAAATCGTAGATGCCACCGAGCAGGAGCGCTCCTTTGAGACCCGATGGTCGGCTGTCGTCGTCGAAAAGCATCGTCGCGAGGTGCGCGCCGGCGGAATGGCCGCTGACGGTCAACTTGCCGGGGTCGCCGCCGTGGCTTTCGATGTGTTCATCCACCCACCGCTTGGCGCGGCGTATCTGGTCGACGATCGTGGCCATCCTCACCGCCGGCATCAGCGCATAGCCCATAATGACCGCGATCGCTCCTGCTTTGGTTACACATCCCGCGACGTAAGAATAGTCTGTCTTGGAGAACATGCGCCAGTAGCCGCCATGGATGAAGATATGCACCGGCAGTCGATCGCGTCTGCCTTCAGGGAAAAAGAGGTCCAGAGTTTCAGCGTGGCCGGCTCCATAAGCGACATCAGCGATCATGGGGATTTTCGCCCTGGTCTCCGCACTTCTGCGGCGGATCTCGGCGACGATGTTGTCGAACTCGGGGACGTGATCGAGCGTGCGGAATGGGTCTTTCGCCATCTCTCTCATCAGATCATCACGGCGAGTATTTCGCCTCCATGAACTCGGCTTGTAATGCTTCTGGCCGCCCCTCGCGCCCAAGCCCGCTCTGCTTGACGCTTGCGGAGGGTCGGCAGGGTCGGACATCAGATCGCGATTGAGCGCGATCATAACGGGCTCGATCTTCGATGCCATGCGGGTGCCTTGCAAGACGCGTGCGTAGATATAGGCGGCAAGGCCATACTCGGCGCTGGAGATCGCGGTTGCGGAAAACGCGGCCAGAAAGGCACTGATGCTAACGCACCTTCGCTCGGGTGACCCGCCAGATGACATTACCAACATCGTCGGCGACGAGCAGCGCGCCGGCCCGATCGACAGCAACGCCGACCGGACGGCCCATCGCCTTGCCATCATGTCCGAGGAAGCCGGTGAGCACGTCCTTCGGCGGCCCGCTCGGTCTACCACCGCGGAACGGCACGAAGATCACCTTATAACCGCTGTGCACGCTTCTGTTCCATGAGCCGTGCTGGCCAACGAAAGCGCCGTTGCCATAGGCCGTGCCGAGCGACGCGCGTCTGGAGAAGGCAAGACCCAGAGAGGCGGTATGGGAGCCGAGCGCATAGTCGGGCTTGACCGCCGCCGCTACAAGATCAGGGCGCTGCGGCTTGACGCGTTCGTCCACGTTCTGCCCATAATAGCTGTAGGGCCAGCCATAGAAAGCGCCGTTGCGAACTGAAGTAATGTAATCAGGCACGAGATCGTCGCCAATCTCATCACGCTCGTTCACGGCGACCCAAAGCTCGCCGGTTTCAGGATTCCAGGAGAGCCCGTTTGGGTTGCGCAGCCCGGATGCGAAAACCCGGGTGCTGCGGCTGGACCGATCCACCTCAAGGACGGCGGCGCGGTTTTTCTCCGCGGCGATGCCATTTTCTCCAGCGTTGCTGTTGGAGCCAACCGTGACATAGAGTTTACGTCCGTCCGGACTTGCGATCACGTCCTTGGTCCAATGATGGTTGATGTCTCCGGCCGGCAAGTCGACGATCTTTTCCGGCCGCGCGGTTACTCGGGTCTGGCCGTTGGAGTAGGGGAAAGCGACGAGCGCGTCGGTGTCGGCGACATAGAGCTTGCCTTTGGAAAGCGTCATGCCGAAGGGCGAATTGAGGCCTTCCACGAAAATCCTGCGCACATCCGCAACGCCATCGCCATTGGTGTCGCGCAGGAGCGTGATGCGGTTAGCGCTGATGGTCGCGGCGCCGGCTCGCTTCATGGCCTGGTTCATGACGAGCTTTCTGAGGCTGAACCCATCGTCATGCTTCGCAGGGGCATTGGTTTCGGCCACAAGCACGTCGCCGTTCGGGAGCACGTGCAGCCAGCGCGGATGGTCGAGGCCGGTGGCGAACGCTGTCACCTTCAGCCCCTTCGCCGGGGTTGGCATACCACCTTTCTGCCAGCCGGTTGCCTCCGCGATGTTGACGGTTGGGATCAGTGTGGGTGTCGGTTTCGGCAGGGTAGGGTTAGGGCCATAGCCGGTTACTGCCACCATTTTCTGAGCTGGGACGCTAGCGCAGCTGACTATGAGGGCTCCCAATCCAGCTAGGATCAAGTTTTGTGGGAAGCCGGCATGCATCGAACGTCCTCCGTTCGGATTCGCCTCGTGCTCTTTGGTTAAACGCTAGTCAGCGGCATGGTATTCCAATTACGTCAAAACAGCAGCTCGTGATCCGTTGCCGATCCGCTTGAGAGCCAGGAGTTCGCGACGCTCTGCTCTCTGCCATAGATATGCCGCGAGGAGATTCCGGCAACGCCGGCGGCCCAAACTCGAGCGAACCAAGATAAGCCTGGTTGGATGACGCCTCGCCTGGTTGGCCTGTCGCAAGCCATACGCTCGCCGGCATCATCTATCTCGCCCAGATCAGCCCGGCGCCTTCGTTGGGAAGGTGGCAAGCGTGGGCACACCGCAAGAGCCAAAAGCAGAGAAGCCGAAGCGAGCGTTCAGGGGCTTCCATGTTGTATCGATAAAACATCTCGTCTCGTTACGGGCCTTTGGTCCGTGTCGACTCTCCGACTCCTCAGCGCGATACTTGGGGCTCGTGCTTCCAGGAGGGTGCCATGCGAGAATTGCCGCCCAACGTCGATGCGGATGTCGTGATTGAAGTGGGCCGATACCTGGATGATCATGCGAAGACCACAGCAGTTTCCATATCAGACGCGATACGTGTCGTCAGACGTCGCGCACCTGCTACTCGTGCCAGCGAGCTATGGCTGGAAGAACTGATTGTAGAAAGCGCCGGCACCAGACAGTTGGCCGTCTTGCTTGACAATCGCTAGCACCGCGAAATTTCGCCCCAGCACCACCTATGCAATTGGCGATCCTGTGCTCGTCGCGAAGCTAGGCGCTGCCCTGGCGGTGACCAACGGTAGGCGAGGCATAGATCCGAAAGTTGGTCACGCCCGGGCCGCTATGCCATCCGCGCTAAGCGGGCCTAGAACTCGAAGCCCGATGCCGCCTTGCTCTTTGCCGGTTTGACGGTTCCCGACGGCCTCTCTGCAATCGATGCAGCGCCGTCGAGCTTTGGGTTGGCGCTCCGTTACTAAGGCGCCGTGAGGCTCACGGTCACGGCCGAAGCGGCCCGGTGGGGGATCGCAGAGCGTCTCAAAGACCACCTCTTGAAACGCAATTTGGCCCTCCCTAACTCATTTTTGCCGGATGCCGCTATCGGGTCCTGGCACGGGAACAACGGTCCTATCAGGGACCGAGTTCGGTTCATGTCGCTCGCATGGAGGATATGTTCCGGCGTTTGCTCGAACTTCCCTCCTCGCGGTTGCGAGCTGGCTCCTGGCCGTCTCGATCTCTGCCTGATCGCCGCCCGATTGCCTTCGATCCAGTTCGCTTCCGGTGCACGCGTGCTTCGCGCGTTGCGGCGTCTGGTCGTCAATCGAAGGAGGATCCCTATGCTGTTATCGGATTTGGGCCGCGTCGGATTCGATCCGTTTCTGGAAATGCGGCGCATGCAACAGGAAGTGAATCAGCGTCTGGCCGGCGTGACGGCCAGTGCCGCCCAGGAGTTTCCCCCGGTCAATCTTTGGGTCGGCAACGATAGCGTAGCGCTGACCGCCGAATTGCCTGGGATCGCGCCCGACGAGGTCGAACTTACGGTGCGCGACAAAACACTAACATTGAAGGGCGAATGCGATTCTCGGGCGGAGGACGAGAAAGCCGTCTGGCATCGCCGCGAGCGCCCCTACGGAAGCTTCTCCCGGACGGTGCAACTGCCGTTCCGCGTCGATCCGGAACAGGTCGAGGCGCGTTTCGGCAACGGGGTGCTCGAGGTCGAACTGCATCGACCGGAGGCGGATCGGCCGAAGAAGATCCAGATCAAGGGATGAGAGGAGGGAACCATGGCTCAGGAACTAAAGACCACCGATCGCCAGGTCATCAGCCAGCCTGACGGCGGCGAACGGACCCGCTCGCGGTCCGTATTCGTGCCGCGCGCCGATATCTATGAGACGCAGGACAATGTCGTCCTTCTCGTCGATATGCCCGGCGTCGCCCCGGATGGAGTGGATATCACGCTTGAGAAACGGACACTGGCGATCCGCGGCTACGCGGCCGATCAACAGCATGAAAATTATCGTCAGGTCTATGCCGAATACAGCGCCGGCGATTATGAGCGCGTCTTCACGCTATCCGAGGACATCGACCGCGACGGCATCGAGGCGTCGCAGAAGAACGGCGTCCTGCGTCTAGTGCTGCCCAAGGCGGCGCCGGCCAAGGCCCGCAAAATCCAACTCAAGATGGCTTAGCCCTTGGAGATAGAGGACATTGACGATGCGAATCAGAGACCCGATCCCTTGAAGCAACCGATGCCCGTCACTCCAGGCACGGAATGGCGGGCCATCTATTCACTCTCTTCACTGCCGTCGAACGAAAGAACCCCATGCTCGCCGGCTCTATCAAATGATGCAGCACGGCGAAGGTTTCAGCATAGGGACCAAAGTGTGAGTCTCTACGACTTCTGTCCGAATAGAACATCTCAACGGGCATGCGATCATGGTCGCGGCGGCACGGGTCGTCCTCGCATCTACCCGTGACCGTCTGAAAGCACGGAGCCCGCTCGTCCCCCTCAAACGAGCGGGTTCTTGCATGCGACGATTTCGAGAAAGAATCCTAAGCAGCGGCTAGGTTTTCCTTCGCATGAGCGCGCGGGCTTTGAAATTTCTGGACCGGTGGATGGCAGAACATCTGCAAAACGTGAGCACCGAAGACTCAGGGGCCATTGCCGATCTTGTCCTTGAACTCCTGGCTACTGCCGGGCGGCAGGGCATCGCGCCCAAAGAGATATACGAGGAGGTCGATAGCGTGTTTCAGTTCGTGAGCGAAGCGATGCAGCACCGTGGGGGCGGCTTGGCGGGTTGAGAGACAGGTACCGGTCACTCACGCACGCGCGAGGTGGCAGCTAGGGGTGGCCTAGGTGGCAACCAGCCGCCGCGGTTTCCTCGCCAGCATCAGGTTCGGCTTAAGGGGCGCTTTTGAACCGAAAGAGGGTGGGGTATCCCAATAGAATATCCCACTCCCTTCACCAGATGGTCTTCACATGTCCGCGGTTCCCCGCATGACAGGTCGTAATCAGTTACTATTCCCCGGTCCGGTCGTCGTGGTCGACGTTGAGCAATTATTGCAGTCGGTCTTCCCGTTATTGATCTGCCCGCTCGGTCCGGTCGATGTCGTTGTCGTTGTCGTCCCATTATCGTTGTTGGGTGGGTTTCCGCTGTGTCCCTGTTCACTGGTGGTTGTCGTCGAGATGCCTTTAGGGTCAGCAAACGCGGGAGCGGAGACTGCGAATGCAAGCGCTGTCGTGACGATAAGGATCGTTTTCATTTCGTTCCTCCTGACATGCTACGCACGCCGCATCATTGGAACGCGGCACGGGCCTCCTAATGCCGCGCCGAAACGTTAAGTTTAGACATAACTAATATTCAAAGGCAATTCAGTCGCGGCATGCCTGCATCAGCATTTCGGGGGAGCGCGCGCGTCAAGTGACTCAGTCGCCGGATCTGTTCTACTTCAAGCGGCTTACTTCTCAATCGCGCCTACGGGGAGGCCGGGAACATTCTACCAGCCGTCCCGGTTGGGCTCGCGGCGATTGCAGAGACCCGCCTCGCTTGGGTTGCACAGACCCGGAGCCCGCTCGTCCGCTCAAGCCAGCGGGCTCTTGGCGGTCTCACATTTCGCGCCATATGACGGATGGGTGGCCCGGTAGCCTTTGGGTGTGGCTTTGGGGGCCGGCCCACCGGGCCTTAGCCGGCAGTGTAAGAGCCGGCGAGCCACTATATGCGCATCTGCTAATATTTGGAAATTAAGCTAAAGGTCGAACCCGCTTGAACCTCCAACATGGCGGGTGGACGTTACAACGGCACGTCAGCATCTCGGTCCCGGGCGGATGCCTCGACTGTCGCTGGCCGCTGATCTATTAGCCCGGTGACCAAAAGGCTGAGAAGTCAGATCAGGCGAGCAGCCAATCATTCAAATGGAATTCATAGATCTTGCCGTCGTTCTCGGTTGGATTCGAGTCGTTGTCCACGCCGCGATCGACGACGTAGAGGCTCATTTGGTGGCTCGGATCGTCGCTGCTCGGCGCCAGCGCAAGTCCCGCCGGCTTTTTCGCGTTGGCGGCGGAGATGTCGAGTGTGCCCAGCAGATCGCCGGTTGGCGTCACCATTGCCACGGAGGTGCGCGACACGATGACATAAAGCAGGTCGTGGACCGGATCATACGCGAGGCCGCCGTCGGAGGGTGTGCCGAGCGATTGTGTAGAAAAACTCGTCACGACATCATCGCCGCCCGTGCTTGGGACGCCGTCGAATTTGCCGTTCGGGCCCGGAGCGATGGTGTAAATGCTATGGGTGGTGCCATCCTCGAGATAGAGCACTCCGCGGTTTGTGTCGTAGGCAAGACTCTCCGAATCCGTACTGCCGAACGCAGCGGTCCTGAATGAGGTCACGATATCGTCGGACGTGTTGTAAAGCCTATCGTTGCCCGGGTTCAACTCGTAGACGCTCTTCGTGCCGGTATCGTCCGAGAAGAAGAGATGGTGGTTCGCCGGATTATAGGTGACCCCGGCCGGCTCATCGGAGAAATTGATGGTGGTGAGCGTGCCCGCCAGGGTGCCGTTCAGATTCATCTGGTAGAGATTCTTGCCGGTGAAAATCGACATTTCGTCGACTTCGCTGTCGGAAACGAGCAGCGTGCCGAGATGAGAAATATAGACGATATCGGTTGGATCGGGACTCGGCGGCGACCACTGCGAAGTCAGAATGGTATGCGCCAAGGTCACCGATGTCGGCAACTGGCTGCCGCCGGTGACGTCAACGGTGAAGGTGTGCGTGGCGACGCTGCCGTCCGACGAGGTGGCTGTGACGTGGAGATCGATCGTCGGCTCGGACTGAGCGTTGAGCGTGCCGCTGCTCGATCGCGTGATGACGCCGGTGCTGGAATTGATGGCAAAGCGCGTGTCGTCGATTGTGTAGATGACCGTCGAACCGGCATCGGGATCCTTGGCCGAGGCGGTGATGCCGACGGCAGTACCGGCGGCAGCGTTCTGGCCGATCTGATTGGCCGCGGTGTTGGCATCGGGCGGCGCGTTGAACTTTACAGGCTCCGGGCTGTCGAGGACAGCGAGGGTGAAGCTCTTGTTGGCGGTGCTGCCGTCGGAAGAGGTTGCCGTCACCGTCAGGTTGATCGACGACTGGGTTTCGAAGTCGAGTGTGCCAAGGGCCGAACGCGTGATGACACCGGTATTGGAGATAGCGAAGCGTGCATCGTTGAGGCTGTAGGTGACGGTCGCGCCGGCATCGGGATCCGTGGCCGAAGCGGTGATCCCGGTGGATGCTCCCGCCGCGGCGAGCTCGGCGATCTGGTTGGCGCCGGGATCGGCATCGGCCGGTGTGTTGAAGGCCACCGGATTCCCGGATCCCGGCAAGACATATTCGATGTGCAGCAGCGGCGCGCTGGCGGGATTGTATTCGTAGGAATCGGCGGTGCGCGTGCCGGTGCCGGTGATCAGGAAGGCCATGTCGTTGAGCGCCGCCCAGCCCGAGCGGCTGACGATCTCCTGGACGATAGCCGTAAGGTCTGGCGTGCGCTCGGCCAAGCCGTGTTCGCCCACCGTGGTCCACGGGGCCGGCGTCCAAGCCGTCGACGCGTCGGTCGTTGCCCGTGACGATACATTGAAGCTGGTGCTGGTGAAGACGCTTGCGTCGTCGGTGTCCTGGCCCTTGATCAGCAGCGAGGTCGCGCCTGTCTTCACTTCATTGGCCTGGAACTGGATGTAGGCGCTGGTGATGATCGCGCCTTGCGGGATGTCGATACCGGTGAAGCGGAGACCGACGGTCTGGCGGGTGCTGCTGTCAAAACCCAACTCCAGATCGTTGATATTGGTCGAAATCGAGCCGGAGCCTTTCTCCTCGACGTCGTCCCCTGCGGTCGCGACCCTCGTTTCGAACACCGGGTCGGCCCCCAAAGCATTGGCGGCGGTCAATGCGCTCGCCGTTGCGGTCGTGCCGGTGTTGGATGCGGCACCGGCACTGGTGTTTTCGTGGGTGGCATCTGGGAGGCCCGCACGATGCCATAAGCCCGAGGCATATCCTGTCGCGCTCTCAGGAAAGGTGCCGTCGAGATGAATACCAATTCTGGCTGCAGCTTCCGCAAGGCCGTTCAGGCCGGCATTGATCCCGCCTGTCGAAGTGCAGGCGGCAATGAGGGCATCGATTCTGGTCGCGGCTAAATCCGGGCCATCGCTATGAATGCTTTTGCCGATTCCGGCAGCAAGACTGCCGGAATCGGGAGTCGGTTCCTCGATCGCCGAAGCCCTTGGCCTGCTGTCAATATCGGCAGCCGGAGCGCCAGTTCCAGCGGTTGGGACCGGTCCGTCGCCGATCGTCTGAAGGCCTTTGAGGGAGGAGCAGAAGCCGAACCAAGTCGCGTCGTTTCCAAGGCTCCCGCCAATGCCCGGGATCCAAAGTAGTTCGGACATATAGTGTCTCCTTCACCGCACGTCACAAAAACACCTAGCGTCAGCCTGATCGCAGCAGCCTCGAACCGTCGTATTCGACCGCGCCATTCACGTGACTCGAGACGAATGGTGGGTGAGAATCGTACCGAGAGGCAGCGAAGAACCAGAGACCTCCAAACACAGGCGCAGCCGGTCTCACACATGCGCGTTCAATGCCGGTATTCCTAAGATGATGCGAGCCGACAGGCGCGACGGCCCTGCGCCAAGACGGCGTACGTGACAAGCTGGCAAAGCCGTGTTCGAGCTACTCCTTCCTGCCGGCCAATTGACCCCGATCCATTCGAAGCTGCCCGCGCCTAATTCGGGGCTCAAATTCAGCCTCGAGGCGCGACTTGGAGTTCTATAAACATTGGCACGCCTTCAGATAGCGCGTGCTATTATTTCAGAGAATTCTGCGTCATCACAACGGCTATTCGGTCAGACGAAGGGCTTAGAATTGGGCGGTGGTGCTGCAGGCTTTCGAGCGCGCAAGGAACTCGAGCGCCTTCGCGGGTGGTCAGTTCGAGCCGGTTGGTATCAGGCGCTGCGTTCGGCACCGGTGTGAAGCAGGGATACGCACCGCGGGATACTAATCAGCTGAAAGTTATTCGCCTATCGCCGGCCGAACGGCTGGCTCATAATAGAGACTTGCCTCGGGTGGCAGTTGGGCTGCTCTGTCCGGCCGGCGAAGCCCGAAACTGCTGCATGCCTGGCGGGGTGTAAAGGCAGAGCTGACGGCGACGCGTTGA
Organism: Mesorhizobium sp. WSM4898; assembly: GCF_029625845.1. Taxonomy (NCBI): domain Bacteria; kingdom Pseudomonadati; phylum Pseudomonadota; class Alphaproteobacteria; order Hyphomicrobiales; family Phyllobacteriaceae; genus Mesorhizobium; species Mesorhizobium sp. WSM4898. The sequence goes on along the minus strand of NZ_JARTVQ010000002.1, from coordinate 807,253 downwards.
TTCTTGCGGCGTCTTCCGAAATTGTCGCTCCCCTGTTTAGTCCCTGCCAGTCAGCCTGAAGGCAATTTCAACGATGAGGCCTTCCGGCTGAGGGAGCCAGCTCACGCTCCCGCCTGCGCTTTGGAAGGCGTTGTCGAGCAAACGGGTGCCTGCCCCGTTTCGAGCTTTTCCAAGCACGATCGGGCCGCCACTTTCCTGCCACCGCATCCGAACCACGTCGCCCTGAATGTCCCAGCTGACGTGAACACGGCCCTCGCTCGCCGACCACGCACCGTACTTCGTGGCGTTGGTCGCTAATTCGTGCAGAACAAGTCCCAGCATTAGCGTCGTGTCTGGATGAGGGCTCGCATCAACACCCTCATAGGATAGGCGGTCATTGCCATATGTCGCCGCCATTGCTTCGAGAAGTCCATGTAACGAGATGCCCCTCGGGTTTACTGCCGCGCCGGACTGAACTTCCGAGAGCGCCTTCAGACGCTCCGTAAAATTGTGCATGAACTCATCTGTGGTGTCTGAGCTTTTTGCCGATAAGCGCGCGATCGATTGCACCAACTGGAAGAGGTTCGTGATCCGGTGGCGCATCTCGGCCGCGACCAGCGAGGCGCGTTCTTCGGCGTCCCGCAGCGCAAAAAGTAACGCGTGGGTTAGGCTGACAGCTCCGATCATAAGGCAACCGAACGTGAGAAACGCCAGCACGGCGACAAGCGTTCCCAGGCCCCATTCGGGCGATGTGATCGGTTCCAGCCAAAGGGAGCTTCCGACGGTCACGCCAAGACCCAGGACGAGGATCCCAGCCCAGGAGCCGCCGAACAGGCTGGCTATGAGGATGGCGGGATAGAACGTCAGGAAAGCCAGCCCCCGTATCCATGGCGCGAGACCGAGGCGGACCAGGAGCGCGACAGCGAAGGCCGCAAGGCCCATCGCTGTCGAACGCGCGAGGGGTACTCTGGCGCGAGGCAGATATGCCAAGGCAAATTTCTGAAGCTCAGCATTGAGCTGCATTGCGATCCCGGCGTCGCGGCCCCCCATGCCCTATGTTTGCCGACGGTCATGGTGAGGTCAAGAACCTTGCCGCCAAGCCGAAGATCGCGGAAGCTCGCGTTCCGCATTCAGCTTCCAGCCAGTGGGGGACGCCAGTGAGGCATCCTGAACAGCCCGTCGGGCTCGAGCTCTTTTGGCTTCTAGCCGGCCCTCTTGCCGTCGAACTCGTTGTCTTGATCACGGGGTTGGCGCTGCACTGAGCCGTGAGCCCTGCGCCAGATCCCAGGAAGCAATCCGGGGCACTTGCTTAACTGAATGTCCGGCCGCATCTTTCTCTTGGGGAGAGAGGGCTTGGACAAGGCTCGATATAACAACGACTTTAGCTGCCGCTCGGCCCGCTCTAGGGGTTTGTTGGAACCTCATCAGCCTCGGAAAGATTGGCGTTTCTACCCATCGGCTTGATATTGTGGTATGTAGATGCCGCAATTCCATTGGTGTGAGCACGGATATTCCGCTCTACCGTTCAGGCCACGCCAGCGCAGCTGGCGTTCGGATCGTCCGGCGCAAATGACGATCGTCAGGGAGGAATGCCATGCGCGCAATCGCACTTTTCATCGCCTCGTCGGCCACGATCTTCCTTGCAAGCCCCTCGCGGGCGCAGGATGCCGCCGCGGGCGAGAAGGTCTTCACCAAGTGCAAGGTCTGCCATATTGCCGACCAAGACCAGAACAAGGTTGGCCCCTCTCTGAACGGCGTCATCGGGCGCACCGCGGGCACGCATCCCGGTTTCACTTATTCCATGGCCATGACCGAGGCAGGCAAATCCGGCATCAAATGGGATGAGCCCACGCTGACGAAGTATCTTCATGACCCCAGGAGCATGATCAAAGGGACGAAGATGGCGTTTCCCGGCCTCAAGAACGATCAGGACGTAACCAACGTCATCGCTTACCTGAAACAGTTTTCCAAGTAAGGCCAGTCGCTTTCACGCTTACCGCGGCGCGGGAATGGTTTGCGCCCCCGCCTGTGAGGGAAAACCGGCGAAATCACATTTGACGGCGTTAGACGCCGAAATCCTGAAGGTTCCTAAACGAAATTCGCTGTAACAAGACGGCCCAAGCCGCGCGGCGAGAGCTGCCCGAAAATAATCCGGGCGTATACCGGCTCTCAGACCGTCGATCACAAATTTTGTCGATTGAATTGTCAGAGATGACTTGAGCGCATCTAAGCCGGAACAGGGAACATCGCGACACGCAAGCGGTTGTAGAGTCGGCGGCACGGTCTGTCCTCCGTTCTGCCGGCCGTCTGAAAGGCAACGACGGAGCCCGCTCGTGCGAGCGGGCTCCGACCAGTTTTGAGATCCTGCGACTGAAGTCCAATTTCCGTCGCATTGGTCTTACCGGCGAAACATGCCCCTCGACGTTCGTCGCTCCCATCCCAAAATTGTAATGATCGGCGAAATGCACCGGTGAGGATGCGTGGTAATAGTTGATTCAACCATTGCTGGTATCTATTGGGTGGCGGCTCCGACAGCTGGCAGGGTGGGCTGCTGGGTGTTGCCGGAGCCGCCTGCGCGGCCGATGGAAAGACCGCGCTGTCTCAGAATAGGACAGCGCGGTCTATAATCAGTTAAGGCTAACGTATTCGCCGCCTCCCTCCTTTGTATATGTGCGAGGTTTCAACGGAACGGACGCTCTCGGTGTCAGTTTCTGCAGGCGGTCATATCCAGCTGTCACTGGCGATTGCCGCTCAGCCCGTCGCCTGTTCCCCCCATAGCTGGCGACGGGCTGTCGCTATCATCAGCACTGCGAAAGCCTGTCGGTGAACAGAGAGATGCCCGCGGACCAAAATCTTTTAAATGACGGCGCTGCTGCCGCCGCTAGGTCACGGCCAACTTCAGCAAGGGGATTCGCGATGAAGCGCACATATGAAAAGCCGACACTGGTCAAGCGAGACGCCGTTACAGCCAACATCGCCGTCTCGCTCGCGAACGGCGGGGCATCCGGACAAGACGATGCCCGTCGGCATGGCGGGTATCTATCTTAGCTGACACCAACGGGGAAGGTGACGCATTTCCTCACCGGTTCTCTCAAATGCTGCAGTGAGGCTTAGGTTTCAGTCTAGGGACCAAAGCGACCTCGGTCGTATCGAGAATACTGGCGCTCCGGCGATGGGGATATCTCCGGCCGAAGATGAAATGCGCGGTGTGCGCGGCAAGCGCGTTACCCTGGCCTACGCGCCAGATACCTCTCCGAAGAAGCTGCCGCAGCACTAAAGACGGCCCGGCGGCCATCAGTGCTTCGGGGGAAGTGGTGACGATCTGCCGGGCCTGGTCCGGGATTGGGGCAACCAGACCCCGGACACGCCAACCATAGCGTCACGGCAGCCGATGGCAATTGTGTTGTTTTGGTCAGCCGGCGAAGGCGAGCACGATTGTTGGCGATCTGTGTAAGGCAACAACGGGGGCAACCGCTTCAGGCGCCGCCAGGCATTTCCGCAGCGATCTGTCTGAGTCCTCTCTCGACGTCGGCAATATAGGTGCTGTCATTGGCATAGTGGTCCCAAAGGACCAAGCCGACAATCAGCGCAATCACGACCAAAGTCCATCGCATCGGAACCTCCCTCAAAGCTCCTCGCACCAGGCATTATCTTCCTGTTTTGCTGTGTTTACAAGTGATCGCTAATATACGGGAGAACTCGCCGGGCGAGGCCCCCAACAACAGCCTCAAACCCGACGAGCTGCCGGCCCGGGAGCGGTACCGGCAACGTGTGCTGTGCAAGATCAATGCCGGCAGTCCCGTCCTGAAATGGAACGGCCGCGCGCTAGCGCCGCGGAAAAGCCCGGCTCTGTCCGCCTAGCGGCGGAGATCCCGCGCGGTGAACTCGCCTGTCACGGGGCGACGCGATTGTCAGTGGGCGTTGGCTGACGGTGCCGTCTTGCCCTGGGTGGCCGCAGGCATGGACCTTAGTGAGGCACCAGTCTGCGTGTCGGTGGCCGGGACGGTATGATCCTCCCCGGACAGCGGGCTACCCCCGCCCGGCACTTGCTCGGCAGTCGGCGCTTTGTTGTTTATGCCGTTCTGGAAAGGTTGGCTCGATGTCGTCAAGCCGCCTGCCGATGTGGCGGTGAAGAGGTGATCGGCCGCTGACGCGGGGCCAGCGAGCAGCGAAAACGCTGCAATGAAGATAAGTGTTCGCATGGTGGGTTCTCCAACGATTGTATGGTCCCTCCGATGCTGGGCAGGAACGCCGCCGTCCCCTTCACGTCTTCAACGCCGCTCCTCGTAGCTTTATTCCCGAAAAAGCGTCTCGACCGGAGGCGCCTTCTCGTCGGCGGGCTTGTAGGGCCTCTTGTACTCTTTCCGTTCTGGCATCTGAATGGCAGACAACTTACATAGCCAGGGCTATGGCGCGTCGACGGCCCGGCGTCCCATCGCTTCGGGGAAGTGGTGACAATCCGCCGGGCTTTATCCGGGTTAGGGGTAACAACGGGCTTGTGCAGAAACGAGACAGGGGCAGCCGGTTGTGGCTAGCCGTCGCCATTATAGGCTGCGGGTTGTGGGGGAACTCATGCTCAGGCCTAAACAAAAGCCGCCGAAAGTCTATTCGAACGCCGACCGCTTTGGCGAGGATGGCCGGCGCCTCTACAGCGCATACGCAGCTACGCTGCGCAAAGGCCGTCGCAAGAGCCTCATGATACCTGTGGTCGACCTTCTGGCCGGTGCGCTTGCCGCAGCCACCGGGCCTTAGCCGGCAGGGGTAAGAGCCGCGAGCTAGTATATGCGCGTCTGCTAATAAATGGAAATTCAGCCAAAAGGCGCTGACCCGTGATGCGCGGCAGCGTGGGCGCTTGCTTACGCCCCATCACGAGGACGCCAATATTCGGCAGAATCCTTTAACCCGCCGCTGGGTGTGCCCCCACACCCGCGCGGCGGGCTAAGGTGTGACCGGCGCCTTTTCTCGTGGGGAGAATTGCCTGAGTCCTGGCGCCGGCCTGGCGAACCGGCGGTCCGCCGCACATGCAAGATAGCTAATTTCTACCACAAAAGGACATGGCGTGATCGCGTACCTCTAGGTTCGTCCATCGATCAGGAATATAATCCTCGCTGGTGCGGCGACCTCATTTTCGGAGATCTGCAGGCTTCCGCTGAAAGCCCAACCCCTTCGCCAAGTCCGATCGCCGCTGCGCATAGTTCGGCGCCACCATCGGATACTCTGCCGGCAGGTTCCATTTCGCGCGATACTGCTTTGGTGTAAGACCGTGATCGGTCCTCAGGTGCCGCTTGAGCGACTTGAACTCCTTGCCGTCCTCCAGGCAGATGATGTGATCGGGGAAGACCGAGCGCTCCGGGTCGACGGCAGGCTCCTGCTTTGGCAGCAGGGCTGCGCCAGTGAGCGAGTAATACACCGACGCGATCAAATCCGCCAAGTCGGTTACCGAGACGAGATTATTGCTAACATAAGCGGAGACGATGTCGGCGGTGAGGTCCACTAGTGACATGCGAAATCTCTTTGTCTGACAAACCTCTCTATTTGAGCGCATCTGCTAATAAAATGAAATCCCGCTAAAAGGCCGAGCCGCCCTTGGATCGCCAGCATGACGGCTGGACTCTTCAAGAGCTTATCGACGCGGGCATGTCCGTCACGGGCGGCTGCCTAGACTGCCATCGTCATCAGAGCATCGATCTGCCGGCGCTCCGCGATCGCTTCGGCCCTGACGCTCCCGCCATGGAGTGGATCTGCGGCCGAAGATGAAGTGCGCCATCCCGCGCCCGCCACAGGGTGGATGCCAAGCTCACCGGCCGTCGGGTTGAGCCCGCGCTTCAGCGCGCCGATGACGGAAGTGGTGATGCCGGAGGAGTGCCAGTCCATGCCCATCACAGCGCCGAAGGACTGGAACCAGAAGGGATGGGCCAGGCGCCGTAAAAGCTCGTCGCGGCCATAATGATGGATGATGGCTTCGCACAGCACCGCGCCGAGCTTCGTCATGCGATCGCCCAGCCATTTCGGAACCCGCCCGCCATGCAGCGGCAGGTCGGCGCTGCCGCTTCGCTGCGTCACTTTTGCTTCCCTTATGAATGCCGGGCATTTAGCGGGAATTTGCAAGGCGGCGCAGCCGCAGCCAATGTTTGGCCGTGTCAGTAACGGCAAACCCGCACGCGTTCCAGCACCCGGCGATGATGATGCCAGTGCCGCACCCACTTTACGTGGCAATGGCGGTAGTGGCGGTGCCGGTAGTAGCGATGCGGATAGCGGGCCACGTAGCCAGGATAATAATCGCGATAATAGCGAGGGCCGTAATAGCGGCCGCCATAATCGTAAAACGGGCCGCCGCCGTAGAAAGGACCACCGTTGAATGGCCCACCGAATGGGCCACCGTAGAACGGGCTGAAGCCGCCGAATGGACCGAAACCGAGACCGAAGAACCCCTGCGCATCCGCAGGCGCGACCGTGGCTGCCGCGGTGGCAACGGCGATCACTGAAGCGAGTAGCAGTTTTCTCATGGCAACCTCCTCCTGAAGGCTGATCATCGGGTAAACGCGCCGTAGGAACCCATGTTCCCGGTCGCTAATATTCCCGGTGGCAAGAGCAGGTTGCGGCGAAGATGCTGAGGCGGACGCACTACGGCAACATCTCCCCTCGCCGCGGGGAGATGTCCGCTCGCTGGTCGGTCAGCGCCGGCAGATGCGGATCTTTTCGATGACGCGGTGGCCGTGGCGCCAGTGCTTCACGATCTTGATCCGGCAATGATCGCGATAATACCGGTTATGATAGCGCACCACATAACGCTCGCGATAGGGAGTGTAGTAGTCGTCATCGTAGACGTGTCGGTAATAGCGGTGAGGGTAATACCCGCCATAGTAGTCACCATAGTAATCGCCGTAGCTGGGGCCGACGCCGATGCCGAACTGAACGCTACCGGCACTCGCCGGCGCGATCGCAAACGCCGAGGCGATGGCGATCATCGAAGCAAGCAGAAGCTTTTTCATCGCTGCCTCCTTGAGGTCGATGGTTGCCCCTTCGAGGCACAAACGGTTTCGGGACGGGTGGTGTTCCGAGAAAGTTGGACGGCGATCCTGGGCCCGGCAAGGAGCGAAGCGGCGCCGAAGCTGTCGATCTTCGCCCTTGCGGGGGAGCCACGCTTTTCTTCGCCCCGCTGTCTTCGATCTTCGGAGTCGCCATACCCCCTGCGGCAATCACAACGGCGCCGAATTCCTAGGTGCTGACGGCCACCAAGCGCGATTTGTGATGGTGGCGGTTCGCTAACAGGCAACCCCGCGTTTGTGGCGTTCAACCGGCTTGCGGGATACAATGAGCCACACACCTGAACTCTCCAAGTTGGGGTTCTTTTTGGCCCGGCTGCCTCGGTGGCCGGGCTTTTTAGCAATCGCGGATGTGTTATGTGCGTTCGAACCGGATTCGGGGTGGGAGTGAGCATCACACCTGAACCTCTCCAAGTTCGGCTTTGGCCCGGCGGCTTCGGCTTCCGGGCTATTCTTTATGTGGAACAATGTACCTGACAGCGCTGCCGCCGTGCGCGACCGTGACTGTCGTATAGCCGGCCGGCAGGGCGCCCGTGGTAGTTGGATCGACTTCCTGGCCACGGCCGATCATTCCGCTAGGAGCGCGAGGCCGTCGGCTTCATGGCTGGCGTGATCCTGTGCCCGTTGACTCTTTTCGTCATGACCTTCGCGATGTCGAGGGGAGTTCCGGTAGCGGGTCTTCTCTTTGCCGTTACGATGATGACCGGCATTGCAGTGACCCTGTCCACGGTGGCGGTGTTGCCGATCCTGTTCCGCGAACGGCTTGTGCACATCTTTGAGAGCCGCGCCTGTTCGCTGCTGTCTCACGGCATCGAAGGCGCTGCGGGGATCGTGCTCGCCAGCGTCGCCGCAGATCGCAGCAGCTTGAGGGATGGGTTGACCGCAGTCGCACAGGGTCGTGCGCAGCTTCAGCTCTCTTCAGGCGGCTTGATGTGGCGGAAAGCCCAAAGCAAGGCCAAGTCGTAGAGGATCTTGAGGGCACCGCAGATCACCAGAGGCCAGGCTTCGAACCCCTCGGCAAATAGCGCGCCGGCGATCGCCGGGCTCGCAGCGGCCGCGAGGCTGCGTGGTACAGAGGTGACGCTCGCCGCCGCGGGCCGCTCCGGTGGCGTAACGACTGCCATCACATACGAGGAGCGAGTCGGCACGTCCATCTGGGACAGTGCTGCGCGTACAAGAAGAAATGCCAGAGAGACATAGAGATTCGGCACCAAGGCGGCCAGGATCAGGCAAATGCTTGACGGGATGTGCGTGAACACCATCGTGTTCACAAGCCCGATGCGCCTCGACAGCCATGCAGCGACCGGAAATGAAACCGCAGACAAAACACCCGACCAGAAAAAGAACACCCCGGCGGTCGATAGCGAAAGCCCGAACCTGCTGAACAGCCACAAAGCTATGAGCGATTGCACGGCAAAACCGCCGGCGAAGGCATCGATGCTGAACAGCGCCGCCAGCTTGTAGACAATAGCGCGCGACGGCCCAAGTGCCGCGGCGGGCCGGTCCTGTGGAGACGTTTTCGGACCAGCAGGAATGCGCGCGTACACCAGGCCGCCCGCCACGCCAAGAACGGCATAGAGGAAAAACATTGCCTTGAGAGCGGTGAGCCGTGCGATCCCAATCGTCACCAAGAAATCGGGACTGGTTGCAGCAAGGGCGCCAAACGCAGCCGCCAGCGCACCTAACAGGCTATGGCGTGCGAATGCCTCCGTGCGGTCCGTATCCGCGACAAGCCGAGACAAGACGGCGTGCTCGAGCGGAACGAAGATGCTGACGCTCCCGGACGAAGGATTGATCGTGCCCAGGAAAGCCACGAGCAGAACAGCTGCATAGGTGCTTGACTGCGTGTAGGCCACCCCGGTTGCGATCATCAGGCCGGACGCAGCCAAAAGCAGAGTGCGCCGGTCCGCCCGTACGGCCAGGAATCCAATGCCGAGCGTCAGAAGCGCCGAACCAAGGAGTGCGGCGGTGGCGACAACGCCGATCTCGAGCGGTCCAAACCCGATTGAAGCCAGGTATACCGGCAAGAGCACTGCGGCAAAGCCATCGCCAAAGTCTCGACAGGCCCGCGCCGCGTATATGTCCGCAGCGCGGCCGCCTTTCCCAAGGTGCTTGACCTCGCCAGGGCCAACGCAGTTGCCTTCGGAATTTCGAAGGGACTCTGTCAAAGATCAGCTACCCGTCTTGAGGTGTACTTGATCGAGGGCCAGGTTTAGTCCTTTGGCCAACTTCCCGACAGTCGTCATTCGCCCAGAGATCAATGGAGAACAGCCCGGGTTCGTCGTCGGGCTGATTGTGCATGGACGCGACCTCTATTCCGCTTTCCGGCAACGCTTTTAGCACTGAGTTCAGGTCGGAAGCGATCAAGACCAAGTCGCAAATCTGAGCCACGGCGAAAGGAACCAATTCGGCTGCTTTGCGCCGCATCTCGGTCGTACAAACGTTATGTGGTTGTTGCGCAAGAGCCGCCGTTTGAAGAGTGGGCATGTGGCTATTCGGGCGGGGCGGGGGGACGTCAATCGTCGTCAAGCGTCGCTGACGCCTGAGCTGCCGACCGTTCGAGTGTCGCCTCGAACAGCCCGGTCTTGTCGCCTACGGATGTGTGACGGAAAACTTCTGAAACTCCTTTCGGGCGCCGCACCCGACGTCTCGCGCCCCTGATGCGGGGTGTTGGCGTCGTGACTGTCGCAAAGGATGTATCAAACCAGAAACAATCCTTTGATTGCTTGAAGGCCCGATGCGTTGGGAGCGACCATCGCCATTGCCTGGCTTGACAGTCCAAGATGGTCTTTCAACACCGCGTTGACGATCGAGCGGGCATCGGTGGTGACTGCCAAGTCGGTCCCCTCGTGGAGCTGATCTGGCGCCAATCCGGGCCAGCGACCCGCGATCCGCCCTCCGGCTATCGCACCACCCATCAAGAACGCTACGCTGGCACTGCCATGGTCGGTGCCGCCTTGGTCGTTGAAGTGGGCAGAGCGCCCGAATTCCGTAATGCCGAGCACAACGGTTTGACGCCAGATTGCGGCTGCCGCTTCCGAGAACGCGACGACACCGCGCGCCAATGTCCCAAGGGTGGCCGAAAGACGCTCTCCCTGAGCAACGTGGGTATCGATACCGTCCAACTGCAGCAGGGCCACGCGCGGGCCGTCCGGCCCGGACAGCGCCTGCCCCGCGGAGGTCGCCGCTGCGACAAAGCTTGCAGCACTCAGCGCATGTCGCCGCGCAAGCAATGTCTGCACGGCGTCTCCGGCTGAACCGGACGCCTCGCCGAGCCAAAGGCGGGCGAGGTCAAGTCCCGGATTGCCCAACACAAGATCGAAAAGCGCGTCATTTGGCAGGCCGGCCGGCGCAGCACGCCAGATTGGTTGCCTTCCCTGCGACAGCACCGAAGCGGCTCTTCCCGGCCAGCCAAAATCGCCGCCGTCGAAATCGCCGTCGAACAGCACCCTCTGCGCGGCGTCATGCGATCTCCCGATATCCGGGATGCCCGTCGCGGGCAGGATCAGCAATTCGCCAGCCGAATAGAACCGAGCAAGAGGTTCCAGCGCCGGATGAAGTGCGAACAGCGGATCAAGCTTCACACCGAACGCGTCGTCGGAGGTGCCAAGTTCTCTCGCCCTGCCTCGTCCCCGCCGGAAATCCGGATCACCATGGGGCGGCAGCGCGGCCAGCGCATCAAGTCCGCCCCGAAGGTGGACGACCAGCAGCCGCGGGTGGATGTCGCCGGCAAAAACCGCCGAAGCAAAGCCTGCGCTGGTAGCAAAAAGCGAGGTAAGACCCAAACCCTGGAGGGCCGTGCGGCGCGTCAATTGCATTTCGGATAGTCCGGATCAGCGACGTCCGGCGTTCCGGCCGTCGAAAATCCAAGCTGATCGGCATTTGGGATCACGCCCTTTTTGATCGGGGCCTCTGGCAAACTCGCAGTGGTCCGAGCCAACAGTCCCGCCAGGACTGGAGCGGCAAGGGACGTCCCCGAACAGATATTCTGTCTTAGCTTGTGATTGTTTGTACTCCGCCAAAGCACCTGGACGCCAACGCCGGGCTCGGACATGGCCGCGCCAAAAGCGCCGCCATTCCAAAGCACATCACACCACCCGTTTGAAACGGTGCTGCACACGCCAGTGCCGGTGCCGGTCGGGATATAAGTGCTGTCGGATGCCGAGACACTTTGGATGAAGCCTTGCGTCGGGTTTGGAGAAAGATATTCCGACGCATTGGCCGGGAAAAAGGACTGTACCCACGACGCCTCGTCGTCTTCCCGCGCATTGCCCGCCGCAATCACGATGCGGACCTGCTTGTTTGCGATCTCAAACAGCAGCTTGTCCATCTGACCAAGCAGGTCCAATTGGCCACCCTTCTTCGCGGTCTCCATGAACTGCGTGCCCCAGCTGATGTTCAGGATTTGGCCGGCCGACGCATGATCACTGACATATTGTAGGGCGACAAGCGGCGGTCCGACGATCTTCGACTTTTCGCCTTCAAATGCCTTGACAATCTTGAGTGGCACCCCTGGGCTGACCCCAACGATGCCAAGGAATTGACCGCTTGTTGTACCTTGCACGCGCATTCCGCCAATGATGCCTGCGACCATCGTGCCGTGACCTTGAGTGTCTCGCGCGCCGGTGGTCGTGCTGCATGGGGTAACCATACAGTTGATCCGTTCCGAAATATTGAGAAGCCCTTTTGTGACGACGTCGTCGTCGACGCCGCTATCGATGATCCAGACCGCAGGCCCGCCGGTCACAGGACTGGGCGACCCGATGACTCTGCAAACGCTCGGCGGCACGAGCTTGTCACCCGTCACAGGCTCTAGCCGACTACGTGCTTCGCAACCGCCATCCGCGAACAGGCTTACTTCAAGTGAGTCCGGCTCCTGATACCCTTCCGAAAGAAGCTTGTTCGCTTCCTCGTCGGTAAAGCTTCCAGTGACCAGGCTAAACCCCAGATCCGGCATGTCGACAGCCTGCAGGGCGTCCCCCGACGGATTGATCTTGTTCAGGCTGGTGATAACCGATGCAAATCTGTCCTTGTCCGCAAGTGGCGCGATGAATGTGTGTTGCGTTACTTGCGGCCCGCCGGGGTCTTCGTCCGCGTGCACGATTGTGGACGCGGAAAGTGTGGTGGCGAGAGAAGTCACAAGCCAGGCGAACCTCATGGATCCCAACCGTCTGCTGGTCGACTGACTTGCAGCATGCTCCCAATAGCTCTTTCTGTCCACGGCAAAGCTTTGGAGGCGAACCGCTCGAGGGCTCTTCTTGCAGCCAAAGAAAAAGCAGCCTAGGTTGTTGTCGCACGCCTCAAAGCGCGGGGAGCAACGCTTGTGCCCAAGGTGAAACTCAAGCAGGGCCGACAGGCTCAGGAGATTGGCGCGGCACTCGTGGGAGCCTGGCTGAAGGCTTTGCCGCCCGCATTCACGGCGACTGTATCAGCGGTAGTCTCGACAAGTCCTTTGCGTATAACCGTCGACATACCGAACGCATTCACGCTCAACGATGTCATAGCTCTGCGCACTGGGGATAAAAGTGGCAGCCTTCGAAGTGTGAAGGTGGGACAGATCACAGGTGCTACGGGAAACACCTTACGTGTTGTTGATCTTGCTGGTGTCGATATCGACTATAAAGGCAAGAGCTTGCTGAATGGCGTAGTGTCGAAAGTAAAAGACCTGAATGACGTCATTTTTCGTAACGAACTTACTATTGTGTTGGAGCAGATCGTCGACGCGAAAGTGAAACTGGCGTGCGATGCGCCTACGGAGCTGACTGTGGTCCTGCCGGCCCTGCCGGAAGGCGTTGTCACGCGAGAGGACCTGATAGATTACCTCGGGGCGTACCACAAAAACGCGCAGGGTCGGCACTATCATGACGAGCTTGCGTCCGCGGTCCTTTTCGGCTGCCGATAGCAAACTTCAAGATCAGTTCGGCAGCCCTGCGGCGAGCAGCCCCTTCAACAGCGCGGCCCGATCCTCCTCCAGGCGATAGGGCTCCTTGGCCACGAATCGACTGCAGGAAAAGCTGGGTGTACCCGCCAACACGCGAGCCGCGTACGACTTTGCATCGCTGTCCCGGCCAAGCGCCGAGCTCGAAGCGGCCATGTAGGCCGTAACCCATGTCGGCATGGTCGACGAACGGCTCAAAGCGACCAATGCCGGCTCGGGCCGGCCCGCAATGAAGTGGACGATGCCGCGAAACGGCCAATACCAGGATGGTTCATAGAGCGGATCGAGCACCTGCGCCCGCTCGAACCATTGCATGGCGCGATCCGGTTCGCCGCAAAATGTGTAGAGGGTGCCGAGATAGGAAACCTGCTCGGGATCGTTCGGATTGAGGTAGAGGGCCCGTGCGTAGAGTTGCGCGGCGACGTCGAAGTCTCGCAGGTGCAGCAGCACCCAGCCGAGAATGTTGAGGCAGACCGGATCGTTGGCGGAGAGCGCCACCGCCTTCTTGGCAATTTCATGCGCCTCGTTGAGCAGGGCGTCGGAAGATCCCATGTCGCGAAACCATTCCAGCTGCTTGTAGTGAGCCAGCTTGGCATAGGCGCGCCCATAGGTCGGATCGAGGTCGATGGCGCGCTGATACCATTGCCTGGCTTCCGCTTCGCACGCGAGGTCGCCTAGCGGCAGGGCGTTGCCACGCAGCACGCACTCATAGGCAGCCAAGTTGGCCGGCGGCTTGCGCCGTGCCTTCTCCGCACCCGCCGCCTTGAGCCGGCCGATAACTGTGCCCACGATCTTGCGGACCAGTTCGTCCTGCACATCGAATATGTCCTGATCGTCGCTGTCATAATGCTCTGCCCAAACATCACCGCCGGACGTGGCATCGACCAGTTCGCACGACAGGCGGATACGCCTCCCCATCCTGCGGATTCGCCCCGCAAGCTCGAAATCGAGCCCGATATCCGAGACCAGCTTCGGCAGCTCCACATCCTTGAGCCGCATCGAGGTGTGATATGACGCGACGGAAAGCTGCGTGAACCGCGTCAGCTCGGTAATGACGTCTTCAGTGAACCCTTCGCTGAAGTACGGCTCCACGCCACCGGTGCTGACAAATGGGCGGACCAGGATCGACGGCGCGTTCGAGCTCGAAGTCTCGGCGCCGATCCTCGCAAAGGCGCCGTCGGGTCTGTGAATAAGCGAGTAGACGGCCACCGGTCGGGGAATGTTCTTGAGCAGAAAGTCACCGCAATATTCGAAGGGCAATTGGAGCCCTGCGCGGACCTCCTCATGCACTTTTGCCGAAAGGCAAATGCCTCCGGGAGCCGCGATCTGTTCAAGCCGTGCAGCCACGTTCACACCGTCGCCGAACACGTCTCCGTCGCCGTCGACGATAATGTCGCCGAAATTTATGCCCATCCGAAGCGACAGACCGGGCGACGACCGCTCGGGGCTTGCGAGATAGGCCTGAATAGCCACCCCGCACCGCACCGCTTCGACCGCGCTGAAGAACTCCGCCACCATACCGTCGCCAGTGTTCTTTACGACGCGGCCGTCATGCCGATGAACGTAGCCTGGGATCTCGTCGCGCATCAACGCTCGGACGCGGGTAAACGTGCCTTCCTCGTCTTCCGCCATTTGTTGCGAATAGCCGACCACGTCCGCGACCACGATCGCAGTCAGCCGTCGCTTCAGGGTGCCGTTGCTTGCGATCAATCTAGGCTTTGGGGTCAATCCATACCTCGGGTCGGACGTCCGAACCTACTTTAGCACATTTGCATGATGCTATCGCGCATGGCAGCGTGTAAACTGCTGCATGAAGAGCTTCGGGCGTGCGGCAGAGCGAAATCCGTTCAGAAACGCTCGCAATGCAAAAGATGCGCACATTCGAGGTCTGCGTGGGGTCTAGTCTCCTCTATGGCCCGGTGGTGATCTCGGATCCATTGCTCGGCTGTCCTCTCACTGTGGCGGCAGGCCGCGTTCGCGCCGCCAGGGATGGCGATGAGAGCATTTACTTCGCGTCCGGTTGGGGCACGACAGTCGAGCAGGCGCTGCAAGGCTGCCTTTATGAGGCGGACGAGACCTACTTCGCCCAGATCATTCCCGAGGGGCGAATTCTGCGGTCGCGTGCCGATGCGATTCATGGTCGGGTCGTCGAGCCGCCCGGCATCCTTCTTTTCAGCGAAGAGCAATATGACCGCCGAGAGGCCGCGAACCGACAGCCCCGCAATATGGTTCCGGCCCGCTGGGACAGATCCGCGCCCGAAGACTGGATCCTGAGTGACGACAGGCTCGGTACGGAGCAAGCCTGGGTGCCCGCGGGGCTGTGTTTTCTCGGCTATGATCCCGGTGGCAAGCAATCATCGTTGCCGGCTGCCGACTCGAACGGACTTGCGCTGGGCATCAACCCTGAGGCCGCTGCGATGAGCGCCCTTCTCGAGCTGATCGAGCGAGATGGGACCTCCATCTGGTGGTACAATCGGCTTGTTCTGCCTCGAATCGATCCGAAGTCGATGGCAAGCGATACTATATCTTCATACGAGGATTGGCTTCGGCGCCAAGGTCGCGAATTGCGCCTTCTGCGACTTACGTTGGATTTGGCGGTGCCGATAGTTGCGGCAATCTCCAGCGATAATTCCGGCCGGGGTCCGGCGATGGGGTTTGCGGCAGGCGCATCGTGGTCAGCGGCTGCCACAAGGGCGCTTGGAGAGCTTGCTCAATGCGAAGCGAACCTTGCTCTGCTCTCCCAACAGGCGCAGCAACAGGGAACGGCCCGCTTTACGCCCGGGGCGCGGCAACTTTATCGCTGGCATCAAGAGACGGATCTTGGGCTGTGTCCATATTTGCAGGGTGAAAATAGCGGCCCTGCCTGCGCGGATGAAGCGACACTCGACTACGCCTCATGCGTCAAACTCTGCCGCGAACGAAGCCTGGAAATACTCGCCGTCATCCTGATGCAGGATGAGCAGCGGTCCCTTGTCCGAATGTTCGCTCCGGGGTTGCGTTCGACCAAACCAAGGTTTGGTCCGGGCAGGCTCTATTCTGTTCCAGCCACGCTTGACCACGGGCCTGCGAGGTCAATATGCCGAGACCCTTTCCCGTTTTAGCGCGAAGCCAAAAGCTGCTGCAAAGTTCCAATTTGGGATCGAACACCGGAGGGCATACTCTACCGCTTCAGATTCCTTAAAGCGGCCATTCCGCTATCGGCCCCCTTCCGGCATTTACAGTGGCCCCTAATCGCCGAACCGGGCCAAAGCTGCCGACGTCACACTAAGCGCTAATCTATGCTGAAAGCTAGGACCTCGATTCTATGCGACAGCTTTCCGCGCAGGCGAGCGGCTGTTGCCGCCGGTCTTGGAATCGCGCTTGCGCTTTGAAAAGTGCGCAAGCAGAGCCGCCAAACCCATCGCGTTGAGAACCCGCGTCCTAGGAACGCCGCCCTTGCGGGCCATCTCGACACCCCAATGCATGTGGTCGAGTTCTCGGATCGAATGCGCGTCCGGATTGATGCTGAAGATGCAGCCGTAGTCGAGTGCCTTCTGATGCCACCGCCAGTCGAGATCGAGCCGCCACGGATGCGCGTTGATTTCGACAGCGACACCATATCTCGCGCACGCTCTGAGGACCTTGTCGACGTCGAGATCATAGCCGGGGCGACGCAACAACTGGCGACCGGTCATGTGCCCGATGATTGTCGTGAAGGGGTTCGCGATTGCCTCAATCATACGGTCCGTCTGCTCTTTCTTCGGCAACTTGAAGCGGCTGTGCACGCTCGCGACAACGAAATCGAACTGCTCCAAGACGTGGTCCGGATAGTCAAGCGAGCCGTCGGCCAGGATGTCCGCCTCGATGCCCTTGAGGATACGGAATTTTCCACCATACCTCTTGTTCAGCCGATCCGCTTGGCGGTGCTGCTCAGCAATCTCCTGCAATGTGAGGCCGCCCGCGTAGTGCGCAGACTGCGAATGGTCGGCGACACCATAGTACTCGAACCCGCGCTCACGGGTCGCTTCAGCCATTGCCTCAAGCGTCTCGGTGCCATCGGATGCGGTCGTGTGAGAATGCAGGATGCCATTGAGATCTTCATCCCGGACAAGGGTAGGGAGTTGCCGCCTCGCTGCCCGCTCAATCTCGTCCCTGCCTTCGCGCAGTTCGGGTTCGATGAACTGCAGGCCCAGCGCGTCGTAGATATCCTCCTCTGTCACTGATGCGATCAACTTCCTCCCGCGGTAGAGACCATCGGGTTTGAGGGCGAACCCTCTCTCGGCCGCAAACATCCTCAATTGCTCTAGATGGGCCGCGGAACCGGTTGCTTCGAGGAAGCTCGCGCCAAAGTGCTTCTTGTCCGTTACGACAAGCCTGAGGGTGGACTGCTCGATTTCGGTCCGTTTCTTCCCCTGCGCGACCAACGCGAGGTCGGCAACAAGTTCGCAACCACGTCGGAAATCACCGGCGATTTCCACGCGCGAAAACTCGGGATGCTCTTGCTTCACGGAAATGACCGCATGCTCAAGGAGAGCGGCGGCCTTGTGCAGGTGAAGCTGTGTTTCGCCGCCTCGAGCGATAGCCAGGTTCTGCAGGATTTTAGTCTGAAGTGAAGCGCCGAGGCCTTTGATTGGCCGGATGCGATCTGCCTTTGCCGCCGCTTCGAGCTCGGCCAACGACTTCACGCCGAGCGCCTGATGAAGCTTCAGTATCTTGTCGGGCCGAAGCCCCGGTATGGCAAACAGCTCCATTACACCCGCCGGCACCTCCTCGCGCAGCTTCTCAAGGCGTGGATGCGTGCCCGATTCGTAGAGCTTGCGTACAATGTCTGCGATAGCGTCACCGATGCCCGGGATTCTGGTGAGGGCGCCGGCGGCGATGATCCGGTCAAGCGGCTGCGACAGCGCAGTCAGACTATCGGCCGCGCGCAGGTAAGCCTTAGTGCGATAGGGATTGCCCCCGCGCAGCGACGAGCGATGTGCGTATTCCCTTAGGAGACTGGCGACGGTCCTTGAATCTGGTTTTGCCATTGTCGAGGCAAACGGGCCCAATCTCCGCAGGTTCCAATCAGGCAAGGGCAGCGAGCGCTCACTCCTTGCTGCCGTTTTCCCGGAGTGGGGCGCTACAGATTCGGCAACGATTGGTCGGCGCGACCCCATCCCGCCAGAGCTTTGGAGGCTGCGCGTTTCTTCAATTCAGGAGCGTCGCCGACGCGGAAATGCGAGGGCGTATCAATCGTCTTCATCTCCGCCCAGGTGATCGGCGCCGCGACGGGCGCGCCAGGTCGGGACCTTGCGCTATAGGGCATGATCGCGGTCGCCCCGCGCTGGTTGCGTAAATAGTCCACAAAGATGCGACCCTTCCGGCGCGCCTTCGACAGCGCGGCCGTAAAGTGGGCGGGATCGCTCTGAGCGACCGCTTGAGCGAGACGAAATGCGAAGTCTTTCACTTGCGGCCATTCAGCCTGAGGGGTGAGCGGGGCGACCACATGCACCCCTTTGCCTCCCGTCAGCATAGGGAAGGTCGTAAGTTCCAACGATTTCAGAATATCACGAAACTGGAAAGCAGCCGCACGGACAGCTTCGAAATCAAGACCCTCATCGGGGTCGAGGTCGAACACGAGGCGGTCGGGCTTTTCGACATCCTCGATCCGAGCTCCCCACCCATGCAGCTCGATCGTTCCCATCTGGACGCAAGTCATCAGCCCAGCGGCATCGTCGACATAAAGGTATGGCTCCTCGTGGCCGTCTTTTTCGGTGATACCCACTTGGTGGACTTTGTCGCCAAAGCTCCCGGCATCATGCTTCTGGAAAAAGCACTTCTTGGCCCGCCCCTGCGGACACCTAACAAGACTGATCGGCCGACTGCCGACCCAGGGAAGCATGATCTCCGCGACGGCCGCGTAGTGGTCGGCGAGCTGGCCCTTGGTGATATTGGACTCTGGATAGATCACACGGTCACGGTTGCTGATGGCAATGGTGTTCGCCGGCCACGTGGTCAGCTTGGTCGTGCGACGTTCCGTCTCCAGCACGACCGCCTCCGGCTTCTTGTCTTCGCGTAGACCGAGGTAGCTCGGATGTCTCAGCGTTCCTTCGTTGGTCATCTCGGTGAAGGCAATCTCTGCGACCAGCTTGGGGTAAAGCCAATGTGCTCCGCGAACTTCGGCTCGCGGCGCCTCGACGGTCGCGGCTTTCTGCTCGAGCGGTGCCATGATCTTCATGAGACGGAAGAGTTCAGCTGTATCGAAGCCGGTGCCGACTTTCCCGGCATAACGCAGCTTGCCGCCGTCATGCACCCCGAGGATCAATGACCGGAACGCGCGGACCTTATCGGACGGCGTCCAGCCGACAATTACGAATTCCTGCCGCTTGATGCACTTGATCTTGAGCCAGCTTCCGCCGCGGGCTGCCACATAGTGCGTATCGGCGAGCTTCGAAACAACTCCCTCGAGACCGGCTGCGCAAAAGCGTTCGAGCAGCTCTTCTCCGCGACCGAGGATGTGATCGGAATAGCGAAGGATCGCGTTCTTCGCGGGCAAGATTGCCTGGAGCTTCTCTTTGCGTTCAAGGAGCGGGCGCCTGGTAAGATCTTCGCCGTCGAGCTGAAGGAGATCGAAGGCATAAAAATCGATGGTGGCTGGCGCACCCTTTAATGCGTTCTGAAGCGCCTGGAAGTTTGATCTTCCGTTCGCATCGACAACGACGGCCTCGCCGTCGATCAGAGCGGAGCGGACCTTGAGCTTGCGGGCTTCCGAAAGAACGGAAGGAAAACGCTGCGACCAGTCCAGGCCAGATCGGGTATAGGCACGCGCTTCGCCGCCGCCGACGGCAACAAGAATGCGATAGCCGTCGTATTTCATTTCGTGGATCCAGCGGTCGCCGGCAGGGACGGTGTCTACGAGCGTTGCCAGCTGGACGGGCCGAAAAGTGGGAGGCGCTAATTTGGTCCGGTCACGAATAGGCGACTTCGCTTGAGGAGCGCTCCACCCAGGGATTGCCTTACGCGACGTTGGCTTGACCACTCTCACGCACCCCAAACCCGAGACGAAATGGCTTAATCGCGTCCAACGCGCGATTGCTTCTTTGGTTTCGTTCCGGGGGGTTGAGCTTGTCTCCATCATTGCTGAGTCCGTGTGCCTGCCTGCAAGCCCGCAGCGGTATCGTTGCCCGAGACGGCAAGTATGCGGACCGCCCATCACGCTTCGGAAGCAGCTCCGCGATCGCCAGCATCAGCTCGTGCAGAACACCAGAGTGGCCCCTCCCGCCGATCCCCCGGCCATCATCGACCCGACGGTTGAACGGGTGAAACCGGGCAGCATAACAGCCTGGGTCCGCCATCTTCGGAACAGCCAAAGCTACGGCATGGTGCCGTGCAGGGCATCAGCGAAGACGGAACCTAACGCCGCCTTCCGGCTTCTCTCGCCATGACCACGCGCGGGATCAATTTCTTAGACCGGTGGATGGCGGATCACCTGCCGAATGCGATCACGGACGATTCAATGGCCATCGTTTACCTCGTCGAAGAGGCCCTGAAAGCTGCTGAGCGAGAAGGCATTAGCCCCGACGAGATCAGCGAGGAGGTCGGCACAGTCTTCGAAGTGATCCTGGAGGCGATGCAGAACCGAGAAGAGGGCTTGGCGGTCTGAGCTCCGGTGGAGCTATGCGTTGCATTAGGAAATGTTAACTTCAGCCGCTGCAAAGGCGGCGCATAATGCCCACCTGCCCCGGCTCGCAACACGGGGTAAGAGGCCCGGCCTGTCCCGCTCTAATCGTCCCCCGAATTCCCGCTCGCAGGCCGGGTCGCCTCAGCTTCACCTGATGGGTAAACTGCAATCGGAGCGGCCCGCCAGGGTCAACAGCCCGTTAGACTCCACATGTCACTTGAACGCGTACCTGTTAACAGCCCCGTCCGCCTCATGCGTGACCCGGATCCAGCGCTGACGACCGCCGAGCGGGGCGGGGGACCAGGGTGTGTCGACGGGTCGTCCGAGGACAAGGGGCCATATGGTCAGCAAACTGCGTTGCGATAGGCCCTGGCTCATTGTGGCGTCGATCACCCCCATCCACATTCACATTTGTTATTCCCTCCGAGTCGGGCGCCTTGTATCGGCGCGCTACAAATCGGGGGTAGGCCAATCCTCGAAACCGCATGCATTCGCCACGGGGGCAGGGCAAGGACGCGCGCGAAGGCCTTCGCAGGTAGCGAGTGAAGGGCGGGGGTGTGAGACACCTCTGTACGGGGCTCTATTCCAATTCGCATCCAGATTGGCAACGATCCGGCAACAAAAACGGTGTAGCTCTCGGCCGACCGGTGTAGGCTTGAGCACGTGCCGAGCCCGTTTGGAACCACATTGGCAACATCGGGCCAAAACGGCGCAGGGTGTGAAAGGGGGCCGCTACGCCTTGCAATTCAAGGCGTCTGCGGTTATTCAGACGCCCGTTGCTGCGGTAGCTCAGTGGTAGAGCACTCCCTTGGTAAGGGAGAGGTCGAGGCTACAACCCCCTCGGGCTTCAATGGCAGCCATTCGATCTTCGATCGCCGAGAAGCGGACTGTCTGCAAACGGCCCCATTTCGGTCATTCACCAGGAGGAAGTGGCTGGCTACTTAGGGCTCCATCGTCGATATCTCGAAGCCAGTAACTATTCTCGTCCATCGTCTTTCGGTTCGCCAGACCATACGAGAGAATACGAGGGAAAAGGGTAGGCGAACCACCCGCTAACATATTGATTTCCTGTCGAAAACGACGACCCTCCGGGCCCACCATAACCTTTGATTTCGTTGCCGAAAATTGAGCGAGGCCAGAAACTTCCGGGCCCGTTGACGGGCTGGGGCAAAAGGCGATCCCCGCGTTTGCTCCCGTCAAGTTGGAGGCGCAGCACCATCGAGCGACTAACCACCATTGCCCGGACGACACAAGCCTACACTGCCGCTGCATGCCCATGCTGGAGGCCAAACTCGGGCCGCCACTTGTGACCGTTCGCTTCCGGCCGCTTCCAGATTGTTGGGGCAGCATCTTATGAAGCGAGGAATAGCAGACGGTAACGAGTTGATGTCCTTGATCTCCAAGGTTTATTAGACCGCCGGCTCGGACCTGGGGGGCATGCGCCTCTGACCTCCTGGGAATCGGTCAAGATGCGCATTGCGCTCGCCCGTTCAACGTCATCGCGCCCCACGAAGGAGCTCAAGAACATAGGTCTTGGCGCCCCGTACCGCCGCCTCCAACGGCAAACCTTGAGCTAACGATGCGGCGATGGCGCTGGACAGCACGCAGCCGGTGCCACGCATCCGCCGATGGACGCGAGGCGCTTCGACCCGAACGGCGCGACGCTCCGGCTGCATGAGAACGTCATTCGCTTGATCTCCGTGCGCGTGCCCACCCTTGACGAGCACGGCGGTCCGCACCGTCGCCGACAGGTCCTCGCCTTGAACGCAAGCGCCTTCTTCGTCCTTCGCAGGTTCTGATCCCACCAGCCTTGCGAGCTCAATCAGGTTGGGGGTCACGAGCCGGCAGAGCGGCATCAGATCACGGCACAACACGTCGACGGCATCGTCCTCCAGCAACACGCGTCCCGAGGTCGAGCCAAGCACAGGGTCGAGGACCACCGGCACCTTCGGATGGGCCGCCAGGACAGAGCCGACCGCCTCAATGGCTGCCGCCGTCCCCAGCATGCCGATCTTGACGGCTGCGACCGGATTGGCAGCAAAGGCAGCGCGCATTTGGGCGGCGATAAGCTGCGGCGGCATCTGCTCGATGTGTTCGACGGCCGAATGCGTCTGGACGGTCACGGCCGTGACGGCGAGGCAACTGCGCAGCCCAAAGGCGGATACGGTCTCGACGTCTCGGGCTGTTCCGGCGCCGCCACTTGAATCGCAGCCGGCGACGATCAGCACATGCGGCGTCAACGCCATTGGGCTGTCGCCGCCAGCCATTCAGCCGTCCGCGCCTCGGGGTGCGTGTTGCGGGTGATGTCGGTGACGACCGCCGCACTTTGGGCGCCGTGCGCGAAGACACCGGCTACGCGCTCGACGGTGAGCCCGCCGATGGCCACAAGCGGAATATCGCCTAAGCGCTGCTTCCAGGCGGCGATGCGGGCCAGCCCCTGCGGAGCCCATTTCATCGCCTTGAGAATGGTCGGGTAGATCGGTCCGAGCGCGACATAGTCCGGCTCGGCTTGGAGCGCTGTTTCGAGTTCGGCGCCGTCGTGGGTGCTGAGGCCCAGCCTCACGCCCGCCCTGCGGATCGCCTTCACATCAGCCTCCGCCAGATCTTCCTGGCCGAGGTGAACGAAATCGCAATTTTCCTCGATCGCAACACGCCAGTAATCGTTGACGATGAGCTGGCAGCCGTGGCTGTCACAGACTGCCTTCGAGGCGCGAATTTCTCGGCGCAGCGAAGCTTCGTCCTGGTCCTTAATGCGCAGCTGCACCAGCTTCACGCCGAGCGGCACCAGACGTTCGATCCAAGCGGCGGAATGGACGATCAGGTAAAACGGATCGAGCTTCATGAGAATGCTGCCATGCCGATGACGGGGGTGGAGGGAACGGCCATGTCGCGCGGCTCGAGCAGGCCGGCGCAATAGGCCTCGCGGCCGGCCTCGACCGCCTTGCCGAAGGCCGCCGCCATGGCAACGGGATCGCCGGCCCTGGCGACGGCGGTGTTGAGCAGCACCGCGTCGTAGCCGAGCTCCATCACGGCCGCGGCATGCGAGGGCCGGCCGATGCCAGCATCGACAATCAGCGGAATGCCGGGGAAATGGCCGCGCAGGCTTCGCAGCGCATCGGGGTTCTGCGGCCCGCGTGCGGAGCCGATCGGCGCGCACCAGGGCATCAAGAGCCTGCAGCCGGCGTCGAGCAGGCGCTCGGCAACGATGAGGTCGTCGGTCGTGTAGGGAAACACCTCGAAGCCTTCAGAGGCAAGGATCCTTGCGGCTTCCACCAATCCGAATACGTCGGGCTGCAGCGTATCGTGGTTGCCGATCACTTCGAGCTTGATCCAGTCAGTGCCGAACACCTCGCGCGCCATCCGCGCCGTGGTGACCGCTTCGCTCACCGAGTTGCAGCCGGCGGTGTTGGGCAGCACGCGAACGCCGAGCGACTGGACCAGCGACCAGAACTGGCCGCCGGCTTTGCCGCCCGATGTTTCGCGACGGAGCGACACGGTGACGATCTCCGTGCCGGACGCTTTCACCGCCTCCGCCATGACGGCAGGCGAGGGGTAAAGCGCGGTGCCCAGCAGAAGGCGGGACGCGAGTTTCTGTCCATAGAACTCGAGCATGGGATCAGCCTCCCTTCATCGGCGAGAGGATTTCGACGCGGTCGCCATCGGTGAGCCGGCAGCGGTCCCGTTCCTTGGCAGGCACGACATCGCCGTTCCTCGCCGTGGCGAGCCAGCTGCCCTGGAAGTCAAGTTCGCTGAGCAGCGCGGCAAGCGTTTCTGCCGCGACTTCATGGGCTTGGCCGTTAACAATGAGCTTCAAGGGCAAACTCCTTTGCGGCAGGATTTCCCCGGATGAGGTCGGCTGCCTGCCGCGCCATGGCCGGCGCAAGCAGGAAGCCGTGGCGGTAGAGGCCGTTGATGCGAATATTCCTCCCGTCGCGCTCGACGCGAGGCAAGTTGTCGACGAATGCGGGACGCACGCCGACGCCGGTTTCGACCAGCTCGGCTTCGCCGAAGGCCGGATGCAACGCATAGGCGGCGCCGAGCAGCTCCATGGTCGAGCGCGCGGTGATCGGGCCTTCGGCATCGCATTCGATCATCGTCGCGCCGACCATGAACAGGTTTTCCGCGCGGGGCACGACATAGACGGAGATGCGCGGATGCAGCAGCCGCACCGGGCGGGTCAGCGAGATCTCGTGCGTTCGCAGGATGAGCATCTCGCCGCGCACGCCGCGCAGTTCCGGTCGCCTGTCACCGCTGCCGGTGCAGTCCACCTCAATATCCTGAGATGCGGGCGCCGAGCTGCGGCCGAACTCGACGCGCGCGCCCATCCCGCGCAGCTTGTCGCGCAGGGAAAGCAGCGCCTTGCGTGGGTCGAGATGCGCTTCCTCAGCGAAGAACAGCCCGCGCCCAAACCGGCTCTCGAGCGCCGGCTCGAGTGCCGCGATTTGGCTGGCGTCCAAATGCCTGAAGCCGGACGTTCGGCGGCCGAAGCGGTCGAGTTCGCCGGCATCGCGGGCAGGAGCCAGCACCAGCGTGCCGCGGCGCGCGACATGACCGGGCAAGGCGGCGTCCCACCAGTCGGCTGCACCGCGTCCGAGCGTCAGCACGGTCTCTTCGGCGTTCTCGCGCTCGCACCAGGGCGCAAGCATGCCGCCGGCCTGCCAGGAGGCATTGCCGGCGATCTCGAGGCGTTTCTCGACCACGGTCACATCGGCGTCGCGCGTTGCCAGCTCGTGCGCGAGCGTCAATCCGGCGACGCCAGCGCCGCGAATGAGCACCTTCATGGCGTGTCCGTGCGCTCGGGGGTGCTGTCGACGGGCATGTAGAGATCGCCGCCGTCCCGGTACTTCGCAGCCATGGCCGCGAGCCCTTCCTTCTGCGCTTCCGCGCGGATGTCGTGCGAGATCCGCATCGAGCAGAATTTGGGACCGCACATGGAGCAGAAATGCGCCACCTTGTGCGCCTCCTTCGGCAGGGTTTCGTCGTGGAAGGCGCGCGCCGTCTCGGGATCGAGCGAGAGGTTGAACTGGTCCTCCCACCGGAACTCGAAGCGCGCTCGCGACAGCGCGTCGTCCCTGACCTTGGCGGCCGGATGGCCCTTGGCCAGATCTGCGGCATGGGCGGCGATCTTGTAGGTGATGACGCCGGTCTTGACGTCATCGCGGTCGGGCAGGCCGAGATGCTCCTTCGGCGTGACGTAGCAGAGCATCGCCGTTCCGAACCAGCCGATCATCGCCGCACCGATGCCCGATGTGATGTGGTCATAGCCGGGCGCGATGTCGGTGGTGAGCGGTCCAAGCGTGTAGAACGGCGCTTCGCCACAGACCGCGAGCTGCTTGTCCATGTTTTGCTTGATCTTGTGCATCGGCACGTGGCCGGGGCCCTCGATCATCACCTGGCAGTCCTTGGACCAGGCGATCTTGGTGAGCTCTCCGAGCGTTTCCAGCTCGGCGAACTGGGCCGCGTCATTGGCATCGGCGATCGAGCCGGGGCGAAGGCCGTCGCCGAGCGAGAACGCCACGTCATAGGCCCGGGCGATGTCGCAGATCTCCTCGAAATGCTCGTAGAGAAAACTCTCCTGGTGGTGATGCAGGCACCACTTGGCCATGATCGAGCCGCCGCGCGACACGATGCCGGTGACGCGGTCGACGGTCAGCGGGATATAGGGCAGGCGCACGCCGGCATGGATCGTGAAATAGTCCACGCCCTGCTCGGCCTGCTCGATGAGGGTGTCGCGGAACACCTCCCAGGTCAGTTCCTCGGCGACGCCGCCGACCTTCTCCAGCGCCTGGTAGATCGGCACGGTGCCGATCGGCACCGGCGAATTGCGCACGATCCATTCGCGGATGTTGTGGATGTTGCGCCCGGTCGAGAGGTCCATCACCGTATCGGCGCCCCAGCGGATCGCCCACACCATCTTCTCGACCTCTTCGGCCATCGACGAGGTGACGGCGGAGTTGCCGATATTGGCGTTGATCTTGACCAGGAAATTGCGGCCGATGATCATCGGCTCGCTTTCCGGGTGGTTGATGTTGGACGGGATGATGGCGCGGCCGCGCGCCACCTCGTCGCGCACGAATTCCGGCGTGACGAAGTCGGGGATCGCGGCGCCGAAGCTTTCGCCATCACGTTGAACTTTCGAACGCAACTGCTCACGGCCGAGGTTCTCGCGGATGGCGACGAACTCCATCTCAGGCGTGATGATGCCGGCGCGCGCATAGGCGAGCTGTGTGACGGCGCGGCCGCCGGCCGCGCGCAACGGTCTGTTGCGAACCGGGAATTCCGGCGTCAGGCGATCGGCTGAGACGAAGCCGTTGTCTTCCGGCTTGATCGTGCGGCCCTCGTAGCGCTCCACGTCTCTGCGCGCCTCGATCCATGCCTCGCGCAGCCGTGGCAAGCCACGCTCGATGTCGGTTTTCATCGCGGTGTCCGTGTAGGGACCGGACGAGTCATAGACCGTGACCGGCGGCTCGCCGGCGCTCGGGTGGACCGAGATCTCGCGCATCGGCACCCGCAGCTCCGGGTGGAGCTGACCGGGTTTGTGGACCTTCTTCGAAGCGGGCAATTCGCCGACGGTGACGGTCGGGGTGTGGGCATCCATGAGTGAGCCTCCTTGCTCGAGTGCACGGAGACCCAGTCCACGCGATGAGGAGGAAGTGACGCTTCGCTTAGGATGCGGGCACTGCCCGAATGCCGAAGCCGGATTGCCGACCCGCGAAACCTCGCACCGTCCCTACGCCAGTATGAACTGGATCAGGTTCAACGGGTCACTGCGCGCTATTAGCAGTATCTCAGCCCCTTGCCGGGACTCCCCTGGTGAGGCGCCTAGGTTGGACGATGCGACGCTATCCTGTCAACTCGACTTCATGACTTCTCCAGCCTCGAACAAGCGACGAGAAGGGGCGCAGCCACGCAGCTTTGATCGAGCAACTCTTACATCGACGCCCATTGAGCCACGACCTTGCGCGCGTCGAGCTGGCAGTCGGGGCCCACTTGTCATCCGCCAAGGAAACGCTTTTGCGATCCCTTGTGGCGGCGGATTGAAGAACGCATTTTTCGCCTCGAAGAGCATCTGTTCGGCGTCTACGGACGCTGGTTCGATTTGTTCAGGACCGAATTATTGCGCAGCCGTAAGGGTCGAGTTGCAGCGTTCCTTCAACGGCCTTGCCCGTCAGCAGGTCGAGGCCCTTTGGGACGTTGGTTACGATCACGGCGACTTCCGTGGTGTTCAGCACGAACATCAGCCGGCGGTCGTCGGCTTCCCTGACAGAGACCTCCACCCCGGCAGGCAGGTCGGGCAGCAAAGGCGCTATACCGGCTTTGGCCAGCACGACATCGACAAGCTTCTCCGTCAGTTGCGGCGTGAGATACGTGCCGACATAGACAACCCGACCTTGCCCAACCTTGCGGGCGGTAATTGCCGGAGAGCCGGCGGCGAAGCGGTTCGACCAGATGCCGAGCACCTCGGTGTCAGGCGCTACATCAAGCACCTCGTACAAATGCGCAGCCTGGAATTCTTCATTGCCAAGGGTGAACAGGTATTTGCGTTCCGCGGACGAGGCCGGGAGCGGCGGCGGTGCATAGGCGCCCATCGGAGCCGGACGAAACAGCGGAAACAGGCCGCTGCCGCCTTCGGGAACGACGCGGCCGAACTCCGCCACCCTGACGCCGCTCAGGGCTGCAAGGGCCTTGCCGGGCGCCTGCTCGCGAATGATGTGGTTGTTCTCGTCCCTCGTCCCGCTCAATGCCGATAGGATCAGCGTACCGCCGTTGCGGACGAATGTTTCAACAGCCTCGTTCCATTCATCCTTCCACATCACCCAATGCGGGACGTAGAGCGCCTTGAGCCGCGAAAGATCGTCTTCGGGATGAATGAACCCGCATGCAATGCCGTTCTGATAGCAGTGGCGATGAAGCAGCGTCGCGTCTTCGAGCGGACTGGGGAGGCCGATCGGATAGGTCTTGTGAGCCTCCTGGTTGTCGAAGTCCGCGCCGGCGATGCCGAGGTCCATGCGCACTGCGGTGCCAAGAATCTGCTCCTTCGCGGCGGCGATCTCATGGAAGAAGCGGCCTGCCTCGTCATAGCGGCGGCGCGGCACGTCGTCGTGATCGATGACGCCCATCCAGTAGATCTCGGCGCCGAAATGCGCGGGACGCCAACGAAAGAACATGACACCGTCGGCGCCGCGCGCCACCGAGGTCATGGCCATGCGACGCATCTCGCCGGGCTCCGGCGTCATCGTCGAGAAGCCGGGCTGGCTGCCGAAGCCTGAGGCCTGCTCCGGAACGATGAAGTTGCCGGAATAGGCGCGGCATATGTCGAGATGGAGGGCCTGGGTCGCCGCATGCCCGCCGGTTCGGCGCATCTCGTCATAGAGCATCGGATAGATGTCGAAGCCGATGAAATCGAGGTCCTGTCCGAACTGACCGCGGAAGTCGATGTCGGCAAGCTGGCCAAGATTGTGGAAGATGAACCAGTCCGGATTGGCGACACGCAGGATCTCGACCTGGTCGTGTTGGAAGGCCGCGGTCGCGGCGGCCAGAAAGCGATGGTAGTCCTGCACGTGGCCGGGGCTGGGGTAGGACGGCATGAGCGGTCTCGGCAGGTCGATCTGCGAGAAATCGTCGTAGGCCGTCGCCCAGAAGTGGCCGCCCCAGGCGAAGTTCAACGCCTCAATGGTGCCGTAGGCCTTCTGCAGGTATTTCTGGAACTCCAGCCTTGTCGAAGGCGCGAACGATTCCGACACCGTGGTGTTGAGCTCGTTGTCCGTCTGCCAGCCGATCACACGCGGGTTGTGCCGATAATGCTCGGCCATGGCGCGGGTGATGCGGCGGCTGTGGGCGCGGAATACCGGGCTTGTGGTGTCGGCATGCTGGCGCGATCCGTGGCTTGAGGCCCGCCCGTTCATGTCAACGCGCAGCACTTCGGGATAGTTGACGGTGAGCCAGCGGGGAGGGGTGGCTGTCGGCGTGCACATGATCGTGTCGATCCCCGCGCGGCCGAGAAGTTCGATCGCGCGATCGAACAGGCCGAACTCGAACTTGCCTTCGCGGGGCTCGAAAATGTGCCAGGCGAACTCTCCCATACGCACTGTGTTGACGCCGGCGGCGGCCATGCGCTCGGCGTCACGCTGCCAGCAGCCTTCGTCGACATGTTCGGGGTAATGAGGTGCTCCAAGCAGAAAGCGGTCAAGATTGAGGGGCCGCCATACGGATAGCGGAGCGGGCTCTTTGCGGTTCATGCGTATGGGACTTTCGAAATTTCGAGGTTCAGACTGAGGCGAGGGGTTTTCTTGGCGTGAGCGTGCGGCCATCGGGGCCGAAGAGGTAGGCGTCGCCGGCTTCGAAGCCGACCTGCAACGCGGCGCCGACGCCGAGGGTAGAAACCTTGTTGAGCTGAAGCGTGAAATTGCCGGTGCCGCTGTCGGAATTGGTCGTCTGAAGCGGAGAGCCGTCGACGTAGAGGACAGTTTCGCGCCCCAACTGCTCGACCAGACGGACCTGGCTGGAGAAGGCCGGCATTACGTCGTCGCTTGGCTCGACGACACGCAGGGCCTCCGGACGGATGCCGATGGTCACGGCGTCACCAGCCGAAAGGCCGCCGGCGTCGATGCCATCCAAGGTGATGGCAGGGAGGCCGGCGGCGGCTACCGAGACGCTGGATGCCTCGACGCTCACTGCTTTCGCTTCGATGAAATTCATGCGTGGCGCGCCGAGGAAGCCCGCGACGAAAATGTTGGCAGGGTTGGCGTAGAGCTCCAGCGGCGAGCCGACCTGCTCGATCCGGCCCTTGTTGAGGACCACGATTCGGTCGGCCATGGTCATCGCCTCGACCTGGTCGTGGGTGACGTAGATCATCGTCGATCCAAGCTGCGCGTGCAGGCTCGAAAGTTCCACTCGCATCTGAGTGCGCAGCGCGGCATCGAGGTTCGACAGCGGCTCGTCGAACAGGAACACCTCGGGAGAGCGGGTGATCGCGCGGCCGATCGCGACGCGCTGGCGCTGCCCGCCCGACAGTTGCTTCGGGCGCTTGTCGAGCTGCTCCTCCAGACGCAGGATCCGTGCTGCGCGTTTGACGGCGACGTCGATCTCGGTCCTGGGCCGGTGGGCCATCCGCAGGCCGAAGCCCATGTTCTCGGCCACGGTCATGTGTGGGTAGAGTGCATAGGACTGGAAGACCATTGCGATGCCGCGGTCGCCGGGTTCTTCCCTGGTGACGTCTCGCCCGTTGATCACGATGTGGCCGGAGTTGATGGTTTCCAACCCGGCGATCGTCTTCAGCAATGTCGACTTTCCGCAGCCGGAGGGGCCGACCATGACGACGAACTCGCCCTTTTCGATCGTCAGGTCGACCGTCTTCAGGGCATGGTAGCCGGCATAGTGCTTGTCGACTTTTCGCAATTCCACGCTGCTCATATCGAGGCGCCTTTCCGTGCGTGTCGGGTGCGGCAGGGTTCGCGGCGGATCATCCCTTGACGGCTCCCATGGTGAGGCCGGCGACAAAGTGCTTCTGCATCATGAAGAACATCACGACCGGGGGCAGGGCGACGAAGATCGTGGCCGCCGAGATGATGTTCCAGGCCGATGTCCATTCGCCGCGCAGATTGTTCAGGCCTGCGGTAACGGGTTTGACCGCATCACTCTGGGTAAGGACGATCGCCCAGAAATAGTCGTTCCAGACGAAGGTGAAGGTGAGGATCGCGAGTGCCGCCAGTGCAGGCCGGACCAGCGGAACAACCACGTGGCGCAATGTCTGGAACGGCGAGGCGCCTTCGGCGCGCGCCGCCTGGAACAGTTCGCCCGGGAGAGCGGCGATGAAGTTGCGCATGAAAAGCGTGGCGAAGCCGGTCTGGAAGGCAATGTGGAAAACGATCAGCGCATAGACGGTGTCGTAGAGACCCAGCCTCACCATCAGGTCGCGGACCGGGATCATCATGATCTGCGCCGGCAGGAAATTGCCGCCGACGAAGAGGGCGAAGATGAGGTTGGAGCCACGGAACGGGTAGCGCGACAAGACGAAGCCGGTCAGTGTCGACAGGATGAGAACGCCGATGACGGACGGAATGGTGATCAGCAGGCTGTTGAGGAAAAAGCGCAGCATGGCGGTCTGGTCGAAAACCGCCTTGTAGTTGTCGATCAGGCTGAATTTCTGCGGCCAGCCCCAATAGTTGCCGGCCATCAGCTCCTCGTTGGAACGGATCGAGGTCAGCATCACGGCGAGCAGAGGCAGCAGCCACAGGATCACGACCAGGGTTACACCACCTAGATAGAGGGCTCGCTGGATCCTGGCGTTTTCGGGAATGGGGCGCGGGTACATCAGGCGTTGCTCCGCTCGGCCTTGATGAGGCCACTGAGATACCAGGCGATGAAGACGATCATGATCACGAACAGCACGGTGGCGATCGCGGCGCCGTAGCCAAAGCGGTAGGAAAAGATCGACTCCTGATACATCTGGTAGGCGAGCACGGTGGACGAGCCATAGGGGCCGCCACTGGTCATGACCGCGATCATGTCGAAGGAGCGCAGCGCACCGATCACCGTCACCGCGATGGCGATGAAGCCGACCTGCGACAGTTGCGGCAGGACGACATGGCGCAACATGCGCCAGCCGCGCGCACCGTCGACGCGTCCGGCGGCGATCAGATCGTCGTTGAGGCTGTTCAGTCCCGCCAGGAACAGGATCATGCAGAACGCGATCTGTGGCCATAGACCGGCGGCGGCTACCGCGAAGGTGACGAAGGTCTCGTCTGAAAGCAGCGCCGGGGCGGTACTGCCAAAGGCGCCGAAGAGAAGCTGCAGCAGCCCGAAGTTTGGATCATAGACCCATCCGAACACGACACCGACGGTGACGGTCGCCAGCACAAGCGGCACGAAGAACAGCGACTTGAGGATGCGCATGCCTCGGATCTGCTGATTCACGATCAGCGCAAGCGCCAGGCCGATCGGCGGCGCCAGCATGAAGATCAGCAGCCAGATTACGTTGTTCTTGAGCGAGACGTAGAACTGCGGATCGTCGGCCAGTTCGACATAGTTGGCGAGCCCGACCCAGGTCTTGGCGCCAATCCCATCCCAGTCGTGCAGCGAAATCCAGACCGTCTCGATGGAGGCGGCAAGGATCACCGAGCCGAACAGGATGAGGCCCGGCAGCAGGAAAAGTACCGGCGTCAACCAATGACGATTTCTGCGCCAGACAGGAGGCATGGCGTTCCATCCGAAAAAAGAGAGACGGGAGCCGCCGAAAGGCGGCGCCCGTCAGCCAGGGAGGATCAACCGAAGATTCTCTTGCGGGTTTTTTCGAGGCGCTTGAGGATCTGCTCACGTCGCTCAGGCTTGACCATGAATTCCTGCAGCCCCGCCATCCCTTCCTGGGCCATGTCCGGATCGGTGTCGCGATCGTAATATTGCGATGTTCCAACCACTTTCTTCAGTTCCTCGACCGCAGCATTGACCAGCGGGTCCTTGCTTGGCGGGCAGTCGTTGCGAGGCGGGATGGCGCCTTCGGCGGCGAGGAATGCGCCCAGATTTTCCGGCTTGTAGAAATAGGCGAGGAAGTCGCGCGCACCCTGCTTGTTCTTCGCATTCGCCGGAACGTGGATGGAGTTGACCGAAAAATCCTCGTAGCGGGCGACCCCGGGAACGATCTCGGGAAATGGCGCGTAGGCAAGCTGAGGCAAATCCGCTTCCGGAAAAGCGGATCGAACGAAGCCGCCCAGGTCCATCATTGCCGCCTTCTTTTGCGCTAGGGCAGCACCCGCCTGCTCCCATCCGAACGAACTGTGGCTCGGCGAGAAGAAGCCCGCCTTGATCAGATCGTTCCATTTGTCGAAGACTGGCGTCAACATCGGATCGGTGTAGGGAACTTTGCCGTCCATCAGCGCTATGTGCTTGTCGAGCCCGTTGATGCGCAGGTTCATATGGTCGAACCAGCCGCCCGCCGGCCAAAGCTCCTTGGTGCCCATGCTGATCGGGATCATCTTCGCGGACTTTGCCGCCTCGCCGAAGGCTAGGAAGTCGTTCCAGGTCTTGGGCGGTGTCCAGTTGTGTTCGGCGAAGACGTCCTTGCGATAGAAGAGGCCCCAGAGAAGACCTCCCATCGGCAGGCCATACTGCTTTCCGTCGACGGTAACCGCGCTTGTGGTGGCGCCGAGAACGCTCTTGTAGTTCTCCTTGGCGAACAGATCGGAGATGTCGTCAAAAAGGCCCTTGTTGACGAAGGCCTTCATGCGGTTGCCGGAAAACCAGAAGCAGATATCCGGAGCGCCGACGACAAGATAGCTGCGGATTGCCGTCTTATGGGCCTCGTGGTCCATGTTGTTGATGACGATCTTGGCGCCTGATTTTGCCTCATACTCGCTCGCCAGCCGCTGCAGGATCTGTCGCTGCTCGACATTGCTGAGGTTGGAAATGATGGTGATTTCCTGCGCCTGGGCCAAGGCCGGGAGGCAAAGACCAGTCGCCGAAGCTGCGAGTGCCGCGCCAGTGCCCTTGAGGAAACGGCGCCTTGTTGTGGTGAACGCGGAAAAGTCGCTGGTCATGGCTTCTATCTCCTCCCTGAGAACAGCCGGATTCCAATTGAACCATGCGAATTCGTAGCGTATGGATGTCAGCATGGTCAATACTTAATTTACAAAATTAATTATGAGGCAGGAATGAAGCTCAAAGGCGATCAGCAAACGGCCCGCGCGATCAACCGGCGGCTGATCCTGAACCTGCTGCGAAGGCAAGGTGCTATAAGCCGCGCCGAAATCGCCTCTGTTACGGGCCTCAGCCCCGCGGCCGTGACGTTCGTCGTGTCTGAATTGCTCGAGGAAAATATTCTGGTGGAAGGGGAGGCGAGTCTTGGCGCGCCGGGACGTCGACCTATCCCGATCAACATAAACTACGCCGGCAGGCTTGTGGCCGGGCTCAAGCTGAAGGTAGGCGGCATCGATTGTGTGCTGACCGATCTTGCCACGACTCCACTTGTTACGAAGCAGGTCGTTGTCCCCGATCTTTCGCCACAAAGTACGGTGGAGGCCTGCGCCTCGGCAGTCGAGGAGCTGGTTTCCGACCGCAGGGCACCGACAGGCGCCCAGCTCAGCGGGATCGGCATCGCTGTACCAGGCGTCATCGATAACGGTGTCTGCCGGTTGAGCCACCGGTTCAATTGGGCCGATGTGCCGATCGCTGCGATGCTTGCCGAACGCGTGCGCGTACCCGTCTGGGCGGACGACGACACCAACGCATTTGCGCTCGCGCAACAATTGTTCGGACTTGGCCGGCATCATCGCACCGTCGGGGCC
Organism: Mesorhizobium sp. WSM4898; assembly: GCF_029625845.1. Taxonomy (NCBI): domain Bacteria; kingdom Pseudomonadati; phylum Pseudomonadota; class Alphaproteobacteria; order Hyphomicrobiales; family Phyllobacteriaceae; genus Mesorhizobium; species Mesorhizobium sp. WSM4898. The sequence continues at coordinate 772,369 of NZ_JARTVQ010000002.1, read as the reverse complement.
CTGGCCATCGGGGCCGGCATCAGCTGCGCGGTGGTCATCGATGGCTCTGTCCATCACGGCGCGAATGGCGCCGCGGGCAAGATGGGTCACTCGACATACGATCCGAACGGGCCGCCATGCGAGTGTGGCAGGCGCGGTTGCCTGCAGACCTTCTTCTCGGAACCGGCCCTGGTGCGGCGATGGAAGGAGGCCAGGCGACTCGCTGGTGAAGTGACGCGCCACGACATGCTGAACGCGGCCAAGACTGGAGACCGGGCAGCCATAGACCTGCTGCAGGAGGCAGGCGAGGGGATTGGACGATACCTGGGCGGTTTCTGCAATATCATCGATCCGGAAGTGATTGTCGGCGGGGGCGAAGCCGTCACCTTTGGCGACTATCTGTTCGGGCCAATGCGCGATGCATTGAAGCGTTATGCCATGTGGAACCCGCCACCGATTACACCCGATTGGGCAGACGATTCCTGGGCGCGTGGCGCCGCGGCGCTTGCGACCCAAAGGCTCTTCGACTTCGAAAGCAGCCCCGGAGAAATCGCCGGCACTGGGCTGCAACGATCAATGGTCAAGTAGCTGCAGGACCAAAGCGGCGTCCTCGTCCCGATTTCGAGCCTTCGTCTCTGCGCGCCTTTCCGTAGCCAACTGTTTGGAAAAGCGATGCTTGGCCGATGGATGAGGTTCGTGCAAAAGGACGCCGGCCGAATGGAAGAAGACCGGCGCGAAGGTGCCGGTCTTGATGTCGTAACGAGCAGAGGAGGTCGGCGACCTCCGGTCTCGGATTGCCTGAGCAGTCAAGCGGCCTTGAGGTTCTTCAAGGCCTTTTCGAAGGCATCCTTGACCGGCATGGATACGTCTTCGGTGGCTCTCAACATCACCGCCTGCAGGGTCTTGGCCTGCTCGACGGAAGTGTCGATCTGTTTGTTCACGAAAGCGGCCTGCAGCTCGAAGAACTCGGACGGCGACTTCACGGCAACCAGTGCTTCCAGGTGAGCGAAGCCGGCTTCGGCATTGGCTCGCAGAGCTGCAATCGTCTTCAGCGACACCTCGTTGCGGGTGGTCTTGGCCACCTCAAGGGTCGACTCAAAAGCCTTTTTAGTCGTCTCGGCGTTCGATTCCAATTTGGAAAATGCTTCCTTCGCCTGCTCAATGCCCTGTTCGGCGACAGCGCGAACCTGCTCGGTAACCTTGTACGGCTCGTAAGTAGCGGATTCCGCGTTTTCGATCGTTTCGGTCTTGCCGGGGATCTTGGACATTTTCCATCCTTTTCCAGAGAGTGGCATTACACAAAGCCCCCCTGTTTCATCTACGAAATCGACACTACGGATTTATGAAGGGGCGAATTGTCGCTCGAGGGCACCACTGCGGCGGCCGGCGCGCTGGCGGCAGCGATCGGTGCAGGTCGTAGTGGCTGCCGTCATTCGGCAGGTCCGCCGGGCGCGAGATTGTGCATCACCGTCTTCGACCAAAAATCAGTCATTCGGTTGTGGCGCAGGAGCGGCCTCTTCGCAATCCACCGCCGCCATTCGACCCTGGCGCAACCTTCTCAGTTATCCTTGGACAGCCAAGACCCCGTCACTCCTCATGCCAAAACGGCCAAGGCGTCCGCGAAGAAACGGTCGCCACCGAAATTGCCTGACTTCAGGGCAAGCAGCAGCTCGCCGTGCGGGCTGCCGAGTGCACGCAGCGCGGGGACACCCGCGGCGATTTCGGGGCCCAACTCGAAGGCGGGAATGGCAAGCTGGTCCACGACGGCGCCGGACGTCTCGCCTCCCGCCACGACCAACCTGCGCACGCCGAGTTCGACCAGACCTTCGGCGATCGTCGCCAGCGACTGCTCGATCGCATGACCGGCAGCCTCACGTCCATGCCGCGCCTGCAGCGCCGAAACCACCTCGGGCGATCCACTGCTGGCGATGAGCACGGGGCCATCGGCCAAGCGGGCGGCCGCCCATGCGAGCGCACGGTGCGTCTCCGCCGCTCCGCTCATCAGCCTTTCCGGATCGAGCCTCAGCACCGGCGTCGTCTCTTCGGCGCGGGCAATCTGCGTCAGGGTCGCCCGCGAACAGCTGCCGGCCAAGCACGCCGCGGGCCCCTTGGCCGGCCGATCCCGCAGCACCGTCCGTTGATGGCGCCGCGCGGTGCCGGCGGCGACCAGGCCGCGGGCGAGACCCAATCCCAGGCCGGACGCTCCGACCGACAGGCGTTGTGCCAAGGCTGCGGCGCCGATCGCTTCAAGATCGCTCTCAAAGACGGCGTCGGCGATTGCCGCTCCGGCTCCATCTTGGGAAAGCGCCGCGTTGCGCGCGCGGATCGCGTCTGCGCCGCGCGCGACCGTCGCGAGGTCGACCGACCCGACCGCTGCCATGCTCTGCCGGGCGAGTACGCGCACCAGATTGGCGTCGCGCATGGGATTGAGCGGGTGATCCTTGAGCGGACTCTCGTTGAGCGGCACCGCGCCGACGAAAAGATTCCCCTGGTAGACGGTTCGGCCGGTTTCCGGAAAGGCCGGCGTCACCAAAACCGATTTCTCATCCACGTCGTGACGCAAGGCGTCCAGCACCGGGCCGATATTGCCGGCATCGGTGGAATCGAAGGTCGAGCAGATCTTGTACATCACATGCGCTGCCCCGCGGGCGCGCAGCCATTGGTCGGCCGCGCGAGCGCGCTCCACCGCCTGCGCTGCCGCAACCGAACGGATCTTGAGCGAGACGACAACCGCGTCGACCTCGGGAAGATCGAGACCTGCGGCCGGAATGCCGATGGTTTGAACCGTGCGAAGACCTTCCTTGGCGAGCGTGTTGGCCAGGTCGGACGCGCCTGTGTAGTCGTCCGCAATTGCGCCGAGGGCGAGGCTCATGGCGAAACTCCGATGCCAGCCTGGGGAAGGGGCTCGCCGGCAAAGGGGGCGAACCAGCCGAGCCCCTCAAGTGTCGTGCCGCTGGGCCGATATTCGCAACCGACGAAACCATCATAGCCCAGCCGGTCCAGTTCCGCGAAGATGAACCGGTCGTTGAGCTCTTCCGAAGTCGGCTCATGGCGGGAGGGCACGCTTGCTATCTGGACATGGCCAATGATCGGCAGCAGCCGGCGCAACGCCATGACGACATCGCCATGCAGGATCTGGCGGTGGTAGACATCGAACTGCAGCTTGAGGTTGGGCAGCGCCAGTTCGCCGATGAGCTGTTCGGCAAAGTCGAAGTCATTGAGGAAATAGCCCGGCATGTCGCGACCATTGATCGGTTCGATCACCAGATCGATGCCGCGATCGGCAAGCTTGCCGGCGGTCCAGAGGATCGCTTTGCGATAGGCATCCATGGCCGCCCTGTCCCCGCGAGCGGCGAGCCCCGACATCAAATGCAGGCACTTCACGCCCGTGGCCTCCGCGTAGGGAAGGGCAGATGCCACGGCGGCCTGAAGCTCGGCGAACCGATCGGGCAAGGCGGCCAGTCCTCGCTCGCCGGCGGCCCAATCGCCAGGCGGCAAATTGAACAGAGCCTGGGTCAAACCGTATCTGCGAAGGCGCTCGCCGATCACCTCGGGCGTGTGCTCGTAAGGAAACAGGAATTCGACCGCACGGAAGCCGGCATCGGCGGCCGCCTGGAACCGATCCAGGAACGGCCACTCGCTGAACATCATTGTCAGGTTGGCGGCAAAGCGGGGCATGGGCGATCCAGTCTTCTCAGGCCGATGTCAGGCCGGTTTGGCTAGGTTTGCGGGTTGTAGGCAGTTCGGTGCCGGTGATCTTTGCGTAGAGCCGGGCGACGGATGCGTCGTCGTCCCGGCCCATTCCAGCCGCCGAGGTCGCCAGGAACATCTGTAGCGCGGCTGCGGCCACCGGCACCGGGAATTTGGCGCTGCGGGCCATATCCTGAATGATGCCGAGGTCCTTGACGAAGATGTCGACCGCGCTGCGCGGTGTGTAGTCGCCGTCCAGCACGTGCGGCACCCGGTTCTCGAACATCCACGAATTGCCTGCGGAGGCAGTTATCACCTCGTAGACCTTGCGGATGTCCAGCCCTTGCCGGGCGGCAAATGCGATGGCTTCGCTGGCCGCCGCGATATGCACGCCAGCAAGCAACTGGTTGATCATCTTGAAGGCTGCACCAACGCCCGGCTCGTCACCGAGTTCATAGACGTTGGCGGCTATTGCATCCAGTGCCGGCCGCGCTCTGGCGAAGGCGGCAGGGCTGCCGGAGGCCAGAATGGTGAGCGCACCCTCGGCGGCGCGCACCGACCCGCCGCTGATCGGCGCGTCGAGATAGAGCCGTCCCGTCGCTTCGAGCGGCGTGGCAAGGCGGCGCACCGCATCGGGATCGATCGTGGCCGAGGAGACGAAAACCGCGCCCTCGGCCATGGTTTCGGCGACGCCGTTCGTACCGAACAGGATGGCCTCCGTTTGCGCGGCGTTGACGACCACCGACACGACGACGTCGGCACCTTCAGCGGCCTCGGCGGGGCTTGCCGCGCCTCGGCCGCCCGCGTCGACGAGCCGGGCGATGGCCGCGGCGTCCACGTCGAAGCCAGCCACTTCAAACCCGGCCCGCCTGAGCGACATGGCCATGCCAAGTCCCATGGAACCGATGCCGATCAGGGCGGCCCGGTTCGTCCTTGCTCCGGCGGGGTTTTCCTTGCTTCGATCATAAACGGTCATCACGGAGATCCTTATTCGAAACGCAATCCGGTTTAGCGATTGACCAGCTTGGGTGGCGTCGTCAGCACCAGGACCGCGCCGAGCACCAGGATTGCGGCGAGCGCATACATGCCGACCTGCGTTGCGCCGGTCAAATCCTTCAGATAGCCGACGAGATACGGGCTAACAAAGCCGGCCAGATTGCCGACCGAATTGATGAGCGCAATGCCTGCCGCGGCACCTGTCCCGGCGAGAAATGACGTCGGCAGCGACCAGAACAGCGGCGCACAGGTGATCGCTCCGGCCGCTGCAACGGACAGGAAGGCGATGGCGATCGTCAGATTCGAGCTGGCGGCCGCGACGACGAAACCGACGGCCCCGAGCAGTGCCGGAACGACCAGGTGCCAACGGCGCTCGCGATGCCTGTCAGCGCTGCGTCCGAACAGATTCATGACCACGACGGCACAGATGAAGGGGATCGCGCTGATCAGTCCGATATTGAAGTTTCCGGTGATGCCGGTCGCCTTGACCAGGGTCGGCATCCAGAAAGTCAGCCCGTACTGGCCCATCACGAAGGTGAAGTAGATAAGGCACATCAGCCAAACTCGGCGATCGCGGAAGATACCGGCTACCGAATGCCCACTCTCCTTGTGACGCTCCTCGCGTGCGATCTCCTCTTCCAGGGCCTGCTTTTCCGTTTCGCTCAGCCACTTGGCTTGACGAATGCCGTTGTCGAGGAAGAACAAGACAGCGATGCCGAGCAGGACGGCTGGAACCGCCTCGATAAGAAACATCCATTGCCATCCGGCGAGGCCGTGGGCGCCATCGAACGAATCCATGATCCAGCCGGAAAGAGGATTGCCCAATATGCCCGAGACCGGGATCGCGGACATGAACACCGCGATGATCTTGGCCCGGCGATGCGAGGGATACCAGTAGGTGAGGAAAAGGATGATCCCCGGGTAGAACCCGGCTTCGGCGACGCCCAGCAGAAAGCGCAACAGGTAGAATGTCGGCGCGGACGTGACGAACATGAAGCCAGCTGAGATCAAACCCCAGGTGATCATGATGCGGGCGATCCACATGCGCGCGCCGACCTTGTGAAGAATGACGTTGCTTGGCACCTCGAAGAGAAAATAGCCGATGAAGAAGATGCCGGCGCCGAGGCCGTAGACGGTCTCGCTGAAGCCGAGGTCGGCCGACATCTGCAGCTTGGCGAAGCCGATATTGACGCGGTCGAGATAGGCAACGACGTAGCACAGCATCAGGAACGGCACGATGCGCCAGAAGACCTTGCTGTAGGCGGTCCTCCTCGTTTCGATTTCAGCTACGGCTTGCGCCGGTAGCGCAGGTGTAAGCACGGTCATTGGTTCCTCCCTTGACTGTGAATGGGGTGTCAGCGCGCCCCGCCGGTGGCGGTTTTGGCAGCGCTTGCGTAACCGGATAACATGCATTGGCAGCGCTGCCAACGAAAAAGTGGCAGCGCTGCCAACAATTGTTTGAAAAGGTTGCCGCGACATGGCAAAAGAGATGGACGGAAGCGAGGACGGTCGAGTGCGACGTCGCGCTCCAGCGGGGAGATCGAAAGTGGCCGACGAGCTGGCCGACGGCACGCCGACGGGGACGACGACCCTTACCGATGTCGCACGCGCGGCCGGCGTCGGCGAGAGCACCGCCTCGCGCGTGTTGCGTGGGCACGGTTCATTTTCGGCCAAGACACGCGAGAGCGTCCTCAATGCCGCGAGAAGCCTCGGCTATGTGCCGAACCGCATCGCCGGCACGCTGGCCTCGACCGGCTCCAAGCTGGTCGGGATCGTGATACCGTCGCTCAGCAACATCGTCTTTCCGGACATGCTGCGCGGCGCCAACACGGTGCTGGTGGGCGCCGGGTTCCAACCTGTCGTCGCGGTGACGGACTACGAACAGGGCCGCGAGGAAACCCTCGTCGAGTCGCTGCTTAGCTGGCGTCCGGCGGGCATGATGGTGGCCGGGCTCGAACACACCGAGCGTACCGTGGCCATGCTCAGGCACGCCCGCATCAGGGTCGCCGAACTGCTCGATTCCGATGGCGATGGCATCGACATCGTCGTCGGTTATTCCAACCGCGAGGCGGGAGGCGCGAGCGCGCGTCATCTGGTCTCGCGCGGCTATCGGCGCATCGGCTATGTGGGCCACGATCTCAGCCGCGATCTGCGCGCCGCCAAACGCTTCGCCGGATTTCGCTCGGCGCTCGCAGAGGCAGGCCTTGAAGTCGCCGCGGAAGAAATCATTCCCTCATCTTCGTCGATCGAGGCCGGGCGCGAGGGTCTCGGCCGGCTGCTCGGGCGCGCCCCCAATCTCGATGCCGTCTATTTCTCTAACGACGACATGGCGATTGGCGGTTATTTCCATTGCCTTGCCCGCGGCATCGCCATCCCCGGCCGGTTGGCGATTTTCGGCTATAACGGCCTGGACGTCGCCCGCGCGGCGCCGCAACCGCTTTCCACCATCCGGACGCCACGCGTCGCGGTCGGAGAGACCGGCGCCCGGCTGGTCTGCTCCGACGGGCCGCCGACGAAGATCGATCTCGGGTTCGAACTGATCGAGGGAGCCACAACATGAGCGAGGCCAAACTTCGCGAAGAGATATGCCGCTTCGGCCGTTCCCTATTCGAGCGCGGGCTGACACCGGGATCATCGGGCAATATCAGTCTGCGGCTCGATGACGGCGGCTGGCTTGTGACGCCGACCAACGCATCGCTGGGCTTTCTCGATCCGGCTCGCCTTGCCAGGCTCGATGCGCAAGGGCGGCTCGTCGCGGGCGATGCGCCGACCAAGGAAATCCCCCTGCATACCGCCCTCTACGAGACGCGGGCAGCAGCGCGTGCGATTGTGCACCTGCACTCAACCCATGCGGTGGCCGTCACCATGCTTCCCGAGATCGATCCCAAGTCGGTCCTGCCGCCAATGACGCCGTACTATCTCATGCGCGCCGGACAGACGGCTTTGGTGCCATATTTCCGTCCCGGAGACCCTGCGGTAGCCGATGCAATCAAAGGGCTCGCTGGACGCTACTCTTCGGTGCTGCTCGCCAACCATGGTCCCGTTGTCGCGGGCGAGACGCTTGAGGCGGCGGTATTCGCTACCGAAGAGCTGGAGGAAACGGCAAAGCTCTATCTGCTTCTGCGCGGCCTCAACCCCCGCTATCTGTCACCGGAGCAGGTCAGCGACCTGGTGCGGACTTTTGGGCTTTCGCTGCAGGAGCATGGTGCGCACGACCACTGAGACCCGATTTCGACCTTCGTGAGGCGCTCCTGGATTGCATAGGTTGGGGGGTGTTACCTGAGCATGTTGCTAAGGGCGTGCGCTTGTTGAAGATGTCCTGACGGCCGGCAGCCTTACGAGATACAGGGCTGGCTGCTACCGAGTTGCGGTCGAGATTGCTTCTCTCTCGCGCTGTTCGGCACTAGACGTTCCGGCGGCGGGCGGACATTCGCCCCGGACCGTCGCTGTCTATCGGTCGCGTTGCGGTCAGGCCGGCTTCGATGGATCTGAGAAGCTCAAGCGCGGCATTGAGCTTGCGTGTGTCGCCGCCGGCGGCCTCGGATACGGCAGTTGCCCACTCCTTGCGCACCAGGGCGTAATTGTGGGCTCCCCGCCGGGTGCGATGGACGCTGACGCCCCGGCGATCTTGCGGGTCGACATGGCGCTCGATCAGCCCCTTGCCTTCCAGGTCGCGCAGCACGGTGGAAACATTGGTGCGCTGCAGCCCGGTCGCCGTCGCGATCTGGCTGGGCGTTGCGGAAGCGTGCGCAACCAGGTGGCGCATCACCATGCCCTCCGATTGCGACAGCGACAGCGCTTTCTCGTCCCTGTAACCGCGAAACTGAATCTCACGGGCAATGATGAGGATGAGGTCGGCCAGGTCCGCCCAGCGAACAGCCGGGGGAGCTTTGCGTGCGGACGAGTCCGGATCGGTTTCCATGGGGCGCAGTTTACAGACTTCCAGCGTCTATGTATATGAGCATAATCGTTATGATAACATAACTATGGTTTCATACGCATCTGGAGGTTCGGATGACCAACTCGACAATCGCCGCCGGGCAAGCTTGGCACACACCTCGTTCCATGGCCCGCGCCGGCGGGCTGCACGGGATTGGCGTGTACGTTCTGCTCGCCGGCGCCTTCCTGCCGATCGCCGACTTTTTCATCGTCAACGTGGCGCTGCCGACCATCGCCACCTCGCTGCAGGCGACGCCGGCCGCACTTGAGCTGGTGGTTTCAGTCTATGGTGTGGCTTACGCCGCCATGCTCGTTCTCGGCGGCAGGCTGGGCGATCGTTTTGGACGCCATAGCCTGTTCTTGGTCGGGCTCTCCGGGTTTATCCTCGCCTCTCTCGCCTGTGGTCTGGCACCCACCATCGATCTCCTTATCGCCGCGCGCCTGGTCCAGGGCGCAATGGCGGCGATGCTCGTGCCGCAGGTGCTTGCGACCTTCCAGGCCACCCTGGAAGGCGAACGCAAGACCCGGGCCATCGCGCTTTACGGCGCCACCTCGGGCATCGCCGCGGTTGTCGGCCAACTCGCCGGCGGACTGCTGGTCAGCGCCAATCTGTTCGGCACGTCCTGGCGGCCGATCTTCCTGATCAACATCCCGCTCGGCGTCATGGTGTTCTTCGCCTCGCGGGCGGTCGTGCCAGCCAACCGCTCGCCGCACCCCGCGGGCATCGACGTCGCCGGCACTATACTTTTCGCCGCCACGCTGACGCTCTGCTGGTGCCGCTGACCGAAGGCCATTCGCTCGGCTGGCCGGCATGGACGTGGACAATGCTGGCTGCAGCCGTCTTGCTTGCCGTCGCGACGGTCACCGTCGAAAGGGCCGCCGAAGCGCGCGGCGAGATGCCGTTGCTGCCGCCGTCGCTGCTCAAGCTGCCCTCGATGTCGCGCGGCCTGGCCATGATCACGCTGTTCAGCGTCGGCTTCGGCGCCTTCATGTTCGTCTTCGCGCTCACCGTCCAGAACGGACTCGGCGCCAACCCGCTCGAAAGCGGCCTCGCCATCCTGCCGATGGCGGCGATGTTCTTCATCGGTTCAGTGGTCAGCCCGCGCATCATCGGCCGCTTCGGCCGCGGGGCGCTCGCGGCCGGCGGTCTGCTGCAGGCGCTTGGACTGGTCACGTTGATCGCAATCACCGTGTCCAGTTGGCCAACGGTGAGCCTCATCGAATTTGCTGTGCCGCTGGTCGTGATCGGGGCCGGACAATCGATGTTGTTCTCGGGCTTGTTCCGGGCCGTGCTTGCCGATGTCCCCAAGCATCTGGCGGGCGTCGGCAGCGGCGTCCTCATCACCCTACAGCAGTCGGGTCTGGCGCTCGGGGTCGCAACCCTGGGCACGCTCTACCTGGCACTGGAGCCGGCGAGCATTTCGCACGCCTTCGGCACGGTCATTGCATGTCAGTTCGTCATTGTCGTCATGCTGGTCCTGTGCACCGGGCTGCTGCCGCGGTTCAACAAGGATCAGGTCGACGGCCAGCCCGTGGAAATGTGATTTCTCAAACAGCGTGGGGACATCACGGCTCTGAGCCGCGAGGGCTGAAGGAAGAGGCCGATCGCGAGCTCTAAGTGGGTAATCATCATCAGTCGTTATTCAACCTGGTGATGATGCAGACGGCGAACTCTGAATTGGACGGCGTAGCCCATCTCGGGAACGCTATGCAAGCAAAACCGGCCTCGGCGCAAATGTTCTCCGCGACGAGAACGAGAGTACCGACGCCGGTCGTGGCCTCGACGAAAGCACATGGAGCTCTGGGATGACCGCCCCTCGCAAGATTCTCGATCACTTGTTCGACGCCACCGGAGGTGCGGAGCCCCGGCTGACCAGCGGCGACATCGTCAGTCCCAGCCGCCGCGCTTTTTTGGCCGCCGGCTGCTTTTGTCTGGCCTGCGGCCTGGCGACGCCGTTGTTCGCGGGCGCATCCATGGCCAAAAGCCAGGCGCCCCGGTTCCATCGTTTGACGCTCGGCGATTTTGAGGTAACGGCGCTGTCCGATGGCAGCAATATGCTCCCCGCGACGAAGTTGCTGCAGGGCGACCCGGCGCGGATCGAGGAAGCACTCAAACGCAGCTATCTCGCCGATGTCGTCGAGACGTCGCACAATTCCTTTCTCGTCAATACCGGAGCCAGGCTGGTGCTGATCGATGCCGGTGCCGGCTCCCTGTTAGGCCCTTGCACCGGCCAGCTGCTGAGCAATCTCAGCGCATCAGGCTATCGGCCGGAGCAGATCGATGAGATCTACCTCACGCATCTGCATACAGACCACGTCGGCGGTCTCATGGTCGACGGCCAGAGAGCCTTCCCCAACGCGGTCGTGCGTGTCGAAAAGCGCGACACCGACTACTGGCTGAGCGAGGCAAACATGCACGCGGCTCCCGCTGAAGCGAAGCGGTTTTTTCAGGCCGCCATGGCATCGATCGGGCCATATCTGCAAGCCGGCAAGCTCGCCGTATTCGATGGCAACACCGATCTTGTGCCTGGCGTGCGCGCACAAACCGCCTATGGCCACACACCCGGACATACAATGTATGTGGTCGAGAGCAAGGGCGAGAAGATCGTCCTGTGGGGCGACGTCGTGCATGTCGCCGCGGTACAATTCAAGGACCCGTCCGTCACGATCCAATATGACGCCGACGCATCGGAAGCCGAGCGCGTGCACGAGCGCGCCTTCGCCGATGCGGCTGACAGCGGCTATATCGTTGGCGGCGCCCACATATCGTTTCCTGGGCTTGGCCGTGTCCGGCGCGACGCCGCGAACGTCTACTCATATGTGCCCCTGAACGGTTAGAACTGGTGCCCAAGGGGGGAAGCCAGGTCCATCTGCGCCCACGGCCTCCCGGATGTCGCTTCCGCCGTAAGATCATGTCGTTCCCACGAGCGGCGCTTCTCCAACCAGTTGGCCATCGAAGGAGGAACCGCAGGCGTCTGTCACCAGGGCGCGAAACCATTGGTGGGCGGGGTGCTGCTGTAATCGTTCGTGCCAGATCAGCTTGTAGAGCAGTTTCTCGGTTTCGAACGGCAACTCGCACACCACCAAGTCACGTCCATCCGCAATGGTTCGCCACGGTCCATTGAAGAAGCCGAGCGGCACGCAGGTGATGAGGTCGCTACGCGAGACAATCTTCATCGCGTCGGCAAAGTGATTGACCACAACGGCGATCGTCCTTGTCCGTCCCGTCAGGCTGAGCCAGCCATCCACCAAGCCGCGTTCCAGAGCGGACGGGGTCGCCAAGACGTGCGCCGCGGCGGTGAATCGATCGAGCGTCAGGCAATCGGCCAGGTCATGTCCGCCGCGCATGACGCAAACGTAGCGATCTGTCTGCAGGCTCCGCACATGCATTTCTCTTGGCAGCGAGGCAAACATGCCCACGGCGCAGTCAAGGGTGCCGCGATCGATTCCTTCCAGCGAGCCTTCATGGGTATGCACCGCGAAGGAAACGCGGGCGCGCGGCGACGCGGCCTGCAATTTCAGCGTAATTTCGCTGACGCCTTCCATCGCGAGACTGTCGGTGACGGCAATGCGAAAACTGGTCGCATCCGACGCGGGATCGAACTCGTCGGGCGCGAAAGAAGCGCGAATTGCCGTGAGCGAGCGATGAAGGTCGGGCCACATCGCGACCATGCGAGCGGTGGGCTGGACCCCCGTTGCCGTCTTGAGGAAAAGTTGATCTTTGGTGAGGCGGCGGGCTCGACGCAACGCATTGCTGACCGCCGGCTGGCTCATCGCCAGGCTCGAGGCCGCACGTGTCACATTCCTCTCCAGCATGATGGCCTCAAGGACCGCAATCAGGTTCAGATCAAGGCGCACGTTATTCACTCAGCAAATGATGCATTGGTCGATTCTAAATTGGACGCATTGATGGCGGCAAGCCATCCTGATGCCGCTGATCGGAGGATAAGGCATGAATGATATAGCTCTCGCGGATGTGCTGCCGAAGCTCACCGGCAAGATCAGTCGCGACCGCATTCGACTGATGCGGGTACCGCGCCCGCCGAAGGATCTGATCGACGGCTTCAAGCGGATCGGCGACGCCACCAGCGTCATCTCGGACATCATGGATGAGCTCGGTATCACCGGCGCGGTTGGCGCATCGGTTCTGAAGCCGACCCTGCCTTCGGTGTCGATCGTCGGTCCGGCGCTTACGGTGCGCAACATCCTGCAACGCGAGCATGTCTACGAAACGGCGAAAAACCACGTCAACCGGATGGCCGAGTTCGAGGCCCACAACCTGGCGCTGCCGGGCGACGTTGTGGTGATCGAGGGCGTTGCCGGCGTTTCGAACATGGGCGGAATTTCGGCCCAAACCGGAAAACGGCAGGGCGAGGCCGGAGCAATCGTGGACGGAGGCGTTCGCGACCTCGGGCATTCGCGGCGGGTCGGATATCCGCTTTGGGCCACCGAGATAACGCCTGTCACCGGCAAATGGCGCATCGAGACCGTGGAGATCAACGGCGAAATCCAAGTCGCCGGCGTGCGCGTTGCTCCAGGCGATATCGTCGTTGCGGACGAAACCGGCGTCTGCTTCATCCCGATTGCCCGGGCCGCCGAAGTTCTGGCAAAGGCGCTGAGGAAGTCGGCGCTTGAAGAGGCCAAGTGCGAAGCAATCGACGCCGGTACCTCCGTTGCGGATCTGCCGGGCAATGCATGAGGCGATAGGTCACCCCGTGAGAAAGCTTCGCGTCGCCATCATCAACGACTACCAGGACGTGGTCCGCACGCTGGACTGCTTCTCCAGGCTGGACGGCCACGACGTCACGATCTGGACCGATATCATCGAGGATGTCGACATTCTGGCAGGTCGCCTGGCGGAGGCGGACGTCCTGGTGCTGATGCGCGAGCGCACCAAGATCGACGAAGCTTTGCTGAGCCGCCTTCCCAAGCTGAAACTCATCAGCCAGAACGGCCACATTCCCCACATCGATCTGGCGGCCTGCGACAGGCACGGTGTCGTCGTTTCGTCCGCTCTGACGTCGCGTCCGTCCTATTCGACCGTCGAACTCACCTGGGGGCTGATTCTTGCGGCGATGCGAAACATTCCTTTCGAGAGCGCGTCGCTGCGGCAAGGCCGTTGGCAGACCACCATAGGCCTCGGCCTGCGCGGCCGCGTCCTCGGCATCTATGGTTTCGGCCGCTTAGGCTCGATGGTCGCGCGGATCGGCAAGGCCTTCGGCATGGAGGTGCTGATCTGGGGGCGCCAAGCCTCGTTGGATCGCGCTAAGGCCGAGGGTTTCAGCGTGGCACAGGACATGGCGTCCCTGTTCAGGCTGTCGGATGTTCTCAGCTTGCATCTGCGGCTGAATGCCGAGACCACCGGCGCGATTGGGCCTGACGACCTGGCCTTAATGAAGCCGACGGCTTTGCTTGTGAACACCAGCCGTGCCGAGTTGATCCAGCCGGGGGCTTTGGTGGCGGCGCTGAAGAGCGGTCGCCCCGGCAACGCGGCGGTCGACGTGTTCGAACGCGAGCCGCTCACCAATCCGGATGACGCCCTGCTCAGGCTTCCAAACGCCCTGTGCACGCCACATCTCGGCTATGTCGAGCGCGACAACTACGAGTTCGCGTACGGCAATGCGTTCGACCAGATCGTAGCCTTCGCGGGGGGAACCCCGATCAATATCCACACCGCTGGCGGCCAGAAACAGGATCACTGAAATGAACCTCGAGCTCGACGGGAAAATTGTCCTGATAACCGGGGGCAGCAAGGGAATAGGGCTGGCCTGCGCACGCGCCTTTGCCAGGGAAGGGGCCCGCGTGGTGATTGTGTCACGCAGCCAGGAGAACCTCGACAACGCCAAGAAAAAGCTGGCCGCCGAGGGGCTGTCGGCAACGAGTTTCGCCGCCGATCTGTCGGACGGGCTTGCGGCAAAGGAAATGGTCGCCGCGCTCGAGGAGCAGGTGGGGCCGATCGCGTCCCTGGTCAATTCGGCCGGCGGCGCCAGGAGAGTTGCCCCCGACGAACTGACGCCGGACAAATGGCGTGACGCGATGGACGCGAAGTTCTTCACCTACATGAACGTCACCGACTACGTCCTGCCGCTGATGGTGGCGCGGGGCGCAGGCACGATCGTCAACATAGTCGGCACCGGCGGCAAGATCGCATCACCCATGCATTTGCCGGGAGGCGCCGCCAACGCGGCGCTGATGCTCGCCTCGGCGGGGCTGGCAGCGGCGTGGGGGCATGCAGGCGTCAGGGTGAACGTGATCAACCCGGCCGCCACCATGACCGAGCGCTTGCAATTGTCGCTTGAAGTCGAATCCAGGGTGACTGGCAAGACGCCGGAAGAATTGCTGCGGCTGAACGAGCAGCGGATTCCGCTGCGGCGCTACGCAAATCCTGAAGAGGTGGCCGATGCCGCGCTTTTCCTCGCCAGCGCAAGATCCTCCTACGTGACGGGCGCTTCGCTGACCATGGATGGAGGACTTACGCCACTGGTTGTCTAGCCGGCGTCGCATCGAGAAAACGGGAGGAAAAGATGTTCACTTGGTACAGGGAGTTGACGACGCGCGAGCGGAACACCTTCTGGGGCTGTTTCGCCGGCTGGGCCGTCGATGCGATGGATGCGCAGCTCTTCAGCTTCGTGCTGCCGATCCTCATCGCGGCCTGGGGAATGACGACGGCGCAGGCCGGCTATCTGGCCACCGCGACGCTGCTCTCCGCGGCGATCGGAGGGTGGCTCTGCGGCTATCTCGCCGACCGTTTCGGCCGTGCCCGCATCATGCAGTTCACGATCCTTTGGTTCTGCGCCTTCACTTTCCTTGCCGGGTTCGCCCAGGACTTCCAGCAACTGATGGTCTTGCGCATCATGCAGGGGCTGGGCTTCGGCGGCGAGTGGGCGGCCGGTGCGGTCCTCATGGGCGAGATCATCCGCGCCGAACATCGCGGAAAGGCCGTAGGCACCGTCCAGAGCGGATTCGGCATCGGCTGGAGCGCCGCCGCGATACTGGGGGGCGTGGTCCTGGCGCATTTGCCACAGGATTACGGATGGCGCGTGCTGCTGATGATCGGTGTGCTCCCCGGCGTGCTGGTCCTCTATCTGCGCCGCAAGATCGAGGAGCCGGAGATCTTCGTCAAAACGCGCGAGCTCGTCGAGAAGAGCGGCGTTCGGCCCGGGCTGGGTGCGATATTTCAGCCTGACGCCCTGCGCGTGACGATCCTTTCTTCATTGCTGGCATTCGGCGTGATCGGAGTCGGCGGTGCGATCGTCAACTGGCTGCCGACCTTCATGAAGACGGTGCGCGAACTGTCGCCGAGCGCATCTGGATATTACCTGTTCGTGGTGACCGGCGGCTCGTTTTTCGGATTTCTGGCCAGCGCATACCTGGCCGATCGTCTCGGGCGGCGGCGGACGTTTCAGCTTTTTCTCGTATGTTCCTGGCTGATCACCATCGCCTATATGTTCTTGCCGCTCTCCGGCTGGTCGCTGATCATCCTGGGTGCGCCGTTCGGCTTCTTCACCATCGGAAACTATGCCGCGCTCGGCCCATTCTTCACCGAGCTTTTCCCCTCCGCCATCCGCGCCAGCGGTCAGAGCTTCGCCTACAATTTCGGCAAGGCGGCCGGTGCGGCCGCCGTGTCCAGCATCGGAATACTGGGGCAACATATCAGCCTGGCGGAGGCGATCGGCCTTGTCGCGCTGTTGGGCTACAGCATCGCTTTCGTCGCGACCCTGATGCTGCCCGAGACGCGGGGAATCCAGCTGACGTCCGGCTATGAACCTCCCGCGCCGCGTCCCGACACCGGCGTTTCCTCGCCACCCGCGCAAGCCTCGGTTTTGCGCGCGAGACGATAGGTCCCTCCAGCCGCACTCGCGCGCTGTCTCCACTCACTCAGACCAGCCGTTCACGAATTTCCCATGGAACAGATCGCGAAGGATCAGCAGAACCATGCGCAAGAGTATTTCGGTGAAAGGACTGAGCCACAGGCATCCAGTTCCCAATGCCTGCCGGATCGGCAACATGGTGTTCTCGGGGGCAATTCATGGCGTCAGCCCGACCACGCAGGAATTGCCGGCCGGAATGGCGGCTCAGTCGGCCAATGTGTTCGCCAACATGCGTGCCGTCATCGAGGCCGCCGGCGGCAGCGCGGAGGACATCATCAAGGTGGATATCTATCTGCGCGACAGCAGCGACAGGGGCCCCGTCAATGAAGAATGGCTGCGGATGTTTCCAGATTCCGAGTCGCGTCCGGCCAGGCACGTTAGGCCGTTGACACCGGACAGCGCTTCCCTGGTGCAATGCGAATTCGTCGCAGTTATCGAGATCTAGATCCGTCTGCTGTACCCAAACGTTTGCAATTCCTGCGTGAGGTCAGTTCAGGTCGATGCATCCCGGCGCCTGCGGTTGCGCGAGAGCGTGGGGCGCGCCGATATGCTGCAGGTCCGTGCGCCAGCCTTCCCAAGCAGATTGGCGATGTCCCCCCAGCCGGTGAAGTCGTCACCGATGACGCCGATCCGCACAGCTTTCAATCGTGCGTGCGCTGCTGCCAGAAGGTGACGGCAAGCTGCTCGAGATGCGTGCGCATGGCCTGCTCGGCGCGATCGGGATCACGGGCCGCGATGCCGTCATAGATCGCCTTGTGCGCCTCGAACGCCGTCTTTTCCTGCCCCTTTGCCGCAAGGGTCACCGTGCGCTGTTCCTTCAGCCACTCCGAGATCTGGTCGTGCAGCGCGATGAAGACTGGATTGCGCGCCATCTTCGCCAGTTCGAAGTGGAAGGCGATGTCGGTTGAGGTGAAGCGCTCGCGGTCGCCGATCGCTTTCCTGTTGGCTTCGAGCGCAGTCGCCAGCGCCTCGAGGTCCGTGGCCGTCGCGTGCCGGGCGGCCTCGCGCGCCAGCCCAACTTCGAAGAACAGGCGCGCGCCCTGGAAGTAGCGATGTCCCTCCTCGGTCGAAAGCATCTGGCGCACGGCCGGCGCCATGCCGGTGAAGATATGTGAAGCCGTCGGCATCAGCACCTTGGCCCGCGCGCCGTTGGTGAGTTCGACCAGCCCGGCCTTCTGCAGCGAGATCAGCGCCTCGCGGATGGCGGGCCGGCCGACGCCGAAGCGCGTCTGCAGGTCGCGCTCGGGCGGCAGCTGGTCTCCGGGCTTCAGCTTGCCGGACAGGATCTGCGCCTCGAGATGCGAGGCCACGTGCTCGAAGAGCTTCTTGCGTTCTATAACGAGAGGGTCGACCATAGACCTTTCATACCATCATACTTGACAACCATGCAACTGCTTGCAAGGATGACCGCAACATAACCAGACAAGGCCGGATCGGCTAGCGGCTGCGCTCGCCGAAAGCGCGTTTCCACAAGATCCTGGAAGCGGCGCCCCCGGCTTTGCCGAAAACAACCCGTGGTGGGACAGGGAGCGAAAGACATGCGGATCGCCATTCTGGGCGGCGGCGGTGCCATGGGTGGCATTTTCGGCGGCTATCTTGCCCGAGCAGGCAATGACGTGACGCTGATCGACGTCTCGACGCCGGCCGTGCAAGCGATCAACGACAACGGCCTCACGATCGAGGAGAAGGACGGTTCCCAACCGGTTATCCGCGTTCCGGCAACAACGGAGCCGTCGAAGGTCGGACCGGTCGACCTGATCATCAATTTCGTCAAATGCTATCACACCGATGCGGCGGTCCGCGCGGCGGCGCCGATGATCTCGGGGCACACGGCGGTGCTCAGCCTGCAGAACGGCTGGGGCAACGCGCCGCGCATCGCCGGCATTGTGGGCGAAGACAAGGTCCTGGTCGGCCTGACTTACCACGGCGGCACGTTGCTCGGCCCCGGCAGGGTGAAGCATCCCGGCGTCGGGATGACCTACATCGGCGAACTGAGCGGCAAGGCGACACCTCGCCTGGACAAGGTGATCGAGACCTTCCGTGCCGCGCAGATCGAAACCGCCAGGTCCGAGCGCATCCTGGACGAGGTCTGGAAGAAGCTGGCGCTGAACGCCTGCACGCTGCCGGTCGCCGGCCTATTGCATTTCATGTCGCACGAACTGGTCGCCTTCGACGGCGCGAAGTCGCTGATGGCGGCAATCCTGAAGGAAGTCGTGGCGGTTGCCAAAGCGCAGGGCATTTCGCTCGACTATGACGAGCGCTGGGCCGCGATAACGGGGTTGCTGGAGAAGGCCGTGGGCGGCAAGGCCTCGATGCTCCAGGACGTCGAGGCGCGGCGCCAGACGGAGATCGAGGTCATCAACGGCGCCATCGTCGACGCCGGCAAGCGCACCGGCGTGGCCACGCCGGTGAATGAAACCATGGTCTGGATGATCCAGGCCAAGCAAGCTCACTACCTTCAGGCGAAGGCATAGCCATGCCGGCCGCACTTGTCAGCGCTTGAGGTCGACATGGCGCCGCGCCTGCAGATCTCGCAGCTTTGCAAGACGTTCCCCGGCGTTCGGGCACTCGACGACGTGTCGATAGCGGTCGAGCCCGGTGAAATCCGGGCACTGCTTGGCGAGAACGGCGCCGGCAAGTCCACGCTGGGAAAAATCGTTGCCGGCGTCTACAGCCGCACCAGCGGTGAGGTGCGGCTCGACGACGCCGTACTCGGCGACCTCGACGAGAAGGCCGCGGGCGAGCTGGGCATCGGCATCGTCCATCAGGAAGGCTCGCTGGTGCCGCAGCTGTCGGTCGCGGAAAACATCTTTGCCGGCCGTCAGCCGACAAAATGGTTCGGCCAGGTCGATATCCGGCTGATGCGCGAAAGAGCGCACGCTCTCATCGCCCAGCTCGGCGTCGCCATCGATCCGGCAATGAAAGTGGCATTCCTGTCGCCAGCCCAGGCGCAGATCGTCGAGATCGCCAAGGCATTGTCGCGCGAACTGAGGCTGCTGATCCTCGACGAGCCGACGGCGGCGCTGACGCTGACCGAAACCGAAAAGCTCTTCGAGATCGTGCGCCGGCTGGCCAGGGACGGCGTTTCGGTCATCTATGTCTCCCACCGCCTGGCCGAGATCTTCGCGCTCTGCGATTCCGTCGCGGTGCTCAAGGATGGGCGGCTCGCCGGTACGCGCAAGGTCGCCGAGACGACGACGGACGAGTTGATACGGCTGATGGTCGGGCGGGAGGTTCATCTCACCCGCGCGGCTTCGGCGCGGCAAGCGGATCCGGTCGTTTTTGAAGCCGACGGGTCTCCGCGCCGCCGCTTGTGCGCTCGGCTTCGATCACCGTGCGCGCCGGTGAGGTTGTCTGTCTTGCCGGATTGATCGGTTCCGGGCGGAGCGAATTCTGCGAGGCCATTTTTGGCGCCAGGCGCCGCACGGCTGGCGACATCCGGATCGGAGGCGCACCGGTCGACCCTCAGGGCCCGTGGGACGCCAAGCACGCCGGCATCGGCATGGTTCCGGAGGATCGCAAGACGTCGGGTCTCTTCCTCGGGATGGACCTCGTCAACAACATCGCCGCCACCGTGCTTTCGAAGGTCTCGTCCGGCGCCAACTTCTCCAACAGCAAGGCCGAACGGCTCGCAGGCGGTTTCGTCAAAGAGCTGCGCATCGCCACCCCCAGCGTGCGCAAGATCGTCGGCGAGCTTTCGGGCGGCAACCAGCAGAAAGTCCTGCTGGCGAAATGGCTGGCCATGGAGCCGCGCCTGCTCATCGTCGACGAGCCGACGCGCGGCGTCGATGTCGGCGCTCGTTCCGAAATTTACCGCCTGCTGCGCGGACTGGCGGAGAAGGGCGTGGCGCTTCTCGTCGTCTCGTCCGAGCTGCCCGAGGTGCTGGCGCTTGCGGACCGGATCGTCGTGATGGCCGAGGGCCGCACGGTCGGGGAATTGCCGGGCGAGGGGGCGACCGAAGAGCAGGTGCTGCGGCTGGCGACCCGGTTCACATCGTCGGTCGCGAACGTACGCGAGCAAGCGGTTGGAGCATGAGCGTGGCACAGATATCCCAGAACGAAGCGCAGGCCCCGGTCGAACAGCGCGAGGCCCTGCCGCTGCGCATTGTGCGCCGCCTGGCCAACTCGCGTGAGCTGACATTGTTCGTGCTCGTCGTGCTGCTCGCGCTGGCGATGACCATCGTCTATCCGCACAACTTCCCGACCGGGCCGAACATGCGCGCCGTGCTGCTCAATCTGGCACCCGTCGGCATTCTCGTCTGCGGCATGATGCTGCTGATGATCGCCGGCACTTTCGACCTGTCCGTCGGATCGACGCTCGCGCTTTCCGGGGTGTGGGCCGGTGTGGTTGCCGGGTGGTGGGGCTGGCCGGCGGAATCGGCTCTTCTCGTCGGCATTCTGGTTGGCGCGGTTGCCGGCTTGATCAACGGGCTGATCGTCACCCGCATCGGCATCAACGCGCTGATCGCGACGCTCGGCACGCTCACCATCTATCGCAGCCTGACCTATGTGACGGCCGGAACGGGCGTCACGCCGATCTCCGACAGCTTCGCCGAATATGGCCGCGCCGCCGATCCGATCCTGCGCATCCAGTCGCCGTTCTGGGCGATGCTGGTCCTCGTGCTGGTCGGCGGCTGGCTGGTCGCGCGCACCCGCTTCTTCCGCCAGTTCTATTTCGTCGGCGGCAACCCGCGCGCGGCCCAACTGTCCGGGATCCGCGTCGACAGGCTGATCCTCATCGGCTTCATCATAATGGGTGCGCTGGCGGGCATCGCCGGTGTGCTCGGGGCGGCGCGGCTCAACAGCGCTGTTGTCAATGCCGGCGTCGGCATCGAACTCAAGGTCATCACCGCAACGGTCCTTGGCGGCGCCAGCCTCAAGGGCGGCGAGGGCACCATTCTGGGCGGCATTCTCGGCGTGCTTTTTATCGCGCTGATCGAGAACGCCATGATCATCAACGCGGTTGGCGTTTTCTGGCAGGGACTGGTCGTGGGGCTTGTCCTGCTGTTCGCTGTTTCGCTCGACCGCTTCAAGACCGCGGGCCGCGGCTAGGCCCGCGGGAACCGAGGGGAATCCGGCAAGGCCGGTGGACTGCAA
Source organism: Mesorhizobium sp. WSM4898 (assembly GCF_029625845.1). Taxonomy (NCBI): domain Bacteria; kingdom Pseudomonadati; phylum Pseudomonadota; class Alphaproteobacteria; order Hyphomicrobiales; family Phyllobacteriaceae; genus Mesorhizobium; species Mesorhizobium sp. WSM4898. The sequence goes on along the minus strand of NZ_JARTVQ010000002.1, from coordinate 750,797 downwards.
AAACTGGGAACAGAACCCAATCAGGAGGAAACGGGAATGCGCTTCATGCTGAAATCGACATTGGTCGCCTTGGGGATAACGACGCTCGCGGCAGCCGTGACGGCACCGGCGCGCGCGCAGGAATCGTCTTTCGGCCCGGCCGACGCGAAGGAAACCTATTACTGGATTTCCAACAAGGCCAACCTGCCGCTCTTCGTGCAATACGACTATGTCGGCATGAAGAAGATCGCCGAGGAGCTCGGCGTCAAGGTGGTTGTGGCCGGCCCGACTGATTTCGACCTGCCAGGCTTCATCGCCGCGGTCGATCAGGTCTGCGCCCAGAAGCCGAACGGCGTGTCCGTGGTGGGCGGCTGGGATCCGTCGCTGACGGAATCGGTCAAGAAGTGCCTGGAGCAGGGCGTCCCCACCGTCGTCGATGACGGCGACCTGCCGGACTCCGGTCGTCTCGCCTATATCGGCACGAACTGGACGCAGGTCGGTGTCGCTCAGGCCAAGAAGATGATGGAGAAGCTGCCCAATGGCGGCAAGCTCGCTATGATGTCGATCATCAACGCTGGTAACATGCGGGAGGCAGTCGCCGGCTTCAAGGCCTATATCGAGGCTAATGGCGGCGGCAAATACAACATCGTCTCCAACGAGGACGACGGCGGCGATGCGCAGAAGGTGGCGCAGGTGACGGCCGCGATCCTCGCTGCCCATCCCGACATCGCCGGCTTAGCGGGCTTCGATTCGGAGTCGGGCGCCGGCATCGTGACCGCGTTGCGCGAGGCCGGCAAGAATCCGGGCGACATCAAGGTAACGGCGATGGAGCAGACGCCGGACTTCTTCAAGACCGCCAAGGAAGGCTGGGTCGACGGCATAGTGGTGCAGAACCGCGAACTGTTCATCTACTACGCGGTCAAGATCCTGCACGACTACAACCACAACGGACTGAAGTCCGCCGGCCTCGGCGCCAGCGACGGTGGCCGCCCGGTTCCGGACACGCTCGACACCGGCGTGCTGCTCGTCACCAAGGACAATGTCGACAAGGTGACGGCCGCGCTCGGCGTCAAGTAATCGACCACCACGCTGAGGGTTCTGCCCTCTTGCCTCCGGCGTTTCATTCCTTGGCCGCCGGAGGCAACATCGAAGCCAGCCAACCCAGAAGTCGCGCCCATGGCCGCAATGGTGACAACGGACGAACCGAACATCCCGGACGAGGTGGACATCCACGATCCGGCGTTCGTTGCCGATCCATTCTCGGCTTTCGAGCATTTGCGCCGGGAGTGTCCGGTAGCACGCTCGAACAAATACGGGGGCTTTTGGTTGCTGAGCCGCTACGACGATGTGCGGAGCGCCGCAATCAATTGGCGCGACTACACGTCCAGCGTTCCCGGCGTGACGGCCATTCCCGTGATCACGCCGCGGACCGAACCCCAACTGCCGATCGAAATCGATCCGCCCCGGCATTCGCGTTATCGCGCCCTGGTCAACCCGGTCTTCGCGCCGCAGCGAATTGCCGCGATCACACCTCGCGTAAAAATGCTGGCCCGGTCGCTCTTCGAAAAGATGATCGCTGCGAGAAAGGCCGAGGCCGTTGCCGAATTCTGCGTGCCGGTTGCGATCACGTCGCTCGCGGCCTTCACCGACGTGCCGCTGCAAGACTCGGACAAGTGGGTCGGCTGGATCACCAGCATGTTCAACGTGAAGGACCCGAGCGCTGGAGCGACGGCAAGCCGCGAACTCAACACCTATATCGAGACCCTCATTGCGGCGCGACGCGCCAAGCCGACGGGCGATTTCGTCAGCATGCTGTTAGCGGCCGAGATTGACGGCGAAAGGCTCGACGACATTCAGATCCGCTCGTTCATGAGCGTCGTGTTCGGCGCGGGTTTCGAGACCACGGCGGACGCCCTTTCGGTCATGCTGCACTGGCTGGCCGGGCATCCGGAGGCGCTGGATCGGCTTGCAAGTGAACCGGAGCTTGTTCCGACCGCGGTGGAGGAGTTCCTGCGCTATTCCTCGCCGATCGAGATTTTCGGCCGCAATGCCTCGCATGATCTGTGCCTGCACGGTCGCGAAATAAGGCGGGGCGACATTGTGGCCCTTGGTTACGGCGGGGCGAACCGGGACCCGTCGGTATTCGATGTGCCGAACGAGATGCGCCTCGATCGCAGTCCCAACAAGCATCTCACCTTCGGAGCCGGCCCGCATCTGTGCGCCGGCGCGGGCGTGGCGCGCATGGAAATGGCGGTGACGCTCGAAACGCTGATCGGGACCGGCGCGAGGCTCGCACCGGGATCGGAGCAAGAGCTTCGCTGGAAGACACGCGGCGACCGGCGCGGGCTCGCTCGCCTGCCGCTCACAATCGACACGAGAAAGACGAACTGACGATGACGCTTCAACCCACCACCCGCATCCGCTTCCACGGCGTGGCCGCCTACGAGATCGTAACGAGCAACGGGCTGCGCATCCTTTGCGACCCGTTCCTCGACCAAAATCCTGGAGCCGCGACCAAATCCACCGACTTCGACCATGTCGATCTGGTGATCGTCAGCCATGCGGCGTTCGATCATCTCGGCGACACCGACAAGATCGCCGCGACCTACGGCTGTCCGGTTGTCTGCGGCGGCGAGGTGAAGGCCTGGCTGATGGATCGGGGAATCCCGGCCAGCCAGATCCGCGCGACGACCTGGGGCATCCGGGTCAAGGTGGCCGGCATTGAGATCCAGCCGCTGGAGTGCCATCACTGGTCGCAGATCAGGCTGAAGGACAACTCCTTCATCTCCGGCGTGCCGATGGCCTTCATCGTCTATGCCGACGGGCTGCGCTTCTATCACTATGGCGATACCGCCATTTTCTCCGACCTGAAACTGCAGGGCGAACTCTATAAACCCAATGTCGGCTGCATCGGCATCGCCAATCCGCAGGAGATCCTGCATCTCAATCCGATGCCGGGAGAAATGTTGACGGGCGAGATGAGTCCCTATGAAGGTGTGCTGGCGACCCAGTGGCTCGGACTCGAGACTGTCCTACCGTGCCACTACATCACGCTCGATGGCGACAAGGACGTCGCCGCCTACATGGAACATCACGGCGCGGCCAGGGCTCGCGGCGAGGCCATTGCCGATCCCTATCTGCTGCGGGCCGGCGACTGGATCGAATTCGATGCCGATGGCAGGGTCGTGCGCCCCGCGAAGGCGGCATGATGCGGGCCGCCATTTTCGACCAACCGCAGTCGATCCGCATCACCGATGCGCCGAAGCCCGTTCCTGGGCCGGGCGAAGTGCTGGTGCGCGTCAGGGCTGCGGGCCTTTGCGCCGGTGATCTCTATATCTATACCGGCAGGAACCCCTATGTGACTTATCCTCGGATCGGCTGTCACGAAATCGCCGGCAGGGTCGAGGCTTACGGGCCAGGAGCGGCCGGTCCGAAGGTCGGGACGCGTGTCGTCGTCGACCCCTTCATCGGTTGCGGCCATTGCTATCCCTGTCGGATCGGCAAACGCAATTGCTGCGCCAATCTCACCATCATCGGGGTGCATCGCGAAGGCGGCTTCGCTGAATTCGTCACCGCGCCCGCGGGCAATCTGAACGTCGTGCCGGAGGGGCTCTCCGACTTCGAGGCGGCATTCGCCGAGCCCGTCGCGATCGGCGTGCAGGGCTGCCGGCGCGGCATGGTCACGGGCGAGGACGCGGTTCTCGTCCTTGGCGCGGGTCCAATCGGGCTGGCGATCGTCGAGGTCGCGCGGGCCCATGGCGCAAAGGTTTATGCCGCGGATCTGTCGGCGGAGCGGCTGTCCACCGCCGCCGATCTGGGCGCAATCCCTGTGGCCGGCGGTGAAGGGCTGCTTGAACGGGTCAAGGAGATCACGAACGGCGAAGGCATGCCCGTGGTGCTGGAGGCTACGGGGGCGGCGCCGGCGATGGAGCAGACCATCGATCTCGTTGCCGCCGGCGGCCGCGTCGTCATTCTCGGTCTCGTCAAGAAAGGACAAGGCGTCACGCTGCCCGGGCTGGATTTCACCCGCAAGGAGGTCACCATCCTCGGTTCGCGCGCCTCCGTCGATTGCTTTCCCGAGGCGATCGACCTGCTTGCGTCGGGCAAGATTCATTATCCCAAAATCGCCAGCAGCTTTGCGCTGTCTGAGGCGCCCACCGTCTTCAAAACACTCGCTGACAATCCGATGGCTCTGCACAAGGCCGTCTTCATCCCGGAGGCCGCATGAAATTCGTCGCTTTCTCTCACAAGCAGGCCGGACATCGCCAGCACGCCGGCATTCTGGACGGCGAGCAGGTCGCCTGCCTGACCGAAGCCGGACTGGCAGCGTCGGTGCTCGAGGTCGTGCAAGGCGGCGAGGCGGCGCTGGAGAAAGTCCGCGCGGGACTTGCCAAGGCGCCGCGCTATGCGCTTGCCGATACTATCCTCGAAGCGCCTATTCGTCCCGGCAAAGTGCTCTGCTCCGGGATCAACTACAAAGGTCATGCCGAGGAAAACCCGAATGCCAAGATGCCGACCGAGCCATTCTTCTTCGCCAAGCTGCCGTCATCGGTGGTCGGGCCCGATGTGCGGGTCGAAAAGCCGGTCCGGACGGAGCAGATGGATTATGAGGTCGAATTCACGGCCGTGATCGGCAAACCTCTGCACAAGGCTTCCGAAGCCGACGTGATGCCGGCGATCTTCGGCTATACGCTGCTCAACGACATCTCGGCCCGCGACGTCCAATTCAAGGACAACCAGATCACCATCGGCAAGAATTTCGCGGGCTTCGCACCGATCGGCCCATGCATCGTCACCACTGATGAACTGACCAGGCCGGACGACGTGGCGCTCAAGACAAGGCTGAACGGCAAGCTTTTGCAGAACGGCAGCACCTCGGACTGGCTGTTCTCGCTGCCGCGGCTGATATCCTTCCTTTCGCACTACGTGCCGCTGGAACCAGGCGACCTCGTCTCGACCGGAACGCCGGCGGGCGTCGGCGCCTTCCAGAAGCCGCAGATATTCATGAAGGCTGGCGACGTCGTGGAAATCGAGGCCGCCGGCATCGGTGTGCTTAGAACCCCCATCGTGGCCGGATAGAGGGCATGGACCGGTCCCTGCGCATCGGCGTGATCGGCTGCGGCTTCTTCGCGCAGAACCATTTGCATTCCTGGAGCGACCTCGCCGAAAAGGGCGCCCAGCTTGCCGCCGTCTGCGACGTGGATGCCGCCAAGGCGCGCGCGGCCGGCGAGACATTCCGTGTGCCGTATTATTTGGACGCCGCAAAGATGCTCGAGGCCGAGCGCCTCGACGTGGCCGATATCGTGACACGCCACGACACGCACCGGCCGTTGGCGGAAATGGCGCTCGCGCGCGGCCTGGCCACAATCGTGCAGAAGCCCTTCGCATCGACATGGGAAGATTGCATCGCGATCGTCGAAGCTGCGCAGAAGGCAAATGCGTGGCTTGCCGTGCATGAGAACTTTCGGTTTCAGGCGCCGATGCGCGCCGTCCGCAAGGTAATCGACAGCGGCGCGATCGGAACACCGAGCTGGGCAAGGATACGCTTCAGGACCGGCTTCGACGTCTACAAGACCCAGCCCTATTTCTATGACGAGGAGCAGCTCGCGATTGCCGATGTCGGTATCCACATGCTGGACCTGTCCCGCTTCTTCCTCGGCGAGGTCGAGCACATCTCCTGCGAAACACAGAAGCGCAATCCACGCATCCGCGCCGAGGACACGGCGACCATGCTGCTCAGGCATCAAAGCGGCGCGGTGTCGGTCGTGGAATGCACCTACGAGTCGCGCCGATTGCCGGATCATTTCCCTGAAACGCTGCTCGTCATCGAAGGTCCGAGGGGGGCCATTTCGCTCGAAGCCGGTTGCAGCATGACGGTGACCAGCGATGGCGCGACGTGGACCGAAGACGCAAGCTCGCCGCTCCTGTCCTGGACCGCTTATCCCTGGCATGTCGCCCAGCAAGGCGTGATCGGTGCATGCGGCCATTTCCTCGACAGCCTGCAGCGCGGCGTTCCGCCCGAAACCAGCGGTGAGGACAATCTCAAGACATACGCGTTGGTCGATGCCGCCTATCGCGCCGCCGGCGAACGGCGCGCGGTCGAACCTAAGCGTTGGAACCATGGCTTAGCCAATGGCGGAGAGCGGCCATGAGCATTTCGCCTGCCGAAGCGGCCTTTGCCCTCACCGTCGTCTTCGATCTTGTCGAAGGGACCTTTCCCGAATTCTACCGGCTCGTGTCGGAGAACGCGTCTCTGTCGGTGGAACTCGAGCCGGGATGTCTGCGCTTCGATGTGCTGACCCCGTTAGGCACGCAAAAGCCGTCCCAGATATTCCTGTACGAGATCTATCGCGATCGGGCTGCCTTCGACCTGCACCTCGCTTCGGCTCACTATCTGAGCTTCGATGCCAGCACGCGTGACATGGTGAGCCGCAAGACTGTCGTCACCTACAGGGTGGACGAGAATTCCAAGCAGGCGGTGGCATGACCGCCAATGCCGATCTCCTTGCGCTTTACGGCACCGACGAGCCGCTTCCGCAACGGAGGCTTCTTGCCGCCGGACCGCTGACCGCCGTTCTCGAGGACGGCAATCTGCGGACGATCTGTTTTGCCGGCGTGGAGGTGGTGCGGGCGATCAACTATCTTGCGCGCGATGCGTCCTGGGGGACTTACAAGGCCGAACTGTCCAACATGCGCATTTCCGAGGACGGCACGTCGTTCGAGCTTCGCTATGACGGACTCTGCGCCGGCCCGCAGGGACGTTTCGCCTATCGCATGAAGATTCGTGGCGACGCTTCGGGCGAGCTGACCTTGCAAGCGGATGGCGTGGCGCTCACCGATTTTCCCACCAACCGCACCGGTTTCGTGGCGCTTCATCCTTCAGAGGCGGCGGGCAAAAGGCTGACCATCCGGCATAGCGACGGAAGCATCGAGGAGACGACATTTCCCAAATTGATCAGCCCGGACCAGCCTGCCTTCGACATTTCAGCGCTGACGCACGAGCCAGCACCCGGCCTGGTCTGCGCCGTCGCCATGGAAGGCGATGCCTTCGAGATGGAGGACCAGCGCAACTGGACGGACGCCTCGTTCAAGACTTATGTGCGGCCGCTCTCAAAGCCCCGACCTTATGTCATCGGCAAAGGTGTGAAGGACATACAGCGCGTCACGGTTTCCGTGCGCGCCGAGACATCGGCGCCTGGACCGGCTATCAGCAGTCCAGCAACCCTGACCCTTGGCGGACCTGCCGGGCGGATGTCGTCGATAGCGCTGTTCGTCGATCCCGACCAACTGCCGGCAGCCATCGCCGGCGCGGCTTCGCTTGGCCCGGTGCCGGAGATCATACTGCGCTTCGACAGCGCGCGCGGGCATGATCAACGCGTGCTGGAAAAGGCGGCCGAGCTTGCGAGCGCGCTTGGCGGCGGGCTGGCGGTCGAGGCGATCTTTGATGCGATCCACCCCGGGGTCGAGGCCCAGGGTCTTGCAGCTATGGTTCGCTTGGCGGGCGTCGAACCGAGCGCCATTCTGGTTTCACCACGGCGCGAATTCAAGACACGCCCCTCGAACTATTTGCCGAACGGTGAGCGACCGATTGACGAGATCGTGCAGGCATTGCGGGCTGTCGGTCTCGCTTGTCCGATTGGGGCTGGTACGCCCTCCCTATTCACCGAATTCAACCGCAACCCGCCGACCGGCGATGCGGATTTCGTCTTCTTCGGCAACAGCGCCATCGTGCATGCCGCCGATGAGCAGTCGGTCATGGAGACCCTGACCGTTTATCCTGCAGTCATGGAGACAGCACGGCAATTGTGTCCCGGAAAGCCGATCTGGCTTGGGCCTTGCACGATCGGCTTGCGCCACAATCCCTATGGTGAGGCGGTCGCAGCCAATCCCGGAAATACCCGGGTGCCCGCCGCCGGCACCGACCCGCGTCAGCGTGCATTGTTCGGTGCCGCCTTTGCCGTCGGCATCGCGGCCCGGGCCGCTGAGACCGCCGCCGAGCAATTCATATTGGCAGCACCGACTGGACCCTTCGGGCTCTTGAACGAGGACGGCTCCCGACGACCTTTGCAAGCCGTCCATGCCCAGATCGCTGAGGCCGCCGGCGTCGAACGCTATGGGATTTCGAGTGATTGGCCAGGCGTGGCAGCGATTGCCTTTCGTCTCGGCACAACTATCCGCGTGCTGGCGGCCAACCTGACCCCAGTGCCGATCGATATCGCGCTATCCTGGGATGCTAAACTGCTCTGCGTTGCAGATGAGGACACGAAGCCGGCGAAACCCCCGCTGACCACCCATACATTGGGACCGTACAACTGTGTCGCTCTTCAGTTTGTCCAGACACCCAGTCGACCGGACGGCAGGCCCAGGAAAAGCTGAACGTCAAGATACGCAATCCAAAGCGGGATGTCTCGTCTCTCAGCTATTTGCGCGGGCGGGGTGATGGCGCCCGGCAGGAGCATGGAGTGCGCGGACAGGCCTCAAGATCAGCAGCTTCTGCAGGCGAGCGGCGCCTCCGAAGCGCTGAACCTTCGATTGTTGCGTCGGCGTCGAGCCGCCAAAGACGTGTGCGGTCAACAGCCTCCGTACATGAGCTTCGGCAGCCAAATAACGATCGAGGGGAACACGATGCACAACCCTACTCCGATCGCCTGCAGGCATAAGAAGGGAACGGCGGATCGGAAGATCGTCGCCATCGATATCTCCGGTGGCGCGACACTCTTCAAGTAAAACAGTGAATAGCCGAACGGTGGGCTCAGGAACGCCATCTGCATGTTGACCATGAAAATGACGCCATACCACAGCGGCACGTCTTCAGGAGCCACACCGGCTAAGCCGAACGTACCGCCGAATTCGAGGGACTTAAGGATGGGCAGAAATATCGGTACGGTGAGAAGGAGAATGCCCACCCAGTCCAGAAACATGCCCAGGACGAACAGGATGATCATCATCAGAACAAGAATGCCGTAAGGCGCGAATCCAGTTCCGAGAATGGATTCGGCGACGAAGCTCTGCCCGCCCTTCAGGATGAAGAAGCCGACGAACATGGTGGCTCCGAAGAATATCCACATCACCATCGCAGTCGCCTTGAGGGTCGCCACGCCGGCTTCCCGGATCGTGTCCCAAGTCAGGCGGCGATGGGCGGCGCAGACGATGAAAGCACCGAATGTGCCGATGCCGGCGGCTTCAACAGGCGTTGCTATGCCAAGGAAGATGACTCCGAGCACAAGCAGGATGAGCAGAATGGGCATGAACGTGCGGCGCAGAAGCCTCAGCTTCTCCCCAAAGCCGATGCGCTCGCTCGGCGGCAAAGCCGGGCCGAGCTTGGGGTTGACGTAGCAGCGCGCCGTGACATAGACGACATACATCCCAGACAGCAGCAGCCCTGGGAATACCGACCCGATCAAAAGCTCGCCTAACGACTGTTGCGCGACGACGGCGTAGACGATCGCCATCACCGAAGGCGGTATGAGGATGCCAAGCGTTCCTCCGGCGAGCAGCGAACCGCAGGCGAGCTTTGCGTCGTAGTTGCGGCGGAGCATCGCTGGCAGAGCGATCATGCCCATTGTCACTTCCGTCGCACCGACGACCCCAACCATTGCTGCGAGCAGGGTGCACGAGATTATGGTGGCCGAGGCAAGTCCGCCTTTCAGCCCACCCAGCCATTTATAGACGACGTCAAACAGCTCCTCGATGATCCCCGCTTTCTGAAGGATCGCGGCCATGAAGATAAAAAGCGGCACCGCCGAGAGCTGATAATCCGTCATGAAGGGAAAAATCCGCGACGGCAGCATGTTCAGCATGGCCGCATTACCGAATAAGAAGAGGAAGAGAACGGCGAGGCTGCCCGTGCAGAAGGCCATTGGCAGCCCGAGCAATAAAAGAACGCCCAGTCCGCCGAACATGAGGATGCTCAGCCACAGGATTGGAAGCTCGAGACCCATGGCTTAGCGGAGCCTTCTTGTTGCGGTCGCGATGTCACGCATCAGGCGAGACACGCCTTGAAGCAGCAGCAGCGCGGCGCCAACAGGAATCGCCAGCTTCACCGGCCAATACTGAATACCCCACTCGGTGAAAGAACTCTCGCCCACCGCCATCGCGTCGCTGGCAAAACGCCAGCCGGCAACGAGCATTGTACCCACGAACAGGAAAAAGAATGCCGAGGTGATGATATCGCAGATCGCCCGGCCACGTTCGGAGAGGTGGCTGTACACGATGTCGACCCTGACATGGGTCTCATCGCGATAGGCATAGGCCCCAGCCAGCATGTATTGCATACCGAACATCAGAAACATGCTCTCGTGCACCCAGTTGGTCGGGGAGTTGAAAACGAAGCGGGCGACCACCTCGTAATAGTACGCCATGACCGCGAGGACCGACCAATAGGCGACGAACTCGCCTGTCACTCTTACAAGCCAGTCGACCGGCCTAAATGGCGCAAGAGGCTGTTTGACGGGCGTCGCGGGCACATCGACGACGATCTCATGGTGGGTTGCGGCGCGCCCAGTCTCACGGGCGCGGGCGCGCCGCACAAGACCGGGTATGAGAAGGGCGTCGCCGACAATAATGAGACCGAGCAGAAGTCCCGCAATCCGGCTGATGCTGCTGTCCCACTCGAGCCCGTGAACGGCCGCCGTCAGATTGTTGCGCGCCGCCGCGGCCTCAGCCTCAGCTTTTGCAAGTCGATCGGCAGCCCCCTGCTTGTTGGCTGCCGTATCTGCCTTGGCACGCGGCAACAGTCTCTCGGCGTGCTCGCTCTGGGATCGCGCGAGTGAAACTGCCTCGCGTCCATCGCGCACCTGGGTGCTTGTCCAAAGTACCGCGATGAAGAACGGGATAAAAATGAATCCCCAACTGCTCTTCAGATAGAAGCGGTGCATGCCGAGGAAGCCGGCTGTGACCAGGAACAGATAGGCAAGAAACAGGTTTGGACGGCCGGGATCACGCTGTGCCCGTTCTCGATGGACAAAATGAACGGCGGCCAGCGGAAAGACCGCGAGGGTTAACCAGTAGAGCCAGTGCGGCAGCACAAATGTTAGGGAAGGCATCGGCGAACGCCTGCTGCAGGAGCGAGCGCCCGTCCGGCTCAGGACGGGCGAAAAGAGGGTTCACAGGTTGATGGTCAGCCCCTGGTACATGTCCGGAGTGACATAACCGACTGTCGGGTTCTCCATGACCTCGAGCTGCAACTTGAAGATGCGCGCTGCGTCCTTGTCCTTGTTGGCCCACTCGAACCAGATGGGCACCGCGATTTCCTGGAACTTCTGGAGGTCCTCCGGTCCAAGCCGATTGATTTCAATGCCGGCATCAAGGAATTTTTGCCAAGCCTCCATGTCGGCCTTCTGGATCGAGCCGAAATGGGCATTGGAATAGACTTGGATCTCGTCTTCCACGAACTTCTTGAGGTTGTCCGGGAGTTGGTTCCAGACATTCATGTTGACGGCAAAGTCCATCAGGTCGACGGGCTGGTATACGGACATCAGACCGGCTGGACCCATGGAAATGTACTTGGTCACCTGCTGGAAACCGAGGGCCCAGTTTACGGCCGGACCGGTGTAGTCGGCGGCATCGATCGTGCCCTTTTCCAGCGCGGAGAACACCTCGCCGCCCGGCAGCAACGTCGTCTTGGCACCGGCTTTCGCAAAGGTTTCGGCGATCATGCCGCCCGGTACGCGCAGTTTCAGATCCCTAAAATCCTCGATTGAGCGGATCGGTGTCTTTGAGTGGATGATGTTCGGGCCGTGATGAAGTGCGGTTGACGTAGTAAAGGCCTTGTTTCGCATAAAGGTCGCGCGCGGCCTGCAGACCCCCTTTTGAATAGAAAAAGATATCCCATTCGTGCGGATAGCGTAGCCCCAACGTGTAAGAGGACAGGAACGCCGTAGCGGGAAGCTTGCCGGCCCAATAAAGTGAAAACGAGTTCATCGCTTCCAGTACGCCGTTCTTCACCCCGTCGAGGAGTTCGAAGTCACCAACGATATCCTTTGCCTTGAACGGCTGAAATTCGAGTTGGCCTCCGGTTTTTTCCTTGATGGTGCCACACCAGTTTTGGAAGGTTTCAAGTCCGACACCCGCCGGCCACGAGGTTTGGATTTTCCAGGTGATTGCGTCTGCGGCTCCGGCCCTTCGAACCCAGGGCGCGGTGACCGCCGTCGCCGTTAGCCCAGCGAGTCCACTCGTCTTCAGAAACTTTCGCCTTGATTGGGAACGCGATTCTCCGTCCATTGCTTTCCTCCCTGTTCGGCAAGCGGGCAAATGATGGGCCCGTCGCCGGTCTCAAATCGCAAAATCAATGACGCAAAGGATGTCCCGTTCTTGTGGGACCAGAGCTGCCTCCTTTTTCGCAGTCGTTTCCAGCCGGATGCCAACGCCATAAACGATAGCGACAGGGACCGGCGCAGCCTGTAAATAACATAACGCGGCGCAATCATTTTCAACCACTGCGCGCCCGATCCATAGTATGCCTGTGCGGCTGTAATAAATCCATTGGTGAGTCACGCCCAATGACGCGCTCGGGGCGTCGATCTGATGCTTCAGAATTGGGATTGGGGTAAGAGCCATCGGCTCGTACTGAGCGAGTCCTTGCAGGCCCGCGAGGTCAGTCAGATGTAGGACGCGCGAGTTGCTGGTGATGAGCTGTTCGACACGCAATGCTGAATTGCGCGATTGAGATGGGGCACACTCAGTCCGAGCGCGTCCGCCATGACTTCCCCATGCGGTATAAACCAGCTCTGGCAAATGGCGTTCGGGCGTCTTCCAGTATTTGCGCAGGCGGGATGATGGCGGCGCCCGGCGGGAGCATGGAGTGCGTGATAGGCCTCAAGATCAGCAGCTTCTGCTGGCGTCCGGTGGATACGGATCGGTCAGTCGACCGTCGCTTGACCCGTTGCCTCCTTAATCTTGTCCAAGACCGCTTCAGGCGCCACGTCGCGCTTCAGCTCCTTCAACTCATTGTCTGCTTCCGTCGGAACATCCAGGCGCTTCGCGATCTCCTCGACCAGTTTGATGAGCTTGGTCGTCTCATGCTCGTTGAGCAGGCTCACCTGCAGATCGAGGTCTGCCCGCGCATCATCCTGGGCGGCCATGCGGTTCTGGTTGATCAGTACGAACGTTGAGAGAAAGATCGCCTCGACCGAGGCGAACATGGCCAGAATAACCAGAGAAGGATCCCAGGGTTTGATAAAGTTCACGATCCCGAAATTTAGGCCGATCCAGGCGCCAAAGAAGACGAGGTGGATGTAGACGAACATCATGCTGCCGGCAAACCTGCTGATTGCCGCCGCCGCGCGCTGCTCCAGCGATGCTGCCTTGGCATCGCGCTTCCGCCTCTCGACCAGTGCCTCGATGTTCCGCGCCAGGGCAGGGGCGAGCCCTTCCGCTGCCGGCGTGGTCGGAGTGGCGTAGCCCTGGTCCTCTGGAGCGGCTTTGGGATTCATTGTTGTCTCTCCCGTCTAGGCAGCCTAACTCGCTATTTGGCAATTCGCTCCATTTCACCGCTGTCCAGAGTGCCGAACGAGCGTCTTGTCCGGCGATCCTGCCCGATGCAACAGCGGTTGCTGCAGACCGGTGCAGGCTCGCTTCGCGTTGAGTTCGCAGGGCAGGACTCCTACTTAAGGGGATGCCCGCGAGCAGAAAAATCGATTCGACTGCACGGCTGGTTGCAGAGTGGCCGCTATCCCCGGCGGCGACGCTTGGATCGTCGGTGCGGGCGAGGGGCATTTTTCTTGAAATGCGCGCTCGCCTTCCGACGGACTTGAGAAGCCTGCTCCATACCGAGTCCCGGGTGCTTACCTTGCGTCTGCCGGAGGGCTCCCATGCCAATGTGAGGCCGCATCGGCGATCGTGTCCAAAGCCATGCAGGACATCGAAGACCTGCCCGTCATGCCTCGCGAGGTCGAGGACATTCTGACGATCTCGGCGGGCGAGCGTCACCGCTGGCTCAAGGCCGGCCGCTTGCAGAGCGCCGGGACGCGGACGGTGAAACTGCGTGGGCGCGCGAGGAAAATCACCTTCCACGTTTTTGATCCGCGCCTGATCGAGGATGTGCTCGACCGTGACCTTGTAGCGGTCTGGCGCGAGGAAGACGCTGCGAGAGCCGCCGAGAACCGACGCCGAGCCGCTGCAAGGGCGGCGCTCAAGCGCTCGCAAAAGAGCCGCGGCGCGGCCGCAACCGACGACAGCCAAAGCGAGGCAGTCCACTCCAACCTGCGCGGCTGGGAAGACTTCGAGCGCAACGGGCTCCTCCGCTGAGGTAGGGAGCGCCGTGTCATCTTTTGGGCGGACCGCAGCGCCCTTTGAGGACAGCGATGTCGGCCTCGCGGTCCCCACCGGGCGGCGAGGAGACCGGCGCGCCGACGAGAAACGCGCCAAGCGCGTCACCCGGCGACATATTCACGATACCCTTCGGTGGTGACACTCGGAGCCACGATTCTGTCGGCCTCGCCTCTCGAAGAAGGCTGGCTAAGATAATTGGCGGCAGTGTGGGAAAGAGCGTGACCATAGAGACATGACAAAGCAGAGAATTCTTTTTGATACCGATCCTGGCGTAGATGATGCCCTCGCGCTGCTTTACCTGCACCGTCATCCGAACATCGAACTGCTCGGCATCACAACTGTCTTCGGCAACGCATCGATATCGGTTACAACGCGCAATGCCAGGTTCCTCGCCGAGGCTTGGGGGATCAAAGCGCCCGTTCACGCCGGTGCTTCCGTTCCGCTAAACTGGTCCGGGGCGCCGCACCCCTATCCTGTCCATGTTCATGGCGCGAACGGGCTGGGGGATTATCCTATTGCCCAGGAAGCGCGGGAGGAGAAGGACACTGCCGCGCGATTCATCGTCGATACCGTCCGGCAGAATCCGCGTCAGGTGCGGTTGCTTGCTGTCGGAGGCCTGACCAACTTGGCGCGGGCACTGGAGGCCGATCCGGCGATAGCAGATCTAGTGCAGGACGTCGTCGTCATGGGTGGCGCGTTCGAAGTCCCTGGCAATGTGTCGCCCGTTGCCGAGGCCAATATCTATGCAGATCCGAAGGCAGCCGATCGAGTGTTTGCAGCCTCGTGGAAAGTGACCGCGGTTCCGCTCAATCTCACAAATCGAACGGTGATGACGCGACAGGATCTCGCCGCGGCCTCGGAAGGTGCCGATGCCGCCATGCAAATGGTAGCCGCACTGTCGCAAGGCTACATCGACTTCTACTTGCAATGGGGCGAAGCGGGTATGCTTGTGCACGACTGCAGCGCCGCAGTCTACCTGACCGACCCGCACTTATTCGCCACCCGATCCGGTTCGATCGTCGTATTGGAGGACGGCCCGGCGGCAGGTATGACCGTGCAGAGACTGGGCGCCGCCAGTTATTCACCGAACAAATGGGATCAACGTCCAATGCAGTCGGTGTGCGTTGGTGGCGATGCTGCAGGAATCTTGGCGAGGATTTACGCTGTCTGCAGGGGAAGTTTCGCGGAGCCATCCCCAAAAAGCTAAAAAGGCTCGCTCCGGCGAGAGAGCCGCGATAGCGCGCCCGAGCCTGTGGCGCGGCTTCTACCCACAGCCATCCAACGGGTCGGGCTCGAATGGTTCACCAGGCCCGACTCGAATGTTCCTCGAACGCGATTCTTGCAAATCGATCCGGTCTGTTCAGATCAGGACTTGTTCGTTGTCGACGGTTCGGTATCGGACAGCCTCCGGTGCACCGCCTCATCGGCTTTGTCGGCGGCGGACTTGACGACATCGCTGACCTTGTCAGCGAGCGTACCTTCGCTCGACGCCTGCCGTACTGCTTCGTCGCTGGCCGCCTGGTAGGCTTCGGCTGCAACCTGCTTCACTTGGTCGACGCCCTTCTCGAGCGCGTCCTCGGCCCTCTCGCGAAGCTGTTCGCGATAGCCGCCGAGCCGCTCGTCTTCGAGTTGCGTGTGGGGCAGCATCGCGCCGATCGCTGCTCCGATCGCGAGACCGACAGCAGCAACTGCCAGAGGCTGATCCTCCATCAACTGCTGCGCGGAACGAGTGGCCCTCGTCGCCATGTCGGCCGTGGCTGTCGCCGAGTTCGTCAGCGTCTCCGCCGCGCCGCTTGCCAAGTCAGAAACGCTACCGGCTGCGCTGCTCGCCATGTCAGACATGGTGCCGGCCGCACTGCTGGCCATTCCCGAGACAGTGCCGGCCGCACCGCTGGCCATGTCGCCGACAGAGGCATAGGTGTCCGAAGTCATGGCTCCGGTTCCAGCCGTAGATGTGCCGTCATGGCGGTCGGAACCGCGACGGGTCGCGTAGCCGGGCGCGGCGGTTGCGGCGGAAGCGCCGCTGCCCAGCATCAGCCAGGCCAGACCGGCGCCGATTACGGTTAGTGGCAGAGGATTGTCTCGCACCTGAGCCTTCAGGTTGTGGAGCATGTCGGAGCCTGCACCGCCGCTGAAAATACCGGTGAACTCATCGAAGAGCTGGCCGGGCGTCATCTTGCCTCGAATGGACTCGGCGGTCGCCACCACCCTTGCTCGCGTGGCCTCGGCTTCGCGTTCGAGTTCGGCTGCGGATTTGTCGCTCATCTCGCTTGTTCCTTGATTACGTTCGCGTCACGCTTCAGTTGCTCCTGCGTACGGTCCGGCGCCAGCTCGGAGGGCGACATGCTTGCCATGCCGGTGCGCAAGAGGATGACACCCAGCACGGCAACGACCACTCCTACGAGCAAGGCGGACCAGCCGGCGCCCAGGCCGAGGCGGGTCAGGGCAATGACGAGCGCTTGCAGCAGCACCATCAGCGCGGCGAGGAGACATACCGCGCCGCCCAGAACCCCGACGGCACCGGCCTCCGCTTTAGTCACGCTCTCGGATAGCTCCGCTCGCAGGAGTCTGGCCTCCGTTTGCACCAGCGTGCTCACCTGCTGTGCCAGGTCGGCGACCAGAGTGCCGAGGCTTTGGTTGTCTTGAGTGTTCATTTCTTTAGCTCCGCTGCCTTCCTGGGAGCGCCGCCGTCGACGCCCCAATTGGTCGTCGCGTCATCCCATGGCTCGCTCGCCTGCGCACCAGTCTGCCTGCTCGTTTCCCTACCAGTCTTCCCGGTCTTCCGTGGTGTAGCTGCGCTCTGCCCCGCGCGGCGCGTTTCGGGGGGAGAAGCCTTTATGAACCGTCCGAGCGCCAGTCCTGCCAGCACCGAACCAGCGATCAGTGTGCCGGGATTTTGGCGGCCGAAGTTTTGAATGTCCTCAAGCACCTCGCCGAAGGGCTTCTCCTTCAACGAGGAGGACAGCCTTTCCAGTCCGCCTGCCGCATCCCGCATGAAATTCGACGCCGAGCTCTGGTCGCTGTTGGCCAGATGGTCGCTTGCGGCACGCAGAGCGCCGCCGAATGCCGCCAGGCTCGATCCGATGTCGCGCTGCGTTTCCTCGGCCCTTTCCGACAGGGCCTCCTGTGCTTCCGACGCATAGTCGACTGCCCTGCGAGCAACCTCGTCGCGGGCATCGTGGAGCGCTTCGCCGGCGCTTTGGGTTTCTTTCTTAACTCGATCGGAAACTTCGTTCTTCGCCTTGGCGAAGTCGGCCGGCTCGCGGCCCTGATTATTTTCGCGCTGCATGACGCCTCCTAATGAAAGCCGAGAAAGGAGAGTATCGCGAGCACAACCACGATGAGACCGATAAGATAGATGACACTGTTCATGGCGCAGGCTCCTCCTTGCCTGTTCCAACTTCGCGCCCGCCGCGATGTTCCCTTCCGTGACCAGGATTTTTTGTAAGTAGCTACTTACCCCGATCGGCGCCTCCGAAGCCGGCAAGCTCGTCATCCGAACAGAGCAGCCGCGGCTGCGCCGGATCGGAGATATCGAGCTTGTCCCAAGGTATGCGGTAGAGGCCCTCGCGGCGGCGCAGCGCGAAAAAGTCGAGCAATGCGGTGCCGATGGCCGAGGCCGACAGGCGTTCAAAAGCTGCGAAGATGCCGACATGGAATTCGGTGACGACGAGGTCGTCGCCGTCCTGCTCAGCGATGACCTCCTCGATATGGCCGATGCTCCTGCCGCCCTGCGTGAGAACGCGCCGGCCAGCCAGATGCTCGAGATTCACATTTGCCATCCTCAGGCTCCCGGGATTCGGCCGACGATGCGATCGCGCAGCCAGCTCTGCCAGGCCAAGATCTTGGTCCTGCGCACGTCGATATCGAATTCGATGTCGACGCCGATGTCGCGCACCTTGGTCCAGGCGATGCGATGCGGCCGTGCCTGCTGCTTCCCGCTCAGCCTTGCGGCCAGCCGCGCCGTTAATCGCCCAGGCCGAGCGCCAAGCCGTCGGGCCAGCGCAATCGCGCCAAGCTCGACCGCAACCACCCTCGGCGGCTTGCCCTGCCTCAGCTCGGCGACCAGTCCATCCACCTTGCCGATCTTGACCTGCTCGCGGTCGACGACCTGCTTGTCCAGGATATCGCGCAGCAGCTGCATCAGGTGCCTCCGAATATCTGCAGGGGAATAGTCACCACCGCCAGCACGAAGCCGAGCGCGATGGCGAAGATCACGGCGGCATTAGAGATGACGCCGTTGCGGTGCTGGCCGACATAGCGCTCGTCATTCAGCAGGAAGAGGAACGGCACGACCGTCAGCGGCAGACTGGCGGCGGTCAACGCCATTGAGAAGATGGTGAGCCTCAGCGGGTCGAGACCAAGCGCTATCGGAACGGCTGCAAGAAAAAGGGTGAGCGTGTAGACGAGACTGAAGCCGGGATCGTCGCGCGGCTTGAGATCCTCGCCCCAGGTCCAGCCGAACCCTTGCGCGACGAGATAAGCCTGCTGCAGCGCCACTTCCAGAGCGGCTCCGAAACAGGCGATGCCGAGCGATGCGACGAAAAGGACGAAGCCCCAGAAGCCGAACACCGAGATCAGCATCAGCGGGAGCTGGTTGTAGTCGTCCACATGGTTCACGCCATGGGCGCCGAGCACAAGCGCGGCCACGATCAGCACGGCCACGGAGATCGTTCCTCCGAAGCTCATGCCGAGACCGGCAATCGCCCGATTGGTGCCGAGATAGCTCTTATCCCATTGATCCTCGACCGCGCCCGAGGAATAGAACATGAAAAGGTAGGGCGAGATGGAAGCACCGAGGATGCTGACGGCCATGAACCAGTAGTTCGCCGTATCGTGTTGCGGCAGGCTGGGCACGGCACCGGCAGCCACCTGTTTCCATTCGGGCTTTAGCATCACCGATGCGACGACGAAGCAGAGCGTGATCAGGCCAAGCATCGACACGCCTTTCTCGATGAGGCCGAACGTGCCTTTCCACAGCAGCAGCCATGCGAGGAAAGCCGCTGGCAATGCCCACCATTGAAAGCCGATCCCGGTGGCAAGCTCGGCAGCAATGGCAACCCCGCCTATTTCTGCCGAGAGGACCAGGAAATTGACCAGCAGGACTGCAAGCAGCGGCCAAAGGAAAGCATTGAAGCCGAAGCGTTCGCGGATGCCGTCGGCGATGGTGTGATGGCTCACGGCGGCGAAGCGACCGGCCATCTCGACCAGGAAGATGATGCAGATGGTGCCGAGCACGATCGCCCAGATGAGTTGGAAGCCGAACAGGGCGCCTGCCTGCGCCGCTGTCGCCATCGAACCGACCTCCAGGAAGCCACCAACGCTGGTCACGACGCCAAGCGAAATTTCCAGCAGCTTCTTCATCGTTGCGGCGCGAAATAGCCGCGATAGGCCGTGGCGAGATCCGCCTGCGCGGCGCGAAGCTCGTTGCGTGCCCGGCTGGCCTGCGCCTGCTGTCCGGCCTCGACCGCGCTGTCGGCCCCGCTTGCCGCGGTGGACAGCCGGCTGATCGCCGCCTTCAGCGTGTCTCGCGTCGCAGGATCGGACGGCGAGGCCGATTCCACTTGCCGGCCGGCATCGGCGAGTGTCTCGGCGAAGGATTGTAGGGCAGAGGACGCGTAGTGGGACGGCGCGGCGCCGGAGAGCCAGGCATCGGTGACCAGCACCGCCGCCTGCGCGGTCGAGGCGGCACGCTTCGATTGCTGTTCGACGGTTTCAGACGAGGAGCAGGAAGCAAGTGTCAGTGCAAGCACCTGCAGTAAAGGCAGTTTTCGCCGAGCAATGCTGCGCAATGCTTCCTCTCACTGCTGCTGCTTCGAACATGGAGATAAAGCGGCGTGGATCGGAAGGTTCCCCGCCGTAGGCCGGTTGCACGGCACTGCTGCTTATCGGTCGCTCCGCTGCGCGTCCTCGGTGGTCGAAAGGGCAGCGATCTTGTCGATCATGGCGAGCACCGCCTGCGGGGCTGTCAGGTGCACCATATGCCCGGCATCGGGGACGATATCGACTACCGAGTTTGCGAGATCCGCGTGCAGCCGAAACGCCTCGGCCGGCGCGTCGAAAAGCTGATCGCCGGCGCCGGCGATTATCCCAACAGGAACGAAAATGTCGTTGTGCCGAGGCGTCACAAACGCCGCTGCGATCCACATCAGGAAGGACTCCGCCGCGATCGACCGCAGTTGCGAGGGGCGGCTCGCCAACTCCCTCGTCGTTGCGGTGAATGCCGCCGAGATCGCCGCCGGGGCAAATATCTTTCGCATTGACCAAGCCCAGCCAAGCCTGACCAGCGGCGGCAGCAAGGTGTGGCGGAGGCCGTTCCGATCAAAGGCAAGATCGGCAACCCCGACAAGGCGAGTTCGAACCTTGGCGATGGATAGTGGTAGCCGGAGACAAGCACGACCCCGGCAACGCGCCCAGGGCGCCGTCGCGCCATCTCGAGCGCAACCGCGGCACCCCAAGAGTGGCCAACAACAATATAGCGTCCAATTCCGAGTTTCGCGGCCGCGGCATCGATCAGATCGGCCTGCGCGGCGGCCGACCAGATCCTGCCGATCGGGCGCGAGCTCCTGCCGAAGCCTGGTCTGTCGAAAGCCAGAACACGATAGTCTGCGGCCGCTTTGTCGACGATGCCGCTTGTCGTGAAATCCTCGGCCGAAGAGCCGTTGCCATGCAGCAACAACAGCGGCATGCCCTGGCCATCCTCGATCAGGTGCAGCCGCGCTCCGTCGACTTCGACGAAGCGTCCAAAACGTCGGCCGCGTAACGCCCGCCGCGCTCGCAGGCCATTGTAGAGGGCAAGCCCGGCCGCTGCCGCGGCAAGGAGGAGGACCACGTCGTTGAACGTGGCGATGTCAGGCATGATCCCGTGCTGCTACGGAGCCATGGCACAAGCCGCTGTTGAGAGAAGCGGCGGATGTACCCAGGCGCTGGCTTCCAAAGAAGGAGCTTTCAGGCCGAGCCCTTCTGAGGCAGCTTCGTCTCCTCATCGACCTGTTCCTGGAGAGCCCTGCGTTCGCGCTCTCTTCCCTCAGCGTCGACCGGTCGATCTTGCCGTTCAAGCTCGCGTTCCACCGTGTCACGCGCGCCCTCGACAGGATCTTCCTGCGGCAGACGCTTATCTGTTCGCTTTGTGCCTTGCTCGCTCGCCCGGTCACTGTCCGATCCCTGTTTGGACGGATCGTCCTTTGCAGAATGCTTCGTCATTGGCTTACTTACCTATCTGGCCTGCCACGTCGGCGGATCACGTGCCGATCTGTTCAGAAGCAGCCCAACAGGCGAGCTGTCTCTTTGTTCCGGCTATCCCGTGCGGCAGTCGGTCAGTCCCGATCCTCATGGTCTTCCGCCTGTGCCGGTTCCGACTCCTCGAGAGCTTCAATGACCGGGGCAAGCGAGGTCTCTTTCCGCTGATTTGATTCTGTCGGGTCCTCCTGCTCGGCCGTCATGTCGAGCGCCCGTTCGATTGCATCTTCGATATTGCCGATTTCCTCCTCGCGAACCTCGTGCCCGTAGCCCGCGGCGTCGGCGTCCTGCTCGAACTGTCGCACAAGCACCGGAACGCTGACTTGCGTGTCGGCAGGCAAGTTCCCGACGTTCTCCTCGAGCCAGCTTCGAAAGAACTCCTTGGTTGCACTCATGAGCCGCCTCCTTCGAGCTGAGAACGGCCGCCGTCTGCCAATGTTCCTCTGGCGGGGCTTGCGTTGCCGCGTCTTTCGTCTGAGCGGTTACAACGAGGATCAGACGGGTCGCTCTTGCGCATGTTCGGAACGATCGAGTCCAACTGCCGTTACCGACAAAAGAACAGGAGGAACCGGTGAGCGGACGCAGAACCCATGACCAGCAAGTGCGCATTCTGGAAGAACGTGAGAACACGAAGAACGCGCCCAAGGAATTCGACGCCAAGGCGGAGCTGAAGCAGCCGGGCGCGGAGCGCGAAGCGCGGCGGAAAGGTTCGGACCTCAGGAGCGACACGCCCGACCTCGTCGACCCCAATGATCGCAACATGCTTCGCGGCAAGAATCAGGAAAGCGGCCACAACAAGCATCGTGGCGACTAAATCGGCTTTCGGCGTGAGATGCGATCGTCCCCTTGCTGGCGGTCTTGGTTTGGGCACACCTGGTTCTGAATTCTTGGGCCTCCGCTTCCGTGAGATGCTCGATGCCGATGAAGTCGTTTTTTGCGCGGCCTGAGCGAATGAGCTCATCGAGCTTCGCCTGAATGGCCACGCCGTCGCGGTTCTGGGTATTTTGAATCAGGAAAACCATCAGGAAAGTAACGATCGTCGTCGCGGTGTTGATGATCAGCTGCCAAGTCTCGGAATAATGAAAGGCCGGGCCGGCAATGGCCCAGAGGACCACCGAAACCACGCACAAGACGAAGGCCCATGCACGACCCGCGGCATGGGCGACATTCTCCGCGAGCCGATTGAATGCTTTTTCCAATGTTGAACTCCGGACTTTCACCCTGACGAAATTTCCCGCCAAGCCAGCCTGAGGATAGTGTGCCGGATGAACTGCACCGAAATGCAGCCGTTTATCCTGTCCTTGGCGCTGGGCACCGGCAAAGAAATCAACTGAAGGCGGGCGCGACGCCAAGAAGGCGACCGCTCCGCTGAAAAACTTGCAGCGTTTCGCGAGGAGGCGGGCCCGTAATCGCGGCCCCGGTCAAAGAGACCGGGGCCGCGTCGCCAAGTCGACTTTTGGCATGCGAATAAGCGTTTATCGGGCGCCTTACGCGGCCGCCTGCATGGCCCGCTTGTTCGCACCGCTTTCGCCGAGCTTGCTAAGTGTCTCGTCGGTAGCGGATTCTTCCTTGAGGGTGTCGCGCAGCAAGGGGAGGGCGTCTTTCAGGCCCAGTTGCTCCGCCCAGGCAATCAGCGTGCCGTAGCGCGCTATTTCATAATGCTCGACCGCCTGGGCGGCAGCCACAAGGCCCGCGTCGAGCGCCGGCTCGTCCTTGTATTCCTCGAGGATCTCCGAACCCTCTTCAATGATGCCATCGATCGCGGGACACGTCTTGCCGCGCGCCGGCTTGCCCAGCATTTCGAAAACCTGCTCGAGCCGGTCGACCTGAGCTTCAGTCTCGGTGCGATGCTTTTCGAAGGCCGCGCCCACTTCCTGTGACTGCGCCGCCTTGGCCATCTTAGGCAGCGTCTTCAGGATCTTTTTCTCTGCATAATAAAGGTCTTTCAGGCCATCCACGAACAGGCTTTCCAAGCCGTTCGCCGCGCCGGACGAACTTTTCTTTGCCATCGACGTCTCCTTCGTTCGACTTTCTTGACCAAACAAAACCGGTGGGATCGACCGATGTTCCCGCGAAATATTTTTTGAAGCCGGGACGACGAGCCGAGGTGCGCGAGCGTTACTTCGGCGTGCCCTTGCCGTTGCGGGACGAAAGTTGGTCGAGCATGCTGAGCGCTGCACTGGGACCCGCATGCTCCAGCAGACCCTGCTCGGCGGCCGCCTTCTTGAAGGCGGCAAAGGCGATTGCCGGCCGGCAAATCCCGTTGGTCGCGTCTTCCACCAGCCGAACCGCCTTGCGATAGGCTGGTGAGTCCTTGCTCTTCCATTTCCGGCCAAGCGCCTTCTTGGCGTCAGCGATCGACGACACCATCATCGTGCCGCCGTTGACGAAGTGGATGGTGAGGGGCAGGAATCTGCTCAAGGCTCTTTCACCGTCCTAGCCATTCGCACACAGGCCGGGCGGGCTCGACGAAGAGGTCCGCGGTCGGCGCCGCCGCCAAGGGATTATCGGTCCGAAAGGATTTCATGGTGCTACCGCCTGTTTGAGATCGCATAAAACGAAGCTGCCGCCGGGTAGTTGCATTCAGCCGGCCCGTGGCGGTCAAAAAACCTGCTCCTACTGATCGCTGTCCCGGCGAGCGGCGCCGGCGGTTGTGGCGGCCGTGATTGAGGTCCCGACGGATGTCGCGACCGATGTCCGGATTGAGAGCCGGCAGCTTCGGAGCGAGGCCAACCTTTTCTGTTCGCGTGCGTTGTCCCTCGAAAGCGAAGGAGACACCGATGCCGACGAAATCCGCCAGGATGACCGACTCCGCCACACCGATGAAATCGGCCCCGCGGACCAAATCCACCTCCGAGCAGGCGGCCAGCAAGCAGCGGAGCGTGCAACGCAAGGTCGACGCGACCGATCGCGCCAAGTCGAACGGCAAATCCAAATCACAAGGCGCCATGCAGGCCGGCGCACGGGAATACCCGGTGCCGCCTTTCCCGAAGCAGCATCATCCCAAACCCGGCGAGGAATGGGCGATCGAGCCCGCGCCGCTCTACGACGCGCCGTTCTGGCAGGGGTCGAACAAATTGGGAGGCAAGGTGGCGCTGATCACCGGCGGCGATTCCGGCATCGGCCGCGCAGTTGCCGTGTTGTTCGCCCGGGAAGGGGCGGATATCGCCATCGCCTATCTCAGCGAGGATCGCGACGCGAAGGCGACAAAGCAGGCAGTCGAGGCCGAAGGCAGGCGCTGCATCATCATGCGCGGCGACGTGGCCAGGCGGACCTTCTGCCACAAGGCGGTGGAGCGGACGCTGAAGGCCTTCGGCAGGCTCGACGTGCTCGTCAACAACGCTGCCTTCCAGGTGCATTCGACCGATTTCGCCGACCTCACCGAGCAACACTTCGACACCACGCTGAAGACAAATCTCTACGGCTACTTCCACATGGCCCAGGAAGCCGTTCCGCATATGAAGCCGGGTTCGGCCATCATCAACACCGGGTCGGTCACCGGCATCGAAGGCTCGAAGGAACTCATCGATTGTTCGATGACCAAGGGCGGCATTCACGCCTTCACCCGGGCGCTCTCTGGTAACCTGATCAGCAAGGGCATTCGCGTCAATGCCGTGGCGCCGGGGCCGGTTTGGACGCCGCTGAACCCGTCGGAGAAGGAAGCGGAGAAGGTCTCGCAGTTTGGCGCAAAGACCCCGATGAAACGGCCAGCCCAGCCGGAAGAGATCGCGCCTGCCTATGTATTTCTCGCTTCGCCGCAATGCTCCAGCTATATCACCGGCGAGATCCTGCCGATCATTGGGGGCTATTGACCGCGGCCGCCTATATGAAGGTCTTGATGAAAAAGGCGGTTCTCGATCCGCCGGCCGTCTTGGTAATCCGGCCTGACGGGCCGCCCAGATAATCTGGTTGGCCAAGCGGCCGGCAAGGCAGTCGCAGACGCTGGGAAGAGTCCGAAGGAATTCAGATTTTCGGCACAAGCCTGAACCTGTCGGCCTTTCGGCAGTTTTCAAGGCTAGGAGGTTTCGATGAACGAGCACACCGACAAAGGCGACTCGCATGACGGTGCCGTTGAGATCCTGGCCGGCCGATTGGCCAGGGAGGCAGACATTTCCGAAGAGCAAGCCCGCGAACTGATCGAGTTGATCGGGACCGATTGGAATTCCCTGCTTCGAGAGGCTCATTTTCTGAAGGCGCGGCATCGCCTATGAGCGAACGCGGGGCCGAATTCTTTGGCGAATGGATTACCAACAACGTGATGCGCGGCAGCGTCGGCGCTGACATCATTTCCGTCGCGGAATTGACGACCAAGCTCTTTGCAGATGCGAAGGCCGTGGGTGTTTCCGAGCACGAGATTGAAGAGGAGATCGGGAGCGCTTACGATGCCATCCTGGCTGCAATCGTTGGATTTGAAGACTCGGGCAAATCCGATTGAAAGCCAAGCAGCCAGCAATTAACCCGGATAGGGGCGCGTTCAGCCCGCCTTATGCGGAACGATCTAGCTCGTCCCTTTCGTGCCGCGGGATCGGCCCACAGACCGATGCTGCCTCTGGGCTGCAGGCTCGATCGCCGGCGCTGTTCCCATCTGCGATCGCTCAGCGTCATCCGACATGACAAAGGAGAGCGCGATCAGATCGTCGGCGTCGATGCCGCCGCGACCGTTGTCCATATGGTCGGCGACCCTTTGAAATGCCTGCATGTCATCCATGCTCACGTTGGCCGCCCGCAGCCTTTCTTGGAGACCCGTCAACTTGGTGGCCAAGGCGTTGGAAATTTCGATCATAATTGCCTCCGTGGTTCCAATCTTAAGTGCCAGACCGAGGATAAGAGCCTCGAACAGTGCGGGGGCCGATGAACAGACTGATTTGCCATTACCTGCTATCGCCCAGCCGCTCGGCCTGCCTGGCAACCTTTGCGAACTCTCCGTCTGTTGAGATGACCTCGAGGGTGGCAGGGGCTCATCCTCGCCAGTCGCGACCCAATGAAATTTCTCGCAAGATGTTTCCTGCCCCCGACCTTTGAGTTGGCCCGTACGACATTTGTCCCGCATTCGCTGGGACCGGTGGCCGAGGTCCAGATTTTTAGGGAACGGTCGCTGTCGGATTTTGTTGATTGGATGCCTGCTGCGCACGTTGCCAGGTTTGCGCACTCAGGTACCAACCTCCAGAATACTCAGCCCGCAGGCTCCGGTCTGCGGGCTTTTTCGATGCCATGGGATGCGGCGCTCGCGCTGCCGCTGCCCGTCCGCATCTGGGACGGCGGCGTCGGCTGCGAGACTTGGCTCTCACTCATTAGCTTCGGAAACAAAAGGCCGGCCGGATCGTTCGCTCTATGCCAGACCACCGGGTGCCGCGCCATGCCATCCACCTCGATCAAGAAAACAAAATACGATCCGGCCAAAGGGATTCTTTCCGTATGGTTTGTGACCAGCGGGAAACGCTACGAGTTCGAGGGGGTGCCGCCGGAGACGTTCGCGGCATTCCGATCAGCCTTTGCCAAGGGCCGCTTTTTCAACGCGCACATCCGCAATCGCTTCCGATATCGTCGCGTCACAAGCGATGACGATGATTGACCGGCTATTCAGCGTCCAGTTCAAGCGGCTCGGCTGCGCTTGCTCATGGTTTGGCGTCACGGCGATCGACGCTCGTGCGGGATCTTGGTCATCCGCGAAGCTTTTCGGCCTCGCGTTCCAAGGTCTTCCGGTCGTTGCCGTGCTGTTTGATGAGATCGCGAACTTGTTGAGCCGTCAGCCCGACCTTGTTGGCGAAATGCCGTACTTCGTAGTCATCGTCCGCTGATACCCGGTTGCGGTCACCGCCGCCACGCTTGCTCTTGTCGTCTGCCATCGCTTCTTCCTCCGGCAGGGGATAACAGCGGCCGCGCAGGAATGTTCCAGGCGCGGCAAGCGGCAATTTTAGGCGGGACTAACAAAAGTTATCGAAAACGGACTGCTCGCTCGTGCAGGATTGACGGTACTCCGCCCGCCACGGCGGAGGATGGGAGGACCGGCCTCAACAAAGCCGAAGGCCGGGTTACTTGGCCCGTTGCGCGGATCCCTTGGGCGCTGCGACGGGCCAAGGTCGCTTGCGTCAGTCTTTCCTCCAGCGGCGCCTTTCTCGCCAAGCCAGTAGTGTACCATTAACATTTGTTACTGCGGACCTGCTAATGAACTGCGTAGATGACTGGGCGGGCGTTGCCCTGGGCTTTGGAGTTGGGTTCGGTTTGCGGCGACAGTGTCACCGACTTGAGAAGCGAACCGATAGCTAGGCCCGTTGTCTAACCTTGGCGGGTCACGGCAACGGGTCTAGCGTTCCTCCGCTTGGGACGAGCCCGAAACACCTTCGCGGCATGAGGAGACAGCCCGCCAGCGCTCACTAGGAACTTTAGCGGCATCTAAAAGTTCTCCTCGGGCAATCCCGCACTCCTTGGGTCGAACGATGGCCGAACTGGCATCAACTTTCGCGTATTCATCAGGGCTGACCGGCGATGATATGCTAAGCGCAGTCGTGTCGTTACTGGCCGGCCTGCTGCTCTATAATGTCATGCGCGAACCAAGCCGATAAGGCTCCTGCCGAGACGAAATTCACAGACCGCGCAGTGACGCCGGACAAAAGTTCGGTGGGCGGCCGTTGCTCGGTAGCGCAGCATGGAGGCAATCGGCTATTTGCCCGGGACCTCAGTCCGATCCAATTGACTCGTAGCTGACTTTTTTTGGGTGTATCCTTTCCCCGTTGTGGCGTATCGGGGTGAGGTAAACGATGCGTGGAATCGATCGCAATGCTGTCCCGCCCAAAAGTGCGGGATGCGGTATAGTTGAACCTGCAGAGGTCAACATTCTGGCCAAGGCGGTGAGTGACTACTGCTCCAGTCACAAGATCGAACGCAAGGACGAGCGCGAAAACGTCGCGGTCAAAGTCATGAGCCTTTTTGGACGCGGTGTGACCGATGCTGACCAGCTGTTGGAAGAACTCGAGAAGGTGCGCTAAAGCCTGGTGCCCTCGGCTGGAACAAGTCCACTAAAGCCGAAGTTCGCGTAGACGGGTTCTGAGCAAATGAGCGCGTTCGGAAGAGCTTGTGCGAAATGATCCTCAGGCGATGCAGCACTGGGAGAGGGCTCTAGCCGAAAGACGCAACAGATGCCCGTCATTCCAGGAATGGCGGGCATCTATTTTCACTGCTGCCGACGAAGAAGGTGACGCATTTCCTCGCCGGCCCTACCAAATGATGCATCGGGCAAGTTGTTTCTAGCATAACGACCAATGCGCCGGCCTGTCTAACCTCAGTCGAGCGGAAAAAGGTCGTTCCTCGACGGCACTAGTTGGGATCGCCGGACCTCGAGCCCCCATGGGCTCCGCCGCCATAGCTGTCCCCCCGCGACCCTCCGTTGCCGGATTTAAGAAACTTTGGCTTGGGCCCGACGTGAACGTGGTTCTTGTCACCCCATCCATTGCCCGGACGTGTTCCTCCCGATTTGGCAATCGCCCTGGAGTTCAAGCTTGTGCCGAGCAGCAATGTAATGGCCGGAGGCGTCACCGCAGCAAAGCGTCCAGCCTGCTTGAGAAAATCGCGGCGCGCGTTGGCCTCTGAAACAAGCTTTTCGGAATTCTTTTCAATAAGCCTTTTGCTCTCATTCGGCATTTTAGCACTCCTTTCCTGCAAGATACTTTAATTGCTGTCTGCAAAGAAAGTAGTTCTCCAAAAGGCGTACACCGCGCCGGTGTCCGGAGCGGCCCGGCTCTCTGGCCGACAAAGGCCAGAATTGAGCCGGGCCTGACCGGCGGGGGCTCGGAATCGCAACACGGCGCCGGCTGACCAATGAGCATATACCCCTGATTGTATAGCCGGAACGCATTCATAAGGATAAAGCCGAGCCGGATCAGTGCAGCCAATATTACGGCTTCAAGCTGGCGCTAATATTCGAGCAGGCTGATGGAACCCGAACGGTGCGGTCGGGTTGGTAACATGCGACCACACTCGTTTTCTCCCATTCAGGGTGCGGCCGCACTACTCCGTAAGCAACAGAAGCCCGTCGCGCTTGCGCCATTGCGCGACGGGCTTTCTGGTCCACTGAACTTGTAGGTCGATACCCTTCATGTGCGAAGCAGCACCGCGAAGGCGGCTTGACGGCTGAAAACCCAAACAGGTACCCGCCACCCGGGGGAGTGTATGGCGGGTACCTGACCTCTCTCCGCCGACGACTGAAGGATTCCGCCGGCTCTACCAAATGTCGGAACGGGCTTAATGTTTCAGTACTGGGACCAATGCGTTTGGATGTCCGACTTCCGTCCGGAGCGACAATGCTTTCAAATCATTGGTTCAACCAACCCGCACTAGACCTGGGAAGTGCTCGGACTGGTCTATGTTTTCATCAGCGCAATTCGATAGGCGCCTTTGTTCGCCACGCCATCCCAGATGAAGAACGCGGCAAGGGCGGCGACGATCAGCAGGATCGGTCGCATGGCTGGAACTCCCTCAAAGCTCCTCGTACGCGCGTGGCCTGATTATCCGCCTGTTCATCTATGTCTACAAGCAGTTGCTAATGTATTGAGAACTCGCCGGGCTCGCCGCCCCATAGCCCAGCCCCAAGCCCGACGAGTGCCGACCCGGGAGGGTACCGGCATCATCCTATTTGCAAGGCTGATGCCAGCATATTCCGTCCTGAAATGAAACAGAGGGTGTGTCAGCGTGCGCAGGCTTGAACGATGGCAAAGCCTATGCCGATGACAACCGGTACGGAAACACTCCTCCTGCCCGAGACAAACGGATCACCAAGAAAATGTTCCGCCATCGCGGAACACCTCGCATTCGAAGAGGTTTGGGGCGCGGCGGCGCAATTCCCTCCCGATCTGTGCACAGCCGCCGGGCGGAGCCTCCCATTCTCCGCAGGCCCGCTCCCTGGCTCCCATCAGGGGCGGGCCTTTCTTTTAGATCGCGCGCTAAGGGAACGCTCACGGGAGTTCCATATTGAAATCAAATTCGAGTTTCCCCATTGGGGTTCGCATGCGCAAGCCTGCCGGCAGAGCCAGGCCCGAATAGGAGTTCACCGCCATGGCGATCCGCCAAAGAGCACTGGAAGCGGAAATTTTCGATCCGGAAGAGCTGGAATTTCTGGCCCGCGTCTTCGACCGCTTGAAAAATGATAGTCAAACGACCGAGCAACGTGAGGCGCTGGCCTCTCGCATCATCGCCAACTTCATGGTGGGAATTGTGGACGAGAATGAACTCGTTTCGCTATCCAGGCTACCGTTAGGTAGGTAACGGTCTGAACGGACTGGACTGCCTGCCGCTCGCCTCTTGTGAATATTCGTCATTGTTGCCGCTGGGCTACAGCCCTTTGGGCGCGACTGTATTAGGAAACGCTTGTGCGGGGTTCTCGGAATCCGGCGGACCATCTGGGAACGGGGCGCACAGCAGTTTTGAGGGAAGATGGCCCGTCGGCTTTGGTCGGCGGGCTTTTCTTTTGTATGGCCTTGTCTGTAGGGCCTTGTCGTCGATCAGCGCCGCTTTCCGCGTGCTTCGGCCCTTGCGTCGCTACTTCCGGACCTACATCTTTTTTAAATGACGGTCGGGTGCTGCCTCAGCCAGATCGGCGAGCCAACTTCAGCAAGGGGGATTCGCCATGAAGCGCACCTATGAAAAGCCCGTCCTGGTCAAGCGTGACCGCCTGTCCGCCGTTACGGCCGTGATCGTCGTCTCGCTCGTGAACGGCGCGGCGTCCCAATAAGGACGATGCCCGTCACTCCAGGCAGGAAATGGCGGGCATCTATCTAGCTGCTACCGACCAGGAAGGTGACGCACTTCCTCACCGGCTCTATCAAATGATGCAGCGAGGCTTAGGTTTCAGCATGGGGACCAAAGCGTCAGCCTCTCGGACTTCTGTCGCATCGGCGGAAGCGATCATTCTGCCAATCGTCCCGGTTGGGTCGCGCGGCGTGTGTCTCCGGCCGAGGTTCACCGCGCCGCGCGAAGGCGTAGCCCGTTCGACCTCAGGCGAGCGGGCTCTCTTGTCTGTCTTGGAACAATTCTGTGCCGCTGCAGTTCGCTTTCTGGGCGCAGCTCCCGGCAAACAGAGACGGTCGAGCGCGCCTTGGTCGGGTTGACCCCGACGCAAAGAGCCCGCCCGCGGAGGAGGTGCGGCGGGCTCTTCTGCTGATCCGGCTAATTCAGCCTGGCCGGCGGCTCGCCGGGATAGCAGTAGTGATTACTATCCGCAGGCCGACCGGGGTATAATCTCCAATGGCCGTTCGGATAGCGGTTGTCCTGGCGCTTGTCGCCGCCTTCGCCTACGGGTTCGCAAAACTCGTAGAGCGGTATGGTGGTGCGGGCAATGATCCCGCATCACCCTGCGGAAAGGTGCCAAGCGTCGATTGCCCGGACCCGAATGCGCCGCCTCCCTTTCCCAAGCCCGACCGGACGGAGCCTCAAAGGCAGTCCGGTGCGTCAAGCCTGAAGGCATATTTGTAAATTGCGCGGTTTCCTTCATCGGTCACCCGCACCCAGAAATGTTCATCCCGTCTCGCCAGGACGTCTTTGCCGGTGACTTTCTGAGCAGCCTCCCAAGGGGCACGGGCATTGGCAACGTGATAAGCCACCACCTGGTCGCCAGCCATCTCTTCAACTCGGTATGTCTTCATGATCGCTCCAAGCAGCGACCCGAACTTGGAGCGAGGAGGGTTGTTCCGGGTCTTCCATTTTGGCTCGCCCATAGCGAGCGATTGCAGGGCAGCCTTGGGCGCCTCTAGGCGGGGCAGGTGGCCCGGTAGCCTTGGGTGGCTATGGGGGTGGCCACCGGGCCTTGGCCGGCAGGGGCTTAGGGAACACGATGCCGGCGAACGAGTATATGCGCATCTACTAATAAATCAAAATTCAGCCAAAAGGCCGAGCTGGCCCTTGAAACGCGAACATGACGGCTGGACACTCCAAGAGCTGATCGACGCGGGCATGTCTGCCACGGCCGGCAGCCTCAACTGCCGTCGTCAGAAAGCTCGATTGCCGGCGGTCCGCGACCGCTTCGGGCCAGAACATCAATCTGGCCCCAATCAGCCCGGTTTGGAGAGCCGGTTGAAATTTGTTCGGACGCGGCGGCCGGCAGGTTTGAGTGCTGCGACCATGGACTCCTTCAGAGCACCGCCGCTTAGAAAAGACGGGCTCCGGCCGGATAGAACTTCCGGCCAAAACCTTAGCGCCGATCGTAAGATCACCAATTGCGTAGCGGCCATGCCTTCGGCGAAGGCGAGCGCGTTCTCGTTGACCGCAAGCATCGCCTCAATCCCTTTCGGGGCACGGCTGCTTGCATCCAAAGCAATCAGCGGAAGGCGCATGGCGACGACAGCGGGTGCCAACATCAGGTCTCCACAAAGCGAGAATGCACTTTGGGTGTGGCGCTTCTTGTGAGTTGACATTGTGCCCCCATCTGGACCCGGCTGTTCAGCCAATACGCACCAATCCGGGGTTTGTTCCTGGAGGATGGCGGCCTTCATGACTCCGTCATAAGGTGCGAATACATTAGCGAGGCCGGATGTCCCATCATCGGCTCCTACAAAGTCTCCTGCCCGGTTTCGGCCGGGCATTCTTTTAGCCTTCAACGAGCGCCAGCTTCGACCTGATCGCGCAGTCGCGTTCACGACGGCATCGGCGGCGTGAAGGCCCAGCGCGATGTCCAAAAGACCCCGCAAGCGAATAGATCGGAACCTCCCGCCCGCGGCGTCATTGACCTCTGCGGGCCGCGTCAGCCGGACCTGGTGGCAAAGAGAACAGGGTGGTTTTTCCGGCTTCACATCCTGGCCAACGAAAAGGCAGTCGAGCTCTTGTCCCACCCGGCCCGCTTCAATTCGGTGTCGAGCGCATGGCGGAAGACAGGAAATCAAGGACCGGCTGGCTTCAGGAGGCCTGGCTTCTGCTGAAAGAAAGCGTCAGCGGTTATATGGATGACAACGCGCTGAGCCATGGGGCGGCGATTGCCTTCTATGCCACCACCTCTCTTGCGCCGATCCTTCTGATCGTTGTGGCGGTCGCAGGTCTCGTCGTCGGCAAGGACGCCGCCCAGCTCGCGCTCTCGGCCCAGATATCGGGCGTGATGGGTCCGCAGAGCGCCGACCTCTTGAAGGCGACGATCGAGACCGCTTCGCGTCCCTGGTCCGGCGCGCTTGCCACCATTATCGGGCTGGTGACGCTCCTGATCACAGCCTCCGGCGTCTTTGGCGAGATGCAGCAGTCGCTGAATGAGATCTGGAAGGTCGAGCCAAGGGCCATGTCGCTCTCGCGTTTGGTGCGGGCGAGGGCGGCGAGCCTTGGTCTCGTCGCCGCGCTCGGCTTCATGCTGCTCGTGTCGCTCGCGGCGAGCACGGCCATCTCGCTGTTGGCCGATGTCATCAACCAACACCTGCCGTTCGGCGAACTGATTGTGAGTTCGATCAATACGATCGTTTCGTTCGCGTTGATCGCGCTGCTCTTCGCGGCGATTTACAAGGTCCTGCCGGACCGCAGTCTCAAATGGCGCGATGTCGCTGTCGGTGCGCTGGTCACCGCGCTTCTCTTCACCATCGGCAAGTCGCTGATCGGCTGGTACATCGGCAGCAGTTCGATCGCCACTTCCTATGGCGCCGCCGGCGCGCTGATGGTGGTGCTACTATGGGTCTATTACTCGGCTCAAATCTTTCTGTTCGGCGCCGAAATCACGCGCGCCTATTCGGTGAGCAGCGGAAGCCGGGCGGACCTCAGGCTGGTTATGAAGCCAGGCGTCGGAAAGACGGAGAGGTGACGGTCAAGCAATGACCGGAGAGCGCAACACTACGCGCTACCTCTGCAAAGAGCTTCGGCGCTGTGGGCCAGACAGAGTTGGCATAGGCGGACAGAGAGGGACCATCACCACGGTCGGTCCGCAGGACGTGATCAGGTTGCGAAGCCGCGATGTGGCCGCCGCAACCCAGTCACGCCCGGCGGGCGTCAACCGACGATCAAACAGACCCCGATGTCGTCGTTGTCATCAATGGGCGGTCTGCGAATGAACACCGCCCGGCGCCGAAATGCCGCTCAAAGCCTCTCCAGCCTCCCGTGTTTCACCCTTTCTTGCGAGGTCTCCGAGGGAGATGATGCCAACGAGCCGTTTGTCTCGGTTCAGAACCGGGAGCCGGCGCACCTGCAAGTCTCCCATGTTAGCAAGAACATGATCGACGTCTTCGTCATCGAAGCAATATCTTACCTCTTGGCTCATGACATCGCGCACCTTGGTATCGGGACCTTTGCCCAGCGCTATCCCGCGGATGACCATGTCCCGGTCGGTGATCATCCCCACCAGCCGGTCATTTTCACCGACAGGCACGACGCCGGCGTCGAGCTTGCCCATCATCAGCGCCACCTCGCGGATCGACTGTTCGGGATTCGCGACGGCAACGTCCTTTGTCATGCAACTGCCGACCTTCATGGCTATCTCCCTTTGTTGCGGAGCCCACCCGCCGAACCTGAACTGAGAAAACAAATGCTCGGCGCTATTGGTTCCTTCAAATCTCGCGCGGGAGAGGGCATGGAAAGTTCCGCCGTGGGGCTCGAATGACAGCCGGACAGGCGACCGGTCCTTGCGGAGGCCCGAGGGAAGCAGGCCGGCACCCCATTGCGCATGTTCGGCCGAGACCCGTTCGTGCTGTTGCCGATCCGGCGATCGTTGCGTGCGCCGCCCATGGAACAGAGTCCTGACTTCGGCCATTGTGTTATGGGCCGGGGGCGACCCGAAAGGGGTGCCATGGCCGACTTTCGAAACCGAATCTCACCTGCCCGCGAGGCCGAGACAAGCTCGCGGCAAGCTAAGGCGCGCAACCGCTGCATCATCGTCATCGGGGCGTCCGCTGGCGGGGTTGAGCCCCTGAAAGCGATCGTGAGCGACCTGCCTGCCGATCTACCGGCGGCCGTGTTCGTCGTGGTCCATGTCGGCCAGGTCAGCTATCTGCCGGAAATCCTCGACCGTGCGGGAGCGCTGAAAGCCTCCGGCGCCAAGAACGGCGAGTCCTTCAAGATGGGAAACATCTATGTCGCGCCGCCCGGCTTCCATCTTCTTCTGCATGACGATCACATGATGCTGCGCCGCGGCCCGCGCGAAAACCTCGCGCGGCCGGCGGTAGACCCGCTGTTCCGCTCGGCGGCGCTGAGCTTCGGCGCAAGCGTCGTCGGCGTGCTGCTGTCGGGCGCGCTTTCCGACG
This sequence comes from Mesorhizobium sp. WSM4898, assembly GCF_029625845.1. Lineage (NCBI taxonomy): Bacteria > Pseudomonadati > Pseudomonadota > Alphaproteobacteria > Hyphomicrobiales > Phyllobacteriaceae > Mesorhizobium > Mesorhizobium sp. WSM4898. Next base: position 715,116 of record NZ_JARTVQ010000002.1, on the reverse strand, counting down.
GCACCGCCGGCCTGAGGGCAATCAAGGCGGTCGGCGGCCTCGCGGTGGTCCAGCATCCCAAGGACGCGCTGGTGCCTTCCATGGTGGAAAGCGCGCTGCGTTATGTCGACATCGATCATTGCGAACCCGCCGCCAAACTCGGCGGCTTGCTGGGCAAGCTGGCGGCCGAGCCGGCCGGAGAAACGTTGCCGGCCCCACCGACGGTCAGGCTGGAGGCCGCAATCGCGGCACAGGAGCATTCGACCATGAAAGAACCAGATCGACTTGGGCAACTGTCGGTGTTTACATGCCCGGAATGCCACGGGCCGCTGTGGGAGATCGAGGACGGTGACATGCTGCGCTATCGGTGCCATACCGGGCACGCTTTCACCACCGATGCGATCATGGAGGCGCAGGCGATCGAGGCGGACGAGATCCTGTGGAGCCTGCTGCGGTCGCATCAGCAGCGGGCGGAGTTTGCCCGGCGCATGGCGGAGCGGGAGAAGACGCGACATCGCTCCCAACTCGCCAGCGAGTTCGGCAAGCGGGCGAGGGAATACGAAGCGGATGCCTCCGTCATCGAGCGCATCCTGGAAAGCAGGCGGACACAGGTAACAGGCAATGGCGCAGGCGGCGAGGAAGGCAAGCACAAGGAAGGCACGGACTAGCCCGCGCCAGGATGAGAGAGAGCCCGCGCTGTTCCCTGTCATCGGCATCGGCGCATCGGCCGGCGGCATCGCGGCGTTGCAGAAGTTCTTTCCGGAAGTGCCGGCCGACAGCGGCTTTGCCTATGTCGTGATCCAACACCTCGATGCCGAGCATGAGAGTGTGCTCGCGAGCATCATCCAGCGCTCCACCGCGATCGAAACGCAGACCGCGGTCGAAGGCGCGGAAGTCGAGCCGAACAACATCTACGTCATCCCGCCGGGCGTCTCGGTGACCATCCGGGGACAGCGTTTCAACATGGCCAAGATGGCCGCCACGCGCGCGAAGCGGACGCCGATCGACGATTTCTTCACGTCCCTGGCACAGGATCAAGGGGAGGATGCGGCCGGGCTGATCCTTTCCGGAACCGGCAGCGACGGCACGATCGGGCTCAGGGCAATAAAGGAACATGGCGGCCTAACGCTGGCGCAGCAGAGCGCCGAATATGATGGCATGATGCGCAGCGCCGTGCAGAGCGGCCTGGTTGACATGGTGCTGCCGGCCGAGGAGATGGCTGCGAAGCTCGTCGGCTATTTCAGCCACGCCAACCGCGATGAAAGCGAACGCGACCGCCGCAAGCGCGAAGTGGGCGAACAGCTTTCGCGGATCACGGGGCTGTTGCGTACGCGCACGGGCCATGATTTCAGCGGCTACAAGGACAACACCATCCTGCGGCGCATCCAACGCCGCATGCAGGTGCTGCAGATCGACGATCCCACGGCTTTCTACGAGCGGCTGCGCGACGAGCCGCAGCAGGTCGACCTTCTGTTCCAGGACCTGCTCATCGGCGTGACCAGCTTCTTCCGGGACCCGCAGGCCTTCGATGCGCTAGAGAGCTTAGTTATTCCGAAGCTTTTCGGGGGCCGCAAGCCGGACGAGACGATCAGGGCCTGGGTGCCCGGCTGCGCCACCGGAGAGGAAGCCTATTCGATCGCCATGCTTTTGAAGGAGAACGCGCCGCGGGGCGCCGCTTCTCCCAACCTGCAGATCTTCGCCACCGACATCGACGAGCGTGCGCTGGAAGTGGCGCGCGCCGGCCGCTATGGGTCGCCGCGCAACGCCTGCCGGAATTCCCACTTGCCGCCGCCGCCAGGCAGGCTGTTCCCAGCACGCGCCCGCGGGCAACGACAGGAACCCTGCAAGAAGTTGCCGAACGCTTCCTGGTCGAGCGCTATGCTCCGGCCTACGTGGTCGTCAACGCCGCCGGCGAATTGATGCACAGCTCGGGCGGGACAGGCAAATATCTGGAACTTGCCGCCGGCGCGCCCGACCACAACGTCTTCTCCATGGCCCGTCGCGGGCTGCGCATGGACCTGCGCGCTGCCCTTCACAAGGCAGTCAGCACCGGACAGATGGCGGTGCAGAACAAGATCAGCATCGGCACCAATGGCGGACGCCAGACGATCAGCCTCGCCGTGCAGCCGCTGCCGGTCGACGGCAATTCGGATCCGCTCTACATGCTGGTCTTCCGCGATATCGGCGGGATAAAGGCGGAGGCAGAGGACGAGCCCGTCCACACGACCGACGATGTCGAAAGCGCCAATGTCAGTCAGCTCGAAAAGGAGCTGCGGGAAACCAGGGAACGGCTGCAGATCACGACGGAGGAGCTAGAATCCTCCAACGAGGAGTTGAAATCCTCCAACGAGGAACTGTCCTCCATCAACGAGGAGCTGCAGTCCTCGAACGAGGAACTGGAAACCTCGAAGGAAGAACTGCAATCGATCAACGAGGAATTGCAGACCGTCAATGCCGAGCTCAACATCCGCGTCGACGAGCTCAGCCGCGCCAACAACGACATGTCCAACCTGCTCGAGAGCACGCAGATCGCGACCGTGTTCCTCGACCGCGATCTTTGCGTCAAGAACTTCACGCCGACGGCGCGGGACCTGTTCAGGCTGGTCGAAAGCGATGTCGGCCGGCCGCTCGCGCATGTGCGGCCGCGCTTTGCCGCGGACCGGCTGCAGGCAGACATGGAGCAGGTGCTGCAGCGGCTGGGGACGATAGAAAGGCAGGTGGAAGTCATTGAAAGCGCCAAGCGATACATCATGCGCGTGATGCCCTATCGTACCGTCGACAATGTCATCGCCGGCGTCGTCGTCACCTTCGTCGACATTACCCAGATCGCGCAGGCGGAGGAAAAGATCGGCGCGCTGTCGCACGACCTGCGCAACCGCCTCGAAAGCCTGGAGACTGTTCTGGATCTTGTGCCTGTCGGCATCTTGATCGCCGAAGACGACGACGGCGATGCCATCCGCGCCAATCGCCGCGCGGCCGAGCTCGCCGGCCGGCGCGCCGCGGACGGCAAGCTCAGCACTGTGCCGGCGGTCCTGCCGCTGATGGTGAACGGCTCCGTGGTGGAAACGCACGAGCAGCCGCTGCAGAAGGCGATGCGAACGGGCAAGCCCGTCCCCGGCTACGAAGCCCGAATCGCCCAGGGGGACGGCTCAAGCATCGACGTGATGATGTCGGCCAATCCGCTGTTTGACGAGTCCGGCAGGGTTCGGGGCGCTATTGCGGCCCTGGTCGATGTCTCGAACCATAAGGAGGCCGAGCGCGCTCAGGAGAGGCTGCTGCACGAGCTGCAGCATCGTGTGAAGAACATCCTAGCCACGATCACCGCACTGACCTCGCGCATGATCCGCTCGTCAAGCTCAATGGGGGAATTCGCGACATCATTCCATGAGCGACTGCACGCGATGGCGCGCACGCATGAGGTCCTGTCTTCCCACAATTGGGGCGACGCCGACCTCGAGGAACTGCTGAGGGCGACGTTTTCCCCCTACAGCAGCACGGGACGCCAGAATCTAGTCGTTCACGGCCGGCCGTTCCACCTCGATGCGGCAACGGCGGCGGCACTCGGCATGGTGTTCTTCGAGCTTGCCAGCAACGCCGCCAAATATGGGGCGCTTTCCGTCGAGACCGGACGCATCGAGGTCTCCTGGAACGTGGTGAAGCCGGGCATGCTTTCGATCAGCTGGAAGGAACTCGGCGGTCCGGCCGTGGAAGAGCCATCCCGCAGAAATTTTGGAACCACTTTCATCCAGCAGAGTTTGGAGTACGAGCTGAGGGGGAGTGTCGAATTGAACTTCCGGCCCACCGGCCTGGAGTGCCTGCTTGAAATCCCCCTTGCCCGAACCGAAGCCTTCGAGCCGCTGCCCGGCTACGCATGAACAAGAGCGCTCCATTATCGGGCCTGCGGATCCTCGTCGTCGAGGACGCTTTCCTGGTTGCGCTCGACCTCTCCGACGAACTGACCGATGCGGGCTGCCATGTGGTGGGGCCCGCGCCCTCGGTTCAACAGGCGCTCGAGCAGATCGATGGCGTCGAACTCGATGGGGCGGTGCTCGACGTGAACCTGCATGGCGAACGCAGTTTCCCGCTTGCCGAGCACCTCGCAGCGCGCCACGTTCCTTTCCTCTTCCTCACCGGCTATGACAGCGCAACGGTCTTTCCCGATCAGTTCCGGGATTCGCCGAGACTGTCGAAGCCAGTAGACTCCAAAGTGCTGATCGAGGCGGTCGCCCGATTGGCGAGCGCAGGCACCGAGGCCGCGCGGCGCTCTCGCCTGTAGCAATCGGGCTCCTGCAAGGGTTTCGCAACATCCAATTTAGGTATTGGTCTGCAGGTCTTTTCTACTCCTCCGCTAGTGTTGATCCTTTTGCTGACGAATGATCGCAGGATCACGGGCGGCCGGGTCAATAGTCGGACCACGAACAACCTCGGAGCATAACGAGCGTGGTGATCTTTGCGGCCTCGGCGGATTGGTCGCGAGTTGGTTTCTCTAGCTCGAATGGCGACCCCATTGGTTGGCCGGAGGCGTTCAAGCAAGTTCGTTTACAACAGGAACGATCATCATCGTCACGCATTCTCCCTAATCAATGCCCATCAACTCTCTCTGCTGGGGTGAGAACCGTGTTACCCAAAGGCCATGCCGTGCCTGACTGCGTACCGGGCGAGGTCGCTGTCGTCGACCTCATTCCTGCCTTGCGTGCTTTTGCGCGCACTTTTTGCCGCTTGCCCGATGATGCCGACGATTTGGTGCAGGAGACCCTGACCAAGGGGCTTGCGAACTTGGACAAGTTCGAGCCGGGGACGAGATTGAAGTCCTGGCTTTTCACCATCATGCGCAATACGCATTATACGCGGGTCAAGGCGGCAGCTAGGGAGGCGCCCGGTTTGCTTGACTGCGCCTCCAGCCGGCCGATTTCGGAAGCCTCGCAGGACTGGTCCGTTCGGACCAAGGAAGTCTACCGCGCTATGCAGAAGCTTCCGATACATCAGCGCGAGGTACTGACGCTGATCGGTGTGCTGGGCGTCAGCTACGAAGAAACCGCGGAGATATGCGATTGCGCAGTCGGGACCGTTAAAAGCCGTCTCAACCGGGCGCGTGCAAGCGTCCTGGAATTCCTTGATGAAAGCTCATCGCAAACGCTGGTCGAAAGACACGACCATCTCGCGGAAGATCACTGGGACAGAGGCGCTGACAGGCATCGATGAGGCTTGCCGTCAGTTCTCCTTTTTGCACCGGCGCTTCTCGATCAGCGCATTCTGCAACTCGATCGCGAGCTTGGCCAGGCGATCAGGAACTTTTTCCTGCTCAATGGCGGTCAACAACGACGCGATCTCTTGGTCTATGCCCAGGCTTGCCTGGCTGACGGGATCGCGCTGGCTCGGACGAGACATGGCATTCTCTTAGCAAATGTGGCCCCTTCGAGATTCACTTGAGACCATACACGGCCAGAGTTTGCAAGGCGCTTCCAGCCGCCGATCAGCTTCAGCCCCGCAGCAGATCGTGGCGGAGCGAAAACCCTTTGCCTGAACTGATCCGTTGCGAGCCTGCAAAGTCTTGCGATATTCGCCGCAAGATCAGTCTTCCGGGATCCGGTTTGCCGCGTGGTCCTGATACTGATCGGACTTGATCCGATTGCTGTCGAGGCCGCGTTCTTTTGTATGCTGTTTCTTATCCCGGTTCGACAGGACGTCATTTTCGCCAATCATGTCTTTCGGAACCGTCGTCTTCGCTCCGGTCCCTGCACCTTTGCCCTGACTGCCGCGTCCCATGTGTTTCTTACCGCCGGACGCCATCTTCTTCTCCTGGGTCTTCCAGATTCTGCGCAAGTGGTCTGGGAGCCGAACTTCGGTCCGTCGGTTATGTTCCGCCGGTACGACGAATAAGAAAGGCGGTGCCGTCCCATCGACGGAAAGGCATCTCGCCATCGATGAGGACGTCCATGGCGCATATTCGGGCGAGATGGCGGATGTCGGAGGAATCGGCGGCGGGCGACATCCGGTATGAATAATTCAGGATTGCCGCCATCCCTCCCGGCCGCAACACGCGCGCCACTTCGATAAAGTGCCGCTCGGCGACGCCGGCAAGTACCAGGTAAGGGAAGCTGTCGACCGCCAGCACGCCATCAAAACCCGCGTCGACGAATTCGCCAAGATCGAGGCCCGAGGTCCGGCGGAATTCAACATTGCCAAGACCGGCGCAGCGTCGGCGCGCGACGGCAATCATCCTGGGGGAGATATCGATGCCGACGATATGCTCCGCTCTGGCGTGGAGCGCGCATTCGAAGCGGCCGATGCCGGAGCCGATATCGAGTATTGTCTTATCCGCGCCGGTAAAATCCTGTCGCTCCAGCCAGGAGACGATTTCGGCCGTTGCAGCAGAAAGCTTTTCCTCGTCGCCAAGCGACGAAAGTTGGACGCTGGCCGCCGGAGAGATGGCGACCGCTTCGTCAAAGCCCCCGGCCAGCCGGCGGATCGTCATCTCACCGGTTTCGCCGCGCAGACGGTCATGACAAACCGAAGCTGCCGTTGACCTCAGACTATCGAAGGCATCTGCCTTGCCCGAAAGAAGCACGGCTATGTCCTCGAGCCAGCCTCTTTGCTCGACAGCGCTTGCACGCATGTCCAATGCGACGTCCGCCAATTCTGGCGCGCGGATATCCGTCTCGACGGCCAATCTGGCGACCGCGACTTCGGCGGACAGGTCGGTCGCCATGCAATCCTCGAGGATATGCCTCGCGGTCGACCTTACTCGCTCTGCTGTGGTCATGGCGAGGCGCTCCGGGTCCAGACCCGTTGTATGGTCCATCGGTCCTTTGCTCCCCAGCTGTATTTGTAGCTCTCCCGGCCGCGTAGAAAATCGAACTCTCGCGCGCCGTCCTGAACGGCTTCGGCGATAGCCTTGCCGATCAGAATGGCGCCGGGGCTCTCCGATGCGTAAGCGGGGTCGAAGCCGCCGAGATAGGCATAGGCGCGGTCGTGGTGATGAAAACCGTAATAGGCGCCGACGACGGCGCCGTCGATTTCCATCAGCCAGCACCGCGCCAAATGGCTCGCGGCGAGACGGGGCAAGGCATTGCGATGAAACTCGATCGCGCTTTGCGTCAGCACGCCGCCGCCCTGTCCGGCCCAGCGGGCGTCGTGCAGGCGGATCAGCTGACCGAGAAATATCTCCGGCGCGGCCTCCGCCCGGTTGATCGTCACCCGGCCTCTCCGTTGCGCGGCTCGCAGCGCGCGACGCAGCTGGCGTCTTCGCCGCGCGGGAACGCACCCTGCAAGCGTCTCGTCGCCAGCCAAGGCAAGCACGGGGCAGGCGGCATGGCCGGTAGATCGGCTCTCGTCGATATCGGGCAGCAAAAGCTCCAGGGATGCGGCTTCACTCGAAAGGTCAGGCAGGATCCATTGCGACCATTCGAGCGAAAGCACAGTCTCGGCAATCAAGATACCGACGGCTTCTTCGAACTTGGGTGCGCAAAGAATGTCGAGATAGTCGCTCAGCGATATTCCGATCGGAAGCAGGCGCAAACCGGAAGCGTGCCGTTCGAGGTAGAGTGGTGCCAGGCCGACGAGATCGTTTCCGTTCCACACGGCGATCGCCGAGAGATCGCCCGGCGCGAATGTCCGCCACCATGGCAGGAGCCAGGCGGGTGACTGGAAAGGCGTAGCAGAGCCGCATTGCGACCAGAGCGACCACCAATGCTGCTCTAGACCGTCGAGCGCATCTTGGTCGCGGATGACATCGGCACGCAGGCCGCTCATCCGGCGACTCCCAAATGTGTGCGGGACTCGCCGAGCTTTGCCAATGCCCGATAGGCATCCATATAGGCCGAAACCATGCGATCGAGCGAAAACCGATCTCGCGCCTCGGCCCGGCATGTTTCGTTGTCGAGGTCGGCCGAAGCGTCGATGGCCATCGCCATCTCGTCGATATCATTGACCAGGAACCCAGTCTTGCCGTGCTCAACGACATTGGGCAGGGCGCCATTCGGGAAGGCCACAACCGGCGTGCCGCAGGCGAGGGCTTCCATGGCAACGAGCGAGCTCGTCTCCGCGGCGAGGCTCGGAATGACCAGGCAGCGGGCGGCGTTGAGAAGGCGCCGCTTGGCGAAAAACCCGAGCGGTCCCAGGAAACGCCGCCGCCTGTCGAGGCGAGGCTCCACCTCGTCGGCGAAATACTGAACATGTGTCCGGTAGGGATATATCTGCCCTCCTATTGCAAGCGGCACTCCAGCGCGCTTCGCGGCGTCGATCGCCAGGTGGATGCCTTTTTCCGGGCATATTCGGCTTAACACGAGTGCGAAATTGCGATGCGACCGGGGGGCGGCAAGCGCATTGACGTCAACCCCGTTTGGGATGGGCGCGATCAGTCTCGATCCGGCCGGTGCGGTTGCTTGCTGCGCCTCCGAGACCGCGTGCAGCCACAGGTCTTCACGGGCCGGGCTCAGCACTCCGGCCGGATACCAGGCAAGCGGCAGGTGCAGTGTCACGAGCGTGGGGCCGTCATCGGGAAGATAGGCATCGAAATCGATGCCATGCAGATGGACGACATCGATCGGCCAGCGCGCACGCGCGGCTGCGATCGCCGCGCGGTGCGCGTCCTGGGCGCGGCTCTTTGCCGTCTCGTCGAGCGCGCCTGTTTCGGCAGGCGTCTCGACCAAGGTCCCGGCCGCGCTGGAGCCCCGGCAGGCGACGACGATGGATTGCTGGCCTTGCCTGACCAGTGCGTGATCCAGCATCGACAGCACCTGCTCGGCGCCGCCGACCGCATCGAGGCCGACAGGCGCAAGCGGATAGGCGACGTTGAGCACTGTAAGCGTCATGGCTGATCGAGCCGAAGTGACCTCATGCGGCCGAGACCCGCCGCATGGGAATCGCGGCGTCGCGCACGCCAGGTGCGTAGCGGCGCACCATCTTCGCGCAGAATTCGGCGAACTCTTCGGGCGCCTGTGGCGGGCTGGTGTGATGAGGCTGCAGGCCTCGGTGCTCGGGCGTGAAGCAGAAAGTGATGGTGACGTTGAAGTCTGCCAGGGCTTCCATCTGGCGGTCGAACCAATCGAGGGCATTCGGTCTGAAACTGTCGGCCCAAGAGAGGCCGGTGCGCAGATTGGTGACGCCCAGCCGCTTCATCCAGGCGACGGCGTCGTCCAGCCGGTGGTCCTCGAAATGGAACCACTGGACGAGGCCCATTTCCGGAGTGTGCCGCACGAACTCTTCGAGCGCGGGCTTGGGCGAGCCATCCTCGCGCAGAAGACCCATGTAGAAATGACGGTAATAGGAGGAGCCTTCCACCTCGCGATGCCGTGTGGTCGCTCCCCAAGCATGCGGCAAATCATAAAGGCTATACCATTGGACGCGGGGCGCGTTGCCAAGCAGAAGCTCCGCCGTCCGCCGCAGGCCCCAGACCTGGACCTCCTCGGCGCCGAAGCTCGACACGCCGACTTCGCTGATCCAAATCGGCAGATCGGTGACTTCGGCGATCTCGCCGAGCTTTTGCGGCCATTCATGGATCTGCCAAAGGTTCCAGTCGAGCGGGAAGCCGTGCACGGCGACGGCGTCGACATGGTCGAGGACACCATATCCCTTGATCAGCGACATGAAGCCGGCATCGATCGGCGAAATGCCGCCAAGCACCCTGGTGATCGCCGGGTTTTCAAGCCCGATCGCGTCCGCCGCCAGGATAGTCATGCCGGCGAAGCGGCTCCAGTCCGGATCGAGATCTGGGTCCCAATGCGACTTGTTGTTGGGCTCGTTCCAGATCATGGCGGCTTCAATCATCATTTCGTCCTTTCGACGGGTAGACCGCACCTTCACCCGCCGGCTCATCGGACGCGCGGCAGAAGTAGACCTCGTCTTCCGGGTGAAGCAGGATCTGGAAGCCGGCGCTGCGCAGCATCGCCTCGATGCAGCCGCGGTTCGGGATCCACCAGTTGGTCGGATCGTCGGCGTAGCGGTGCTCGATGAAGTGCAGCTTCGGGAATTCGGTTCGATCGAACAGGTCGAGCGTCCAAAAATCATAGTTCTGTTCGAGCGCGAGGATTTCGCTGCTCCCGCGTTGCATCGACTGGAAGATCATCAAGTCGCGCGCAACATGCTCGCGGATGAGGTCGAGCGCCAGCAACGGGTGGCGTAGATGGTAAAGCACGCCCATGAAGAGCACGATGTCGAAGGTCTCGCCGAGCGCGCCGACGTCGTAGACCGACAATTGCCGGAATTCGATGTCGCACTCGGCGATTTCGGCGGCGAAACGCGCTTGCGTCAGATAGTCCACGTCGAAATCGATGCCGAGCACGCGATCGGCGCCTCGCTTCTTCATTTCAATGGAATAGAACCCGGCGTTGCAGCCGATATCGAGCACCGACTTGCCCGAGAGATCGGCCGGGATCGCATCCGCGAATTTCTGCCATTTCACCAGAGGATAGTTGCCGAGGAAATGGTCGGGAGCGGTCTCCACGCCCGCCAGTTCCATGTTGTGGAACCACGGTCCAAGCGCATCGATACGGCGGCGAATTTCCGCGTCGGAATGCAGCACGGTCAGCCTCCTTCGCCTGGCAAGGATGGCACCTGCGAGCGGCTCGGCGGCACGAATATCGCTGTGTCTTCGTCTTCCGAGGCGTCGCTGTTTTCAAGCAGCCGGAGCGCCGTGCGGTAGCCGTTGAAGGTGCCGACATCGACATAGGCCGAGCCTGCCTTGACGCCCCAGGCTTCACCGCCGAAGGCAAGGTAAGCATTGACCAGCGTTCCGAAATACTCGTCGCAGCCGTCCCGCTCGCGCCAAAGCGCCGCGAGCCGCTGAAAGGTGAAGCCCGGCATCTTGAACGCGCCCCAGACCCAGTCCGTGGCTGCGTCCTGCTGCTTGACCTGAATCTGCTCGACGCGGCCGTCCTGATCGACGACCACGGCGTCGAAAAGCTCGGGACGGTCTACAGGAAACAGCAGGAATGACAGCCGGTCGTCCGGCAGATGGCAGAAGCCGTCCTCGGGGAACCAGATCGTGTCCGGCAGACCGATCAGGACGGTCTCTTGCGGCGCGACGAGAGGGGCGGCGCGGAAGATCGCGTCGCAAAGACCGACAGGAGAGGGCTGGGCTACGAAAATCGCGGCCGCGCTGTCATAGCCGGCCGCATAGTATTCGAGGATATCGGACTTACCCGAACCGATGATGAAGCAGATCCTGTCGACGCCGTTGCGCACCATTCGGCGCACCAGATACTCGCTGACCGCGCACGGACGCTCGGTTTGCCCGTCCATCCGGCTGCCAACCGGGAGCAGTTCCTTGGAAAAACCCAGCGGTTGAATGCGGCTGCCGCGCCCCGCCGCAGGCACGATACCCAACATCAGACTGTTTCCTTCATCGGTTCGCTTGCTGGCGCGGTGGCGGCTTCGACCAGAATCCGGTCCAGTTCCGCGGCGCGGCGTGCGGATGTGTGTTCGTCGAGGACGCGTTCGCGGGCTCGGCGGCGCAACGCCTCGAGCTCGCCGTCCGACAAACCGAGCGCCGCGACCACATCGTCGGTGGAATGTGCAAGCAGGATTTCGCAGCCGGGCTCGAAGAAGTCGTCCAGACCCGGCCAGTCGTCGGAAACGATGGCGGCGCCGCAGGCAGCCGCTTCGAACAGCCGGCCGGAGGGGCACCAGCCCTTGCGCGCCATGGCCTCGCGGGTGACATTCAGGGTGAGACGTGACGAGCAGAAGAAGGCCGGATGATCGGCAGGCGGCAAATGCCTGACGAAGAAGATGTTGTCGCTCCACGGAAACTCCTGCGGATATTGAGCGCCGCCAATGACGAAACGGCGATCCGGCAGCCGGACAGCGGGCGCGACGAGCAGCTTCTCGACGCCGGCCTGGCGATCCGCGGCATAAGTGCCGAGGTAGGACAGATCGCCGGCAAACTCGGCCCTGGGCTTTGCCGGCCGATGACGCTCCGGATCGACATGACCGTAGAGCGGCACGACGCGGCGCGCCCCCAGCATGGACTTGAGCGCACCGAGTGCCTCGCCGCCGGTGTAGCTCAGCACCAAATCGAAATCGCGAAGGCCTTCCGGACCGAAATAGGGAGGCTGCTCCCCCTGCTCGATGCGCGCGAGCGTCACCGCGGTGTCAAGATCGTAGAACACCTTGAGCCCACGGCAACTCTCCTGCGCGAGGCGTGAGGCTTCAACAGCATCCGGGCAGTAGGAGGTGACGATGACCGCGTCAGCCTGCCGGACCGCGATTGCCGCAGCCTGGGCAATATCATCCCATCCCGGATAGAGCACCACGTGGCCGCCATCGAGATGGGTGAGATCCCTTGCGCCGGCATAGTAGGGCGTGTCGCGCTCAAAGAAGCTGATCGACCAGCCGAGTGGCGCCAGCGCGCGTATCAGCCCGCGCCAAAGCGTGGCATGTCCGTTTCCCCAGGAAGAGGTGACCGTGAGGCCGAAGATCACCATGCGCATCGGGCAGCTCCAGTCAGGCGATTTCGTTCAGGCGAATGAGCTTAGAGCCCCAGTCGCCATGGACGACGGTGGTGATCGAGGCAGGTTCGATGTCGAAGCGAAAACAGTCGCCGAGCTGAAGGCCAAGCACCTTGCACACCGCAGCCTTGATGACGTCCGCGTGACTGATCAGTGCAACGCATCGGTTTGGGGCCTGTTCGCGCAGCACGTCCATGAGGTCGACGATCCGCTGCTGGGTGTCCTGCATGGTCTCGCCGCTCGGTGTTCGGGCGCTCTGTCGCTGGTCGTTCCACATCCGCCAGGCGGCGTCATCGGCCAGCTCTTCGAATGTCTTGCCGGACCATGCGCCGAAATCGATCTCGTCCAATTCCTGGCAGATTCCGATCTGCTCGATATTGCAGGCGACAGCGATCGGTTTCGCGGTTTCCAAGGTGCGCTTGCGCGGGCTGCTGAAAATGGCCGCGAGCGGTTCCCTCGCCAGACGGCGGGCCAGACGCAGCGTCTGTGCCTGGCCGGTTTGGCCAAGATCGATATCCTGGCGGCCTGCCAGATAGCGGCCGACATTGTCATACGCAGCATGCCGCACGAGGAAAATAGTCGTTGTCATTCCGCGGCGTCGAGCATCGGCTCGCCCCTACCGGCTATGAAGGCGAGGGTGCGCAGGCGGGCTTCGGCATCGGTGAACTGCTCCGGCGGAGACTTCATGAAATAACTGCAAGGCCCGGTGAGCGCCCCAGCGATACCGCGATCGAGCGCCAGCTTGGCGCAGCGCACCGCGTCGATGACCACTCCGGCGGAGTTGGGGGAATCCCAGACTTCCAGCTTGAGTTCGGCATTCAGCGGGACGCCGCCGAAGGTCGTGCCTTCGACCCGGATATAGGCCCATTTGCGGTCGGTGAGCCAAGGCACATGATCGCTGGGTCCGACATGGATGTTGCCGGGCTCGAGCGGTACATCGATCTGGCTGGTGACCGACTGCGTCTTGGAGATCTTTTTCGATTCCAGCCGCTCACGCTCCAGCATGTTGAGGAAGTCCGTGTTGCCGCCGAAGTTGAGCTGGTAGGTGCGGTCGATGCGCACCCCGCGCTCCCGAAACAGATTGGCGAGCAGCCGGTGAACGATGGTAGCGCCGACCTGGCTCTTGATGTCGTCTCCGATCAGGGGCAGGCCGCGCTCTTCGAAGCGGCGGCGCCATTCCGGCCGCGAAGCGATGAAGACCGGTATGCAGTTGACGAAAGCGCACCCGGCCGCCAACGCGCATTCGGCATAATAGCGGGTTGCCGCATCCGAGCCGACCGGCAGATAGGACACCAGCACCTCGGCCCCGCTTTCCCGAAGGCCTGCGGTCACGTCGGCGACCGGCTCATTCGCTTCCTCGATTTCATCGCGCAGATATTTGCCGATGCCGTCGAGTGTAGGTCCGCGTTGCACGCGCACGCCGATCGGCGCCACATCGGCAAAACGGAAGGTGTTGTTCGGGGCGTTGTAGATTGCTTCGGCCACATCGCGCCCGACCTTGCTCTTGGCGACGTCGAAGGCGCAGACGACCTCGATGTCTTCGACATGGTAGCCGCCGAGATCGGCATGCATTAGCCCGGGGATCGGCTCGTTGCTTTTTGCCTGACGATAATAGGTGAGGCCTTGCACTAGGGAGGATGCGCAATTGCCGACACCGACGATGCCGATGCGAACCTTTTTCGATGTCACGAAACCGCCGCCTCTATTGTTGGAGGTAAGTTCCTCGCGCCGAACTGTGACCGGTCAGGAATGTTCCTTGAGAGGTGGAAAATTCGCCGATGCGGTCGACGTTCAATACTCCCGTTGCCGCGTTGTCTCCGAGGCCAGCGCAGGACGCGACGTTCGGAGTGCGGCTAATGGAATCTCGCCCGCTCGGCCTCAAATCCGGCCCATGAGCGCCATGATCACCAGGATGACAAGTATGACGCCGAGCACGCCCGAAGGCCCATAGCCCCAGCCCGACGAATACGGCCAGGCCGGGATCGCGCCGATCAGCAACAAGATCAGGATAATAATGAGGATTGTGCCGAGACTCATATCGGGTCCCCTTCATTGGCGAGGTGGACGTTCGGACCTCAGACTGCGGGGCTCATATGCTATTTGTTCGTCATTCGTCTGAGGCGCTGGGGGCTCAGTCCAGCCTGCGCAGCATGTCAGCTTCCCGCTCGAGGATGGTTGCGACTTCTTCGCGTTGAAGATGCGTCATCATCAGGCTGACGCAACATTCGAGGTAGGTGATGGAGGCTCGTCGCAGGAAGGCGGCGGTTTCCGCGGCCGCCATCTGCTCGATGTCCTTGGCTGATCGCTTCGACTGCACGACTGCGTTCTCCGTGCCGGTTATCGGGCCCAACCAGAATCTCGGTCGGATGTTCCGCTTCGGTGAAAAGAACGCGGGACGCATCGGGATCCTGCGGGCCGCCGGTTTCAACTCCGTCTGCCCCGGACCTGTTGGTCGCGGTGGCGGGCGACACGGTCGCGCTGCCGTCGAGTTCGGCGAAGTAGACGACCGTTTGCAGCAGGCCCTGCCGGAGAGGCACCTTGGGGGCCCATCCGAGAAGCTCCTTCGCACGGGCTATATCGGGGCGTCGCCGGCGGGGATCGTCTTCCGGCAAAGGCAGGAATTTGACGGGCGACCTGGTGCCGGTCAGTTCCCTCACCAGGCCGGCCAGTTCGAGGACGGTGAATTCCCCGGGGTTGCCAAGATTGATCGGCTGGCGCGGATTGGGCTCGATGTCCATGAGCCGCAACAGGCCTTCGACCAGGTCGGTGACGTAGCAGAAGGATCGCGTCTGCCGGCCATCGCCGAATATCGTCATCGGCCGCTTTTCAAGTGCCTGCATGACCAGATTCGAGACGATGCGACCGTCGGCGGGGTCCATCCTTGGGCCATAAGTGTTGAAGATACGGGCGACACGCACGTCGGCCCGATCGGCCCGAAGGTAGTCGAAGCAAAGCGTCTCCGCAGTGCGCTTGCCTTCGTCGTAGCAGGCGCGCGGGCCGGTGCAGTTCACATGGCCGAGATAGTCCTCACGCTGCGGATGCTGCTCGGGATCACCATACACTTCGCTGGTCGATGCCTGCAGGAAGCGTGCACCGTCGCGAACGGCAAGCTCGAGGAGATTGAGCGACCCGACCACGCAGGTGCGCGTGGTATGAACGGGATCGGCCTGGTAGCGGGGCGGTGACGCCGCGCATGCCAGGTTGAAGACACGGTCGACCGGTTCACCCAGTTCCAGCGGGCTGCAGATATCCTGCTCGATCAACCGGAAGCGCGATTGGCCGATAAGCGGCGTAATGTTCTCCATTCGGCCGGTGAGAAAGTTGTCGATGCAGATCACGCGATAGCCGATGCCAAACAGGGCCTCGCATAGGTGCGAACCGAGGAAACCGGCACCGCCGGCGACAAGCGCCGTCCGTGTCTGTTGGGCCTTTCTTGAACGCCGCATCTGTGTGTTCTCCTGTCTGCCTGTCATGCTGCACTTTCGACATCCAGATCGAGCACCGGACGTGTCTGCCTTGCCCGCGCCAGCATCGACGTGAACTCTCGTGCCCGAGCAACTCCGGTGTGTCTTTCCAGGACCAGCGAATGGGCCTGCCTGGCCATGCTGAGCCTGGCGCGGTCGGGCTGTCCCAGAAGAATTCCCGTCACATCATCTGCGCTGCCGGCCGTCTGTATCGCCGTAGCCGGAAAGAAACTGTCGAGGCCGGGCCAGCGATCGCTGATGATCGGCGTCCCGCACGCCGCTGCTTCGAAAAGCCGGACGCTGGGCGACCATCCGGCTTCGACCATCGAAGTGCGTGTCACATTCAACGTGTAGCGCTGCCGGCTATAAAATCCGGCATGCTCGGCCGGCGGCAGGTGCTCGATCCGCTCGACATTATCGGGCCAGTCGATATCGTGCGGGTATTGCGAGCCCGCAACCACGAAGCGTCGATCCGGCAGTCGACGCGCAGGCTCGAGCAGAAGCGTTTCCAGGGTCTGTTGCCGATCCGGACTGTAGGTGCCGAGATAGCCTAGATCCCATTTGATCACATTTCGGTTTCGATGGTGCCGCTCGGGGTCGACGGAGCAATAGAGCGGTTCGGCCCGACGCGCGCCGAATTCGAGCTCCAGGCGATGGAGGGTCGGTCCGCCCGTGAAGGAGAAATAAAGGTTGAAATAGGGAATCTGCCGACGCGCGAGATAGTCGCAGTCATCCTCGGCAATCCTGGCCAGCGTCACCGGCGTGTCGATGTCGTAGAAGCAGAATAGCCCGGTGCACAGCGACGCGAGGTCGTCGATGACCGCCCTGCCTTCAGGCACGAACGAGCCGATGACCACAACATCGGCCTGCTGAAGGTCTCGTTCATGGCTGCGACGAAGCTCCTGGACGGTGTCGTAATAGCGCAAGTCGCAATAATCGGGGTCGCGCAGGTCGCGGTGGTGCGCGTACCAGGGCACGTCGCGTTCGAAGAAGGTGACGCGATGGCCGAGCTCGTCGAGGCCCCGCAGCAGCCCCCGAAACGTCGTCGCATGGCCATTGCCCCAGGAAGAGGACAGAGAAAGACCCAGGAACACGATATCGAGTGCCTTCGTCATTCTGCGGCCTCCACGGTCTCGCGCTCGAAATGCGCCTTTAAGATTGCGTCAACCCGTTCAGCCCTCAGTGTGTAGGTGTGCTCGGCCAGAACACGCCGAAGCGCTGCCGCCCCGATCGCCTTTGCGCGCCCTGGTGTGAGCGTGCACATGATCTCGACAACGTCGGCGCCGTCTCGCGCCACCAGGATTTCCTCGCCAGGCGTAAGGAACAGCTCGACACCGGCCCAGGCGTCGGTGATGAGGCATGCACCGGCGCCGGCCGCCTCGAACACCCGCGTTGCCGGCGAAAAGCCGTTGCTGGCCATGCTGTCGCGGCTGATGTTCAGCACCGCCTTCGGCGTGACATTGAAGGCGTTATGGTCTCGAGTGCCGACATGGCCGAGCCAGGAGACATTCGCCGGCATCGGCTTGTCGCCCCAGCCTGATCCGCCGAGCAGGAACTTCTGGTCCTCCAGCGCACCGGCCGGCTCGAGGAAGAAGCCTTCCACGCGGGCCTCGCGATCCGGCAGGCGATTGCCGAGAAAGGCGAGATCGCAGGCGAAGCGGGAATCTCGGGCGACGGGGAAATGCGTCTCGGGATCGAGCGCGTTGTAGATCGGCACACATTCGGCGGCGCCAAGCGCCCTATAGTCCCACACGACGGGATCTCCGCCGCCATAGGTCAGCACGAGGGCGATCCTTTTGAGCTCCTCGTGGAGAGGATGGCCGGCATCGTTCCGCAATTCGCTGAGCGTCGCCGGGGCGTCGACGTCCCAGAACACCGTCAGCGCGTCATTGCGGGCGTGGTCGAGCACGGCGCGCAACAGCGCTTCGTCTTCGAAGCCCACACCGCTTGCCTTGACCACGATGTCGGCCTGCGCGGCGCAGCAAGCGACTTGCATCAGCGCATCCGGCGTCGCCTCGTAGACGACGACGTCGCACCAGTCGGGAACCTCGATGTCGCGGTGCTTCTGCCGGTCAAAGGCGTCCGGCTCGTAGAAGACGATGTCGTAACCGCGCCGGGAAAGTGCCTTCAGCAGGCCGCGATAATAGGTGGCGGCGCCGTTCCAATAGGACGACAGCAGGCTGGATCCGTAAAAGGCGATCTTCATGCGGCGGCCTCCCTTGTTGGCACCCCGTCAACCGCATGGCGATTGCCGCATGCGGCGAGTATGTCGAACAATTCGTCGGCGCGGCGCCGGCATGTGTGCCGTGCCAGGATGGTTTCCAGCCCGGCTGCCGCCAGAGCCTTCGCAAGCGCGGCGTCGTGCAGCACGTCGCGCAGGTGCTGGCGCATCTCGGAGCCGTCGCGGGCAAACAGAAAGTCCTTGCCGGGACGGAACAGCTCTTCCACGTCCGACCATGGCGCAGAGACGAGGGGAATGCCGCAGGCCAATGCCTCGAACATGCGGATCGTGGGAATGCCCGGCAGATGGTCCCGATAGGGTCGGCGCGGGATGTGCACCGTCACGCGATGCTGCGCGAACGCTTTCGGGACGTCGGCATTTGCGATCCAACCCTCGTGGCGCAAGCCGGCGTCGGCGAGCGCGGCCCGCGCCTGCGCTGGGTAGCGCACCCCGTGAACGGTTCCCGACAGGCCAAGCTCGCGTGCCGGCGCGACGAGGAACTCGTGGATTTCGGCGCTGCGTTCGTCGTCGCCCCAGTTGCCGACCCAGACCAGATCCGATACGGCGTCGACTTCGGGAGAGGGTTTGAACAACCGTTCGTCCGCTGCTTCATGCCAGGTGAAAGCCCGTCGGCCCCAGCCGGCGCGAAGGTAGCTCTCCCGCAACGCCTCGCCGAAGACCAAGACGCCGTCATAGTGCTCCAGGTTCAGTGCCGAGATCGACTGCGTCGCCGACACGGCGCGGTGATGCGTGTCGTGAAACAGCAGCGTGAACTTGCCGCCGTTGAGCTTGGCCCGCCCGATCCGCGCCACAAGATCTGGATCGGTCCATTCATGGACGATCACCACATCCGCCTTCGCAATCCAGGCCTCGTGATCGAAGGACGCATCGTAGGTCACCGGCATCAGCTCGGGAAAATCCTTCCGGAAGCGCTCGACGGCGAAGGAGCCTTGCTCGGCCAGAAGGTTCGAACGACTCCAACCGTCCGCGGGTTCGAGCGCGAGGGCGTGGTGTCCGTTCGCAACAAGCTCGCGCATGATGCCGCGCTGGAAATGCGCATTGCCATGGTTCCAATCGGAAACGACGGAATGGGTGTAGAATACGAAATGCATGGTCAGCGCCCTGCGACGGCCATCGCCGCACGATCGTAGATTTCACTCATCGCGACCGCCTGCGCCTGCGGCGAAAATTTGCGCGCGCGACGGACGGCGCGCCGGCCAAGCTGGCGCCGCAAATTTTCGTCGCGGGAGAGGTGGGCGATGCATCCGGCAAGCGCATGCGGATCGCGCGTGTCGAAGAACATAGCCGCGCCGTCCCAGAGTTCGCGATAGGTCGCGATGTCGGCGAGGACCAGCGGCGCGCCCGAGAGCGCGGCTTCCAGAGCGGCAAGCCCGAAGGGCTCGTAGATCGATGGCGAAACGAAAATGCCAGCGCGCGCCATCCGCTGACGCACTTGGGCATAGCCGATCGAGCCGAGCGCGACGCAATGATCGAGACGCGCCATCTGCCCGTCCGGCCCGCCGAGCGGGCCGGCGGCATGGACTGGCCATTCGGTTATGGCAGCCGCGGCATCCAGCACCGCCGCGTTCTTTCCTTGATCCCACCAGCGGGCGGCGGCCAGGACGAAAGGCTCGCGGCGCGAGGCGACCGGGCCGGGAAGAGCACTGTTGTGGACGACACTTAGCCGCGCGACCGGCCCGTAGCAGGCCTCAAGCATGTCGGCGTGGCTTCGGCTGGGTGCCACCACAATATCGGCGCGATTGAAACCGGCCCGGTTGCGGTCTTTCTGCCAGGCCCAGGCATCGGTCGGCACCTGACCGCGCACGGCATGCAGCCACGTCACGACGCAGGAATGCGAGACCACGAGGATGGGGCAGGGCAGATCGACCTCGGCCGCCTGGGCCGGAGCGTTAAGATGAACGAGGTCCGCGGCATAGGCCGTCGCAAGCTCCCGAAGCTCGCCGGGCAGGCCGTCGAGATCGCTCTCGTTGCGCGTCATCCAGTCCGGAGGGGTCTCGAGCCATGCGAGCGTCGCGAAGGATTGCGCCTCTTGTGCCTGCTCCCGAGAAGGCCGAGGCCCTAGCCCGGCCAGCACGACGCTGTCCCCTCGGTTGGTGAGCTCGCGCGCCAGGTCGAGCGAATATCGCCAGACGCCACCGACGGAGTCGGTGGTCATCAGGATGCGCCGCGGGCGATGGATCAATGATTGCAGCATGAGGACTCCAATTCGGCCAGCGCGCGCGGGCGCTGGTCCTGGATGTCGCTGAACGTCCGGAACGAAGCCAGATAGTGCTCATGCGCGCGCTCCCAGGCGAAATCGTCGGGTTCGCCCCACAGCTCGCGGTAACTTGGCGAGCTCGGATAGGGATAGAGCGGCACCGGCTCGTTGGCCCAGACGCCGTTGTCGATGAGGTGCTTGCGCCAATACTCCACCAGGGCCGGATCGTCCTCGACCACGCCGATCAGATTGGCTTGGACGAAAGGAACATGGCGGCGGGCATCGACCAGCAGCGCGGCCAATTCCTCGGTGCCCAGCCGACAGCGCTTGGCCAGCATCTCGCGGCCTTCGACGGTCAGGCTTTCCAGGCCAGCTTCGATCGAGACGCAGCCGGCCTCGCCCAACAATTCCAGCAACTCCGGTTTCCAGAGGTCGATGCGCGTCTGAACGCCGAATTGGATATCGCGGTCGACAAGGGCCTCGAGCAGCGCCTTCTGGGGCAGGAAAATCTCGTCGATGAAGTAGATGTAGCCGACGCCCTGGGCCATCAGACCGTCGATCTCGGCGACGACCGCGTCGTGGTTCCTGCGGCGGTAGGCGTCGCGAAAATCGATCTTGGCGCAGAAGCTGCAATTATAGGGGCAACCCCGCGAAGCTTCCACCTCTGCACCGGCGCCCTTCTGGTCCGCGTCGAACCGATGATGGTGGTGCGAATGGGCCGCAATCCAATCGGACGGCCAATGAAGTGCCGGGTGGTCGACGAAGCGGCTGACGCTCACGCCACCGTTGCAGGCCAGCACGCCGCTCTCGAGCCGCGCCGTGTGAGGGACGGCGCTCCATTCGCCGCGCCCGGCAAGCTCCGCCACCACCTCCTCGCATTCGCCGCGCACGACGACATCGACGCCAAGCTTGCGCAGGGTAGGGGCCGGCGTCGCCGAGCCATGCGGCCCGACGGCGGCGGTGCGCCCGCCGCGCCCGGCGAGATGCTTCAGGAATTCTGCCGGCACCCGCAGCTCCGGCGGCGCGCAGCGCCAGAACAGATAGGTCGGCGCGGTGGTCACGACGGTCATGTCCGGCGCGAACGCCGCCACGCGCTCGGCAAGTTCCGCGTTGTCGAGATGCTGCAACTGCCCGTCCAGCATCAGCACGCTGTGGCCGTCGGTCTCCAAGAGCGCTTTGCAGTAGCCAAGCTCCAGGGGCAGATGCGGCTGGCGGCAGCCGAAATAGATGCTGTGTTCATACGTCCAACGTGGATTGACCAGTGCGACTTTCATGCGACGTACCTCGCCACTTCA
Organism: Mesorhizobium sp. WSM4898; assembly: GCF_029625845.1. NCBI lineage: Bacteria > Pseudomonadati > Pseudomonadota > Alphaproteobacteria > Hyphomicrobiales > Phyllobacteriaceae > Mesorhizobium > Mesorhizobium sp. WSM4898. Next base: position 693,493 of record NZ_JARTVQ010000002.1, on the reverse strand, counting down.
GCGTGCGGCTGAAGACGGTGCCGCAACAGCCAGCCGGCAAGGTCGCTGATGCCTTCGCGCCACGGGACATGCGCCCGCCAGCCAAGCGCGGCCTCTATCTTGCGGGTATCGGCGATGAAGAAGGGCTGGTCGCCGGTGCGTTCGAGATCCTGCCGCACCACGATGTCGCGGCCGGTCATGATGGCGATCTCCGACAGGAGCGAGCGCAGGCTGACGGCATTCCGCGGTCCGCCGCCAAGATTGAACGCCTGTCCCTTGAGGTCTTCGATCCTGGCCAGCACTCCGCGATAGGCGGCAACCGCGTCGGACACATGCAGGATGTCGCGCACCTGCTTGCCGTCGCCATAGACGGTGATGGGCCGGCCGCTGAGCGCGCTGAGGAGGAAATGCGCGACCCAGCCCTGGTCCTCGGTGCCGAACTGGCGCGGTCCATAGATGCAGCTCATGCGCAGCACCGCCGTCGGCAGGCCATAGGACTTGGCATAATCAAGGACATACTGGTCCGCAGCGCCCTTGGAGCAGCCATAGGGCGTGCAGAAACGGAGCCCGATCATCTCGTCGACGCCATTGGCGCGGATGGCTTCGTCGCAAGGCTCGTAACGGTCGTCCGTTTCCTGCACCGCGAGCTGGGGCAAGCTGCCGTAGACCTTGTTAGTGCTGGCGAAGATTACCGGGGCGCTCACCCGGCGCGCCGCCTCAAGCACGTTGAAGGTGCCTTTGAGATTGATGTCGAGGTCCTCCGCGGGATCGATCAGGCTCGTGGTCACGGCGGTCTGGGCGGCCAGATGGAAGATCGCTCTTGCTGGCGTCAGCACGGAGGCCAGTCTGGCGTGGTCGCGCACGTCTACGGTTTCAACTCTAAGATCGCTGCCGTGCTTTTGCGCCAGCCATTCGAGGTTCTGCTCGACGCCGGCTCGGCTGAGATTGTCGATGACCAGAACGGGCTCGCCATCCGACAACAGGCTGTCGGCGAGGTTTGAGCCTATGAAGCCGCTGCCGCCGATGACGGCCACCGGCGCTTTGCCAAGGCCGCGATGCCGCTCACTCATGACACCAGCCCCCGCTCTTCAAGTTCGCGCTTCATGTCAGCGCCGCGGTCGATGACGACGGTGTTGCGAACCCAGGCCGCGAATTCACCGAGGGAGTTCTCAAGCCGATGGCTCGGCTCGAAGCCAAGCAGCTCGCGCGCCTTGGCAATGTCGGCAAAGCAGTTGCGGATGTCGCCGGAGCGCGCCTTGCCGAGGATTTCGGGCGGCCGCTTCGGAACGCCCATCGCTTCTGCAAGCAATCGAGCGACCTCGCTGATGGTGTAGGACCGTCCGCTGCCGATATTGATCGCGTGGCCGGCTGCCTGGCGTTGCTCCAGCGCCAGCCGGAAAGCCCGGGCGACATCGCGCACATGGACGAAGTCGCGCTTTTGCTCGCCGTCCTCGAAGATCATCGGCCGCTTGCCGTTGGCGAGCCGCGAAGCGAAGTTGGCAAGCACGCCGGTGTAGGGATTTGCGAGCGCTTGACCGGCGCCGAAGACGTTGAACAGGCGCAATGCCACCGCATCCACGTCATAAGCCTGACCGAAGATCAGCACCGCGCGTTCCTGCGCATATTTGGTCAGCGCGTAGATCGAAGCGAGGTCAGGACGTTTCTCCTCGTCGGTCGGAATCGGCGACAGCGCTTCGCCGGCAGCCGACAGCGGGTCCCATTGGCCGATCCTGATGTCGCTTGGCTTGCGATGGGCATCGTCGATACGCCGCCCGTCTGGTGTCTTGTAGAGGCCTTCGCCGTAGATGCTCATCGACGATGCGACGACAATGCGTTCGACTGGTTTCTTGATCAACGCCTCGAGCAGGGTCGCGGTGCCGAGATCGTTGGTGCCGACATATCGGGCGATCTCGTACATGGATTGGCCGACGCCGACCTCGGCAGCGAGGTGGATGACGGTGTCGACATCCGCTACCGCGTCGGCGACCGCGTCTCGATCACGTACATCTCCCCGTATCAGCTCGGCGCCAGCTGGAATGCTGACGGCTTCATTGCCGTGCACTTGGTCCAGGAGTGCGTCCAGGACACGGACCTCGTAGCCATGCTCGATGAGTTCCTGGGCGACATGCCGGCCAATGAAACCGCAGCCTCCCGTAACCAGGACACGTTTCACGAGAACTCCTTGCCGAGTTAGCGTTGGGGCCGATTTAGCGTTGGGGCCGATTTAGCGTTGGGCTCCCGAACTTCGGGACAAAAGGTTTGTTCCCTGCTTCATCAAAGTTCCCTCCGTGGCGAAGCTGTCGGCGGGTCGCCCGCATGCCTGGGAACATTGCCCTTTGCGCGCTGTTAGGGCCGCTCACCGACGTGCGGCGAGAAAGGGAATGCCATGTCTGATGCGAAGACGACCACCAATCACGACGAAATTCGCAAATGGGTTGAGGAGAGGGACGGCCATCCCGCCGTGGTTCGCACCAAGGGCGAGGGCGGCATCCTGCGCATCGACTTCGGCGAGCCGGACGAAGCGCTCGAACCGATCGAGTGGGATGAGTTCTTCCGGATCTTCGACGAGAACGACCTTGCCTTCCTCCATCAGGACAAGGCCGGGAGCGGAGGAAAGAGCCGCTTCAACAAATTTGTCGAGCGGAGCGGGAATGGTTGACGCGGGCGGCAGGTAACCAGCAGCGAACGCACGCAAGCGGCCCGACGGGGCGGCAGGCTGCCGCGCCGCCCCGGTTGCCTCAATCCAATGGCTTGTCGGTCGGGCGCGGGGTGGTTCCGGCCTCGCGCTTGCGACCGGCATTGCGATTGGCAACCTTGCTGTCGAGCGGTGATGTCGACTGTTCCTCGGCGGCGCCGGCTGTTTTGGGAACTGCCGGTCTCGCGCCGGCGTCGCTATCCATCGCATCGCGGTCAGGACGCGGAAGGCCTTCGGCGTTCGGTGACCTGGTGGCCGGCCGAGATGTGTTTTTCAGTTGAGCCATTTGATACTTCCTTACCTGATCGCAACGACAGGGCGCCCGGGCGAGTTCCGGGCAAAGACGTGGTCACCCGTGAGGGCGCATCACGACCTTGATACAGCCGTCCTGCTTGTCGCGGAACTTCCTGTAGAGGTCGGGTCCGGCCTCGAGCCCGGCGCGGTGGGTGATCACGAAGGACGGGTCGATGTCACCGCTTTGGACCTTGTGCAGGAGAGGCTCGAGATAGCGTTGCGTGTGGGTTTGTCCCATGCGGAACGTCAGCCCCTTGTTCATCGCCGCGCCGAACGGGATGTGGTCGACAAGGCCGATATAGACGCCGGGCACCGAAATGGTGCCTCCCTTGCGACAGCAATAGATCGCCTCGCGCAGCACATGCGGCCGGTCGGTGCCAAGATAGACACTCGCCTTGACCTTATCGAGCATGGAATCCGGGGTGGCGCTGGCATCGGCTTCGGTGCCGACACAGTCGATGCAACTGTCCGGGCCGCGACCGTTGGTCATGGCGATCAGGGCATCGTAAATATTCACGTTGCTGAAATCGAGGGTCTCGGCCTTGCCGTGGTCGCGCGCCATAGCAAGCCGCTCCGGCACCTTGTCGATGGCGATCACGCGTCCGGCGCCAAGCATCCAGGCGCCCTGGATCGCGAACTGGCCGACCGGCCCGCAGCCCCAGATGGCGACGGTGTCGCCCTTCCGGATGCCGGCGTTCTCCGCCGCCATATAGCCGGTCGGGAAGATGTCGGAGAGGAACAGGACCTGTTCGTCGTCCATGCCGTCCGGCACCTTGATCGGGCCGACATCGGCAAAAGGCACGCGCAAATACTCGGCTTGCCCGCCCCAATAGCCACCGACCAGATGCGAATAGCCGAACAGGCCCGCGGGCGCTGGCCCATGACCTTGGCGGCCTGGTCGGCGTTGGGGTTCGACCGGTCGCAGAGTGAAAACAGGCCGTTCTGGCAAAACCAGCATTCGCCGCATGAGATATTGAAGGGAACGACGACGCGATCGCCCTTCTTGAACTTGCTGTGTCCACGGCCGACCTCCACCACTTCGCCCATGGTCTCATGGCCCAGCACGTCGCCCGATTTCATCGTCGGCATATAGCCGTCCATCAGATGCAGGTCCGAACCGCAAATGGCGCAGCAGGTAACCCTGATGATGATGTCGCGGTCGTCCTCGATCGCGGGATCGGCGACCGCGTCGCACCGGATATCGCCCTTGCCGTGCCATGTCAGCGCTTTCATCGTGCCGTTCCTGTCGATTGGAGGATTGAGTGCATCGAACTTGCGCCCGGCTGGAATGTTCCCCGGGCGGCGCCTCGGATTCATCCGTTGTTCGCGGAGCCCGGTTCGGCGGCCTTGCGATGCTGCTCGGCCAGCGTGCCGGCCGGCGTGACATGGGCCGCGGCAGCCTTCCGCTAACGACCTGCTCTTTTCCGGCCATCATGGCGTCATAGCCGTCCTTGGCCACATCGGCCGGATTGTCTTTCTCCTGAGTCCCGATTTCGGTGTCCATCATGTCGGCCCGCTCGAAGAAGCGGGTCTGCGTCGCGCCGGGCATCAGCACTGTCACGGTCACACCGCTGTCCTTCAACTCATGGCGCAGCGCGATGGCGAAAGAATCGATGAAGGCCTTGGTGCCGTTGTAGACCGCTTGGAAGGTGCCGGGCATGAAGCCGGCGATGGAGCCCGTGAACAGGATCCGGCCGCGGCCACGCCGGACCATCTGCCGGCCGAGCCGATGTGCCAGATAGACCGTGCCGGTGATGTTGGTGTCAATGACGCGGCGCGCCTTGGGCCAGTCCTGATCGATGAAGCCCCGGCCCAGGCCTCGTCCCGCGTTGAGGAACAGAAGGTCAATAGCGCGGTCACCAATCCTCGCGATCAGTTGATTGGCCCCTTCCTCGGTCGCGAGGTCGGCTTCTACCGCCTCGACTGCAACGTGGTGAGATTGCAGCGCCTCGGCAGCCTGCTCTATCGCCGGCTCGTCGGCCACGATCACCAGTTCGTAGCCATCTCTCGCGCATAATTTCGCCAGTTCCTTGCCGATGCCGCTGGAAGCGCCGGTCACCACGGCGAGCTTTCCGCTTTCCATTTCGTTCTCCGACCGTTCGAGTGTGGTCCGGCCGAACATGCGCAGAGTGCGATTGTTCCGTTCGAATTCTTGGGATTCGGCAACGCGCGGCAAACGAGGCTCGGCGAGACGGAACCAATTCGGGGCACGGCTGTTCCGCCGTCAATGTGGAGCGACAGCCATGGGCATCTTTTCCGATCTGGATAAGAAACTTACCGACAACCTCTATGAGCATGGCAGCCAGCTGACCGATCCCAGCGCTGATCTGCCCCGGCGGGTCAAGGAGAAGGTCGATCTCCTCATGCCGTTCATCCAGCCGGAGGCGCGTGAGGCGGTCAGGCTGCAAATCCTCGGCATCATTCACGAGCACATATTAGATGAGACCGAGATTGGGCCTGGAGAGCCAGCGGCCAAGGAATGAGAGAAGCTGGCTGGACGCGTCATCGATTTCCGGCCGCCCTAAAGCGGCAGCGCCGAACGGAGCCAGGCGCTAGCTGATATCTATGATTTTTCGCTTCTTGGGCGTCCGGCCCGGCCTGGCTGCGGGAGGAGGCGACTTTGCCGCCGGTGCCGCGGCCAAACGCTGCTCGCGTAGTCGCGCCGTCTTTGCCTGGCGCGCCAGTCGTTCCGTCTCAAGCAGTTCGCGCGCCGCATTCGAGGTGCGCTCACGCCTGTCCTTGTCGATCTTCCGCGTCGCCACGGTCGTTCCAGATCAATTCGCCGTTGGAGCCGTATCCAACTTGCCCGAAGGCCCATTGTTCCGAATGATCCCGCGAGGCACGGACGTTTCGAACGAAATGTCTGCAACTCGAATATGTCGGGCCAAGCCCTTGTCGGAAGCTCCCGTTGCTTCTCCCGCCGGGAAGTTCAGCGCTGCTTCGCGGTTCAGCCGGCTGAAGCCGACGCGATGCGCCGGCCTGCGACGTCGGAACCGAAGCGGTGCGTTCGCCGTTCCGGCTGCATTCCTGTCGCCAAGGAGATCGCCATGGCGCCGCGTCCCGCCTGGAGCGGTTATCTCAAACTGTCGCTGGTCACCTGCGCCGTCGAATTGACGAACGTCGTGACCCATGCCGAGAAGGTTTCCTTCCACGTGCTCAATCGCAAGACCGGCAACAGGGTCCGGCGCGTCTATGTCGATGCCGAGAGCGGCAAGCCGCTGGACAAAGACGACGAGGTCAGGGGCTACGAAGTCGGCAAGGACGAATTCATCTTCATCGAAGAGGAAGACATCGAGGCGGTGCAGATCGAGTCTTCGCACACGCTCAATCTCGACGGCTTCGTCTACAAATCGTCGATCGAGCAGATCTATCTCGACGCGCCCTACTACGTGACGCCCGCCGACAAGGTCTCGGAAGAGGCCTTTGCGGTGATCCGCGACGCGCTGGCCGAAAAGAAGATGGCCGGGCTCGCTCGCATCGTGCTCTATCAGAGGGAACGCCCGGTGGTGGTCGAATCACGCGGCAAGGGCATGATGCTGACCACCCTGCGTTATGGCGACACCGTGCGCGAGCCCGCCGGCGTCTTCGCCGAGATCAAGTCGGGAAAGCCCGACAGCGAGATGATCGGGTTGGCTGAGCACATCATCGATAAGCAGAAGGGCAAGTTCGATCCCACCGAGTTCCGAGATCGATATCAGGAGGCACTGCTGGAACTGGTTCGCGCCAAAAAGGCCGGCAGGAAGGCGCCGAAAGCCAAGGCGGAACCCAAGCCGTCCAATGTGGTCAATTTGTTCGATGCGCTGAAAAAGAGCCTCGGCGCGGAGGCCGGGGCAAAACCCAAATCCCCGAAGTCCAGGGGAGCGCCGAAACGAAAAAAGACGAAGAATTCTGCACGGGGGCGCAAGTCGGCATAGCAGTTGTCTGTGCGGTGAGCGACATCAAGCTGGCTTGCAGGCCGAGGCAAACAAGGCTGGAGGCTTGGCGCCTTCGCCGAGGAGGAATTCGGGTAACGCTCAGCGCGGGCTAAAACACCGTCCGTGGCAGAAGAGCACGAGCTCGAGGATTTCGCGCGCCGGGGCGCACCGGGCACGATCCAAAAATCTATCCGTTGCGTTCCTCGCTTTCACGCAACAGCCGCACGATCGCATCGACTGGGGATGGATTGGCCGCCGGCTGGATCTTCCGTCGCCAAAGATGGCGAAGAAGCTTTTTCAACATGGGCATGCACATACTCCCTAGCTATCAGACCTTGCATCGGGCGTTCCGGGTTGGAGCGCCACTTCCTCGGCGAGCCGGCATCCATCAACCCAGCCGGGCGGCAAGCAGGAAAGCGGCGCCCGCCAGAACCACGAGCGCCGCAATCACCAGCACCGGCCCGTTCCTGCTCGGCTGAAGGCCGGGCGCGTTCTCGGGGCGCTGCATGGCGTTGGCGAAGCTCGCCTGATTGGTGAATTTCGGTTCATCTGATGCGACGCGATGGGCGGAACTCGTCGACCCTCCCGCCTCTGCATCGGTTTCCTGCGGGGCGGCAGAAGGGTCGAATCCGGGCGTCTTGTCCCGGGTAAAGCCCATCTGCATTTCGCCTCGACCCTCGGCGGGTGTTCGCTTGCTCGGTGAGGTCATCGGACAGCTCCTTCGCTACCAAACATCTGTCCGGCGTCGGTGTTCCCACGGGATCTTGAACGCGAAGTAGAAACGCTGCTGTGCGGGAACTCGTTTCCGGGAAGGGGGAACTATCAATCGCTGAGCGCGGCCGGAACATTTCCTGTTGGGCAGCTTTTACCTTCGTTATCTAAGATGACGAGGCACCGATGCAGGTTCTCGAGACCCACATACTTTCCAGGTCGGAAGGCGTGGTGACAGTCGAATTTCTCGGTGAGGGCGGCGAAAAGATTGCCGTCACAATGGCTGGATCCGATCCACGGCCCACGTACGGCGACCGCTCTTATCGATCGCGCCAAAGAGATGATGGTGCCGTGCGCGGTTTTCGAGACCGTGGAAAACCGGTCCGAGCAGCAGAGCAGCCGCGACTTCAGCGAGCCCGCCAAGCCGGACAGCCCCTTCACATTCGAATATCGCGACAATGATGGCGCGCGGCAGCTCAAGGGCGTGGAATTCCCGAACCTGGAGGCCGTGCACGACGAGGCGCTGCGTTCGGCGATTGATTTGCTTGACGACACGGCCGCCGAAGGTGGGCAGCAGGGCTGGGCCGTCCGGGTTCGCGACGCCAACGGAAAGATCGTGCTGTCAATCGACTTCGACGAGGCGAAACGGAAGAAGGCGGCAGCGGAATGAGGACCGCGGGGGCCTGAGAAAGGACCATGCTCCCGTTCCTATCACTGGATATGAGATATTCGACAATGCGCCTGCATCTTAGTCCAGCCTGGGCTCGCAACTGAAACGCCGTGCAGTCCTGCACTGCGGAACCTCATTCCAAATGAATTCCGTGTTCAACCGGAACTTTGGGGACGACTGTCAGTTCGATGATTTGCAGGCGCCGCTTTTTTTGGCGCCTGCCGGAGATCGGTGGGAAACACTGATCGGCCCGCACCTCAGACGCGGGCCTGCCGACCCCGCCAGGACAAGCCGGTCAGCCAAGTATGGACGGGAGCCTATCATGAAACACCAAACGCTCGACCAACTGCACGCAGTCGCTGATATCAATCCGCTGGTGCCGCTCACGACAAGGACTGAAAAGATAGAGAGGTGGGCAGAACTGCTCGAGCGGAATCCGTTGCGCTGTCTCGCCGCGCTCACCGGCACCGAGTATCTCTATCCAGGCATGCGGGAAGAGGCGCGGGCGGCTGGATCCCCGCTGACGGTTGCGTTCGAAGACCCGTTGCTCAGGGCCTCGGGCCTGCAGTCCGATACCTATGGGGAAGCCAAACGCTTCTTTGAACTCTCCGATTGGCAGTTGCATGAAGTCGTCTGCAGCTGCCATGCCGGCGCAACCATGCAGGCCAGTTGGGCTGCTGGACGCGTCCGGAGAATTGTCACAGGCAATCGCATTTTTGCCTGGCTGAGAAGCCGCTTCATACACTGACTGCGTCTCAACTGCTCGCTATCGCGGCTGTTGCGACAGCCGCCGGCGGCGCTCGGACGTTGATCCATCCGCGGAGCGATAGATCCATGAAGAAGGCATGAGCGCAAATAGTTCGGCGCCGGAGCCTTGCTCGCGCGAGCTCCCGCCGGCTTGTCCCTCCAAGGCCCGGCGAACCAAGGGCGCGCGAGACCGCAATGCAGCGAAGACGGCGATGCGGTGAGAACGGCAAGTCGCCGATCGAAAGGCCCTGCCTCAGCCGTTCTGGTCGATCGCGTGGGGCGCTGGCTGCTGGCTTCCGCCGCTCGGGCGCTCGGGCTCTCGGCCGATCCAGGCCCACACGGTTATCAACAAAATCACCACGATCGCGATCACTGCAACGATCCGGGGCATCAGAATCCTTTCGTCCGCTGCTAGCCGCCCGGCTTGTTCGTGTTTGGAGCCGAAGCCGCGCCGACTGTCGGATCGGGCGCAACCGGACCGCGCTTGGCCTCCGAACTCTGTTTGCCTAATTGGGCGATGGCGTGTTTGTTCCATCGGACTGATGGGAGCCGATTGCCCGCGTCCCTCATCGGCCAGGTCGGGGAACGCTCTTCCGACGATCTTGTTATCCCTCAGATCAACCCGGAGAGTGTCATGGGCAATGACGAGAACCGCCGCGAGACCGGCGCCAGGAAGTACCCGGCCAACACCGATCCGGATCCCTCAGACCGGTTTTCGCAGGCTGCGGCCGGCAACGAAAAGCCTCACGATCGCTTTGGGCTCACCCGCAGACAGGGCGAGGTGGAAGATAAGACACATCAGTCGGAAGGGCAAAACCCTCCGGGACGGGCGACGCCTGGTCCTGCGACGGAAAAGACTTCCGGAGCGGGCCCATCGGTCCCCAAGCAATCCAAGGATGCAAAAGCGCCCAAAGGCGGCCGCCGGTCTGGTACCTATGTGAAAGAATAGTAGTCTTCGCTCGCCGCATCACCTGTGCGCCGAAGGTTCCGCATAGCGCGATGTCGAATGCATCCGTCCATCACCTACACCCCGAAGGGGTAGGTGTCGGGGACACCGCGCGTCACATGCTCCAGCCCGAGCGGCGTCACGGCGGTAGTTTCATCGAACCAGACGAAGGCATCGAATTGCCGCGCAAGCGAGGCGTCGGCATAGTGGCTGTGCAGTTCCGTTTCCGGTCGATAGATCACTCCGATGAACCGTTCCAGCCGACGTTCGGTCAGCCGTTCATGAAGGGCTGGATCGGCTCCAAGGTCGAGCAGGAAACGAGCGGTGCCGGCGTCGTGGCAAAGCCGCTCGTAGCTGTCCTCGCGCGAAGGCCGCACGGACATGATTTCCATTTCGCCGTCCCAATGCCTGGCGGCAGCGACCGTCCCGGCATGCGTGCCGAAGCCGATGAGGGCTACGTCGTCGCCGAACCGCTGGCGACAGAGCTGACCGATGTTCACTTCGTCCCTGACGATTCCCATCTCCGTGAAGCGGGCGTCGCCGATATGGGAGTTGTGCGCCCAGACCACGGCCTTGGCATCGGGGGAACGCGCTTCGATAACATGTTGCAGTGTGTCGAACATGTGCGTGTCGCGCAGGTTCCAGGATTGCGCGCCGCCATAGTACATCACGCGATAGTAGTGCTCGGCGGAGGCGATGAGCCGGGCGTTCTGCGCGGCATCGAACAATTCGTCGCCGTCCTGGCCGGCGTGATCGAGCTGACGCGACAGCATGTCCCGGCATTGCCGCAGCACCGCCTCCTCGCATTCCCGGTAGCCTCGGGTTAGCGCCGCCCGGCCATAGGTGGCGGGTTCGTGCTGCCACGGCGTCAGGCAGCCGTAGCGTTCGCGGGCAATGCTTGCCGCCTCCGGATCGATGCGGTCGAGATATTCCAAAACCGCCGCGATCGAGCCTTTCATATTGTAGATATCGAGGCCGTAGAACCCTGCCTGGCTTGCCGGTGTTTCGATCTGCTCGTTGTGCGCACGCAGCCACTCCACGAATGCCGCGAATTCCGCGTTGCGCCACATCCAGGTGGGAAACCGCTGGAAAGGCATGTCGGCGCGCGGCGAAGGTGGGCGCTGGCGCACATAGCGGTCGATCGCCGCGGCGTCGGGCCAGTCGGCTTCAGCGGCGACGATCGTGAAGCCATGTTTCTCGATCAGTCTTCTGGTGATCCAAGCCCGCGCCCGATAGAACTCGGATGTGCCGTGGCTCGCTTCGCCGAGCAGCACGATCCGCCGGTCGGCAAAGCGATCGAAGGCCTCCACAAAGGCGGGATCATCGAACTCCGGAAGCGGTTCGGCCGCTGCGGCAATCATCTGCGGAAGACTGCGCGCTGGCAAGAGCGGGGAGATACGGCTGGTTCGGATGCGGTTGTCCTCCTGCCAGCCTTCTTCGCCGATCAAAGGGACAAAGCGCACCGCACCGAAATCTTCCTCGCTGTAGGTGGAAGCGCCCGTGCGGGTGACTTTGAGGAGACGCTGCTCGTCAGGGTCATCTCCGACCGGAATGACCAACTTGCCGCCGACATCCAACTGCTGCTGCAGCGCGAGCGGCGCGCCGGGCCCGCTCGCCGCGACGACAATGGCATCGAACGGTGCCGCTTCGGGCCAGCCCTTGGTGCCGTCGCCGGTGCGCACATCGATGTTGCGATAGCCAAGCGTCTCGAAGCGCCGTCTCGCGGTTTCCGCAAGGCCGGCGTGCCGTTCCATCGTGTAGACATGATCGACGATGCGGCTCATCACGGCGGCGGCGTAGCCAGATCCCGTGCCGACCTCGAGGACGTGATCGCCGGGCCCGATCTCAGCCATTTCCAGCATCAACGCGACGATATAGGGCTGCGATATCGTTTGGCCCTCGGCAATCGGCAGCGGTCCATCCTCGTAGGCAAATTCTTCGAAGCCAGTGTCCACGAAAGTCTCGCGTGGGACCTCGCGCATCGCTGCCAGAATCTCACGATCATGAATGCCGCGGCGGCGGAGATGAACATCGACCATTCGGCGACGTTCGCGGGACAGGTCGAGCATGTGCATCCTCAACAGGAAGTTGGAATCGCAAGCGGCTGCGGCAACGTCATCCCTCGGCTTCCATCATCGTCCTGGCCGGCTCCCGCGCGACGTTCTCCTCGATCCGCTCGCGCCCCGGAGTCTCCGGCAGCGCCTTGCGGAAATTCTTGGCATAATCGGGCGGCATCTTCGGCATCAAGGCTTCGTCAAGAACGCGCTCGACCTCGTCGGCCCGCTCGATGCTGGCGCAAGCCATCAATGCGGCAGATTCTTCATGGCGCACCTGGACAAAGGAGATTTTGTCCCGGTTTTTCCGCAAAGCCTCCATGATGCCGTTGATGCCATCGCCGGGCAGGCCGAACATGACCTCGACATCCCAGGCAACCGGAGTGTCGACGAAAATTTCGGCTGCATTTGGCATGGCAAGGCTCCAATGAATGCATTCCGAACCAGTAGGGCGGCAGTTGGTTCCCTTGCCCACCCCACCAGGCCACCGCCTGGCAAGGAGCGATTTCGCGGGAACGAGCGAGCCGGACGCGGATTGAATCCTCATTCGCTGACGAGCAAAGCGCCAGGATTGACGATTAGCCGGAAGGGTTGATCATGAGCGAGCCACTGAAAACCACAAATCACGAGGTGATCCGGGCTTGGATTGAAGCCCGCGAAGGCAGACCTGCAGTCGCGCGGACTGCAGGCAAGCGAGCGGTGCTGCGCGTCGACTTCGGCGAGCAGGAAGAGGATCTGCAGCCCGTCGAATGGGAAGAGTTCTTCGCCATATTGGATGACAACGAACTTGCCTTCGTGCACCAAGACCTAACGGCGGAAGGTTTGCCCAGCCGTTTCAACAAATTCGTCGAGCGCGGATGAGAGAAGCGCCATGCGATCGGGCGGAAAGCAACTCGCTCACCTGATGCTCGCTGCTTACGCCTGCCGCTATTGATTGCCCGGCATTTTGTTGCTGCCTTGCGGATCCTTTTTTATGCCGGCGGCCGGAGACGTGTCCTGGGGTGCGTTTCCGCCCTGGTTCTGCTCAGGTGTCCGCTTCAACGGTGCCGTCGGCCAGCTACTCTGGACATAGGCGAAGGCCCAGTAACATGCCAACAGCACAACTACCGTCAGGATCAGCGGCAACAGCACTCGTCTCACGCTGACTCCTATTTGCTCTGCTGACGGTAATCGCCGGCCCGCGGATCGAATCCGGTCCAACCGCCAGCTTCGTAGTCGTTCCGCCGTTCGCCGATGTCCACCGACCTGGAATCGTGGAGGATCGCTTGTGCTTGCGGAGCGAGGTCATCTTCGACGCGAGCGGTAACCAGAGTGCCGCCCCGGCGAATGCCTTCGGCATAGATATGGGCATGGCCCTCCGACACGCCGCCGTCGGTCAGACTGCCGATGATGCCGCCGGCCGCTCCACCGACAACTGCGCCCGCGGCCGCGCCCGCGGCTGTCGCCGCCAGCCAGCCAGCCGCCACGACCGGACCGACGCCAGGTATTGCTATGGCGCCGAGGCCCGTCGCCAAGCCGCCGGCGCCGCCCACGACCGCCCCGATCCCGGCTCCACTGGCTGCATCTTCGGCGGCCGCGGAAGAATGCCGGCCGTCGGCATTGTTGGCGATGATGCTGAGATCGCTCGGCGGTACGCCCATGGACTCCAGCTCGCCCACGGCATCGGCGGCATCGTCATAATCGTCGAACAGTGCGGTGATCGTCTGCATTTTGATGTCTCCTATCGATTACTATCGGCCGGCAAAGGTTTGCGCGTTATCGGCTGCGACCGCCGGAAAAAACGAGGAGGTCGCAGCGACGGCTAATGGCGCGAGAAGTGTCCGCATGTTCATGGCTTCCAGCTCCTGTGCTCGATGGGCCGGAGCCGAACGAGCGACTCAGGGCTTTGTTCCAGTCCGAGCCTGTCGATTTTCAGATGGCGTCTGCCGGAACTGTGATCCGAAGGCCGCGTTCCACGACAAGCCCACCTCAGAGGTTCTTGCTCGCCGCAGTCGCTTGGACGGAACGGCCTTTCCTGCTGCGGTTTGGTAAAGAGGGCGCTCTCGGCAAACGAACTGGCGGCTACCGTCTGCGATTTCCTTCGGCCGTTTGGCTCAGGGTGCCGCAACGGCCGGACATGGTCGCCAAGGCGATCCCGCCGGGCGCGTAGGCGGCTGACCATGCAGGCCGCCTACTCCCTTGGACAGGAACATTTGCAGCCCTTATCGGTTAGCTCAAGACCAGCGATAGGTTGCTGGAGAAACCACCTTCGACAGGAAGGAAAACGCCATGTTCGGCTCCGATTTATGGCTATTCGTTGTTGCCGGCGGTCCGCTGATCCTTCTCATTGCGATCATCTACGTGCTTTTCACCCGCCGTCACAGAGGCCCAGTCGAACGGCGCGAGAGCGACCGCGCGACCGAGCGCTTGTACCGCGAGCAAAAGGACTAGCGCACCAGCCAAGCTGTCGCGCCCAAGTCGTTGTTTTCACGCGATTTCGGCAACGCTCCGCGCGCGGCGCGGCTTGCCTGATCTCCGGACGGTGTTGCCGGGCCCATTTCGCAAACTCCGACAGCGGAACAAGCGAGGCCCGCGGCTGTTATCGAAAGGTCCGAAATCGGAGCTGCAGTTGATGACCAACGACGAGTTGCCGGGTCTGCCAGCATCGCTCCCCGTGATCGACGCGAAAGCCGAGCCAACGCTGAAAAGCGCCGCGGCGGAAGCGTTCTACACCCATGCAATCCGCGAGCTCGCCGCTACCGACATTCCTTTCCTCGTCGCCGGGACCTACGCGGTGAGCGCGTATACGGGCGTTGTTCGGCAAACCAAGGATCTGGATATCTTTTGCAAGGCCGGAGACTGCGCGCGCATACTCGAGCATTTCAAGAATATCGGCTATGCGGTCGAGATCCGGGACGACCGCTGGCTCGGGAAGGTCTTCGAGGGCCAGCACTTCTTCGATGTGATCTTTGCCTCGGCCAACGGCACAATGCAGGTCAAAGATCAGTGGCTGGAGCATGCCCGCCAAGTCGAGCTGCTGGGCAGCCGGGTCCGGATCATCGGCCCAACGGAACTCATCTGGTCGAAATGCTTCATCCAGGACAGAGGACGCCACGACGGCGCCGACATCGCCCACACCATCCTCAAGGCGCACGACCAGATCGACTGGCAAAGGCTGCTCGCCTATCTCGATGTCCATTGGGAAGTGCTGCTGATGCAGGTCCTCAACTTCCGGTGGATCTATCCCAGCGAGCGGGACCGCATCCCAGACTGGCTGCTCGACGAACTGCTGGGCCGGCTTGCGCGGCAACGGCAGCTGCCGTCGCCCAAAATGAAGATCTGCCGCGGCCGCCTGCTGTCGCAGGTCGACTATGAGATCGACGTCAAGGAATGGGGGTTTGCCGGCGTCGGCGGCGTTGGAGAGATGCGCGATGCCTGAACCAGCCACATCAGCGAAATCAAACGGCAACGGTGTCATCAAGGTCGCCGCCATGGGCGACCTGCATGTTCAGGAAGATGCCCAGACCTCGTACCGCGACCTGTTCGGCGAGATATCGCGCGAGGCCGACGTCCTGGTCCTTACAGGCGATCTCACCAATCTCGGAAAACCGCGTGAGGCGGAACTTCTGGCCGAGGATCTGCGCGCATGCTCGATTCCCGTGGTCGCGGTTCTCGGCAACCATGACTACGAATCCGGTTGCGTCGAGCAGATCGCTGCAACGCTCCGCCAGGCGGGGGTCCATCTCCTCGATGGCCAGGCGATCGAACTGAACGATGTCGGCTTCGTCGGCGTGAAGGGTTTTGTCGGCGGCTTCGGTCGAAGGATGCTGGGCTCCTTCGGCGAGCCGGCCATCAAGGCGATGGTGGCCGAAAGCGTCAACGAGGCAATGCGGCTCGAGAATGCTATGCGGCAGGTGCGCGCCAAGCGCACGCTCGTGGTGCTCCACTATGCGCCGGTCCCGGAGACTGTGGCGGGAGAGCCTCCGGAAATCTTTCCGTTCCTCGGCTCCTCGCGGCTGGCCGAAACCATTGATCGCTTCAAGGTAAGCGCCGTGGTGCATGGCCATGCCCATCGCGGCTCGTATGAAGGCCGGACCCCTGGTGGGGCCAGCGTCTACAACGTCGCCATGCATATCGCGAAGCCGACCGGCCGTCCTTACGCGCTGCTCGAAATCTGAGGCGCAGCGCTGCCTCGCGCTTCGGAACCATGCCGGCAGCGATGAGTTGTGCAGGAGACCAACGGAACCAACTTCGATGCCTGACCCCAGACAACCGGATCCCGATCGCGACACGCCGATGCCGGCGCCCAGCTGGAAACCGGAGCCGGTCAGGAAGCCGGAGCGGCACGGGCTGCCGGACGAGGCGCCGCGTCCAAATCCCGATGAAACCGACGATCCGCCGGCGCCTGCCGGGCGCATCCGGACGGAGTAAGCTCGATGGCTGCGCCTCGCGCGATCTGGAAAGGCTTCATGAAGGTCGGATCGGTTTCATGCGGCGTCAAGATCGTCGGCGCCACCAGCGAAGCGTCGAAAATCCATTTCAGGATATTGAACCGGAGGGACGGCCTGCCGGTGAAAAGCGCCTATGTGGATGAGGAGACCGGCGAACCGGTGGACGCCGAGGACCAAGTCAAGGGCTTCGAGACCGATAAGGAGGATTTCATCCAGATCGAGCCCGAGGAGATCAAGGCGCTGAAACTCGCCTCCGAGCACACGCTGGAAATCGGCGAGTTCGTGCCGGTCGCAGACATCGACACGCGCTATCTCGAGAAGCCCTATTACCTCATTCCGGCGGAGGATGCTTCCGCAGAGGCGTTCAACGTCCTTCGGGAGGCCATGAAGAACAAACGGGTGGCGGCGCGATCCTGTGTCGTCCTCTACCAGCGCGGACGCGAGGTTCTCATCCAGCCCTTCGGCAAGGGAATGCTTCTCACCGAGCTGCGGGACCGCAATGAGATGGTTTCGGAGGCGACGGTGTTCGAAGGGCTGAAGAAGCAGGACTACGAGGCGGACCTGCTTGAGATCGCCGGCCTGCTGATCGACAAGAAGGCGACGAAGTTCGATCCTTCGAAATTCGAGGATACATACGAGAACGCGCTGATCGCCATGATCGAGGCCAAGCGCAAAGGCAAGAAGCTGCCCAAGGCGGCGCCGAAACCGCGTGAGAACGTCATCAATCTTGCCGACGTTCTGCGCAAGAGCCTTGCCAAGGAGGGCATCGCCGCGAAAGGCGCGAAGCAAGGCAAACGCAAGTCAGCTTGACGCCAAGAACGGCCGCTCAGACCTCGTCGAACCGGCTTCCTTCCTTGGAGGGATCGCGCGCGAGGACCCGCTCCTCCTCGTCGTCCGGGAGTGCCTCGTCACTTTCCTGATAGGGATTGTCGTCGTCTTCTTCGGGGAGCGTTCCCTCCGCTTCTTCATCGTCCTGCGGGTCGCCGTTGACGGCGACGCTGTCGGGCAGGATCCGGCCGCCCTCAATCGCGTCCCAGTCCTGCTGCTCGACTGCCGGAGCCTCGGTTTCGTCCTGATTTGCGGTGCGTTGCTTTTTACGCGGGTCCATCTCGTTCTCCAATGCTGCAAGCCTATCCGGCTCGCGGTTCGCTCAGTTGGAAAACCGCTCAGGCGAATGGTGGTTCCGCCCGTTGCAGCAAGTGGCGGCCGTTGTGGCGTCGCCTCTCCCTGGTAGGTGTCCTACGCGATCTGTTCGAACGTGCATTGGCGCGGCGCCTTGTCGGGCCGCCAGCGCACCAGCCTTGTTCCATGCCGGAATCGGTCGCCGGTGACATGGTCGAAGCGGACCTCCACGACCAATTCGGGCCGCACCGGCTCCCATTCTCCGCTGCGCTCGGTGCTCCAGCGGCTCGGGCCGCCGGGTGCCTTGCCGGTGAAGCCGAGCCCGCCGCGCAACGCTTCAAGCCTCTTGGTCAGCGCCGCTCGCTCGTCACTGGCTATGGTCGAGGTGAAGCCGACATGGTCGAGCTGGCCACGGTCGTTGTAGAGGCCAAGCAGCAGCGAGCCGATCTGGCGCTTGCCGCTCAGGTAGCGAAAGCCACCGACCACGCAGTCTGCTGTGCGCAGCCGCTTGACCTTGATCATGGTTCGCTCGCCCGGGCGATAGGGTTCGGCCAGTGCCTTGGCGACCACGCCATCGGTGGCACCTCGGCCGGCGCCGCGCAACCATCGTCTGGCGGTCGCGAGGCTCGTTGTGGCCGGCGAGAGCTTCAGCCCGGCGTTCTCTGCCCTGGCAACGAAGTCCTCGATCGCCCGGCGCCGATCGGGCAAGGGCAAATCGAGCAACATCTCGCCTCCCGGGGCAGCCAGTGCATCGAACAGGATCAACCGCGCCGGTGTTTCCGCGCTCAGCTTGCGGATACGGCTCTCGGCCGGATGAAGGCGCATCTGCAGCGCGTCGAAGGAGACGCGCCCGTCGATCTCGATCACGATCTCGCCGTCCACGACGAATTGCCTTGCGGCGAGGTCGCGCAGCATCGTGGTCAGTTCGGGAAAGTAGCGGCCGAGCGGCTTGCCGGATTTGGCGCGAAGCTCGACGGCGTCGCGGCCTTTGAAGGCCAGGCAGCGAAACCCGTCCCATTTGGGTTCGTACTGCCAGGGACCTTCAGGCAAGGCGTCCGCGGTCCGCGCCTCCATCGGCGGCGTATCCAAAGACAGCGGAAACTCGGGACTCGAGATTGCCGGTTGGGACGTAATCCTGGAGGTCTCCATCTCGGTAGAACGTTCGACCACACCTGTAGTTTCCGGTCGAGGGGAACGAGTTGCACGGCGAGGCGTTGCCTCACCAAAGTTCAGAAACCAAATGTCGAGCTTTGACCGCGTCGGGCACTTCTTCACCAGAGCGAACATGAACTTCCGACAGGAAATCCGATGTCGGCTTCCGGCTTGAGCTATGGTCCTCTGGGCGAGCGCTGCGCGCATCTATGCGTCGACATGCAGAAATTGTTCGCGGAACCTTCGGAATGGGCCACGCCGTGGATCACCCGCGTCCTTCCGAGGATCGTCAGCCTCGTCGAATGGAAAGCCGAGCAGACCCTTTTCACGCGCTTCGTGCCGGCTGAAAAGCCTGGCCTGGGTGCCGGCACCTGGAGGCGCTACTATGAGCGCTGGGCGTCGATGACGATCGAAAATGTCGGGCCAGAGATGGTCGGGTTGCTGCCGCCGCTGTCATCCTTCTGTCCGCCGGCGCAGGTGATCGACAAGCATGTTTATTCGCCCTGGCCGGAGGGCAGACTGCAGACGGCACTTGCCGCGCGCAGCATCGACACCCTGGTGGTCACGGGAGGCGAAACCGATGTTTGCGTGCTCGCAACCGTCCTGGGGGCGATCGACATCGGATATCGCGTGGTGCTGGTCACGGATGCGCTTTGCAGTTCATCGGACGCGACGCACGATGCCCTGATGACCGTCTACCATCAGCGCTTCGCGCAACAGGTCGAGACCGTCGAGATGGAGACGGTCCTTTCGGCCTGGACCTGAACGTTATGGGACGATCCGCACCGGCTACAGCCGAAAGCGACCGATCAACTGCTATTTGACGGGAACCGCAATGTTTCTCCGAAATTGCGCAGGCAGGGAGTGTGTAGATGCCTAAACCAGCGAAACGGGAAAAAGCTCGCAAGCCAAATCCGTCTGACCCCAACCCAAAGCAAAAGCCGCCGAGGGACACGCGCGAAAACCCGACACGGAATCCGGACGGTCCCGGCGAATTGCCGGACACCACCACGCGTGAAGAAGTCGAGACAGTCAGGCCTAACCTGAAACGCTAGTACCGGTAGGCGTACGTATTTCCGAGGCGCGACGCTTTGATGTTGTGGAGATAGGCCGCGCGAAGATTGACTTGTCGGCCCGACAAGACTGCGATTGCCGGCCAAAAAAGGAACCCCGGCTGCAGTGGTTGGGTGGGGGGCACGGCAGCCGAGGTCAATGTTTTTCTAAGAACTGTGGCGCCGTTTGCTTCAAACCGCAAATCTCGCTCTAAGGTCGAGATATGCTCGCGCGCAGCTTTGAGGAGCAGAATTCCTGTGATGGCAACTTAAGGTTGTCATCCTTTCGGTCATATTAGCCACCTAAGATATAATTACCAAATTGTTAACCAGGATTAATGCGCCTTTTCCACAGCATCGTAGTATGCATTTGAGGCTGGATTACCTCAATGGAGCGGGGATCCCATACGTCCGTGGGTTGGGCCGGCGTATGCACTACTCCTTGAATCTATTCCTCACTTCGCAGCAAGTCGCCCGACACACGGTAAACAGCGTATCAGTTCATGCCGCTGAACAAGCCCTGCGTGGGAGTCAAGATAAAAAGGGGAGCGAGCGAAGTCGGCGGCGGAGAGGAGTAAATAAGGCGATGGGACATCTTCAAATTTCCGAGTCTTGGAAGGATGCGACGGGGTCGTTGCAGAACGGGCATCTGACGGACGTGAACGGGCTCGGCACGTCTGATCTCGAAGAAGGACACCCGACCGAAGGTCTGGTGGTAATTGTGGACAAGCGGGCACTCGAGCGCGAATGTCTTGCTCGAGGCCTTATCGAACATAATCCGGCTTTGCGCGTCAGCGCCGTAGGAACTCTTGATGAGATTCAGCACGTCGCCGGCGGGGCGGAGGCTTCCGCGATCCTCGTTATTCTCGGCGCCAGAAAGGTGACCGACCAGAGCGTTCGGGCGGAACTTGTGCACCTCATCTCCGAGGTCGGCGCCGTACCCGTAATCGTCGTGGTGGATTCCGACGAGCCGGGGGAGATCCTTGCGGCTCTCGAATGCGGCGCCCGCGGCTACATTCCCACGAGCGTCAAGGTGAAGGTCGCTGCCGAGGCCATCGGTCTCGCCCGCGCCGGAGGAATCTTCGTGCCCGCCAGCTGCGTGCTGGCGCTTCGCGAGATCATCCATTCGACGGCGAACGGCGCCCGTCCGCTCGCCGGAATGTTCACCTCGCGCGAGGCCGCGGTCGTGGAAGCGCTCAGGAAAGGCAAGGCCAACAAGATCATTGCCTACGAGCTCAACCTCTGCGAGAGCACGGTCAAGGTCCATATCCGCAACATCATGAAAAAACTGAAAGCCACGAACCGCACTGAGGTGGCCTACAAGCTTAGACAGATGATGCTTTGAAGGCTGCCCAGGCCTGGTGCCTGGCAATAGAACGACGCGCACGCCGATCCTCGACGTGGAGGCGGACCTATTTCAGGTCCGCCTCCCTTCGAGATTCAGAAATAGGACGGTGCCTGCAGGTCTTGAAACGGATGCGCTCAGGCCGATGCTCAGGCATGTTCCCGGTCGAGCATCTCGAATCCTGCCTTCACGAGAAATCCAACACTGTCGCGGCCCAACTCCGCACCGCGATATGCTGCTTCGGCAGCCTTCAGGCCTCCCGTCAGTCTGCGCATCACCGGAGCCGCTCCGAGTATCTCGAGCGGCAGGCCCAACTCGCCGCGGTTGGGGCGCTTCGGCGGCCATACCCTGAGGCCGAAATAGCTGGCGGCCGAGCGGTCGATCCCGCCGCTGAACTGCACCAGCAGCGCCTGGCGCGTTCTCCTGGCGATGCGGCCCAGACTGTTGATGTCCATTGGGGGTTTGGCGGAGGGCCGCATAGCGACGATGATCACCTCCCATGCATCATCGGTCAGCAGAACCGGATGCGAAAAAACACCAACTCTTGCTCCACGTTCGGCGAGCATACGTTCGAGGAATGGTGCGCAGGGCGTGTCGCAGACGACGGCGAATCTCGAGGCACGCTGATCGACACCGGCATCCTCGAGTAGGACCCGGCATAAGCGCGCGAATTCCGGCATCAGGTCTATGGCCGGGTGACCGAGATTTGGAGCAGCAACCTTGATGCCGGCCTCGTCACAGGCATCGAAGTCCAACACGCCTTGCCGAAGCTCCCAAGGCTCCGCCATGAGCGCAACGACCGCGTGAGAGGGCAAGAGCTCGATGAGCGATCTCGAAATCGGTCCGACCTGGGGACAATTGGTGATGAGGTCGACCTCCTGCCATTTGCGGCTTTCGATGCGGTTCGTCACTTCCACGCGTTCGGCGACATTGGCGTACTCGGCAAATGCCAACGTCGCGTCCGCGGCCGCCGCCAGGCTCGGATGTCTGGAGGATACGCGGGTGAGTGCAACGACACGGTCGGCATTGGCGAGCGCCGCGGCTGTCGCAGTCACCGCCTGATAGCCCGTCGCCGCGCCAGCCACGACAGTGAGGCCGGAGAGATCAAGATCGAGCAAAGCTATCTGCTTGCGGACGACGGCAAGTGCTTCCGCACGGTCGACCTCCAGAAACTGACGAGCGCCCGGCCTTGCGGGGAAGTCACCGGACGAAGGCTTCGGAATGGGCGTCACGTTGCGTGCTCCACTGACAGGCTGGCAGGCATTCTTTCGACGCGGAAGATCTGTCTCGTCGAATCTCGTCGCATGCGCGCGCATGCTTTTCAGGCATTGCCAGACGGCTGCCGGCTCGCCCATCCGGCACCAGTGGCTCCAGACATTCTCTCGGCATCCTTGCCATCAGAGCTAGGGCCTGAATTCAGTCGGCGGTCTGGATCGCCCCTAGCCGGACCAGTTGATTTCGTCGATCACGAATACAGTCGAAGGTGCCCACACTGCTACTGCAGAAAATGGGTGCCAGTGTTACGCCGTTTGATCAGAAGGCTTATCGACACCGCGCAGGCAATACGCGTTCAGGCTAAGAGGCTAACCGGCGCCAGATAGGGCGCTACCTCCTTTTCGGTTCTTGCCGGGAATGATCCGCCGCGTGAAGTTGAGCGCTAAAATCAGCCGTTTTCCTTGGCGAAGCTCATGACAATCAGCGCATTCGACACGAACCCCCGCAGACCCGGAATAGGCGTCGGCCAAAACCATCGTCCGCTTGGGGGGCGGCGCAAGAGGATCATGGACGTCACCATCGCATCGATCGCGCTTGTGCTGGCCGCTCCGATCATGCTTGTGGTTGCCCTCTTAATATTGGCGACCGACGGCGGACCGGCGATATTCTCTCACACTCGGGTCGGCTTCAACGGCAGGCGTTTCGCCTGCTACAAATTCAGGACCATGGTTGCCAACTCCCAGCAGGTTCTGGCCGACTATCTTGCGAGCAATCCCGAAGCCGCCAAGGAGTGGGAGCAGAATTTGAAATTCAAGAACGATCCGCGCGTCACCTTCCTGGGGCACATTCTCAGAAAGTCGAGCCTTGATGAGTTGCCTCAGCTCATCAACGTGCTGCGCGGCGACATGAGTTGCGTCGGCCCTCGGCCGGTCGTCCCCGACGAGCTGCAACGTTACGGCGCCTGCGCTATCGATTATCTTCGAACCCGGCCCGGGCTGACCGGCGCGTGGCAAGTGACGGGCAGAGACGCAATAGACTATCCCAGCCGTGTCTCCCTCGACAGCCGCTACGTGCGAAACTGGTCCATATGGGCCGACGTCGTCATTCTCGTTCGGACGGTCTTCGCTGTGATGAGATTCGATCATGCGTCCTGACTGCCGAGGAAGGCAGCGAGCATTGGCGGCATCGCCGCTTTGAAAAAATTCCGGCGCCGGCGACGAAATGGCAGCCGCAGTCCGTCAATGCTCATCGGTCACGGCGCGACGCCACACGATGCCGAGGAAGACGCCGAGCAGGTAGGCGCCCTGCAGCGTGACAACGAAAAGCAGGATCGAAAGCAGACGGTCCCAGGCAAACAGGCTGCCGATGCCGCCTGCAATGGCGCTGAACACCACAATCACCGCGGTCATGACGATGAGCGCCGGCGCGCGAACACGAAATCCGAGCAAAATGCCGATCACGCCGACAGCGACAAGACCCCAAAGCACGGCGATCTCCTACGGTGTGAAAGACTCGGTGTGCCGCGCCCAAGTCTCCCACATGTGCAAATCCGCACCAACACCGAATCCCCGCCGCGGCTGGACCGGATCTCGACCAGGCAGACTGGAATCGCAGCACCACCAGCCCTTGCACAAAAGGCGTAGGACACCTTGTCCCAATGACGCGTTTTCGCTCATTTCCTTGTCATCCCGCTGCGCCTACGCTGCTTATGAAATAGGTACGCGGAGTATTCACCCGCGGTGCGGCAGCGCGCCTTGAATCACCGTCCTGGACTGAACGTTGTGTCTCTATTTCTTGGCGTTGCCGTTCAGGACACAGGGGCACCGGACGCAGCCTGGCGAGGCAAGAGCGCGTCGGCCCGCGGTTGTTGCATAGCATTTTCAGCGTGACGTCCATCGATGCTGCAGGCTTCCATCCTTTTGCTGATCGTGTCGATATGGTTCCCTGGCGCCACGCGGATTGCCGGAACAGATGGCTCGATTTCCTTTTTGCTCGCTTTGTTCTGCGGCCTGGTAAGCCTCGTTCCCTACGCCGAAGCGACAAAACGTCTGCATCGCACCGACACGGCCCTGGCAACTGCCGTGCTGACAACATCTGCCCTCATCATGGTTCTATCGCTGCTGTCGGCGCTACACGCGGACAATCCGGTCAGGACCATGCGCGCTGTCTTCGCCCAGGTGTTTGGTTTCGCCACTATCCCGACCATTGCATTGATCGCCGCGAGGCCTAGGAGTTTTGAGGCAATCGACAGGATTGGGATGACCATGGCCATCATGGTTGCTGTTACATCCTGCCTTGTCGTTATTGGCCTCGGCGATGCTCGATTCGCCGATCGGGCGGAGGGCTATTTCAAGCACGCAAACCAGCTCGGAATTGCCTTGTCGGCCGGTCTGCCGCTTGTCGCCGCGAAGCTGGTCGCTTCTCGAAGGCACCGAATCCTCCTTTCGGTTTGCCTCCTCGCGGGGTTGCTGGGTTTGGTCAAATCGGGATCCAAGACGAATTTCGTTCTTGGGGTCGTCGGTCTCGGCACGTTCTACGGGCTATACTGCATCTATCTGGTGATAAGGAAGCAGCGTCCGGTAACAGTGATCGCGGCGACCGTTACGGCTCCGATATTGTTCCAGGCTAGCTTTATGATGTTGCAGTTCCTGAACCCACGGGCCTACAAGCTGCTGTCGCTTCAGCTCTCCGGCGGGGAGGCACATTCGATCGTTTCGCGGCAGCGACTGTGGTCGATATCAATCGATCTGGGCCTGTCGCATCCGTTCATGGGCGTGGGCGCAGGGCAATGGGTGGGCGACATCGCTCCGCACAGCCACAACCTGTTCATCGATTATTTTAGAACGCTGGGAGTGCCCGGCCTCGCCTTGGTGGTGATCATGGTTCTGCTGGTGGTGGGTTATCTGATCAGCGCCGTTCTGCACACATTGGTCGACAGGGGCAGGAGCGAACAAGCGACCGAAGTGAATGTCATGGTGCTCGGAACATCGGTCGCCGTATGGAACTACTTGGTCGCCAACCAGATGAGCGATTCCTTCGGGCCGTCAACCGCCGCCTTCTTCTGGCTGCCGCTCGCTTTGCTCATAGTCTACCGCGGCATGCAGCGATCGCTGCAGACCGGCCTTGCCAAGACCCCGAGGTTGTATGTCGGGACCGGGTCTCAGCTGCTTGAAGTTGAGTATGCCCCTCGCACATCGCCTTGACTTCATTGGCGTTCCAAGAGTCCATCGTACCACCCGAAATCCAATGACCTCGCACACTGTTGGTGACCTGGCGGCAAGCCTCCCGCCAAGCGTCGAAGCACGCGCGCTGCGGACAGACATTCGATTTGTCGAATTCTTTGGTCTGCCCGGGGTCGGAAAGACAACTACCTCCGGCCTGCTGGCGAACAGCCTGCGACGGTGCGGCCCGCTGGAAGGCGACGTGCGAGTGGCGTGGGAAGGAAGAACATTCATCGAGAGGCAGATACACAGAATGGGCGTTGTCGCCCCTCGGCTGCTAGATCGTGAGTTTCGCTCGTTGCTTGCTCGAATTGCCCGCTTCGTCATCGAAAGCAGGCAAGTGTCGCGCCTTGATGCCATCAGGCTTGTCTGGAATCTTATCAGCCTGGTCGCATTTATCCAGCATGAGAGGGCAAGAAGAAATTCAATAATCATAATGGATCAGGGGTTGCTGCAGGGATTCTGGTCCATATTGCTGAAGAGCAGATGCAAAAAAACATCCGAGAATTGGCTGGATATGCTTTCTGCCGTCGGATTGCATGACATGGTTTTTGTCCACCTGCGCAGCGAGACCGGCATCGCCAGAGACCGGCTCCTGACCAGGGGCGATCGCTCCTCGCGGCTGCAACGGACATCTCCGGACAGCGATCCCGACCTTTGGTCGGCGGCGGATCGGGCCTGCCGCGAAATGGCGGCCGCCTTTGAGCGGGGAATGGGAACGGAAGATCGCATGGGCGTGCTGGCGGCCATCGACATCGAAAGGCTCGCATCGCCCGAAGACGTGGCCTCGAGAGCTCTCGAGGCGGTCCGTTCGGCCTGTCTCGACCGGCATCGGCAATCCCTTTCTTCAGGTCAATGAGGATGAGGATGAACCGCCGTTCATTCATGGGTCTTGCTGGGCTGTCTCCCGTGTTCGCCCTGTTGCCGGGCGCGTACCAGGCGGAGGGCGGGCAGATGCCGGAGGGCAAGCAGCTCGTTCTGACGGGCGAGCACGGCTACGAACAACAAATGTTTCGGGATCTCGAAGCCGGAACGACAATCGACGCCCGGAATGCTTCCTTCACAGTCGCCAACAGCAGAAATCCTGAGCCCAGCGCGATGATGGGCTGCGACGAAGGAAACCTGCCGGTCAATCGCTACCCGGTGGTCATCCGCAACTGTCCGGACGTTCATTTCATCGGAGGGCGCTTCGACGGCCAGGTGCCGCTGACCTCCGACTGGCGCGACACCTACTGCAACAGCGCGGCTCTGCTTGTCAGGGACGGAACCGCCAATGCGACAATAGAAGGCGTCCGCGCGCGGCGCTGCTGGGATGGCGTGCGTTTCGCAGCGCGGGCCGACGGCTTTCACCTGAAAGGCTGCTGGCTCAGCGAAATCAGGGATGATGCGGTGGAGAACGACTACCTGCTCAGCGGCATTGTCGAAGATTGCCTGTTCGACGGCTGTTTTTCGGGGATCAGCGTGGATCCTGCCTCAAACGAGCGGGATGGGACAGGGGAGACAGTGCAGATCGATCGAACCCTCATTCGCATGCACCCGTTTCTCTCCAAGGGCGAAATCACACATCAGGCGCCGATCAAGGCCGTCGATCAGTCACCCAGGCTGAGGATAACGGGATCGGTTTTCGCATTGGCTTCGGTGAACATGCGTGGACTCCGTCGCCTGGAAAGAACCTGGGGGC
The DNA here is from genome assembly GCF_029625845.1 of Mesorhizobium sp. WSM4898. Taxonomy (NCBI): domain Bacteria; kingdom Pseudomonadati; phylum Pseudomonadota; class Alphaproteobacteria; order Hyphomicrobiales; family Phyllobacteriaceae; genus Mesorhizobium; species Mesorhizobium sp. WSM4898. The sequence continues at coordinate 666,265 of NZ_JARTVQ010000002.1, read as the reverse complement.
TGGCTATCGAAAGCCGGGACAACGTGTTGCTGTGGCTGCCCGACGAACCAATTCCTTCGGAATTGCCGCTGCCGCCATCCGGTTTCAAGGTGCTGACGGGCGCTGACGCGCGCGAATACTGGAACAAGGCGCATCTGCAATGGGTCGCGGCGCATCAGAACGTGGCCCGGTTCTCCGACGAAGCGCTGTGAGAAGTCGCACTCGGGGGCAAAACATTCGGTTGCTTAGCTGTGTTGGGCGAAGTGAACTCCTGCCGAAACGCTTGTCGCTTCGCCCATTGAACGTACCTGTTTCGCAACGATAGGTTGGACCGCCGTCGCGTTCCGGCAGAGGGGGAGAGGACTACTCGATGAATCACGAGGCGGGTAACGGAACGGCGCCGCCAGGCTCCACCGCTCATATCCCGGCCACGTTTGTGACCCAGGGACGGCTGGCACGCGTCAGGGGGCAGAATATCCTGTTCAGTCCTTCCCAGCGGGCCATCTTCGCCGTCAACGATACTGCCGCCGAGATCTGGCGCTCCCTGGAAGAGGGAACATCGCCGCGCGCCATTTCGGCCGAGATGGCGCGCGCCGGCGTCGATGGGATCGAGGCAAACAGGCATGTCGAGGCCGCGCTGAGGGATTGGCAGCGGCTGAGCTTGATACGGCCCGACGCACCGCCGTCTGTGTCGGCTCGAGAGGCTGTGAGCCAGGTCGTCGCGATCGCGGGCCTTTCCGTACGCATCGAGTATCCTGCAGCCTGCGCCTTTCCCGCCGTCGCCGTGTTCCGGCATCTCGAGGTCCGACGAGAGACTGCCGACATTCTGTTCCAACTGGTCGAGCATGAAGGACGGGTCCACCTGTTCCGGGATGGCGACTGGGTTCTTTCCTGCGCGCCCGACGAGCTGCCCGTCATGGTGAAAGGGCAAATGCTGATCGAGGTCCTCGATCGCAGCGCCTACGAACTTGCTCTGCACGCGGCTGCGCTTCTCAAAAATGAGCGCATCGTGCTTCTTTGCGGCAACCCGGGCGCAGGCAAGACTACGTTGACCCTGGCCCTGGTCAATGCAGGGTTCGGTTTCGTATCTGACGATGTGACCCTGTTGGACTCCCGGGGACATGGCATTGGTCTGCCGTTTGCGCCTGCCGTCAAGGCAGGAGCATGGCCGCTTTTGGCCGAACGCTTCCCCGATCTCGACGCTGTTCCGGTTTGTCGCCGGCCAGACCGCAGGCGAGTTCGGTTTGCGGTGCCCAGCGAGGTCGTGCCGTCCTCTCCCATACCAATCGGCTATGCAATCCAGCTTCGTCGAGGTCGCGACGCGAAAGCTTGCCTCGAGCCGATCGACCCGGCCAGCGCATTGCGTGTGCTGCTCAACGGGGCGTTCGCACCCGGCCGAGAGTTGAGTGGCAGCGCCTTCGACACTCTGACCGAAGTCATCGGATCGGCGGGCACCTATTGCCTGAATTATTCGAAGCTCGATGATGCAGTAGAGCTGATCACGAAGGCATGCCGGTGAGACACAGAGGCAACGCGCTCGAGGCTCTGATCGCCGGACTTCGCGGCAGTCCGGCCGACCGGGCCGATTGGCACGCCGTAATCGCCCTGGCCAATCGCACTTTGCTCACGCCGGATTTGTTCTCCTCCCTCGCGCGCGCCGGCCAGATCCACCGGCTACCGCAGGACGTGTACGAGTATCTCCGGTTCGTTCACGACTGCAATCGGGAGCGGAACTTGCGCTTGCGTGCGCAACTGCGCGAAGCCGTTGCGGCGCTCAATCGCCGCGGCATCGTTCCGCTCCTGCTCAAGGGCGCTGTTCCCTTGTTCCTTGCGCCGGCAGGCCAGGCTCCCAGCAGGATGACAAGCGACCTCGATCTGGCCGTGGAGCCGGCCAACGAGGCGGCCGCCCAAATCTGCCTTGAAGAGCTCGGCTATGTCGAGGTGGCAGGTGAGCGAGGCATGGCGCGTGAGCAGGATGCCGGAATGCTGGAACTCCGGGCGCGCCGGGCGATCGACTTTGAACCTCCCAAGCTCGTCCAGCACGACGATTTGTGGGTGAATATTCCTACTGCCCAGTCCCGGGCTCTGCACTGGATCGTGCACGACCTGTTTAAGGAGGGCGACTATTGGCGCGGAAGGATTGATCTCAGGCACCTTCACGACCTGGCGCAATTGGCGGAGACCGAGAACGTGGACTGGAGCGCGCTGCAGGCATCCATGTCGGACCGAAGCGCCCGCAATGCCCTGGATACCCAGCTCCTGGCCTTGCATCACTTCTTCGGAACCAGGATCCCGGCAAGATGCGCGCGGCGCCCGATCGTCCGTTTCCAGCACTGGAGGCGCGTCTTCACGGCAACCCACCCGATCATCGGCGCTCCGTTGCGCCTGGCCGGGAATTTGATTTGGGGAACGCGGCGGTTTCTAAGCGCCAGGGGTTCGGCGAGGGGGGGCTCGTCCGATTTCGCGCGGCGCATCGCTCGTACGCTTTTGCTTCCAAGCGCGAAAATCTAAGCCTTTTGGTGAACTAGTATCCTGGCATCGGGAAACATAAGCTGTTGTGATACTTTGGAACCCGCATGGGAGAATCGTCATGCCAACCGAAAGCACGAAACGCTCGGAAAGGACGCAGGAAGTCCTCGTTTCAGAGGCTCAGGCGCGCCGGGACTTTCTCAAGAAGGCAGGGCGTTTTGCGGCGGTGACTCCACCGGCCATAACGGTTCTGCTCGGCACCAGCCTGAACTCCAGAGCAATCGCCAAATCGGGAGGAACACGCCCGGGCAACGGCTGGGGCGATAAAAACCACATTCACCTCGGGCCTCCCGGCCAGTCGTAAGGTTGACCGTCAGGGTCGCTGAAGCAGCGTCTTGAGAACCAAAAGCGCGTCGCGCGGGGATTGATCCGGGCGGCGCGCTTCAATTTTGATACCCCGATCGCTGGCGGCACGCCGCGGTCGGGGTATTTGTTTGTTGGCGGTCGCTCCCCTGTCAGATCAGGCGAGCAGCCAATCGTTCAAATGGAATTCATAGATCTTGCCGTCGTTCTCGGTCGGATTCGAGTCGTTGTCCACGCCGCGATCGACGACATAGAGGCTCATTTGGTGGCTCGGATCGTCGCTGCTCGGCGCCAGGGCAAGTCCCGCCGGCTTTTTCGCGTTGGCGGCGGAGATGTCGAGCGTGCCCAGCAGATCCCCGGTTGGCGTCACCATTGCCACGGAGGTGCGTGACACGATGACATAAAGCAGGTCGTGGACCGGATCATACGCGATGCCCCCGTCAGAAGGGGTTCCGAGCGCCTCTTCAGAAAAACTCGTCACGACATCATCGCCCCCCGTGCTTGGGACGCCGTCGAATCTGCCGTTCTGGCCCGGAGCGATGGTGTAAATCCTATGGGTTGTGCCATCCTCGAGATAGAGCACGCCGCGGTTTGTGTCGTAGGCAATACTCTCCGCATCCGTACTGCCGAACGCGGCGGTCCTGAACGAGGTCACGATATCGTCGGAGGTGTTGTAAAGCCCATCGTTGCCCGGGTTCAACTCGTAGACGCTCTTCGTGCCGGTATCGTCCGAGAAGAAGAGATGGTGGTTCGCCGGATTATAGGTGACCCCGGCCGGCTCATCCGAGAAATTGATGGTGGTGAGCGTGCCCGTCAGGGTGCCGTTCAGATTCATCTGGAAGAGATTCTTGCCGGTGAAAATCGACATCTCCTCCACCTCACTATCGGTCACCAGCAGCTTGCCGAGATGGGAGATATAGACGATATCGGTCGGGTCGGGGCTCGGCGGTGACCACTGCGAAGTCAGAATAGTGTGCGCCAAGGTCACGGATGTCGGCAACTGGGTGGCGGTGACGCCGACGGTGAAGGTGTGCGTGGCGATGCTGCCGTCGGACGAGGTGGCTGTCACGTGGAGATCGATCGTCGGTTCGGACTGAGCGTTGAGCGTGCCGCTGCTCGATCGCGTGATGACGCCGGTGCTGGAATTGATGGCAAAGCGCGAGTCGTCGATCGTGTAGGTGACCGTCGAGCCGGCATCGGGATCCTTGGCCGAGGCGGTGATGCCGACGGCAGTGCCGGCGGCGGCATTCTGGCCGATCTGGTTGGCCCCGGAGTTGGCATCGGGCGGCGTGTTGAACGCGATCGGTTCGGGGCTGTCGAGGACGGCGAGGGTGAAGCTCTTGTTGGCGGTGCTGCCGTCGGAGGAGGTCGCCGTCACCGTCAGGTTGATGGACGACTGGGTCTCGAAGTCGAGCGTGCCTGTGCCCGAGCGCGTGATGACACCGGTGCTGGAATTGATGGCAAAGCGCGTGTCGTTGATGCTGTAGGTGACCGTCGACCCAGCATCGGGATCCGAGGCCGAAGCGGTGATCCCTGTCGGTGCCCCCGCCGCGGCGAGCTCGGCGATCTGGTTGGCGCCGGAGTTGGAGTCGGGCGGAGTGTTGAAGGCCACGGGCTGTTGGCCGGCCGTGACGCTGACAGTGAAGGTGCTCGTGGCGCTGCTGCCATCGGACGACGTCGCTGTCACCTGGAGATTGATCGTCGGTTCGGACTGGGCGTTGAGCGTGCCGGTGCCCGAGCGCGTGACGACCCCGGTGCTGGAATTGATGGCAAAGCGCGAGTCGTCGATCGTGTAGGTGACTGTCGAGCCGGCATCGGGATCCGTGGCCGAAGCGGTGATGCCGACGGCAGTGCCGGCGGCAGCGTTCTGGCCGATCTGGTTGGCCCCGGAGTTGGCATCCGGCGGCGTGTTGAACGCGATCGGCTCCGGGCTGTCGAGGACACCGAGGGTGAAGCTCTTGGTGGCGGTGCTGCCGTCGGAAGAGGTTGCCGTCACCGTCAGATTGATGGACGACTGGGTTTCGAAGTCGAGCGTGCCTGTGCCCGAGCGCGTGATGACGCCGGTATTGGCATCAATGGCGAAGCGTGCATCGTTGAGGCTGTAGGTGACGGTCGCGCCGGCATCGGGATCGGTGGCCGAAGCGGTGATCCCGGTGGGTGCTCCCGCCGCGGCGAGCTCGGCGATCTGGTTGGCGCCGGGGTTGGAGTCGGGCGGAGTGTTGAAGGCCACCGGACTTCCGGATCCCGGCAAGACATATTCGATGTGCAGCAGCGGCGCGCTGGCGGGATTGTATTCGTAGGAATCGGCGGTGCGCGTGCCGGTGCCGGTGATCAGGAAGGCCATGTCGTTGAGCGCTGCCCAGCCCGAGCGGCTGACGATCTCCTGGACGATAGCCGTGAGGTCTGGCGTGCGCTCGGCCTGGACGTGCTCGCCCACCGTGGTCCAGGGGGCCGGCGTCCAAGCTGTCGACGCGTCGGTCGTTGCCCGTGACGATACATTGAAGCTGGTGCTGGTGAAGGGGCTTGCGTCGTCGGTGTCCTGGCCCTTGATCAGCAGCGAGGCCGCGCCGGTCTTCACCTCGTTGGCCTGGAACTGGATGTAGGCGCTGGTGATGATCGCGCCTTGCGGGATGTCGATACCGGTGAAGCGGAGACCGACCGTCTGGCGGGTAGAGCCGTCAAAGCCCAGTTCCAGATCACTGACGTTGCTCGAAATCGAGCCGGAACCTTTCTCCTCGACATCGTCGCCTGCGGCCGCCACCCTGGCCTCGAAAGTCCCAGGCGTGCTGCCGCCGGTGACGTCAACATTGAAGGCGTGGGTGTTGGTGCTGCCGTCCGACGAGGTCGCGGTGACCGTGAGCGCAACCGTCGGCTCGGACTGGGCGTTGAGCGTGCCGCTGCTCGAGCGCGTGATGACGCCGGTGCTGGAATTGATGGCAAAGCGCGGGTCGTCGATCGTGTAGGCGACCGTCGAGCCGGCATCGGGATCCGTGGCCGAAGCGGTGATGCCGACGGCAGTACCGGCGGCAGCGTTCTGGCCGATCTGGTTGGCCGCGGTGTTGGCATCGGGCGGCGTGTTGAACGCAACCGGTTCCGGGCTGTCGAGGACATCGAGGGTGAAGCTCGTGGTGGCCGTGCTGCCGTCGGAAGAGGTTGCCGCCACCGTCAGGTCGATCGACGACTGGGTTTCGAAGTCGAGCGTGCCTGTGCCCGAGCGCGTGATGACGCCGGTATTGGCATCAATGGCGAAGCGCGTGTCGTTGAGGCTATAGGTGACCGTCGAGCCGGCATCGGGATCGGTGGCCGAAGCGGTGATCCCGGTCGGTGCTCCCGCCGCGGCGAGCTCGGCGATCTGGTTGGCACCGGGGTTGGAGTCGGGCGGAGTGTTGAAGGCCACAGGCTGTTGGCCGGCCGTGACGGCGACGGTGAAGGGGTGCGTGACGACGCTCCCGTCCGACGAGGTGGCGGTGACGGTGAGGTTGACAGACGGCTCGGACTGGGCGTTGAGCGTGCCGGTACCTGATCGCGTGATGACGCCGGTGCTGGAACTGATGGCAAACCGCGTGTCGTCGATCGTGTAGGCGACCGTCGAGCCGGCATCGGGATCCGTGGCCGAAGCGGTGATGCCGACGGCGGTGCCGGCGGCAGCGTTCTGGCCGATCTGGTTGGCCGCGGTGTTGGCATCCGGCGGCGTGTTGAACGCGATCGGCTCCGGGCTGTCGAGGACATCGAGGGTGAAGCTCGTGGTGGCGGTGCTGCCGTCGGAAGAGATTGCCGTCACCGTCGGATTGATGGACGACTGGGTTTCGAAGTCGAGCGTGCCTGTGCCCGAACGCGTGATGACACCGGTGCTGGAATTGATGGCAAAGCGCGTGTCGTTGATGCTGTAGGTGACCGTCGACCCAGCATCGGGATCCGAGGCCGAAGCGGTGATCCCGGTCGGCGCTCCCGCCGCGGCGAGCTCGGCGATCTGGTTGGCAGTGGGATCGGCATCGGCAGGCGTGTTGAAGGCCACCGGACTTCCGGATCCGGGCAAGACATATTCGATGTGCAGCAGCGGCGCGCTGGTCGGATTGTACTCGTAGGAATCGGCTGTGCGCGTGCCGGTGCCGGTGATCAGGAACGCCATATCGTTGACCGCCGCCCAGCCCGAGCGGCTGACGATCTCCTGGACGATAGCCGTGAGGTCTGGCGTGCGCTCGGCCAGGGCCTGCTCGCCCACCGTGGTCCACGGGGCCGGCGTCCAAGTCGCCGACGCGTCGGTCGTTGCCCGTGACGATACATTGAAGCTGGTGCTGGTGAAGGCGCTTGCGTCGTCGGTGTCCTGGCCCTTGATCACCAGCGAGGTCGCGCCGGTCTTCACCTCATTGGCCTGGAACTGGATGTAGGCGCTGGTGATGATCGCGCCTTGCGGGATATCGACGCCGGTGAAGCGTAGGCCGACCGTCTGGCGGGTCGTGCTGGCAAAGCCCAGTTCCAGATCGTCGACATTGGTCGAAATCGAGCCGGAACCTTTCTCCTCGACATCATCGCCCGCGGCCGCCAGCCGCGCTTCGAATAGTTCAGCCATAGTCGGTCTCCTCTCGTAAATTTCCTCCGCAACGACGGAATCTCCCGGTGCCCGATCGGGCGTCAGGCTGAGCCCATGATCGAGCAAGGCGATGGCGTCGTTGCGCGTGAAGAACGTGATCCTGGGAACTGACCTCGAGTTCCGCCGCTGATCAGTCTGTTGCCTGCCTCAGTCTTGGCCATGCGGGCACGACTGCCGCGAGCAGGCGCAACAGTGACAGGCCTTCCCGCCCAAGGAACAGCGACGGCAGGAGCCAGCACAACAGCAAGCCCCCCACAGAGGCCAGCAATGCCGTATCGATGAGCAGCGGAAGAGGCGATAGATGGAGGGCGCGAAGCCAGTCCACGAACGCCCAGATACCGGTTCCGACAACGCCGGCGAGCGCGACGCCAGGCAGGTGCGCAAGGAAGAAATTTGCCCACGTCATCCCGGTCACGCGGAGACTCAGCTGCGCCATGAGAAAGAAATTGGCCCCGAATGCCAGGCCGACACCGAACGCCACCCCTTCCACGCCCCAGAATTGCCCTATGAAGGCTCCGATGCAGACACCGACGGTGAAAACAGCCTGGCGCCAGGCCCGGGCGTAAACCGTTCCGGTTGCCCGCGAGACGGAATCGCTAAGCTTGTAGCTCGTGCGGAACAGCATGCTGAACGCCAGGATCTGGAGGGGGCCGACCACGCCCTCCCAGCCCCGTCCGAGAATGACCCGAACCAATTCGGGTGCGACGATCGCCACCACCACGCTGGCCGGCAGGACAAGCAGGCTGCAACCGGCGACCGCGCTGCGATAAGCGCGCGCAAGCCTGACGGGCTCTTCCTGGACCAGCGCCATGGTGGGGAACAGCACGCGATCGAGAACCTGGCCGACGATCACCGCCGGAGTGGTCATGAGTTGGGACGACAAACCGTAGACACCGAGCGCATCGGCGCCGAGATAGCGGCCCACGACAAGCCTGTCCACCTGAGTGGCAAGGTAGTTGCAGACCCGCGCAATGGTGAAGCCGCCGCCAAAATAGAGCAGTTCGAAAATCGCGCTCCGCTCGAGCAACGGCCGCATCGGGTGCCGCTGGCCGACGAGCAGCACGATCGTGCGGAACAACTGCTGGACCAGGATCGCTGCGACAAGTGCCCAGATACCGAAGCCGAGCCAAGCTAGCACTGGACCGACGACCACGTAGCCGATGGCGAAAGCGACCGCGTCGACAAGCGCGAGCCAACGGAACCGCAAGGCACGCTGGGCCGAGGCCAGCGCCACCATGGAGGCTCCTTGGAAAAGAAAGATGAAGCAGACCGCACGCACGATCGGAGTGAGCTCGGGCAGGCGAAGAAGACCGGCAATAGCGGGTGCCAACGCCCATACCAGAGCGGTTACGGTAAGCCCAAGGAAGAGCGACAGGGTATATCCGACCCGGAGATGCCGCTCCTCCAGTACAGGTCGCTGCACGATCGCAGGCGTGATGCCGAGGCCCTGGAAGATGGCCGAAAACTTGATGACGATCAGTGCCGCGGAGTAGAGACCGAACTCGTTGGGCGAGAGCAACCGGGCCAGGAGGACGAGGGCGACAAGCTCGGCAACCGCCAAGGCGCCCATGGACAGGCCCGTCCAGAACATGCCTACCACACTGCGTTTTGCCAGCCCGCGCCGGATGTCGCTCACGCCAATCTCCACATGCCGCCTTGCTTACTCGACCGACCAAAGAAGGGCGGCCATGCATCTCCCCGGAACCGCTCAGCGGGGGGAGGGGATATTCGGATGGCCATGCTGAAACGCCAACGGCGCCCGCGTGGGCCGCGAGCAATGCCCGACGAGAAGGGACGGGGGGATCTCGTAGCGGTAGAATCCCATCTCATCCCGCACCTCGGGGATGATCGCCGCCAGTTCGTTCGCATCCAGGCGCAGCCACTTCTGCTGGCGGCCGGGATCGATCATCTCCTTCGCCACGCGAAGGATGTCGTCAGAGCAATGCAGCCCGCAATGTTCATAGATACGGCGCAAGACCAACTCGGGATCCTGTATCAGATCCTCATAGCGAAACGACAGCACGCGGCCTTCGCCCAGCCTGGCGAGATCCTCTCGGGCCATTCGATTGCCGCGCGCCCATTGGCGCGCGATCACTGTCAATTTTTGATGCTCCTGCAAATCCCGATCTATTCCCTTGTAGCGCGGTCCGTAGATCGACGTGTATTTTCTGTGTAGTATCCTCTTGGCGACTATCTGCTTTACGACGTCTCCCACGTAGTAATGGACTTGTGTGGCCGGCGTTTCTTTCAATAGTCGCAGCAGACCTTTGAAACTTTTTGCGCGCTGCCACTTAAGTTCCATGGAGCTTATATAGGAAAACGGATTCCTTGTAATATATAGAAATATAGCTTCTGGGAATATCTGGTGGATAAATGGCACGCGCAAGACGTTGGCGGGCGTATTTTCCATGATTTGCCGGTTGCCGTTCCGCAGCTGATAGTCGAGGAACCGGTTGCGAATGTAGCGCACGACCTTCTCGCTGGCATCGGCTTTGACAAATTCGTCATGCCGGCGCGCCGGATCGGCATAGAGCCACAATGTTTTTGGCTCGTACCAGGTGACGACATCCGGGTGCAGCCCGATCAATTTCTGCGTGATGGTGGTGCCCGACCGGTAGTTGCCAATCAGAAAAATCGGAGGTTTCAACTCTGCTGTCGTCATGACAAGCCCCTATCGCTAAAGGTCAACCAGGATGCACGGATGCGCACGACAACGCGCTGCTACTGGTCTCTGAACGCACGCATCATCTGGTCCGTCAAAGGCTTCATCAGGTATGAGAGCACCTTGCGGTCGCCAGTCCGTACGAACGCTTCCACCGGCATGCCGGGCGCCAGCGAGAGCGCTCCAAGCTTCTTCAGCTCCTGGGGGTCGGGGGTGATGCGCACCGTGTAGTAGATTTCGTTGGTATGCTGATCGCGCGTCACGTCTGCCGCGATCATGGAGACCATACCTTCCGTTTCGGGCGTGGTGTGGACGTTGAAAGCCGTGAAGCGAAGAAGCGCGCGCTGACCGATCGAGAGCTGATCGATGTCCTGAGGTGCGGCCTTTACCTCGACCGCGAGAGCATCGGTGTCGGGCACGATCAGCATGATCGGATCCCCCGCGCCAATCACGCCGCCAACGGTATGGACTGCGGATTGATGGACCGTGCCGCTGGCGGGGGCGCGAATATCAATGCGCGACAGCTGGTCCTCGGCGGCGACCTTGCGCTCCTCGAACTCGGCGATCTTGGCCTCGACATCGCGCAGATCGCTCCCGGTCTCGCTGGAAAACTCCTTGTCCAGCTGCAGGATCTGCAGCTCGATTTCGGCGATCGCTCCCTTTGCCTGCGCAATGCTCGACACAAGTTGCGCCCGCTCACCCTCGATGCGCGTTGCCTCACGTTCATATTCGGTCAGCTTCGATTTGAGGGTGAGTTTCATTTCGACAAGACTGCGTATGTCGACGAGCTCGTCGTTGATCAGCTTGATCTCCTTCGTCTTTGCCGATTCCTGCGCCGAATAGCCTTCGATCTGCTTCCCGAACTGCTCGATGCGTTCGCGCAGGCGCGCCTTGTTGCCAGACACCTCGGTTCGACGAAGCTCGAACAGCCGCTGTTCGCTCGCCACCGTGGCAGCTATCTCAGGATCGTTCATTCTCGCGACAAGCATCGGAGCAAGCGTGATGCGCTCGCTGCCGTCACGCTCGGCCTCGAGCCGGGATTTTCGCGCATAGAGCTCATCCAGGTTCTTCGTCACGTAGGCCAGGCTGGCACGCGGAACGGTGTCGCTGAGCTGGACCAGAACGTCTCCGGCCCTGACGCGGTCGCCGTCGCGCACAAAAATCTTGCCGACCACACCGCCGGTCGGGTGTTGAACCTTCTTTTCGCTGCTGTCGACGACCACCGTGCCGTGCGAAATCACCGCTCCCGAAACATCCACCGTCCCGGCCCAGACTCCCATTCCGCCGACGAGCAATGCGACGATGGTCGTGCCACCCAGCAGATTGCGACGGATCGACCGTCGGTTCAAAAGCGACACGTTCGAAAGGGCAGCTGTCATTTCCCCATTTCCATTCCGGGTCAGCCATCAACGCGGTGTCGGGGTGAGCTTGAAAACCGGCTGCAGGCCTGCGGTCACGGTCTGTGGCGCGGGCAAGAGTGTCGACAGAACGCTTTCCCTGGTGCCGAACATCTGCGTCTGGCCTTCTTTCATCACGAGCAGGAAATCCACTGTGCTGAGAATGTTCGGCCGATGCGCCACAATCGCTAAGATGCCGCCGCGGGCCTTGATTGCGAGGATGGCAGCGGCAAGCGCCATTTCACCCTCGGCATCGAGATTGGAGTTGGGTTCGTCGAGGACCACCAGGAACGGATCGCCATACAGCGCGCGCGCCAGCGCAATGCGCTGACGCTGGCCGGCTGAAAGCGCGGTTCCGCCCTCTCCGATCTGCGTCTCGTAGCCATTGGGGAGACCGATGATGAGCTCGTGGACGCCCGCGGCGCGGGCGGCTGCGACAATGGCCTGCGGGTCCGGCCCGGGATCGAAGCGCGCGATATTGTCGGCAACCGTTCCCGCGAACAGTTCGACGTCTTGCGGAAGGTAGCCTATGTAGCGGCCCAGCCGCTCCGACGACCACTGGTCGAGAGCGGCGCCGTCCAGCTTGATACGGCCCGCCAGCGGTCGCCATGCGCCGACCAGCCCGCGAACCAGACTCGATTTGCCGGAACCGCTTGGTCCTATGATGCCTAGCACCGAGCCGGCATCCAGGCTGAATTCCACACCTTGCACGATGATGCGTTGCGCGCCCGGCGCACCGATCGCGATGCGCTCCACAGTCAACTTCGACCCGGGCACCGGAAGCGCCATCGGTTGAGCGTCCTGCGGCAACCGGGCGAGCAATTTGCTCAGCCTGCTCCAGCTCTGTCGCGCCCCGACGAAGTTGCGCCAATGGGCGATGGCAAGATCGACGGGCGCCAGCGCACGGCCTACAAGGATGGAGCCGGCGATGATGATCCCGGAGGTCGCCTCGCCCTCGATCACAAGCCAGGCGCCCACACCCAGCATCGCCGACTGAAGCATCAGTCGCAACGCACGAGCGAAACTGCCGAAACCGCCAACGATGTCGCTGACACGCTGTTGCAGCGCAAGATGCTCGCGGCTCGCTTCGCGCCAGTGGTCGTGCAGGCGCCTGCCCATGCCCATCGCCTGAAGCACCTCCGCGTTGCGCCGGCTGGCCTCGGCCAAGCTGTTGCGCCTCACGCTGCTTAGAACCGCGGCGCCCATCGGTCTGCGTGTGAGGATCTCCGTGGCGACCGTCAGCGTCACCAGCACCAACGCGCCGCAAGCGGCGGTTGTCCCGAGGGTCGGATGAAGGCTCCAGATGATCGCCAGATAGAAGGGCAGCCAGGGAAGATCGAACAGGGTGCCAGGCCCGGCACTCGACAGAAAAGTACGGATGTTGTCGAGATCGCGTTGCGGCTGCAATCCATCTCCCTGCTGGCCGATGTACAGGGGCAATTTCGAAACGGCGGTGAATACGCGTCCCCCAACCGCTTCGTCCAACTCAGCACCGATCCGGTTCATGATGCGGGCGCGCACGAGGTCGATGACCGCCTGCCCGGCAAACAGAACGCCGGCCAGTATTGCCATGGCGATCAGAGTGGGGACGCTGCGGCTCGGCAGCACCCTGTCGTAGACCTCCAACATGAACATTGCGCCGGTCAGCATGAGGATGTTGCTCACGCCGCTGAAAACTGCAACGCCCGCGAAGGCTACCTTGCAGGAGCGCAACGCACTGGCCAGTTCGGAGCCGGGCGCCGGTTCCTTGGTCGAGGACGGGGCGCCGGCGTTCGCGAATGCGCCGGGCAAGTCGCTTCTTCGTCTCCGCCTTGCGCTGCGGACGGCTGCCATGAGGAGACCAAGGGCCGCGACCGCCACGAAAACCTGGAGGGCGCCCGGACCGGCCAGCAGGGCCTGCAGGTCGTAAAAATAGCGCCAGCCAGCCACGAGGTCCGTCCAGGGTCGCGTCTGCGAAACCCTGGCGAGATCAACAAAGCGTGGCAGAAACTCCGCACCCGCAAGCGCGGCGGCGAGGAGGAGCAGGATTGCAGCGGGAAGTCGGACGATGAGGCGGCGGCGCGGGGCCTTGCTCGACTTCTTGCGGCGCGCAGTTGTGCGGGGGCGCTTTGGCGGCCGCTGCTTCGTCTTGGCATGGAAATTCGCCCGGCGGGGACGCGCTCCAAAGGCCGTCAATGCTGTGCCAAAGATCACGTCAAAATTCCGAAGATATCTGCTGCTCTATTGGCCGACCATGCTGCGCTGGACGGCCGGATTTTGCACTTTGGGAGAGATACCAGAGTCCGGAGCGTAGAACCCCTTGTTGGCCACGACGGAAACCTCGATGACGTCGCCGGCTCTCACTTCCGTGTTTTGATCGGCGACGATGTCGTGGGCGATCTTCTGGTCGCGCCTGAAGATGGAAATCCTCACCGAGCCCTGCAGGTCGTCGAAGGTTCTCTGTTCGCCGTAAGTGAAGATAAAGAGAAGCTTGTCGGCCACGTATCTGATTTGACTTTGGATTTTTCCGAGCTCAACTTGCGCGTCCTGGGTCTGGCCGATCAATTCCATTTCGTGACTTTGGTGCTTCTTTCGCAGCTCGCTTTCAGCGTTCAGCATCGCCTGCTGCGCCTGTTCCTGCTGCAATTCCGTCTGCGCCAGTTCAGCCCGATAGCTGGTATGTGCTCGTTCCGCCGTCAACACATTCGAGTTCGTTATCAAACCCTTTTCCCGCAGAGACCGGGCAGACTGCAGTTCTTGCAGTTGGATGTTCGCGGTCTTTTCACGTTCTTCTCTGGCCGCGGCTAGCATGGCCGCTTCCTTCTTCGCCCGATCCAGCGAGGCCTCCAGGTAGGAAACGTCATCCCGATACGCGGCAAGGCGGGCGTCCAGCTGCTGCTGTTCGGACGCGATGATGCCGTCAATCAATTGCCCGCCAAACTCGACGGGCGAATCGGGAGGAGCGACGAAGGACTTTTCCAGTCGACTTTCCGCCTGAAGCCGGGCAAGACGGACCTTCAGTCGATATTCTTCAAGCGCCAGGTTTGAGCGCGCGCTTCGCAGATCAGCTATTTCCAGGGCCGGCTCCGTGTTGCCCACAGCGCTGGCGCGAAACCCGCCTGCTATGGCGAGTGCATGGCGAACCGTTATTCCGGGTTGAAACGGATAGGATCCAGGGTGGGCCACCGTTCCGGAGATAAAAAATGGCCGGTATTGTCCGATCTCCACTTTCACGAACGGCTGGAGGATCAGCTTCTGCTGCTGAAATGCTTGCTGGATGGCTTGCGAGAGGGCAACGGTGGTCAGGCCGCGCGCTTTGATATCACCCAACATTGGCAGTGAGATCGAGCCCCGATCATCGACCACGACCTCCAGCGGATAGGATTGTTCGCCGATCACGGACACACGCAGGATGTCACCGGTGTCGAAGGTGTATCCATCCGCGCGGGAGGCACTTGCGGTGAGCAGTACAATGGCAACGGCAAGCCCACCGATCATTGCGAGCATGCTGCCGACCGCGGGTTCGAAGTTGGAAATTAGCCGTCGGCACCAGTCCTTCATGCGCAGAGGCTTGGAAGGAAATTGCTGGTCAACACGCATACGCATCGTCGGTACTCCGGTTGTCTAGCCTGCTGCCATCGAGACCCGCCGACATTCGCCGGCGGGCGCGTGACAGGAGGTTCTTCGTATGGTTCGAGAAGTAAGCCTGCATTGCGAACTCCATCGGAGCAGCAAAGGCTGATCAAAATCCGTGCAGCCCGAAGGTTTGCCCGGCGAGGCGGTCGCGAATTCTTGCCTCGTTTGGCCTCGCGGCCGAAGGGGCGGGCTCCAGCACGGATTGATAAATCTGCTCGACGCTTTCGCACATGGCGTCCAGCCCCCAGGACGACAGGTCGGTGCGTTTCGCGCCGTCGGCCAGTTGAGTGCGGTGCTGCTGGTTCTCGAGAAGACCGGCGACAGCCGCCGCCGCGGCGCCCACATCCTCGGCCGGCGTCACAATTCCGTTCACGCCGTGGCGGACAACCTCTTCCACGCCGGGCAAATGCGAGACCACGCTGGCTCGACCGCCGGCCAAATACTGCATCATGACGCGAGGCAGTCCCTCTCGCATCGAGGTCAGTACGCACACGTCCGCCAGGCTGATCAGTCGTTCGGGCGCGCTATGGTAGCCGATCATGCGAATGTTGTTTGCGAACCGGGATCGTTCAATCGCCGATTCAATGTCCGAACGCGCCGGTCCGTCACCGGCGAGGAGCAGTCGCACGTTTGGAACTCGGTCAACGACTTTGCCGAATGCCTCAATGAACTCGACGTGGCGTTTTCTCGGTTCCAGCGCGGCCAACATCAGGACCACCGGCGGCTTTGGCTCCCCGGCAGCCGTCCCCAGGAGCAGATGCGGATCTTGCGGCCACCGCGCGTTCGCGAAGCGTGCCAGATCGAAGCCGGAATGGACGACATGGTGCTGATCGGGGCTGCCCAGATGATTGGCGATGCAGATGTCGCGCATAGCCTGACTGACATCGATGAAAGCGCGCGTGAACCTCGCGGCCAGGCGTTCGGCGGCCAGGAACACCAGCCTCTGCCCGCGGCCGACATGCACGAAAGGCAAGATGTGGACACCGTGTATGATGCCGGGGATATTGGCTTCCTTGGCAGCGAGGCGGCCGACAATGCCGGCTTTGCTTTGATGGGTGTGCACGATGTCGGGCCGCCAATCACGCATAAGGCGGGTGAGCTGCCTTAAGGCGGAAACGTCGCGGGATGGCGAGATCGGATTGATGAGTTTTTCCAGCGTCACCACTCGCAGGGCTCCGGCAAGGGATGCCCGTAACCTTGGGTCGTATTCCGCGCCGTGAACCAACAGCACTTCATGGCCGTGCCGCGCCTGAGCGAGACAGCAAGCCAACGTGTTCTCCTCGGAGCCGGCTCGAAGCAGTCTGGTGATCACATGGACGATCTTCATTTGCTTGTACCTCAGGGACATGAAATCCGAAGCGGCGGGAGATCGAGGGGATCGAGCGGGAGTATCGCCGGGCGCCTTCCGCGGCTTTCGGGGCACGGGCCGGGCTCGCCTGTGGTTCGGTGCGATCGCGTAAAAGCTGCACGTCGGGGATGATGCGGGGCGGTTGGACCGCCCGATTTGCCTCTCAGAGAGACAGCCAGATATGCCTGAACAACTCTTGGCCGACGGCCTCTATGCCGGCGCTGGCGTCAACGGTCCGGATATCCTTGTCCTTCGCCCGCAGTTCCGCCATCAGCGATAGCCGCGCGTCGAACGCTTCTTTCCTGATGTCCCCGGGCTTTCGCTGTTCGGAGACCGCAAAGTCTGAAACGAGGTGCAAAACGAGGTGTGGGCGGCGTTCCGCCATCTTCTCGTAGAGTCGCTGCTCAAGCCGGGCGAGAACTGACAGGCCTGGGACGGAGAACAGGCGAGCGGGAATGGTCGGCCCGTCCAGATATCCCCTGCCGAGCGCCTGCGGCCACCGGTCGCAAATGACGATCATGCCGCGCGTCGACCATCGATGTGCGCGTTTCACCACAGCGTATCGCTCAAACGCGATCAAAACCGCCCAAAACGCCAACGCGGCAGCGACAAGTCCTCCCTTCGACCAAGCCCGGCCGGAGGAATCGCTGCCATCGTTCTGGGCCAAGGACTTCAGGCGCCGTCTATGGGGAGAGACGACGGTCTGCAATGCCTTGCGAAGCCGCCATCCATTGCCATCGCCAGTTCCGACATAGACTTGGGCACACCCGAATTTCCACCCGAATATCTGCCTCAGCCGGGCAGCCTGAGTGCTCTTGCCCATGCCATCGGGACCTATCAAGGCCACCACGAATCCACCAGCTGCGGGCCGTCTCTTCGGTGGAAAGCGCCCCGGCAGCAAGCGGTGGAGGGATCTCAGGGCGAGATAGCAGGTCTTGCGCACGAGATGCACCGCCGCATCGGCGATAGGGGGGCGTCCCGTGTAACCACACATTTCCCGGATCGAACGCCGCAGCCTGGCCAGATCTCCGCGGTGGGCGGCCAAGCCGTCGGCGCTTTGCAGGAACCTGCAGCGCACCGTTCTTGCGCCGTCAAACGTGCAGTCGACGACCTGCAAGCCGTGCGCGTCCGACGTGGACGGCAGGCGCGCAAAGTGCTGCTTCCAACCCTCGTCGAGGGTGATCCATTGCCTCCATGGAAGCGCCGAGGCGCGGAAGGCGAAGCGGGCAATCGCTATTCGAAGCTCGTCTTCGGGAGAGACCACCGGAACCGATACTCCGTCGACGCAAATCGCCTCCCATCGCGTGATCGCCGCATAATCGAAAGCCGGATAGCGCTTGCGAAATTCCCGGCCGACGCGGGCACCGATATGCATGTCGAGATGGAGATAGCGGCCATGCGTGAAGTCAGGCAGGAACCAGTCTTCTCTGCCGGCACAGACATTATCGTAGCAGGAGAGGCTCACGCCGCGCCGGCCGTGCAATTGACAGACGATAGAGCAGAAGAGCGGGTAGTCATGCTTGTCCAAAAGGACATCCAGATCATCCCGGCCGGCAAATCCGTCGTGCACGGACGCGAGATCCTGAATAATTCCGTACCTCACGCCAGCTTCATTGAGTGCTCGAAACAGTTCGCTGGCAATCGGCAGTGCCGGCGCCGTTTCGATCGGCCTGAAAGGAGCGTCTCCGTCAGTTTGATACGGCGCTGCACCTGAGTGGCTGCCCAATGCGCCCGCGCCAACAGTCTTCGCCGACGCTGAAACATTCGCTCCCGGCGCCAACGTTTCCGCCACGATCTCCGCCTTGGCCTCCGTAGCCCAGCGTCGATACTGCTGCGGCTGCAGACGATCCCGAAGGTCTCCGGCCGCGGCCGGAGGGAAGGCTGCCGATTTGGACTTGCGTGGTGTTTGCAAGAGATTTCTCGTGATTGGTCGCGGGCGAGCGTCACCCGCTCGTCGTCGCCGGAAACGTCGTGGAACTGGCGTGCGGTAAGTCCAAGCCCCTCGGTGGGCTGGTGTTCCTGGGATGTCGAACGACCAATCGTCTCAGTGCCGGCCCGCAGGTTCTGACGTGACCTTCGCAGGCTACCGCACCGAGGGTGAATTGGGTGCCAACTCATCACTCCCTGCCGAGTATTTCGGCATCTGTGTAACGAAAGCGGTGAGTAAAAACTCACCGAGTAGTTTCAAGACACTATCGACAACTTGTCCCGATCAATAGTGATAGGAGTAGACCGGTTCATGATGTCGAGAAGGATTCTGACCGCTCCGGCGCTCCCGACATGATCAAGTACCCCGAGCTGGTCCGAAAATGGCCCGTCTATGATCCTGATTTTCTGGCCCGGCCTCAACAGGATGTCCGGGTGCAAAATCCCGTCCTCATCGGTTGCCGATATCAAGGATTCAACCACCCCATAAGGCGCCGGTACCGGCATGCCCTTGCTCATGACGAGCTTTCGGACGCCCACGGTCGAGTTGATCGGGTACCAGCTCTGCTGATGGACAGCCAGGGAGACGAACAGATAGCAGTCGAAATACGCGCTGGAGACGGTCCTGACCCTGCGGGCGTGCCGGACGGTTCGCCTGCGCTTGGGCAGATAGGTCCGGAAGTTCTGCGATAGCAGGTGCCGCTCGGCAAGGCTCTCGGAATGCTGGTGCGTCTGGACCACGCACCAGCGCGCAGCTTCGCCGCCGTGACTTTTGTCCGCCGAGTCAGGAAAACCGTTGTTGCAGAAGTTAGTGTGCAGCATGACGCAATACTGTGTCTTTCCCTAATTGAGGTAGTAACTGTCCGAGACACTGCTTTCGAGCGACGTGTAACGGCCGTATCTGGGCAGCTTTGGTTCGTCCACCATCGTCAGGGCAATGCCCGCAAGCTTGGACCGATCGCCAAGATGTCGAATTCCTTCGGCAACGGCCTCGCGCGAGGTTTCCCGCCACCTCACGACGAAGACGACCTTGTCGACATGCCTGGCCAGGATCGAGGCATCGGCCGCGGGTCCGACGGGTGGTGCGTCAATGATCACCGTGTCGAATTTGCCCCGAACTTCCTCAAGCAGCGAGCGCATTCGTGCCGAAGCAAGAAGGGCAGGCGGGTTGCGGGTTCTTGCTCCTGCGGGCAGCATGGATATGCCCGAGCGTTCGTCCAGATGGATCGCGTTTGCGGCCTTCACCGGCAAGGTCAGGAGATCGACCAATCCGACCTTGTCAGCCATGCCGAAGAAGGCCGTGGCGGCCGAAAGGCGCAAGTCCGCGTCGATGACCAGAACCCGTTCGCCGTCGGCAGCCGCCGAGCAAGCCAGGCTCAATGCCAGCGTTGTCTTGCCTTCGCCGGGCATCGCCGATGTCACGAGCACCAGGCGCGGCGAACGGTCCAGTTCCGGCGTGGCCTGGATACCGAGGCGAAGCCGCCGCACCGCTTCGCTGTACCTGGAGAGCGGTTTGCGCTCGAGATAGGCCACAGGCTGAGCATGGACGTCTTTCGACCAGCCTGACATCCTTGGCATCGACGCAAGAACCGGAACGGCCAATTCTTCCTCGATCTGCTTCTTTGCCATGAAGCCGGAAGCGAAGAGTTCACGCAGCACGGCGCCGGCGCCCCCGAAGAAGATGCCGAAAACCACACCCAAAGCCGCAAAAAGAGGCCTGTTTGGGAAGCTTGGCGCGCCAGGAACGCTGGCATCGGTGATTACACGCACGCCGCTGTTGAGGAGGGTGGATTTCTCTTCGGTGAGCTTGGCGCGTGACAGGAACGTCTCAAAGAGTTCCTTGTTCGCGGCCGCGATCCTCTCCAGATCGCGTAACTGGACGCCAACCTGACCTTCGATTTCGGAGCGGTTGGATACCGAGTCCAGGGCGCGAGCCAGAGAAGCCTCCCGAGCTTCGGCCGCGTCGACCTCGTTCTTCAGATTGCCGATCAGGCGCTGGACTTCGGCGGCGATCTGTCCCTCGATGTCGCGGCGCTCGGCCTGAGCGGACAAGACCTCGGGATGCCGCTCGCCATACTTCAATTTGAGGTCGGCTTCCCGCCGGGTCACTCCGGAGAGCTGAGCCCTGAGCGCGTTAATCACCACCGACTGCAGCACGTCCGGAATCGACTGGATGTCGCCTCCGGCAGCCTGTACCTTGCTAACTTGCTGATATTGCGAACGTTTCTCGGACAACTCGGCGCGAGCATTGATTAGGGCGACGTTCAACTCGGACAGTTGCTGGTCAGTCAAGCTGCCCGCCTGCGTCGCTACTAGATTGTGATCGATCCGAAACTTCTGGACAGCTTGCTCCGAGCGGCTGAGCTCCGCTCGCAGATAGGCGGCCCGATCGCTGAGCCACGAGGAGGCCTTCTGGACCCCTTCGTAACGGGACCTTATTCGATCTGCCACATAGGCCTGGGCAATCGCGTTCGCGAGCGATGCCGCTTTTTCCGGATCGTAGGCGCCTACATCAAGCTCAATGACGTTGCCAAGCCCGACGCGCGAAACTCCCAGCGCGTTCTGGAGCCATATCAATGCTCCCGGTCCTATCTTGGGGTCTTCCGCCAGCTTTTGGCTGTCGACGACCTGCTGAAGAAGTGACGC
Organism: Mesorhizobium sp. WSM4898; assembly: GCF_029625845.1. Taxonomy (NCBI): domain Bacteria; kingdom Pseudomonadati; phylum Pseudomonadota; class Alphaproteobacteria; order Hyphomicrobiales; family Phyllobacteriaceae; genus Mesorhizobium; species Mesorhizobium sp. WSM4898. The sequence goes on along the minus strand of NZ_JARTVQ010000002.1, from coordinate 645,269 downwards.
AGACCTCAAGACAGCGATCTGACTTTCAATGAATGTTGGATTGTCAGAAAAATCGGAATTGGAGTAATCCTGTGGAGTCATATAGTCGATCGGAGCGTCGAGCAATATCTGAGAGACGCCGGTGTATGTTGTCGGAAGAGTATATGCGGCAGCCATAAACAGTGTGAAAGTGATGACGGCAATTCCGCACACCAGCTTCCACCGACGAAGAAAGAAATCGAAGACTTCCCTGACGTCGAGGGGCAGGAATTCCCGAATCATCCTCTGATTATCAGTTGGATTGGCCATTTCCCGAATCCTCACGATCGACAGCACAACTCCCAGCCCTTCAGCGTCGGCTGAATGGCGTTCATTTCAAAATGGGTCGGGCAGCTAGCTGTTATGCGCTCTCAAACGCATGAATCGTAAGGGTTGGTGTCCCGCCGACATGTCCAAATCGCTCTTCTGCGCCCACTCACCGATCGCGTCACCGGTAAGGCAGAAACATATCAGCTTCGCGGACATCGCCGCCATTACCATTATTGAGTAGTAACTCGGCTAAAGGTCGATCTGGTCTACCCCGTATGCCTCTCCGAGCTTTAAGAAGTCGCCGAGACACCTTCCTCTCGCCCTTCAGGGAGGTCCACTACAACGCTACGATCGTCAAGGATGCTCCTGACGATGAGAGAAGCGGCCGGCCTCGGCAGTTCTGAGGTTGACATGGACACTTATAGCGAAGTCGTTCCGAGTTTTGCAGGTTGGGTGCTCGAGGGTCCCGGGGTCATTCTTCTGCTGGCGGCAACCCTGCCGCTGATGCTTCTTCTTAAGGGCCGGCCGCTGGGCTACGGGACCCTTGCCGTCATTATCGGCACTGTCATGTTGCTATTGTTGGGTATCGAGAATTGGGCGGGAGCGGTCGCCGCCCTTCTCGCCTATTGCGTCCTCGTTTCATTGGCCTTGCTTTCCACCTGGAGGCGTATGAAGCAGATCGAGGACCGCCTCGCATTGGTCGCGTCGGCAATAGACGGCCTGGAAGTCGCCGAGGAGCGGCGACAGACCTACAGCGTCAGGCGTTCGCGCCGGAGGCCGGAAGCCGGAGCAATGGTGCAAACCGTCGCGGTCGGCGCGACGGACAATCCAGAAAGCGAGACGCGATATATCCCAGGGCCGCCTTGGCAAGAGCTGCAAGCGCCCGGTCCGCGACCCGAATCCGCGGCTCCGGCGTCAACGCAATCGGCAGGGCGCGATTTTGCCTCATCGACGGGTGGGACCCCCTGACAAAAGGTTCGAAGACAAGGATCGGTGTTCCGGCGGCAGGTTCTCGGGCAGCAACCGACAGCGCGGTTCAACTTTTCGCTGCATCCGCAGCGTCGCGCGTAATGACGAGACTCTGCCGGCCTCCCGCCGGGGCTTTGCGATGACCCAGACGATACTGTCGGGCGCGGTATGCGCGGCATGGTGCGGTGGGGCTTGCATTTCGACGGCATCCGGGCATGCCGCGGCATGCTGCTTGGCATCGGTGCGGCACGAGTTGTTGTTCCGAAGTCATCGTGGCTGCAAGCCAAAGCTGTGCCGCCTGAGCGACTTTAATGTACCAAGGGTGTAGGGTAGTAGCAAAAGGTGGTAGACTGCACTGCAATTCGGATGAGGTGACAGATGGAACTTTTTGCCTAGTCGATAGTTGCAGCTTCAGGTTGACCCGGGGGGGTGGATCATGGGCTTGGGCGATTCGGGGAAATGAACTTATCGAAGCAAGTTGGATTGGTGAAAGGACCCACGCTTGGTGACGCAAGCTGGGAAAGGGGAATCTCTGTACTGCCAGGAGCCGTGCGCCGCACCTATGCGGCCAATGCGACTATTGCAGGCGAATACCACACCAAATCCTCTATTCTGATTATGATCGCCGGCTGGGCGGCATTTGCGAAGACATTGCCAAATGGCTCACGTCTCATCGTCGATTTTGCGCTTCCTCGGGAAATTGCGGTGATCGAGTTCGCCGGAAAAGCGGGCGATACGGTGACGGCCCTCTCGGACGTTATCGCGATTGAGCTGGCCGGCCCCGTCCGTACATGTTCTGCGCGTTATCCGCAGTCCATCTGCGAAGCAATCCTGCGGGCTGAGGCGGATCGATATTCAAGGGTTGCGGAACACCTGGCAAGCGTCAGCAGAAGGGGTGCCGTTGAGCGTACGGCCCATTTCCTTCTCGAACTGGCCTGCCGCTCACATCGATCGGCAACGAGCTATCCGGCCCGCTTTGAATGCCCGCTGACCCAGGGCGAACTGGCCGATGCATTGGGACTTTCGGCTGTGCATGTGAGTCGCGTGTTGAAAACGTTGCGACAGACCGCCCTGGCCTCATTCCGTTACGGGGTCGTCGAGTTGCACGATCTTCCGGGACTGATCAAAACAGCCGGATTTGATCGGTCCTACATTTCGAGCTGATGCAAGGCGCTCAGGCCTAGCACGGGCAGTTCAGCGCGCGGAAGTGCTGAACTGCCCAAACCGTTAGGGCCAAATCGTCTCCTTCCGGCAGCCTATTCTTCCAGCGCAAGCCCCAATTCGGCGCGCCGTCGCAGCCAAAGACTTGCGCGGTAGCGAGGATCCCGGGTGCGGTCATGGATCGTATCCAGGATGCGCAGAATGCGGGCAGGGCCGAGCTTGTTGCCCCACTCCAGAGGTCCGTGGGGATAGCCGAGCCCCAGCCGTACGGCGGCGTCCACATCCGCCGCCGATGCAATCTTTTGCTCGACGATCTCGCTGCCGATATTGACGATCATCGCGACCACGCGCTGGCAGACCGCGCCGCAACTATCGCTCACCAGGGTCGCCTTGCGGCCGGCGCTTTTGGCAAGCGCGAGGGCGGCGCTCCTGGCCGTATCGGATGTTGCCGCCGACGCGACGAGCGTGACGTGACGGTCCAGGCCGAAATAGGGATCGAACCCGACGCATAGTGAAGATGAGAGGCCAAGCCGCATCGCGGCGCCGGCGACATCGTGCCCCTCCAACCCTACGAGGATGAGGCCGTCCCGCCCTAGCGCCTGATCCTGGAGACCGCAAACAGTGGCGCCGGCCGACGCGACCAGTTTTTGCATTTCGCCGGTGTCATTGTCGGCCAGAACGGTGACGCGATCCGGAATCCCGGCGGTCTCCGCCGGCTGTGTCGATGCGGGCGGAACGGCTTGCCGGCTGCCGTCGTAGGCATAGAAGCCGCGTCCGGTCTTGCGCCCGAGCAGGCCCGCAGCCACACGCTGCGCCGCGATGACGGAAGGGCGGTAACGCGGATCCTGATAGAACTGGTTGTAGACACCCTCCATCACCGGGTGGGAGACATCGAGCCCGGTGAGGTCCATCAATTCGAAGGGGCCCATCCTGAAGCCGGCGGCGTCGCGCAGGATCGCATCGATCTCGGCGATCGAGGCCACGCCCTCCCGCAGCATGGCCAGGGCCTCGGTGCCAAAGGCGCGGCCGGCGTGATTGACGATAAAGCCGGGCGTGTCGCTGGCGACGACGGGCCGGTGGCCGAAGCGGGCCGCAAGCTCGACCAGCGTGTGCTCCACCTCAGGCGCCGTGTGAGCTCCTGAGACGACCTCGACCAGTTTCATCACGGGCACGGGATTGAAGAAATGGTAGCCGGCAATCCGCTCAGGTCGCTTGGCCGCGGAAGCGATCGCCGTGACGGACAGCGAAGAGGTGTTGGTCGCGATGATGGCGTCCGGCCTGACGATTGTCTCCAGCGCCTCGATGAGCTGACGTTTGGGCTCGAGACGTTCGACAATAGCTTCCACCACCAGATCGGCGCCTGCCAGTCGCCCAAGTGTTTCGGCAGGTTCGATATGGGCGAGCAGCTTCTCGACTACCTCCGAGCTGACTTTGCCGGCGGCTGCCCTGGCGCGCTGACGCGACGCGATTTGCTCGATGGCCGCCGCCGCCTTTCCGGGGGCATCATCGACCATCATCACATCGATGCCTGCCGCCGCCAGGACCTCCGCTATGCCGGAACCCATCACCCCGGCGCCTACGACACCGGCTTTCCCGATCCGACTGGTGGGCTCCCCTCCCGCGCCTGCCAAGTCAGCGCCCCTTGAACGAGGGTCCGCGCTTCTCCAGGAAGGCGGCAATGCCCTCCTGTTTGTCCGCGGTATCGAAAAGCAGCTGGAAGGCTTTGCGTTCCAGCCTCAAGGCGGTTTCCAACGGAGCGTCTTCGCCGTTGACGACCGCCTCCTTGATCTGCTCGACGGCCAGCGGCGGAAGACGGCCGATCCTCTCAGCGATTTGCAGCGCATGCTGCAAGGCCTGGCCCTCATCCGTCAGGGTGCTGACCAAGCCGGCACGCTCGGCATCCTCGGCCGAAAACATGTCGCCGGTGAGAAGGAGCATCAGCGTCTTGTATTTGCCGATTGCCCTGAGCAGGCGCTGGGTGCCGCCGGCGCCCGGCATCAAGCCGAGCTTGACTTCAGGCTGACCAAAAGTGGCTGTCCGTGCGGCGATGATGATGTCGGCGTGCATGGCAAGCTCGCACCCGCCGCCCAGCGCGAAGCCTTCGACCGCGGCAATGACCGGCTTCGGGCACCTGGCGATCGCGTCCCAGTAGCGGTGGGTGCGCTGCAGAAGCATGTCGGCCGAGCCGAGCTTTTCGAACGCTTTTATGTCGGCTCCTGCAGCGAAGTTGCCGCCGCGCCCAGCAATGACGATCGAGCGGATTTCCGTGTCCTCGGAAAAGCTTGCCACGGCGGCGGCCAGCTTCTCCCGCACTTCGAGGTTGAGCGCGTTGCGCACTTGGGGACGATTGATTTCGACCAGCCCCACCTTCTCGACAGGGCGGCTCTCGACGACAACGAGGGAGTCTTTCGCGGAATTCATTTCGTGCTGCGGAATCTAACAGGGAAACTCAATTTCATACCCGAACTATGGTCAGCAGCCGCGAAGCCCGCAAGGACATTGTTTGCTGTGGCCGGTGCGATCGGGGCGGTCCGCAGGCCGGAGCCGGCTTCTCAGCGTCATGCTTTCGCTCGAGCTCCGATGTCCCTTAGCGATGCTCCAGCAAGATGCGCGTCACATGCTCGGCGATGGCCAGGCTCGAGGTCAGCCCGGGGCTTTCGATGCCAAATAGATTGACCAGGCCCGCGATGCCATGCGTCCCGGTATCCTGGATGACGAAATCGCTGTTGGCTTCGCCGGGACCGGAAAGCTTTGGTCTGATACCGCTATACGCCGGCTGCAGGCTGCCGTCGGCCAGTTCCGGCCAGTATTTGCGGATTTCAGCATAGAAGCGGGTGCCGCGTGCGGGGTCGACGCGGTAATCGAGCGCATCGGTCCATTCGACGTCAGGCCCAAAGCGCGCCGTGCCGCCGAGGTCGAGCGTCAGATGGACGCCGAGCCCGCCGGGCTCCGGCACGGGATAGATGAGGTGCGAAAAGGGCGCTCGCGTCGCCACTGAAAAATAGTTGCCTTTGGCGTAGCGAAGCCCGGGCAGGAACCGGCGATCGAATCCTGTGATCGAGCCGGCAAGCGCGACAGCGCCGAGCCCCGCCGCGTTCACGAGCCGCGATGTGGCGATCTCGAAATCTTCGCCGCTTCCCGTGCTGGTTGTCTGGAGAACGATGCGGTCGGCTTCGATCCGGCCCGACACGATGCGGGTGTTGAGCGACAGCAGCGCACCGCCTCCCTCGGCTTCGCCGAGCAGGGCGAGCATCAGCGCGTGGCTGTCGATGATGCCAGTCGAGGGCGAAAGCAGCGCAGCGGTGCAATGCAGCGCCGGCTCAAGCTTGTGAGCCTCGGCGGCGGAGAGGAAACGCAGGTCATCGACACCGCAGGCCGCGGCATTGGCTCGAATTTTGGCAAGCACCGGCTCCTGCGCATCATCGGTCGCGACGATCAGCTTGCCGCAACGCCGGTGCGGGATCGAGCGCTCGGCGCAGTAGCGATAGAGCTTCTCGCGTCCGGCCACGCAGAGCCGCGCCTTGAGCGAGCCTTGCGGATAATAGATGCCGGCATGGATGACTTCCGAATTGCGCGAGCTCGTCTCGGTGCCGATGGCATCCGCCGCTTCGACGATCAGCGTGTCGAAACCTTGCGCGGCAAGGCCGCGCGCGATTGCGAGGCCGACCACGCCGGCACCGGCAATCACGCAGTCAACCCGTTCCATGCCCAGTCCATTCGGTTGCGCGAGCGGCGCCTCACAGCCCTTTCTCAAGGATCATCTGGCTGTTGTCCATTGCTGTCGGGCAATGATGTGCCCGCCGCCGCTTCCGAGACCGACCATGCGCCAGGTTCCCATGGCGCTATCGATCGTGACAGGGCGGCTCTTGCGGCTTGAACCCGCGATGATGCATCACAGCTCAGACACGAGGGCAAATTTCGGACTTCTCGACCAGCGAGATGGTCCTACACTCGCAGACAGGAGCCATCATGGACGCCAGACCGAATTCCCCTGAAGCCCGCGACATCCGCTACCACATGCACGCCTACACCAATGCCCGCAAGCATCAGGAAACGGGACCGCTGGTCATCGAAAAGGGCGACGGCGTCTATGTCGAGGACATTGCCGGCAACCGCTATATCGAGGCGATGGCCGGCCTGTGGAGCGTTGCCGTCGGCTTCTCGGAAAAGCGACTGGTCGAGGCGGCCACGCGGCAGATGTCGAAGCTGCCCTTCTACCACGATTTCGGCTCGAAGGCGCATTCGCCGCTGATCGATCTGGCCGAGAAGCTGGTGCAGATGGCACCGGTGCCGATGAGCAAGGCCTACTTCACCAATTCGGGCTCCGAGGCCAACGACACGGCGATCAAGATGATCTGGTACCGGTCGAACGCGCTCGGCCAGCCGACGCGCAAGAAGATCATCAGCCGCAAGCGCGGCTATCATGGCGTCACCATCGCGTCCGCAAGCCTGACCGGGCTGCCGAACAATCATCTGTCCTTCGACCTGCCGATCGCCAATATCCTGCACACCTCGACGCCGCACCACTGGCGCGATGCCGAGCCCGGCGAAAGCGAGGAGCAGTTTTCCAGCCGTCTGGCCGACGACCTGGAAAAGCTGATCCTCGCAGAGGGGCCGGAAACCATCGCCGCCTTTATCGGCGAGCCGATCATGGGCGCCGGCGGCGTGGTCGTTCCGCCCGCCGGCTATTGGGGAAAAATCCAGGCGGTGCTGTCGAAATACGACATTCTTTTAGTGGCCGACGAGGTCATCTGCGGCTTCGGCCGCACCGGCGAGATGTTCGGTTCGCAGACCTTCGGCATCAAGCCCGACATCATGGTGTTGTCCAAGCAGATCTCGTCGTCCTACCTGCCGATCTCGGCGCTGCTGATCAACGACAAGGTTTTCGAACCGATCGCCGACGAGAGCGATCGCATCGGCACCTTCGGCCACGGCTTCACCGGCGGCGGTCATCCTGTCGCCGCGGCCGTCGCGCTGGAAAACCTCAAGCTGATCGAGGAGCGCGACCTTGTCGGCAATGCGCGCACGGTCGGCGCGCATTTGCAGGCCAGGCTGCGCAAGCTCGGTTCCCATCCACTGGTGGGCGAGGTGCGTGGCGTCGGCCTGATCGCCGCCGTCGAGCTGGTCGCCGACAAGGCGAGCAAGGCGCCATGGGGCAAGCCTGCGGCTCTCGGTGCGCTGGTCAATGGGTTCATGCAGCACAACGGCGTGATCTCGCGCAACATGGGCGATGCGATCGCTTTCTGTCCGCCGCTGATCATTACCGAGGCTCAGGTCGACGCTTTGGTCGACGCGTTCGAACGGTCGCTCGAGGCCGCGCTGCCGCAGGTGCGGCCACGGGACTGACCCATCGATCACTATGGCAGCGCCCGTGTCGGCTCGGTCAGATCGGCATTTCCGAACTGACCTGCTTGCGAGGCATGGTTATTCGGGCTTGTCGTCCGGATGACCGAGTTCGCAGAACCAGCCACCGAGATATTTCACCGACGGCCTCCTTGGGTCGGGAATTGGCGTCTTCGCCTCGACGGCGGCCCGGAACGGCTCGGCGCTGTCCTGCGGGATAAATCCGAGATGATCGGCGCCGCTGTTGTCGACCATCTTCAGCTTGTTGTTGGATAGGCCGAACGAGATGGTGTGGCCGACGCGCGGCGCTGTCAGCGATGCCTCGACCAGGCGCACGCAGTCGGCGAAGGAAAGATACGACCACAGCATGCGCCGGTCGGCCGGCTCGGGGAACGACGAGAAGATGCGCAGGCACACCGTCTCGATGCCGAACTTGTCCCAATAAAGCCGGCTGAGGCTTTCGACGAAATTTTTCGACACGCCATAAAGACTGTCCGGGCGCACCGGCGCGTCGACGCCGATGTGCGCCTCGATTTCGTGATAGCCGATGGCATGTACCGAGGAGGCGTAGACGACGCGCTTCACGCCGTGTTTCCGCGCGCCTTCATAGATGTGGTAGGAGCCGCGAATGCTGGAATCGAGGATGGTCTGCCACTCGCATTCGAGCGGCGCGCCGCCGAAATGCACGATCGCATCGCAGTCCTTGGTGGCCGCGATGGACGCCTCCATGTCGGCAAGATCGAAGACGGCTTCTTCTTCATGAGGCGCAAGATCGCTGAACGGCCCGCGGCCCGCCAGGCGGATCTTGCTTGCCAGCGGCACCAGTCCCTTGCGCAATTGCGAGCCGAGCCGGCCAGCGGCGCCGGTGATCAATATACGTTCGTAGTGCGGCATCGTTTACTCCACTTGCGCGACGGCGGCATTGATCCGCGAGATCGCCTCGGCCAGCACCCCTTCGCCGGTCGCCGTCGAGATGCGGAAATAGGGTGACAGTCCATAGGCGAAACCCGGCACCGACGCCACGCGTCCTTCGTTGAGAAGATAGTTGGCCACGGCCGCGTCATCCTCCAGGACGAGGCCCTTGGGCGTCTTGCGGCCGATCAGGCTGGCGCAGCCGATATAGGCGTAGAAGGCGCCCTCCGGCGGCGACAACGTCAGTCCGTTTATCTTCCTGATGCCGTCCACTACCAGGTTGCGGCGCGCCTCGAAGGCCTGCCGGAAGCGCGCGACTTCATCCTGCGGCCCGTTGAGGGCGGCGACGGTCGCGGCTTGTGCGATCGAGCACACCGAGGTGCAGGACTGGCTCTGGATCGTCGACATCGCCTTGATGAGTGGCGCGGGGCCGGCTGCGTAGCCGACGCGCCAGCCGGTCATGGCGTAGGACTTCGAGACGCCGTTGACGATCAGGGTGCGGTCCTTGAGCTCGGGGCAGGCCTTGCCGAAGGAGACGAATTCGCGTCCGTCGAAGAGGATGTGCTCGTAGATCTCGTCGGAAAGGACCAGCACCTGCGGGTGTTTTGCCAGGACCGCGCCCAGCGCCTTGAGATCGGACGCGGAATAGACCGCGCCAGACGGGTTGCCGGGCATGTTGAGGAAAAGCCACTTTGTCCTTGACGTGATTGCCTTTTCCAGCAGCGCCGGCGTCAGCCGGAAACCTGTGGTCTCCGGGCATTCGACGACGACGGGCGTGCCGCCGAGCAGCTTCACCATTTCGGGATAGGAGACGAAATAGGGCGCCGGCAGGATCGCCTCGTCGCCTGGCTCCAGCGTCGCCATCAGGGCGTTGAAGATGATCTGCTTGGCGCCGTTGGCGACGACGATGTCGTCGGCCGTGTAGTCCAGCCCGTTCTCACGGCGGAACTTGCCGGCCACGGCTTCGCGCACTTCGATGGTGCCAGCGGCAGCGGTGTAGAGCGTCTGTCCTGCTTTCGCCGCGAAATGGGCGGCATCGATGATGTGAAGCGGGGTCGGGAAATCGGGTTCGCCCAACCCGAGGTCGATCACGTCCACACCCTTGGCGCGCAGCGCCTTGGCGGCCTGCGAAGCCGCCATGGAAGCCGAAGGCTTCACCGCCGAGAGGCGCGAGGCAACGTAACTCATTGGTCGTTCTCCGAGATGTAACCCTTGGATCGGTCGTTGACCCGCGCGGCGGCACTGCGCTTGGCCGGATCGCCATAGCCGCCGCCGCCCGGCAGTTCGAGGATCAGCCGCCGCCCGCCGGGGACGTGCTGCCAGCCCTTGGGGCGCATCTTTGTGCCGTCGTCGAGCTTGACCACGCCGGCGACGCCGGGCTCGCCGCCATTGCGCCCGCGCGGGGGATGGTTCACTCGGTCGAACATGGCGGAGAAGTCGAACTCGTGGCCGTCGGTCGCGGCGATCTCGATGATCTGACCCAGGCCGCCGCGGAACTCGCCGTCGCCGCCGGAATTCGGCCGCAGCTCTTTGCGCCAGATCACGATCGGACCGGTATGCTCCGTCGCCTCGATCGGCATCGTATGGACACCGGACGGGAAGGCCGTCGCCGACAGCCCATCGAGCTCAGGCCGCGCGCCCATGCCGCCGGAGTTGAACATCAGCACTTCGGCGCGGCGGCCGGACGCGCCGGCGACGGGCCGCGCCGAAATGTGGATGTTCCACAGCGCGCCGGCGCCTTCGGCGAGGATCTTTCCGGGCAACGCCTTGGAGAACGCGCCAAGTACCAGATCGGGCACCATGTGGCCGAAGATGTGCCTCAACGCCACCGGGGCCGGCCGCACGGCATTCAGGATGTTGACCGGCGACGACACGGTGAAGAAGGCGAGCGAGGCGGCATTGTTCGGGATGTCGGGCGCCACCATGCATTTCAGCGCATAGCAGGCATAGGCCTTGCTGTAGATGATCGGGCAGTTGATGCCCCAGCGGCTCATCGGGTCGGTGCCGGTGAAGTCGACCTCGACATGGTCCTGGCGGACCGACACCGTGGCCGCGAGTTTCACCGGCTCGTCGTAGCCGTCGGTCACCAGCTCGTTCGACCAGCTTCCCTTGGGCAGCGCCTCGATGCGTTCCAGCATGGCGTCGCGGGTGCGCGAGAAGATGAAATCGCCTAACCCATCCAGCGAGGTCAGGCCGATCTCCTTCATCATGTCGACGAGGCGCCGGTGCCCGACCTCGTTGCAGGCAGCGAGCGAATAGAAATCGCCGACCACCTGGTTGGGCTCGCGGACATTGGCGCGCAGGATCCTGACCAGATCGAGATTGACCTTGCCCTTTTCCGCGAACTTCATGATCGGGATCTGGATGCCTTCCTCGTAGACCGACTTGCCGTCGGCGCCGAAGCCGCGCCCGCCGACATCGACGACATGTGCCGTGCAGGCGAAGAAGGCGACGAGCTCGCCGTTGAGGAAGGACGGGGACACCATGGTGATGTCGTGCAGGTGGCCGGTGCCCTGCCAGGGATCGTTGGTGACGTAGGTGTCGCCTTCGAACATCTGGTCGCGCGGGATTTCGTGCATGAAATGCAGCACCGCCTCGGCCATGGTGTTGACGTGGCCCGGCGTGCCGGTGACTGCCTGCGCAAGCATCTGGCCGCGCGGGTCGAACACGCCAGCCGACAGGTCGCCGGATTCGCGCACCGAAGTCGAGAAGGCGGTGCGCAGCAGGGTGAGCGCCTGCTCCTCGACCACCGAGATCAATCGGTTCCACATGACCTGCATCCGGATTTCGCCAATATCGCTCATGCCTGGCTGCCTTTGCGGATCAGTAGGATCGCGCCGTCGCTCTGGATGACGGCGTCGAAGCTGGTGGTGACGACGGTGGAAGTTTCGCGCTCGACGATGACCGCGGGGCCCGCGATCCGATCGCCGGGGCGGAGCGAGTCGCGCTCGACGATGCCGTAGCTGCGCGGTGCGCCGCTGACCGGATCGAACACCTCGCGGGTCGTTTTGAGTTCGCTCGTTGTCTTGCCAGTTGTGAGCTCGTGCCTGGCGACGGCGGGACGAACATCCGTCGCCTTGACCGACCAGGTGACGATCTCGATTTCCAGTCCGTCGAGCCCCTCGATGGCGCGGCCGAAGAAGCGCTGGTAATTCTCCTCGAACAACGCCTTGAGTTCTGCAACGGCATCGTCTCCGAACGGCTCGTCTGCCACCGGCACGGGGATTTCCCAGCCCTGGCCGGCATAGCGCATGAAGGCGGTGATTTCGCAGACGATCCTGCCGCTGGCGCCGCCGCGCACAAAACCCTCGGCGGAGGCCTTGAGATCGGCGAGCAGGGCATTCACTTCGGCAGGCTGGAACCGCGACAGGCGCGTCAGCTTCGAGGCCAGCGCCTCGTAGCCGAACGGCGCCTTGAGGAAGCCGATCGCCGAGCCGACGCCGGCGCCGCGCGGAACGATGCACTGGTCGATGCCGAGCTTTTCGCACAGTCTCGCCGCGTGAAGCGGGGCGGCGCCGCCGAAGGCGATCATCAGATTGTCGGATATGTTCTTGCCGTTCTCGACCGCATGGACGCGGGCAGCATTGGCCATGTTCTCGTCCACTACCTCGCAGATTCCGAAGGCCGTCGACATGGCATCGAGCGACAGCCGCTCGCCGACATCGCGCAGAATCGCCTGCTCGGACGCAGTGCTGTCCAGCTTGATCGCCCCGCCGGCGAAATTGTCGGGGTCGAGCTTGCCGAGCACGAGATCGGCATCCGTGATCGCCGGACGCTTGCCGCCGCGCCCGTAGCAGGCCGGCCCCGGCTCCGAGCCGGCACTCTCCGGCCCGGTCTGGATACGGCCCATGGCGTCGACCCAGGCGATGGAACCGCCGCCGGCGCCGATCTCGATCATCTCGATAACCGGGATGGAGATCGGCATGCCCGAGCCCTTCGAGAAGCGGTAGGTGCGCGCCACTTCGAAGGTTCTCGCCGTGCGCGGCGCATAGTCCTCGATCAGGCAGATTTTGGCGGTGGTTCCGCCCATGTCGTAGGAGACGACCTTCTCAAGACCAAAGCGCCTGGCGATGTCTGCGGCGAAGATCGCGCCGCCCGCCGGGCCGGATTCGACCAGCCGGACCGGAAATTCCGAAGCGGTCCCCACCGAGATCAGGCCGCCGCCGGAATGGATCATGAAGACGGGGCAATCCGCGCCCATGTCCTTCAGGCGCGTCTGCAGGCGGGCGAGATAGTCGGCCATCTGCGGCCGCACATAGGCGTTGGCGCAGACCGTGTTGAAGCGTTCGAACTCACGCATCTGCGGCGAGACTTCGGCGCTGATCGAGATCGGGATGCCGAGTTTTCTGGCGAGGATCTCGCGCGCCCGGCGCTCGTGGTCGGGGTTGGCATAGGCATGGATGAAGCCGATCGCCACCGAGCCGAAACCACCCGCCGCAATGCGGTCGGCGATGTCTTCCAGAGCGGCTTCGTCGAGCGGCTGCAGCTCTTGGCCTCCCGCGCCGATGCGGCCCTTGACGGTGAAGCGATCCTCGCGCGGGATCAGCGACGTCGGCAGTTGCAGGTTCAAATCATACTGCTCGAAGCGGTTTTCCGTTCGCATCTCGATCACGTCGCGGAACCCTTCCGTCGTGACCAGCGCGGTCTTCGCGCCACGGCGTTCGATCAGCGCATTGGTGGCGAGCGTCGTGCCGTGGATGATGATGCCGATCTCGGACGGCGAAATTCCGGCGTCGCGAATGACGATGGCGATGCCGTCGAGGATCGCCTGCTCGGGAGCCGCATAGTTGGTCAGCACCTTGGTCGAAAACATCGTCCCTCGGACATCAAGGGCGATGTCGGTGAAGGTGCCGCCGATGTCCGCGCCGAGACGGATGTCGTCAGTTCTGGAGGTCATGACTTGGCCTTCTGGGAAGCGAGCGCGGCGTCGCGCATCTGAGAGAGGGTCTGCCGGGGCGTTATCGCTTCGGGCGAGATGGCGATGTCGAGGACGCCGCCGGTCGTCGAGCTAAGCGCCCGCTCGAACGCCGCCGCGAAATCCCCCGTGGATTCGACCCGCTCGGCGTGAAAGCCATAGGCCTTCGCCAGCGCCACGAAGTCGGGATTCTCGAGCGAGGTTCCAGAGACGCGAGCCGGATAGTTGCGCTCCTGATGGGCACGGATGGTGCCGTAGATGCCATTGTTGACGATCAGCACGATCGGCTGCGCGCCGGCCTGCATGGCGGTTCCGAGTTCCTGGCAGTTCATCTGGAAATCGCCGTCACCGGCAAAGCAGACCACGGTGCGTTGCGGGTATGCGACCTTGGCCGCGATCGCGGCCGGCAGGCCATAGCCCATGGCGCCGGATTGCGGCGCAAGCAGGCGCGCTTGCGGTCCAAACTTGAAGAACTTGTTCGGCCACACGGTGAAATTGCCGGCGCCGTTGGTGAGGATGACGTCGGGCGGCAGCGTCTCGCGCAGCCAGGTGCTGACCGCGACCATGTCGACCGGGCCGGGCTGCACGGGCGCAGCGAACGTGCCTTCATAGGCCTTGCGTGCCGTCGTGCGCCAGTCGGCCCAAGAACCCTTGATCGGGGTGAGCGCCTTGGCGAAGGCGTTCGGACCGGCATGGATACCGACCGTGGGCACATAGATCTTGCCAATCTCGCGATCGGAGCCGTGCACGTGGATCAGCTTCTGGCGCGGTACGGGAACTTCCAGCAGGGTGTAGCCATCGGTCGTCATCTCGCCGAAGCGGACATTGACGGCGAGGATCACGTCCGCATCGCGGATCAGGTTTTTCACATGCGGCACCATCCCGACGCCGGCCTCGCCGACAAACACCGGCGAATGGTTGTCGAACTGGTCCTGATACCGGAAGGCTGTCACGACCGGGATATCGGAGGCCTCAGCGAAAGCCTGAAGCGCCGCGCGTCCGTCAGCCGTCCAGTTGGTGCCGCCCATCAGCAGCACCGGATTTTCGGCGGCGGCAAGCATCTTCAATACCGACGCAATTGCCTCCTGTGCCGGCGCCGCTTCGAAGACAGACGCCGGTCCGCCGAGCGGCGCGGCTCCGGTCATGGCCGTCAGCATGTCTTCCGGCAGCGCGACCACTACGGGGCCGGGCCGTCCGGTCAAAGCGGTGGTCCAGGCCCGCGCCACGATTTCGGGAAGACGATCGACGTCATCGATCTCGACCGCCCATTTTGCGACGGTTCCATACACCGCCCGGTAGTCTATTTCCTGGAAGGCTTCGCGGCCTTTCATGTCGGTGCCGACCTGGCCGACGAAGAGGATCATCGGCGAACTGTCCTGCATGGCGGTGTGCACGCCGATGCTGGCATTGGTCACGCCCGGGCCGCGCGTCACAAAGCTGATGCCCGGCGTGCCCGTCAGCTTGCCGTAGGCGGAAGCCATGAAAGCCGCACCGCCCTCATTGCGGCAGAGCACGTAGTCCAGCTTTCCACGCGTGTCGTGCAGCGCGTCGAGAACGGCGAGATAGCTTTCGCCGGGAACGCCGAAGCTCTTGGTCGCGCCAAGCGAGATCAGGCACTCGACAAGAAGGCGACCGCCATTGCGGACCATGCTTCGGCATCCTCTTACGCTGGTGGCAAGCAGACGGAGCCTGCCTTTCGAACTTATACCTGCACTCTGGCGGGCCGACGCGAAATCAAGAAATGCGATCCATTCGAAAGTTTTTCTTTATTCTGCAATTCGAACCAGGACACCGGGATTCATCGTGCCCTGCGGGTCGAACGCGCCCTTCAGCCGCGCCATGAGTTCCCGCTCCACAGAACTGCGATTCCGCTCGGCCATGGCGATCTTGGCGCGCCCAAGCCCATGTTCCGCCGCGAAGCTGCCCCCCATCTCGGTAGCGAGCGCAGCCAGCGCCTCGGCAAATTGTCCCGCCTTGCCGTCGAAATCGGCGCGGCCTTCCGGCGGCGACAGATTGTAGTGGATGTTGCCGTCGCCGAGATGCCCGAACGGGTTGATCCGCACGCCGGGCAGGATGTCGTCGCAAATCCCGGCGCCGGTCTCGATGAAGCGGGCGATGGTGCCCGGCGGCACCGAGATGTCGTGCTTCAACTGTTCGCCTTCCAGCCGCTGCCCCTCGGGTTGTTCCTCGCGCAGCCGCCAGAATTGCGCCCGCTGCGCGCCCGAATTGGCCAGCGCGCCATCCACGACCAGACCTTCCTCCATACCCCATTCCAGTGCCGAATCGAGGATCTCGTCCAGCGGAACGCGCGCCGAACCTGACGCCAGTTCGACGAGCAGGTAGACGTCGCCTCGTGTTTCCAGCTGGTAGGCGAGATCAGGCAGATTTTTGAGCGCCAGCGTCAGGCCGACATCGGAGAAGAATTCGAGCCCGGCAAGGAACTCGCCGGCCTCGCCGCGCAGATAGGTGCCGAAGGAACCGGCCGCGGCGAAGTCGGACATTACCAGAAGCGCGCTCGCCTGTTGTTTTGGGGTGGGATAGAGCCTGAGGACAGCGCGCGTGACGATGCCGAGCGTGCCTTCGGCCCCGCAGAACAGCTTGCGCAGCTGATAGCCGGCATTGTCCTTCTGCACCGCGCGAAGGCCGTCCCACATCGCGCCGTCCGGGGTCACGATTTCGAGGCCGAGCACAAGGTCCTGCATCATGCCATAGCGAAACGCCTGGCTGCCGCCGGCATTGGTGCCGATCAGGCCGCCGATCCTGGCGCTGCCTTCGGCGCCGAGATGCATCGGGAACATCAGGCCATGCGGCTCCAGCACGTCGTGCAACGCGGCGAGCACAACGCCCGCGTCAACCGCTATCGACCCGCTCTCCGGATCCGGTTCGCCTATTGCCGTCATGCGCGAAAGCGAGACGATCACCGCGCTCGCCCGATCGGCGACGGCGCCGCCGCATAGGCCGGTGTTTCCGCCTTGCGGAATCACGGCCAAGCCCGCCATCCGGCATGCCTTGACGACTGCCGCAACTTCGGCCGTGTTTGCGGGCCTGGCAACGCCCAAAGGCGCGACGCCATAGCGGTTCAGCCAGTCGCGCTGATAAGGCTTGGCGTCGGTGCCCGAAAGCCAGCC
The DNA here is from genome assembly GCF_029625845.1 of Mesorhizobium sp. WSM4898. Lineage (NCBI taxonomy): Bacteria > Pseudomonadati > Pseudomonadota > Alphaproteobacteria > Hyphomicrobiales > Phyllobacteriaceae > Mesorhizobium > Mesorhizobium sp. WSM4898. The sequence continues at coordinate 628,553 of NZ_JARTVQ010000002.1, read as the reverse complement.
TTTCGGTCCGAGAATCTCGCGCAAAGCGGTCACGGGGTCGGTCATTGCGATACCTGCGATGTGTGGCACGCCGCGTATAGACAGCAGCGGCGCCTGGCTCAATGACCCAGCACCTGCGACAGGAATTGCCGGGTGCGCTCGTTCCGGCAAGAGGTGAAGAACTGCTCCGGCGGCGCCTCCTCGACGATTTCGCCGCTGTCCATGAAAATGACGCGGTCGGCGACGCGGCGCGCGAAGCCCATCTCGTGCGTGACACAGATCATCGTCATGCCGTCCGAAGCAAGGGTCACCATGACGTCCAGCACTTCGGCGATCATTTCCGGGTCGAGCGCCGACGTCGGCTCGTCGAACAGCATGAGCTGCGGCTGCATGCAAAGCGCGCGCGCAATCGCCACCCGCTGCTGCTGGCCGCCGGAGAGCTGTCCGGGAAACTTCGTCGCCTGCTCGGGAATGCGGACCTTCTCCAGATAGCGCCGGGCGGTCGCCTCGGCCTCGGCGCGCGGTCGCTTGCGCACGATCATCGGTGCGATCATGCAGTTCTCCAGCACGGTCATGTGCGGGAACAGGTTGAAGTGCTGGAACACCATGCCGACTTCGCGCCTGATCCCGTCAATGTTGCCGACATCGTCGTTGAGCTCGGTGCCGAGCACGGTGATGCGCCCGCCATTGTGCTGCTCGAGCCGATTGATGCAGCGGATCATGGTCGACTTGCCGGAGCCCGAGGGGCCGCAGACGACGATCTTTTCTCCGCGCTTCACGGAAAGGTTTATGTTCCGCAGCGCGTGGAAAGAGCCGTAGTATTTGTCCAGGTTCTCGATATGAACCGCGGCGCCGGATGACTGCGTCGAAATCACTTTGCGCGCCTCCCTACCGTTCGCCGACCGACATGCGGCGCTCGAGGTAAGCACCGTAGCGGGACAGGCTGAAGACGAAGACGAAATAGATCAACGCAATGAAGGCATAGACCTCGACATAGGCGAAGCGCCATTCGCCGGTGCCGTAGGCGGCATTGCCGGAGGCGAGGATCTCGAAGAAACCGACGATAACCACCAGCGAGGTTTCCTTGAACGAGATGACGAACTGGTTGATCGTCGCCGGCAGCGCGTTGCGCATGGCCTGCGGCAGGAGGATGCGGCCGATGCGCTGCCAGTAGCTCATGCCGAGCGCCATGGCGGCTTCCTCCTGGCCCTTCGGAACGCCCTGTATGCCGCCGCGCACGATCTCGGCCTGATAGGCCGAGAAGAACAGGGCCGAGCCGAGAATGACCCTATACAGCTTGTCGCCTGCCATCCATTGCGGCAGCGCGAAGGGCAGCACGACGGCAAAGGTGAAGAGAATAGAGATCAGCGGCAGCGAGCGCACTCCGTCGATGATCAGGCCCGTGGTCCTGGATATCCAGGGCAGCTCCGAGCGGCGCAAGAGAGCCAGGCAGATCGCCAGCGGAAAGCCGATCAGGCAGGTGGTGACGAAGATGAAAAGGGTGAGCGCCAGCCCGCCCCAGGCTTCCTCGCCGACATAGGGGAGGCCGAGCACGCCGCCTTTCATCAGCACATAGTAGAGCGCCGCTCCGACGCCCCAGACGATCGCGATGCGGCTGCCGGTCCAAAAGGCCGGGATGCAGCTCAGCACTGTCATGACCACGACGGCCACACAGGCCAAGGCCGAGCGCCATTGCTCCTCGAAGGGATAGAGGCCGAAAAGGATGATGCGCCATCTGGCGGCAATGACCGACCAGCAGGCTCCTGCCGCCGCCTGGCAGGCCTCGGGCCCGCCGCTGGTGGTGAACACCGCTGAGAACACCGCCCAGTTCAGCAGCTTCCAGAAAACGAAAGTCATGATCGCCAGCGATATCAGCGACAGCAGCGCCTGCAGCGGCGTGGCGAAGAAACGGCGCCTCACGTCTTCGAGCTTGCCAGGGGCAGGGGGAGCGACAATTACCATCTCCATCACTCACCCCCTCAACTGATTGCCCTTGAGGGCAATGGTTTTGTTGATGCGGTTGAACACGGCGGCCAGGCTGAGATTGATCGCCAGGAAGCCCGCCATCAGGATACCGATCGCCTCCAGCGTCTGGCCGGAGTGGTTGATGGTCAGCGCCACGATCATGAAGAAGTCGGTGAAGCCCACCGCAATGCCCATGGTCGTCGCCTTCATCAGCCAGACATACTGGTTCGCGAGGATCGGCAGCATGGCACGCAGCGCCAGCGGCAGCCGCACCAGCGTGAACACGCGCCAGGGGCTCAGCCCCAGCGAAAGTGCGGCCTCCATCTGGCCCTTCCCGACGGCCTTGAAGCCGCCACGCACGATTTCGGCGATATAGGAGCCGCCATAGATGGCGATGGCGATGGCCAAAGCGGAAAATTCGGGAGGGATGCGCAGGCCACCCTTGAGATTGAGACCTTGCAGGGCAGGGAAGTCGAGCAGCGGCAGGTCCGGCAGGCGGCCCAGCGCAAGGACAATGACTGCGCTGGCCAGTGCCGTCGCGGCCGCGGTCAGTTGAATGCCGAGCCGCTCGCCGGGCGGTTGGCTGAGGCGCGTGGTCCGGCCCAGCCAAACCGGCAGCGCGATCGCCGCGATTACGGCAAGGAAAGCTGCCGCAAACGCGACGCCGCCGACATTGGGGACCGGCACATAGAGGCCGCGGCTGGTCAGCAGAATGCCGAAGGCCTCGTGCGCGGCGCGTGGCGTCGGCAGATGCGTGATGACGGCGTACCAGAAGAAGACCTGGAGGATCAGCGGGATGTTGCGGAAAATGTCGACATAAGTGCGGCCAAGCAGCCGCGCCAGCTCGTTCGAGGAGGTCCGCGCCAGGCCGACGATGGTGCCGACGATCGTCGCCAGGATCAGCCCGGTGCATCCCAGGAATAGCGTGTTGATGACGCCGATGAGGACGAACCACCAGTAGGGGTCGTTGGCGGTGGCGGGCAGCAGCGAGAAGTTGACATCCCAGCCCGTCGACTTGAACAGGAAGTCAAAGCCGGAGGTGATGCCTTGCTGCGCCAGGTTCCGCCGGGCGATCATCACGCAGGCAAGGATCATCGCGGCAATCGAGCCGACATAAAGAACCTGTAAAAGCGTATTGCGGACCCTCTGATTTCTTAGCAGGCTGACCATCATGGTCTTCCCCGAATTGTCGCCGGCTCCGCCTGGCGGTGCCAGGCGGAGCTCAGAGCGAGCTGCGTTGAGAGGCGGAGTCAGTCGATCACCAGCGGGAACAGGACGCCGCCATTGTTCCAGAGGTTGGTCAGCTCGCGATCCATCTTGTAGGGCGACTCCTTGCCGAGATCGCGATCGAAGATCTCGCCGTAGTTGCCAACCTTCTTGATCACGTTGTAAGCCCAGTCGTCAGGAAGTCCGAGACCCTTGCCCATGCCTGGCGCGGCACCCAGGAACTTGGCAACTGCCGGCGACGTGGGCTTGGCCTTGATCTCATCGACATTTTTGGACGTGATGCCTTCCTGCTCGGCGAAGAGCAGGGCGGAGAGCGTCCAGTTGGCGACGTCGACCCAGTTGTCGTCGCCTTGCCGCACGATCATGACCTCGGGTTCGACGGCGAGCACGTCGGGCAGGATCACGTGGTCGTCGACCTTACCCTTGGCGACACGCGCGATTGCGAGAACTGGCCCCCACTGGGCATACATGTCGCAGCGCCCCGAAAAGTATGCTTGCTCGAGCTCTTCCGTCTTTTCGATGACGACAGGCTCCAGCTTGATCCCGACCTTCTGCGCATAGGCCGCGACCTGCTGCTCGATGGTCGTCCCCGCGGGGATGCAGATCGAGCCGCCATCGGCGTCCTTGAGCGACTTCAGATTGAGCTCCTTATGCGCCATCACCTTGGTCGTTCCGAGGTAATAGGACATCGAGAATTGCAGGCCGAGCTCGGTATCTCGGCTGAGCGTGCCGCCCGACGCCTTGATGATGATGTCGACGTCCCCCGACTGCAGCGACGGCCAGCGCTGCGCCCAGCTGATCGGGACGATCTTCAGCTTGGCCGGGTCGCCGAACACGGCGGTCGCCACCGCCTTGCAGAGGTCGATGTCCATGCCCTTCCAGTTGCCCTTGTCGTCTACCTCGGCGAAGCCGAGATAGGAGCCGTCATGGCCCGTGCAGTTGAGCACGCCGCGCGCCTTCACGGTTTCCAGCGTCTTGCCGCCCGCCGCCTCGGCCGGCGCCGCAAAATGAACCAGGCCAAGGGCCATGGCTGCGGCCCCCCATTTCGTCATTTTCATGTTTGTTGTCTCCACTGTTGAGGTTCACTTGTTCTTGTTGTTGGAGGCCCGAAACACGCGCTTCGGCCCTCGGTCGCGAAGCCGCTCCTAATCGGAGAGCGGTGTCGGTTTCGGCAGAGAAAGCTTGAGGTCGCTGCCCCAATCCTGCTGGACGAGCCAGCGATGCAGGGCGGCCACCGCCTTCACGCGCAGATGCCCGCGCGGCATGACGAGGTAGAAGCCGGGGACTTCTTCCGGCTTCATGTCCGAGAGGGCGTCACGGCCAAGTGGCGCGACCAGAGCGCCCGACCTGAAGTCCTCCTCGGCATCGATGACGGAAACCAGGCCGACACCGATGCCTTGGAGCGTCGCACGGCGCATGGTGGCGGCGTCATCGAACCCGATGCTGCGGTCGCCCTCAGCCAGTTCCACTCCGAGGTGCCGCAATATGTCGGGCCACAGCCGCTTCGACTTGACGGTGTCGAGCAGCGTGAACCGCGTCAGGTCCTGCGCCGACTTGATCTTCTCGCCGATCGCCGGGGTACAGCAGATGATCTTCGGGTCCGGCACCAGCAGCGTGGTCTCGTAGTCCGGCCAGTTGCCATAGCCCCACTGCACCGTCATATCGATGTCGTCACGCCCAAAATCGGGCAGGTCGACCATCGTCGTCAGGCGCAGATCAGCGCCCGGCAGGATCTCGCGGAACAATGAAAGCCTGGGCAGCAGATAGTGCGTTGCGAAGTAGGGGCTCGCATTAAGATTGATGCGGTCCCGGTAGTTCGATTTGGTGACGCGGCGAACGCCTTCGGAAAATTCGTCGAAGCCGGCTTTGACATAGTGCGAGAGCAGGATCGCCGACTCAGTCAGTTCGATCGAGCGCCCCTTGCGCTCGAACAGCGTCACCTGCAGCGTGTCTTCCAGGAGCTTGATCTGCTGACCGACGGCTTGCGGCGTCACCAGGAGCTCGTCGGCGGCCTGCCGGAAGCTCTTGTGCTGTGCGACGGCGTGGAAGACGCGAAGCGCATTGAGCGAAGGAAGGCGAAGCTTGCCGGTCATCGTGAGGTCCGCCTCCTTTCGTTCGAGACTCCGTTGATCATGCACTGCTGGATTTCAGACGCCGCCGGCTTATGAAAACCGATTCAGGCGTAGATGTAACCGCCTGACACGATTACGTTTTCACCGGTCATATAGGTGTTCTTCGGGCCGCCGGTCATGAGCACCCACTCGGCGATCTCGGTCGGCTCGGCGCCGCGGCCGAGCGGGCTTGCCTTGGCCAATTCCTCGAGAAAGCCGAGCGCCTTGGCCTTCTCGGTGGCCATGCCGGCGGGCGCGACGGAATTCACCAAAATCCCGTCCTTGGCGACGTGATGGGCAAAGGAGCGCGTGAGGCTGACGACGGCGGCCTTGGTCGCCGCATAATGGGCGTTCTGCGGATGCGCCTTGAAGGCGTCGACGGAAGTGAGGTTTACGATCCTTCCGCGCACATGGGCTTTCGGCTCTTGCGACTGCATGTGGCGAACGGCCGCCACCATCATGTGGTACGTGCCCTTGATGTTGATGCCGTTGGAGGCGTCCCACTCGGCGTCGGTGATCTCGAGGAGCGGACGCCGAGGATAGATCGCGGCGCAATTGATCAGCGTGTCGACGCGCCCGAACTTCGCGACAATGGCGTCGAAGGCGGCGTGACACTGCGGTCCGAGCTGGATGTCGCAAGCTGCCGCAGCCGTCGGCAGGCCCCGGGCCTTCGCCGCTTCGAGCGCGCTCTCGGCGGCTTCCTGGTTGATGTCGATGATGCCGATCTTTGCCGCCTCGGCCTCCACAGCCATGCGGGCGAGGAGGGCGCCAAGGCCGGCGCCGCCACCGACGATCAGAACGGAAAGGTCCTTCATTCCAGTTTTCCTTACTTGGTGCCGCTGGGCGAGGTCGGCCAGGTCGGCATGATGTCGAAACGGGTAACGTCGGCCCATGCGGGGAGCGCCAGCACAGCGACGACCATCCTGCCCACGTCGTCCGGCTGCACTACTTTTCCGGCGTACATCGCCGCCCGGGCGTCGGCGTCGAGGATGTCATTGTAGAGCTGCGTCTCGACCCGACCGGCGACGATCTCGGTGACGCGTATGCCGGACGGCGAGAGGTCGGCGCGCAAGGCAGCGGCAAAGCCGGAGATCGCCGCCTTGGTGGCCGAATAGACGGCGATGTTGGAATAGGCCGCGTGGCCGGCGGTGGAGCCGGTGAACAAGATGTGGCCTGACTGGCGCTCCCGCATCTGCGGCGCGACGAGGCGGGTGAGCAGGATCGCCGCGCTGAGGTTCACCTCCAACGTGGTGTCGATGTCTGCGATCGTCATGTCGGCGAAATTGCCGAGCGGCGGCATGATGCCGGCGTTGTTGATCAGCACATCGATGGTGAGATCGGCCAGGACCGATTCCAAAGCCTCGCGGTCGGTAACGTCAACGGCGATCGGCAGGATGCCAGGACGCACGGCCTGCAGTTCTTTCAGCGCCGCCTGGCTCCGACCGACCGCATAGACGTCGTAGCCGGCGTCGCTCAACGCGATGGTGATGGCTCGCCCAATGCCGCTCGTCGCACCTGTGATGAAGGCTGTCGTCACGTGGGCTTCCCCTATTGCCTGATCTTAGTCTGCGGCCTCGACCGGTGCCGCGAAACCAAGAAAAGCAGCAAAAAGGAAAGATAAACTTTCGAGAGCCTTTCCGGCAGCTCAAACGTTCCACGCTGCCTGCGCGGCCTCCAACGCTGCGAACCAAAGGAAAACAATCCCGTCGGCGCGCGGGAGAGGGTTTCCGGTCGCCGGTGGAACAAAAACACGGCTTTCGCAACGCGCGGCAAGTCGCATTCGGTGCTCACGCGAAGGATCGAACCCGTCCCGGCCTTAACCGGCCGTTGGCGCAGGCCTTTTCATTTTGGTGAAGAGCGAGGCTGCGGCGGCCTTTTGCTCCGCGTCGGTCGCCTCGACTCCGGAAGCCCGCGCGAGGGCGCGAACGCGCCCGAGGCTGTTGTGCAGATGCTTGCGCATGGCCTGGCGGGCCTTGCCGCCATCCTGTCTTTCGATGGCATGGACGATGGCTTTGTGCTCGCTGTGGATGCGCGCGTAATAGCTGTCCTTCAGGGCCGGCTCGACGACGTAGCCGAGTTGGAAGCGCGGCACGATCATCGGCCCGAGATAGGCCAGGAAGCCATGGATGAATTCGTTGCGCGCGGCCTTGGCGATCGCGAGGTGGAAATCGTAGTCGTAGTGGATCTGGACCGCTGCCGGGTCGGCCTGCTGCGCGTCGATGTCATCCATCATGGCACGGATGGCGCTCGCCTCCTTGTCGGTGCGGCGTTCGGCGCAGAGCCCGGCGGATTCGACTTCGACGCTCAACCTGAGTTCGAGCAAGGCGATGGTTTCCGGCAAGGTTCTCAGCGCCTCGTCCGGGATCGAGAAATTGCGCGGCACGGGTGTTTCGCTGACGAACATGCCGCGACCCTGCTGCGGCACCACCATGCCCTCGGAGCGCAGCCGCGCCACGGCTTCGCGCACGACGGTGCGGCTGACATCGTATTCGGCGCAAAGCTCCGCCTCGGTCGGCAGTTGCGCGCCCGGCTGCAACTCACCGGAGCGGATTTTTTCGGCCAGGCTCTCCGCCACGACGGTGGAAAGCGGCTTGCGCTTCGTCATGCAGGCCTTCCGTTCAAGTCCAGACTAGGGCCGTTCAAGTTCAGATTCGGGATGATGCCCGAACCGGCGAGACCATTCAAACCGCCGCGGTGACGATCAGTTCGACCAGCATGCCGGGCTTGGCCATCCGCCCCTCGCCGGAAGAGCGTGCCGGCGCATGCTCTTTCGGCATCCAGGCGTCCCAGACCGCATTGACCTCGTCGAAATCCCGCACGTCGTCCAGCCACATCTGGACGTGGAGGATGCGGGTCTTGTCGGTGCCGGCCTTGGCGAGCAGGACATCGATCTTGGCGAGCACCTCGCGCATCTGGTCGGCCGCCGGTTGGCCCGGCTTGGCAACCTGGCCGGTCAGGTAGAGCGTGCCGTTGTGGATGACGCCATGATGGATGCGGGTGTCGAAGTCGAAGCGTTGGATATCGCCCACTGGATCTTCCTCGTCAGATTGCCGGCGTCTGCCGGATGGGGTTGCCCTGCAGGTACTGCGCGTACGGCGCCTGGACGAGCCAGCCCGCATCGACGGGCAGCGTGACGCCGGTGATCGAGGCGGCACGGTCGGAGCAGAGGAACAGCGCCGCCTCAGCGACATCGCGCGGCTCGACGAAGCGGCGCAGCGCGGTGGTGGCCTGAATCGCTTCCGGGTTGCGTTCGCCCTTGGCGATCCTGGCCTTCAGCCCGTCGGAGAGGGTATAGCCCGGCGCTACGGCGTTCACACGGACTCCATGCGGGCCGAGTTCGGCAGCCAGGATCTGGGTGAGCGCCAGCACTGCATGCTTTCCGGGCGTGTAAGCCGGAAGCGACAGCGGCGCGAAGGAGGCGAGCGAGCCGACATTGAGGATCGCGCCGCGCCCGGCGGCCGACATCAGCCGGCCGAACAGCTGGCAGCCAAGCAGCGTGCCGCGATAGTTGATCCGCCACATCTGCTCGTCTTCGGTGAGGTCCTGGTCGAGCACATGCTTGCCGCTCTGCAGGATGCCGGCGCAGTTGACCACGACATGAGGGGTGCCGAACGCATTGCTGACGTCTTGCGCCAGCGCCTCGACGGAAGCGGGATCGCCGACATCGGTCTGGACAAACGCGGCGCGTGGGGCGCCGGCGCTCTCGCAGGCCTCGGCGGCTTCCTTGCCGCGGCTCGCGTCCCGGCCTGCGACGACCACCTGGTAGCCTTCCTCGGCGAAGCGCTCCGCAATAGCGCGGCCGATCCCGGACGTGCCGCCGATGACGACCGCGGTCGAAGCCTCAGCCATTGTGGCGCTCCTTTCGCTCGATGTCGAAGAATGCGGCCATGGCCTCGACCTGGAAGTCCATCATCGGGCGTCCGGGCTGGATGCGGCAGCCGATCTCTTTCGCCGCCTTGAGCAGGGCCGTTTCGGCCGGCTCCATGATGATGTCGACCACGGTCATCTCCGGCGTCAGCTTGTTCACATCCATCGGCAGCGGATCGCCGGCCTTCAGCCCGGAGGGCGTCGCGTTGATCGCCATGTCCATTCCGGACGGATCGGGTTCGCCGACCTCGATGCGGCAATCGGGGAACGACCTGCTGACCAGCGAAGCGAGCTTTTGCGCGCGTTCCCTGTCGATGTCGGCGAGGCGGATCTCCGTCGCGCCTTCCTCGGCGAGGCAGTAGGTCAGCGATGCGCCCGCACCGCCTGCGCCGACCTGGAGGATGCGCCGGCCGACGATCCGGTGTCCGCCGGCCTTCAAGCCGTCGATGAAGCCGACGCCGTCGAAATTGTCGGCATACCAGGTGCCGTCCGCCTGCCGGCGCACGGAATTCGCGCTCTGCACGCGCGCGGCGCGATCGTGGGCGGCGGCGCATTTGTGGTAGACCGGGACCTTATAGGGCACCGAGATGATGACGCCGCGGATGTTCTCCGCCGCCGTGATGCCGGCCCAGAAAGTATCGAAATCTTCCGGACGGCAGCTCAGCGGCACCATCAGACTGTCGAGCCCCTTCTGCTCGAAGATCTCGTTGAAGATGCCAGGGCTTTTCGCGTGGCCCACGGGATGGGCCAGCATGACGAAGACATCGGCCTTGCCGGTTCCGCGCATCGGTTATTCCTTTCCGTTTGACAGTTCATGATCGCTCAGGACCTCGAGAGCCCGGACGAGCGACGAGTGGTCTGCTTCCGCGCCGCCCGGGCGGGCCGCACAGGCATTCATCAGTTGCTGCGCCAGCGCCGTGCTCGGCAGGGCGGCTCCAAGCGCGCGGGCGCTTTCGAGCGCGAGGTTGAGATCCTTCTGGTGCAAGCGGATGCGGAAGCCCGGCGCGAAGGTGCGGGCGATCATGCGCTCGCCATGCACTTCGAGCACGCGGGACGAGGCGAAGCCGCCCATCAGCGCGCTTCGGACCTTCGCCGGATCGCAGCCCGCTTTGCTGGCAAAAACAAGCGCTTCGGCAACGGCTTCTATGTTGAGCGCGACGATGATCTGGTTGGCTATCTTGCAGGTCTGGCCGGCGCCGTTCTTCTCGCCGATCAGGGTGATATTCTTGCCGAGCTTTTCGAAGATGGGCAGCGCGCGCTCGAATTCGGCAGCCGGCCCGCCGACCATGATGGTGAGACTCGCCGCTTTTGCGCCGACCTCGCCGCCGGAGACCGGTGCGTCGAGGAAGCCGCCTCCCGCTTCCCTGAACTTCGCCGCGAATTGCGCGGTGGCGATCGGGCTGATCGAGCTCATGTCGATGACCAGCTTGCCGGCTGAAATCCCTTCGAGCACGCCACCCGGCCCGAGCAGGACGCGCTCCACGTCGGGCGTATCGGGCAGCATGGTGATGATGATTTCGCAAACCCGCGCCACTTCCGCCGGGGAAGCCAGCACCGACGCTTTCAGATCGGCAGGCAGAGGAGAGCGATTGAGCACCGTGACGATCTCGTGCCCGGCATCGGCAAGATGCCGCGCCATGGGCGCGCCCATGACGCCAAGTCCGATGAAACCGATTTTCATGCGCAACTCCCGTGCTCGCCAGAGCGTCTTGCAGCTCAATCGAGGCGTATGATATAAGACATCATACAAATTTCAATGCCTCTTCCACTGGAGACCGATCGCAAATGCAAGAGCGCGTCAATTCGCTGAAGGCGGCCGTTAAGGCCGGCCGGCCTCATATCGGCATCTGGTGCTCGCTGGCTTCAGCGCTGACCACAGAAGTGGTGGCTGGTTCCGGAGCGGGCTGGCTGCTGATCGACGGCGAGCACAGCCCCAACGATCTGAGCAGCATCATGGCGCAGCTTCAGGTCGCGGCGGCATTTCCGTGCGAGGCGGTGGTGCGCCTGCCGTCCGACGATCCCAACCTGATGAAGCAGGCCCTGGATGTCGGTGCCCGCAGCCTGATGATTCCGAATGTGCGCACGCCGGACCAGGCGCGCGCAATCGTCGCGGCGATGACCTATGCTCCGGGCGGCTTCCGCGGCTTCTCGGTCGGCCATCGCGCCAACGCCTTCGGCCGTATCGCCGGGTATCATGCGAAAGCGCGCGAGCAGCAGCTGTTGGCCGTGCAGATCGAGGACGCGGCCGGCGTCGCCAATGCGGCTGAGATCGCAGCGGTGGAAGGCGTGGACGTTCTGTTTGTCGGGCCCGGCGATCTTTCCACGAATATGGGTGCGATGGGCAATCCCGGAGCTGCGCATGTGCAGGAAGCGATCGCTTCCGTGAGCAAGGCCTCGGCCGCGGCAGGCAAGGCGAGCGGGATTTTGGCTCCCGTGAAGGCCGACGCCGACCGTTATCTCGCCGACGGCTTCACCATGGTTGCCGTCGGTTCCGACCTCGGCCTGCTGGCGCGGGGCTCGGACGCCCTGATTGCGTCCTTCAACCTCTAGACTCGGGAGACGGCCGTGGCGATCCCCCCTTACAAAGCACCCTCGCGCTACGCCTACGACATCGTCATCGTCGGCGGTGCCGTCATCGGCTCGTCGACGGCATATTGGCTGAGCCAAGCGCTGGGCAGCGGCGCCTCGATCCTCGTGGTCGAGCGCGACTCCAGCTACGAATTCTCCTCGACGGCGCTCTCCACCAGCGCCATCCGCCAGCAATATTCCAATCCGATCAATGTGAAGATCAGCCAGTTCGGCATCGAGATCATCCGCGGTTTCCAGGAGCGGATGGCGCCCTTCTACACGAACGAGCCGGCCCCCGATCTCGGCTTCAAGGAGCACGGATATCTCTATTGCTGCTCGCCGGAAGGCGTGGAGGCGGCCAAGGAGCGGGTCGAGCTGCAGCGCAGCCTCGGCGCCCACACCGTCTTCCTCGAGCCGGGTCCGCTGAAGGAACGCTTCCCCTGGCTGAATGTCGACGACCTCGGCGGCGGTTCGTGGGGTGCGCGCGAAGAGGGCTGGTTCGATTCCATGGGCATGTTGAACGGCTTCCGCCGCGCCGCCCGCGCCTGCGGGGTCGAGTACATCGACAATGCCGTGACCGGACTGGATGTCGTCGATGGGCGGGTTGTCTCCGCTCGGCTGGCGACCGGCGAGACAGTCGCTTGCGGAACCCTGGTCAACGCCGCCGGCCCGCGAGCGCAGCAGGTCGCTGCCATGGCCGGCCTTTCCATCCCGGTAGCCCCGTACAAGCGCTACAGCTTCGTCTTCGCCAGCGCCAACCCGATCCCTGGGCGAATGCCCAACGTCATCGACCTTTCCGGCACTTTCGTGCGCCCGGAAGGCGAGCTGTTCCTCACCGGCAACACGCCGCAGGGCGACGGGCCGGCCGATTACGACGATTTCGAAATGCATTTCGAGGAGTTCGACGACTATGTCTGGCCGGCGCTGTGGCACCGCATTCCGGCCTTCGACGCGCTCAAGGTCCAGACCAGTTGGACCGGCCACTACGAATACAACATGCTCGACCACAACGGCATCGTCGGCTTTCACCCGGAGGTGAAGAACTTCATGTTCGCCAACGGCTTCTCAGGGCACGGCCTGCAGCAGTCGCCGGCGGTCGGGCGGGCGGTGTCGGAGCTGATCGTTCACGGCGCCTTCCAGACGCTGGACCTGTCACCGTTCTGTTACGAGCGCATCCCGCGCAACGAACCGTTCCTGGAAGAAGCGGTGATCTGAGCTGTTCCGGAGAATTTCACTCGGCGGCCTGAACGTGCCGGGCGTCGATGATCGCCCTTATCTCCGAGCGGCACGACCCGCAGTTGGTTCCGGCGCGCAGCGTCGAGCCGATCGCCTCCAGACTGTCGCAGCCCGCAGCGACCGCCGAAGCGAGCTGGTTGACGCCGACGTGGAAGCATGAGCACACGACCCGCCCGATGGCGGGTATTGGCGCTGGCGAACGCCCGGAAAGAAGCGCATGGCGATCGCCTGCCGACAGCGGCTGGCGCGTGGCCAGCAGCGAGATCAGCCAGTCCTGCGTCGGCAACTGGTCTGGAGCGGCGACGAGCACGGCCTCAGCCATGGCGCCGCCTTCGTCGATCGCAGCGGCGCGATAAGCGAGCCCGCGGCGGTCGGTGTATTCGAGCAGTTGATCCTGCCGTTGAACGCCGAGCAGCTTGCGCGCCAGAAGAATGCCCTGGTCCGGCGGCTCGGTCCCCGTCAGTTCGTAGACCCAGCCGCCTTCGACCGCGTAGCGGCTCCAGTGGACGAAACCGGTCGGCCTGAGGTCGCGCCGCGTGATGAGCACGCCGGCCCATCCAGTGTTTTCGCGCACGATGTTGACTGGGACATGCTTCAGTTCCGGCTGGCCGGAATGCGGGTCGGTGACAGGCGAGGACAACAGGCCGGTGGCGGCCCTGGCCGCGAACTGGCCGCTCCAATGCATGGGCATGAAGGCATGGCCGCGCCGCTGCGCGTTGGTCACACGTACTCTCGCGCGCACGAAACCGAAGCGCGTCGACAGATGGGCAAGGTCACCATCCTTGAGCTGGTGCGCGGCCGCATCCGCCGGATTGAGGTCGACCGCCGGTTCCGGCGTGTTGGCCATCAGGCGCGGCACGGTGCCGGTACGCGTCATGGTGTGCCATTGGTCGCGCAACCGGCCCGTGTTCAGCGCAAGCGGATAGTCCGCATCGACTGTAAACGCCGTCGCCTCCTGCCGCACCGGCACGAAACGCGCACGGCCGTCCGGTGTCGGGAAACGACCGTCCGCAAACAATCTCGTCTGGTACTCGCGCGATTCTGGTGCCGGCCAGTGGCGCGGCGCGAAGCCGGCATAGCCCGCATCGCTGAGGTCCATCAGGCCGCCCAGATCGAACAAGCGCCCCCCATTGTTCTCGAAAGCCGAGAGCGCGGCATGCTCGCGGAAGATTTCGGCCGGCGTCTGGTAGGCAAAAGCATCGCCGAAGCCCATGCGCGCGGCGACCTCGCAGATGATGCGCCAATCGGCTTTCACTTCGCCCGGCGACGGCACGAATGGCCGCTGACGCGAGAGGCGCCGTTCCGAATTTGTGACCGTGCCGTCCTTCTCGCCCCAGGCAGCGGCGGGCAGCAGCACGTCGGCATAGCGCGTGGTGTCGGTGCGGGTCACATCCGAAACCGCGACGAAATCGCATTTGGACAGGGCGGCGCGCACGCGCGACGCGTCCGGCATGCTCACCGCGGGATTAGTGCCCATGATCCACAGCGCCTTGATGCGGCCGTCGGCAACCGCCTGGAACATGTCCACGGCCTTCAGCCCGCCGCGTCGCGCGATTCCGGGCGCCTTCCAGAAGCGGGAGACCCGCTCGACAGCGGCCTGATCCGCGAAGTCCATGTGCGCGGCAAGCTGGTTGGCGAGGCCCCCCACCTCGCGGCCGCCCATGGCGTTCGGCTGGCCCGTGACCGAGAACGGTCCCATGCCTGGCTTGCCAATGCGGCCGGTGGCGAGGTGGCAGTTGAGGATGGCGTTGACCTTGTCGGTTCCATGTGCCGACTGGTTGACGCCCTGGCTGTAGACGGTGACCGTCCGTTCGATGCCGGCGAAGATCTCATAAAAGGCCTGGACATCCGTGGCCACCAGCCCGCAGCCTTTTGCGACGCGCGCGACCGACGGCGCATCGGCACCGGCCAGCGCGGCAGCGGCTTCGAAGCCCGATGTGCTGGTGCGGATGAAATCCGCGTCGATCTTTCCGCTCTGGACGAGATGCGCCAGAAGGCCGTTGAACAAGAGCACGTCCGTGCCCGGATCAAGCGCCAGGTGCAGGTCGCATTCGTCGGCCGTGGCGGTGCGGCGCGGATCGATGACGACGATCCTGGTTCCGCGTTCGCGCTGCGCCGCGAGCATGCGCTGGTAGAGCACGGGGTGGCACCATGCGGTGTTGGAGCCGGTGAGCACGATCAGATCGGCGTGCTCGAAATCCTCATAGACACCGGGAACGATGTCCTCGCCGAAAGCGCGGCGGTGGCCGGCGACGGACGACGCCATGCACAGCCGCGAATTGGTATCGATATTGCCCGAGCCGATGAAGCCTTTCATCAGCTTGTTGGCGACGTAGTAATCTTCGGTAAGCAACTGGCCGGAGACATAGAAGGCGACCGAGTCCGGCCCATGCTCGGCAATCGCGTCCGAGAATTTCGCGGCGACGAGGTCGAGCGCTTCGTCCCAACTCGTCTGCCTGCCTTGGATTTCCGGCTGAAGCAAGCGGCCATCGAGGCCGAGCGTCTCGGCAAGCGCGGCACCCTTAGAGCAAAGGCGGCCGAAATTGGCCGGGTGCTCGGGATCGCCGCGGACGGTTGCCTTGCCACCCGCGGCGATCTCGGCCACCACGCCGCACCCTACCCCACAATAGGGGCAGGTGGTCCTCACCTCGCGTGCTTCTTCCATGGCTCAGGCCGCTTTCGAGGCCAACGGTTCGAGCGCAATGAACAGCCGTTCGCCTTCGATCCTGACCGGGATCGTCCTAACCGAACCTTCGTCGGCGCCGAGCGCCTTGCCGGTCTCCAGCGAGATCACCCAATTGTGCAGCGGGCAGGTCACCGCCGCGCCATGGACGATGCCCTGGCTGAGCGGCCCGCCTTTGTGCGGGCAATGGTCTTCGATGGCGAAGACCTTGTCATCCGCGGTGCGGAAAACAGCGATCTTGCCTTGCGGGGTGGCCACGCAACGCGCGCCGCGGCGAGGGACGTCGGAAACGGAGCCGATTGCGATCCAGTTCATTGGGACACTCCCGTGTTTGCTTGATAGGCGAGCGTCCAGGATGGCGCGAACTTCTCCATCACTCGGCCGCCTCGGCGAACCCGACCGAGGCCAGCGGCCAGAACTCGTGCTTGTCCTTGCCGGAGACGCGTTCGGACCACGGGTCGACCTGCGCGAATTTCTGCGAAAAGACGAAGCGCTCGAAATAAGCGCGGCGCTTCTCCACGTCATCCAGGATCTGCTTTTTGATCTCGGCGGTACCGACGCGCTTGGCCCATTTGTAGATGCGCTCGAGGTAGCGGGCCTGCTCGCGATACATCTGGACAAGCGCCACGATCACCTCCAGCGCTTCGTCCTCGGTCTTCACCAGGCCGAGCACTTCGGTGCCCTTGATGTCGAGGCCGGCGGCGCCAGCGAAGTGGATCTCGTAGCCAGAATCGACGCAGACCACGCCGACATCCTTGCAGGTCGCTTCGGCGCAATTGCGCGGGCATCCCGAGACGGCCATCTTCACCTTGGCCGGGGTCCAGGAACCCCACATGAACTTCTCGATGCGGATGCCCAGCCCCGTCGAATCCTGGGTGCCGAAACGGCACCAGTCGGAGCCGACGCAGGTCTTCACCGTGCGCAGGCCCTTGGCATAGGCATGACCCGAGACGAAGCCGGCCTTGCCGAGATCGGCCCACACCGCCGGCAAGTCCTCCTTGCGGATGCCAAGCATGTCGATGCGCTGGCCGCCGGTCACCTTCACGGTCGGGATGCCGAACTTATCGACCACGTCGGCGATGGCGCGCAATTCGCTCGCGCTGGTGACGCCGCCCCACATGCGCGGCACGACCGAATAGGTGCCGTCCTTCTGGATATTGGCGTGCACACGCTCGTTGATGAAGCGCGACTGATAGTCGTCGGCATATTGGTCCGGCCAATCGCAGACCAGATAGTAGTTGAGCGCGGGCCGGCACTTCGCGCAGCCGCAGGAGGTCTTCCATTCGAGCTCCTGCATGATGGCCGGTATCGTTTTCAACCCCTTCGCCTTGATCAGGCGCCGCACGTCGTCATGACCGAGGCTCGTGCAGCCGCACATGGGCTGCACGGCCGCCGGATTGTAGGCCTCCCCCAGCGTGAGTTTCAGGAGTTGTTCGACGAGACCCGTGCACGAGCCGCACGAAGCCGAGGCCTTGGTGTGGGCGCGCACGTCGTCGAGCCCGGTCAGCCCTTTGCCGGTGATCGCGCCGGTGATCTTTCCCTTGCAGACGCCGTTGCAGCCGCAGATTTCCGCATCATCCGCCAGTGCCGCAACGGCCGCCAAAGGGTCCGAGGAAGCGCCTCCCTGGAATGCCTGGCCGAAGATCAGCGTGTCGCGCATCTCCGAGATGTCGGTCGCCTTCTTCTTCAAATCATTGAACCAGGCGCCGTCGGCGGTCTCGCCGAACAGCACCGTGCCGATGATGCGGTTGTCCTGCAGCACGACCCGCTTGTAGATGCCGGCCGATGCGTCGCGCAGGATGATCTCCTCGCGGTCGTCGCCGTCGGCAAAGTCGCCGAGCGAATAAAGGTCGATGCCGGTGACCTTGAGCTTGGTCGGCGTGTCGGAATGGACGAAGCGCCTGTCCTCGCCGTTCGCCAGCCCGGCTGCCGCCACTCGGGCCATCTCGTAGAGGGGCGCGACCAACCCGTAGACATGGCCGCCGACCTCGGCGCATTCGCCGAGCGCCATGATCGCCGGATCGGATGTCTGCATGCGGTCGTCGACGACGATGCCGCGATTGACTTCCAGCCCTGCGTCGTTGGCCAGCGCGATATTCGGGCGGATGCCGACCGCCATCACGACCAGCGTCGCCGGAATGATCGTGCCGTCCATGAGTTCGACGCCCTCGACCTTGCCATTGCCGACAATGGCCTTGGTGTTGGCCTTGGTGATGACCTTGATGCCGCGCGCCTCGACGGCCTTCTGCAGCAGGTAGCCGGCAGCCGGATCGAGCTGGCGCTCCATCAGTGTCGGCATGACGTGGAGGACGGTCACGTCCATGCCGCGCTCTTTAAGCCCGGCCGCCGCTTCAAGGCCGAGCAAGCCGCCGCCGATGACGATCGCCTTGGCGCGCGACTGCGCGGCAAGCAGCATGGCGTTGACGTCGTCGAGATCGCGGTAGCTGAGCACGCCCGGCAAGTCCTTGCCCGGCACCGGGATGATGAACGGCACCGAGCCGGTGGCGATGATCAGCCTGTCGTAGCCTTCGGTCACGCCGTGGTCCGAGGTGACGGTCCTCGCGTCGCGGTCGATGGCGACGATCCTGTGGCCCTTGTAGAGGGTGATGCCGTGCTTGATGTACCAGCCGTCGCCATGGATGACGATTTCCTCGAACTCCTTCTCGCCCGAAAGCACCGGCGACAGCATGATGCGGTCGTAATTCACGCGCGGCTCGGCGTTGAAGATGGTGACGGCGTAGCGGTCGGGTGCGGCTTCCAGCAGGTGCTCGAGCATCCTGCCGGGGGCCATGCCGTTGCCGATGATGACGAGTTTCTCGCTCATGTCCGGTCAGCTCCGATCTATTCGGCGGCGTAGGTGAGGGGCGCGGGCTTTACAGCGGCCGCGCGCTCCATCCGGCGGATGGTGGCGTGCATCCAGAGAAGGCACGAGACCACGATGACGAAGAGCAGCATGAAGCAGCTCGACCAGACGCCGGTGAGGTCGTTCAGCGCGCCGAAGGCGATCGGCAGGATGAAGCCGCCGAGGCCGCCGATCATGCCCACCACCCCGCCGACCGCGCCGACGCTCTGCGGGTAGTAGACGGGGATGTGCTTGTAGACGGCGGCCTTGCCGAGGCTCATGAAGAAGCCGAGCACGCAGGCGACGGCGATGAAGGCGAGCGGGCCGATCTCGACATGGAACGGGATCGGCCCGCTGATGCCGCGCACGACGTAATCTGTCGAGGGGAGAGACAGAACGAGGGTCGCGACGGCAGATACGGCGAAGGTCCAATAGAGCACGGTACGGGCGCCGATGCGGTCGGAAAGCACGCCGCCATAAGCGCGGAAAATGCTTGCGGGGATCGAATAGGCGGCCCCGATCATGCCGGCGGTGGCGAGGCCGAAGCCATAGACGCCGATCAGATAGCGCGGCAGCCAGAGCGACAACGCCACGAACGCACCGAAAGAAAAAAAGTAGTAGAAGGCGAAGCGCCAGACCTGCAGGTTCTTCAGCGGCGCGAATTCCTGCCAGAAGCTTCTCGCCGGCACTGTCTTACCGGCGCGGCGCTCGCGGATGACCGGATCGTCGCTGGTCGTGAACCAGAACACGCCGGCCATGACAACCAGCGCTGCGGCCCAGATCAGCGCGACCGACTGCCAGCCCCATGCAATCAGCACGAGCGGCGCCAGGAACTTGGTGACCGCGGCGCCGACATTGCCAACGCCGAAGATGCCGAGAGCCGTGCCTTGTTTGCGCGCGGGGAAGAAGCGCGAGACATAGGCGACGCCGACCGCGAAGGAGCCGCCGGCAAGCCCGACGCCGAGCGCCGCGACCAGCATCTGCTCATAGGTGTGCGCAAAGGCGAGCAGGAAGGTCGCGACCGCCGCCGCGAGCATGGTCATGGTGTAGACCAGCCTGCCGCCGTAGCGGTCGGTCCAGACGCCGAGCACCATGCGCACGAGCGAGCCGGTGAGGATCGGCGTGCCGACCAGCAGTCCGAACTCGGTCTCGTTCAGCCCGAGCTCCTGCTTTATGCGCACGCCGATGATGGAGAAGATCGTCCACACCGCGAAGCAGACGGTGAAGGCGATAGTGGAGATGAGGAGCGCCTGCCGGGAGCTACTGTCCTGGCTGGGCGCGGCTTGGAGGTTTGCGGTCATGGTCGGCTCCGTTTGCGGCGTGGAGGCACCGCGTCTTGTGTTGATCAGAGGCGCGGCATCGGTCAGCGCGGCGAGGCTGTGATCTCCGCGGTCACTTGCGGACCCTTGGCCTCTCTGTCGTGATTGGTGGGAAACAGCAGAACCGCGGCGGCGAACAGCACCGCCGTCAGGATGCTGCTCGCCAGGAAATCGCGGCGGGTGAAGTCCTTCAGGGAAGCGCCAGTTCCGATCCGTTTCGTCATCGTCGTCTCCGTTCGGCGCCGCCTGGGATCGGCGCCTTCGATTGCGTTTCGGTCCAAAACAAAAAAGCTGCCGGCCAGGCCTGTCGCGTCCGTACATCCGGGACACGCGTCGACCTGAGCGGCAGCTTTGCCTGTGGCGCCCGCCATTGGACGCCTGTTCTATTGCCCGCGAGGGGCGCGATTATCTTAAGGCACGAAGCGTGCCAGTTTTGCGTGGAAGACGGATTTCCAGGAGAATCAAAGCGGTAGGCGCTTCAGGCGCCGGCCCGGCCGAGCCGAGACACGGTCAAACGTTGATCAACGGAGCGGGCAGGGCGCACAAATTTTGTGCAATGCACAAGAATGGCGCGCAAATGATCAGTCGCGATTCTGGGCCGCGATGTAGGCATCGATCCGATCGGGATCGAAGATCTGGCCGTCGAAGAATCCGTCCGGGCCGAGCACAAGGCTCGCCCCGGCCGAGCCGACCGGCGTCGCGGTCTTCAGCGCGCCTTCCACTTTGGCGTTGGCGCCGGGCAGGGCCACGCCGAGCGGCTTCAGCGCCGAGCGGTAGAGATCGGGCCGGTAGCAGTCGCGGGCGATCGCCAGGTTTTGCGGCGTATGCGGCAATTGTCCCCAGCGCACCATCTGCGTGTAGAACCAGAGCGCATGGCTCTTCCAGGGAAAGTTCGCCGCCTTGTCGAAGGGCAGGAAGAAAGCCTCAACGCTGCGCTCCGGGCCGCCGCCGAGCTGAAGTCGCCCGGTGAGTGCCGGCATCTGGATCGCCTCCGGCTGCCCGAGGAACGCAGGCTTGGCCATCAGCGCGGCCAGCGCGCCGCGGTTCACCGGATCCTGGCACCAGCGCGCGGAGCGATGCAGCGCTCTCAGCAGCGCCGCCAGCGCTTCGGGGTTTTCCTCGGCCCAGCTTCTGCGCGCGCCGATCACCTTTTCCGGGCTGTTGCGCCACAGCAGCGCCTTGACGGTGACGATGCGGCCGGTGCCGGCGGCGACGGCGGCACTGTTCCAGGGCTCTCCGACACAATAGCCGTCGATGCGGCCGGCGGAGAGCGCATCGGCCATGAAGGGCGGCGGCACGATGACGATCTCGACATCGCGGTCGGGATCGATGCTGCAGGCGGCGAGCCAGTAGCGCAGCTCGTAATTATGCCCGGAATGCGGATGGACGACGGCGAAACGCAAAGGCTCGCGGCCGGCGGCCGCCCGCTCGCGGATGAGAGCGCCAAGCGCCGTCCCGGCGCGCGCCGGATCGAGATCGGGCGCGGCCCCGTGCGCCGACATGCCTTGCCACACCGCATTGGAGACGGTGACGCAGTTGCCGCCAAGCCCGAGCGAGAAGGGCACTATGGTCTCCGAGGCAAGCGGCGTGAGGCCGAGGCTGCAGGCGAGCGGCATCGGCCCCAGCATATGTGCCACGTCGAAATGGCCGATGGCGATGCGGTCTCGGATGTTGGCCCACGAGGTCTCGCGATGCAGCTTGAGCTCGATGCCTTCGCGGGTGGCAAAGCCCATCTCGCCGGCTGCTACAAGGACGGCGCTGTCGAAGAGCGGCATGAAGCCGGCGGTGATCTGGTGCGCGGCAGTCTTGCTCATTCGCCCTCCAGCGGGCCCAGCAATCCCGCCGCCGTCACCAGGCTCTGGGCGATGTCGGCGATCTTGCGGTTCTGGTTCATGGCGGTCTTGCGAAGAAGCGCGTAAGCGGCCTCCTCGCTCAAGCCGCGCGACTTCATCAATATGCCTTTGGCGCGATCGACGACCTTGCGGTTCTCGAGCTCGCTGCGCGCCTCCTCCAGTTCGCGCGCCATGCGCGAGAAGGCGTTGAAGCGGCTGATCGTCATGTCAAGAATCGGCTTGATGCGCTCCTTCTTCAGCCCGTCGACCACATAGGCGGACACGCCGGCTTCGACCGCCGCCTCGATCGAGGCCCGGTCGGAGCGGTCGACGAACATAGCGATCGGCCGTTTCACTGCTCGCGAAAGCTGGAACATGTTCTCCAGCATGTCGCGGTTGGGGTTTTCGAGATCGATGACGATGACATCCGGCTCGATCTCGGCGATGCGCTTGGCAATGCCGGCCACGTCATGAACAACGGTGACATGGCGATGGCCGGCGTCCCGCAATCCGGCCTCAATGATCGAGGCGCGGATGCGGTTCTCGTCGATAACAAGGATGGTCAACGAACCAGCGGACATGCGCCCTATTGTGCAGCCCGGCCGGAATTGTGCAATGCGGTAGCGTGGTCCGCGGCGACTTTCCCACGCCCAAACGCCGCCGGCCAGTCGCCGATATTCGAAGCTTCTAATTTTCGAAGGCAGGTTTTTCGCTGGGCCAAAAAGGTCAAAAACGTATCAGTCGGCGCGGCGTGGCGAGGTGGCGCACATCCTTGGCCGCCGCTATCCTGACCCTAGATGAGCCGGAACAAACGGCCGCGGTTCGAAGGCTGGCACAGCCTGCGGGAGGAATCGATGGGACCCGATCTGGAAGTCATACAGATAAGGCCTGGCGAGTCGTTCGCGGTGAGGTGGCATGGCTATCCCTACCATACGGTGCGCTGGCATTTTCATCCGGAATACGAACTGCACCAGATCGTCGCGACCAAGGGCCGCTATTTCGTCGGCGACTTCATCGGCGAGTTCGAGGTCGGCAACCTCGTTCTCACCGGTCCGAACCTGCCGCACAACTGGATCAGCGAGGTTCCGGAAGGTCAGTCAGTTCCGCTGCGCTGCAGGCTGGTCCAGTTCAGCGAGGAATTCATCGGCGGCGCGATCGTCACTTTTCCCGAGCTTGGCGCGGTCTCGCCACTGCTCGAGCTCGCGCGGCGCGGCGTCCTGTTCAGCGCCAGTGTGAGCAGGGCGGTCATGCCGTTGCTGGCGGAGATCACTCATGCTTACGGCGTTCACAGGATCAGCCTGTTCATGTCGATCATGGAGGCGCTGAGCCGCGAAACTACGCCGCGCGTGCTCGCCAGCGAGAACTATCTGCCGGACCCGTCCGGATACATGTCTGCGGGCATGAACCAGGCGCTCGCCTATATCCGCGAGAACCTGACCCAGCAATTCAACGAAGGCGATCTGGCGGCAATCGCGGGACAGACGCCGAGCGCCTTCTCGCGCTCGTTTCGCAAGCATACCGGCATGTCGCTGCTGCAGTACATCAAGCGGCTGCGCATCAATCTCGCCTGCCAGATCCTGATGAGCGACGAAGAGGCGCAGATCTCGGACATCTGCTTCGAGGTCGGCTTCAACAATCTGTCGAACTTCAATCGCCAGTTCCTGGCCGAGAAGGGCATGCCGCCCTCGCAGTTCAGGAGATTGGTTGCGGATAATTTCGCGGCCGCGCGCGCCGCATAGAAAGGAGTTCGGGAGGAGAAACAAGCCTTAGACAAGAACCAGGACGAAGCGGTGGGTCGCGCAAGCGAACCAGCGATGGACGAGTATTTCCTCGTGTCATGCCAGCGGGAGGAAGCCGTGAGGCTGCTGCACGAGTTCACTGGACTTCCGATGGGGTGCGCGAGCAGCATCCGCGGCTCGATGTCGAAGTCCGTTTAGATCACACAATGGGAATTGGAGAAGACCTTATGTCCAGATACGTGTCCAGATTGACAGCAGCCGCGATGGCCGTCTCGAGCCTCGCTCTTGGGGCGACTTTTGCCAATGCGCAGGATATCGCCGGCTCCACGGTCGCGTTCCTGATGCCCGACCAGGGCTCGACGCGTTACGAAGAGCATGATCATCCGGGCTTCGTCGCTGAAATGAAGAAGCTTTGCGACAGCTGCAAGGTGCTCTATCTCAATGCCGACGCCGACGTCACCAAGCAACAGCAGCAGTTCAACTCCGTCATCACCCAGGGCGCGAAGGTTGTCGTGCTCGACCCGGTCGATTCCGCGGCGGCGGCCTCGCTGGTGCACAATGCGCAGGCTCAGGGCGTCAAGGTGATCGCCTATGACCGTCCGATCCCCACGGCCAAGGCCGATTTCTATGTATCGTTCGACAACAAGGCCATCGGCAAGGCGATCGCCGCCTCGCTGGTCGAGCATCTCAAGGCCAAGGGCGTGTCGAGCGACGGCGATGTCGGCGTGCTGCAGATCAACGGCTCGCCGACCGACGCCGCGGCGGGCCTGATCAAGGACGGCATCCATGAGGGTCTCAAGACCGGCAGCTACAAGACGCTCGCCGAGTTTGACACGCCGAACTGGGCGCCATCGAATGCCCAGCAATGGGCGGCGGGACAGATCTCGCGCTTCGGCAACAAGATCGTCGGCGTGGTCGCCGCCAACGACGGCACGGGCGGCGGCGCCATTGCCGCCTTCAAGGCAGCCGGCGTCGATCCGGTGCCGCCGGTGACGGGCAACGACGCGACGATCGCCGCCTTGCAGCTCATCATTGCCGGCGACCAGTACAACACTATCTCCAAGCCGAGCGAAATCGTCGCCGCGGCGGCGGCAAACGTTGCTGTGCAGCTTCTCAAGGGCGAGACTCCGAAAGCCGAGACAACGCTCTACGATACGCCCTCGCAACTCTTCGTGCCGGCGGTGGTGACGCAGGAGAATTTGAAGGCCGAAATCATCGACAAGAAGATCCAGACCGCAGCCCAGCTCTGCACCGACCGCTACGCCGAAGGCTGCAAGAAGCTCGGCATTCAATAAGGAGCGATGCGGCTGAAGCCGCATCGTCTCCCAAAGCGATGCGGCTGAAGCCGCATCGTCTCCCAGAAGCGATGCGGCCCAAGGGTGCATCGTCTTCGAGGAGCGATGCGGCGGAGCCGTATCGTCTCCAACAGCGATGCGGCGCAGCCGCGTCGCCTGCGATATGCTCGGCTGGCCCGTCAGGGCTGAGAGCCGGGTGTGTCCGGCCGCTCCCTCCTGGCGGCCGGACAGATCGACCAAAACGCGGGAAGAGAGACACGCAATGGCAATACCCGACGCACCGCCCACGACGAGCCGTCCGCCGGTGCTTAGCCTGCGCGGCATCTCGAAGAATTTCGGCGCGGTGTCGGCTCTCACCGACGTCGATCTCGACATCAATGCCGGGGAAATCGTCGCCCTGGTTGGCGACAACGGCGCCGGCAAGTCGACGCTGGTGAAAATCCTGGCCGGCGCGCATATGCCGAGCTCGGGCTCGATCACTTTCGACGGCCAGCCGGTGACGCTTGCCAATCCCGCCGCGGCGCTGAAGCTCGGCATCGCCACCGTCTTCCAGGATCTCGCGCTCTGCGAAAACCTCGACGTCGTGGCCAACATCTTTCTCGGCCGCGAGCTTCATCCGCTTCGCCTCGACGAGGTCTCGATGGAGGTCCGCGCCTGGACACTGCTCAACGAGCTCTCGGCACGGATTCCCAGCGTGCGCGAGCCGGTGGCGTCGCTGTCGGGCGGGCAGCGGCAGACGGTGGCGATCGCCCGCTCGCTGCTGATGGAGCCGCGCGTGATCCTCCTCGACGAGCCCACCGCCGCACTCGGCGTCGCGCAGACCGCTGAAGTGCTGAATCTCATTGAGCGCGTGCGGGATCGCGGGCTGGGCGTCGTCATGATCAGCCACAACATGGAGGACGTGCGCGCCGTGGCCGACCGCATCGTGGTGCTGAGGCTCGGCCGCAACAACGGCATCTTCCTGCCCGGCGCCTCCAATCAGGAGCTGGTCACCGCGATCACCGGCGCCGACGACAATGCGGTCTCGCGGCGCGGCAGGCGCACGGCCGAGAAGGCGCAAGGAGAACAGCCATGACCACGGCGTCCGACCGCAATCCCGGCGCGCTGCTCGATCGCAGCGACGAACGGCTGAAGGATCGCAGCGGCGCGAAGGGCGCCATCAGGGGCTTCCTCGACCGCGTCCGCTCCGGCGATCTCGGCTCGCTGCCCGTGGTGGTCGGGCTGGTTTTGATCTGCACCATCTTCCAGACGCTCAACCCGGTATTCCTGTCGCCGAACAATCTGGTCAATCTTTTGTTCGACTGCTCGACCGTCGGCATCATCTCGCTCGGCGTCGTCTGCGTGCTGATGGTTGGCGAGATCGACCTGTCCGTCGGGTCCGTCAGCGGCCTGGCCTCCGCGCTGCTCGGCGTGCTGTGGGTGCAGTGGGGCTGGCCGGTCGCGCTTGCCATGCTGGCGGCGATGGCGGTCGGGTTCGTGACCGGCTGCGTCTACGCGCTGCTGCTCAATAGGCTCGGCATGCCAAGCTTCGTCTCGACGCTGTCGGGCCTGCTCGCCTTCCTGGGATTGCAGCTCTACATCCTCGGCCCGACGGGCTCGATCAACCTGCCTTACGATTCGCCGCTGGTGAATTTCGGACAGCTGCTGGTGATGCCGCACTGGGTGTCGCACACTTTGGCCGTCGTGCCCGGCGTGCTTGCCCTGGCTCTCGGCTATCGCAAGGCGCAACGCCGCCAGGCCGCCGGCCTGTCATCGCGTTCGCTCGGCGGGCTGCTGCTCCAGGCCGTCGCGATCACGGTCGCGCTCGAACTGGTGGCTTACTACCTCAATCTGTCGCGCGGCGTGCCCTGGATGTTCGCGTTGTTCGTCGGCCTGGTCGTGGCGATGAACTATGCGCTGAAGCGCACCCAATGGGGCCGCTCGATGACCGCTGTCGGCGGCAACCGCGAAGCGGCGCGTCGCGCCGGCATCAACGTCCGGCTGATCTACGCCAGCGCCTTCGCGCTCTGCGCCACGCTGGCGGCCACGGGCGGCCTGCTCTCGGCAGCACGCCTGGCAACCGCCAGCCAGCAGGCCGGCACCGGCGACGTCAATCTCAACGCCATCGCGGCGGCCGTCATCGGCGGCACCAGTCTGTTCGGCGGCCGCGGCAGCGCCTATTCGGCGCTGCTCGGCATCATCGTCATCCAATCCATCGCAAGCGGCCTGACGCTGCTCGATCTGTCATCCTCGCTCCGGTACATGATCACCGGCTGCGTGCTGGCGATCGCGGTCATCGTCGATTCTCTCGCCCGCCGCTCGCGTGTTTCACACGGCCGCGCCTGAGGCCTATCGAAGAGGATCGCAATGTCTGAAAGTCTTTCCGGCAAGGTTGCCGCAATCACTGGCGCTGCCTCGGGCATCGGGCTGGAATGCGCCCGCACCATGCTCGCCGCCGGCGCAAAGGTCTTCCTAGTCGACCGGGCCGAGGACCGGCTTCAGGAACTTGTCGCGGAGCTCGGCGACAATGCTTATGCGGTTGTCACCGACCTGCTCGATCCGGCGAGCGTCAACCGCATGATGCCCGAGATCCTCGAAAGAGCGGGCCAACTCGACATCTTCCATGCCAATGCCGGCGCCTATGTCGGCGGGGAGGTGGCATCGGGCGACCCCGATCAGTGGGATAGGATGCTCAACCTCAACGTCAACGCCGTGTTCCGCACGGTGCACGCCGTGCTGCCGCATATGATCGAAAAGCAGAGCGGCGACATCATCGTCACCAGTTCGGTGGCCGGCTTCGTTCCCGTGGTCTGGGAGCCGATCTACACCGCCTCGAAATTCGCCGTGCAGGCATTCGTCCATACGGTCCGGCGCCAGGTGCTGAAGCACGGCATTCGCGTCGGTGCAGTCGCTCCCGGTCCGGTGGTGACGGCGCTGCTCAGCGACTGGCCAAAGGCCAAGATGGAAGAAGCGCTCGCCGCCGGCAGCCTGATGGAGGCGAAGGAAGTGGCGGACGCCGTGCTGTTCATGCTGACGCGACCGCGCAACATCACCATTCGCGACCTCGTCATCCTGCCGCAGAGCGTGGACATCTGAGCGGCTCGCCGACCGGCCCTCGCAGAACGGAACCGCCGCCATGATCCTCGACCGCTTCCGACTGGACGACAGGGTCGCGCTGGTGACCGGCGGCACGCGCGGCATCGGCCTCGCCATCGCGAAGGCGCTCGGCGAAGCCGGCGCACGCGTCGTCGTTGCGGGCCGGACGATGAAGGATGATGCGCGGCAGGAACTCGCGGGCCTCGCCTTCGACTTTCACGCCGCCGAGATGCTGGACGAGAAAGCGCCGGACAGGCTGGTCGCCGACACGCTCGCCAAGGCCGGCCGCCTCGACATTCTGGTCAACAGCGCCGGCATCGCCATCCATGGCGACAGCGGCGACTATCCGGAGGACATCTGGCGGCAGACGATGGCGATCAATGTCGATGCCGTCTTCCGCTGCTGCCGGGCGGCGCTGGCGCCGATGCGGCGCCAGGGAGGCGGCGCGATCCTCAATGTCGGCTCGATTTCCGGCATCGTCTCCAACATTCCCCAGAACCAGGTTGCCTATAACAGTTCCAAGGCGGCGGTGCACATGATGACCAAGAGCCTCGCCAGCGAGGTGGCGGCCGATAACATCCGCGTCAACGCCGTCGCGCCCGGCTATATCGAAACGGACCTTTCGCGCGGCGGCATCGAGAATCCGGAATGGTTCCCGATCTGGCGCGGCATGACGCCGATGGGCCGCGTCGGCCAGCCGGAAGAAGTTGCGGCGGCCGCACTTTTCCTGTGCTCTCCCGCCTCAAGCTATGTGACCGGCGAGGTGCTGGTCATCGACGGCGGCTATACCACACGCTGAGATGGCGCTGAGCTTAGGGCGCTGAGACAGGAGAATTGCGATGAAACTCAAGGACAAGGTCGCCGTCGTCACTGGCGGCGCGCAAGGCATCGGCGCAGCCATCGTGCGCGGTTTCGCCGCCGAAGGCGCCCATGTCGTCATCGCCGATATGGCACTAGACAAGGCGGAAGCGCTTGCGCGCGAGCTCGAAGGCAAAGCTACCGCTCTGCAACTCGACGTGCGCGACCTCGCCTCGATCGAGGCGATGGTCGCTTCGGTGACGAGGACGCATGGCGGGATCGACATCCTGGTCAACAATGCCGCCGTCTTCGACATGGGGCCGCTTCTCGAGATTTCGGAGAAAAGCTTCGACCTGCAATTCTCGGTCAATGTGAAAGGGCTGTTGTTCACGCTGCAGGCGGTGGCCAAGCGTATGGTCGCCCAGGGGCGCAAGGGGAAGATCATCAACATGGCCTCGCAGGCGGGTCGGCGCGGCGAGGCGCTGGTCGCCGTCTACTGCGCCACCAAGGCCGCCGTAATCAGCATCACGCAGTCGGCCGGCCTTGCGCTGATCAAGCACGGCATCAACGTCAACGGCATCGCGCCGGGTGTGGTCGACACGCCGATGTGGGACCAGGTCGACGCGCTGTTCGCGCGCTACGAGAACCTGCCGATCGGCGAGAAGAAGCGGCAGGTCGGGCTGGCGGTGCCGGCCGGACGCATGGGCGATCCCGACGATTACCGGGGTGCGGCCGTCTTCCTGGCATCGAGCGAGGCCGACTACGTCGTGGCGCAGACGCTCAATGTGGACGGCGGCAACTGGATGAGTTGATTGGCCGAAGCTCGAGGCCCCGCCTGCGACAATCGGGCAGGAACGATCTGGCGGCTGACGCATTTTGGTTCCCATCAACCGTTTGAGGGAACCATGCGCATCGCTCATGTCGCGCCGCTCTACGAATCCGTGCCGCCGAAACTATATGGCGGCACCGAGCGGATCGTGTCCTATCTCACCGAAGCGCTGGTGGAAGTCGGGCACGAAGTGACCCTGTTCGCCAGCGGCGACAGTGAGACCTCGGCGCGGCTGGTGCCCGGTCGCGACCAGGCGATCCGTCTTGATCCGCGGCCGAAAAAGTCCGAGATTGCGGCGCATATGGCGATGCTTTGCCAGGTGCGCGAGCGGGCGGACGAGTTCGACGTCATCCACTTCCATCTCAGCCATTTCGTGCATTTTCCATTCTTCGAACACATGGCGGGGCGAACGGTGACGACCCCGCATGGCCGGCTCGACTATGTCGACCTGGCGCCGGCCTACAAGCGCTTCCCGCGCTTTCCGATGATCTCCATCTCGCACAGCCAGAAGCGCGGATTGCCCGACGCCAACTGGCTGGCGACGATCCATCACGGCATTCCGGTCGATGCGTATCAGCCCACCTACAATCCCTCGGCCGAGGAACCCTATTTGGCTTTCCTGGGCCGGCTGTCTCGCGACAAGCGCCCGGATCGAGCGATCGAGATCGCGCGAAGTTCCGGTTTGAAGCTTAAGCTGGCGGCCAAGATCGGCGATGACGATCGCGCCTATTTTCACGACGAGATCGAGGCGCTCGTCGACGGCGACCGGGTCGACTATGTCGGCGAGATCGCGGAACACGAGAAGGCCGAGTTTCTCGGCAATGCCGCGGGCCTGCTGTTTCCCATAGACTGGCCGGAGCCGTTCGGCCTGGCGCCGATCGAGGCGATGGCTTGCGGCACGCCGGTAATCGCCTGGAACTGCGGCGCCCTGCCGGAGCTCATCGACCAGGGCGTGACCGGCTTTGTCGTGGACTCTGTCGATGATGCGGTCGCTGCGATGCCGGTCCTGCTCGGACTGGACCGACGGCAGGTGAGAGTGGTCTTCGAAAAGCGGTTTTCAGCCACCAGGATGGCGCGCGACTATCTTGCCGCCTATATGCGCCTGATCGGCATCCAGGAGGCGAGAGCCTCCTGATCGGCATTCTCTTGGGGCGGGGCAAGCGAAGAGGTGACGAATGACGCAGCTCGACGAGCGCAAGCTCGATCCCGCCGTAGCCCTTGCCTCGCTCGACGAAACGGCGCCGCGGGAGCCGCACCGGCTGTTCGCGCTCAAACAGGGCGATTGTTTCGCGGTCACCGACGCCTATGGTGACATCAGGGGCGCCGGCGACGGTTTCTTTCGCGACGACACGCGCGTTCTTTCCGAGTTCCGCCTGACGATCGGCGGCAGGCCGATGTCGCTGCTCGGCGCCTCGCTCAGCCAGGACAATGTTCTCTTCACCAGCAACCTCACCAACTTGCCGATACAGAGCGCCGCCGGCCGCGACATTCCGCAAGGCGCGATCCATATCGAGCGCGTCAGGCTGATCTGGCAGGACAGGCTATTCGATCGCATCACGCTTTCCAACTACAGCCGCGAGCATTCGACCATCGCCATCTCCTTGCATTTCGCCGCCGACTTTCGCGACATGTTCGAGGTGCGCGGCTCGACACGGCCGAAACGTGGAACGGTCCATCTGGCGAAGACCGACAAGGCGTCCGTTATGCTCGGCTATGACGGTCTCGACGGCCTGCCGCGCCAGTCGGCAATCTCCTTCTCGCAAGCTCCCGACCAACTGAGCGACAATCGAGCCGACTTCCTGATCGCGGTGACCAAGCGCAGCAGCAAGGTGCTTTATGTCGAGGTGGGCCCGGAAGTTGCCGAAACGCCGAATCGCGACCGGTTCCGGGCCGCTGCCGCACGCGCGCGTTTTGCCATGCGCGCCAAGCGTCGGCATGGCGCCACGGTCCACAGCTCCGGTCGCGTCTTCAACGATTGGGTCGAACGCGCCCGCGCGGATGTCGCGTTGCTTACCACCGAGCTTCCTACCGGGCCTTATCCTTATGCCGGCATCCCGTGGTTCTCCACGGCCTTCGGCCGCGACGGCGTGATCTCCGGCTTGCAGATGCTGTGGCTCAATCCGGGTCTCGCGCGCGGCGTGCTGGCGTTCCTTGCCGAACATCAGGCGACGGAGACGTCGCCCTTCATCGATTCCCAGCCAGGCAAGATCATGCACGAGACGCGCAAGGGCGAAATGGCGGCGCTGCGCGAACTTCCCTTCGGCCGCTATTATGGCGGCGTCGACACGACCCCGCTCTACATTCATCTCGCCTGCGCCTATGCCGACCGCACCGGCGACATGGCCTTCATCGACACGCTCTGGCCATCGCTCAAGGCGGCGGCCGAGTGGACGGAAGAGGCAAGCCGGGCAACGGGTTTCGTCACCTACCAACGCGCAGCGGAGTCCGGCCTCGCCAACCAGGGCTGGAAAGACAGCGTCGACTCGGTCTTCCATGCCGACGGCCGCATGCCCAAGGGACCGATCGCGCTGGTCGAAGTGCAAGGCTATGTCTTTGCCGCTTATCGCGGCCTTGCCGCGCTCGCACGCCGCCGCGGCGAGTTTGCCGATGCCGAACATTGGGAGAACCGCGCCGAGGAAATGCGGATCGCCGTCGAGCGTGACTTCTGGATCGAGGATCTGAACTTCTACGCCATCGCGATCGACGGCGAAGGCCAGCCCTGCAAGGTGCGAACGTCAAATGCGGGGCATCTGCTTTATGCCGGGCTGCCGCAGCCGGAGCGCGCCAAGATTGTCGCCGATCAATTGCTGTCGGCTTCCTTCCATTCCGGCTGGGGACTGAGGACGCTTGCGGACGACGCGATCTTCTTCAACCCAATGTCCTACCATAACGGCTCGATCTGGCCGCACGACACGGCGCTCTGCGGTGTCGGCCTCTCGCGCTATGGAGAGCGCGAAAGTGTCGTGCGGCTGATGAGCGGCACGTTCGAGTCGGCCGTGCACTTCAACATGCGGCTGCCGGAATTGTTCTGCGGCTTCACCCGGGCGCCAGGCGAGGCGCCGATCGCCTATCCTGTCGCCTGTCTGCCGCAGGCCTGGTCGGCAGGCTCCACCTTCATGCTGATGCAGGCCTGCCTCGGTCTGGAAATCGACGGTTGGAAAGGCGAGTTGCGCGTCACCCGCCCACGGATGCCTATCGGTATCGACACGCTCACGCTCCGGCATCTGTCCGTCGGCAATAAGACTATCGACCTCACCTTCCAGCGTGTCGGGGACCGCGTCGTTGCCTTCCTCGCCGATCGGCATGAGGGCCTGGTGCCGCTGATTGTGCGGACTTAGACGGGTCGATTGCGCAATTCCGGACGGAAAACCGTTACGAGAGCGGAGTTCCGCAAATGCATCCGGCAGTCGAAAAATGTCGGAACCGACGAGCGCCCTATGCGTTTGCAAACCGGAACCGGCACACCTCTCCGCAGCCGGCAAGAACGAAAACAAAATAGCGGACAGCCGGAGGCAACCTGGCATCAATGGCACAGTATGGCGTCGACCTCTTGTGGGTCCTTATCCTAGCTAGTCTCGGACTCAGCGCTCTCGCGATCTTCGTCTCAATAACCAGGCACCGTCACCAGCATGCAACGGCTGTGAACACGCCCGGTGCGGGCGAGGACGTCGCATCGGAAGCCGCACGCAAGGTGTTGCGCGAATTCGAGAAGAACGGGCAGTCGGTCGACGCCGCCCTCGTCACCTGGTCACCGGAGACGCTGCGCAAGATCCTTGCCGAGGATCTGCCGGACGCACAGGTCATCGTCGTCTCCAACCGCGAGCCCTACATCCACAATGAGGACGAGAACGGCGATGTCGAGCTCGTCGTGCCGGCGAGCGGACTGGTCTCGGCACTGGAGCCGATCACGCGCGCCTGCGCCGGCACCTGGATCGCCTATGGCGGCGGCAGCGCGGATCGTCAGGTCGTCGACCGCCACGACCGGGTACAGGTGCCGCCCGAAAATCCATCTTATGCCCTGCGCCGGGTCTGGCTGACCGATGAGGAATATCAGGGCTATTATCTCGGCTTCGCCAATGAAGGGCTTTGGCCGCTCTGCCATATAGCCTTTACCCGACCGATCTTCCGCGAGTCGGACTGGGCGGCCTACGAGGCCGTCAATCGGAAATTCGCCGAAACGGTGGTTGCCGAGGCCCGCAACGAGAGGCCGATCGTGCTGGTCCAGGATTATCATTTCGCGCTGCTGCCGCGCATGATCCGCGAGCGGCTGCCCGAGGCCATCGTCATCACCTTCTGGCACATCCCGTGGCCGAACTCGGAAGTGTTCAGCATCTGTCCGTGGCGCGAGCGCATCCTGGATGGGCTGCTGGGCAGCTCGATCATCGGCTTCCACACCCAGTTCCACGCCAACAACTTCACCGAGAGCGTCGACCGCTTCATGGAGAGCCGGATCGAACGGGCGGATGCCGCGGTGTCCTATGGCGGCCAGACGACTTTGGTCCACGCCTACCCGATCTCTATCGAATGGCCTGTGCAGCTCCTGAAGAGCCTGCCGCCGGTCGAGGAATGCCGCGCGCAAATCCGCGAGCGGTTCGGGATTCCAGCCGACGCCAAGCTGTGCGTCGGTGTCGAGCGCCTCGACTACACCAAGGGCATTCTCGACCGCTTCCATGCGCTGGAGGAACTGTTCATCCGCTACCCTGAAATGATCGGCAAGGCGGTGTTCCTGCAGGTCGCCGCACCGAGCCGGGGCACATTGCCGGCCTACAAGCACCTGCATGAGGAATGCCAGCGGCTCGCCGAGGGACTCAACGAGCGCTACGGCAACGGCAGCTATCGTCCGGTCGTACTCGTGGCCGAGCATCACTCGCAGAAGGACGTCTACAAGATCTACCGCGCGGCCGACATCTGCCTCGTCACCAGCCTGCATGACGGCATGAACCTCGTGGCCAAGGAGTTCGTTGCCGCGCGCGACGACGAAGAGGGCGTGCTCCTGCTCAGCACGTTTGCCGGCGCCTCGCGCGAACTGCTCGAGGCGCTGATCGTCAATCCTTACGACGCGGCGATGATGAGCGAAGCCATGCGGCAGGCGCTGGTCATGGGGCCCGACGAGCAGCGCGAGCGCATGCGCCGCATGCGCGAGATCGTACGCGACAACAATGTCTATCGCTGGGCCGGCAGCATGCTGCTCGACGCGGCGCGATTGAGGAAGCGCGGCGAGCTCGACCGCGTCACGGCCTTGTCCGACCGCTCGGCAAACACCAACGGCGACAATGTCGTCTCTATCTTCGAACGCAAACAGGCAGTCGGATTCCGATGAACATCCAAGCAGATTTGACACCACCGCTTCCCGAAGGCCGGTGGGCGCTCTTCCTCGATATCGATGGCACCTTGCTCGAGCACGCCGCCCATCCAGATAGCGTCGCGGTCAGCGCGGAGTTGCGTTCGCTGCTGCAAGCGGTCGAGCGCCGGCTGGATGGAGCGCTGGCTTTCATCACCGGCCGCTCTATCGCGGCCGTCGACCGGCTGTTCGAGCCTTTGAAGCTGCGAATCGCCGGCCTCTACGGGCTGGAGCACAGGCTGACACCGGACGGACAAATCGAGGCCGCCGACGAGCCGGCGGATATGGCCGCACTTGCCGACGAAATCGAGCTGGAGCTGGCAAGCAAGGCCGTCTATGTCGAGCGCAAGGGGCCGGTGCTCGCCATCCACACGCGGGCAGCGCCGCAATTGCTGGCCCGCGCGACGGAACTGGTCGAGACAGCACTTGCCCGGCTGCCGAAAGGCTACCGCGTAATTGCCGGCAATGCCGGTGTCGAACTGATGCCGCTAGAGGCGGCCAAGGGCGCCGCGATCCGGCGCTTCATGCAGCTTGAACCTTTCACCGGACGGCGACCGGTATTCCTCGGCGACGACACGTCCGACGAAAACGGTTTTGAGACCGTCAATGCCGCGGGCGGGATCTCGATCCGCGTGAGACCGCAGGGCGAGACCGCGGCGCGTTTCGCCATCGCCGATGTCGCCAGCGCGATCGCCTGGCTCGCGGCGAATTTCAATGACGGCTTCGAACAGACGGACCGCAGCGATCTGGTTGCCTGATCAATCTCGGGAAAAGTGCGTCGCGGTCCTTCGTCTGGGATCGCAAAAACGGCCCCACAACGGGGCCGTTTTGTCGGTAGCTGCACTGATTGGTTACTTGCTGCCGCCGTTCTCCTTGACGCTGCTGCAGAACTCCGGATGGCTGTTGGCTGCATTGGCGTTCTTGGCCTCGTCCTCACAAGCCGTCATCATCGCGGTCTGGTCCTCCGGCGACATTGCCTTCCACGCCTTCACGAAGGCGTCCTTGCTGACCATCGTCTTCATGCTGGAGTCGGTGTAGAAGGGCTGCATCTTGGCTGGGTCATCCAGCGCCGACGTGCCGGTTTCGCCAGCGGCGAGAGCCGAGCCGGCGACCATCGAAAGGCTCATTGCGCCAAGGCAGATCATCTTGATGTTCATGACATAAACCTCCTGTTTCTCTGGATCGTTCGAGAAACGATCGTGTCATCAACGGAAGGTCCGGATCAAAGTTCCTCTATTCCCGTGAAATGCAGAAAAAAATTCTGAAGAAAAATGGTCCTGAGAGGGCCGAAACTCTCCGTGGTCCGGCCGTTAAGTTTGGTTGCATTACACTCAGGGCGGCAATCAGTAGCAGGAACGCTAATGTTCCAGGCGACGAGGCGCGATCAGTTCCTGTCGACCGGCTTGGAGCGCATCCGCGAAACGGTCTCTCGCTCGGCGCGCTTGGAGCGCATCGGCGGCAGACCGCGATCGAGGAGGTCCATGTCCTCCAGCACCATGTCGCCCATGCGCTTGAAGGCAACGTCGAGCGCGCCGGCGCGGTGTGCCGAGCGCAGAAAGCCGGAAAGCGAGCGCACCGGGTGGTTCTTGGCCAGCGGCTCCTCGGGAAACACGTCGCTGGCCGCAACGATATGGCCGCTTTTGACCGCTCCCATCAGCGCCGGGAAATCGACGACGCCGGCGCGGCTGAGCAGGATGAAGGCGGCGCCCTGGCGCATCTTGGCGAAAGCGTCGGCGCCGAGAAAACCCTGGTTCTCGCTGGTCACCGAGGCGACGACGAAAACGAAATCGCTTTCCGACAGCACCTTGTCGAGCGAGGCCGGCTCGACGCCATGCTCCACCAGCACGGAAGGCGGTAGCCAGGGATCGAAGACCCTGGTGCGCGTGCGGAAGCCGGTCAGCAGCCGATTGAGAGCGCGGCCAAGATCGCCGAAGCCGATGATGCCGACATCCGAACCTGAGAGGAGTCGCGCCGTCTGGTTGCCGTCGCCGCCCCATAGTTCCTCGCCTTGCCGGAAGGCGAGGTCGGCATCGACGATGCCGCGCGCCAGGTTTAGCGCCATGGCAAGGCCGAGTTCCGCCACCGGCTCCGCGAACACCAGGCCGGTGGTGACGACGTGAATGCCGCGGGCAAACAGCGTCTCATAGGGCATGTTGTTGATGAGATTGGTCTCGACGTTGAAGATGCAGCGCAGCGCTTTCAACCTCTCCAGCGTCTGAGGGGTGATCGGCGGCTGGCCGACGATGTAGCGGGCTTCGGCCAGCACATCTGTCGGCAACTCCGAGACGCCTTCCGGCGTTGTCTCGACGATGCGATATCTTTTGCGGAAGCGCGCCAGCTGCGGCGGCGTGAAGATCAGGTCGAGCGTGCGCGGTTCGGGTGCGCTGATCACCAGCGGCGAGGCTTTGTTGGACATGATTTTCCTCCCGGCGCGATTGGATCGCATCAATCATATCAGCGTTTTTACTCCCGATGAAACGATTTACAACAGCGAAAAATCGATTTATCGATTATGTTAACGAGAGGGCGACCACTCGCCTCCGGGAGAAGATTAATGGCGCAACAGCAGGCCCAGCAGCGGCGCGCGTCGATCCACGATGTGGCAAGCCAGGCGGGCGTGTCGGCGGCCACTGTTTCCAAGGTTCTTTCCGGCGTCACCACGGTAAAACCGGAAAACGCGCAGCGCGTCCTCGATGCCGTCGAGCTTCTGGGCTACCGCGTCGATCCGCTCGCCTCGGATATGCGCAGGGCCAAGCGTCGCATCATCGGCGCCATCATGCCGGAGTTCGAAAGCGAGTTCTTCGGCCAGATGGTGAGCGAGCTCGAAGGCCTCGCCGAGCAACGCGGCTATACGCTGGTCGCCGCCTCCAGCCGGGAATCGGAGCAACGTGAGAAGGAGATCCTCGCCCGCATGCATGACTGGCGCGTTGCCGGCGTCGTACTGGCGCCGGTGCGAAACGAGCACGGACCGGCGGCTGGTTTCATGAAAGCGAACGGCATGACAGGGGTGCTGATTGACCGCGTGCTTGCCGATGACGCCTTCGACACGGTTTCGGCCGACAGCGCTGCGGCAAGCGCCGAAGTGGCGCGCGCGCTGGTCAGCCAGGGCCATCGTCATGTTCTTGTGGTCGGTCTCGGCCAGCAGGCGGCGACCGTGCGCGCCCGGCTCGAAGGGTTTCGCAAGATGGCGCTTGAGGTTGCGCCCGACATCCGGATCGACGTCGTACTCTGCGAAAGCGATGTCGGGCCTTTGCGGACGCTGCTTCGCGATTATTTCAGCCAGCGGGAAGACGGCGGCGACAGGCCTACGGCGGTCTATTCGCTCTTCCTGAAGGGCACGCTGGTGGCGCTTTCGGAGTTTCGGCGGCGCGGCTGGCACTGCCCAAACGACATCTCGCTGGTCGGATTCGACGACGCCGAATGGATGCAGGTGACGTGGCCGGCGATCGCCGCGGTGGTGCAGCCGGTGCGCGAGATCGCCGCCAACGCAATGGAGGTTTTGTTTCGCAGGATCGAAGGCGAGCGCGGCCCGCCGAGGGCGCGGCTCGAACCTTGCAAGGTGTTCATGCGGGAATCCGTTGGCTCGCCAGGCAGCGTCCCGCATTCCGGGGGAGGAGACCGACAATAACCCCCATGTCGACAACGGAAGAAGAGTGCCGGCCCTGGCCGAGGCATCCGGCGCAAACAAACGGAGGACGGAATGACATCGCTTTCCACAAAGATAAATCGATTTACTCTCGCGTTGGGCGTAGCGCTTACGTTTGCCGCGGTCGGCGCTGCTAAGGCCGAGGACGGCGAATATGGCGTGCTGATGAAGACCTTGGCCAATCCGTTCTGGGGCGCGATGGCGCAGGGCGTCGCCGACGGCGCCAAGGAGGCCGGCGTGAAATACTTCCAGCAGGCGGCCGAAAGCGACCAGGCGGCCGAGCCGCAGCTCAACCTCTGCAACACGATGCTCGAGCGCAAGCCGGTGGCGATGATCACCGCCGCCATCAACTCGACCAACCTCTTGCCCTGCCTGAAATCGGCGCAGGATGCCGGCATCAAGATCGTCGATCTCGACAACAATCTTGACCAGGCGGTTCTCGACAAGGAAGGCGTCAAGGTCACCTTCCATATCGGTTCCGACAACGTCGCCGCGGGTGCGCAAGGGGCCGAACATCTCGTCTCCAAGCTTGGCAAGGACGCCAAGGGTCCGGTGCTGGTGATCGAGGGTCTCTCAGGCAACATCACCGGCGAGAAGCGCGCCAAGGGCTTTGCCGACAAGCTCAAGGAACTGGCGCCGGGGCTCGAGGTGGTCGCCTCGCTGCCGGGCGATTGGGATCGCGGCAAGGCCGCCTCGATCGCCACCGACACACTGACGGCGCATCCCGATCTGGTTGCCATCTTCTGCGCCAACGACGGCATGGCGTTGGGCGCCGTGGAATCGGTCTACGCCGCCGGCAAAGGCGAGCAGGTGACGATCATCGGCGTGGACGGCAATGTCGACGCGGTGAAGTCGATCAAGGAAGGCCGCCTGAACGCTTCCGTCGCGCAGCTTCCCTATCTCGTCGGCAAGCAGGCGGTCGAGAACGTCAAGAAGGCGCTGGCCGGCGAGAAGGTCGAGGAAAGCATCGCGGTGCCCACCCTGGTGCTGACCAAGGACGTGCTCGACGCCGGCAAGGAGCCGATGCTGCAATATGTGAAGTAGCAAGAGAAGGGACTAGGGGAGTAGGTCAGTAGGGGAGTAGGAGGAGGAAGGTTTGCACTTCCCAGACCCGGCTCTCTCCCGCTGACTTCCCTATTCCCCTAGTCCCCTACCCAGAAGGGTCAAAACATGGCTTCCGAAACGGCGCAGCCCGGGTTTTGGGCTCGGGTGCAGCGCGCATCCGTCGAGAGGCTCCACATCAGGCTGGAGTCGCTGCTGGTGCTTGTGCTGCTGAGCGCGGCGATGGCGATTCTGTCGCCTTTCTTCCTGTCGCTCAGCAATTTCCTCAACATCCTGCTCGCGACGTCGACGATCGGCGTGCTGGCGATCGCCGCGACCTTCGTCATCGGTTCAGGTGGGCTCGATCTGTCGCTGGGATCGGTCATGGGCCTTGCCGGCGTGGCGGGGGCCTTCGTCGCCGTCAACCTCGGCTGGCCGTCGGTGTTCGCGGTGATCGCCTGCATTCTGGCCGGAAGTATCGCCGGCTACATCAACGGCCAACTGGTCACCCGCGCCTTCGTGCCCGCCTTCATCGTAACGCTCGGCATGCTGGGCCTTGCGCGCGGGCTGGCGCTCGTCATCTCGCAGGGCAGGGCGATCTACGGCCTGCCGCCGGAGATCGTCTATATCGGGCAAGGGAGGCCGCTCGGCATTCCGATGCCCGTCATCATCTTCGTGCTGACGGCGATCGTCGCGCATACGGTGCTTGCCTATACGCGCTTCGGCCGCCACACTTTGGCGCTCGGCGACAGCGAGGGCGCGGCGCGCGCAGCCGGCATCCGCGTCGAGCAGCATCGCCGCATCATCTACACGCTCTCCGGCGCGCTTGCCGGGCTTGCCGGTCTCTTGTTCACCGCCCGCGTCAATGCGGGCGACCCGACCGCAGGCATCAACTATGAGCTCACCGCGATCACCGCGGCGATCATCGGCGGCACCAATCTGTTCGGCGGCCGTGCCTCGATCCTCGGCACCATGATCGGCGCTCTGATCATGGGCGTGCTGCAGAACGGGCTGACGTTGCTTGCCGTGCAGTCCTATTACCAGCAGATGGCGATCGGCGCGGTTCTCATCCTCGCGGTCTTCATCGACCAGTATCAGGTGCGGAAGGAGTCGCGCGTATGACCCTGCTTTCGCTCCACAAGATCCGCAAAAGCTTCGGGGCGGTCGACGTGCTGCATGGCGTCGACCTGTCGGTCGCGGCCGGCGAGGTGGTCGGGCTGGTCGGCGACAACGGCGCCGGCAAGTCGACGCTGATGAAGACCATCACCGGCATCTACCGCGCCGACACCGGCTCGATCGAGTTCGACGGCAAGGACATCCTCGCTCTCGATCCCGGCCAGCGGCGACGGCTCGGCATCGAGATGATCTATCAGGATCTGTCCTTGGCCAAGCAGCAGGACGTGGCCTCCAACATCTTCCTTGGCCGCGAGCCGACGAAAAGGCTGCTCGGCCTCTTCCCCGGCTTTGTCGACAAGACCGAGATGGATCGGCAGGCGGCGCGGATGATCGAGCGGCTCGGGGCGCACCTGCCGTCGATCAGTCGTTCCGTCGGCTCCTTCTCCGGCGGCCAGCAGCAGACGGTGGCGATCGCGCGGGCGCTCACCTTCAACCCGAAGCTCGTCATCATGGACGAGCCGACGGCGGCGCTCGCCGTGCGCGAGGTGCAGAGCGTGCTCGATCTCATCCGGCGGCTGAAGTCTGAAGGCATCGCCGTCATTTTGATCTCGCACCGGCTGAACGACGTGCTGTCGGTCACCGATCGCATCGTCGTGCTGCGCCACGGCAGGGCGGATGCCGATCTCGTCACCGCCAAAACCAACATGAACGAAGTCGTCAGCCGCATCGTCGGCGGCGGCGATACGGCCGCCGCGGCGGCGCACGAGCAACGAGGCTGATATGAATGTTTTCGGACTGCACACTTTCGCCATCGCCCCGGTCTGGGATCTGGCCCGCATCGAGCCGCAGATGGACCGGCTGAAGGAGCTCGGCATCGGCCTTATGGAAATCCCGCTGCTCAGACCCGAGGAGATCGACACCAAGCGCACGCGCGGTTTTGCAAACCATTATGGCGTGCAGCTCATTCCCTCGCTCGGCTTGCCGCGCGCGCTCGACGTGGTGGAGCGACCGGAAGAGGCGCTCGACTTCCTGCAGCCGGCCTTCAACGTCTGCAACGAGGTGGGCGCCGAGGCGCTCGGCGGCGTCACCTATGGAACGATCGGCAAGACCACCGGCCGGGCGCCGACGCAGCGGGAGATCGACGGCATGTGCCGCTTCCTCGAACGGGCGGCAAAGTCGGCGAAGGCCCGCAGCCTGAAGCTCGGCATCGAACCCTGCAACCGCTACGAGACGCATCTGATCAACCGCGGCGTCGACGCGGCGCGCATCATCGAGCGCATCGGCGCCGACAACATCTTCATCCATC
Source organism: Mesorhizobium sp. WSM4898 (assembly GCF_029625845.1). Lineage (NCBI taxonomy): Bacteria > Pseudomonadati > Pseudomonadota > Alphaproteobacteria > Hyphomicrobiales > Phyllobacteriaceae > Mesorhizobium > Mesorhizobium sp. WSM4898. The sequence goes on along the minus strand of NZ_JARTVQ010000002.1, from coordinate 586,738 downwards.
TCGACACCTACCACATGCATATCGAGGAAGAGAGCTTCGCGGCCGGCTTCGAGGCGGCGGCGCCCTTCCTCGGCTATGTCCATGTGTCGGAGGCCAATCGCGGCGTGCCGGGGCGCGGCATGCTGAACTGGGCAGCCTGCATGAAGGCGATCGCCGACATCGGCTATGAGGGCCCGATCACGCTCGAAAGCATGAACCATGTCGACGTCGACATCGCCGGGGGGCTCGCGGTATGGCGTCCGGTGGCGGAAGACCCGCGCGACGTCATCGAGGTGGGGCTGCCCTTCCTGCGCGAGGAAGCGAAGAAGGCGGGGCTGACACTCGGGTAACGAAGCTAGTTGCCCCGGCGCGTCAGCCAGCGGCGACGCGCCTCCAGCTGTTCGGCGAGTTCGGCCTCGTCCCAATAGCCGATGAGCACGCCGGAGCCGATGATCGGGTCGAAATGGCCGACCTTGTCGTCGATCTCCGTCAGCCACTCGTCGGGGACGGTAATGCGGTTGTTGGGCAGCGCCAGCCAGCGCATCAGCATTTTGCGCAGCCGCTCGATATCGCCGGCGGCCGACGGCTCGCGGCCGAGGTCGCGCAATTCGCCGGGGTCGTTCTGGAGATCGAAGAACATCGGCTCGACACCTTCACCATGGACGAGTTTGAAGCGGCCGTCGGTGATCATGTAGAGCTTGCAGCCCGAAACCGGCATGACGAGCTTCAGCCGCGCCGCATCGCCGCTGTAGTCATATTCGCTGACGGCATAGTTGCGCAGGCTCTTCCGCTCACCCGAAGTCAGCGACAGCAGCGAGCGGCCTTCGAGGACATGCGGCTTGGGCCTGCCGCCGAAATAATCGAGAAAGGTGGGCGCGAGATCGATCATCTCGACCAGCGCGTCCGACGTGGTTCCTCTTGTGACGTCGGCTTCCGGACGAGGATCGTAGACGATCATCGGCACCTTCACCGCGACGTCGTGGAACAGGTATTTCTCGCCGAGCCAATGGTCGCCGAGATAGTCGCCGTGGTCAGAAGTGAAGACGACAAGCGTGTTCTTGAATAGGCCGCGCTTCTCCATGAAGTCGAACAAATGGCCGAGCTGATCGTCGATCTGCTTGATCAGGCCCATGTAGCAGGGAACGACCGTTTCGCGGACCTCATCGCGCGAGAAGTTCTTCGAGTACCGCTCCTGCTGGAAGGCCTCGAAGATCGGGTTTGGCGAGACGCGCTCGGCTTCGCTGCGAACGGGCGGCTGGATGTCCGCCTTGCCGTACATGGCGTGGTAGGGCGCGGGCACGATATAGGGCCAGTGCGGCTTGATGTAGGAAAGATGCGCGCACCAGGCTTCGCCCTTGGCCTCGGCGTCCTCAATGAAGCGCATGGCACGGCGCGTCATGTAAGGCGTCTCGGAATGCTCCTCCGGAATGCGCGCCGCCTTGTCGGCATGGACGAGCAGCCAGCCGTTGAAATTCTCGCCATTCTCGCCTTCGCCGGAATTCGCCCAATGCTCCCAAGGATTTTCGGCCTCGAAGCCGTGCTGGCGCAGATAGGAGTCGTAGGCCGGATCGGGGTCGTAGCTGGTCGAGGGGTGCAGGCCGTCATCGCGCTCGAACGGCTCGAAGCCGCATTCCGCGACACGCACGCCGATGACGGAATCCTTGGCGATGCCGAGGCGCTCCATCCCTTCCTCGTCGGCCTTCATATGTGTCTTGCCGATGAGCGCACAACGCACGCCGACCTCGCGCAGATGGTCGCCCAGCGTCGGCTCGCCGACTCTGAGCGGCACGCCATTATGCGTCGAGCCGTGCGAGCGGACGTAGCGGCCGGTATAAGCGCTCATGCGCGAGGGGCCGCAGACCGTCGATTGCACATAGGCATTGGTGAAACGCACGCCGCGGCTGGCGAGCCGGTCGATGTTCGGCGTCGTCAGACTCTTCTGCCCGGCGCAGCTCAGATAATCGAACCGCAGCTGGTCGCACATGATGAAAAGGACGTTGCGTTTCGAGGTCATTGCTGCCCGTCGGAATGGTTCTCGAACCCGGTAATGCCAGAACAATCAGCGCATGCCAACCAGGGCAACCAGCCTGTACAGCTCACCAGAGAACTTTACAAAATCATTTTTTCATGTGAAGTCTCAGGCATCCCAAGGATCCCAAATGACATCCCATCGTTTTGCCACCCGTCTCAATTCCTTCGCCTCGCGGCCTGAGGCGGAGTGGGCCGGGCTTACCGGGAAGCCCTCGGTGCTGCAGATGGCGGCGCGGGCGGCTAAGGTCGAGGGGCTCACCGATCTCGACCTCAACTTTCCCGACCATATCGGTGAAAACCCCAGGGAAATCGCACGGAGGCTTGGTGATCTCGGGCTTTCCATCAATGGCTTCGCGATGCGCTACTATTCCAATCCCGCCTTCAAGCTCGGCGCGTTCACCAATCCCGATCCGGCAGTGCGGCGTGAAGCCATCGACCTCACCAAGGCTGGCATCGACGCGGCGCGAGAGGCCGGCGCCGGTCTCATGACATTGTGGCTGGGGCAGGATGGTTTCGACTACGCTTTCCAGGCCGACTACGCGACACTTTGGCAACACGAAATCGACGGTATTCGTGAAGTTGCGGCGCATGACCCCGATTGCGCCATCAGTCTCGAATATAAGCCGAACGAGCCGCGTTCTTATTCGCTGATGCCGGATGCCGCGACCACGTTGCTGGCGATCCGCGAGGCCGGCCTGCCCAATCTCGGCGTCACCCTCGACTTCGCGCATGTTCTTTATGCCGACGAGCAACCGGCCTTTGCCGCCGCTCTTGTCGCCCGTCACAGCAGGTTGCTCGGTGTTCATCTCAACGATGGCTACGCCAAGCGCGACGACGGCCTGATGGTCGGCGCCGTGCACACGCTGCAGACCATCGAGCTGCTGCGCCAGATACGCAGGGACGGCTACGCCGGTGCCATCTATTTCGACACCTTTCCGGACATGACCGGTCTCGACCCGGTGCGCGAATGCGAGGTCAACATCGCCACCGTCAAGCGCATGTTGCGGGTCGTCGAGCGGCTGGAGCGGGACAATCGGTTGGCGGCTGCCCTCGACGGGCAGGACGCGGTTACCTCGCAGGCTATCGTCCAGGAAATCCTGCTCGGAGCTGCAGGATGACGTCCGCGGATCTCCGGGCCGTGGGGCCGCGCATCCGCATGATGATGCCGCATCTCACACCGCTGGAGGCAAAGGTGGTGGAAACCGTGTTCGGCCGCCGCGGATTCGACGAGACGATCCCTTTGAAGGAGATCGCTGACGAGGCCGGCGTCTCCGAGGCGATGGTGGTGAAGATTGCCAAGAAGCTGGGCTTCTCCGGCTATCGCGACTTCCGGACGGCAGTCTGCGAATACAGCCGCTCGCCGACCGCCGAGATGCACCGGGAACTCTCCGTCGACGACAGTTCGGCCGAGATCGTGCAAAAGGTCTTCCGCACTTCGATACAGGCGCTGGAGGAAACGCTGGCGATCCTTGACATCGGCGATTTCGACCGGGCCGCCGACCTCATTTATCGATCCAGAAATCGCGACTTCTATGGCGTCGGCGGCTCGGCTCAGATCGCCCGGGACGTCTCGCACAAGTTCCTGCGGATCGGCGTCCGCGCGGCGGTTTACGACGATTCCCACATGATGCTCATGTCGGCGTCGCTCCTCGGCGCCGAAGACATTGCCGTCGGCTTTTCCCATTCCGGCAACAGCAGCGCGGTGATTGATGCCGTTCAGCTCGCCAAGAAGAACGGCGCCCGCACGCTTGCCATAACCAACTACGCCAACTCGCCGCTGGCAGCCGAGGCGGATGTCGTGCTCTGCTCGACCGCGCGGGGGTCGCCGCTGATGGGCGAGAATGCGGCCGCCCGTATCGCCCAGCTCAACATCCTGGATGCGCTGTTCGTCGCGGTGGCGCAGCGCGACTACCAGGCGGCGGAGCACAATCTCGGCCGCACCATGTCGGCAGTGACGTCGAAACGGCGAGACAAGTACAGATGAAAGATCGTCGCGGATGAGTGTTGCTTCAGCGGGGCTGGTGGCCGTGTTCGGCGGCCTGCATTACGACATCCTGGTCGACGCACCGGATCGTCCGCGCAAGGGCGAGACGGTGACCGGTTTCGGATGGCAGCCGAAATGCGGCGGCAAGGGCGGCAATCAGGTCCTGTCGGCGGCGCGTGCGGGTGCGAGGTCGGCAATGATCGGCGCCGTCGGCGACGACGATTTCGGCCGTGCGCTGCTCGCCAATCTCAGCCGCAGCAATGTCGATCACCGCTTCGTGCGAGTAGAACCGGGGACCCGATCAGGCATGAGCGTGGCCATCTTCGACTACGATGGCGACTACGGCGCGGTGATCGTTTCCGGCAGCAATCTGATACTCGGCGAAAAGGATGTCGCGGGGGCGGCCGGTGTGCTCGCGCAGGCTGAGGTGCTGTTGCTGCAGAACGAAGTTCCGGAAATCGCCAACATCGCTGCCGCGCGCGCGGCGAAGGCTCATGGCTGCTGCGTCGTGCTCAACGCGGCGCCGGCCCGGCCGCTGCCGGCCGAACTCACCGGGCTCGTCGACATCGTGATCACCAACGCCATAGAGGCGGAGTTCCTGGCCGGCATTCCGGTCGTCGACACGCTTGAAGGCGCAGCTGAGGCAGCGCGGCAATTGGCAATCGTTTATCCGGCTGCAATCGTCACCGCCGGCGGCGATGGCGTCGCCTATCACGATCGCGATGGCCGCGCCTTTGCGCTTGCTGCCATTCCGGTGAAGGTGGTCAGCACCCATGGCGCAGGTGACGAATTCGTCGGTGCCTTTGCGGCTGCGCTTGCTCGCGGCGAGCCCACCGAGGCCGCCATCGCCGCCGCGAATGCCGCCGCCGCCCTGCTGGTCTCGACGCCGGAGGCGGATCGCCAGACGCCCCCTCAAAAGATCCAAGGCGGCGTGCACCGTCCAGAGTAGCCCTCGGTTTACCGATCTAGACAACTGGTGCAATGTTGGTTTGGAGGATCGAGATCGTGCCATTCGTCAGTATCGGCGGCATTACGTTGCACCATCGCCTTATCGCCGGGACGGCTGCTGCGCGCCCGATCATCTTCATCAATTCGCTCGGCACCGACTTGCGGATCTGGGACGATGTCGTCGCACGGCTTGCCGGTGAGATGCCGATGCTTGTCTATGACAAGCGCGGCCACGGACTTTCCGACATCGGCAGCGGCGTGCGCTCGATCGACGACCATGTCGACGATCTGAGCGCGCTGATCGATTGCTTCGGCTTCCAGAAGGTCGTGCTTTTTGGCCTGTCGGTCGGCGGCATGGTCGCGCAGGGGTTCTATGCACGGCGGCCCGAACTCGTCGAAGCGCTGATCCTCAGCGACACCGCGCACAAAATAGGTACCGCCGAGAGCTGGAACAGCCGCATCGCGACGGTCGAGCGTGACGGCATCGAGGCGATTGCCGATGGCATCATGAAGGTGTGGTTCACGCCGGATTTTCATGCCAACCGCGCCGCCGAGCTTGCCGGTTGCCGCAACATGCTGACCAGGCAGGCGCTGCCAGGTTACATCGGCACGTGTATGGCGGTTCGCGACGCGGATTTCACCGACAGCGCGCGCCGCATCGCGGTGCCGACGCTCTGCATCGGCGGCGACCAGGACGGTTCGACGCCGCCCAATCTCGTGCGCTCGCTTGCCGACCTGATCCCCGGCGCGCGCTGCGAGCTGATCCGCGGCGCCGGGCACATTCCCTGCATCGAGCAGCCCGATGCGCTCGTCGCCCTGATCCGCGCCTTCGTCGCGTCGTTGCCTGAGGGGAAGCCTCTCCATGGACGATGACGCAAACAATGCCAACCGATACCGGACCGGGCTCGAGGGCGACGCCATCGCATCGATTGCGAGGCGGTGCGCTTCTCCTGGTGGATGACGACGATCCTCCACCGCTTCCCCGAGGCGGGTGAGTTCGGTCAGCGCATCCAGGAAGCCGAGCTCAATTATCTCGTACACTCCATTGCCGCCTCGACCGCGCTGGCGGAGAACTATGTCGGCCTGCCTTACTGAGCGGGCCGAGCCGTCAGACCCGTTCCAGTGCAATCGCAATGCCCTGGCCGACGCCGATGCACATGGTGGCCAAAGCGCAGCGTCCGCCGCGCTCGCGCAGCTCCAGCGCCGCCGTGCCGGTGATGCGCGCGCCCGACATGCCAAGCGGATGACCGAGCGCAATGGCGCCGCCGTTGGGGTTCACATGCTTCGCCTGCTCGGAAATTCCGAGTTCACGCAGCACGGCAATGCCTTGCGAGGCGAAGGCTTCGTTCAACTCGACAACGTCGAATTGGTCAGGCCTCAAGCCGAGACGGGCGCAGAGCTTTTTGGTTGCCGGCGCGGGACCGATACCCATGATGCGCGGCGCGACGCCGGCAACAGCACCGCCGAGAATGCGGGCGATCGGCGTCAGGCCATGTTTCCTGGCCGCCGCTTCCGAGGCGATGATCAGCGCAGCAGCACCATCATTGACGCCGGAAGCATTGCCGGCAGTCACGGTGCCGCCCTCGCGGAACGGCGTCGGCAGCTTGGCCAGGGCCTCGATGGTCGTGCCGGCGCGGGGATGCTCGTCCTTCGAGACGACGATTGGCTCGCCCTTTTTCTGCGGGATCGCCACCGGCGTGATCTCCTTCGCCAGCCGGCCATTGGCCTGCGCCGCAACAGCCTTGTCCTGGCTGCGCACGGCAAAGGCGTCCTGGTCGGCTCTGCTGACCGAAAACTCCTCGGCGACGTTCTCGCCGGTCTCCGGCATGGAATCGACGCCGTACTGCTTCTTCATCAGCGGGTTGACGAAGCGCCAGCCGATGGTGGTGTCGTAGATCTCGGCATTGCGCGAGAAGGCGGTGTCGGCCTTCGGCATGACGAAGGGCGCGCGGCTCATCGATTCCACCCCGCCGGCAATCATCAGCTCGGCCTCGCCGGCCCTGATGGCCCGGGCGGCGATGGTGACGGCATCCATGCCCGAGCCACAGAGCCGATTGATCGTGGAGCCCGGAATGTCCTGGGGAAGGCCGGCCAGCAGCAACGCCATCCGCGCCACGTTGCGGTTGTCCTCGCCGGCCTGGTTGGCGCAGCCAAAGACGACGTCGTCGACCGCGGCCCAGTCGACGCCCAGGTTGCGCTCGACCAACGCCTTCAGCGGAATGGCGGCGAGATCGTCGGCTCGCACCGAGGATAGCGCGCCGCCGAAACGACCGATCGGCGTGCGGATGTAATCGCAGATGAAGGCATCAGTCATTATGCAGCTTTCCCTTTGTCGGTACCTGCATGCGCGGCCTTGGTGCGCGCGTGCAAATCGCGCAACGTCTTCAGCTCGATTTCCGTCGGCGCCGGCGTCTCGTCAAGCGCCTCGGCAAACTTTGCTTCCCAGCCACAGGTCGCCTGCACCTCTTCGCGGGTGACGCCGGGATGCAGCGACATGACGGTGAATTCGTTGGTGACAGGGTCCGGCTTCCAGACGGCGAGGTCGGTGATCAGCAAGGTCGGACCGGCGGTGTCGATGCCGAGCCGCTTGCGATGGTCGCCACCCTCGCCATGGCCGAAGGAGGTGAAGAAGTCGATCTTTTCGACCATGCCGCGCTTCGACTGCGCCATGGTGATGTAGACCTCTCGCGAGGAGGTGGCGATTTCCGGCGCGCCGCCGCCGCCGGGCAGCCGCGTTTTGGGATGCGCATAGTCGCCGATGACTGTAGTGTTGATGTTGCCGAATTTGTCGAGCTGGGCGGCGCCAAGGAAGCCGATGGTGATGCGGCCGCCCTGCAGCCAATAGCGGAACATCTCCGGCACCGCGACGGTGGTGACCGCCGTCTCGCACAATTCGCCGTCGCCGATCGACAGCGGCAGAACGTCGGGCGCGGTGCCGATGGTGCCGCTTTCGTAGATCAGCGTGATGTCGGGCGCATGCGTCAGCCGCGCGACGTTGCAGGCGGCCGACGGCGCGCCGATGCCGACGAAGCAGACATCGTCGTTTCTCAGCGCACGGCTGGCGGCGATCGTCATCATCTCGTTGGGCGTGAAGCCGAGGTTAGACGCTTCGCTCATGCGATTTTCCTCAGATGCTCGACGCGGCCGGCAAAGTCTTCCGCCGTGCTTTCCAGGACGTTCTTCCGCATCCATGCCTGAAAGCGGTCGCGGTCGGCGGCGATCTCGTCCCATTCGAGATAGGCGGCGTTGTCGCGCTCGTAATAGCCATGCGTGTAGGAAGGGTGGGAGCCGCCGGGCACAACCGCGATCGCCGCGATGGTCCAGCCCGGCAGCACGGTGAGATTGGGGTGGAGGTCGTCGAAATTGTCGACCACTTCCTCGACCGTCACCACCGCTCGCTTTGCCGCCAGCACCGCCTCCTTCTGGATGCCGACGATGCCTTCGACCAAAACATTGCCTTTCCGGTCCGCCTTCTGCGCGTGGATGAAGGTGACGTCGGGCCGGATCGCCGGCACGGCGGCCAGCACCTCGCCGGTAAAAGGGCAGGTGACGGATCTGATGTTCGGATTGACCGCGGCAAGGCCCGCGCCGCGATAGCCGCGGAACACCGCGCAGGGCAGGCCGGCGGCACCCGCCTCGTAGGCGTTGGCCATGCCGGCATGGCTGTGCTCCTCGACCTCGATCGCGCGCGGAAAGCCGTTCTCGATGGCGTCGCGAACGCGCCTGAGCAGGCCGACGCCGGGATTGCCGAGATAGGAGAAGACGATCTTCTTCGCCATGCCCATGCCGATCATCTGGTCGTAGATCAGGTCGGGCGTCATACGGATCAGTGTCAGGTCGCGAAAGCCCTGGCGGATCGCCTCATGCGCGGCGGCGGTCGGGATCAGATGGGTGAAGCCCTCGAAGGCGACAGCGTCGCCATCATGCAGGTTCTCCGCGACGGCCTCTTTCAGCGGCAGGAACTTGACCATCGTGGCGGCTCCGGGGATTTCAGTTTGCATTGCGGACACAAGTTTTCCATGGGCAATGCTGCGCGTCGAGAAATTCTTCGTTTGATTAGCAAGGCTAACCGCCGAAAGTCGGCGCTGCCCCTCATCGCCCTGCCGGTGTCCAACCGATAGATGGGTAACACTTTGAACCGGATACATAGGTAACAGTTCTCCCCTATGCGTCCGTCGCAGCGCCAAGCGGATTGTTTGGCGCGGCGCTGCGACGGACAAACTTCATACGTCTGTTGTCGATAATGCCGAGCGGATGGGCATGGAAGGAAAGTGCCCATTGGCCGTCCTCGGTTTCAATCGCGGCGATGGCTTCGCCGGCCAGTGATTGTGAGACATAGATAAAGCCGCCATTCCATCTGATCTCGCCATTGTGGCGCACGCGGCGGACCGCGGCCTCGGCCGGGTAGTAAGGTGCCGAGCGTGGTGGAAAGTGGAGTTGGTTTAGGTTCGCTCGCCCCGGGCCGCAGGTAGGTCCACGGCAAGCATTTTTCCCCGGTCTCGCAGCCTTGTCATAGGGCCTCGGACAGGAGGGTTGGGACCGCTACTCCACGAGGGAACGGTCCCATCATCCTACGCCGCCTGAACGGTGCCCCGGCCGACGAGGCTGATGTCGTCCGGATTGATGAGGTCTGAACTCGTCCAACCGGAAAGATCATATTCGCTCATGCAGTCCTTCACGATCGATTGCATCGAAGCCAGATCTCCGGTCGCGGCAGCGGCGTTCAGCGTTTCAATCCTCAGGTTCTCATAGTTGCCGGCATAGTTTCGTTCATACAGTTCGTGTCGTCCGCCGAATTCGGTTCCGATGGCGTCCCAAAGCAGTTTCAGCAGCTTGACGCGGTCAAGCGCTGCGTAACCGTTCGAACCGCGCACGAAGCGGTCGAGATAGGGCCGGATCGCCTCGCTCTCGAAATCGGCTGAACTCGACGGCAGGTAGATCAGGCCGCTGGCGACGTGCCGTTCGATGAGCTCCTTGATCCTGGGGTAAGCCACCGGTGCCAGCACGCGGTAAGCAAGCCCGGCATTGAGGTTGGGGAGGTTGTAGCCGTCGGTACCGTCCCATGGAACCGGCGATTTGACCATGGCGTCGCCGAGCGCATGGAAGGTGTTGCGCCATGCGATGACTTCGCCGACGCCTGCCTGGACGCCGCGGAAGTCCTTTGATCCCGTCGCCTCGACAGCCATCGAAAACAATCCGGCGATGAAGTCCAATTTCACCGACAGCCGCGTCAGGCCATGCAGGGTGAAGCGCGGGACGAAGCCTGATGCCGGGAAGAACTGGTTGATCTTGTCGACGTCGCCATAGATGAAGATGTTTTCCCACGGAACCAGAACCTTGTCGAAGACCAGGATCGAGTCGTTCTCGTCCAGACGGCTGGAGAGCGGATAGTCGAAGGGCGATCCGGTTGCCGCCGCGTTGAACTCGTAGGACGAGCGGGCGATCAGCTTGATGCCGGGCGAGTCCATGGGCGCGGTGAAGATCAGCGCGAAGGACTTGTCCTTGATCGGGATGCCGTAATGGGCGATGAAGTTATAGTGGGTGAGCGCTGAGCCGGTCGCCACGACTTTCGCGCCCGACACCACCACCCCCTTGTCCGTTTCCTTGTCCACATGCATGAACACGTCGCGGACTTCCTCGATCGGGCGGTCCCGGTCGATCGGAGGGTTGACGATGGCGTGGTTCCAGTAGTCGAGACGTTCCTGGGTGCGGGCATACCAGTTGCGGGCGTTCCCGGCATAGTCTCCGTAGAAGGCCGAATTGGCGCCGAGCGTGCCAAGGAAAGAAGCCTTGTAGTCGGGCGAACGTCCCATCCAACCGTAGGAAACCTTCTGCAAATCGGCGATCGCATCGCGCGACCTGACCAGATCCTCGGTAGTCTTGGAGCCGAGGAAAAAGGGGTGCGTCAGCTTCCCCGAGCCGGTGTCCGTCAACACGCCGATCTCGTTCTTCTTTTCGTGGAAGCGGTCGTACCAGCGCGCAACCATGCGGGCCGAGTTGCGGAACGCCGGATGTTGGGTGACATTCTTGACGCGCTCGCCATAAATATAGATTTCGCGGCCGTCCTGGATGCTCTCCAGGAATTCGGAACCGGTGTAGGCATCGGTTCCCGGTGCTTGGGTATCAAGCACCGGCTTGGTAGCCAGATTATGCATATCCTGTACTCCTCCATTGGGCCGGTCCGGGCATTCGCTAGCCGGCGTCGGGCTTAGAAAAGGGTTCCTCTTCCCTTTCGAGGCCGGAGGCTACGCGCCGATGAAGTGCTAATGATAGGTATCATGCGATACCGGATCGGGTATCGCGGGCGTCGCCACCTAGCGTTAGATTTCTCACGTCGAGGGTGCCGAGAGGATGGCGCCCCCGGTCGCGAACATGGGAGGAGACCATGGTTCACTCCAGACAAATCGAGACGTCCGTCCATCGTGAGAACGTGCTCAGGCTTCCCGCCTGCGTCCTGACGATCGGGTCGTTCGACGGCGTGCATCGCGGGCATCAGGAACTGATCGGAACGGCGGTCATCGCCGCCCGCACGCTCGGTGTCGCGTCGGTGGTCTACACGTTCGACCCGCCTCCCAAGGCGCTGCTGTGCGGCGTCCGGCCGCTGACGTCGATCGAGGACAAGTTGGCGAGGATCAGCCTGCTGGGACCCGACCACATCATCGTCGCTCGCTTCGACGCGGCGTATCGGGCCCGCACGGCAGATGACTTCGTCGGCGAGATCGGCGCACTGACGCCGCGGGTCATCTGGGTCGGAGCAGACTTCCGGTTCGGTTCCTGCAAGAGCGGCGACCCGTTGCTCCTCGCTCGCTACTTCGACACCCGCATCCTTCCGGCCGTGCGTTGCGAGGCCGGAGAGATCGTGTCGAGCTCGCGTATCCGCGCCCTGATGGCCGAGGGACGCTCCGTCGAGGCCGAGATACTCGAAGGCTGGTCCGGCCGCTCATACGCGCGTGCTGTTCATGCAAGCGGGGGATCACATGTCACCGCTTGAGCAACGGACGTTCCGCGATGCATGCGGGCTTTTTGCCACGGGGGTCAACGTCATCACCACGCATTGGGATGGACACGACCACGGGATGACCGCCAATGCATTCATGTCGATCTCGCTCGACCCGCCGCTGATTGCGATCTCGATCGCCGAGAAGGCGCGCATGCTTGGAAAAATACAGGCCTCGGGCCGATTTGCTGTCAGTGTTCTGGCGTCCGGCAAGGATAAGATCGCCTGGCATTTTGCAGGCAAGCCCAATCCCGAGCTTCACGGCCTCTTCGATTCGCTCGACGGGCTGCCGGTCGTCCGCGGCGCGCTCGCCACCTTTTCGGCGGAAGTTCGCGACGAGATCCTTGCCGGCGATCACACGATCTTCGTCGGCCACGTCCGGGCGCTCAACTGGGACAGCAATGCCGATCCGCTGCTGTTCTTCAAAGGCAAGTTCGGCGCGCTCGAAGACACCCGCAAGGCCCCTGCAGGCATGCTGCAGATCGAAACTGAACTCATGTGGTGACGCCAAAAAGAAACCCACGCTGCCATTCAAGGAGGAAAATATGCGCAATGTGACCCAGCAAAACATCTCGGACGTTGTGATCGCAGCCTTGTCTTCGGATATCCCGGCGCGCAATCGCCAGATTCTTGAGAATCTGATCCGGCACATCCATGCGTTTTGCATCGAAACCAAGGTGACGCATGCCGAATTGATCCAGGCCTGCCAGTTCCTGGTTCGCGCCGGCCACATCTCGGATGACGCCCGCAACGAATTCATCCTGCTTTCCGACATCCTCGGAATAGAGGTCCTCGTCGACATGCTCGACCACACCGTCACGGACGGCGAAAGCGAGTCGACTGTGCTTGGGCCATTCTATCGCGAGAATCCGCCGGTGCTGCCGAAAGGCGCCTCGATCGTCCAGAAGAGCTTCGAAGGCTGTCAGAGCGTGCGCGTCAGCGGCACAATCAGCGACACGTCGGGGCGGCCCATTCCGGGCGTCATCATCGATGTGTGGGAAGACGCGCCGAACGGTCTCTACGAACAGCAGGATCCGGAGCAGCCCGATTATAATTTGCGGGGCCGTTTCCTCACCGATGAAGAGGGCCGGTACGAATTCGTCGGTATCCGCCCGGCGCCATATCCAATTCCCTACGACGGGGCGGCCGGTGAGTTGCTGAACTATATGGGCCACCATCCGTGGCGGCCGGGGCATATCCACTTCATGATCCAGAAGGACGGTTACCAAAGCCTGGTCTCGCAGATCTACGACGCCGACACGAAGTACCTCGACAACGATGCGGTCTTCGCCGTCAAGGAAAGCCTGATCGGCAAGTTGCACAAAGCGCCTGCCGGATCGGACACGGACCTGGTCATGGAATTCGACTTCAAGCTCAAGCCAAAGGCTGCCGAAATCGCCGTTGCGGCCGAATAACAGTCAGCAATCAACCCGCCTGGTGCTTGCCCAGGCGGGTTCTCCCGAGGGCAGTCGGTATGTCGATCAACGTCACCGAGAACATTCCACCGCGCGCCGCTCCCATGGAGCTTGGGCGCGACGCGCGGATCAGATCGATTGTCGCGACCATCATCGAGGCGCCGACACTCCGTCGCCACAAGCTTTCGAATACCGAGATAGCGCACCAAGGGTTCGTCCTCGTACGCGTCCAGCTTGAAAACGGCGTTACCGGGATTGGTGAGGCCTCCACGCTCGGAGGACCGCGCTGGGCTGAAGAAAGCGTGGAATCCATCTGGGCCGCCATAGCGAACTACCTCGAACCTGCGCTCGTTGGTCAGAACGCCATGCTCTTCGAAGCCAATGCCGTGCGCATGGCCAAGGCCGCAACGCGCAATTTCGCGGCAAAAGCAGCGGTGGAGTCGGCGCTCTTCGACGCCGTCGGCCATACGCTCGGCCTGCCTGCCAGTGCCTTGCTTGGCGGACAGGTCAGAGATCGGATGGGTGTCATCTGGGCGCTTGCCTCGGGTGATGCCGGGCAAGAACTCGAGGAGGCGAGGGAAAAGCTCCGGCTGCGCCACCACAAGGATTTCAAGATCAAGCTCGGCTTCAACTCGCCTGAGGCTGACATCGTGCGCTTGCAACATCTTCGTGCCGGCCTAGGTGACGACGTGAAGCTGATCGTCGATGTCAATCAGGCGTGGACCGAGGCGCTTTGCATCCGGCTTTTTCCTGCGCTTGAGGAACTCAATGTCGCGTTGATCGAGCAACCCGTTCAAGCAAGCCAACGCGAAGCGATGGCGCGCGTCGCGGCCCGCACGCGCATTCCGCTTCTCATCGACGAGGCAGCGTTCACCAATTCGGAGCTGGCCAGCGTGGCGACGCAGGCCTGCGGCAGCGTCTATTCGCTGAAGCTGGTCAAAAGCGGCGGCCTTCTGGAACTCAAGCGGGCCGCCGGCATCGCCCAGTCGTTTGGAATCGAGCTCTACGGCGGTTGCCTGCTGGAGAGCAGCATCGGCGCCGCGGCCCACATGGCCGTCTTCTCGACACTGCCTCGCCTCGAATGGGGGAGCGAACATTTCGGCCCGCGAATACTGGTCGAGGATCTCGTCGCTACGCCGCTGGTGTTCGAGGAGTTCGAAATACGCGTGCCGGCCGGGCCGGGGCTCGGTGTGACGCTGGACGAGGACAAGGTGCGCATGATGGCGCGTAAGATGTGAGACCGACCATGCCGCGCGTTCGAAACTTACGCCAGCGACTCGACGACATGGCGGCCGCCCTCGAGCGGAGACCTCATTTGCTGCGGCTTGGCCGCCTCTTCAACGAAACCATTTTGATCGAGGTCGACGAGGACGAATTCTACCTGACCTTCGAGAAGGGAAGGGTTGTCGAGATCAAGGAAGGTCCGAGCAGGAAGCTTCCTTGGCGGTTTGCGCTGCGAGCGAAGGGCGATGCATTACGCGAATTCTGGCAACCTCTGCCTAAGCCGGGTTTCCATGACATTTTCGGCCTGGTGAAATACGGAAACGGCAGCATCGACGGCGATCTCCTGACGCTGGTCAAGAACTTGCGGTATTTCAAGGAATTCATGGCGTTGGGACGCAAGGAGGGTTTCTCATGAAATCTTCGATCGAGCCGGTCGTGGGCCGCTATGTCAATGTGACGGTTGGAAATGCCCGGCAGCGCATCTACTTCGAGGAAGCCGGCCAGGGCCGTCCGGTCGTGTGCCTTCACACGGCGGGCGCCGACACGCGGCAGTGGCGGTCCGTCCTGAACGATCAGGCATTCACCAGGTCCTACCGGTTCATCGCTTTCGACATGCCATGGCACGGAAAGTCGCTGCCGCCGGAGGGGTTCGAGACCGAGGAGTATCTGCTCTCGACCGAGACCTACATGGAGACGGTGCTGGCATTCTGCGGTGCGGCAGGGCTGGAAAAACCTTTGCTGGCCGGATGTTCGATGGGCGGGAGGATTGCGCTGCAACTGGCAGCCCTCCATCCTGAATCCTTTTCGGGTTTCATCGCGATCGAGGCGTCCGATTTCCAGCCGGCATGGTATGACATCGACTGGTTTCACCGGCCCGATGCGCATGGCGGCGAAATGGGCGCCGCCCTGGTCTCGGCCAACATCGCGCCGCAGGCGCCCGACGCAGAGCGTTGGACCACACTGTGGATGTTCATGCAGTCCGGGCCAGGCGTTTTTCGGGGAGACCTCAGCTTTTACACGTCCGATGACAGCCTCGTCGGCCGACTCTCGTCCATCGACACTCGGCGCACGCCCGTCCATATCATGTGCGGCGAGTACGACATGACCTGCACTCCTGAAGACGCGCAACGCACGGCAGCCGCGATCAAGGGTTCCACTCTTGCGATCATGAAGGATCTTGGTCATTTTCCGATGAGCGAGAACCCCACTGCCTTCAGGGCCTATTTCAAGGAGGCACTGGAAAGGGTCACGCGGGTGCCTGCGCGGCTGATGGATGCCTGACAGACGGCGATGGACTTCAAACGGCTGAGCTATTTCCTGGCAGTGGCCGAAGAACTTCATTTCGGGCGCGCCTCGGCGCGGCTCGGAATTGCTCAGCCTCCACTAAGCCGACAGATCGCCCAGTTCGAACGGGAGATCGGTGCGGTCCTGTTCGACCGCAGCCGCAGCCAGATTCGGCTCACCCAGGCAGGCGAATTGCTGCTGGAGCGGGCAAGGGAAATCCTCGAACGCGTCGACCAGACGGAACGCGAGGTGATGCGGATCGGCCAGGGCGTCGCGGGACGCCTGCGGATCGCGTTCGTCGGAACGGCAACCTTCGGTGTTCTGCCCAACATCATCAGGGCTTTCCGGGCCGCGCATCCGGATATCGAGCTGGCGCTTTCGGCCATGAACAATGCCGAGTTGCGACGAGCCCTGATTCAGCGGGAAATCGACATTGCGGTGGCGCGCCCGTCGATCGAAGACGCGGAGGTCAAAGCCGAAACGCTCATGAAGGAACCGCTCGTGCTGGCGCTTCCCGACAGCTATGCCAATCGTGAGCAACCATTCCATCTGGCAGATTTCAAGAATGCTACTTTCGTCCTCTTTCCGCGGCGCCCACGGCCAAGTTACGCGGACTATGTGCTCGACGTATGCAAGGTCGACGGCTTTGTTCCTGCCTTGCAGGTCATGGCCCAGGACTATCTTACAGCGATGAGCCTGGTTTCGGTTGGCGTCGGCATCTCGGTCGTGCCAGCATCGGTCAGTGAAAATCAGCGGCCCGGCATTGTCTATCGGAAATACGAAGGCCACAATCCGGGAACCGAGCTTTCACTCAACTATCGACGAGACAACCGCTCGCCGCATTTGTTCGGCTTTCTTGAATTGGCTCGGAAAATAGCGCGGGCTTCGCATTCGGGTCCGCCGGTCTGAATACGTCGCCTCGGTAATGCGATGATTGCGGACATGGCCGAAGTGGAACTGGTTTAGCTCAAGGCGTCGCCGCCTCGGCTTACGCCACCCGCGGCGTCTCGCGTTGCAGTTTGAGCAGGTTGCCGGCACGGCTGGCCACGATTTGCCACGCGCCTTTGGCGGGTTCCTCGCACCTTCTGCGACGCCGGCACAACAACAGGCAGGCGAGAGGAGCGCGACGGTCGTAACAACGACATTGACTCGCCGGTCCAAATCCAATATTGAACAGGATTATACAGGTTCATTGAACAGGTATCGATATGGCCCGTCGCGCGATGCAGCTAACCCCCGGCACCGGCAAGCCCGAGCAGATCGCGACGGTTCTGGAGCACGAGATCCGCTCCGGCGTGCTCGGCTTCGGCGACCGCCTGCAGAGCGAGAACGAGCTCGTCCAGCGCTTCTCGGTCAGCCGCAATACCGTCCGCAAAGGATTGGAGGAGCTATCCAATCGCGGACTGATCACCACCAAGGTCGGCATCGGCTCCTTCGTCACCTTCGACGGCATGCCGGTCGATGACGCCATCGGCTGGTCGCGCGCGCTTGCCAATGCCGGCGCCAATGCCGAGACCCGGACTCTGAGGCTCGAGGTCATCGAGGACGCCCAACTCGCGGCGAGACTCGGTGTCGAAAACCCGTCCTTCATCGCCGTCGACCGCGTGCGCACCAACGCGGACGACGGTCACGCGATCTCGATCGAGCGCAGCCGCCTGCCGCTGTCGCCCGAGTTGGAAGAGGTACCGCTGCGCGGGCTTCGGGAAGGCTCGCTGCACCAGACTTTGCGCGGCGCGGGGCTGGTGCCCGACCATGGCGAGGAGTGGGTCGACATCGAGATGCTGAGCGCCGCGGATGCCGCCATCCTCGACTGCGCGCCGGGCACGTCTTTCCTCAGGACGCGGCGGCTGACGCGCGCCGCCGACGGGCGCGCCATCGAATTCGTCACCAGCCTGCTCAACCCGGCGCATTTCGCGCTGCATCTGGAATTTTGAGCATGGGCGCGGCCGATATGATGGACCGGGCAATGGGCGCGCTCATCGGCGGCGCGCTGGGCGATGCGCTGGGCATGCCGACGCAGCTTCTGTCGCCCGCCCGTATCGCCGAGCTCTACGGCCATGTCGAGGATTTCGTCGCGCCCGCCGCCGACCATCCGGTGTCCAAGGGGCTGCCGGCAGGCGCCATTACCGACGACACCGAGCAGGCGCTGCTGCTCGGCCGCATCCTGGTCAGTTCCGGCGAGCGCTTCGACCACGGGCGCTGGGTCAACGCGCTGCTCGATTGGGAGCGGGACGTCAAGGCTCGCGGCAGCTACGACCTGCTTGGCCCATCGACCAAGCGGGCCATCGACGCCATCAATAACGGCGTGCCGGCGGAAGAGGCGGGGCGAACTGGCGACACCAACGGCGCCGCGATGCGGATTGCGCCGGTCGGCATTATGATCCGCCCGGAGCCGCTCGATGCCCTGGTTCTCAAAGTCGCGGAAACCTGCCGGGCTACGCACAATACGTCGATTGCGATTGCCTCCGCAGCCGCAGTTGCTGCCGCGGTCAGTCTCGGTGTTTCGGGCGCCGACTGGCGCGCTGCTTCCGGCCATGCCGTCGCGGCGGCAAAGCTTGGTGCCGCGCTCGGTCACTGGGTCACCGGCGGCGACATCGCCGAACGCATCCTCTGGGCGCAGGAACTTGTGCGCGGGAAGCGCGACAAAGAGGCGATCCGGTTGATCGTTGACCTGATCGGCACGGGGGTCGCCAGCCAGGAGTCGATTCCTGCAGCATTCGCCGTGCTGGAGGTTGCCAACGGGGATGCGTGGCGAGCGGCAGTGATCAGCGCCAATCTCGGCGGCGACACCGACACCATAGGCGCCATCGCCGCGGGCATGGCGGGCGCCTGTTCGGGCCTGTCGGGCCTGCCGCAAGATCAAATCCCGGGACTGAAGGGCATCGATCTCGCGGAGGTCGAGCCGTTGGCCAATGATCTTGTCGCGGCGCGCATGGCGAAGGCCCGTGGCGGCAAGGAGGACGCCGCATGAGCGGGCGCCTCGTTCATGTCGGCAGCGCGGTGGTCGACTATGTATATCGCATCGACGCTCTCCCGGCGGCGGGCAGCGAAAAGACCGCGACGAGCTATTCGCGCGTCGCCGGCGGCGGCTTCAACATGATGGTCGCGGCGAGCCGCACCGGCATGAAGGTGGTGTTCGGCGGACAGCTTGGCATCGGGGCAGACGGCGACTTCCTGCGCGCGGCTTTCGCCGCTGAAGGCATCGAGACGCTGACGCCGCCGTCACCCTTGATGGACAGCGGCAATTGCGTCGCCATGATCAGCAGCGATGCGGAACGTACCTTCGTCTCATGGCCGGGCGCGGAGAGCGTGCTGACACCGGACATGATGGTGCCCGTCCAAGTCATTCCGGGCGATTGGGTTTTCACCTCCGGCTATACGTTGAGCTACCCTGGCAGCCGCGAAGCGCTCGCCGACTGGATCGAGGCGCTGCCGGAGGAAGTTCCCGTAGTCTTCGATCCGACGCCTGTGATCGCGGACATTCCGCGCCCGATCTTGGACAGGGTGCTTGCCCGCACCGCCTGGCTGAGCTGCAACGCGGACGAAGCCGCCGAAATAGCCGGCCGTGGCGACGCGCAGACCGTCGCGATCCGGCTTCTGGCCGAACACTGCACAAAAGCTGCGGGCGTCGTGATCCGCGCCGGCGCGCATGGCTGCCTTGTGCGGCTGGCAGAAGGCGGCACGCGCGCGATCCCCGGTTTCGCGGTCAGCGCCGTCGACACCAATGGTGCCGGCGATACGCATATCGGCGCCTTCGTCAGCGCATTGTCGCGAGGGCTGTCGCCCTGCGAAGCGGCGCGCTATGCGAACGCCGCGGCGGCCCTTTCCGTCACGCGTCATGGCGGCTCGTCCGCGCCGACCGACAGTGAGATCCAGGAATTCCTAAGCCATCGCGATCAAGGAACGATAGCGCATGGCCGGGAGGACGCGACTGCAACTTAACAAGCCTATCAACCGGGCCAACAATGAGAGGAAAAGACATGCGCATGCCCAGACTGACCGCTTTTCTGACGGCGACCGCCGTCTTCGTCTCAGCATTCACGTTTGCCGCCCAGGCCGCCGAAGAAGTGCATGTGCTCAACTGGAAGGGCTACGGCGCCGACGAGCCATGGGCGGTCGCCAACTTCGAGAAGGCGACCGGCTACAAGGTCGTCAATGACTTCTTCAACTCCGAACAGGAGATGCTGACCAAGCTGAGGACCAATCCCGGCCTCTACGACGTCGTCATGATCAACGCCGCCTTCAACGACCAGGCGATGGCCGGCAAGCTGATACAGCCGATCGATACGTCGAAGCTTTCCAACTATGCCGATATTGCCAAGGACAAGGCCGGCTCGCCGATGCTTAACCATGACGGCAAGGTCTATGGCGTGCCGTGGGTATGGGGCCTGACCGCTCTAGCCATCAACGAGAAGTCGTTCGACAAGCCGCCGACGAGCATCGCCGAGATGTGGGACCCGGCACATAAGGGCCGCGTCATCATCCGCGACGACGCCGTCGAGGCGGTGCAGTTCGGCGCCATCGCATCGGGGCAGAACATCAACGACATCAAGGATATGCGCGCGGTCAAGGCGAAGCTCACCTCGCTGATGCCGCAGATCAAGACCTTCTGGAGTTCGGAGAACGACTGGAACCAGATGGTTGCCTCCAACCAGATCGATATCGGCACCTACTGGAGCGGCTCCGCCGACCGCGCCAAGACGCATTTCAAGCTGCCGGTCTCGCTGGTCATCCCGCAGGAAGGCGCCGTCGCCTGGCTGGACGCCTTCTCCATCCCGGCCGGTTCCAAGAATGTCGCCGGCGCCGAGGCCTTCATAAACTACATGATCGACCCGAAATTCTATGTCGAATGGGTCACCAAGGTCGGCGCGCCGGTTTCGGCCAACACCAAGGCGGTCGAGGCGCTGCCCGAGGACGCCTTCAACCGAAAGGTCATGGGCAGCCCAGAGGTCGCCAAACGTATCCAGTTCCAGGCGCCCGTCACGGATGAGCAGCGCGAGAAATACCTGGCACTTTGGCAGGAGCTGAAGGTCAACGTGAAATAGTTGGCGTCTTACGGGGAGGAGAGGCATCATGGCTGAGCAGCTCGCGACCGGTTCGCGCCGCGGACTGCGGCCAGCCCTGCCGCTTCTGCTTCCCGCTTATCTATGGCTGACGGTGGCGATCTTTCTGCCGCTGTCAGCCATGGTGTTCTTCTCCTTCATGACCGACCTGCCAATGGCCGGGAAGGAGTGGTCGTTCACGCTCGGCAACTACGCCGCGTTCTTCTCTCAAAGCCTTTATCTGACGCTTCTTCTGGCCTCGCTGCGGCTCGGCCTCGAGGTCACGCTTTGGTGCGTCGTTATCGGCTATCCGGCGGCTTACGTGCTGGCGAAGGTTCTTAAAGGCCGCAGCCGCGAGGCGATCTTCCTGCTGGTCATCCTGCCTTTCTGGTCGAACGGGCTCGTGCGCATTTTCTCCTGGGCCATGGTGCTGCGTGAGGGCGGCATTCTCGACATCACGCTCAATGCCGTCTTGCCGTTCAAGATCAATATCGATCTCATGTATTCCTACCCGGCGGTCATCATCGGCCTGGTGCACTCCTACGTGCCCTATATGGTGCTGACCTGTTACCTCACGCTGCAGGCAATCGACGACTCGCTGATCGAGGCGGGTCGCTCGCTCGGGGCTTCGCGGCTGCAGGTGCTCAAGCGGGTGATCATCCCGCTGTCGATGCCCGGCCTCATCGCGGGTGCGGCGCTGATCTTCGTCCCGGTCGTGGGCTCTTTCATGGAGCCGCGCATCCTCGGCGGCCGCACCGGCACTTTCTACGGCACCGTCATAGAGGACCAGTTTGTTGCCGTCTTCAACTGGCCGCTGGGCGCGGCGCTCTCCTTCATCCTGCTTGCCGTAGTGCTGGTCATCCTGGCGCTCGCGGCACCGGTCTTGCGGAGGGCCGGCTGATGGCGACGACGCGCATTCTGGAATTGGTCGGGCGCTTTTACATCTTCCTGTTGCTCGGCTTCCTCTATCTGCCGATCATCATCATGGCGCTGATGTCGTTCAACGCCTCGCCTTTTTACCAGCTGCCGTTCGAGTGGACGACGGACTGGTATGCTTCGCTCGCGCAAAACGACCAGCTGATCGCGGCGACCTGGAACAGCATCGAGATCGCGATCATCACGACGATCCTTTCAACGCTGCTTGGTTCGATGGCGTCGCTAGCGCTCTATCGCTACGTATTCCGCGGCAAGAAATTCCTGCAGGCGCTGCTCTTCCCGCCGATCGCCATTCCGTGGCTGATCACCGGCACCGCGATGCTGATCTTCTTCTTCGGCATCGGCATCGGTCGCGGGCTCATCGCCATCCTGCTCGGCCATGTCGCGCTGGCGCTGCCCTACGTCATCGTGGTCGTGTCCGCCCGCCTGCAAACCTTCGCGCCGGAGCTGGAAGAAGCGGCGCGTTCGCTCGGCGCCAATCAGTGGCAGGTTACCGTGCGCGTAACTTTGCCCTGGATCATGCCTGGCGTGATCGCCGGCGGGCTGTTCGCATTCGCTGTCTCCTTCGACCAGTTCGTGGTCTCGTATTTCCTGTCGACGCCAGGCCAGACGACGCTGCCGGTCGAAATCTACGCCGCGATCCGCAAGGGATTCACGCCCGAGATCAACGCGGTGTCGACCATCATCATCGTGGTGTCGATGGCGCTCATGCTGCTGACGGCGCGCTTCTTCAAATTCGGCGGAGAGAAATAATGGCCGGCGTCCAGGTATCGAACGTCTCCCGCAGTTTCGGCGCGCACAAGGCGCTGGACCATGTCTCGATCGACTTTCCCGACGGTGGCTTCTATGCGCTGCTCGGGCCTTCGGGCAGCGGCAAGACCACGCTGCTCAGGCAGATCGCCGGCTTCGACTTTCCGGATACCGGACGCATCGCCATCGGCGGCGAAAGCGTCGAGCGCGTGCCGGTAGAAAAGCGCCGCATCGGCATGGTGTTCCAGAACTATGCGCTGTTTCCCAATATGAGCGTCGCCGACAATGTCGCTTTCGGCCTTTCGGTGCGCGGCGAGCCGAAGGCGACCATCGCAACGGAAGTGCAGCGGGCGCTGGATCTTGTGCAACTCGGCAAGCTCGGCGGCCGCCGGCCGCACCAGCTCTCGGGCGGCCAGCGGCAGCGTGTGGCGCTGGCGCGCGCCATCGTCACCAAGCCGCGCGTGCTTTTGCTCGACGAGCCGCTCGGCGCGCTTGACAAGGCGCTGCGCGTCGACATGCAGATCGAGCTGAAGCGCATCCAGCGCGAGATCGGCATCACCACCATCTTCGTCACCCACGACCAGGAAGAGGCGCTGACGATGAGCGACCGCATCGGCATATTGCGCGACGGCCGACTGGTGCAGGAGGGGCCGCCGGAGGAGATCTACGACAGGCCGCAAAGCGAGTTCGCCGCGACCTTCCTCGGCGACGCCAACATCTTTCGCGGCGATGCGACCGGCAACGGCATCAGGCTGCCCGACGGTACAGCAATCGCCGCTGCGTCGGGTGCGTCTCTCTCGGCCGGCGCCAAGGCGAGCTGCGCCGTGCGGCCCGAGCGCATCCAGATTTCAACCGGCTCTGCAACGTCCGAGGCGGGATATGCCAACACGGTCAGGGGCCAGGTTTCAAAACGCATCTTCGCCGGCAACAACAGCACCTATTTCGTCGACCGCGATGGACAGACGGTGAAGGTCATTGTCCAGAACACCGGCGCCGAGCGGCTGGCCGAAGGCCAAGAAGTGATGCTCAGCTGGTCGCCGGAGAGCACGGTGCTGATCGCCGCGTAAGCCGGATCCCCGGTCCCTGATGGGAAATGATGGCGCGGCCCTTGGCTGACCGCCTGATCCTGGCGTTAAATCCAGTCCTCGACGGGAGGAATGGATGGCGAGCATGGATTTCGAGCCGGACGTGAAAGTCCGGGTCAAGGAGTACCGGATCGGCTGCATCGGCGCCGGCATGATCATGGCCGAGTGCCATCTCGCCGCCTACGCGCAAGCCGGCTTTCCGGTGGTGGCGATCGCCTCACGAACCAGGACGAATGCCGAAAAGGTCGCCGGCCGCTGGGGCATTCCGACCGTCTGCGATACGCCGGAGCGGCTGATCGAAGATAGCCGCGTCGAGATCGTCGACCTTGCCTTCCCGCCGGACCAGCAGCCCGCGCTGATCCGCCATGCACTGAAGCAGCCGCACATCAAGGCGATCCTGGCGCAGAAGCCGCTGGCGCTCTCGGTCGAGGAAGCGGTGGAGCTGCGCGATGAGGCGGCGGCTTCCGGCAAGATCCTCTCGGTCAACCAGAACATGCGCTACGACCAGTCGATGCGCGTCTTGAAGCAGATCATCGATAGCGGGGCGCTGGGCGAGATCGTCTTCGCCGAGATCGACATGCATGCCATCCCGCACTGGCAAACCTTCCTCGCCGGATATGACCGGCTGACGCTCGCCAATATGAGTGTGCACCACCTCGACGTGCTGCGCTTCCTGTTCGGCGACCCTGACGAAATCACGACGCTGACGCGCAGGGATCCGCGCACCAAGTTCGAACATTTCGACGGCATCACCGTTTCGACGCTGCGCTTTCCCTCCGGCGTGCTCGCGGTGTCGCTGGAGGACGTCTGGTCCGGCCCGCGTCAGGAAGGCTATTCCGACGACCAGCACATCGACTGGCGCGTCGATGGCACCAAGGGTGTCGCCAAGGGCACGATCGGTTGGCCGAAGGGCGTCGCCTCGACGCTGACCTACGCCTCGACAGAGACGACCGGCGGCAAATGGGTCAGCCCGAGCTGGGAGACGATGTGGTTTCCGCATGCCTTCATCGGCGTCATGGAGCAACTGCAATATGCGCTCAAGACCGGCACGCCGCCGGCGCTTTCCGTTGCCGACAACGTCAACACCATGGCGCTGGTGGAGGCCGGTTACCGGTCGATGGCGGAGGGCCGCACCATCAGGCTGTCCGAAATCTCTGTCGACCAGGCGACTAAGAAACAGGGCAATTGAATCGCTTATCGGGAGGACTTCACCTCATGATGCAGGCAGGTATCTTCACAGGCTATTTTCCGTATGAGCTCGAGGAGGTCGCCAGGCGCATCCGCGCGCTCGATTTCAACACCGTGCAGCTCGACCTGCATTTCAAGGATATCGACCTCTCGGCCGGACAGATCACCAGGGACAAGGCGAGGCGGGTGCGCGATACGTTCCGCGACCACAACCTGCCGGTTTGCTGCGTGTCCGGCTACACGAACATCATCCACCCGGACAGGGCCGAGCGCGAGCGGCGGCTTGCCTATCTGAAGGAGATCATCCGGAACGCGCGCGATTTCGGCTCGCCTTACGTGATCTCGGAAACCGGCACCTACAACACCGAATCCGACTGGGTGCATCATCCGAAGAACAAGACCGAGGAAGGTTTTGAGGAGTGCCGCAAGGTGATCTCGGATCTTGCCCAGACCGCCTACGACCACGGCGCGGTGTTCCTGCTCGAAACCTACGTCAACAACGTTGTCGGCTCGGTCGAGGAGACGGTCAGGATGTTCGCTCAGGTCGATCATCCCGGCCTCGGCCTGTTGATGGACCCGACGAACTATTTCGAGGCGCACAACATCGACCGCATGGATCAAGTGCTGAACCAGGTGTTCGACACGCTGACGGACAAGATCAAAATCGCGCATGCCAAGGACGTGAAGCGTTCGGGCGGCGACAAGACGGAGAAGCATGCCGACATCGGCGACGCGGAGGCGCATCAGGGGCTGACCTTCCGCGGCGTCGGCGAGATCGAACTGCCGGCGCCGGGGCTCGGCGCGCTGAATTACGATCTCTATCTCAAGCGCCTCAGCAAAAAGCACCCGAACATCCCGGTGATCATCGAGCATCTCGACGAGGAGGACGTGCCGCGCGCCAAGAAATTCCTCGACGGGAAATTCCGCGCCAACGGGCTTTAATGACGATGACGACCACCGGTACGAAGCGCGACTACAGCCTTGTCGGCGAGAGCACGCGGCTTGCGATAGAGACCGGACTTGCATCGGCCGAGTGGTACCACACCGACGTGCCGCGCAAGGTGATGAAGGAGCTGATGCAGCGTTGCGACGGGCCGGCGATCCGCGATAGCGTCATCTGGATCTCGGCGATCCTGGGCTCAGCCGCCGGCATTATCTGGTTCTGGGGCACGTGGTGGGTCGTGCCATTCATGTTCGTCTATGGCGTGCTCTATGGCTCGTCGAGCGACTCGCGCTGGCACGAATGCGGGCACGGCACCGCGTTTCGCACGCGCTGGATGAACGATGTCGTTTATCACATCGCCTCGTTCATGCTGATGCGCAACCCGGTGCAGTGGCGCTGGAGCCATGCCCGTCACCACACCGACACGATCATTGTCGGCCGCGATGCCGAGATCGCCGTTATGCGGCCCCCGGACCTCATCAAAGCTGCGCTCGGCTTCACGGGCATTCTCGACTTCCGCTATTCGCTGCCCACGCTGGTGCGCCAGGCCTTCGGCAAGCTGTCGGACGACGAGAAGAGCTACATTCCGGAGATGGAGCAGCACAAGGCGGTGATCGCGGCGCGCTGGCACATCGCGGTATACGTCGCGACGATCGCTGTCGCGATCGCGCTTAGGTCATGGATACCGCTGGTGCTGATCGGCTTGCCGCGGCTCTACGGCACCTGGCACATGGTGACGACCGGCCTGCTGCAGCATATCGGGCTGGCCGACAACGTCACCGACCATCGGCTCAACACGCGCACGGTTTATATGAACCCGATCAGCCGGTTCATCTACTGGAACATGAACTACCATGTGGAGCATCACATGTTCCCGATGGTGCCCTATCATGCGCTGCCCAGGCTGCATGAGCTGATCAAGCACGATTTGCCGGAGCCGAGCCCGTCGATGTGGCATGCCTATCTCGAGGTCTGGCCGGTGCTGGTCAGGCAGCTGAAATACGAGGACTATTACCTCAAGCGCGAATTGCCGCCGACGGCCAAGCCTTACCGCGGCGATTCCACGATCTCGACATAACGGCTGCGGCTGCCGAATAAGGTCGGTGCGCGCGGCAGTTGTGCGAACCCAATCAGGAGAAGGACGATGGCGGAGTGGGTCGAAGCTTGCGCGGTCGACGAGGTGGATGAGGAGGACGTGATCCGCTTCGACCATGGCGGCCGCACCTTCGCGATCTACCGCTCGCCTGACGACGAGTTCTTCGCCACCGACGGTTTCTGCACGCATGAAAAGGCGCATTTGGCCGACGGGCTGGTGATGGACGACATCATCGAATGCCCGAAGCATAATGGCCGCTTCAACTATAAGACCGGCCAGGCCAAGGGCGCGCCGGTCTGCGTCAACCTCAAAACCTATCCAGTCAAGGTCGAGGCCGGCAAGGTGATGATCGATATCGGCTGAAGGCAAGCGGAGCGCATCGCGGCGTTCTCGGAAAATGTCGGCGACGTCAACAGCGGCGCCTATCCGGAAGACCGGCACATCGTGCATATGGATCCAGACGAGCTCAGGCGTTTCATGAAGAAAGTGGACGCAAGAGCCTGAACGGGCACTGCGATGGGTCTGCCTGGGTTCGCCGCCAAGTGCGGCAGGTATTGGGCCGGCCTCGCGGCCCGAGCCGGTAAGCTCTCGTCGAGAGATCGGCGCCTATTTCCGTAGCTTGACCACGCCCATCAGGACCTCCGGATAGGTTGCGGCCATCATCCGCTGATCGGCCTGCGCGGCAAAAATGGCGGTGCACCGTTCGGCGTTGAATCGGAAACGGCGTCTGTATTTTTCCTTGTTGAGAATGATCCCGGAGAGGCCGTCGAATTTGCGGAGCAATCGCTTGCGCAGACCTCTCGTCCAGAGCGGACGCTTGAACCGATCGAGCCAGGGCGTATCTTTCGCCAGGTTGCGATAGATCGCCATCGCGGCGAGTTCCACTCCTTCAGGGCTTGGCCACCACGGCTTTCCGAAGGTGAAATGACGCGCGAAGGCTCTACTGAAGGGTATCTGGCTGGAATAGTTGGTCTGCAGATTCCAGAGCGGATGCATCGTTTGCCAGCGTCCGGCAAACGCTATGTTGAGCGCTCCCTGATCGAGCTTCGGTACGCGCCGCAGCGCCAGTTCGCGCGCCCGCTCCAAGAGCCCCTCGGCGCGGATCATTGGCATGTTCAGCACCAGTATGCCGGCGTTGAAATGCGATGAGCCGGGCTCCATCTCAAGAGACTCACGGCAGCTCGGATCGAAATAGGTCTGTTCGTCATGGGCCGCCAAGAGTGGGGCATTCAGTTCAACATCGGCCAAGTCGGTGATCGACCGGTTGAAGATAACATCGGTGTCCACATAGACGAGTCTGTCGTAGGGCTCGAATACCGACAGCTTGTCGGCAAGCAGGCGAATGTAGGTTGCTACGCTGAGGTGACCGGGATCGAAATCGAATTCCTTCATGAGATCGGACACGTCGACGATCTTGACGGCAGCGCCTAGCAATCGGTCCGCGACCGGCAAATCCTCAGTTCCGGCGCCGATATGAAGGATGAAACCGTCGATAGGCGCAGATACGTCCAGTATGCGCCGCGCGCCCAGAACAGCGTATGGGAAATTTTTTGCGTCTGCCGCCAAGACGAAGCAGGAACGATGCAATTGAGCCACCCCTTATATGCCCTTGGCTCTTCATATCCGAACTCATCGTGCAACCCAAGAGGGTGCCGAGGGCGCCGTCCGGCGGGCCCATAAGCGGCGGAGCCCGGCCATCCATTCGGGGCGAGCGGCCAGTTGGCCTGGGGGTTGGCTTGGGCGGGTGGTGATCTCGATCGTCCGCAAGGATGCGGTGCCCTGATCTCGTTTAGTCGAGCAGTATTTGGTGCACCGCAGGGAGCCAATACCCGTCGGCGAGCACCGCATGGAGCGCATCGGCATGGGATCCGAGCGGCCGGTCTTCCTTAAGCGTCGGCACATGGGCGCGGACGGCCGCGTGGATCGCGCTGGTGGCCGGCGCAAGTGTCAGACCTTCGCGAAGATCGACGGCCTGTGCGGCGGCCATAAGCTCCAGGGCGATCAGCCGCCGCCACAGTACGATCATCTCGACGCATTTGGCGACGGCGAGGGGAGTCTGCGTCGCATGATCCTCAACACCTTCGGACACGGGCAGGAAGTCGAGCATCACCGGATTGGCCTTGTGGCGGATGGCGGCCAGGATCGCCGTCATCGTCTTCTGCAGCGGCACGAAGCCGGCGGACGCGCCGCCGATTGGCGACAGATATTTCGGCAAGCCGTGGCGGGTTGAGCCGGTGAGCTGGATGAAGCGCGCGGCCGACGCCGCCGCGCATTGCGCAATCGCCAGACCTAGCGTCTCGAAGGCGAGCGACAGCGAGGCGGTGTGGAAATTGCCGGTCGACAGCACGAGTGAGTCGTTGGCGAGCACCAGCGGGTTGTCGGCGGACGCGTTGAGCTCGATCTCGACCGTGAGCCGGGCATGGTCGATCGCCTGGATGAGCGCGCCGTGGATCGAGGGCATGCAGCGGATCGACAGCGGATCCTGAAGGGTGGTCGGCGCGGGCGTCCCGTCGCGGGTGAGCAGGTCGCGCAGCGCCTTTGCCGCTACCTGCTGACAGGCGGCCGGCCGCGCCAGATGCAGGCGCGGGTCAAGGATGGTGCGGTTGGCCCCGAACGCTTCCATGGTGAGCGCGCCGGCCTGCTCCTGCTGTTCGAGTGCCGACAGCGCGTCGACGAGCGCCAGCGCGCCGGCGCCGGTAGAAACGGCGGAAGCGTTGATCAGCGACAAACCATCCTTCGGTGCCAGGCTGACTGGCGCAAGCCGCGCCATCATCAGCGCCTTTGCCGAAGGCATGCGCCTGCCCTGATAGTCGGCATCGCCTTCGCCGATCAGCGTGTGGGCTATCGCGGTCATCAGCACCAGGTCGCCGGCGCCGATCGAGCCCAGCGACGGCATCACCGGATGGATGCCGGCGTTGAGCAGATCGACAAGCGCGGTGAGGACATGCGGCGACAGGCCGGAGCCGCCGGCGGAAAGCATGGCGATGCGGGCAAACATTGCGGCGCGCACGAGCTGGGCGGGCAATGGGTTTCCCACCGCAGCTCCGCGTCCGTCGAGAAGCTGGCGCTGGAAGGCACCGGCATCGCCTTCGACAGCCGTGCCGAGATTGGCGCCCAGCCCGGTGTTCAGCCCATAGATCTGCTGGCCGCCGGCAGCGGCGTCATCGAGGACCTGGCGGGCCTTGCCGAGTTTCTCGATGACCGCCGGCGTGATCTCGACCTTGCCTGCACTGCGCGCCACGGCGGCCACGTCCTCGATGCTGACGCCGGCGCCGGTGAGAACGAGCGGGGTCATGCGAAACGCAGCCTCTGGCCGATGCCTTGTTCCGCGGCTTTGGCCAGCATCGCCTTGCCGAGCGCGATGTCGGAGAGCGACAGACCCCGATGCCAGAACAGGATCGTCTCGCCGTCGCTTTGCCGGCCCGCTTTGTGCCCGGCAGCGATCTGGCCGAGCTCGGCATGCAGCGTCGCCTCGCTCAGCCGTCCCGTCTCGACATGGGCGCGCAGCGAGCCGAAGTTGCCGCCCTTGCACTGACCCCAGTCGTCGACGACGATCTTTTGCATGATGTCGGTAAGCGAAAGCTCCACCGCGCTCATCGTGCCATAGGGCACGACCAGCGCGCCGCGCTTGATCCAGGCGGTCTTGAGCAGGGGTTGCGGTTCCGGTAGCCGCGAGGCTTCGACAACGATGTCGGCGCCTTCCACGCAGCTCTTCCAGTCGGCAACGGCGACAACCGGCTTGCCGAGGTCGGCGGCAAGCTTCGCGGCGAAAGCGTCGCGGCTTTCGGGGCGGCGCGAATGGACGCGGATCTCGTCGAAGTCGAACAGGTGATCGAGCAGTCGCACGTTCCAGTAGGCGGTGCCGCGCGCGCCAATGTGACCGAGCACCCTGGATGATTTCTTCGCCAGATGCTTGGCGCCGATGGCGGTGACCGCGCCGGTGCGCATATCGGTGATGACGGTGGCGTCGAGGATGGCGCGTGGCGCGCCGGTGCGCGGGTCGAACAGGTTGAGTATGCCGAATTCGGACGGCAGGGCGTGCAGGTAGTTGTCGACATAATCGCCGACGATCTTGACGCCGGCCGCATCGAGCGGCGCCACATAGCCGCGCAGCACGTTGAAATGACCGCGGAAGGACGGATCCGGCTCAAGATGGACGCGCGGCTCGATCACCGTCTGGCCCTTGCCCTGGGCGACGAGCCCGGCTTCGACGGCGCCGATGATCTCGGCATCGCTCAGGCCAAGGGCTTCAATGTCGAGAGCATTGAGGTAGTCGATATAGATCGGCTTCATGCATTTCCCTCGTCCGGCCCGCACTCATCCATAACAGGCGGCGGGGCGACACGAAAGTTTGTTGGATAAGCTCTGGACTGGTTCAGCCTTATGCTGTTCAACCGGCGCGTCATGACCAGCATCCCCGACAATGAGGCCGTATCCCAGCTCGTGCCGACGGCGGCGCGCCAGGCGCGGCGCGTCGCGCTGATCGTTGCCGTCGCCTTTTTCATGCAGTTGCTGGATTCGACGATCATCTCGACGTCGCTGCCGCAGATGGGGCAGTCTTTCGGCGTGCCGGCAGTGGCGATGAGCATCGGCATCACCGCTTACATGTTGACCATGGCGGTGTTCGTGCCGTTGTCGGCCTGGCTTGCCGACCGGTTTGGCGCGCGCAACATTTTCCTCGTCGCGATCGGGCTGTTCACGCTGGCGTCGATCGCCTGCGGCTACTCACAGAGCCTGACGCAATTCGTTGCCGCCCGCATTGTTCAGGGCCTCGGCAGCGCCTTGATGACGCCGGTCGGCCGCATCCTGGTGCTGCGCAACGCCGCCAAGTCCGAATTGCTTGCCGCCACGGCGCTGATCACCTGGCCGGCCTTGTTCGCGCCGGTGATCGGGCCGATGCTCGGCGGCTTCATCACCACCTATCTGTCCTGGCACTGGAACTTCTTCATCAACGTTCCGCTCGGCCTCGCCGGGCTGCTGCTTGTCGCGCGCTTCGTTCCGGGCGATCGCGAATCCGAGACCAGGCCGCTCGACTGGCCGGGATTC
The DNA here is from genome assembly GCF_029625845.1 of Mesorhizobium sp. WSM4898. Classification (NCBI taxonomy): domain Bacteria; kingdom Pseudomonadati; phylum Pseudomonadota; class Alphaproteobacteria; order Hyphomicrobiales; family Phyllobacteriaceae; genus Mesorhizobium; species Mesorhizobium sp. WSM4898. The sequence continues at coordinate 554,790 of NZ_JARTVQ010000002.1, read as the reverse complement.
TTCCTCACCGCGCTCGGCCTCGCCGCGATGCTCTATGGGCTGGAACGGCTTGCGCATCCCGAGGATGGCATGCTGCCGACAGTGGGCCTGGTTGCCGCCGGCGTCGCCGTCGGCTGGTTCGCCGTGCGGCACTTGCGGCGGGTGACGCATCCGCTGCTCGACCTGTCCCCCTTCAAAGTGCCGACCTTCGCCATCTCGACGCTCTCGGCGGGCACGATCTTCCGCGTCGCCATCAACGCCACGCCGTTCCTGCTGCCGCTGCTCTTCCAGGTGGGCTTCGGCATGCGGCCGGTGGACGCCGGCCTGCTGATCCTGGCCTACTTCCTCGGCAACCTCGGGATGAAAGCGGTGACCACGCCGACGCTCAGACTCTTTGGCTTCCGCCGGGTGCTGGTGGTCAACGGGGTGATTGCCTCGCTTGCAATCGCGGCGTGCGGCGTGATTTCGCCGCAGACACCGCTGGCACTTGTCGTGGCGTTGATGCTGGTCGCCGGTCTGACGCGCTCGATGCAGTTCACGGCGCTCAACACGCTTGCCTTCGCGGATATCGGCGCGCCGCAGCGCAGCTCGGCCGCGACTTTGTCCAGCATGCTGCAGCAGGTGGCGATGCTGTTTGGCGTGGCCGTGGCCGCGGCGATCCTCAACCTGTCGCAGATCGTGCGCAGCGGCGCGGCGCCCAACCTAATAGACTTCAGGATCGCCTTTTTCGCGATCGGCCTGATCGGGCTGGTGGCAGCGCTGCGTTTCCTGACCCTGCCGGCCAGTGCGGGTGCAGAGGTCTCAGGCCATACCGGGCGGGACTGAAATGGGCTTGGAAGGCCGGCCTGCGCACGCCCGCGGCGGCACCGAACTTCTACGGCAAACTGTCGGGGCTCGGCACTTTTGTGCATCGCAATGACCCGGAGCTCATCGCCTCTGGCCCCGTCAAGGCGTGGAGGAATGACGGCCGCTCCGCACCGACCAGCTGGGCGGATTTTCAGACTGAGCAGGGGTCTCCCCTTCTCCACAAGAAGGGAGAAGGGAAGGTTTGGTCTCTAATCGCTGCGCCTAAAATTACGGATGCGGTCGAACAGCACCGCCAGGATGATCGCGCCCCCGATGAAAGTGCCTTGCCAAAAGGCGTTGATGCCGAGCAGGCCGAGGCTGTTGCGGATGACCTCGATCAGGGCGGCGCCGACGATGGCGCCGAACGCGGTGCCGACGCCGCCGGCGAGGTCGGCGCCGCCGATGACGGTCGCGGCAATCACCTGCAGCTCCATGCCGTTGCCGAGATTGGTGGTGACGGCGCCGAGCCAGCCGGTCTGGATGATGCCGGCGAGACCGGCCGAGAGCGCCGAGATCATGTAGACTGCGACCTTGATCTGGCGCACCGGAACACCGGTCAGCGTGGCCGCATGCTCATTGCCGCCGATGGCGAAGATATGCCGGCCGAACTTGGTCCAGCGCAGGATGAAGCCGGTGATCAACGCCAAAAGGATCATGTAAAGCACCGGATTGGCGATGCCGAACACCCAGGCGCCGCCGCCCAGCGCCAGAAGCTTGTCGTGGTCCGGCCCGAACTGGAAAACGACGGTGTTGTTGGAGGCGACCATGGCGAGGCTGCGCGCCACCGACAGCATGCCGAGCGTCACCACGAAGGGTGGGAAACCGAGATAGGCGATGAGCACCCCGTTGAAGGCGCCGATGGCTAAAGCGGTGACGATCGAGGCCAGGATGCCGATTTCGATCGAATAACCGGCATGCATGGTGACGGCCAGCACCATCGAGCACAGGCACAGCACCGAGCCGACCGACAGGTCGATGCCGCCGGTGATGATGACGAAGGTCATGCCGAGCGCCACGATGGCGACGAAGGTGATGTTGCGGGTGATGTTGAAGAGGTTCTTCTGCGTGGCGAAAGCGTCGGTCGCGAAGGACAGGAACAGGCAGGCGAGGATAACCGCGATCACCACCCAGAAGGTCTGGTTGGCAAAGAGCCGTGAGAAGAATGTGTGCTGCTTCTGCGCGATCGTCTGGTCAAGGGTGACTGCCATTATCGACCTTTCCTGAGGCGTTGGACGCCCGATCCACGCGATTACGCAACCTGTTCGATGGCCCCGGTGATCAGCCCGGTGACTTCCTCGGGCGAGCTCGAGGCGATCTTCTTGTCGGCGACTTTCCTGCCGCGCCGCATGACGATGACGCGGTCGGCGACATCGAAGACGTCGGGCATGCGGTGGCTGATCAGCACCACGGCGATGCCCTGGTCACGCAGATGGCGGATCAGGTTCAGTACCTCCGCGACCTGCCTGACCGAGATCGCCGCCGTCGGCTCGTCCATCAGCACGATCTTGGCTTGCGACAGCATGGTGCGCGCGATCGCCACCGCCTGGCGCTGGCCGCCCGACATCTGCTTGACGAGGTCGCGCGGCCGCGTCTCGGATTTCAGTTCGGCAAAGAGCTGGCCGGCGCGCTTGTACATCGCGGCATAATCGAGAATGCGGAAGGGGCCGATGCCGCGGCGGAGTTCCCGGCCGAGATAGACATTGGCGGCGGCCGTCAGATTGTTGCAAAGCGCCAGGTCCTGATGGACGATCTCGATGCCGTGCTGGCGGGCCTCGGCCGGCTTGTGCAGGATCAGCTCCTTGCCGTCCATGTGCATCGTGCCGTGACTGGGGCGGAAATTGCCGGCGATCATCTTGACCAGCGTCGACTTGCCGGCGCCGTTGTCGCCCATCAGGCCGACGACCTCGCCGGCCTCGAGCGTGAACGAGACGTCGTTCACCGCCTGGATGGCGCCGAAATGCTTCGAGATGTTGGCGAGTTCGAGAACCGACACCAGCCTTAAGCCTCCCCGTTTTCGTCCCTCGACTGCCTTGCCATAATTGCCGGCGCCGCAGGGGCCTCGCGCCTCCAACTCCTCCCGAGCAGGTGCGATAGACTCATTTAGGCAAATGCGGCCATGGGCGTCAATCAATTGTCGGGCGATTAATTTCGAGTCCCGTCGAAAAATCGGTTTTGTAGGACAAATAGCAATTGACGTTGGCGGCGAGCCGTTATTAGCTAGCATTGGAGGAAGAATTTTTCCGTCGCGAAATCGCTGCTCGGCGTGACGCGATGGGCAAGATTCAGGATCCGGCCGGCGCCCATTCGAGCTGGAACGGATCGGCAAATGCTTGTCGGCCCGGCTTGAGACACGAACTTTCGAGCCTATTCCGCGTGTTGCTTGGATCCGGGCCGATCGGTGTGGCGGGCACGTCGTGTCCGTCTGTTTTCAAGGGAGGACTGATATGAGGAAATCGCTTTTGCTCGCCGCCGTCGCCGCCATGGCGCTGGGCGCCGGGCCGGCTTTGGCCAAGAAACAGCTCGTCATTGTCGTAAAGGGCCTCGACAACCCGTTCTTCGAAGCCATCCATCAGGGCTGCGAGAAGTGGAACAAGGAGAACGCCAGCTCCGAATATGAATGCTTCTACACCGGCCCGGCATCGACCTCGGACGAGGCCGGCGAAGCCCAGATCGTGCAGGACATGCTGAGCAAGCCGGACACGGCCGCGATGGCGATCTCGCCGTCCAACGCGCCGCTGATCGCGCAGACCATCAAGAGCGCCAATCCGTCGATCCCGATCATGACGGTCGATGCCGATCTTGCCAAGGAAGACGCCGCGCTTCGCAAGACCTATCTCGGCACCGACAACTATCTGATGGGCAAGCGGATCGGCGAATACATCAAGAAGGCCAAGCCGAATGGCGGCACGATCTGCACGATCGAGGGCAATCCGGCCGCCGACAACATCCTGCGCCGCGCGCAGGGCATGCGCGATGCGCTGTCGGGCAAGGAAGGCCTGCCGGCGCTCGCCGGCGAAGGCGGCTGGACGGAAGTGGCGGGCTGCCCGGTGTTCACCAATGACGACGGCGCCAAGGGCGTGCAGGCGATGACCGACATCCTGGCCGCCAATCCGAAGCTCGACGCTTTCGGCATCATGGGCGGCTGGCCGCTGTTCGGCGCTCCGCAGCCCTATCGCGACCTGTTCAAGCCGATGGCCGACAAGATCGCCAAGAACGAGTTCGTCATCGGCGCCGCCGACACGATCGGCGACGAGGTGGCGATCGCCAGGGAAGGCCTTGTGACCGCACTGGTCGGCCAGCGGCCGTTCGAAATGGGCTACAAGGCGCCGTCGGTGATGCTCGACCTCATCCAGGGCAAGAAGGTCGACGATCCGGTCTTCACCGGCCTCGACGAATGCACCAAGGATACGGTCGACACCTGCATCCAGAAGTAGGCTTCGATCCCCGGGGCGCCCGTCGAAGGGCGCCCCTCCACCTTTCGCCAGGACTATGGGCGCGGCCTTGCCGGGGCGGCGGAGCCAAGAGTTTTTGCGCCAGAATTTTCTTATCCGGCAGAGTTTTTGCGGGCGTCTTGGAGCCCGCGACAGGAGGCACCGGAAGGCGGATGCCACGGGAAAAGTCTGGAAAGCGCTTAGCCGAGCCTGCACAGCCGGCCACGATACGACGACCCGAGGCGACGCGGATCGCCGGCCTCAGCGTGCACGCATCGCTCGCCGGCGAGATCGGCCTCAGGATCGTGCGCGGCGACTATCCGCCCGGAACTGTCCTGCCCAACGAAGCCAAATGGTCGGAAACCTTCAATGTCAGCCGCTCGGCGGTGCGCGAGGCCATCAAGATGCTGATGGCCAAGAGCCTGCTCGCGTCCCGCCCCAAGATCGGCAGTTGGGTCGAGCCGAGGGAGCGCTGGAACCTGCTCGACCGCGACGTGCTCGCCTGGTACGCGACCTCGCCTGACCGCGAGGTGTTTCTCAGAACGGTGCAGGAGTTCCGCCATATCATCGAGCCTGAGGCGGCCGCCTTCGCGGCGCTGCGGCGCTCCGACGAGCAGATGGTCGAAATCAGCCAAGCGTGCCGCGAAATGGGGGAGGCGGCGCATATCCAGGAGCGCACGCGCGCCGATACGCGGTTCCATCTCGCCATCCTGCGCGCCTCGGGCAATGAGCTGCTGGTGCCGCTAGGCGTACTGATCGAATCGGCGCTCGATCATCTCTTCATCTTCGTCACGCGCGAGCACAGCGACCAGCGGCGGGCCCAGTCCCTGCACGAGGCGATCGAGCGAAACATCCGCCTGCAGCGCCCGGCCGCGGCGAGAAGCGCGGTGCACAGGCTTCTCGCCAATACCGACGAGGTGATCGAGCTCTCGAGACGCTGACAGGCTTGGCCGCGGCTTTCAGATCGTCTGCTTTTTGCCGTCCTTCGACGGCATCAGGTCGACGCCGTTGAGCTTGCCGATATGGGTGGCCAGCATCGGCACATACTGCTCGGCCGGCCCCGCCGCGAAGGCGGTCGCGAACGAATTCTTGGTGGCGTTGCCAAGCGGATTGGCGATGCCGGCAGCGCCGGCCATCGATTCCAGATAGGTCAAATCCTTGAAGGCATTGGCGATGGAGAATTTGTGGGCGTCGCGGTCGCCTTCCAGCGTCCAGCGCATGAAGGTCTGGTAGAAGCCGCAATCCATGCGGCCGTTGCGGATCACGCTGTCGAAGCGGGGCGGCGAGATGCCGACCTTCTGCGCCAGCGCCAAGGCTTCCGAATAGATCGCCGCGTAGCCGAGCGAGATGAAGTTGTTGAGCAGCTTCATGCGGTGGCCGTCGCCGGTGTCACCGATATGGACGATGCGGCCGGCCCAGGTTTCGATCACCGGCTTCAACCGTGCGAACACCGCGTCGGGCGCGCCGACCATGGCGTCGAGCGTGCCTTCCCAGGCCTCCTTCGGCGTGCGACTGAGCGGCGCGTCGACATAGTCGACGCCGAGCGCCCTGAGTTCGGCTGCCAGCGCGACGGTGGAGACGGGGTCGGATGTCGAGCAATCCACGACCACGCAGCCTTGCTTCAGACCTTCCTTCAGCCCGCCGGGGCCGCGGATGATCGCCTCGACCTCACGCGAGCCGGTGACGCAGATGAAGACGATGTCGGAGGCCGCTGCCACTTCTTTGGACGTGGCCACTTCCTTTGCGCCGCGGCCGAGCAGGTCATCCGCCGGCTTACGGTTCTTGCGGCCGAGGAAGGTGAGCGGATAGCCCTTGTCGACGATGTTCTTGGCGATGCCATGCCCCATCAGGCCGAGGCCGATGAAACCGATGTTTTCGCGGGCAGCGGTGGTGGTCATGTCGTTTCGTCCCTGTCTTTCCTGATGGTCGGCGCCGGCGCGACCGGCCGGCGAGCATTGCTGGAGAAGGTTTTCGCGGATCGCGGTTGGCAGGCCGTTGCTGAATGCCATATTGTCTGACAATACACACAATCCTTGAGAAATGTGGAGAGCAAAATGACGAAGCGCATCATGTTCACCGGCGGCAGCGGCAAGGCCGGCCGCCATGTCGTGCAGTATCTGGTCGAGCATGGCTGCCAGGTGCTCAACATCGACACCAAGCCGCTCGACAACCCGAAGGTGCGCACGCTGATCACCGACATTACCGACAGCGGCCAGGTGTTCAACGCGCTGTCGAGCTATGCCGGGCTGCATGAATTCGATCCATCGCTGCGCGCACAGCCGGTCGACGCCGTGGTGCATTTTGCCGCCATCCCGCGGATCATGATCACCCCGGACAACGAGGTGTTCCGCATCAACGCGATGGGCACCTACAACGTCATCGAAGCGGCGGTGAAACTCGGCATCCGCAAGGTGATCATCGCCTCCAGCGAGACGACCTACGGCCTGGTCTTCGCCAACGAGCCGCGCAACCCGACCCATTTCCCGCTCGACGAGGACTATGACGTCGATCCGATGGACAGCTACGCCCTGTCCAAGATCGTCAACGAAAAGACGGCGCGCGCCTTCGCGCTGCGCAGCGGTTTCGACATCTATGCGCTGCGCATCGGCAACGTCATCGAGCCGCATGAATATGCGCTGTTCCCGAAATGGTTTGCCGATCCCGGTTTCCGCAAGCGCATTGCCTGGAGCTATATCGACGCCCGCGATCTCGGCCAGATCGCCTTGCGCGCCATCGAGAAGGATGGGCTGGGCTATCAGGTGTTCAACGCCGCCAATGACGAGACCTCGTCCGATCTGCCGACGGCCGAGTTGCTGAAGCGTTTCTATCCAGGCGTGCCGGTGAAAGCCGAGCTCGGTGAATTCGAGACGCTACTGTCCAACCGCAAGGCGCGGGACGTGCTCGGCTTCCGCCCCGAACACAGCTGGCGCAAATACGTCAAAACAGCGTGAGGGCCGACAAACATAGGTTGAGCTGTGCACAGCGCGGCGTCTAGCGGCAAAGGCGGCCTTGCCGCGCTTGACAGCTTCTGAAAACCGGACTTTCTGGGCGTATGCGGGACGCAAAGCCGAACAACGAAAAGAGGCCGACGAAAGCGGCATCCGCCGAGCGTATGGCTGGCGTTCGCCGGCCGGACGCGCCGCGCATCCCTGGTGCCAGCGTGCACACCTCGCTGGCCAGCGAAATCGGCCTTCGGATCGTGCGCGGCGACTACCCGCCGGGCACCATCCTGCCCAACGAGGCCAAATGGTCGGAGACTTTCGACGTCAGCCGCTCGGCGGTGCGCGAGGCGATCAAGATGCTGATGGCCAAGAGCCTTCTGGCATCACGTCCGAAAATCGGCAGCTGGGTTGAGCCGAAGGAGCGCTGGAACCTGCTCGACCGCGACGTGCTCTCCTGGTACGCGACGTCGCCGGACCGTGAAGTCTTCCTGAAGACGGTGCAGGAATTCCGCCACATCATCGAGCCCGAGGCGACGGCTTTTGCCGCAATGCGGCGCACCGATGAGCAGATGGCCGAGATCAGCCAGGCCTGCCGCGAGATGGGCGAGGCGACCAATTTGCAGGAGCGGACGCGCGCCGACACCCGCTTCCACCTGGCCATTCTCAGGGCCTCCGGCAACGATCTCCTGGTGCCCCTGGGCGTCCTGATCGAATCCGCCTTCAATCATCTCTTCGCCTATACGACACGCGAGCTGGACGACCTGCAGCACGCCCAGAAACTGCACGAAGCGATCGAGAGGAACATCCGGCTGCAGCGGCCGGATGCTGCGCGCAACGCCGTGCGCAAGCTGCTCGCGAATACCGACGACGTCATCCGCTCGCGCTAAGGCCTACCGATACCCGGGTGAGGCCCGGTCCGACCTCGACAAGTCCTTAGTCTTCCTTCTCGCGCCCGAAAGCGACGCGCAACTCGTCCTTGGCCTTTTCCAGAACTCGCTTGCGCTTCTCCGGCAGGTTCCTGCCGGCGCGGTTGATGTAGAAATTCAGCATCGACATCGCGGATCGGAACGGCTCAGCCTTGCGGCGATGGCTGTGCTCAGCCGAGCGCTTCAGCGAGGTGGCGATCCTCTTGGCATCGTCGGATTCGAAAATGTGCTCCTCGAGATCCAGCGCATCGCTGTGCGCGGTCACTTCGGCCGACCATTTTTTCCTGGCGGTCATGGCGAACCTCCTTCCTGGCCCTTGGGCACAACGCTCTCTTGGGGCAAAAACTCTGGGCGGCATGGCCGGTTCCCGATTTCTGGAGCCACGGATTTGTCCCTTGTGGCGCTGCTCGGCACCGGGAATGCGCCGATACTTGGGGTGGAAACCGCCCGATCACCAACAAGCGCGGACAGGAAAGGTGTGACGACAACCGTCTCCAGCCGGGCAGATGGCCCCAGCATCGACAGCGCCTATGCATGGATACGGCTCGGCGTCTCGATGCTTTTGTCGACGATCGGCGGCGCCGGCATGTGGGCGGTGGTCGTCGTTCTGCCCGCCGTGCAGGCCGAATTCGGCGTCGACAGGGCCGCGGCTTCAATGCCTTATACCGCGACCATGGTCGGCTTCGCCGCCGGCAATATGCTGGTCGGACGCGCCATCGACCGCATGGGTTACTGGATCCCGGCGCTCGTCTCTGCGATTGCGCTCGGCGCGGGCTTCCTGCTCGCCTCGCTGACCAGCTCGATCCTTGCGTTCACCCTTGTCCAGGGGCTTCTGATCGGACTCGGCACATCGGCGATCTTCGGCCCGTTGATCGCCGACATCTCGCACTGGTTCAACCGGCGCCGCGGGGTCGCGGTGACCGCGGCCGCATCCGGCAGCTATCTTGCCGGAGCAGTCTGGCCGACGGTGATGCCCTATGTCATGCAAGGCGAAGGCTGGCGGTTCACCTATGCCGCGATCGGCATCTTCTGCCTCGCTACCATGGTGCCGCTGGTGCTGATGCTGCGCCGCGGCGCGCCGCGCGAAGCCACCCATGGCTCGCCGGGAAGCCGGCCGACGCAGCCAATCTCACTGTCGCCGGCGGCGTTGCAGATGCTGCTGGTGATTGCCGGCTTCGGCTGCTGCATGGCGATGTCGATGCCGCAAGTGCATATCGTCGCCTATTGCATGGATCTCGGCTACGGCGTCGCGCGCGGCGCCGACATGTTGTCGATCATGCTGGCGGCGGGCGTTGTCAGCCGCATTGGCTCAGGTTTCCTCGCCGATCGCATCGGCGCGGTGAAAACCTTGATCATCGGTTCGGCGCTGCAATGCTTGTCGCTGCTGTTCTATATTCCCTTCGACGGGCTGGCTTCGCTTTATGTGGTGTCGCTGGTGTTCGGCCTCTCGCAAGGCGGCATCGTTCCCTGCTATGCGATCATCGTGCGCGACTACATGCCGGCCAAGGAAGCCGGCCAGCGCGTCGGCATCGTCCTGATGGCGACGATCTTCGGCATGGCCGTCGGCGGCTGGATGTCGGGCTGGATCTACGATCTAACCGGCTCCTATGCCGCCGCCTTCCTCAACGGCATCGCCTGGAACCTGGTCAATCTCGCGGCGATTTTGCTGCTTGTGTGGAAGGCGAGGCGAGGCGCGGAAGCGCCAGCCTGATTTCCGCCGGCAACCCTGGCCATTCCAACCTTGTCTACCGGCGCAAAGGGAGGGGTCAGGTGATACTCGTCCGTGCTCTTTCGTATGGCGTCGCGCCCGAATACTGGGTGCAGCAGGCTATTTACTTGGAAAGGCTTTGGGCGGAATATTGCGAAAGTGGGAGGAAGCAGTCGGAAAATCTCCTGAATAAATGCGCTCGAACGGCTTCCGCCCGTTGAATGCAAGGGAGGATAATCATGAGACGTACTTTCCCGCTCGCGGCATCCGCCGCGGCGTTGTTGCTCGGCGTGCCCTCCGCCTTCGCGCAGTCCGGCGGCGTCGAGAAAGCAGTCGGCGGCTACAGCTTCGAGGAAGCCGCAAAGGAAGCCCCCACCACCAAGGATTTCCATTCGGCCGATGGCCATCTCACCTTCGCCATCGTCACACATACGGCCGGCAACGGCTTCTTCGATCCGGTCTATGTCGGCGCAACCGCCGCCGGCAATCTGATCGGCGCCAAGATACTGCTGCTCGGCTCGGAATCTCCGACCGACGACCCGGCCCGCGAGATCGAAATCCTGAATCAGATTGTGCAGGATCCGACGATCGACGGGCTGATCATGACAACGCCCCAGGTCGGCGCCTATAACGACATCGTCAAGGCCGCCGGAGCCAAGGGCATACCGGTAGCAACGACCAATTCCTTCGACGGCACGATCCTCGACCGCAGCGGCATCAGCCACACCGGTCAGGACGCCTCCGCCGCGGCGATCGCCGGCGAGGCACTCGTCAAGTGCCTGGCGGACAAGGGTATCGAGAAGGGCTCGATCGTTCTGCCGTCATCGACCGCGATGGGCAACATCGAGGTGAACAATCGCGTCACCGCGGCCTTCAACGCGATCGTCAAAGGCCTGAAGGATGCCGGCAAGCTCGAGGCCTTCAAGGTCGACGCAGGTCCCGAGAACACCGGCATCGACACCAATCCGAACGATCCGGTGAACGGCATCGTGACGCTGTTCGAGTCGCGCGGTGATGTTGTCGGCGCCTTCGCCGGCAACAACGTGTTCACGCCTGCGCTGGCCAAGGCCGTCGCCCAAACCGGAAAGACTGGCAAGATCTGCGCCTATGGGTTTGACCTCGGTCCGGCGCAGCAGGATGCGTTGAAGAGCGGCGACCTGACCGGCGCGCTCGGGCAGCAGCCCTTCCTGCAGGGCTTCTATCCGGTCATGCAACTCTATCTGCAGATCGATCGCGGCATCGCGGCCGCCAATCTCGACACGCGCGCCCAACTCGTGACGCAAGAGACCGTTGGAAAGGTCGGCAAGCGTTTCGAGAACTGAATGTCAAAGCGACACTGAACCCGGCGCGGGAGGGCTGGTATCTTCCCGCGCATTTTGGCCTTCGGAACCCTTTATCAAAGAATGCCCGCTGAAGCTCTCGCTCGTCGCCTTCCACCCCAGCTCGTCGGCGGCTGGGAAATGGGATTGCTTGCCCTGCTGGCGCTGATCTATCTCGGCGGCGCTGCCGTCAATCCGACGTTTTTCGGCTCGCCGGAGGCGTTCCATGCACTGCTTCGCGATACCTCGCGGGTCGCCATCATCGCCGTCGGAATGACCTTCGTCATCATCAACAAGGACCTCGACCTTTCGGTCGGTTCCATCTACGGCCTTGTGGCCGTCGTTTTTGCGAGGCTGTTCGCGCCAAGCTTCGCCGATCTCGGCATCGTCATGTCGGTGACCGTCTGCGTCCTTCTTGGGATGTTGATCGGCCTCGTCAACGGCGTGCTCGTTACCATCCTAAAAGTGCCGGCGTTCATCGCCACCTTGACCACGCTTCTGATCGGCCGCGGCTTCGTCCTCGCCCTGACGCACGGTCAGGCGATCTACTATCCAGGAAAAGCGAAGGAGGCCCCGCTCTTCTTCCATCTCGGCGAGACGAACGTCTTCGGCTTCAACAACCAGATCGCAATCTTCGCGGTCGTTGCCGTGATCGGCGCCTACGTGCTCGCCAACACTCGCTGGGGCTACGAAACCTTTGCGACGGGCGGCAACGAGCAGGCAGCAGTCTATGCTGGCATACCGACGAACTGGGTGCGCATCCGTGCCTATCTGCTCTCGTCGCTCTGTGCCGCCGTTGCCGGCCTCCTGTCGGCCGCTCAGGACAAGGGCGTGACCCCGCTTTACGGCGTCAGCGGCGAACTGACCGTCATCGCCGCGGTGATCATCGGCGGCGCTTCCATTCTCGGCGGTCGCGGCCGCGTCGCCGGGTCCTGCCTCGGCGCCACGCTGGTCGTTCTGCTGGACAAGGTGCTGCGCGAGGGTTTGCCGATCACGCGCACCATCAAGATCGGCGAGGAGGAGGTGACGGTCAACGCCGTCTACTCCCTGCCAGTGGGCGCGGTGCCGGTCTTCCTCGGACTGCTGCTTGTCATCGCAGTGCTGATCGAACCCTATCTCATCCGCCGCCAGGTCGCGGCGCGCCTCTGGGCATGGCTGCGCGGCAGGCCGCCGCCGCCGGCCTTCGAGATCGGCGGCGTCGCACTCGAGGGCGTGGTGACCAAGGGTGCGATGGCGACCGACATCGCATTGTCGGCGACCGGGTTCGGCAAGTTCCTCGCCCGGCGCGATGCCCTCGCCGTCATCCTGACAGTGGTGCTGTGGCTCACGGGTCTTTTCCTCAGGCCGGATTACTGGTGGAACCTGTCCAACACTTTCGCGATCCTGCTCAACTATACGGAACTGGCGCTGATCACGGTCGGGCTTACCTACGTCATCGCGGCCGGCGATATCGACCTCTCCGTCGGAGCCGTCCTGGCGCTCGCCGGCAGCGCGGCGGCCTATTTCCTGAAGGTCCTGGGTACCGACCCCGTCACCGCTATCGCGATGGGCCTGCTTGCGGGAATGCTTGCCGGCCTCGTCAATGCCGTCGTCGCCGTTGGCTTGAAACTGCCGGCCTTCATCGCAACGCTTGGCATGTTCTACATCGCCCGCGGCCTCGCGGCCTGGTTCGTCGCCGGGCAGCAGCTTACCGGCTGGCCGGAGGGCTACAATTTGCTCGGCCGCAAGGTGAATGACATCCTCCTTCACTTCAGCATCGTGCTTCCGGATGGCATCCTCAGAACACTGGCCGAGGTGGTCAGCGTGCAGACCATCTGGATGATCTTCGTCGCCGTGATTGCCGGCGTCGTGCTCGCCTACACGCCGTTCGGGCAAAAGGTCTATGCAACCGGCGGCAACATCCGCGCCGCCGCCTATGCCGGCATCAACACCAACCGGGCGCGCTTCATCTCGCTCATGCTGGCGGCGTTCTGCGCGACGATGGCCGGGATCATCAACGTCGCCTATTTCCGAAGCTTCAACCCCGTTGCAGGCCAGTTCCGCGAACTCGACGCCATCGCGTCGGTGATCATCGGCGGCGGGTCGATCTTCGGCGGCTACGGCACCATGCTGGGTTCTCTGGCCGGTGCAGCCGTGATCACACTGGTTAGGGCGCTCCTGCAGCTCAATGTCCAGGGCTTCAGCATGCCGCAGCATTGGATCAATGTCTTCATCGGCGTCATCCTCATTGTCGCGGTGCTGATCGACATCTGGGTGCGCCAGGCCAATATCTTCGGTCGCCTGCGAGCCCGCCTCGCGCGAGGCGCACGAACCCGGGAAACCATTCATGCCTGATGCTGCGTTGCCTCAACCGATCGTGGAAATGCGAAGCATCGAAAAAACCTTCGGTGCCGTTCAGGCGCTTCGGAAAGTCGATCTGGTGCTCTATCCCGGAGAGATCCTTGGACTGGTCGGCGACAACTCAGCCGGCAAGTCGACGCTCATGAAGATCCTGACCGGCGCCTATCAGCGCGACGCCGGCGAAATCCTCGTCGCCGGTCAACCGGTGCACTTCAAGAGTCCGCATGAGAGCCGCGATGCGGGTATCGAGATGATCTACCAGGATTTCGCTCTTTGCGGAAACATGGATGTCGGCCAGAACATCTTTCTCGGCCGCTGGCCGCGCAAAGGCCCTTTTGTCAATCGCCGCAAGATGTACGCGGAAGCCGATAGCGTGCTGAAGCGGCTCAAGGTGGACGTGAACTCCGTTTTCCAGAAGGTCGAGAGCCTGTCGGGCGGTCGCCAGCAATCCGTGGCGATCGCCCGCGCGATTTCGTTCGAGCCACGCGTCGTGATCCTCGACGAACCGACCGCCAATCTCTCGGTGATGGCGACCGCGCGGCTCCTCGAGACCATGCTGGAACTGAAAAGGCAGGGTGTTGCCCAGATCATCATCTCGCATCGGCTGGTCGACATTTTCGCCGTAGGCGACCGTGTCATGGTGCTCAAGCGCGGCGAGAATGTCGGCGACCGTCATGTCAGGAACACCGACGAGCACGAGGTCCTTGAGATCATCGTCTCCGGCACGCGGGAGCAGGCGCTTACGGCCGATCAAGCGAGGGCGGTCTGACCACCGAGGCATTGACCCCGGGGTTTATCGCCTCTGCCGGGGGTCGGCTGAACCAAAATTCGTCGGCTTGACAACGGCCATGGCCTGCGCGACCCAACCGGAATGGGACGGGCTGCGAAACATGGTTGCTGTGGCTAAACTGTTGATCGTCAACTCGCCGCTGCGCTCCTTTTGTGCAAAAAGGACAAGGCGGTGACAAGGCCGCGCTCGCGGCGCGGCGGCGGCCGCCCGACCATCGCCGACGTGGCGCGCAAGGCGGGCGTGGGCGCCATCACCGTGTCGCGTGCGCTGCGCGAGCCTGGGCGGGTTTCGGAAGATCTGCGCCGGCAGATACAGGTCGCCGTCGACGAGCTCGGCTACATCCCGGACCCCAATGCGCGCGCATTGGCCTCGGCGCGCGCGGAGGTCTTCGGCGTGCTGGTGCCGTCGCTCACCAACAATGTCTTTGCCGAAGTGGTGCGCGGCATCTATGACAGTCTTTCGGACAGCCCTTTCCGCATCCAGATGGGCAATACCCACTATTCGGGCCTGGAAGAGGAGCGGCTGCTGCAGCTGTTCGCCTCGCAGCGCCCGGCGGCGCTTATCGTCGCCGGCATCGACCAGACGCCGCAGTCGCGAAAGTTGCTGGAGACGGCCGGCTGCCCGGTGGTGCAAGTGATGGAAACCGGACACGATCCGGTCGATATGCTGGTCGGCTTCTCGCATTTCGACGGTGGTCGCGCTGCCACCGAGCACCTGATCGAGGCAGGTTATCGGCGCATCGGTTTCATCGGCGCGCGCATGGACCCGCGCTCGCAGCGGCGCCTTGCCGGCTATCGCGCGGCCATGGAGTCGGCCGGCCTGTTCGATCCCCGCCTGGTCACCACCACGCCGCTACTGTCCAGCGTGACGCTCGGCCGAGAGCTTTTGCGCGATGCTCTGGCCAAGATGCCGTCGCTCGACGGCGTCTTCTGCAACAATGACGATATCGCGCTGGGAGTCTTGTTCGAATGTCGCCGCGCCGCCATCGCGGTACCGAAGGCCATCGGCATCGTGGGCTTCAACGACCTCGACATGATGCAGGCGGCGTTCCCGTCGGTCACCAGCGTTCGCACGCATCGTTATGAAATCGGACGGCAGGCAGTGGCGATGGCGCTGGCGGCGATTGCGGGCCGGAGACCCCAGCAGAGGGTTGTCGATCTCGGTTTCGAGCTCATTCGCCGCGAGAGCACCGCACGTTGAAACACGCAAAGACGACTGTGCAAATGCCGGTTTACTACCTTGCATGGTAGCGCTACCATCTTCTGCGTCGAGCAATAAGATGGCAGACGCGAGGCGCTGTTTATTATACATAAGCAAACAGTCCGTACTTGTTTATTATGTATAATATGATAGTTTGCTGAATTGCCCTCAGGCGAGGCAAGAGGAGGCAGCGGGCGGCAAAGGTCGGCCGGCAGGCGATTGGATGCGGCAGGAGGTGCCGGCCAAAACGCCAGGACTTAATCAACAAGCAGAACTGCAACTGGGAGGAATACTGATGATCAAGTCACTTGTTGGCGGTGTGGTTGCCGCCACTGCATTTGTCATGCTGAGCTCGTCGGCGATCGCCGATCCGGAAATCGTCAAAGGGCCGTCGGCCGAGCCCGACTGCTTCGCGCCCTGGGCGGCCGACACACAATTCTTCAAATATCCGAAGAAGGAAGGGCCCTATCGTATCGCGCTCGCGAACGGCTATATCGCCAATACCTGGCGCATCCAGATGATCCAGACGGCCAAAGCCTATGCCGCGCAGCCGGACGTCGCCAAGAAGCTGAAGGAATTCAAGGTGGTATCGACCGGCGAGGATGTGCCGGCGCAGATCTCGGCGATCAATAACTTCATCGACTCCGGCTTCGACGCGATCGTCGTCAACGCCCAGAACCCGACCGCGTTCGGGCCCGTGATCAAGCGCGCCAAGGAAGCCGGTGTCATCCTGGTTGCCTTCGACAACATCCTCGACACCAAGGACGCCATCAACGTCAATGTCGACCAGAAGGGGCTCGGCGAATTGTGGGGCAAATGGCTGGTCTCGCACGTTCCGAACGGCGGCAAAGTGCTTGAGGTGCGCGGTGTCGCGGGTACCTCCGTCGATACCGACCGGCACAATGGCATTCACGAGGTTCTCAACGCGTCGGGCAAGAAATGGGACGTCACCGAGGTCGTCGGCAAGTGGGACGACGGCGTGGCGCAGAAAGCCACGGCCGACGCGATCGCCACCAGCGGACCGTTCGACGGCATCACAGGGCAAGGCGGCGATACCGGCATCGTGCAGGCGATGATCGACGCCAAGCATCCGTTCGTGCCGTTCGGCGGCGAGACGGAAAACGGCTTCCGCAAATTCTGCGCGGCGCATGCGGCGGACGGGCTGAAATGTTCGTCGGCCGGTACCGGCCCGGCGCAGGTTGCCGTTGCGATCAAGACGGCGATTGCCGCGCTCGAAGGCAATGTCGTGCCGCAGTCGGTCAAGCTGCCTTTGGCCATCGTCGAGGATCCGAATTTCAAGGCCGGGCAGGACTACTTCCCCGATCAGTCCGACAATTTCTTCGTCGGCAATTCCTTCCCGACCTGCGGCATCAATTTCACCGCGCAGGAGATCATGGGCCAGACCAAGGAAAACAAATAGTCTGACGGACCGGCGTCGCGGAAGCCGCGGCGCCGGCCGCTTGATGCCAATCACGAACTGGCCTGGGGAGGGCTGATGAACGGCGCGGCTCCGCTCTTCCGCATGGAAGGCATATCCAAGCGCTATGGCGGCGTGCGCGCCCTGGAAAAGGCCGATCTCACCGTCACGGCCGGCAGCATCCACGCCATTCTCGGTGAGAACGGCGCCGGCAAATCGACTTTGATCAAGGTCATGGCCGGTGTCGTCGCGCCGGATGAAGGTACCATGACCCTGGACGGCCGCGAGGTGACATTTGCTTCGCCCGCCGCGGCAAACCAGGCCGGCATCGTCTGCATCTTCCAGGAGCTGTCGCTCATTCCGGAGCTGAGCGTCGCCGACAACATCGTCATATCCGACCCGCCGAAACGCTTCGGCATGATCGATCGCAAGGCGCAACGGCGCCTCGCGGAACAGGCGCTTGCCCGCGCCGGTGCCGCCGATATTCACCCCCTGGCGCTGATCAAGGACCTGCCGCTCTCGCGACGACAGATGGTCGAGATCGCCAAGGCGTTGGCCAGGAAGCCGCGCATCCTGATCCTCGACGAAGCGACGTCGGCGCTGACCGCCGCCGATGTCGCGAAGGTCTTCGAGGTGCTGAAGCGGTTGCGCCAGGAAGGGCTGGCGCTGCTCTATATCTCCCACCGAATGAACGAGATCTCCGAGCTTGCCGACCAGTGCACGGTGTTTCGCAACGGCCGCAATGTTGCCAGCTATCGGGCTGGATCGAAGAGCGACAACGAAGTCGTCGAGCTGATGATCGGCCGGGAATACAGCCACATCTTTCCGCCGAAGCCGACCAGGCCCCAGACGGTTGCGGCTCCTGTGCTGGAGGTGCGCAACCTGTCCTGGAGCGATAGGCTGGACAATATCTCGCTCTCGGTTGCGGCCGGCGAGGTGGTAGGATTGGGCGGGCTCGACGGCCAGGGTCAGCGTGAGCTGCTGCTGGCGTTCTTCGGCGTTCTGCGAGGTCTTTCCGGGCAGATCCTGGTCGACGGCAAGAAGGTTTCGATTGCCAGCCCGGCAGCCGCCAGCGATGACCGTATCGGCATGGCGCTGATCCCGGAAGACCGCAAGACGGAAGGGCTGATGCTGCCGATGACGGTGCGCGAGAACCTTTCCTTCGCAGCACTAGACAGGCTGTCCAAGGCCAGCGTCATCGACCGTGCCGCCGAGCAGCGGCTGATCGATGACATGGTTGAATTACTGGCCATCAAGACGGCGGGGCTCGATATCCCTGTCGGGGCGCTGTCCGGCGGCAACCAGCAGAAGGTGGTGATCGCCAAATGGCTGATGCGGCAGCCGCGCATCATTCTGCTCAACGATCCGACGCGCGGCATCGATGTCGGCACCAAGCAGGAGCTCTATCAGCTGATGCGTAAGCTCGCCGACGCCGGCGCCGCGATATTGTTTTATTCGACCGACTATGACGAGCTGATCGGCTGCTGCGACCGCGTGCTCGTGCTTTATGACGGCGCCATCAAGCGCGAGCTGGTTGGCGCCGATATCACCGAGCACGCGCTGATCGCCAGCGCGCTGAATATCCACGGCGGCAGCGGGCGGGCAGAACAAGGAGAGGGCGCGTGAAGGATTGGCGCTATTGGCTGGCCGAACAGCGCGGAACGCTGCTGGCGTTCGCCATCTTCATCGTCATGTTCGCGATCTACAGCGGCAATCATCCAGCCGGCTTCACGGCCAATGTCGTGCAGACGGCGGCGAACAAGGGCGTTCTGCTTGCCTTCGTGGCGATGGCGCAAACGCTGGTTGTGATCACCGCCGGCATCGATCTCTCGGTCGGCATGATCTTCACGCTGACCAATTGCATGGCTTCCTGGCTCGTCATCGGCACGGGTCTCGAGACGGCGTTCGGATTGGTGGCTGTGCTTGGCACCGGGCTCGTCTGCGGGGCAATCAACGGCGCCATCGTGATCTACGGGCGCCTGCAGCCGATCGTCGCTACGATAGCCACGGGCGCCGTCTATTTCGGTCTCGCGCTGCTTTTGCGACCGGTTCCCGGCGGATCGGTCAACGAGGACGTCGCCGATTTCCTGACAGGGCGCTTCTTCGGCGTCGTGCCGGCAAGCCTGATGGCGCTGTTCGTCGTCGTGCTTGTCGTGTGGATGCCGTTCCGCCGCTCCGAGCTCGGCCGCGCCGCTTACGCTGCGGGCTCGTCCGAAACGGCAGCCTATATGTCGGGTGTGCCGATCCGCAGGGGCAAGTTCCTTGCCTACACGCTGGCCGGACTGCTTGCCGCGATTGGCGGCCTGTTCCTCACCTTCTTTACCTATACGGGCGAGGCTGCCTATGCGAGCGGCAATACCTACACGTTGTTCTCGATCGCGGCAGTTGTGCTCGGCGGCGTCTCGCTGTTCGGGGGCAAAGGCAGCGCTATTGGCGCGATCTTCGGAGCGCTCGCCTTCCGCACCATCGGCGACCTGCTGTTCGTCTTCGATTTCGACCCGCTCTGGCAGCCGCTGTTCCAGGGCATCATCCTGTTGATCGCGGTCAGCCTCGGCGCCTTCGCGCTGTTTCGGGTGCGCAACCGGCTGGAGTGGTTCCTGTGAGCGAAACGACGCTTGGCGGCATCGCCAGCCGCATGCCGAAATTCATCCGCCGCGCCGATCCGGCGGTGGCGACCGCCTTTGCCTGCATCGTTATCCTGCTTCTGCTAGGTAGCCTCTATTCGCGCAGTTTTCTCTCGCCGGAATATCTCCTGCAGCAGCTGAAGGTCGCGTCATTCCTCGGCGTGATCGCCACTGGCATGATGCTGGTAATCCTGCTCGGCCAGATCGACCTTTCCGTGCCGTGGTCGGTGGCGACCGGCGCGATGATGGCCTGTGCCGCTGCAGCCTACGGTCCGGTCGGCGTCGCGCTCGCCATCCCGTTCGGCGTCCTGTGCGGGGTCGCGATCGGCATCGTCAACGGCGTCGGCGTGGCTTATTTGCGCATTCCCTCGATGATCATCACTCTAGCCACCAACGCCGTCGCGCAAGGGCTGATGGTGGTCTATACGGGCGGGTTCTCGCCGCAGGATTCGGCGACAGCGGCGATGCGCTACCTTGCGACCGGCTTCACCATTCCGGGGGTGCCGAACGCGGTGATCATCTGGGCGCTGATAGGGGCGGCAATGGTTTTCGTGCTGACCCGCACCTCCTTCGGCCGCGTCGTTTACGGCATCGGTAACCGTGAGCGCGCCGCCTATCTTTCCGGAATCGACACGCGCCGCGTGGTGCTGATTGCCTTTGCCGTCTCCGGCGGGCTCTCGGCCTTCGGGGGCGTCCTGCTCGCGGGCTACGCATCGAAGGCGGCGCAGTCGATGGGCGACGCCTATCTGTTGCCGTCGATCGCCGCCGTGGTGCTGGGCGGCACTTCGATCCTCGGCGGCCGCGGCTCATATCTTGGCACCGTCGCCGGCGTGATCCTGATCACGCTGCTGCAATCGATCCTGTCGGTCATGCAGATGCCGGAGGCGGGGCGGCAGATCATTTACGGCGTCGTGATCGTGGCCATGCTTTTGCTCTATGGCCGTGCGCCGGCAAGCCGCTGACTGTGGATGAAGGATCGTAAGGTCACAGCCGTCGGAGGTTTCCATTGAACGACATCCGGTCAGCGCCGGCCATAGTCGTGATGGGGGTCGCCGGCTGCGGCAAGACGGTGATGGGCGAAGCGCTGGCCGAGGCGCTGGGCGCGGTCTTCATCGAGGGCGACCGGTTGCATCCGCCGAAAAACGTGGCGCGCATGGCGCGCGGCGAGCCGCTGACGGATGCGTTGCGCGAGGGTTGGCTCGATGCCATCGGCGAGCGCATCGCAGCCTCGGTCGGCGAGGGACACAAGCCGGTGGCGGCCTGTTCGGCGCTGAAGCGCAGCTACCGGAACCGGCTGCTCAGCTTTTGCCCGGGCATCGTCTTCCTCTATCTGAAGATCGATCGCGAGACTGCCCGGCGACGGGTGTCGGGGCGCAAAGGCCATTTCATGCCGGCGAGTCTGGTCGACAGCCAGTTCGCGACCCTGGAAGAACCGGAGCCGGACGAACCGGCAGTGACGGCGGATGGCGCGCGGAGCGTCGCGGCCATCCTTAAGCAAGCACTGAGCTCAAGCCCCTCGAGCTGACCAGGTTCAGGCGACGCACTTTTCAGTCTTCGTTCTGATGCATGTCGTTGACCCAAAACTGCTGCGCGTCTGGGGGAAATGCATTATGCGGCGTCGGCGCCGATCGCGGCTTGATCCTGCTGTCCGGTGAGCCGGTTGGCGCTGGACCAGGCCATCATCTGCTCGGGATGCAGTTTGACCGCTTCCAGCAGTCGGTCGCGCTTGAGCAGGATATAGGCCGCTTGCAGAACGAGGTTCTTTGCCGCCACGTCCTTTGCCGGCCGGGATGCAGGCTGGACAGCGTTGGGCTTCAGTTCGGGACTGACGATCGCCCGGTATTCGCGAAAGGGCACTGTCTCCAGGGTCGACATGCCAAACAGCGCAGCGCCGGCGCGCGCCGCAAAATTCGCCGGCGCCGAGGCGAGGTGGGTCCAGCCACGCTCGCCCATGGCGCTCTCGGTGAAGGTAGATCCCGCGTGGATGGTGTTGGTCATCAGCACGACTCCGTTCTCCTTCAGCGTCTTCTGGATGCGCGCCGTAACCTGGTAGGCTTCGGCGCGCTCAAAGACGATGCGGCTCTTCAGAAACCGGTTTTCGACCTCGACCAGCGGCTTGTTGATCACATGCAGGCCGAATTTGCTTTCCGAAAAGCCGTGGAAGTTGACGCTCACCTGGTGCGCTTCGATGCCGGCTTCGAAGAGGGCGCGCTTGCCCATGATGGTCTGGGCGACGAACTGATCGCACCAGACGATGGCGCCGCGGCCGCGCTGCAAGGCCTCGCGCAAGCCGTCGATGCCTTCCAGCCGGATCGCCGGCGACCAGCGCCTGCCAGGCGCCAGATGAGCGGCAAGCATCAGACGGCGGCGATGCGCGGCGGCGAGATGTCCCCTGAAAAGGCTTCGCGTGTCGGCATCATCGCCAAGCACCGCTTTGATCGCCACGTCATACCGCGCGAAATCCTTGCGAAAATGACGCTTGCGTCGAAGCGTCGAAACCCAATCGCAGATCGGCGCCCACCAGGCCACCGGCAGCACCGCCGCCACCCCGAGATAGAACATGGATAGCAGGCTTTCGCGCAGATCCTTGTTGGAGACGCTGCGCAACTTGCCGGGGCGGAGGAGCTTGCGGCTGAAGAAGCGGACGGTCTCGCCGCGCTCCGGCACTGCAACGTCGGCGATGATCTCGGTATGATAGATGCTGGCGGATGACGGTTGCCGGTTGGCCCTGCGGGACTTGCCAAGCCGAGGCAGCCTCATGCGTTAGATACCCCCAAACCTTGATCCATCCGTCAGCCGATTTACAGCGTCTGTCGCGGACAGACAACCAACGGCGAGACGGCGCGGCTGAGCGGTCAGATCTGCGACGTGAGTTCGACCGGGAAATCGTCGTTGTCGGCGTCGCGCATGGCGGCGAGGCTGCGGTTGTCGAGCACCTCGGCGATCGCCTGGCGCACTTCCAGCATCATGTGGCGGACCTGGCACGTCGCCTCGTCGCAGTCCTCGCAGCGCTGATATTGCGTGCGGCTGGCGCAAGGGATCGGCGCCAGCGGCCCGTCGAGCACGCGCACGACATGGCCGATCTTGATCTCGGAAGCGGGCCTGGCGAGGCGATAGCCGCCTTCCTTGCCCTTGCGGCTCTGGACGAAGCCGGCATTGCGCAATTCGCCCAGAATGGCGTCCAGGAACTTCTTCGGGATGTTGTTTGCGACCGCTATGTCGTTGACGAATGCAAGCTGGCCAGCCGGCAGGCCGGAAAGATGCACGAGGGCCTTGAGGCCGTATTTGCCTTTTTTGGTCAGCATGCCCGATTCAGTTTATCAAACCCCAATCGCCTGCATCTGGCGGTTGTTTGTGTGCAAATCATGACAGTTTGGCCGCGCTACGCGGCTTGGCACAACAATTCGTCGACACAGGTTAGGCACAAACGCGTTGATTCTTCGTAATGTTTTTCACATTGGCCGCGTTGATTTCGCCGGCAAAGTGATGCCGGCTCCAGATTGAAAAAAGCCGGCGATGCCGACGGCGATGACGGCTTTCCACTTCTTTTGATTGTAAGCGCTACCGGCTGCCATAGGCCTGATCGAGCAAGCCGCCTGCCGCGAAATGCTCTTTCTGCACCCTATCCCAGCCGCCGAAGATCTCGTCTACCGTCAACAGGCGCACGTCGGGAAACTCGGCTTTGTATTTGGCGGCCACTGCTGCGTCGCGGGCCCGCAGGCCGTTGCGGGCGGCAATGTCCTGGCCCTCGGGCGAATAGAGGAATTCGAGATAGGTCTTGGCGAGATCGCGGCTACCGTGCTCGTCGGCGATCTTATCGACGATCGCCACCGGGAATTCGGCCAGCAGGCTGACTGAAGGCGTGACCTGCTCGAACTTGTCGTCGCCATATTCCCTGCGGATGCCGCGCGTTTCGGATTCGAAGGTGATCAGCACGTCGCCGATCTCGCGCTGCACGAAGGTGGTGGTGGCGGCGCGGCCGCCGGTGTCGAAGATCGGCACGTTGGCAAACAGCTTGGCGATGAACTCCTTCACCTTGGCGTCGTCGCCCTTGAAGGCTTCCTTCGCGTAAGCGGTGGCAGCGAGATAGGTATAGCGGGCATTGCCTGATGTCTTCGGGTTGGGGAAGATCACCTGCACGTCGTCACGCACCAGATCGTTCCAGTCCTTGATGTGCTTGGGATTGCCGGCACGAACAAGGAAGGACGGCAGCGAATAGAAAGGCGATGCGTTGTCTGGGAAATCCTTCTGCCAGTCCGCGGAGATCAGACCCCTCTTGACCAGGAAATCGACGTCGGTGACCTGGTTGAAGGTGACGACGTCGGCTGCCAAACCTTCCGCGATGGCACGAGCCTGCGCCGAGGTTCCGGCGTGGGACTGATCGACGGTCACGCCGGGATGCTCAGCGATGAAAGCCTTGTTGATGTCGGCAAACAATTCGCGGCCGACGTCGTAGGAGGCATTGAGCAGCTTGTCGGCCGACCAGGCTTGGGAGGACGCGAGGACGACGAAGCCGGCAAGCGTGGCAATACCCAGCAATAAGCGCTTCATGAAAACGGTCCTCCTCCAGACAATCAGAACTATGGTGTGACCATAAAAAGGAAAGCCTGGCTGCGCGAGGCACGCGGCCCGGGGGACGCACGAGCAGCGGGAAAATCTCCCGCCCGAACAGCCGCTTGGTAGGATTTTCTTCCAACCTGATTCATCGCGGCTCCTCTACCGGGCGCCTGGACGTGGCAGGCGGCAAATAGGTCAGGAGGCCGGGAAAAGCTTCCAGCGCCTCGGCCTGAAAGCGACCCGGCTCTTCTGTGCCGCCGGATGGTCGACCGGCAGCTCGATCTCGACGCGCTGACGCTCGCCGCCGATCTCGAGCTCGACCCGCCTTGTGCCGGCGACGCGGCGGCTGGCGGCGACCGTCCCGGCAATGCAGCCGCTGCAGCCGTCGAGCAGCTCGACATCGTGCGGACGAAAGTAGAGCAGGGCCTCTCCCGACGGCGCATGCGGCGCCTGCAGGCCGACCGGTCGGTCGGCGAGCCAGATCTCGCCATTGTCGACCTTGACCGGCAGCGAGCTCGATTCGCCGATGAAGCTGTAGACGAAAGGCGAGTTCGGCGTGTCGTAGATCTCGTCGGCCGAGCCGACCTGCTCGATGCGACCTTGGCTCATGACGACAACGCGGTCGGCGAGTTCGAGCGCCTCCTCCTGGTCGTGGGTAACGAAGACGGTGGTGTGGCCGGTGGCGTCGTGGATTTCGCGCAGCCAGCGGCGCAGCTCGCGGCGCACCTGCGCGTCAAGCGCGCCGAACGGCTCGTCGAGCAAAAGCACCTTGGGCTCGATGGCCATGGCGCGGGCGAGCGCGACGCGCTGGCGCTGGCCGCCGGAAAGCTGCGCCGGATAGCGCTTTTCCAGCCCCGACAGCTGGACGAGGTCGAGGAGTTCCGAAGCGCGGCGGCGGATCTCCTGCGCCGAGGGACGCGCGGCGCCGTGCCGGACCTTGAGGCCGAAGCCGATATTGTCGGCAACCGTCATGTGTCGGAACAGAGCGTAATGCTGGAACACGAAGCCGACATTGCGCTCCTGGATCGACTTCTGCGAAGCATCCTCTTGGCCGAAGAAGATGGCGCCCTTGGTGGGCCGCTCCAGGCCGGCGATCAGGCGGAGCAGCGTCGTCTTGCCGGAACCGGATGGCCCGAGCAGCGCGATAAGCTCGCCCGACCTGATGTCGAGCGAAACGTCGTGGAGCGCCGGAAACCGCTCGAACTCCTTGCGCACGTTGACAACGCGAACTTCCATACAGATCCCTCAATCAGTTGATGCATGCTACGCGGTTTCGGGCGGCATGCATCTAATGTCCGCGCGTCGCGGCAATCTCGGCGCCGTAGCGCATCTCCAGAAGTGTTTTCAAGACCAGCGTCACCAAAGCCAGGCCGGCAAGCAGCGAGGCGACCGCGAAGGCCCCGACGGCGTTATACTCATTGTAGAGAATTTCCACATGCAGCGGCATGGTGTTGGTGAGGCCGCGAATGTGACCTGAGACCACCGACACGGCGCCGAACTCGCCCATGGCGCGCGCGTTGCAGAGTAGCACGCCGTAGAGCAGGCCCCATTTGACGTTGGGCAGCGTCACATACCAGAAGGCCTGCCAGCCATTGGCGCCGAGTGACAGGGCCGCCTCCTCGTCGCCATTGCCCTGTTCCTGCATCAGCGGGATCAGCTCGCGGGCGACAAAGGGGAAAGTGACGAAGATGGTTGCGAGCACAATGCCCGGCACGGCGAACAGGATGACGATGCCATGCGCCTTCAGCCACGCGCCGAGCAGGCCTTGCGCCCCGAAGAGGAGCACATAAACCAGGCCGGAAATGACGGGCGACACCGAGAACGGCAGGTCGATGAGGGTGGTCAGAAAGGCCTTGCCCTTGAACTCGAACTTGGCGATCGCCCAGGCAGCCGAGATGCCGAAAATGAGGTTGAGCGGCACCGAGATCGCCGCCACCAGCAGCGTCAGGCGGATCGCCGAGCGCGTGTCGGGGCTGGCAAGCGCCTCCGTGTAGGCGCCGATGCCTTTGCTAAGCGCCTCGTGGAAGACAACGATCAGCGGCAGAAGCAGGAAGACGGCGAGGAAGGCGAAGGCTATTCCCATCGCCACCCAGCGCACCGGCCGGCTTTCGGTCACCGCGGCCGACTGGCTTTCGTGATGCGGTTCGTAGGATTTGATCTCGGGATCAGCCATAGCGCTTGCGGCTCCATGTCTGGACGAGGTTGACGACCAAAAGCATCACGAAGGACAGCGCCAGCATGATCGCGGCGATCGCGGTCGCCGCCTCGTAATTGTATTCCTCGAGCCGGATGACGATGAGGAGCGGCGCGATCTCCGACTTGAAGGGCAGGTTGCCGGCGATGAAGATGACCGAGCCGTATTCGCCGACACCGCGCGCGAAGGCGAGCGAGAAGCCGGTGACGATGGCCGGCGCCAGTCCCGGGAAGAGCACACGAGTGATGGTCTGGAAGCGGTTGGCGCCAAGCGTGGCGGCAGCTTCCTCGACCTCCCTGTCGAGCTCCTCCATGATTGGCTGGACGGTGCGCACCACGAAGGGTAGGCCGATGAACACCAAGGCGATGACGATGCCGAGCGGGGTGTAGGCGACCTTTATGCCGAGCGGCATCAGAAGCTGGCCGATCCAGCCATTCGGCGCATAGAGTGTGGTGAGCGCGATACCGGCGACTGCGGTGGGCAAGGCGAAGGGCAGGTCGACCATCGCATCGGCGATGCGTCGGCCGGGGAAGCGGTAGCGGACCAGCACCCAGGCGACGATGGTGCCGAAGACGACGTTGACCGCGGCGGCCAGGAAGGCGGTGCCGAAGCTGATCTTCAGCGCATTGAGAGTGCGCCGGTCGACGGCGATCGCCCAGAAGTCGGTCCAGCCGAGCGCGGCCGAACGCCAGACCAGCCCCGAAAGCGGAATGAGGATGATGAGCGTGAGGTAGGCAAGCGAGAAGCCGAGCGTCAATCCGAAGCCCGGAATGACACTCGGCTGTCTGAACCGCCACCCCGCCTTGGCGGGTGCTGTGTTCATGCTGTTCTGGATCGTCCCTTCTTACTCAGACCAGAGTGCCCTTCGCCTCGGCTCGGGCACTCGTACAATAGACCCAATCAGGTTTCATCCGGCCTATGGCCGCCATGCTTCATTGGGCGGGCTTGTAAATCTGGTCGAATATACCACCGTCGCCGAAATGATAAGGCTGCGCCTTCTTCCAACCGCCGAATTGCGGATCGTCGATGGTGACAAGCTTGATTGCTGGGAGCTTGGCGAGATCCTCGGCAGGCACCAGGTCGGGCTTGGCCGGACGATAGTGGTTCTTGGCGATGATGGTCTGAGCTTCCTTCGAATAGAGCCAGCTCAGATAAGCCTCGGCGACCTTGCGGGTGCCCTTGGCGTCGACATTGCCGTCGACGACGGCGACCGGCGGCTCGGCCAGGATGGAGGTCGGCGGGTAGACGATGTCGAAATTGTCGGCGCCGAATTCATCAAGCGCGAGATAGGCTTCGTTCTCCCAGGCGATCAGCACGTCGCCCAGCCCCTTCTGCGCAAAGGTCACGGTCGAGCCGCGGGCACCGGTATCGAGGACCGGGACATTCGCATAGAGCTTGCCAACGAACTCCTTGGTCTTGGCTTCGTCATTGCCGTCATTGGCATTGGCATAAGCCCAGGCGGCGAGGTAGTTCCAGCGCGCGCCGCCCGAGGTCTTGGGGTTCGGCGTGATTACCTGGACGCCGTCCTTCACCAGATCGCTCCAGTCATGGATGCCCTTGGGATTGCCCTTGCGCACCAGGAAGATGATGGTCGAGGTGTAGGGGGCCGAGTTGTTCTCGAACTTCGTGCGCCAGTCCGGATTGATCTTTTTCGTCTTCGCGGCAATGGCGTTGATGTCGCCTTCGAGCGCCAGCGTCACGACATCGGCGTCGAGACCGTCGATGACGGCTCGCGCTTGGGCGCCGGATCCGCCATGCGACTGTTGGATGGTAACGGTTTCTCCGGTCTCCGCCTTCCAGTGCGCGGTGAAGGCCTCGTCATAGGCTTTGTAGAGCTCACGTGTCGGGTCGTAGGACACATTCAGAATGGTCGTATCGGCAAAAGCGAAACCGAGCGAGCCGAACTGGACAGATGTGGCGACCAGCGCGCCGAGCAGTTTCCCGAAATGAGGGTTGGTCATTTCCGCCTCCGTTGAACGGCCCGAACTCTAGCGAATTTATAGAAATTAGATGCACTCAATGTTGCCTTTTTCATCTCCTTGCAGCAATTTTTCGCCGAGGGGCGGCCAGTCGAGGAAATATCTTCCTCACTTGCCAGCAGCGTGGTTCCTCGTCAGCGGGCCTAATTAGAACCGGCCGCGATCCGGGCAAGTCCTGTGCCCTAGTCGGCGGTCACCGGAAAATCGAAGCGCTGCTTTGGGAACGGCTCGTCGGCGAGGGTGAAATGCCACCATTCCCGCGCATAGTTGCGGAAGCCGGCGGCGCGCATGGCCGAAAGCAGCATCGTGCGGTTTGCCGTCGCTTGGAGGGGCAGCGGGCGGTGGGCCGTCTCGCTCGCCGAATCGAAACAGTCGAATCCGGTGCCGAAGTCGAGCGTGCGGGCGTCAGTCGCGCCGCAAGCGGAATGAGCCGGGCTTGTCTTGTCAAGCTCAGCGACGGCGAGGTCAACGGTCGAGCCCCGCGAGTGGCTGGACAGTTCGCCGACATAGCCCTCGGCGATGAGGTCGCCGCGCTCGACCTTCGGATACCATTGCGGATCGGGCGGGCCGCCTTGCCTTGTCCATCTGACCATGTCGGCGACGGCGCGTGCCGGGCGGTAACAGTCGAAGACGATCAGCGTGAGGCCCTCGGCCGTCATTGCTTTCTGGACGACGGACAGCGCCTTCGCCGCCGGCGCGGTCAGGATGCAGACCGGCGCTTCGTAGCCGTCGACCTCGCGCTGCAGGAAGTTTCCCAGCCCGGCATAGCGAATGTCCTGGCGAATGGTCGGATCGACATCGGCGAGCCGGACGAATCCGGCGGGCAGGGGGTCGGCGTGGGCGGAGAAGGCAGCCAGGAGAGCCAATGCGGGAGGATAATAGCTGCTCCCCGCTGAAGGACGGGTGCGCTTCGCAATAAGCCTCGAGAGAAGTGCCTTTCGACCCTTGAAAGGCGCAACGCGCCGAATCGCTTGCCGGATTCTATTCAACGAAAACCTTCACGCTGGCCGCGCGCCCGGCGGCGTCGATAACGGTGAGCGTCGAATAGCCGGTGCCGTCGGGCTGCCACGTCGCGGTGCGGCGGCGGTCGATGCCGGCGAGCGGCTTGCCGTTGGCAAGCCAGCGGAACGGCGCGCGCCCGCCTTGCAGCTTCAGCACAAGCGGCGAAGCGTCCGCCGAATTGGTGCCGAGGTCGACGCGAGCCCCGTCCGGCGGGAAGACGATGGTGGGCGCCGGCTCGGTCGGCGTTGCCTGCACCAGCCCGTCGGAGCCGGCGCCGAAGCGGGCGAGCGTCACCGGCAATTCTTCGCGTTTGGGATTGAAGAGACCCGGCGGCCGGCCGGGCAGCGGCACGCTGGCCAAACCCGAGCGGACAAAGCCTTCGAAGAGAATGGGCGCGGCCGAAACATAGCCGGAGAGGCCAGGTACCGGGCCGGCGTCGGCACGGCCGACCCAGACGCCAAGCACATAGCGGCCGTCGAAGCCAACCGACCAGGCATCGCGATAGCCGTAAGATGTGCCGGTCTTGTAGGCGATGCCGCGCTGGGCCGCACCTTCGGGCGGCTTCACGCCGGACAGGATGTCGTCGATCTGCCAGGCGGCCTGGTCGTCGAGGATAGTGGCGGTGATGCGCTCGGCATCGGCGGGCTCGGTGCCGTCATGCAGCGCGTGCATCTTGCCGCCATTGGCGAGGCCGGTATACAGCTGCACCAGGTCGCGCAAAGTCACCCCGGCGCCGCCGAGGCCGATCGCCAGCCCGGGCGCCTCGTTGAGCGGCAGGACCAGGTTGACGCCGGCCTGGCGGAAGCGCGCCGTGAGCCGTGCGGGACCAACCGCGTCCAGCACCCGGATCGCCGGCACGTTGAGCGACAGCTGCAGCGCCTGCCTGATGCTGACGTCGCCTTGGTAGCCCATGTCGAAATTCTTCGGCCGGTAGCCGCCAAAGTCGGCGGGGGCGTCCTCGATGATCGTCTCCTGCGCCACTAGGCCTTGCTCGAAGGCAAGCCCATAGATGAACGGCTTCAGCGTCGAGCCGGGCGAGCGCACTACTTTGGTCATGTCGATCCAGCCGGATCGGCTGGCGTCGAAGAAATCGGCTGAGCCAACTTCGCCAAGAATGTCGCCGGTGCGGGCATCGGCCATCACCATGGCGACGGAAAGCTTTGGGCCGAGCTTCCTGGCGGCCTCTTTCGCCACCTGCTCCAGCCCTTGCTGAACACTGCGGCGGATGGTGAGTTGCAGCGGCTTGCCGGGTTCAGCCTTGGGCAGCATGGCGTAGGAAGCATGCGCTGCCAATGCCGGCAGCTTGCGGCGCAGGCCGGAGACGTCGTCGAGCGCGGCGCGCGCTGCCTCTCGTTCGTTGAGCAGACCGGCCGAGACCATGCGGGTGAGCACGCGGTCGCGCGCGGCATGCGCGATGTCGAGATTGCGGTCTGGCCGGCGCTTTTCCGGCAACTGCGGCAGCGCGACCAAAAGTGCTGCTTCCGATACGGTCAGCCGCTTCGGCTCCTTGCCGAAATAGGCGAGCGAGGCGGCGCGCACACCTTCCAGGTTGCCGCCATAGGGCGCCAGCGTCAGGTAGCGCTCGAGGATTTCGCGCTTGGACAAACGCCGCTCGATCTGGATGGCGCGCAGGATTTGCCTGGCCTTGGAGGCGAGGCTGCGGCTGTCGCGCGGCTCGATCAGACGGGCAAGCTGCATCGAGAGCGTCGAGCCGCCGGAAACGATGTGGCCGCTGGTGGCGAACTGCCCGGCGGCGCGACAAAGCGCCAGCATGTCGACGCCGCGGTGGTCCCAGAAGCGCTTGTCTTCATAAGCGACCAGCATGTCGACGAACTGCTTGTCGACCTGGTCGAGCCGGGTCCCAAGCCGCCAGTAGCCGTCCGGCGTCGCGAAGGCGCGCAAGAGTTCGCCGTCGCGGTCCTGCACTTCGGTGGAGACCGTCAGCGGCGCCGGGAGCGGCGGCGGGAAGGCGCGGTCGAGCTGCCAGAGAGCGGCGACGGAAAGGGCAAGACAGGCGGCGGAGGAAGCTGCCGTTATGGCAGCGCGGCGCAAAAATCTTTTGGAAAGCATGGTGCTGCCCCTCACCCTGACCCTCTTCCCGTGAAAGACGGGGAGAGGGGGGCGTCAGCGCTGGAGCTTGTCCCTTCTCCCCGTCTTTCACGGGAAGAAGGTGCCGGAAGGCGGATGAGGGGCAGCGCTATCGCCATGTTTGTGATCGCCAGCGTCGGAATACTTACTCCGCCTTGACCTCCACCATGCCGGAGGCGGTGCGGGCCGAATATTGCGGCCGGTACATGTCCTCCACCGTCGCCGCCGGATGGGCATAGGTGCCGGGCCTCACGGCGCGCACGACATAGGCCAGCGTGATGTTGCGGTCGCCGTCGCCTTCGTTGGGATTGAAGGCGGCGACGAAGCGGTCGTCGCGGAACTCCAGATGCGCGGCGTCGGTCTGCGCCAGCCAGGAGAAGTTCGACAACTGAGCGCTGGACACCAGGCTCGGATTGTCTATCTCGAAGCCGGCCGGCAACAGATCGGTGATCAGCAGGCGCGAGGGCCATTTGTTCTGCTCATAGACCTTGAGCACGACCACATAGCGTTCGTTCTGCCTGGCCTCGGTGATGTTGGCCTCGGTGCCGTCGAGCCTGTAGTAGGTACGATCGATGGTGAAGCCGTCGCCGCCGGCCGGCAGCGGCTCGACGGGTGCGGCCACCGCGGTGACCACCGCCTGCAGCGCCGTCGTGCCGGTGTTGGCGATGGCGAGCGGGCTGTCGACAAGGTCGTTGCCGGCAACCCGATCGGAATAGCCGCCGGTATGCGGCGCGCCGTTGACGGAAAGCGTGATCGAATTGTTGCCTTCCTTCAGCGCCCTTGCCGCAAGGAGCATCCAGGATTCGTCCTGCGTGCTCGTCCAGCGGGCGTCGGCGCGTTCACGCGCCACCAGCCTGATCAGCTGCGGCACGATGCTCGGCACCGGCTTCGATTCCGCGGCCAGCGCAAGCATCGCCGCGCCGTCACGCAGGGGCGAGCCATAATCGGAGCGATAATAGTCGTATTCGGTGCTTGCCTGTGCCAGCCGCAAGGCCGTCTGGAAAGTCGCCTCCGAACGCTGGGTGTCGCCATAGAGCGCCAGGCTCGCGGCCAGTTGGGCGACAGCCATCGGGCTCGAGAAGGACTCGAGCTGCGTGTCCGAATAGTAGCGCAGATCGCCGATCGAGGCGTTCTTGTTGCGGGCGAGCACATAGAGCGCGTAGGCGATCTCGCTGCCGCGATCCTGGACGTCCTGGTCATAACCAAGCGAGTTCTGCAGGTTGTTCAGCGCCTGGTTCATCGCCTGAGCCGGCACGTCGTATTTCTGCTCGCGTGCCCGGGTCAGGAACTCCGTGACATAAGCATCGAGCCAGAGATCGCCGGACCCCGGGCCCCAGAGGCCGAAGCTGCCGCTTGATGCCTGGTAGCTCAGCACCTTGTAGACGGCATCTTGGATGCGCCCATGCAGGTCCGGATCCCTCTCCATGCCGATGCTTTTGGCCATGTCGTTGACATAGAGCAGCGGCAAGGCGCGGCTGGTTGTCTGTTCGGCGCAGCCATAGGGGTAGCGATCGAGCGTCATCAAAAGCGAAGGGACGTCGAAGGCGGCTGCCTGCGAGACGCCGATGCTGACCGAAGCACCGTCGAGCACGCTTGCGGCGAGCAGCTCCTTGTCGACGCGCAAGGCTCCGCCATTGGGCTTCAGGTCGACCACCATGCGGTTGGTGACCGGGAGCTGCGCCGGGCGCACCGGCAGGTAGAGCGTCTGCTCGACCTCCGTTCCGCCGGTATGCGCGAGCTTGACGGTGATCGAAGCGTCGCCCGCCGTCTGCGCGATCAGCGGAAATGAGAGCGCTTGCCGCTTGCCCTGGCTAAGCGTCAGCTTCTCGGGCAGGGGCTTGTCGCCGGTCGAGAGATCGCCGGTCGTGGTGACCGACAGCTTGTAGTCGCCGGCAGGGCCGTCGGTGTCGGCGATGTCGAGACGCATGGTCGCGGCATCGCCAGGCGCCAGGAAGCGCGGCAGGCCGGCGGTGATCACCACCGGATCGCGCACGATGACGTCGGTTTGAGCATGGCCGACGGCCTCTTTGGTCCAGGCGACGGCCATGACGCGCACGGTGCCGTTGAACTGCGGGATGTCGAAATCGATCCGCGCCTTGCCGTTGGCATCGAGCTCGACCGGGCCGGAGAAGAAGGCGACCAGCTTCTCGGTCGGCGGGCTGCCCTGCGACTGCATGTTGGCGCCGTCGCCGCCGGTCCGCAATTTGCCGGTGGTGCCGAGCGAACCGTCGATCAGGCGGCCATAAAGGTCGCGGATTTCCAGACCCAGCATGCGCTGGCCGAAGAACCAGTCCTCCGGATCGGGCGCCTTGTAGTTGGTGAGATTGAGGATGCCGACATCGACGGCCGCGACCATCACATAGGCCTTGCTGCCGGCTTGCGCGCCGCTGACGGCGACCGGGATCGACAGCTGCTGGCGCGGGGCCGTCTTTTCAGGCGGCGTAAGCGCAACAGTGAGCTTCTTCGAACCCGGATCGACGGTCAGCCATTTGACGCCGATTGCGCGGGCCGGCATGCGCGATACCTGCGCATCGCCGGGCCGGAACAAAGTCGCCGTGACATAGGCGCCGGCTCCCCAGTCGTCGCCGACCGGGATGTCGACGGTGCTGCCGCCGGTCGGCACCGAAGCGGTGACGGTCTTCAACAACTTCTCGGCGCCGATGGTGACCAGGAGTTCGCCGGCAAAATGCGGCGACACCTTGAGCTTGGCCACCTCGCCGGCGGCGTAAGTGTCCTTGTCGAGAGCGATCTCCAGGCCGTCCGGTGTTTCGGTGGTGGTGGAGGCGACGTACCAGCCGGCGTCGAACTCATAGCTGGTCGCCGGGCCATCGGGGTCGGCCCTCTCGACCTCGAGCCGGTAGCGGCCCCAGTCGACAGGAAGCGACACGGTCGCCTCGCCGTCGGCTTTCAGGTCGATCTGGCCGTTGGCGACGGCCTTGGTGAGGTTCACCGCTTCATAGTCCCAGGAATTGTTCGAACGGTACCACTGGTAATTGCGCTCGACCTTGACCAGCGACCACTGCGCGCCCTTCAGCTCCTCGCGTTTGCCGTTCGAATCGACGGCGATGATGCTGAATTTCGCCGTTCCGCCTTGCGGCACCTCGCCGCCTTCGAAATCCGGGCGGATGCCGATCATCTCCTTTTCCGGATGGACGGCGATGTCGAGCGAGCGCTCGACGGCACGGCCGCCGGCTTCGCGCATGCGGACTGTGACCTTGGCGTTGATCAGCTTGGTGGTGGAGGGCAGTTGGTCGATCGAGACCGGGAAGGTCGCCTTGCCGTCGCCGCCGACGAGGGGAAGGTTGGCCAAAGGCCTCACCGAAGGTTCGGCCGACTGCTCGTCGGCGAGACCGAAGGTGAAGTCCTTAAACCGATCCCAGCTGTCCGTGGTCGACAGCGTCATCTCGCCTTCAAGCGCGAGGCCGGCGGCCGGCGCGCCATAGAGGAAGCGGCCGTGGACGCTGACATTGGCGGTCTCGCCCTGCGCGATTTCCTTCTTGTCGGCCGTCAAGTCGAACTCGATGCGATCCGGCACGAAGTCTTCGACCAGGAACATATGGCTGGCGACCGGTGCCTGCTTGGGATCGGTGTAGATCGACACCGACCAGGTGCCGCGCATGGCGTTAGGCTCGAGCGACAGATCGACGGCATGGGCGCCGGCGGAAGCGCCGTCGCTGACGATACGGCGGTTCTCGACGCCATCGGGTCGGGTGAAGATGAAGGTCAGCGGCAGGTTCTCGATCGCCTTGGCGGCGCCGTCGCGCGCAAGGGCGGCGACATGGACGTCTTCGCCGGCGCGGTAGATGCCGCGCTCGGTCCAGGCATAGACGTCGAGCGCGCCGGGCGCGGCACGCCCGGCAACGCCGCGGTCCGACAGATCGAAACCGGCGCGGCCCATGTCGAGGAAGACGAAGTCGTTGTCGCCCTGCTTGGCCATCAGCACCGCCGGCACCATGCCGCCTTCGCCGCGCGTCAGGCCGGGGTTGAAAACGGCATGGCCCTCGGCGTCGGACGTCGCCGTGCCGAGGATTTCATTGTTCTTGGCAAGCAGCGTCAGTTCGGCGCCGGCAATCGGCTTGGCAGAGCCCAGCGAGCGGGCAAAGACGTTGAGACCGTCCTGGCCGGTATAAGTGGACAGACCGATGTCGGAAACGACGAACCACTGGGTGGCGCGCGAACCATAATCGTCGCTCTTGTCGTCGACCGGCTGGGCGGTCAGCACATAGACGCCGGGCTTGCGCTGCGGGATCGCTTCGTCGACCGGGAAGGAGGTGGTGACCTCCTTGTTGAGGTCGTTGGCGATGTCGAGCGTGCCTTCCCAGACCGGCTCGCCCATCTGGTCGGAAATGGTGGAAATGTCGTAGCCGTCGAGCTGATGCAGGAACTGGTAGCCGGACAGAAGCTGCGCCAGCGATCGGTCGCCGATGCGGTAGAGCTTCATCTTGGCGGCGCTCATGTTGACGGTGACGACCGGAATGCCGCGGCGGGCGCCGGCCGGCAGCACGAAGCTGTCGCCGGTGAAGCGGGCGGACGGGGCGCGGTCCTGGACATAGATCGACAGCACGACCGGGGCGGCAATCGTCTCGCCGATCGCGGCCGGCAGACCGGCGCGGAAGGTCACGTCATAGTGCTGGCCATGTTCAAGCCCTTCGACGCAGATCTGCTTGTCCTTGGCTTCGACAGCCTTGGGAGCGGCATTGTCGACGGTGACGAACTGCGAATAGTCGACGCCGGTCTTCACCAAGTCCTCGGAGAACTGGGCGCAGATGCGCGGCGAAGAGGAATCGGCATCGACGGAATGGTCGATGACGCGGAAACCCTTGCGTGCCTTGAGGTCGGCGTAGTCGGCCTGCACGGCTGGCGAGTTCACCAGCGCAAGGCTCGCCTCATAGGCCTGAATGGCCGGCCGGAAAAGGTCGCGCTTGTCGAGGCCGGCGGCAAGCAGCGCCAGCGCCTCGGCGCGGGTCTTTGCCGTGCGCACCAGCTTATAGGCGTTGAAGGCCGCCGAGGTGACGTTTGCCGGCAGGGTAGAGGGTTCGGAGGTGTTGGAAGCCGGCTGCACGCCGAGCGTCTCGCGCGCCAGCGCCAGCCAGAGCGCGCCGTCGTCGGGCAGGACAGACAGCGCCGCCTGGTATTTCTGCATGGCCAGGCGATGGTCGCCGGTCAGCGCTGCCTGCTCGGCCGCGGCTTGAAGTGCGGCCAGCCCTTCGGTCGGCTTGTCATAGGCCGGATCGGTCAGCTTGTTGCGGAACTGCTGGGCCTGATCGGCCATCCAGTTGGGGAAGAAGGCAAGTGGAGGCGGCGCGCCGATATCGGGGTCGCCATCGACGTTTGCGACTTTGCCGGCGACGGCGCCGCTGAAGGGTTTCAGCTGATTGTAGTCGGATTTGAGAAAGCACCATTTGGCCTTGGTGTTGTAGGTGAAGGCGCGGCAGGCGGGATCGCCGAGGCATGTGGTCTTGCATTGGTCGAGGCTGACATTCTGGTCGGACCTGAGGTCGAAACCGAAATAGTCGGAATTGTCAGTCGTCACGATTCGCCGGGCTTCGGCCGCTTGCGCGGCCCCGCTCAAGGCAAAGAACAGAAGAATGAGGAACGAGAAACCACGAGCCGCGCGCATTGCCATATCACCCTCCCGACATTGCAGCGTCCGGGCATGATCAAGCATCAAACAGGCTTGTCAACGCCGAACACGGCAGGTTTTCAACCCGCCAACGGTTTCCATGCCGGCCACAGGCCGGTATTTCGACAGAACCTCCATGGGACAAGGGTTCACGCTTTCTTGCGAAGGCGCAAAAGGTGTGAATTCCAAGCCCGGTCTATTTCAGACAATTGGATTGTGGCCCCTTTACGAGCGTTTCAGAACTTCATTCCAATTTTAGTTTTGTCGTCTAGGTTAGCGTAATGCCGGCGTATGAAACGCAGATGTCAGGAGGGATCGCGCCAGGGCGCGGGCTTCCGCGCGCCCTGCTTTTGGCGCTCGTCTGCGCGGCCATGCTCGCCGGCGAAGCGCGGCCGGCGGCTGCTTTCGAGATTTTCGGCATCAAGCTTTGGGGCTCGTCCAAGGACGAGGATGCCGACATCGTCGATCCGCTGCGCTATTCGGTGACCATGGACGCTCCCGATGCCGACAAGGATCTGGTCAAGAAGCTGGAAGATGCCTCGGCGCTCAAAAATGACGAGGAGCATCCGGTATCAGGGTCGCTCGGCTTGATGGCCAAGGCGCGCAGCGACCGCGAGCAACTGGTTGCCGCCCTTTATGCCGACGCCCGCTACGAGGGCGTGGTCACCATCACCATAGAGGGCAAGTCCATCGACCAACTGCCGCCGGACGCCGAATTCAAGGGGCCGCAGCCCATTCCGGTGGTCGTCAGCATTGCCGCCGGGCCGAAATTCACCCTCGGCGACATCAGACTGAAAGGCGACGCGGCCGGCCTGGCGAGCGCCGATTTCGGCCTGATCGCGGGCGGCGACGCCAGTTCGGGTGCCGTGCTCAAGGCCGAAGCGGCGATCGTGCGAGCGCTCAAGGAGGAGGGCAGGCCGCTAGCCAAGGTGACGGATCGCGAGATCGTCGCAGACCATGACACCTCGACGCTCGACGTGACACTGACGGTCGCGGCCGGCCCGGTCGCCGGCTATGGCGAGACCACAGTAGAGGGCACCGAAAAGGTCGATCGCGACTTCACCGAATACATGACCGACCTAAAGCGGGGCCAGCAATATTCGCCGCAAGAGATTGACGATGCCCGCGATCGGCTGCTCGGGCTCGAAGTCTTCAACAGCGTGACCATCAAGGAGGGCGAGAGCCTCGACGCCCAAGGCAACATTCCGATCGACGTCCAGGTGAGCGAGCGCAAGCCGCGCTTTTTCG
This sequence comes from Mesorhizobium sp. WSM4898, assembly GCF_029625845.1. Lineage (NCBI taxonomy): Bacteria > Pseudomonadati > Pseudomonadota > Alphaproteobacteria > Hyphomicrobiales > Phyllobacteriaceae > Mesorhizobium > Mesorhizobium sp. WSM4898. Next base: position 516,577 of record NZ_JARTVQ010000002.1, on the reverse strand, counting down.
GCGTCGGCGGCACGTTTTCGAACACGGAAGGACTGGGGCTCGAAGGCTATTGGGGCCACCGCAACCTGTTCGGCCAGGCAGAGAAGCTGCGCATCGACGGCTCCATCAGCGGCATCGGCAGCAACAGCATTTCCGCGCTCAACTACAATGCCGGCATCATGTTCGAGAAGCCGGGGGTGCTCGGGCCGACATCCAAGTTCTTCACCGGCGTCAAGACCGTGTTGGAGCACCCCGACGCCTATGACCATTTCTCGGTCAAGGGCGACGTTGGAGTCTCCTACGACCTCGACAAGAGGCAGCGGGTCTCGGCTGAATTCGACCTCGACTACTCGAGGATCACCGACGCCTTCGGCAAGCACACCTATCTGATCGCCAGCATTCCGCTGCAATATGTCTATGACAGCCGCGACAACAAGCTCAACCCGACCAGGGGTTTCCGGGCGCTCGCCTATGCCGAGCCGAGCTACGACATTCTGAACGGCGCGACATTCCTCAAGTTGAAGGGCGAAGGCTCGGCTTACCAGTCGCTCGATACGGCGAGCAGATTCGTCCTCGCCGAACGCGCCACGCTCGGCTCGATCGTTGGCACCGGGCTGCAGAATGTTCCGGCCGACAGGCGCTTCTATTCCGGCGGCGGCGGCTCGGTGCGCGGCTATGCCTATCAAGGTATCGGCCCGAAGGACATCGACGGGCAGCCGATCGGCGGCCTGTCCCTGTTCGAGACCTCGGTCGAGATGCGCATGGCCGTCACCGACACGATCGGCATCGTTCCGTTCGTCGATGCCGGCACGGTCTCGACCAAATCCTTCCCCGATTTCTCCGACGTCAAGGTCGGCGCCGGCGTCGGTCTGCGCTATCTTACGCCATTCGGGCCGCTGCGCATCGACGCCGCCGTGCCGCTCAACCGCGATCCGGGCGATCCGCATTTCGGCCTCTATGCCGGCATCGGTCAGGCGTTCTGATGATGAGGATATTCTGGCGCATCCTTCGTATCTGCCTCTACACGCTGCTCCTGTTGCTGGTGGTGGCGATCGGCGCCCTCGCCGTGCTGACCGGCACCGAAGGCGGCCGTCAGAATCTCGCTGGTCTGATCTCGAAGCTGGCCTCGACCGAGGACCGCAAGATCACCGTCAGCGGTATCGAAGGCATCTGGTCCGGTCAGCTCAGGCTCGATCATGTCGTGCTGGAGGATCGTACCGGGCCCTGGCTGGTGGCGCGCAAGGTGGCGCTCGACTGGTCGCCGACGGCGCTTTTGTCGCGCAACTTCAGCGCCGATCGCATCGAAGCCGAGCGCATCGAGTTGGCGCGGCTGCCACGAGCCGGCCAACAGCCGTCGCAAGGCGCATCGAACAGTCTGCCGGTCTCGATCGACGTCAAAGAGATCGAGCTGCCGGAGATCGCGCTCGGGCAAGAGCTCGCCGGCAGCGGCATTGCCGAACTTGCCGCCAAGGGTTCGCTCAAGGCCGATCCATCGCCGCTGGCAATCGACACGGTGCTCAAAGTCGCCCGCCGCGACGGCAAGCAGGGCAATGTCGACGCCAAGGTCCGTTTCGCGCCGGCCGACAACAAGCTCGACCTCGATCTCAAGGCATCGGAGCCGGCCGGCGGCATCATTGCCAATTTGCTCAAGCTCCCCGATGCGCCGCCCGTCGATATCGTCGTCTCCGGCACGGGGCCGCTCGCCAATTGGAACGGCATCGGCACCTTTGTCGTCGACCGTCAGATCGTCGCCCAGCTCACCGGCCGCCATCAGTTGAGCGACAAGGGCCACTATATCGAGGCCAAAGGCGACGGCGAATTCGAGCGCTTCCTGCCGGAGAAGTTCAAGTCGCTGTTTGCCGGCAAGACGAATTTCGACGTGGCCGGGACGGCGACCACGACAGGCGGGATCGATATCGAGCGCGCAATTGTAGAGAGCGGCGCCGTGCACGGCACGGCCACCGGCAATGTCGACCCGAAGGGCGCCAGTGATCTTGCCGTCGAGCTCTCCGCCAAGGACAAGCCCGTCACCATCGACGTCGGCACCAGCGCGGTGCCGATCCTGGTCGCGGTCGAGAAGGCGACCGCACGCGCCTTTGGCGACGGCAAGGCGCCGATAGTCGACATCGGCACCTCCTTGGCCTCGATCGCCGTCGGCGGCACGCAGCTCAACAATGTGACGGGACAGGTCCATTCCGACGGCTTCGACGTCGCGACCCGCACCGGGCCGGTCAATGTCAAGCTCGCGGCCGCCGGCCTGAAGACCGACGTGGCGACCCTGGCGCCGCTGGTGACGGGCAAGCTAGCCGCTGATCTCGCCGGTTCGATCGGCCGCGACACCGTCACCGTCGACAAGGGCACGTTGCGCAGCGATGCGCTTAATGCCGCGCTGACCGCCGGCGTCTCGCTCGCCGACCTGTCGATGACGCTGAAGATGAACGCCGACGCCGTATCGAAGGCGCTGCCGCCGCAGATCAGCTCGCTGCTTGGCGAACGGGTGAAATTCTCGGCTACCGCGACCCGCGATCCGGAAGGCGCTTTCGCGGCCAACGAGCTGGAACTCACCTCCGGCTCGCTCAGCGCCAGCGGCACCGCCAGCGCGCAAGGCTCGGATATCAAGGCAAACGTCAAGGGAACGCTGGGCGATGTATCGGCGCTGTCGTCGCTGGCGGGCACGCCGCTTGCCGGCGGGGTCAATTTCGCGCTGACCGCCAGCGGTCCGCGCTGGGCGCCGGATTTCTCGGTGTCGGCCGACAGCGCCAGCCTGACGGCGGCCGGCCGCACGGTGAAGGACATCAAGCTCTCGGCGAAGGGCAAAGCCGACATCGCCAACCCCTCGGCCGATATCTCGCTGACGGGCAGCGTCGAGGAGCAGCCGCTCGACATCGAGGCGTCGTTGGTGAGCGCCGCCGGCAAGCGCGCGATCAGGGGGCTCAGCCTTGCGCTGGGCGACAACAAGGTTTCAGGCGACCTCGCGCTTGACGATCAGTACCTGCCGGTGGGCACTCTGACGCTGGCCGTTCCCGATGTCGGCCCGCTGGCGGCGCTTGGCGGCCAGATGGCGACCGGCGATATCAACGGCACGATCGCCTTCGCCAAGGATGGCGCGGCTCCGAACCTCACCATCAATGCGGCCAGCACATCGATCGCGCGCGGCGAAGTGGCGGCGAAAGCGATCACCGTCAATGCGCTGATCGCCAATTATCTCAAGGGACCGGCAATATCGGGCACGATCAAGGCCGACAGCGTCACTTCCGGCAGCACGGTGGTCAGCGGTATCGGCATCGACCTGAAGCGCGACGGCGACTGGACCAATTTTTCCGGCGGCGCGACGGCATCCGGAATTCCGGCCACCGCGACCGGGCGCGTGAAGATCGCCGACGGCAAGACCAGCGTCGAGATCGCGTTCGGCGAAGCGACCCTGCGCGGCATCAAGGCGGCGATCGCCGAGCCGTCGCGCCTTGCAATCGCCAACGGCGTCGCCAGCGTCGAGAAGCTTGCGCTCAATCTCGGCGGCGGCTCGGCGACCATTTCCGGCAGCGCCGGCCAGATCCTCGACCTGACGGCCAATTTCGCCGGCCTGCCTGCGGCGCTCGCCAATGATTTCGTGCCGGGCCTGGATGCTGCCGGAACGCTGGAAGGCACGGCACATGTTACGGGCCCGTCGGCCAATCCCGATATCGAGTTCGACGCCAAGCTTGCCGGCGCCGAGACCAGCCAGACCCGCCAGGCCGGACTTGGGCCGCTCAATCTGGATGCCGCCGGCAGCTACGGTCTGGCGAGCGGCCTGGCCCTGGACCATGCAACGCTTTCGGGCGACAAGATTTCCGGCAACGCCGCCGGCACCTTGAATCCGAACGGCGTCAGCGATTTTTCGCTCGATCTGACGTCATCCGGACCCAGCCTGCCGTTGACGATCGGCAGCGCCGAAAGCCCGGTCAAGATCGAGGTCCAGTCATTGTCGGCAAAGATAGCCGGCCAAAGCACGCAGGCCCGCCTCGAGGCTTCCGCCATCCTGCCTTCGGTTGCCGCCAGCCAGGTGAATGTGGACGGCCTTGCCGTTGCGCTGCATTCGGATGCGTTCGATCTCAAGGGGCGGGCAGGCCCGGTCTCCGGGACGGTGTCGATCGAAAGGATCGGCCTGGACAATCCGATGATCGCGCCGTTGGTTGCCGGCAAGGTTACGGCCGAGGTCAACGGCCGTTTGACGAGCGACGCCGTTGCCGTCAACAGCGGCTCGCTCAAGAGCGATGCGCTCAACAGCCAGGTCGCCGGCCGCATGTCGCTGCGCGACGGCGCCCTCGACCTCAATGTGAACGCCAATGTCGCTTCTTCCGCCTTGCCGGCGGCGGTGCGCGGCATGTTGGGCGAGAGCGCGCAATTGAGCGCCGCGCTGAAACGCGACGTCAATGGCAACGTCAATGTCTCCGGCTTGAAGCTCAACTCGGGCGCGCTGAGCGCCGACGGGCAGGCGAGCCTTGCCGACAACAAGCTTGCCGCCGACATCAGGGGGGCGTTGAGCGACGTTTCGCTGCTGTCGAAAGACGCCAAGGGCGCCATCGCTTTTGGCCTGAATGCGCAAGGTCCGATTATGGCGCCCGACCTCTCGCTGACGGTGAACAGCGACAGGCTGTCCGTGGCGGCGCGCGAGATCACCGGACTGAAGCTCACCGCGACAGGCAAGGCGGATGCCGCCAATCCGGCGGCCGATGTGCAACTGACCGGCAATGTCGCCGGACAGCCGCTGCAGGGCAATGCCGTGCTTGCCACCGCCGCCGGCAAGCGCGCGATCAAGGGCCTCAGCCTTGCACTCGGCGACAACAAGGTTTCGGGCGACCTCGCGCTCGACGACCAGTTCCTGCCGGTTGGCACGCTGACGCTGGCCGTTCCCGATGTCGGCCCGCTGGCGGCGCTAGGCGGCCAGACGGCAACCGGCGATATCAACGGCACGATCGCCTTCGCCAAGGATGGCGCGGCTCCGAACCTCACCATCAATGCGGCCAGCACATCGATCGCGCGCGGCGAAGTGGCGGCGAAAGCGATCACCGTCAATGCGCTGATCGCCAATTATCTCAAGGGACCGGCAATATCGGGCACGATCAAGGCCGACAGCGTCACTTCCGGCAGCACGGTGGTCAGCGGTATCGGCATCGACCTGAAGCGCGACGGCGACTGGACCAATTTTTCCGGCGGCGCGACGGCATCCGGAATTCCGGCCACCGCGACCGGGCGCGTGAAGATCGCCGACGGCAAGACCAGCGTCGAGATCGCGTTCGGCGAAGCGACCCTGCGCGGCATCAAGGCGGCGATCGCCGAGCCGTCGCGCCTTGCAATCGCCAACGGCGTCGCCAGCGTCGAGAAGCTTGCGCTCAATCTCGGCGGCGGCTCGGCGACCATTTCCGGCAGCGCCGGCCAGATCCTCGACCTGACGGCCAATTTCGCCGGCCTGCCTGCGGCGCTCGCCAATGATTTCGTGCCGGGCCTGGATGCTGCCGGAACGCTGGAAGGCACGGCACATGTTACGGGCCCGTCGGCCAATCCCGATATCGAGTTCGACGCCAAGCTTGCCGGCGCCGAGACCAGCCAGACCCGCCAGGCCGGACTTGGGCCGCTCAATCTGGATGCCGCCGGCAGCTACGGTCTGGCGAGCGGCCTGGCCCTGGACCATGCAACGCTTTCGGGCGACAAGATTTCCGGCAACGCCGCCGGCACCTTGAATCCGAACGGCGTCAGCGATTTTTCGCTCGATCTGACGTCATCCGGACCCAGCCTGCCGTTGACGATCGGCAGCGCCGAAAGCCCGGTCAAGATCGAGGTCCAGTCATTGTCGGCAAAGATAGCCGGCCAAAGCACGCAGGCCCGCCTCGAGGCTTCCGCCATCCTGCCTTCGGTTGCCGCCAGCCAGGTGAATGTGGACGGCCTTGCCGTTGCGCTGCATTCGGATGCGTTCGATCTCAAGGGGCGGGCAGGCCCGGTCTCCGGGACGGTGTCGATCGAAAGGATCGGCCTGGACAATCCGATGATCGCGCCGTTGGTTGCCGGCAAGGTTACGGCCGAGGTCAACGGCCGTTTGACGAGCGACGCCGTTGCCGTCAACAGCGGCTCGCTCAAGAGCGATGCGCTCAACAGCCAGGTCGCCGGCCGCATGTCGCTGCGCGACGGCGCCCTCGACCTCAATGTGAACGCCAATGTCGCTTCTTCCGCCTTGCCGGCGGCGGTGCGCGGCATGTTGGGCGAGAGCGCGCAATTGAGCGCCGCGCTGAAACGCGACGTCAATGGCAACGTCAATGTCTCCGGCTTGAAGCTCAACTCGGGCGCGCTGAGCGCCGACGGGCAGGCGAGCCTTGCCGACAACAAGCTTGCCGCCGACATCAGGGGGGCGTTGAGCGACGTTTCGCTGCTGTCGAAAGACGCCAAGGGCGCCATCGCTTTTGGCCTGAATGCGCAAGGTCCGATTATGGCGCCCGACCTCTCGCTGACGGTGAACAGCGACAGGCTGTCCGTGGCGGCGCGCGAGATCACCGGACTGAAGCTCACCGCGACAGGCAAGGCGGATGCCGCCAATCCGGCGGCCGATGTGCAACTGACCGGCAATGTCGCCGGACAGCCGCTGCAGGGCAATGCCGTGCTTGCCACCGCCAATGGCAAGAGCGCGATCAACGGGCTTCTGCTGTCGCTCGGTCCGAACAAGATCTCCGGCGACCTCGCGCTTGATGAAGCTTTCGTGCCGGTGGGCACCGTGTCGCTCGATCTTCCTGACATCGGGCCGCTGGCGGCGCTTGCGCTGGAAAAGGCGGAAGGCGACGTCCGCGGCACGATCGCCTTCTCGAAGGCCGGCAACGCACCGAACGTCGCCGTCAAGGCAACGACGGCGGCGATCCGGCGCGGCGACCTCTCGGCCAAAAAAGTCGCCATCGACGCCCAGATCGCCAATTACCTTGCAGCACCTGTCATCTCCGGCAAGATCCGCGCCGACAGCGTGACCTCCGGCGGCACTGCCGTTACCAGGATCGATGTCGACCTGAAGCGCGACGGGGACTGGACCGGCTTTTCCGGCGGCGCCACCGTGAAGAACATTCCGGCGAAAGCGGCCGGCCGGGTGAAAGTGGCGAACGGCACGACGACCGTCGAACTCGCGTCGGGCCAAGCGACGGTGCAAGGCATCAAGGCGGCGATCGCGCAGGCCTCGACCGTGACCATCGCCAACGGCGCGACGACGCTCGACCGGCTGGTGCTCAATCTCGGCGGCGGTACGGCGACGGTGATGGGCAAGGTCACGCAGACGCTCGACATCAACGCCAATCTGGCCAGGGTGCCGGTCTCGCTCGCAAACAGTTTCTCGCCTGGCCTCGATGCGGCAGGCTCGATCTCGGGCACGGTCAAGGTCTCCGGCGCGCCGGCCACTCCGACGGTCGCCTTCAATGTCGATGCCTCGGGCGTGCAGACTTCGCAGACGCGGGGCGCAGGCCTCGGCGGCATGAACGTATCCTCGTCGGGAACCTTTGCCGGCAGCAAGCTTGCCTTCGACGCCAACATCAGCGACGGCGCGGGCCTTGGTCTCAAGGGCGGCGGCACGGTGACGACGGCAGGCGGGCCGACCCTCGCGCTCGATTTCAAAGGCAAGGTGCCGTTTTCCTTCCTTGCCTCGAAACTCGCCGTGCAAGGCCTGGCGCTCAACGGAACCGCCAATGTCGACGTGCAGGTGCGCGGTCCTGTATCCGCGCCGGTGATCAGCGGCAAAGTCACGACGTCGGGCGCCCGTCTCATAGACGCGCGCTCCGGGCTGGCGGTCAACGACATCGGGGCCGACGTCTCGATCGGCGGCGGCGTCGCCAGGATCAATCGCCTGACGGGCACGTTGTCGACGCGCGGCAGCCTTTCGGCGAGCGGCACCGTCGGCATCATGCCGGCGCAAGGTTTTCCGGCCGACCTGTCGATAAAACTCACCGACGCCCGCTACACCGACGGCAGGGTGGTGACCGCCAATCTCGGCGGCGACCTGACCATCAAGGGGTCGCTCGTGTCGGCGCCGGTGCTCGCCGGCACCATCAATCTGGCGAGGACGGTCATCACCGTGCCGGACAAGCTGCCCGGTTCGCTCTCGGAGTTGGATGTGAAGCATAAGAACCCGCCGCGCGCGGTGCGCGCGCAGGACAGGGCACTGAACCCGCCGACATCCAGCAGCGGAGGCAGCAGCGGCAGCGGCCTTGTCCTCGACGTGACGGTCAACGCGCCGAATCAGATCTTCATCCAGGGCAGGGGCGTCGATGCCGAGCTAGGCGGCTCGCTGAAGCTGACCGGCCCGGCATCCTCGCCGCAGGCCGTCGGAACCTTCACCTTGCAACGCGGCCGGCTGACGATCCTTGCCAAGCGGCTGACCTTCACCGAGGGCACAGTCGGGTTCCAGGGTTCGCTTGTGCCTTACCTCAACCTGACCGCGACCACGACGACCAGCAGCGCCACCGTCACCATCGTCGTTTCGGGCGAAGCGACCAACCCGAAGTTCAACTTCTCCTCCGCACCGGCGCTGCCTGAGGACGAGGTGCTGGCGCAACTGATCTTCGGCCGCTCGATGTCCAATCTCTCGCCGCTGCAGATCGCCCAGCTTGCCGACGCGGCCGCGCAATTGGCAGGGGCCGGCGGCACGACCTCGCTGCTGGACAATCTACGCAGCGCGATCGGCATCGACGATCTCGACGTGACGACCGACGAGAAGGGGGGCACCGCGGTTTCGGCCGGCAAGTACCTCAACGACCGTACCTATGTGACAATCCAGAAGGGCGACAAACCGGGCTCCGGCAAGGCGACGATCGATCTCAATGTCGGGAGGGGCGTGAAGCTGCGCGGCGAGGCCAACGACGCGGGCGAAGCCAAGGGCGGCGTATTTTACGAACGCGAATATTGACGGTGTTGCCCGCCCGGCAGGCTGAAGAGGACGTTTGGCGCGCGCACGAGTCCCTGTCCGCCGGCAATGTCTTGATTTGATTGCCCTGTTAATTTTCGGAAATGTGCGGTGGACTAACAAATTTGCGTCAAGGCTGTCGCTATCACGCCAACCGGCCCAATTCCAAAGTTGCACATTCCCCACCATGTTCCAATTCCAAACCGGCTTTTGACATCACGGTCTGGATGCGGAATGTTAAAAGGCAGAAAGCCAAACAATGGGAGTCAGTCATGGCAATCTATAAAAGTAACGGTGACCGCGTTCCGGACCACATCCTGGCGATGGCCGAAGCGGCCAAGTCGGGCACGGTGGACCGCCGTGAATTCCTGGCTTTGGCCAGCGTTTTCGGTGCATCGACGGCAATGGCTTACGGCATGCTCGGTCTCGCCGCGCCGACGCCGGCCAAGGCCGAGGACGTGCAGGGCAAGAAGGGCGGCGTGCTGAAGGTCGCCATGTCGATCAAGGATCCCAAGGATCCACGCACCGCCGACTGGTCGGAAATTGCGAACGCCGAGCGCCAGGCGCTCGAGCCGCTGGTGAAGTACACGAAGGAGTACACCTTCGCGCCTTACCTGCTGGCAAGCTGGGATATCAACGACGACGCCACCGAATACACGCTGCATGTGCGGCCAGGCGTCGAATGGAATAACGGCGACAAGTTCACCGCCGACGACGTGATCTACAATTTCACCCGCTGGGCCGACAAGGCAGCGGAAGGCAACTCGATGCCTGGCCGCCTCGGCAGCCTGGTCGACGACGGCACCAAGAAGCTGCGCGAAGGCTCCGTCGTCAAGGTCGACGACATGACGGTCAAGCTCAAGCTGAGCAAGCCCGACATCGCCATCATCCCGAACATGTGCGATTATCCGGCACTGGTCGTGCACAAGACCTTCGATGAGAAGGGCGCCAACTTCAAGAATTGCCCGATCGGCACCGGTCCGTTCGAGCTTGTCTCCTACGATGTCGGCCAGAAGGTGGTCTACAAGCGCCGCGAGACCGGCAAGTGGTGGCAGGGCGAAGCTTTCCTCGATGGTGTCGAGTTCATCGATTACGGCACCGATCCGGCGGCGACGGTTTCGGCTTTCGAATCCGGCGAAGTCCAGACCAACCACGAAACGACCGCCGACTACATCAAGATCATCGCTGATGTCGGCGCGCCGGTTTCGGAGGTCGTCACGGCCGCCACCGTGGTGTCGCGCTTCAACATCACCCACAAGCCGTATGACAACCAGAAGGTTCGTCAGGCGATGTTGCTTGCGGTCGACAACGCCACGGTGCTGCAGCTCGGCTACGGCAATGCCGGCACCCCGGCTGAAAACCACCATGTCGCGCCGATCCATCCGGAATATGTCAAGCTGCCCGAGGTCAAGCGCGACATCGCCAAGGCCAAGCAGATGCTGACGGAAGCCGGCGTGATCGATTTCGAGCACGAACTGATCAGCAACGACGAAGACTATCACAAGAACACCACGGACGCGATCGCGGCCCAGCTGCGCGAAGCGGGCATCAAGGTGAAGCGCACCGTGCTGCCGAGCTCGACCTTCTGGAACGACTGGACGAAGTATCCGTTCTCGCAAACCAACTGGAACATGCGCCCGCTGGGCATCCAGGTCATCTCCATCGCCTATCGCTCCGGCGAAGCGTGGAACGAGACGGCCTACGCCAATCCCGACTTCGACAAGAAGGTCAACGAGGCGCTCGGCATCGCCGATGCGGAGAAGCGCAAGGTTGTGATGAAGGACATCGAGCAGACCCTGCAGGATTCCGGCATCATCATCCAGCCTTACTGGCGCAAGCTCTACATCAACATCAAGCCCGAGGTGAAGAACCACTCGATGCACCCGACCTATGAGCACGACTTCGGCAAGGTCTGGCTCGAACAGGCGTGATCCTTTTGCGACAAATATGAGGGGCGTCAGCCCCTCTTATTTGCAGCTTCGTCGCCGTTGCGTATTGTGCAACGGTGGCGGAGCCTCACAAGGTATCCGACACAGGGTTGAACCTATCTGACCCCAACCCGGCCGGCAGGGGAGCGCGCATGTTCTCATTCATTGCCAGACGCATCGGCACGATTCTGCTCACGATGCTATGCCTGACGCTGGTCGTCTTCTTTCTCGTCAATCTCGAGCCCAACTTGAAGAAGCTGGCGATCAGCCAGACCGAGATGCACACGTCGGCCGAACAGCTCGAAAGCTGGCTGGTCAATCACGGCTACCGGCAGAACTTCTTTGCGCGCTACGGCCAATGGCTGGGCGTCCTGCCCAAGCAGCCGATCACCGATCCTGCCACCGGCAAGGTGACGCAGCGCTTCTCCTTCTGCAACGACCCGGTCGAGCCGAAATTCTCCGGCGTGCTGCAGGGCGATTTCGGCTGTTCGACCAAGTTCAAGACGACGGTCGCGGCCAAGCTGTTTCCGGCACTCGGCGCCACCGGCATATTGATGTTCTGGGTGCTGGCGGTGATGGTGCCGATCTCGCTGCTCATCGGCATCCTTGCCGGCATGCGCGAAGGCTCGCGAACGGACCGGACCCTGTCGGTGGCCTCGATCGCCTCGACGGCGACGCCCGAATATGTGTCGGGCGTCATCTTCACCGTCATCTTCGCCTCGTGGTTGGGCTGGCTGAACGGCTCGGCGGCATCCGCCAGCCAGGGCATCACCTTCTACAATTTCACCCTGCCGGTGATCACTCTGGCGATCTACGGCACCGGCTATATCGCGCGCATGACACGGGCCTCGATGGTCGAGGTGATGACGCAGCAGTATATCCGCACGGCCCGCCTCAAGGGCCTCTCCTTCGGCAGTGTGGTGATCAAGCACGCGCTACGCAACGCGCTGATCGCGCCTTTCACCGTCATCATGCTGCAGTTCCCGTGGCTGCTCACCGGCGTCGTCATCGTCGAGGTGATGTTCCGCTACCAGGGTTTCGGCTACACGCTGGTCGAGGCCGCCGGCAACAACGACATCGACCTTCTGCTCGGCTGCTCGCTGGTCTCGGTATTCATCGTGCTGATCACCCAACTCATCTCGGATGTCGGCTACGCGTTTCTCAATCCGCGCATCAGAGTTCAATAGGGGGCAGGGCGGATGCAGATCGAATATATCGGTGCCTTCGATGTCGTGCTCGGCGTGCTTTGGCGCTTCTGGCCGGTATGGGTCGCGCTTGTCCTGGTGATGGGCGTTAGCTTTACCTACAAGAAGAAGCTCGGGCTCTACGGCCAGCTCTTTGACAGCGGCGTCGGCATTGCCGGCGTCGGCATCTGCCTGTTCTGGCTGTTCACGGCGATCTTCGCCTCGACCATCTCGCCTTTCGATCCGCTGGCCCAGGTGTCGATCATGAAGGATACGCTGCCCGGCGCGATCGAGCCGACATCGAAGCTCGTCTACTATTTCGGCGGCGACAAGCTTGCCCGTGACGTGTTCTCGCGCATGGTCTATGGCAGCCAGATCGTGCTGATCATCGCGCCGGCGGCGACCGGTTTTGCGCTGATGGTCGGCATCACGCTCGGCCTGCCGGCCGGTTACTACGGCGGCAAGATCGACACGGTGCTGTCCTTCCTCGCCAATCTGGTGCTGGCCTTCCCGGTGATCCTTTTGTTCTACCTGCTGGTGACGCCAGGCATCATGGATACGCCTATCCCGTACGCCCTGGCGGGGCTGTTCTTCCTGTTCCCGATCATCTTCTTCTGCGTGCTGTTCTGGACCCGCTACAAGAACCGGCCGGACCGGCTCTATCTCCTGCTCGGCCTGACGCTCGTCATCGGGGGCTGGATCTATACGGGCCTCGTCTTCGACAAGGATCCGCTGAGGATCGTCCACATCGATCCCAACCAGCTCAACATCTTCGTGGCGGTGGTGTTCGCCTCCAGCCCCGGCGTGTTCCGCATCGTGCGCGGGCTGACCATGGATATCAAGACACGCGACTACGTGGCGGCGGCGCAGACGCGCGGTGAATCGCCCTGGTACATCATGCTGTGGGAAATCCTGCCCAATGCACGCGGACCGCTGATCGTCGATGCCTGCCTGCGCATCGGCTATACGACGATCCTGCTCGGCACGCTAGGTTATTTCGGCCTGGGGCTGGCGCCCGAGAGTCCCGACTGGGGCACGGCGATCAAGGATGCCAGTCGGCTCTTGCGCTCCTTCATCCACCCGGCGCTGCCGCCGACGATCGCGCTGATGTCGTTCGTGCTGGGCCTGAACCTTTTGGCGGATTCGCTGCGCGAACAGTCGATGAAGGATTGATGGCGGGGCTTCGGGCCCCATCTTCCAGGAAGCAAGGATTGGAGCGACCCATGAACGAGGCAGTTCGAGATCCAGCCAAGACGACCAATGGGCCGATCATCGAGATCGAGAACCTCTCGATCTCCTTCTTCACCCGCAAGGGCGAGATCCCGGCGGTGATGGACTTTTCCTGCACGGTCATGCCCGGCGAGGCGATGGGCATCGTCGGCGAATCCGGCTGCGGCAAGTCGACCGTGTCGCTCGGCATCATGCGCGACCTCTCAAACATCGGAAAGATCGTCGGCGGCCGCATCAAGTTCCAGGGCAGGGACATGGGCGAGATGTCCGACGAGGAGCTTCGGGCCATCCGTGGCAACAAGATCGCCATGATCTATCAGGAGCCGATGGCGAGCCTCAATCCGGCGATGAAGGTCGGCCAGCAATTGATGGAAGTGCCGCTGATCCACGACAAGGTCTCGAAGGAAGAGGCCCATAACCGTGCACTGGAGATGGTGCGCGCGGTCAAGCTGCCCGATCCGGAGCGCATGATGCGCTCCTATCCCCACCAGCTTTCGGGCGGCCAGCAGCAGCGCATCGTCATCGCCATGGCGCTGCTGTCGAAACCGGCGCTGCTGCTCCTCGACGAGCCGACGACGGCGCTCGACGTCACCGTCGAGGCCGGCATCGTCGAACTGGTCAAGGGGCTGGGCCAGAAGTTCGGCACCTCGATGATCTTCGTGTCGCACAATCTCGGCCTCATTCTCGAGACCTGCGACAAGATCACGGTGATGTATTCCGGCGAGGCGGTCGAGACCGGCAAGATCGAGGACGTGTTCGACCGGATGCGCCACCCCTATACGCAAGGGCTGTTCCGCTCGATTCCGTTGCCTGGCGCCGACAAGAATTCGCGGCCGCTGATCTCCATTCCCGGCCAATTGCCGCTGCCGCATGAGCGGCCGAAGGGATGCAATTTCGGACCCCGCTGTCACCATTTCGTCGAGGGCGTCTGCAACGCCGCCGAAATTCCGATGGTTGCCGTCGAGGGGCATGAGGGCCATTTCTCGCGCTGCGTGCGTTTCAACGAGATCGACTGGGAAGCGCTGCCGCCCGGCGCCAAGAAGGTCAACGAAAAGGTCGAGCCCGGCGCGCCGGTGCTCAAGATCGACAATCTCAAGAAGTATTACAAGGTCGGCGGCAGCGAGGTGTTCGGCTCCAGCGAAGGCCGCGTCGTCAAGGCCAACGAGACGATTTCGTTCACCGCGCGCGAGTCCGAAACGGTCGCGATCGTCGGCGAGTCCGGCTGCGGGAAATCGACGCTCGCCAAGGTGCTTCTGGGGCTTGAGACCGCAAGCTCGGGCACCGTGACGCTGGGCAACAAGGAGATCCAGTCGACCGGCATCGAGAGCCGCAATGTCGAAACGGTGTCGTCGATCCAGATGGTTTTCCAGAACCCGTTCGACACGCTGAACCCCAGCCATACGGTCGGCTCGCAGATCATCCGCACGCTGGAGAAGTTCAATGTCGGCAAGACCGTCGCCGAGCGGCGCAAGCGCATGCTGGAGCTGCTCGACCTGGTGAAGCTGCCGCGGGCGTTCGAGACCCGCAAGCCGCGCCAGCTCTCAGGCGGCCAGAAGCAGCGCATCGGCGTGGCCCGCGCCTTCGCTGGCGACGCCAAGGTGGTGGTGGCCGACGAGCCGGTCTCGGCGCTCGACGTCTCGGTGCAGGCGGCGGTGACCGAACTCTTGATGGACATTCAGCGCAAGAACAAGACGACCATGCTGTTCATCAGCCACGACCTGTCCGTGGTGCGCTACATCGCCGACCGCGTCGTCGTCATGTATCTCGGCTATATCGTCGAGCAGGGGACGACGGACCAGATATTCTCGCCGCCCTACCATCCCTACACCGAGGCGCTGCTCTCGGCGATCCCGATCGCCGACACCAGCGTGGTCAAGAAGCACATCGTGCTCGAAGGCGATATCCCATCGGCGATGAACCCGCCGACCGGCTGCCCCTTCCAGACGCGCTGCGGCTACAAGAAGCTGGTGCCGGACAATCTGTGCGAGACGACGGTGCCGCCGGTGAAGAATCTCGGCAACGGCCATATGAGCCTGTGCTGGCTGTCGGACGATGTCTTGGCGAAGATGGAGCCGGTCATCAAGTTCGACAAGGAGCATGCGGCACATGAAGGCGTGCCGGACGACGCGCCGCACGGCACTGGGCCGGGCTTTGCCGGCACCCCGCCCAAGCGCCCGAGGGGCAAGAGGCCGAAGCCGAACTAAAACTTCGCCGGGTCCCGGCCTCAGTTCCCACATTGCCGCAACTGGGCGGCGTAGTCGCGGGCCATTTGGTCCGTGGCGCGCGCGTAGTTCTGCACGCCGGCATCGCCGCGATTGCCGCGTCCGTAGGCCGACCAGCCGAGATAGTAGGCGAGATAGAGACTGTAGGTGTCGTTGCGGGCGACGCCGAAGCTGTCGACAGTCTTGGAATGATACCAGCCGACGAAGTCGATGGCGTCGGCGAAACGGCTGCGGCGCGCCGCCCAGTTGCCGGTCTCCATCTGATATTGCGACCAGGTGCCGTCCAGCGCCTGCGAATAGCCCACGGCGGTGGAGACATGTTTCCAGGGAATGAAGCCGAGCAGCTTGGTGCGCGGTGGCCGGGCGTTGCTCTTGAAGCCGGATTCCTTGCGCACCGTCGCCATCAGCACCGGAACGGGAATGCCGTATTTTTGTTCGGTGCGCTCGGCGGCGGACTGCCAGTTGTCGAACCAACCGTCATTCTGGTCGAAGACGGCGCAGACATTGTTGATGTGGCTGGGCGCCGTCGCGCAGGCCGAAAGCGCCAGCAGCACAGAGACAACGACAGTTTTACTAAAACTCGAGCTAGGCATCGGAAGACGAATAGGGCGAAATCATAAAAGGAATCTTTCGAGCTTCCTTAACGCCGACCGAGGCTCCTCGATCTGGGCTCTATCGATATTTCGACTTCACTCGTCGCATTTGTCTTCATCAGAACGAAAAAATGCCGCCTTAGCTAAAATCACGCCGGCAAATGGCGAATTCCTGACAGCTCGCGCCTGACGTCGGCGCTCTGATAGACGCATGACCGAACCAAGACGAAAACGCGGCGCCGAACGGACCAGCAACCGCGGGCCCGCCCCCATTCCGCAGCTGCCGCCACGGCGTGTGGTCAACCCTTACCCGCCCATGGCGGTGCTTTCGGCCGACCAGATCGAGTCCATTCACCAGGCCTCGATGCATATTCTCGAAAGTTTCGGCATCGAGGTGATGAGCCCGCGAGCGCTCGCGCTGTTCGAACGCGCCGGCGCCAAGGTCGATCACAGCTCGATGAATGTGCGCCTCGATCGGGGCATGGTCGACGAAGCGCTGAAGACGACACAGGCCGGCTACACACTTACGCCACGCAACCCGGCTCACGCCGTTTATCTCGGCGGCAACACGATCAACTTCACGCTGGTGGCCGGGCCGCCCAATGTGCACGACATGGAGCGCGGCCGCCGCGCCGGCAATCTCGCCGACTATTGCGATCTCGTCCGGCTGGCGCAGCATTTCAACTGCATCCATATGCTGGGGAACCAGGTCTGCGCGCCGATCGAGCTGCCGGCGAATTCGCGGCACCTCGACACCTACTTCGCCAATCTGACGCTGACCGACAAATGCTTCCATGTCTCGGCGATCGGCCGGGGCAGGGCGCTGGACGGCATCGAGATGATGGCGATCGCGCGTGGCTTGACTCTCGACCAGATCGGCCGGGATCCCGGCGTCACCACCATCATTTCCGTCAACTCGCCGCGCCGCTTCGACGAGATGATGGCCGAAGGGCTGATGACCATGGCCGAGTTCGGCCAGTCGGTGGCGGTGACGCCGTTCACGCTGATGGGCGCGATGAGCCCGGTGACGCTTGCCGGCGCGCTGGCGCAGCAAAATGCCGAGGCACTGTTCGGCATCGTGCTGACCCAATTGGTGCGGCCCGGCGCGCCGGTGATGTATGGCGCCTTCACTTCCAATGTCGACATGAAGTCCGGCGCGCCGGCCTTCGGCACGCCGGAGAACACCAAGGCCAACATCGCCTCCGGGCAATTGGCGCGGCGCTACAATCTGCCGTACCGCACGACGCCGGGCTCGGCGTCCAATGCCGCCGATGCGCAAGGCGCCTATGAGACGCTGATGGCGCTGTGGGGTGCCGTGCTTGGCCACGGCAATCTCGTCTATCATGCCGCCGGCTGGCAGGAGGGCGGACTGACGGCCTCATTCGAAAAACTCATCATCGATGTCGAGATGATGCAGCACATGATGGAATTCCTGCGGCCGATCGTGGTCGACGAAGGCGAATTGGCGGTCGACGCATTGGGCGCCGTGCCCACCGGCGGCCACTTCTTCGGCGAGCCGCATACGCTTGAACGCTATGCCACCGCCTTCTATCAGCCGATGCTTTCCAACTGGCAGAACTACGAGGCCTGGCAGGAGGCCGGCGCGCTTGACACGACGGCGCGCGCGACCCGGCTCTGGAAGAAGGCGCTGGGAGAGTACGTTCAGCCGACAATGGACCCAGCCGTGCGCGAGGCACTTGAAGCCTATATGGCGCGCCGCAAGGAAGCGATCGGGCACGGCGAGCCGTGACTTTTCCGTCGGCGCGAGGCACCCCCCTCTGTCCTGCCGGACATCTCCCCCTCAAGGGGGGAGATTGGATGTCACCTCGGCCTTCGCCAATCTTCAGCGCGGGGAATTTAGCGAGACGCATGAACTGCCAATCTTCTCCCTTGAGGGGGAGATGGCCGGCAGGCCAGAGGGGGGTGCCTGGTGCTGCCTTTCCGATTCAATTTGTCTTCCCAACTCACTGAGATAACGAGAAGAACCCATGAAGTCGCATGCAAAGGTCGTGGTCATCGGCGGCGGTGTCGTAGGATGTTCCGTGCTGTTCCATCTTGCCCGCCACGGCTGGACGGACGTGGTGCTTCTGGAGCGCGATGAGCTGACCTCGGGCTCGACCTGGCATGCGGCCGGCGGCATGCACACCATCAACGGCGATCCCAACGTCGCTAAGCTGCAGAAATACACGATCTCGCTTTACAAGGAGATCGAGGAGCTTTCCGGCCAGGCTACAGGCGTGCATCTGACCGGCGGCGTGCTCTTGGCAGCAACCGAGGCGCGGCTCGACTGGCTGCGCGGGGTCGTCTCCAAGGGCCGCTATCTCGGCATCGACCTCGAGGTGATCTCGGCGAAGGAAGCGGCCGAGTTGATGCCGCTCATCGATCCGAAGCAATTCGTCGGCGCCGTGCGCAACAAGGAGGACGGCCATCTCGATCCCTCCGGCGTCACCCACGCTTACGCCAAGGCGGCGCGGAAGCTGGGCGCGGAAGTGGAGCGCTTCACCAAGGTCGAGGACATCGTGCGCCGGCCCGACGGGCTTTGGCGCGTCATCACCAACAAGGGCGATGTGATCACCGAGCATGTCGCCAACGCCGGCGGTCTTTGGGCGCGCGAGGTCGGCCGCATGGTCGGGCTCGAACTGCCGGTGCTCGCCATGGAGCACATGTACCTGATCACCGAGGACATGCCGGAGGTCGCCGACTGGAACAAAAAGACCGGCACGGAAATCATCCATGCGGTCGACTTCGACGGCGAGCTCTATCTGCGCCAGGAGCGCGGCGGCATGCTGATGGGCACCTACGAGAAAGCCAACAAGGTCTGGTCCGAATTCTCCACACCCTGGAATTTCGGCCATGAGCTCTTGGAGCCGGATATCGACCGTATCGCGCCTTCGCTCGAAATCGGCTTCCGTCACTTCCCGGCCTTCCAGAAAACCGGCATCAAGCAGATCATCAATGGACCTTTCACCTTTGCGCCGGATGGCAATCCGCTGGTCGGTCCGGTGCGCGGCCTGCCGGGCTTCTGGGTCGCCTGCGGCGTCATGGCGGGTTTTTCCCAAGGCGGCGGTGTTGGCCTGGCGCTCGCAAACTGGATGATCGAGGGTGATCCCGGCGCCGATATCTGGGCGATGGACGTGGCGCGCTACGGCGACTGGGCGACGATGGCCTATACCAATGCCAAGGTGCGCGAGAATTACTCGCGCCGCTTCTCGATCCGCTTCCCGAACGAGGAACTGCCGGCCGGGCGTCCGCTAAAGACAACGCCCCTTTACGACACATTGTCGGCCAAGGGCGCGCAATGGGGCGTCGCCTTTGGGCTGGAAGTGCCGCTCTGGTATGCGCCCGAAGGGGTCAAGGACGAGTTCTCCTGGCGGCGGTCGACCGATTTCGACCATGTCGGCAGCGAAGTGGCCGCCGTTCGCAACGGCGTCGGCCTCTCGGAGATCTCGAGCTTCGCCAAGTACAAGGTGACGGGCGAGGGGGCGGCAGCCTGGCTCGACCGTCTGCTTGCCTGCAGGTTGCCGAAACCCGGCCGCATGACGCTGGCGCCGATGCTGAAGGAAGACGGCAAGCTGATCGGCGATTTCACGCTCGCCAACATCGACGACAGCGACTGGTTCATCGCCGGCTCCGGCGTCGCCGAGCAGTACCATATGCGCTGGTTCGAAGCGCATCTTTCGAAGGACGGCTCGGTGGAGATAAAATTGCTGGGGCAGAAGCTCACCGGCCTAGCCATCGCCGGGCCGAAGGCGAGGGCGGTGCTGGCCAAAGTCACCCGCGCCGACGTCTCCAGCGCGGCGTTCCCATTCATGGCCGTCGCCAGGATGGATATCGGCATGGCGCCGTGTCTTGTCGGCCGCGTCAGCTACACCGGCGATCTCGGCTATGAGATCTGGGTGGCGCCGGAATATCAGCGCGCCGCCTACCAGGCGCTGGTCAAAGCGGGCGAGGAATTCGGCATCGGCCTGTTCGGCTCACGCGCGCTCAATGCGCTCAGGCTCGAAAAGAATTACGGCTCATGGGCGCGCGAATACCGGCCGATCTACGGACCGGTCGAGGCCGGGCTCAACCGTTTCGTCGCCTATGGCAAGGAGGCCGACTTCATCGGCAAGGAAGCAGCACTTGCCGAGCGCAAGCAGGGCGGCAAGCTCCGGCTGCGCGCCTTCATCGTCGAGACCACTGATGCCGATGTCATCGGTGACGAGGCGATCTGGCATGACGGCGTCGTGCGCGGCTGGGTGACGTCCGGCGGCTATGCGCACAATGCAAAAAAGTCCATCGCCATGGGCTACGTGCCGAAGGAGATCGCCGACAGGCCCGACGGCTTCGAGATCGAGATCCTCGGCAAGCGCCACGCCGCGCGCATTCAGGCAACGCCGCTGTTCGATGCCAATTTCGAGCGGATGCGCGCCTGAAAAACAGGCGCGCGTCCGCACAGGGCATCAGGCGCTGCGGCGGTTGTCGAGCGCGAAAGCGCCGGGACCGGCAAAGACCAGATAGAGGAAAATGAAGCAGAACGAGATCGCCGCGTCGCCGCCATTGTTAATGGGGAAGAAGTCGCGCGGGAAATGCGCCATGAAATAGGCGATGGCCATTTCGCCGCAGAGCAGGAACGCCACGGGTCGGGTCAACAGCCCCAGCGCCAGCAGGATGCCGCCGGCGAATTCAAGGATTGCGGACGTCGGCGCGAGCCCCGTCAGCGCCCCGGCATGGGCGCCGGCGGGGAAATTGAACAGCTTCTGGGTGCCGTGCTCGGTGAACTGCAGCGCCGTCATGATGCGAAGCACGCCCAGCGCCTGCGGCTGATAGCGGGAGAGACCTTCTAAAAGCT
Source organism: Mesorhizobium sp. WSM4898 (assembly GCF_029625845.1). Classification (NCBI taxonomy): domain Bacteria; kingdom Pseudomonadati; phylum Pseudomonadota; class Alphaproteobacteria; order Hyphomicrobiales; family Phyllobacteriaceae; genus Mesorhizobium; species Mesorhizobium sp. WSM4898. Next base: position 495,708 of record NZ_JARTVQ010000002.1, on the reverse strand, counting down.
TCATCTAAACTCCATCTTGCCCTTCCGGACCCGCCATAAATTATCGCCCGGAAGCGGACCATTCACTTCCCATGCCCTGCCATCAACAATCGGTGAGTGGGCATGAGTTCACCTCTTCCGGCTTATTCTCGCCGTGGTTGCAATTGTCTCTCATAAGTTGTATTGATGCGCGGATACACCAAATCATCCGGGAATCCATCGCCATGAAAAAATTCGCCATCAGCCTCTTCGCATTCCTTGCAGGCACGAGCTTCGCCATAGCTGCCGATGCTGGTTGTGATGCTTTCAAATGGCCGGTGACACGCGAGCAGGCCCTGTTTCCGTCAGCGTCCGCCGCCCAGTCCGGCGCGGCCCTGACAGTCGGGCAAGCGGCGGATTTCTCACTTGCAGCGGTCGACACGATCGGCTTTGAAGTTCCGCCTGGACGTGCACCGGCAGCCGGCACGTTCGGCGCGATGGCAAGCGTGACCGTACCGGCTGAAGGTGAGCTCCAGTTCAGCCTGTCCGATGAGGTCTGGATCGATGTCGTCCAAGACGGCCGCGCCGTGAAGTCGGCGGGCTTCAGCCGCGCGAAGACCTGCCCAGGCATTCGCAAGAGCGTGCGCTTCAAGCTGTCGGCCGGTCCGGCCACCGTGCAGCTCAGCGGCGCCAAGAAGGCCGATCTCAAAGTGGCGGTGCTGACGCCGGAGTGACGCCCAAGAGGGCGACGCTGGCGCCGGGCCAGCGCTCCCCTCTGCCCGGCCCGACCTCCGCAGCAGCTGCGCCGCGGCTGCGGAGGGTGGACCGGACATCTCTCCAACAAAGGGAAGCGGCAGTTTCTACCGCCCAGGCGCCAGCAGCGCGAAATGCGCGCCCTGCGGGTCCTGGCATTGGATGATCCACTGCGCGCTCGGCACCTCCATCGGTCCCATCAATACCTTGCCGCCATTGTCGGTGACGCGCTTGGCGGCGGCGTCGATTGCGTCGACGTTGAAATAGAACTGCCAGACCGGGACCGGGATCTGCGGCGGCTTGTTCATCATGCCGCCGCCGGATTCGGGGCCGGCGCCGAAGGTCTGGTAGATGCCCATCTCGCCCATGTCGAACTGACCGGCGCTCTCCCATCCGAACTGGCTGGAATAGAAGTCGAAAGCGGCTTTCCAGTCCGAGGTGTAGAGCTCGTGCCAGCCAACATGGCCGGGCGTGGTAGCGGGTACCGGCGGCTGCTCGGGCTGGTTGGGCTGCAGGAACATGAAGGTCGCGCCCTGCGGGTCGGCGACGACGGCGAAGCGACCGACGCCGGGAATATCATCCGGCGCGCGATGAACGGCACCGCCAGCGTCCTTGAGCGCCTTCGTCGAGGCATCGACGTCCTTGGTGTAGATGTAACCGAGCCAGGCCGGCGGCATGCCCATCTTGGCGGCATCCTCCGGCATCGTCATCAATCCGCCGACGCCGCGCAGGCTGGAATTCACCACGATATAGCGCGGCATGCCCGGCGCCTTGTCGAAGGGCTCGGCCCGCCAGCCGACGACAGCAGTATAAAAAGCCTCGGCGGCGTCGAGGTCGGTGGTCATCAGTTCGTACCAGAAGAAGGGTTTTGCGGCATTCGGCATGGTCGGTCTCCTCACCGGTTCAGGCAGCGATCGCGGTTCCGATCCATCGTAGGACGATCTCGGCGACAGAAATCCGACATCTGGACCAGAAATCGAGAACGGCAAGGCGCTCATGCATGTCACTCAAAAATGCGCAGCGGTTTTGGGCGGCCGACACGCATCAAATCGGAGCTTGAAGCGCGTCGGCCTATCCGTTCTGCGCGAAGCGCCATAGGAACGGTGATCTTGCATGGCCCGGGGTTTTAGCCTTTGCTGCGGGCAACGAGGGGCTGTCTTCCCTGCGTCGAATGTCGCTTGCGCCCAAGAGCGGCTTTGCCATCGCGAGGAGCTCGACCCTGGTCCGAGCGGGGACTGGACCCAGCTTAACGACGACGATTTCCGCGCGCTCGCCTCGCGCCTGTCAGACGAGGCCGACGAGGGGCCGCTCTGGGTGTTCGCTTATGGCTCGCTGATCTGGAAGCCGGCGTTGGAATCCATCGAGCAACGCCGCGCCTCCGCCTATGGCTGGCATCGCTCCTTCTGCCTCGACATGGTGCGCTGGCGAGGCAGCGCCGCGCAGCCGGGGTTGATGATGCTCGAGCGCGGCGGCTTTGTGACGGCGTCATCTATCGTCTGCCGGACGGCGAGAAGCCCGCCCAGATCGAGAGATTGCTGCGGCGAGAAATCGACGATCATGAAAGCGTCAGCTCGGTCCGGTGGGTTCCGGTACGCACGGCGCAAGGATCGCTGCGGGCGCTGGGTTTCTGGGTCGGGGTACGGGTAGGGGCACGTCGCTCAGGCAGCCGCTCGAAAGGGTGGCAAAGATACTGACACGCGCGTGCGGCCATGTAGGTTCCGGCGCCGAATATCTTTACTACACCGTCAGCCACCTCGAAACATCCGGCATCCATGACCGCAATCTGTGGCGCCTGCAGGAGCTCGTGGCCGACGAGATCAGGTCGATCCATCCCTCCAGGATTGAATGCGCTGAACCGACAGACATCGGCGTGGCGAAACATGACTGATATTATCATGTTTTTATGCAAGTAATACAGCAGCTTGGCCGAAAATTGACCAATTGATAAAAAAATAAAACGTGCTAGCCTTCCTCAAAACAAACAAGGGGAACTGGAATGGCGACTGGTCATTTCATCGAAGGCATAGCCGGCGGCCGGCTGTCTGCCGAGCAGTATGCCGATAATTTTTCCGACCTGCACCCGCCGCTCGATCATCACGAGGCGCTGGTCGAGTCCGATCGCTGCTATTTCTGCTACGATGCGCCGTGCATGAATGCATGCCCGACCTCGATCGATATCCCGATGTTCATCCGGCAGATCGCGACCGGGAATCCGCTGGGCTCGGCCAAGACCATCTTCGACCAGAACATTCTTGGCGGCATGTGCGCCCGCGTCTGCCCAACGGAGACGCTGTGCGAAGAGGTCTGCGTGCGCGAGGTGGCGGAGGGCAAGCCGGTGCAGATCGGCCGCCTGCAGCGCTATGCGACCGACGTCGCGATGGATGAGGGCAAGCAGTTCTACAAGCGCGCCGAACCGACCGGAAAAACGGTCGCCGTGGTCGGCGCCGGGCCGGCGGGCTTGGCGGCGGCCCATCGCTTGGCCCGCCACGGCCACGATGTGACGATCCTCGAAGCGCGGCCGAAGGCTGGCGGCCTCAATGAATACGGCATCGCGGCTTACAAGAGCGTCGACGATTTCGCTCAGGCCGAGGTCGACTACGTCACCGCGATCGGCGGCATCGACATCCAGAACGGCAAAGCGCTCGGACGGGACTTCCAGCTTTCCCACCTGATCCGCAACTACGATGCGGTGTTCCTTGGCCTCGGGCTCGGCGGCGTCAATGCGCTGCGCGCCGAAGGCGAGGATACGGATGGCGTCGCCAACGCGGTCGAGTTCATCGCCGAACTCAGGCAGGCAGGCGACCTTTCCAGCCTGCCGGTCGGCCGCCGCGTCGTCGTCATCGGCGGCGGCATGACGGCGATCGACGCCGCGGTGCAGTCGAAGCTGCTCGGCGCCGAGGAGGTGACGATCTGCTACCGGCGCGGCCAGGAGCATATGAATGCCTCCGGCTTCGAGCAGGATCTGGCCGCCGCGAACGGCGTCACGATCCGCCACTGGCTGCAGCCGAAGCGCGTCATCGCCGAGAACGGCAAAGTGTCGGCGATCGAGCTCGAATACACAGCCATGAATGGCGACAAGCTCGCCGGTACCGGCGAAATGCTGAGGCTCAACGCCGACCAGGTGTTCAAGGCGATTGGCCAGAGCTTTGTGCCGGCCCATCTCAACGGCAGCGTTGCCTCCATCGAGCTCGATGGCGGCCGCATCAGGGTCGATGCCGAGGGCCGCACCTCGCTGGCGAAAGTCTGGGCGGGCGGCGACTGCATCTTCGGCGGCGACGACCTGACGGTCTCGGCCGTGGCGCAAGGCCGCGACGCCGCCGAATCCATCCACCGGGCACTGACCTCTAACGGGAGGGCATGAGCATGGCAGACATCCGCAACACCTTCGTCGGCATCAAGTCGCCAAATCCGTTCTGGCTGGCTTCGGCGCCGCCGACCGACAAGGCCTATAATGTCGAACGCGCCTTCAAAGCCGGCTGGGGCGGCGTGGTCTGGAAGACGCTTGGCGAAGAGGGCCCGCCGGTCGTCAACGTCAACGGCCCGCGCTACGGCGCGATCTGGGGCGCCGACCGCCGGCTGCTCGGCCTGAACAATATCGAGCTGATCACCGACCGCGACCTGCAGACCAATCTGCGCGAGATGAAGCAGGTGAAGATGAACTGGCCGGATCGGGCGCTGGTCGCCTCGATCATGGTGCCTTGCGAGGAGGAAAGCTGGAAGGCGATCCTGCCGCTGGTCGAGGAGACCGGCGCCGACGGCATCGAGCTCAATTTCGGCTGCCCGCACGGCATGAGCGAACGCGGCATGGGCTCGGCGGTGGGCCAGGTGCCGGAATATATCGAGATGGTGGTGCGCTGGTGCAAGCAGTACACGCGCATGCCGGTCATCACCAAGCTGACGCCGAACATCACCGACATCCGCAAGCCGGCGCGCGCCGCCAAAGCCGGCGGCACCGACGCGGTGTCGCTGATCAACACCATCAACTCGATCACCGGGGTTGACCTCGACAGTTTCGCGCCGCAGCCGACCATCGATGGCAAGGGCTCGCATGGCGGCTATTGCGGCCCGGCGGTGAAGCCGATCGCGATGAACATGGTGGCCGAGATCGCGCGCGATCCGGAAACGCACGGCCTGCCAATCTCGGGCATCGGCGGCATCACAACCTGGCGGGATGCTGCCGAATTCATGGCACTCGGCGCCGGCAACGTGCAGGTCTGCACCGCGGCAATGACATACGGCTTCAAAATCGTGCAGGAGATGATCGCGGGGCTGGAGAACTGGATGGACGAGAAGGGCCACGCCTCGCTGTCCGACATCATCGGCCGCGCCACACCCAATGTCACGGACTGGCAGTATCTCAACCTCAACTATGTCGCTAAGGCGCATATCGACCAGGACGCGTGCATCAAATGCGGGCGCTGCCACATCGCCTGCGAGGACACCTCGCACCAGGCCATCACCAGCATGGTCGACGGTGTCAGGCATTTCGAGGTGATCGAAGCCGAATGCGTCGGGTGCAATCTTTGCGTCAATGTCTGCCCGGTCGAGGGCTGCATCACGATGGAACCGCTGGCCGCCGGCGTGCTGGATCAGCGCACGGGCATGCCGGTGTCGCCGGTCTACGCGAACTGGACGACGCATCCGAACAATCCGATGGCTAAGGTTGCCGCGGAGTAGGGAACACTTTTGAACGAATGCGGCGCCTTCGGGTGCCGTTTTTCGTTCCCGCTATTGAGATAAAAATTATCCATGATATAAACTATCCATGAATCGGAGTCAAAGATCGTGAAGCTGGGAGAGGGCGTCGAAGCGGCGATCCACTGCGCCGCCATGCTTGCCGGCGTCGACGGCAACAGCACCATGTCGGGCGCGGCCATGGCCGAGGCGTTCGGCCTGTCGCCGAGCTATCTCTTGAAGCATCTCAATCAGCTGACAACGGCGCGCATCCTGGAATCCGTGCCGGGGCCGGCAGGCGGCTACAGGCTGGCGCGGCCGGCCGAGCGGATCACGCTGCTCGACATCGTGCTTGCGGTCGAGGGCAGGGAGCCTGCCTTCCGCTGCGGCGAGATCCGCCAGCGCGGCCCGGTCAAGCTCGACGCGTCGGCCTATGTCAAACCGTGCGGCATCAATGCCGCGATGCTGAGGGCCGAGCGCGCTTATCGCGCCGCGCTTGCCGATGCAAAGCTCTCCGACATCGTCGCCGATTTCATGAACGACGCCGATCCCCGCACCGTCGCCGCAAGCTGCGCCTTCGTCGAACGCCATCAGCGGGCGCAGAAAGTTCAACAACCAAGCAAAGCGTGAAAGGTAAGAGAATGAAACAGAGGCTGCAGTTCTTCGCCAAGGCGCCTGAAATCATGAAGGCGGTGATGGCGCTCAACAAGGCCGTCGAGGAGTGCGGGCTGGAAGAAAGCCTGATGCACCTGGTCAAGCTCAGGGCTTCGCAGATCAATGGCTGTTCCTATTGTGTCGAGATGCATAGCCGCGAGGCAAGGCGAGATGGCGAAACGGAGCAGCGGCTTTATTTGGTCGCCGCCTGGAAGGAGTCGCCGCTGTTTTCCGAGCGCGAGCGCGCCGCGCTCGCCTGGACCGAGAAGGTGACAAACATCTCCGACAACGGCGTTCCGGACGATCTCTACGCCAGGACGCTGGAGCAGTTCTCCGAGGAAGAGCTGGTCAAGCTGACAGTGGTGATCGGCATGATCAACACCTGGAACCGGCTCTGCGTGTCGTTCCACGCCATCCATCCGATGCCGGCCGCCAAGGCTGCCTGATCATCCAAAGCCGCGCGGATCCGAAGACGGTTCCGCGCGGCTTTCATTTGCGAGATCAATGACATGTTTGAGAATCTTCAAAGCGAGATTCTGTTTGCCGCGCGCCTGCTGCTCGGCGGCGCCTTCGTCATTGCCCGGCCTGCGCAACGCCCAGCACAAGACCTGCTCATCCTGATGATGGCGGCACGCCGCGTGCCGGCAGGGCCGGCATTGTGGCTGGGCATGTCCTGCAGGTCGCTCCGGACTGCTGGTGATCGGCGTCTTGTTCACCGCGCTGGCGGCGGCAAGCCTGACCCTGTTCCTGATCGTCGCGACGCCGATGTTTCACAATTTCTGGGATCATCAGGGCCGGATCGCGCCTCACGCATAAACGGCTTCGTCGCCAATGTCGCCCTGGCCGCGGGTTCCTGGCGCGGGTTCTATGCCTGACAACTGCACTCGGATTCCGCGCAGTCGATGGCGCCGCGTTAATCGGTTTGTCGCGATTGTCCTGTATTAGCAAAAAACAGGTTCGCCCGTCGGAGCGTTCATGGAGCAGAACTGGACTGCATTCTGGGCACGCGTTTCGGATGCCTTCCACCAGGCGCTGGCTCCGTTCCGTGCAGTCGCGGGAGCCTTCGGCCAGCATCCGAGCGACATTCAGATATGGTGCTTTCTGTGCGGCGTCTTCTTCCTCGCGGTCGTCGCCATACAGACCTATGGCGACATCATGCTCAGGCGACGCGGCGCCTTTGCCACCGGCAAGGTGATCGGCATCGACAAGTCGAGCGACGGGCCGGACACGCCGATCATCGAATTCGCCGACCGACTGGGCAAGACCTGGCGTTTCTACTCGCACCTGCCGGTCAACAGAACGATTGGGAACGTCGGCGCAGCGGTCGAAGTGATTTATGACCCTCTCCACCCGAAGCGGGCGCGGGAAGTGGGCCGCCCGCTGATGAAGGCAGTCCACCTGGTTGTCTGGTATGCGGTCGTCGCCGGGCTGATGGTGCTGGCCTTCCTGCCCGGCCTCTTTTCCAATTGATCCATTCAGGCGGCGAAGCGCAAGCCGCCGTCGCAGGTCAGCACTTGGCCGGTCATGAAACCGTTGGACACCAGGAAGGCGATCGCGTCGGCGACGTCCTCGGCGCGGCCGATACGGCCGACCGGCGTCTTTCCGGCGTACTCGGCAAAGACCGCCTGCCGCTCTTCGCCCGATAGAAAAGCCCACCAGGGCGTATCGATGACGCCGGGGACCACTACGTTGACGCGCAGCGGCTTCAGTTCGACGGCCAGGATCGGGACTACGGTCAGAAGCATGCCGTTGATGGCGCCGATGCCGGCAATGCCGGGTGCTGCGATCTGCGCCGAGACGGCCGAAATGAAAGTGACCGATCCGGCTTTGTTCAAGGCCTGCAGGGCTGCTTGCAAGCAGCCTAGCTGCGGCTTGATCTTCTCGTCGACGCCGCCGCCGATGTCGGCAAGGTCGAGGGTCGCGAACGGCCCAAGGCCCTTGCCGCCGCTTGCGGCGAGAACGAGATGATCGAATGGGCCGAGACCATCGAAGAAGTGCCGGACCGCGTCCGGCTTGGTCGCGTCGAAAGCGGCCTTGCCGACGGTGCCGCCGAGGCTCTTCCAGGCGTTGTTCAGCTTGTCCTCGCTGCGGCCGGTGATCGTCACCTTCATCGTGGGGCTGAGCAGCCGTTTGGCTGTGGCAAGGCCAATGCCGGACGAGCCGCCGATGATGACGCAATGTTCGATGCTCATGAATGCTGTTCCTTGGATGTCGCGGAAGATTGTTCGGTCAGTTCGAGGCTGAGCGCCCGCAACCGGCTGCGGGCTTTTTCGTCATAGGCCTGGGCATCGGCGCGCGATTCCCGCTGGCCATCGAAATAGAGGCCGCTGCGCCCTTCGAGCGCCGGAGATATTGCCAAGTTGAGGATCGCGTCGGCGCCGGTCTCGACCGAGCTCCACGGTGTGATGCCGGCCTGCCGGACCATGGTGGTATCCATGTAGCTTGCTGGATGGAGTGCATTGACGGTGACGCCGCTGCCTTCGAGCTGCTCGGCCAGATCGATGGTGAACAAGATCTGCGCCAGCTTGCTCTGGCAATAGGCGCGCACGCCGCTGTAGCCGCGGGCCAGATTGATATCGTCGAAATCGATCGCCTGCTGGCCGGCGGAGGCGACATTGACGATGCGCGCCGGCGCGCTTGCCTTCAGCAAGGGCAAAAGCTCCGACGACAGCAGGAAGCCTGCGAGATAGTTTACGGCGAAGCGCATTTCGTAGCCGTCGGCGCTCACTTGCCTTTTTGCGCCTTCGCCGCCCGTGCCGACGCCGGCATTGCTGATCAATATGTCGAGCCGGTCGGTTCCTGCCCGCACGGCGTCGGCAAGGCGGCGCACTTCGGCGAGCGACGAAAGATCCGCAAGCAGAAATTCGGCGTTGCCGCCCTCGGCTTCGATGGCAGCGACTGTCGCCTTGGCGCGAGTTTGGTCGCGGCCATGCACCAGCACGCGGGCGCCGGCAGCGCCGAGCCTTTCAGCGACCACGCGGCCAACCCCGTCGGTCGAGCCGGTGACGAGAACGGTCTTATTCTTAAGTTCCATGTTCAGAACCTCCTTATGCTGCTCTGAACGAAGATGGGGCGCGGCGCGCAGGCCAAACAGTTCAATTTTTATCCTGGTATCGATACTGCTATAATAGCTGCATGGATGCCGTGCCCCATTCCCCTGACGACAGCCGCCGCCGCGAGCTCGGCGCTTTCCTGCGCTCGCGCCGGGAGCGGCTCTCGCCTGCCGACATTGGGATTGCGAGCGGCGCCAGGCGGCGTACGCCCGGGCTGAGGCGCGAGGAAGTGGCGATGATCGCCGGCGTCGGCACCACCTGGTACACCTGGCTGGAGCAGGGGCGGGACGTGCGGCCCTCGGTCGAGGTGCTGACCGCGCTCTGCGAGGCGCTGCGCCTGGACGCCGTCGAGAAGCGGCATCTGTTCATCCTTGCCGGCCGCCAGCAGCCGGAGCAGCGCGCGGCGACGTCTGAAAAGGTCGACGCCACACTGCTCCACATGCTGGGGAGCCTCGTCCTGCAGCCGGCTTATGTGGTTGGCCGGCGTTGGGACGTGCTCGCCTGGAATCCGGCGGCGGTCGCCGTCTTCGGTGACTATGGCCTGCTGGAGGGCGATGCCCGCAACATCGTCCATCTGGTGTTCACAAGCCCGCATCACCGCCGGCTGCTGGTCGATTGGGAAGAGCTTGCCCGCGTGGTGCTCGCTTCGTTTCGCGCGGAGAGCGCCAAATATGTCGGCGATCCGGATTTCGAGCGGCTGATCGCGCTGATGATGCGCTCAAGCCCGGAGTTCCGTGATTGGTGGCCGCGGCGGGACGTGGCGAGAAGGCTGACGGGCGTGAAACACGTCCGCCATCCCACAGCCGGCCCGATGGCTTTCGAGCATATGAGCCTGTCGATCGACGACGGCTCGGACATGCGGCTGATCGTCTACACGCCGTTGCCCGAGCAGAATACGATCGCCAAGCTCAAGAAGCTGCTGGAAGAGAAGCCCGCCGAACGGCGCAGCGCCTGATCTTCGCCCGACCTAAGCTTTCGGCTTCAGCCCATCGAGGAACAGTTGCTCCAGGAACCGGGCAGCATCCTCGAAGCGGCCGTCGCCGCCGCGGTCGGGGCCGAGCACGGCGCGCACCTGGACGTCGAAATCGGCGTAATGCTGCGTCGTCGCCCAGATCGAGAAGATCAGATGCCAGGGGTCGGTGCGGGCGATCTTGCCGGAGCGCATCCAGCCCTTGATGACGGCGGCCTTCTCCTCGACCAGCGTTTTCAGCTCGCCCTCCAGCATCGGCATGATGCGCGGCGCGCCCTGCAGGATCTCGTTGGCGAAGAGCCGGCTTTCGCGTGGAAAATCGCGCGCCATTTCGAGCTTGCGGCGGATGTAGCTTCTGAGCTCGGTCATCGGATCGCCGATATCGTCAAGCTCGCGGAGCGGCGCCAGCCAGGTGTCCAGCAGCCGCTGCATCAATGTCTCGTGAATGTCCTCCTTGCGGCGGAAGTAATAGAGAAGGTTCGGCTTCGACATGCCGGCGGCTTCGGCAATCTGGTCGATGGTCGAGCCGCGAAAACCGTTGGCGGAGAAGACTTCCAGCGCGGCTTCCAGGATGAGCTCGCGCTTTTCCTGCTGGATGCGGGTGCGGCGTGGAGCTGAGCCTTCCATCCTGTCCGTCATCCTTGCCGGCTGCTGCCGTGTGGGCACTCTGGACCAATTCTCTGGACCAGTTTTTCTCCGAGCCGTGGAGCGCGCTTTCGATGCCGCATTTCCGTTAGTAGTCCCTTGACCGCCGACAGGGCGGTGCTAACGTTTGTCCAACCGGTCAAAATTTTGCGTAGCACGAAAACGCAACGAAGACCAAGCCTTGGGAAGACCAAGCGTTAGCGCATAGAAACAGGTTACAAGGGGAAATCTTGGTCATGTCCAACCGGCTGAAAGTCACGCCGAACGATCTCAGCGCATTCTGGATGCCGTTCACGGCAAATCGGCAGTTCAAGCAGGCGCCGCGCATGTTCGTGTCCGCCAAGGACATGCACTACACGACGAGCGATGGCTGCAAGGTGCTCGACGGCACTGCAGGCCTCTGGTGCGTCAACGCCGGCCACTGCCGGCCGAAGATCACCGAGGCCATTCAGCAGCAGGCCGCCGAACTCGACTATGCGCCGGCCTTCCAGATGGGCCACCCGATCGTCTTCGAACTGGCGAACCGCCTGGTCGATATCGCGCCGAAGGGCATGGACCATGTGTTCTTCACCAATTCCGGTTCGGAGTCGGTCGAGACCGCGTTGAAGATGGCGATCGCCTATCACCGTGTCCGAGGCGAGGGCTCGCGCACCCGGCTGATCGGCCGCGAGCGCGGCTATCACGGCGTCAATTTCGGCGGCATTTCGGTCGGCGGCATCGTCGCCAACCGCAAGATGTTCGGCACGCTGCTCGGCGGCGTCGACCATCTGCCGCACACCCATCTGCCGGAGAAGAATGCCTTCTCGAAGGGCGTGCCTGAGCACGGCGCCGAATTGGCGAACGAGCTGGAGCGTCTCGTCACCCTGCATGACGCCTCGACCATCGCGGCGGTCATCGTCGAGCCGGTCGCAGGCTCGACCGGCGTCATCCTGCCGCCGAAAGGCTACCTGCAGAAGCTTCGAGAAATCTGCACCAAGCACGGCATATTGTTGATCTTCGATGAAGTGATCACCGGCTTCGGCCGTCTTGGCGCGCCATTCGCCGCCGATTATTTCGGCGTCACGCCGGATATCATGACGACGGCCAAGGGCGTGTCCAACGGCGTCATCCCGATGGGCGCGGTTTTCGTGAAGAAGGAAATCCACGACGCCTTCATGAACGGCCCGGAGCACATGATCGAGTTCTTCCACGGCTACACCTATTCGGGCAATCCGATCGCCTGCGCCGCGGCTCTCGGCACTTTGGACACCTACAAGGAAGAAGGCCTGCTAACCCGCGGCGAGGAGCTGGCGCCTTACTGGGAAGACGCGCTGCATTCGTTGAAGGGCGAGCCGCATGTCATCGACATCCGCAATATCGGCCTGATCGGCGCGATCGAGCTTGCGCCGATCGCCGGTAGCCCGACCAAGCGGGCCTTCTCGGCCTTCGTCAAAGCGTTCGAACGCGGCGCGCTGATCCGCACAACCGGCGACATCATCGCGCTGTCGCCGCCGCTGATCATCACCAAGGGCCAGATCAACGAACTGATCGACCATGTTCGCGATGTTCTGCGCTCGATAGACTAACTGCTCAAACCGCTCGGGCGGCGACGGGAACCGCCGCCCGACCGGAGACCTGAAATGAGAGGACTTTGAATGGCCGCCCCCGGCGAGAATCTGCGAATCAATTCAGACCGTTTGTGGGATTCCATCATGGAGATGGCGAAGATCGGCCCCGGCATCGCCGGGGGCAACAATCGCCAGACGCTGACCGATTCCGACAAGCAAGGCCGCGAACTGTTCAGGTCCTGGTGCGACGAGGCCGGGCTCACGATGGGCGTGGACCAGATGGGCACCATGTTCATGACGCGGCCCGGCACCGATCCGGACGCGCTGCCGGTCTATGTCGGTTCCCATCTCGATACCCAGCCCACCGGCGGCAAATATGACGGCGTGCTCGGAGTGCTCTCTGGCCTCGAGGTCGTGCGCTCGCTCAACGATCTCGGCATCAAGACCAAACATCCGATCGTCGTCACCAACTGGACGAACGAGGAGGGAGCCCGTTTCGCGCCGGCCATGCTCGCCTCCGGCGTGTTCGCAGGCGTTCACACGCAGGATTATGCCTATGCCCGCAAGGATCTCGACGGCCTGAGCTTCGGCGACGAGCTGAAGCGGATCGGTTGGGTCGGCGACGAGACGGTCGGCGCGCGCAAGATGCACGCCTATTTCGAGTACCATATCGAGCAGGGGCCCATCCTCGAGGCCGAGAACAAGCAAATCGGCGTGGTGACTCACTGCCAGGGCCTGTGGTGGCTGGAATTCACGCTGACCGGCAGGGAGGCGCATACCGGCTCGACCCCGATGAACATGCGCGTCAATGCAGGGTTGGCGATGGCGCGCATACTGGAGATGGTGCAGACGGTCGCGATGGAGAACCAGCCTGGCGCCGTCGGCGGTGTAGGCCAGGTGAAGTTCTCGCCCAACTCCCGCAACGTTTTGCCGGGCACGGTGATCTTCACTGTCGATATCCGCTCGCCCGATAAGGCGAAGCTCGACGGCATGCGCGCGCGCATCGAGAAGGAGGCGCCGAAGATCTGCGAGCCGCTCGGCGTGAAATGCGCCGTCGAGGCGGTCGGCCATTTCGATCCGGTGACCTTCGATCCGACGCTGGTCGGCCGTGTCCGCACCGCCGCCGAGAAGCTGGGCTACAGCCATATGAACATCATCTCCGGCGCCGGCCACGACGCCTGCTGGGCGGCCAAGGTCGCGCCGGCGACCATGGTCATGTGTCCCTGTGTCGGCGGGCTCAGCCACAACGAGGCCGAGGACATCTCCAAGGAATGGGCGGCGGCAGGCGCCGATGTGCTGTTCCACGCGGTGGTCGAGACGGCAGGAATCGTCGAATGACCGAATAGAAATCACCTCGAAAAAGCCGCTCGCAAAGAAGCGTGAAAAGATCAGGGGAACGGATATGACCAAAGTCATCAAGAACGGCACCATCGTCACCGCCGACCGCACGTGGAAAGCCGACGTGCTGATGCAGCACGGCAAGATCATCGCCATCGGCTCGAACCTGCATGGCGATCACGAGTTCGACGCCACCGGCTGCTATGTCATGCCGGGCGGCATCGATCCGCACACCCATCTCGAAATGCCCTTCATGGGCACCTATTCGGCCGACGATTTCGAATCCGGCACGCGCGCGGCGCTTTCGGGCGGCACGACCATGGTCGTCGATTTCTGCCTGCCGGCGCCGCAGCAGTCGCTGCTGGAGGCGCTGCAGATGTGGGACAACAAGACCTCGAAAGCTGCCTGCGACTATTCCTTCCACATGGCGATCACCTGGTGGGGCAAGCAGGTCTTCGACGAGATGGCCACCGTCGTCGACAGGGGCATCACCTCGTTCAAGCACTTCATGGCCTACAAGGGCGCGCTGATGGTCGACGACGACGAGATGTATTCCTCGTTCCAGCGCTGCGCCGATCTCGGCGCGCTGCCGCTGGTCCATGCCGAAAATGGCGACGTGGTCGCGGCACTCTCGCAGAAGCTGCTTGCCGCCGGCAATAACGGCCCCGAGGGGCATGCCTATTCGCGTCCGCCCGAAGTGGAAGGCGAGGCGACAAACCGCGCCATCATGATCGCCGACATGGCGGGCGTGCCGCTCTATGTCGTGCACGTCTCCTGCGAGCAGAGCCATGAAGCCATCCGCCGGGCACGCCAGAAGGGCATGCGCGTCTATGGCGAGCCGCTGATCCAGCACCTGACGCTCGACGAGAGCGAATATTTCAACAAGGACTGGGACCATGCGGCGCGGCGCGTGATGAGCCCGCCTTTCCGCAGCAAGTGGCACCAGGATTCGCTATGGGCAGGCCTGCAGGCCGGATCGCTGCAGGTGGTGGCGACCGACCACTGCTCCTTCACCACCAAGCAGAAGCGCAACGGCGTCGGCGACTTCACCAAGATCCCGAACGGCACCGGCGGCCTCGAGGATCGTTTGCCCGTGCTTTGGACCAGCGGCGTCAACACCGGCCGGCTGACGATGAACGAGTTCGTCGCGGTGACCTCGACCAACATCGCCAAGATCCTCAACATGTATCCGAAGAAGGGCGCGATCGTCGAAGGCGCCGATGCCGACATCGTCGTCTGGGACCCGAAGCGCAACAAGACGATCACGGCCAGGAACCAGCAGTCGGTGATCGACTACAACGTCTTTGAGGGCTTCGAGGTGACGGGGCTGCCGCGCTTCGTCTTTTCCCGCGGCGAACTGTCGATCGAAGAAGCGGACGTCAAGGCCAAGGTCGGGCACGGGGAGTTCGTGGCGCGCGAACCGAACGCCGCTGTCAACCGCGCGCTTTCGACCTGGAAGGAGATCAGCGCACCGCGCAAGGTGGAGCGCACGGGCATTCCGGCGACCGGAGTTTGAGCGTGCGCGCAACTCACCTTCTCGTCGTGGCAGCCGTGCTGCTGGCCGCCGGCCAAGCTTTCGCCGCCAGCATCGATCTCTCCAAGCCCTGGGGCAATAAATCCGGCTGCATCAACAAGAACGGCCAGGAGGTCTATGCCGAGGACATGCTGCTGTTGACCAGCGAGGCGTTCGTCACGGTCGCCAGCGCCTGCACCTTCACCGACAAGAGACCCCAGTCGGATGGCTCCCTCATGGTGACGGCGCAGTGCGAGGCGGAAGGCGAGGAGGGGCAGACGCCGGCCCAGTTCATCATCAAGCGCAGCGCCAAGAACGCCAAGAGACTGGTGATCGCCGACAAGGACGGCAACGCGATGCGAGAAGTCTCCCGGTGCAAATGACGGCGGTCCCGTCGACCTCAGACAACCAACGCATCCAGTTCCGGCATCAGGACCACGCTTTCCTGCTCGTTGGGATCGGTGCGGGCGATGACCGCCGAAGAGGGCGCACCGCTCAGATTGGCGGGCAGATGCGGAACGCCCGCCGGAATGTAGAACAGGTCGCCGGCCTTGACGACTTCGTGATGCTCGAGCCGGTCGCCATACCAGGTGTGGACCTCGCCGGAGAGCACATAGATCGCGGTCTCGTGGTTCTCATGCATATGCGCCTTGGCGCGGGCGCCGGGCGGCATGGTGAGAAGATGCATACAAATGCCGGAGGAGCCGACGGTTTCGGCGGCTATACCGGCGAAATAGCTCAAGCCTTGCTTGCCTTCATAAGTGCTTTCAGGGCGAACAAGGTGGCATGTGGGTTTAGGCGACATCGGCAAGGCTCCGGGCGTCGATCAAGTGGGACTGGACGAGTGGAAAGCAAGGCAATCGTAAAATCAACCGGATTCCGGCCGGCGCGGCAGCGGCTGCGAAAGACAGGTTTCTGCCGATGAGCGGACAGTCGCCAGCCGTCGTTTCGGCAAGCAAGCTCGGCCTCACCTTCCAGACCAATGACGGTCCGGTGCAGGCGCTGTCCAATGTCGATCTCACCATCGGCAAGGGTGAGTTCGTCTCCTTCATCGGCCCCTCCGGCTGCGGCAAGACAACCTTGCTGCGCGTCATCGCCGATCTGGAGAAGCCGACCTCGGGAACGATCTCCGTCAATGGGATTTCGCCGGAGCAGGCGCGCGAGAAGCGGGCTTACGGCTATGTCTTCCAGGCGGCGGCGCTGTTTCCTTGGCGCACAATCGAGCGGAATGTGGCGCTGCCGCTGGAAATCATTGGCCTCAGCCAGGCCGAGCAGGCGGAACGCATCAAGCGAACCCTCGAACTCGTCAACCTCTCCGGCTTCGAGAAGAAGTATCCCTGGCAGCTGTCCGGCGGCATGCAGCAGCGCGCCTCGATCGCGCGCGCGCTCGCCTTCGACGCCGATTTGCTTTTGATGGACGAGCCGTTCGGCGCGCTCGACGAGATCGTGCGCGATCATCTGAACGAACAGCTTCTCGAACTCTGGGATTCGACCAACAAGACGATCTGCTTTGTCACTCACTCGATCCCCGAGGCGGTCTATCTGTCGACCCGCATCGTGGTGATGTCGCCGCGGCCGGGCCGCGTCACCGACGTGATCGAATCCACCTTGCCCAGGAAGCGGCCGCTCGACATCCGCGAGACGCCGGAATTCCTGGCGATCGCCGCGCGCGTGCGCGACGGGTTGAGGGCGGGGCACAGCTATGATGATTGAGGGTGCTTGCCAGCGGACGGACACCCGCTGCTTCGACATCCTGGGGCGGAGCAAGCGCGAAGCCGCGCGCGTGGCGGGAGCCGGCCGCCGTGATTTCGTTATCCTAGGGTGGAGCGACGCGAAGCGGAGCGCAGACCCTAGGATCCATGCCGGGACGTCGACCGAAGGCCGTAAGCGGCTCAGAATACCCGACGAGCTGAGCGCGGCGCAGGGAGCCGTATTCTGCGCCACAGCGGAGCGTCGAGGTAACGGCATGGATCCTAGGGTCCGCGGCGGGCCGCTTCGCTCCTTGCTCCGCCCTATGATGACGAAAAACGCGCAGCGCCGCGTGCTGCCGTTGCGCCGGGGGAAGGCCCGCTAAATGGACTCCTTCCGTTCCAAGATCATCCCGGTCACGTCAATCCTCGCCGGCGTGGTGGTGCTCTGGTATGTCTTCGCCGTCATCCTCAATGCGCCGTTCCAGCGCGATCTCGACGCCAGAGCCAACGAAACCCCCGGCACGGTCGAATTCATCGGCAAGACATTATCGCAGCCGAAGCCGACGCTGCCGGCGCCGCACCAGGTGGCGGTGAACTTCTTCGAGAACACCTTCCTGCGCGGCATCACCTCGAACCGCAGCCTTGTCTACAATGCCTGGGTGACGCTGTCCTCGACGCTGCTCGGCTTTGCTTTCGGCACGGCGCTCGGCATCGTAATCGCCGTCGGCATCGTGCATGTGACGACGCTCGACCGCAGCCTTATGCCGTGGATCATCGCCTCGCAGACCATTCCGATCCTGGCGGTGGCGCCGATGATCATCGTGGTGCTGGCGGCCATCGGCATCACCGGGCTGATCCCCAAGGCGCTGATCTCGACCTATCTGTCGTTCTTCCCGGTTGCGGTCGGCATGGTGAAGGGATTGCGCTCCCCCGAGCTCATGCATCTCGACCTGATGCACACCTATAATGCCAGCGCCTCGCAGACCTTCTGGAAGCTGCGCGTCCCCGCATCGGTGCCGTTCCTGTTCACGTCGATGAAGGTGGCGGTGGCCGCGAGCCTAGTCGGCGCCATCGTCGGCGAATTGCCGACGGGTGCTGTCGCCGGAATCGGCGCCAAGCTGCTTTCCGGCGCCTATTACAGCCAGACGATCGACATCTGGTCGGCGCTGGTCGCGGGGTCGATCGTCGCGGCGCTGCTGGTCATGGTGGTCGGCATCGCCGGCCGCCTGGTCGACCGCGCCATGGGTGGGAGGCCGGCATGACCTGGCTGAAACCATCGTGGCAAGCGGTGCTGGCGATCCTTCTTTGCGTCGTCGCCTTCGCGCTCGGAGCGATGTCGACACCGGAAGCGGCGGCGCTCGCCGAGCCTGCCGCGACGGTTGCCTACCCATATATGGGCACCAAAGGCCTCATCCTCGGATTGCTGCTGATCGCGGCGCTGGTTTCAACGGTGAGACTCGCGCCACTTGTCGAAGCGGTTGTCCTGTTCGTCGGCGCTCATGTCGCAGCGCGGCTTCTGGTCAGGGGCATCGGAGGCTTCGAGGGCACGGCGCTGGCGCCGTACTTTCTGGTTCTCGCTGCCGCCTGGCTGCTTGCCTGGCGCTGCGTCGCGCTGTTGTCCTCGCTACGGACTGCAGCCAGCGGGGCCAAAACGGCGCTTCGCCTGATCATTCCGGCGATCTTCGGCGCCTGGATCCTGATCATCTGGGAAGCGGTGACGCGCGGCGCCGGCATTCCCTTCATCCTTTTGCCACCGCCGAGCGCCATCGGCGCGCGCATCGCCAACTCGCTGCCGATCCTGGGATCGGACGTGCGGCAGACGATCTTCAAGGCGGTGCTGATCGGCTACATCGTCGGCAATCTCGCCGGCTTCGTCGTCGCTATTCTCGCCGACCGTGTGCCGTTCCTCAGGCGCGGGCTGCTGCCGATCGGCAACATGGTATCGGCGCTGCCGATCATCGGCGTCGCGCCGATCATGGTGATGTGGTTCGGCTTCGACTGGCCGTCCAAGGCGGCGGTCGTGATCATCATGACCTTCTTCCCGATGTTGGTGAACACCGTCGCGGGGCTTGCCGCCTCCGGCCACATGGAGCGCGATTTGATGCGCACCTATGCGTCGGGCTACTGGCCGACCTTGCTGAAGCTGCGGCTGCCGGCGGCAATGCCGTTCATCTTCAATGCGCTGAAGATCAACTCGACGCTGGCGCTGATCGGCGCCATCGTCGCGGAGTTCTTCGGCACGCCCGTGGTCGGCATGGGATTCCGCATTTCGACGGAAGTCGGGCGGATGAACATCGACATGGTCTGGGCCGAAATCGCAGTTGCAGCACTTGCGGGTTCGGTCTTTTATGGCGTGGTCGCTCTTGTCGAAAGAGCTGTCACGTTTTGGCATCCCTCTGTCCGTGGTGGATAGGGGCGGTGGGTTTGGGTGCTAACTTCAGAGGGTAAAAACATGAAAAGACTGGTAATTTCTGCTCTGGCCGGGGCGATGTCGCTGGCCGCTTTCCAAGCGATGGCGGCCGACAAGGTGACGCTGCAGCTGAAATGGGTCACGCAGGCCCAGTTCGCCGGCTACTACGTCGCCAAGGCCAAGGGCTTCTACGAGGCCGAAGGGCTCGACGTCGACATCAAGCCGGGCGGGCCGGATATCGCGCCCGAGCAGGTGATCGCCGGCGGCGGCGCCGATGTGATCGTCGACTGGATGGGCGGCGCGTTGGCCGCCCGTGAAAAAGGCGTGCCGCTGGTCAACATTGCCCAGCCGTTCAAGAAAGCCGGCATGGAGCTGGTCTGCCCGAAGGACGGCCCGATCAAGACCGAAGCCGACTTCAAGGGCCACACCCTCGGCGTCTGGTTCTTCGGCAACGAGTACCCGTTCTACGCCTGGATGAACAAGCTCGGCCTCAAGACCGACGGCGGCAAGGACGGCGTCACCGTGCTGAAGCAAAGCTTTGACGTGCAGCCGCTGATCCAGAAGCAGGCGGACTGCATCTCGGTCATGACCTATAACGAGTACTGGCAGCTGATCGACGCCGGCTACAAGCCGGAGCAGCTCACCGTCTTCAACTATTCAGCCATGGGCAACGACCTGCTCGAGGACGGCCTCTACGCGCTGGAGAACAAGCTCAAGGATCCGGCCTTCGAGGACAAGATGGTGCGCTTCGTGCGCGCCTCGATGAAGGGCTGGAAATACGCCGTCGACAATTCGGATGAGGCGGCCGAGATCGTCATGGATAATGGCGGCCAGGACGAGAACCATCAGAAGCGCATGATGGGCGAAGTCGCCAAGCTGATCGACAATGCCGACGGCAAGCTCGATCCGGCCACCTATGAGCGCACCGCCAAGGCGCTGCTCGACCAGAAGATCATCGCGAAGGAGCCGTCGGGCGCCTATACGACCGCGATAACCGACAAGGCGATCAAGTAAGGTCGACCTCGCCAGTCGAGACTTAACGGGGGCGGGTGACCGCCCCTTTTTCTTTGCTGTGGTAAAATATCCGTGTGCAGGGATACAAGCGGCCTGCCAACCGTTGCAGTGGGGCATCCGCGCGCCGGGGGAGCCGCGGCGGGGCGGATGCGCGCCAGCCAAGGAGGTTCTCCAATGCGCATCCAATCATGGCCGATGCTTTCGGCCTTTGCTGTCTCGACTGCTTTGCTGCTCGCATCTTCGGCCTTGGCCGAAACTGTGAAGTACAATGCGACGCTCGACGGTAGCCAGCAGAGCCCGCCCGTCACCACCAAAGGCAAGGGAACCGCCACATTCACCTTCGACACCGCCAAGAAGAAGCTCAGCTGGAACGTCAAATATTCCGGCCTCAGCGGACCTGCGACGGCTGCTCACATTCACGGCCCGGCCGCGTCGGGTGAAAACGCACCTCCGGTGATCCCATTCAAGAAGCTCAAGAGCCCGATCAAGGGATCGGCGACGCTGACCGACGCGCAGGCAGCCGACCTCGAGGCCGGCAAGTACTACGTCAACGTCCACACCAAGGCGAATCCGGACGGCGAGATCCGCGGCCAGATCGAGAAGGCAGGCGGATCGATGTAGCGGAGTTTCCTGGCAGCAACGAGGGGGGCGACCGCCTCGTTCTGCCGGATCAGGACTTGTCGCGTATCTGTGTCAGCGTGCGGGTCGGCGTGATGGCTTCAGGATCGAGCCTGATCTCGACGATCGCCGGCTTGCCGCTGGCGCGTGCGCGCTCGAAGGCCGGAGCGAAGTCTTCGGTCCTTTCGACGGTCTCGCCATGGCCGCCATAGGCGCGGGCGAGGGCGGCGAAATCCGGGTTCTTGAGGTCGGTCGCCACGACGCGGCTCGGATATTCCCGCTCCTGATGCATGCGGATCGTGCCGTAAATGCCGTTGTTGACGACCACCACGATGATCGGCAGGTCGTATTGCACGGCGGTCGCGAACTCCTGCCCGTTCATCAGAAAACAGCCGTCGCCGGCAAAGGCGATGACCTCGCGATCCGGGTATAGGGCCTTGGCCGCGACCGCGGCCGGCGTGCCGTAGCCCATCGAGCCGGAAGTCGGCGCCGCCTGCGTGGCGAAGCGGCGGAAGCGGTGGAAGCGATGTACCCAGGTGGCGTAGTTGCCGGCGCCGTTGGTGAGGATGGCGTCTTCCGGCAGCGCCTTTTCCAGATAGGTCATGATCGGCCCCATCTGCACAGCGCCGGGGCCGGTCTGAGGCGGCGTCGACCATTCGAGATAGGCGGCATGCAGCTTTGCCGTCTCCGCCGCCCAACCGGGCGCGGCCGGACCTTTGCGTCTGGCGAAGGCTCGCACGAAGGCGGCGGGGGAGGCGTTGATCGCCAGGGTCGGCCGATAGACGCGGCCAAGCTCGCCGGCGTCGGCGTGGACATGCACCAGCATCTGGTCCGGGTAAGGGCTTTTCAACAGCGTATAGTCCGAGGACGGCATCTCGCCCATGCGGCCGCCGATGAGCAGCACCAGGTCTGCCTGCTTGACCGTTGCCGCCAGCTTCGGATTGATGCCGATGCCGACATCGCCGGCATAGTTCGGATGCAAGTGGTCGAACAGCATCTGGCGGCGGAAGGAGCAGCCGACCGGCAGTGACCAGGCCTCTGCGATACGGGTGACGTCCTGAACCGCTTGAATATCCCAGCGCGTGCCGCCCAGGATGGCAATCGGCCGTTTGGCGGCATTGAGCAGGGCCTCAAGCCGGTCGAGTTCGGCTTCACCAGGGCTTGTTTCGACCAGCGTATGAGCCAGCGCCGTTGGGGCCTCGACCTCGCTGGTCAGCATGTCCTCGGGCAGCGAGATGACAACTGGGCCAGGGCGGCCTGACGTCGCCACCGCGAAGGCGCGGGTGACGAATTCCGGGATGCGTGAGGCATCCTCGATCTCGACCACCCATTTGGCGATGTCGCCGAAGAAGCGCTTGTAGTCGACCTCCTGAAAAGCCTCGCGCTCCTTGGCGTGACTGGCGACCTGGCCGATGAACAGGATCAGCGGCACCGAATCCTGCATGGCGATATGAATGCCGGCCGAAGCGTTGGTGGCGCCGGGGCCGCGCGTGACAAAGCATATGCCGGGCTTGCCGGTCAGGCGCCCCTGGCAGTCGGCCATCATCGCCGCTCCGCCTTCCTGACGGCAGACGATGGTGCGGATCGACGAGTCATGCAGCGCGTCGAGCACCGCCAGATAGGATTCGCCAGGAACGCAGAAGATGCGGTCGGTGCCGTTCGCTTCGAGCGCCTCGACGATCAATTGTCCGCCCGTTTTCATTTTGCTGCTCTCTCCAGTTCGGCAAGGATTTCCTCAGTGTGCTCGCCGAGACGCGGCGAGGGGCGCTCATAGACGAGCGGCGTGCCGGACATCACCATCGGCGCACGTACCGAAGGCAGCAAATTGCCATGGCCGTCCTCCAGGTCGAGCTTCATGCCGCGCGCGATCGTCTGCGGGTCGGCGAACATCTGGCCGATCGTGTTGATCGGGCTTGCCGGCACGCCGGCCGCCTCGAGCTTCGCCAGCAGCGGATCGCGATCCCACGTGCTCAGCTTCTCGATGATCCGCTCGCGCAGCTTGGCGCGATTGGCGACGCGGGCGGGGTTGGTGGCGAAATCGGAATCGGCGGGCAACTCGGTCAGCCCGACCACTGCGCAGAACTTGGTGAATTGTCCGTCGTTGCCGACCGCGAGGATGATATGGCCGTCCCTGACCGGCAGCACCTCGTAAGGCGCGATGTTCATATGCGCGTTGCCCATCTGCACGGGCGACTTGCCGGAGACCAGATAGTTGAGATTCTGGTTGCCGAGCGCCGAGATCTGGCTGTCGAAGAGCGCCATGTCGATATGCTGGCCTTCACCGGTCCTTTCTGCGTGGCGGAGCGCCGCCTGGATGGCGATCACCGAATAAAGGCCAGTGAACAGGTCGGAGATGGCGACGCCCGCCTTCTGCGGCTCGCGGCCGACCTCGCCGGTGATCGACATCATGCCGGCCATCGCCTGGATGATGAAATCGTACCCAGCGCGGGGCGCGTAGGGCCCGTCCTGGCCAAAACCGGTGATCGAGCAATAGACGAGACGCGGGTTGATCCTCTTCAGGCTTTCATAGTCGAGCCCGTATTTCTTGAGACCGCCGAGCTTGAAGTTCTCGATCAGCACGTCGGCCGTGGCGACGAGGCGGCGGAGCGTGTCGGCGCCCTCGGGCTTGGAGAAATCGATGGCGACCGAGCGCTTGCCGCGATTGCAGGAATGATAGTACGCCGCCGAAAGGTTCTCGCCGTCATGGCTCATGACGAAGGGCGGGCCCCATTTGCGGGTGTCGTCGCCGCCGTGCGGGCTCTCCACCTTGATGACATCGGCGCCGAGATCGGCGAGCAACTGCCCGGCCCAGGGGCCTGCCAGGATGCGAGCGAGTTCGATGACGCGGATGCCTTTCAGCGGGGGTTCAGCCATGGATCACCGTGAAGGGTTGAAAGCGCAGCGTCTACCAACAGAGGTCGCCCCTGTCACGACCCATGCAATGGGCCAATGCCGCTAGGTTTCAGCGTATGATCCGCCCAGGCGGCGAAATCATTCATGATGATGTCGCGGTTGACCTCGTTCAGGCTCTCGTGGCGGGTGTCGGCGTAAACCTTTGAAACCAGATTCGAAAAGCCCATTTTGTCCATACGCCGGGCAAGGTGGTGAACCGCTTTGCCGTAGTCCGATGCCGGATCCTTCTCGCCGCCGATCAGATTGACGAAGAGGTCGCGGCGCACGCCGGCGAAGCTCGATTCCCTGCCGGCGTAGAGCGCCAAGTTGACCACATCGCGCCACATGGAGACCGAGGGATCCCAGCCGCAGAGCGGGTCGGCGATGTATTTGTCGACCTCGACCGGATCGCGCGACAGCCAGTCGAACAAGGTCCGGTGATTGGGCACGGCCTTGCCCCAGGCCTGGAAGGTCAGCTTGGGCAGCAGCCGAGATGGCACGTCGGAGCCCAGCCGCATCCTTTCCCAGCCCAGGATGGCCAGGGCCAGCTGGCCGAGCAGGCCTTGCGAGAAATTGCCGTTCCAGATCGCGGCGGCATGGACGCGACCGGAGTGGCGGAGCACGAAATTCAGCGCGATCGAGGCGCCGAGCGAATGTCCAAAAGCGATGACCGGCAATCCCGGATGATCAACGGCGATCAGATCATGCACCGCGCCGACATCGGCAATCACCTTGGCGATGCCGTCGGTATCGGCGAACCGGCCGAGCGGCGCATCGGGCGCCTTTGTCGCGCCATGGCCGCGATGGTCATGGGCGTAGACATGGAAGCCGCGCGCGCCGAGGAAGTCGGCAAAGCGGGCGTAACGCGCCGCATGCTCGGCCAAGCCGTGATTGATCTGGATGACGGCGCGCGGGGATAGTTGCGCATGTCTCACATAGAGGTTGAGGTCGGCCCCGGTCGGTGAGGCCAGCCTGGTCTGCTTGTCGAATGGCATGTCTCGCTCCCTTGGCGACTGATGGGCGAGGGCTTCGGCGGCGTCAAGAGAGCGCGATCCTTTCGAGCCATGTGGAGTGCGCTTATCGCTCTCCTGGGGATTATTTTCGCGCGACGACAAAGATCGCAATTCTGACACGTCGCCTGTTCTAATGTGCCGAATCCAATACGGTTCGATGATCGCCGGGAGAGCGGGAATGCGGGTTTGGCCAGTATGGGGTTCGGTTGTTCTGACCCTGGTTGGCGCCGGCGCGGCTCAGGCCGATGTGAAGATGAGCGGCACCTTCGTGGCCGACAGCGCCTGTCCGGCAACGCAAGCCATCAAGAGCGGCAAGAACTCCGGCAACGTGTCTACCCAAGCGGGACAGACCTATCAGCTTCTGGCAGGCAACAAGGACGAGCCTACCCATTATCTCATCCAGGTTCCTGGCGCCGATCCGGAGCGACGCTGGGTGAAGATCAACTGCGGCCATGTCATCGGCGGCAGCGCGTCCGCCACGCCCTCGCCGGCCGATCCGATGAAGCCGTCGCAACCTGGTTCCGGCAAGCCTGAATATGTGTTCGCGCTGAGCTGGCAGCCCGCATTCTGTGAGACCAAGGCCAACAAACCCGAATGCAAGGCGCAGAATCCCAACGAATTCGACGCTTCGCACTTCACGCTGCATGGGCTGTGGCCGCAGCCGAACGGCAATTTCTATTGCCAGGTGTCGGCGGGCGACAAGGCCAACGACAATCCCGCGCATTGGGGAGATTTGCCACCCGTCGAACTCGACGCCAACACGCGCGCCGAGCTCGACCAGATGATGCCGGGCACGGCGTCCAAGCTGGAGCGCCATGAATGGATCAAGCACGGCACCTGCTACGGCAAGAGCCAGCAAGAGTATTTCTCCGACGCGCTCAATCTGATGCGCGCGGTGAACGCCTCGCCGGTGCGCGATCTCTTTGTCAAAAACATCGGCAAGCAGCTGACATCGGAGCAGATCCGCAATGCCTTCGACCAGGCCTTCGGCAAGGGCGCCGGGGACCGCGTGCGCGTCTCCTGCCTTGTCGATCCGTCGAGCGGAAGGCGGTTGATCGGCGAGCTGACGCTCGGTCTCTCCGGTCCGATCGGCCCCGACAGCAAGCTCGCCAGCCTGCTGATCGCCTCGGCGCCGACGAGCAAGGCGGGCTGCCCGAAGGGCACGGTCGACGCGATAGGGTTCCAATAGGGCGCGTGCCAGGCCCCGATCTGGCCGCCGAACCGAGCATGATCGCCGGCTGGTGAAGATCGCGGCGTGCCGAAAGCGATTGCCGTTCGGCGCTTCATCGCCTACATAGCGCGCAACCCCACCCAATTCGACAGTTCAGTTTCAGGGAAAGCGCGCGTGGCTCGCCAGTTCATCTATCACATGTCAGGCCTGTCGAAGGCCTACGGCACCAAGAAGGTGCTCGACAACATCCACCTGTCCTTCTATCCGGACGCCAAGATCGGCATCCTCGGCCCCAACGGTTCGGGCAAGTCGACCATCCTGCGCATCATGGCCGGGCTCGACAAGGAGTTTCAGGGCGAGGCGTGGCTGGCCGAAGGCGCGACCGTGGGCTATCTCGCTCAGGAGCCGCAGCTCGACAACAGCAAGACCGTGCGTGAAAACGTCATGGACGGCGTCGCCAGGAAGACCGCCATCATCGAGCGCTACAACGAGCTGATGATGAACTATTCCGACGAGACGGCGGACGAGTCGGCCAAGCTGCAGGACGAGATGGACCGGCTGAACCTGTGGGATCTCGAGCAGCAGGTCGAGATGGCGATGGACGCCCTGCAGTGCCCGCCGGCCGATTCCGAAGTGACCAACCTGTCGGGCGGCGAGCGGCGCCGCGTGGCGCTCTGCCGGCTGCTGCTCGAGCAGCCCGACCTGTTGCTGCTCGACGAGCCGACCAACCATCTCGACGCCGAGACCACGCAATGGCTGGAAAAGCACCTGCGCGACTATCCGGGCTCGGTGCTGATCATCACACACGACCGCTACTTCCTCGACAACGTCACCGGCTGGATTCTCGAGCTCGACCGCGGCCGCGGCATTCCCTACGAGGGCAACTACACCAAATATCTCGATGCCAAGGCCAAGCGCCTGATCCAGGAAGGGCGCGAGGACGACGCCCGCCAGAAGGCGATCTGGCGCGAGCGCGAATGGATCCAATCCTCGCCGAAGGCGCGCCAGACCAAGTCCAAGGCGCGCATCAAGGCCTACGAGGAATTGGTCGAGCAGTCGCAGAACCGCAAGCCGACCGACACGCAGATCGTCATCCCGTCGAGCGAGCGCCTCGGCAATGTCGTCATCGAGGTCGAGGGCCTCAACAAGGGCTTTGCCGACGAGCTTTTGATCGAGGATCTGTCGTTCAAACTGCCGCCGGGCGGTATCGTCGGCGTCATCGGCCCGAACGGTGCCGGCAAGACGACGTTGTTCAGGATGATCACCGGCCAGGAAACACCGGATGCCGGCTCGATCCGCAAGGGCGAGACGGTGAAGCTCGGCTATGTCGACCAGAGCCGCGACGCGCTCGACCCGAACAAGACGGTTTGGGAAGAGATCTCGGGCGGCGCCGAGGTCATCAAGCTCGGCAAGCACGAGGTCAACAGCCGCGCTTACTGCTCGTCCTTCAACTTCCGCGGCGGCGACCAGCAGCAGAAGGTCGGCAATCTTTCCGGCGGCCAGCGCAACCGCGTGCATCTGGCCAAGATGCTGAAGGGCGGCGGCAATGTGCTGCTGCTCGACGAACCGACCAACGATCTCGACACCGAAACGCTGGGCGCGCTTGAAGATGCGCTCGAAGCCTATGCCGGTTGCGCGGTGATCATCAGCCACGACCGCATGTTCCTCGACCGCATGGCGACCCACATGCTCGCCTTCGAGGGCGACGCGCATGTCGAATGGTTCGAAGGCAACTTCGAGGAATATGAGAAGGACAAGCTGCGCCGCCTGGGCGCGGAGGCGGCAACCCCGCACCGCATGACGCACAAGCGGCTGACGCGGTAGCAAAGTCCATGAGCGGCGAACACATATGAGGTTCTGAAATGGCTGACTGGTCCGCCGCCCAATATCTGAAGTTCGAGGACGAGCGCACGCGGCCCGCGCGGGACCTGGCAGCACAAGTCCCGGTAGATTTCCCGCGCCGCGTCGTCGATATCGGCTGCGGTCCGGGCAACTCGACGGAGCTGCTGGTCGAGCGCTGGCCGGATGCGGAGGTCAGCGGCTTCGACACCTCACCCGACATGATCGAGAAGGCGAAGGCGCGGCTGCCCAACGTCAATTTCGAGCTAGCCGATGCTTCCGCCTGGCAGCCGGCACAGCCCGTCGACGTGATCTTCGCAAACGCGGTCTTTCAATGGCTGCCGGAGCATCCGGCGGTGTTCCAGCAGCTGATCGGGCTGCTCGCGCCGGGCGGCGCCTTGGCCATCCAGATGCCCGATAATCTTGGCGAACCCTCGCATCGGTTGATGCGCGACACCGCGGCCGAGATGCCGTTCTCGGCCAAGCTCAGGAGCGCCGCCCGCGCGCCGCTGCCCCCGGTTTCCTTCTACTACGATCTTCTGTCGCCGCTCGCCGATCGCGTGGATATCTGGCACACGATCTACAATCATCCGTTGGCCAATGCCGAAGCGATCGTCGAATGGGTCAAGGCGACGGGGCTGAAGCCGTTCCTCGATCCGCTCGACGCGGACGAGAGAAAGACATTCCTCGAAAGCTACACCGCAAAGATCGCAAAGGCCTATCCGAAGACGGCGACCGGCAAGGTGCTGCTGCGCTTCCCGCGCATCTTCATCATTGCCAAGCGGGCCTGACCGTTTCCGGTCAACTCATCGCGATAGCCGGAACTGCGATTTAGGCTGGCATAAACCGGCCAAATGCGACAAGGGTAGCGCGCTCCGGCACAAAGGCCGTGCCTCGGACGGATTGGACATGCATCGCGTCATCATCAGCGGCATCGGCGCCGAAATCCCCGAGCCTGTCATCACCAATGAAGAGCTGGTCGAAAGCTTCAACAGCTGGGTCGACACCGAGAATGCGCGCCGCGCCGTCACAGGCGAGACGCTGCTGCAGAAGTCGGACAGCGACTTCATCGTCCATGCGTCGGGCGTGCAGACCCGCCATGTGATCGAACGCGAAGGCATCCTCGATCCAACCCGCATGGCGCCGCGCATTCCGGCCCGGCCGGACGACGCGCTGTCGCTGCAGGCGGAGTTCGGCATCGCTTCGGCCAAAAAGGCCATCGCCCATGCCGGCGTGGAAGGCTCGGATATCGATCTGGTGATCTGCTCGGCCTCGCATCATCAGCGGCCTTATCCGGCGATCGCCATCGAGATGCAGCAGGCCCTGGGCACCAATGGCGCCGGCTTCGACATGGGGCTCGGCTGCTCTTCCGCCGCGGCGGCGCTGCACATCGCGGTCAACCTGGTCAGGGCAGGGGCGCACAAGCGCATCCTGGTGTCGACGCCCGAAATCATCACCGGCCATCTCAACTTCCGCGACCGGCAGACGCATTTCATCTTCGGCGACGCCTCGGTCGCCATGATCGTCGAAGGGCTCGACCAGGGCGAGAAGCGGCCGGGACGCTTCGAGGTGCTCGACACGCGCACTTGGACGCAAATGTCGAACAACATCCGCACCAATCTCGGCTACCACACCCGCACTGCCCAGGACGATCCCTACCAGATCAACCTCGAGGGCAATCTGATCAAGCAGGTCGGCAACAAGGTGTTCAAGGAAGTCACGGTCGCGGGCCACAAATTCATCGTCGAGTTCCTGGCCGAGCATGGTCTGGCGCCGCAAGGCATCCGCCGCTTCTGGCTGCATCAGGCCAATGCGCGCATGAATGCGATGATCCTGAAACTCGCCTTCGGCCATGATGTCGACCATGACCGCGCGCCGATGGTGCTGGAGCGGCTCGGCAACACGGCGGGCGCCGGCGCCATCGTGGCACTGTCCGAAAATCATGCGGACATGAAGGCCGGCGATTTCGGCCTGCTCTGCGCCTTCGGCGCAGGCTATTCGATCGGCGGCGCGCTGCTGAGGATGTTGTAAACCGGCTCAGGCGGGAACGAACGGCACCAGCATCGGCACGCGCCTGGCATAGTCGTCATAGGCGGGGCCGAGCTCGCCGCGCAGGAAGCTCTCTTCCAGCCTGGCCTTGACGACGATGCCGACGAGCAGCAGGGCAGCGCCGGCAACACCCCAGACAGTGCCCTTGGCTGCCATGGTGGCGAGGATCGACACCAGCAGGCCGGTGTAGATCGGGTGGCGGACCAGCCGATAGGGACCGCTGTCGACCACGCGGTGATCGGCTTTGGCGGTGACGGTGCCCGACCACAGCCGACCGAGATGCAAGCGCGCCCACCAGGCGAAAGCGATGCCGATCGCGATCAGGGCGACGCAGATCCAGCCCTCGGCAAGCGTCGGCGTCCACAGCCGCAATCGGCCGACATAGCCGTGCGCCGGCGCGAACAGCAGAAAGGTGCCGGCCAGCCAGAAAACCCGGTAACGGGCCTCAGCCTTGAAGTCCGCGCGCTTTTGCGCTGGATCGGCCCACGCGGCGGCCAGCACCCAAGACACCACCCAGGCCAACCAGAGCGCGGCGATCGCATGTTGAACCTGCATGATCTGAACCCTCCCAAGTTCGCGCCGCCATTTACGCCGCCGGCGCGGCGGCAATGCGGCGGAATGTGAAAGCGTGCGGCATCTTCAGGTAAGAAAGTCGTGATCGCCATGAAGCGCTGTGATCGGATCATCAGCGCTTTCGACTGGACCGAGTAGCCGAGCGTCTCTAGACCAACGCTATGCAGGAAACGAACCTAGAGCTTTTTCCGTCGGCGGAGCCGACGGCCGACATCGTCGCCGGCCGCAAGCTGACAGCATTGGCAGCGGCACTCTATGCCGCGCAGTCCGATCATTTCGAGACAAGGCCCGTGGACGAATTGCGCCTTGGCTTCGACGGGATCGAGGGTGACTTCCATGCCGGCGCGACGCGGCGCTCCGGCGGGCGCGAGCCCTGGTACCCGCGCGGCACCGAAATGCGCAACGAGCGGCAATTGTCGCTCGTCGCCGCGGATGAGCTCGCCATCGTCGCCCACCGCATGGGCCTCGAGGAGATCAAGGCGGAATGGATCGGCGCCAACCTGATGATCGAAGGCCTGCCGCATCTTTCGATGCTGCCGGCGGGGTCGCTGTTGTTCTTCAAGGGCGGCGTGACGATCAAGATCGACGGCCAGAACAAGCCCTGCCGGGTCGCCGGGCAATCGATCGCCGAACATGTCAACGCGGCGGATCGCGACGCGACGGCCTTGCTGTTTCCGAAGACGGCGAAGAGGCTGCGCGGTCTGGTCGCCTGGGTCGAAAAACCCGGCATCATCAGGACCGGCGAAGAGATTTCGGTGCGGGTGCCGGAGCAGTGGATCTATCGCGCGTGATCGGGCTTCGGCTTTGGATGTCGCCGGTTCAAGTCTCGCTCGAGTGAACTGTTGGAGTGGCTTTGGTTGTCATCCGTAGCGCACTGCGCTCGACCAGGCCGGATCCTCGTGCTTTTGCCAGTAGAGGCGCATCAGACGCTCAGTGATCGCCCCGACCTTGCCATCGGCAACCGGAGCACCGTCGATCATCGTGACGGGCATGATGCCGCCGGCCGTCGAGGTGATGAAGACTTCGTCGGCTGACTTGAGCGCGGCCACGCTGACATCCGCGGCAACCGTGGGCAGTCCCGCCTCGGCGCACAGGTCAAACACGGTGCGGCGCGTTATGCCGGGCAGCACGCCGACGGCGGGCGTGGTCAATTTGCCTGCCCTGACACAGAACACGTTGAAGCCTGGACCTTCGGCGAGGTTGCCGTTGAAGTCGAGGACCAGCGCGGTGTCGGCGCCGCGGTCATAAGCGTCGTAGAGCCCGCGCACCAGGTCCAGCCAATGGTAGTTCTTGATCGAGGGATCGATCGAGGCAGGTGGGATACGGACTTTGTCGCTGATCGCGACGTGGAGGCCGCTTCGCAATTGTTCGGCATTGGCGACCGAGCCGAAGGGGACGGCGAAAGCCATGAACCGGTTGATCGCCTGACGCGGATCGCGGCTGAAGGTCGGCGAGGCGCCGCGCGTGCACAGCATCTCGACATAGGCACCGCGATGGCCGGACAGCGCGACGCAATTGTGCAGGATTTCGGCAACGCCGTCGCGGCCGAACGGGATGGTCATGCGAAGCTTTTCCAGCCCGCCGAAGAAACGGTCGAGATGCAGATCGAGACGGAAAAAGCGGCCGTCCCAGACATGGACCGTGTCGTAAGTGGCGTCGGAATGCAGAAAGCCCCAGTCCAGCACCGACACCTTTGCCTGCGACATCGGCAGATATTGTCCATCGAGGTAAGCGACGCCGTTGGGATAGGCATGCGGATCGAGATGACGCTCTGACAGAATGGGTAGTGGCGCGGCAGGCGCGGGGGCGGCTTGGCTCATTTCGCTCCATCTTCGTCGTTGTGGAAAGGCAGGTTAGCGTCCAGCTTCGAATGAAGTAAGAGCCAGGCCAACGGCGCTGTCTAGCCTAGCCTGTGCTTTACTCGTCCTCGTCATCCTCTTCCAGCAGCCGCGTCGCGCGCCAGCGGGTCAGCACCTCATTGGTCTCGTCGATGACAAAGAAGCGTGCCGAGTCGCGGTCATAGCCTTCGGCCAGCAGTTTGTCATAGTCGGTATGGGTGTGGCGGACATGCGCGATGGTTGCCAGCCACACCGCGATCGTCGGCGGCAAGCTCTTCATATGCACGGCTCCGGCATCGGCGCGGATTTTTTCCATGTCGGAATAGGGGGCGAGCGGCAAGAGCGCGGTGAGCGCCTTGGCAATCGCGCGGCGGCGGCCGGTCGGCGCGCTCATTTCTCCTCCCGTCCGGCAATGGCCGCCTCAGGGAAGGCATCGGTCGACGCATAGTAGGGCTTGATGTCGACGACCGGCGTGCCGTCGAGCACGTCGATGGCGTCGATCTCGATCCGGCCTTCCTCGATATCGAGCGCGACGAGCTTGGCGATGTGCAGGCCGACAGGGTTCGGCCGGGCAGGGGAGCGCAGCGAGAAAACGCCTTTCGGTTCAGCCGCATGGCGCGGCTTCTGCACAATCAGATTCCGTGGGGCATGATCGAGCCAGGACAGGATGACGATGTGGCTGGCGCGATCGAGGTTCTGCAGCCCCCGGCGGTAGGGCTTGTCGATCAGGATGGCCCCAGTCCGACCGGTCTCGCGGGCGGCGCGCATGTTCTTGGGACAATCCTCGCGGCTCGTCCAAGGCGAGGCGATCCGGCCGATGAAGACGACATGGCCGTCCGGCGGCAGATTGGCCGGGTCGTTTTCCAGGAGCGTCTCGTCCTCGCGTCTCTCGAACATCGTTCAATCAATCCGCGGACGCATGGCCTGCAATGCGCGGACCATGGCTGCGCCATTTTCTTGTCCGAGAGCGACATAACGCTTGCCAGGGTTTTAAATTCGACATAAACATATCTTTATATCTTTCAGCGAGAACCTTTCATGCATGTCACGCTCGACACGATGGTAGATACATTGAAGGCGGCTGCCGAATCCAGCCGCCTGCGCATTCTGGTGCTGCTGTCGCGCGGCGATCTCACGGTCTCCGACCTTACCGAAATCCTTGGCCAGTCGCAGCCGCGCGTCTCACGGCATCTGAAGCTACTGCTCGATGCCGGGCTGATCGGCCGCTACCAGGAAGGGTCCTGGGCCTTTTTCAGGCTGTCGGACACAGACAGCTCGCGCGATTTCGTTCAGCGGCTCGTCTCGGGCGTGCGCGAGGCCGATCCGCAGGTGGTGCGCGACCTGGAGCGGCTGGCCGCTGTCAAGCGCAAGCGGCAGGACCGGGCCGCGGAGTATTTTTCGGAGAACGCCGCCAGCTGGGATCGCATCCGCTCGCTGCATGTGCCGGATCGCGCGGTGGAAGCGGCACTGCTCAAGCTTGTCGGCAAACGGCCGTTCCAGTCGATGCTCGACCTCGGCACCGGCACGGGCAGGCTGCTGGAGATCTTCGCGCCGCTCTACCGGCGCGGCGTCGGCATCGACATGTCGCGCGAGATGCTGACCGTGGCGCGCGCCAATCTCGACAAAGCCGGCGTCGCCAATGCGCAGGTGCGCCAGGGCGACATCTTTTCGCCGCCGGTCGAGCGCAACGCCTTCGATCTCGTCACCATCCACCAGGTGCTGCACTATCTCGACGATCCGGCCCGCGCCATCGGCGAGGCCGCGAGGCTGCTGCGTCCGTCCGGCAGGCTGGTGATCGTCGATTTCGCGCCTCATAATCTGGAGTTCCTGCGCGACCAGCACGCGCATATGCGGCTCGGCTTTTCCGACCGGCAGATCGCCGACTGGTTCGAGGAGGCAGGGCTTGACCTCGAAGAGAGCCAGGAGTTCGAGCCGCGCGGCCAGGCCGAGGCGAGACTCACCGTCAAGCTCTGGTTGGGTCGCGATCGCCGCCTGCTGATCGCCGATCCGTCCAACGACACACTTCCAGCAAGGGAAACAGCCTGATGAACCAGTTCCGCTTTTCCCGCCGCCCCGACATTGGCGACAAGGTCCGGGTTTCGTTCGAGTTCTTCCCGCCGAAAACGGATGAGATGGAAGCAAGGCTCTGGGACACCGTCACAAGGCTCGAGCCGCTCAAGCCGCGCTTCGTCTCGGTGACCTACGGTGCCGGCGGCTCGACCCGGGAGCGCACGGCGCGCACCGTGAAGCGCATTCTGCACGAGACGACGCTGACGCCGGCGGCGCATATGACCTGCGTCGACGCGGCCCGGCATCAGGTCGACGCCGTCATCCAGGAATTCGCCGACTTTGGCGTCACCCGTTTCGTCGCCTTGCGTGGCGATCCGGCAGCAGGCGTGGGGACCGCCTATCGTCCGCATCCCGATGGTTATGCGAACGGCGCCGAACTGGTCGGGGCGCTGAAGAGCGTCGGCGATTTCGACATCTCGGTCTCGGCCTATCCGGAAAAGCATCCGGAAAGCCCGGACTTCGCCACCGACATCGACATGCTGAAGCGCAAGGTCGACAATGGCGCGACGCGGGCGATCACCCAGTTCTTCTTCGATAACGACCTCTACGAGCGCTATGTCGAGCGCGCGCGCCGCGCCGGCATCTACATCCCGATCGTGCCGGGTATCCTGCCGGTGCACAACTTCACCCAGGTCGCCAATTTTTCCTCCCGCTGCGGCGCGCTGGTGCCGGCCTGGCTGGCCGAGCGCTTCGAAGGGCTGGAGAACGATCCGCAAACGCATGCACTGGTGGCCTCAGCGGTCGCGGCAGAGCAGGTCCATGATCTGGTCGAGCGCGGCGTCGGCGATTTCCATTTCTACACGATGAACCGTGCCGATCTGGTCTTCGCCGTCTGCCACATGATCGGCATCCGCTCGCATGAGGCGGAGGCGGCCGGCTCGGCCGCGGCCTGATCAAACTCGCCGAAAAGTGTGCAGCGGTTTTGCGAAACGACATGCATTCAAAACAATGATTGAAACGGAAAAGGCCGGGCGGAACCCGGCCTTTTCGAATCGGTTGGACTCATCCTCGGTGCTGGTCTTCCCGGCTTCGGCGGGTCAGGGAAGAACGCCCATGATAAGGGCGCCGATGAATGCAAACGCAGCACAAATCATCAATGCGTTGATTGGCCTCGTCAGTCCCATGCCATAGCCTCCTCTTAAGAGCTATGGCCGGAATCTAGAGTCATTTGGGTCACAGGCAAGCGGAAAATGTGCTGCATTGCGACGTGATTGTGGAATTTGCGACCTCGAATTTGCCGTTAGCCATTGAAACTCTTCGGCAAAAATCGATCCAAGAGTTTGTGAATATATTATGGCGAAGCCGTGGCATGGCACCGCTACCATCGGCCGAACAGGCGCCCGTCAATGGTGATCAGACCGACTCCGATCAGCGCCATGCCGCCCATTTCGAAGAGCTGCAGCCGCTCGCCCAGAAACAGGAATCCGAGCAGCACGGCACTCACCGGTACGATCAAAGTGACCAGCGAGGCGTTGGTGGCGCCGGCCGAGGCCACGAGGTTGAAATAGAGGATGTAGGCAAAGGCTGTGGAGAGCAGGGCCAGCCCGAGCACCGCGGCCCAGACTGGCGGCGAGACCGAAAACAGTCCGGTCGGGCCGTAGGCAATCAGCACGACGGGGATCATGATGATGGTCGATGCGGTCAGTTGCCCGGTGGCGATGACCGGCGCTGGCACCCCCTTGAACCGGCGCGCGATCATCAGGGCAATCGCGTAGGACACCGAGGCGCCGATCAGCGCGAACTTGGCCCAGGCCGGCTCGCCGAGGCCAGCAGCCAAACCAGGACCGATCATGACAGCTGTTCCTGCAACGCCGAGCGAGATGCCGGCCAGCTTGTTCCAGGACAGTTTTTCGTCAGCGGTGAGCGCATTGGCGAGGAGCAGCGTCCAAAATGGCGTCGTGGCATTGAGCACAGAGGCAATACCGGCGCCGAGCTCGGTCTGGCCGGCGAAGATCAGCGAAAACGGAATGACATTGTTGGCCAACGCCAGCAGGAAGAACAGGCCGGC
The DNA here is from genome assembly GCF_029625845.1 of Mesorhizobium sp. WSM4898. NCBI lineage: Bacteria > Pseudomonadati > Pseudomonadota > Alphaproteobacteria > Hyphomicrobiales > Phyllobacteriaceae > Mesorhizobium > Mesorhizobium sp. WSM4898. The sequence goes on along the minus strand of NZ_JARTVQ010000002.1, from coordinate 459,417 downwards.
GTGGGGAAAGGCGAGACGGAAGGACGGGCCGCGGATCGCCAGATAGAGCTGAAGCGCGGCCGCCGCGATGGCGACGCGAAACAGCACCAGCGCCAAAGGATGGATCTCCGCCACGGCAATGCGGGCAAAGAAGAAGGAGCCGCCCCAGATCGCGCCGAGCAGCAGGAGCTGCGCCCAATCTCTGAGCGTCATCGGTCCGCGTGTCGGCGCGGCGCCAGCCGCCATCGTCATGTCGTCACCCCTCCCATGCCGATCGCTCCCTCAATCCGCCGAACCAGCTCCAACCGATATACGGTTCGGTGGCAAGGGCCACCCGAAACCTGCCCAATGGTTTAGCGTGGCGCAAAAGGGTGCGGCCGCTCGCAGGCGAAGGCGAGACACAGAACTGTTTTCTTTGGCGGCTAGCTAGGATTAATTGTGCGCGCCGAGATCAAGGATTCGTCCATGCAGCGATTCGAAAATGCCCGCGAGGCGGCACTGGCGCTTCGTCCGGACGATCCGGTCTATTGCTTCCGCCCGCAGGTGCTTAAGGCCGATGCTTTGCAGTTCATGGGCATGTTCCCGGGCAAGACCGCCTATGCGGTCAAGACCAATGGCGAGCAGATCGTGCTGAAGACGCTGGTCGAGGCCGGCGTGAGCGCCTTCGACGTCGCCTCGCCCGGCGAGTTCGCCGCTGTGCGGGGGGTCTCGCCCGAGGCCGAAATGCTCTACATGCATCCGATCAAGGCGCAGTCGGACATCAAGCTGGCGCTGGAGAAATACGGCATCCGCGTGATTTCGCTCGATCATGAGGACGAGATCACCAAGCTGACGCGCGTGGTGCGTGCGCTAGACATCGATCCCGGCGCTCTCACCGTCTTCGTGCGCATCCAGACCAAAGGCCACGCGGCCTATGAGCTGTCGAAGAAATTCGGCGCCGGTCCCGCCAATGCGGTGGAGCTTGCCGAGCGGCTCAACCGTACCGGCTACAAGGTCGGGCTGTGCTTCCATGTCGGCAGCCAGATCGAGGACCCCGACACCTACGAGCGCGCGTTGGCCTCTGCCGACTGGGTGCGCAACCGGCTGACCTTCGACATTGCCGGGCTCGACGTGGGCGGCGGCTTTCCGGCCGAGTACGGCCACGATCCCAACCGCAAGCACATCGAGATGCCGTCGCTCGGCCAGCTCATGTCGCGGCTGGCCGGCGACCTCAAGGAATACCGGTTCGACGAGATGCCGCTGGTCGCCGAACCCGGCCGCGTGATCGTGGCGCGCTGCCTGTCGCTGATCGTGCGCGTGCTCTTGCGCAAGGGCAAAAGGCTCTACATCAATGACGGCATCTGGGCGTCGCTCTCGGATTCATGGACCGGCAAGATCACGCTGCCGGCGCGCTTCATTCCCGATCCGGCGATCCGCACGCGCAATGGCAGCGACAAGACGGTCGTGCCGTTCAAGGTCTGCGGCGCAACGTGCGATTCCGTCGACATATTGTCGAGGCCGTTCTGGCTGCCGGAAACGGTCGACACGGGCGACTGGATCGAGATCGGCCACATCGGCGCCTACTCGCTGTCGCTGAGGACGCGATTCAACGGGTTCTATCCCGACACGTTCGTGGAGGTGACGACGCCGTTCGACGAGGGCGACGCGCCGCAAGGTTTCGCGAGCTTGGAGACGATGGCGGATTGAGCTCCCCCTTCTCCCCTTGTGGGAGAAGGACAGGGCGCTACAATTTCGCCAGCAATTCCGGCGTCGGCCAACCGTCCACGGCCATGCCTAGGCGCATCTGCTCCTTGCGGATCGCTTCGCGGGTATTCGTGCCGAGGATACCGTCGACCGTGCCGACATCGTAGCCCTTGGCCTCAAGCTTGGTCTGCAGGGCCTTCATCTGGTCACCGTTGAGGCCGGGCTCGGGCGTGCGCGGATCGAATTGCGGCGCCCCGGCCAGACGGGTCGCCAGCACCGCAGCGGTGAGCGCGTAAGTGAAGGACTGGTTCCATTCCAGATAAACGTCGAAATTGTCGTAGGTCAGGAAGGCTGGACCCTTGCGACCCATGGGCAAGGCGAGCCCGGCCTTCAGGCCGTTGTCGACGAGCGGCGTGCCGTCCGGATTGGTCACGCCCCATTGGGCCCATTGCGACAGCGGCAGCTTGTTGGTGCGGCCGGTCTGGTCCCAAGGCATGTCGTCGGGAACACGCACCTCCTCGACCCAGGGCTGGTCGCGCTTCCAGCCGCGCGACAGGATTTTGTCAGCCGTGGTCATGATCACGTCCGCCACGCTGTTCCGGAGATCGACCTTGCCGTCGCCGTCGCCGTCGACGCCGCGGGCGAGATAGTCGGTCGGTAGAATCTGCGTCTGGCCGATCTCGCCGGCCCAGGCGCCCTTGACGTCGGCCGGCAGCACGCCGCGGTCGATCAAGGTCAGCAACGGCACCAATTGCGGCCGGAACAACTGAGGGCGGCGGCAGTCATGCGCGAGGGTGACCAGCGCGTCCAGCGTGTGGAAATCGCCCTGCACGGCGCCGAAATCCGTCTCCAGTCCCCAGAACGCTGTGATGACGGCCGGCTGCACACCGAATTCCTTGTCGGCGCGCGCGAAGACGTCGGCATATTTCTTGAGGTTGGCCGCGCCCTGCTTCAGGCGATAGGCCGAGATCATGCGGTTCGAGAATTGGGTGAAGGTCTGGGCGAACACCCCTTGAGCGCGGTCGCGCGCCAGCACCTTTTCATCGATCGCGGCATTTTCCAGCGCCTTCAGGCCAACGGCGCCGACGCCGGCTGCCTTGGCTTCCGCGGCCACGCCCTGTTTCCACGCTTCGAAATCGCCGCCGCATTCCTGCGCCGCCGCAGGCCAAGCGAAAGCGCCGACCAGCAGCGCCGCCAGGATTTCAACGCGCAATCGCATCGCTTCCCTTACGAGACCGGGGCATGATCACGGCCGGGTGCGGACGCATCATGCGTAGATTTCAAAATTCAGGAGCGCCGTGCGGCACCCCGGTGGGGTGCGCCGCTCCGCATCGCCAGCGGTTGCAACTATCACCGCCCGCCATGTCGAAAGCAGGCAAGGGGGCCGATGTCAACGGGTGTTCTGCCGCAGCCACTTGTTCCAGGCGGCTTCCGAGCCGTTGAAAACATTGATGTCGGACTTGCCGGTCATGCCGGGCACGATGCCGGTTCCGGTGTACTGCCAAAAGGTGAAAGGATGGCTGCCATACTTTTGGCGCGGATGGCCGGCGACCGAGCGCAGCCAGTAAGGATAGCCGCGGAACGTCGCTAGGTTATTGTCATCGAAGAAGTCGAGCGACGTATAGATGATCGGCTTCTTGCCATAATGGCGCTCGACGATCTCGAGAAAGGTGGTCATCTCGCTGCGCACCGTCGCGGGATCGGGGCGCAGTCGGCAGGTCGGGGACTTCGGGTTCCATTCCATGTCGAGCACCGGCGGCATCGCCGACGGATCTTTCGGAACATTGGCGATGAACCAGCGCGCCTGGGTGGCGGCCGGGGTGCAGAAATAGAAGAAATGATAGGCCGCGCGCGGGAGTCCGACGGCCTTGGTGCGTGCCCAATGCTCGTTGAAATAATCGTCGAAGCGATCGCCGCCCTCGGTCGCCTTGATGAAGGCGAAGGAGATGCCGCTGGCCTTGGCCGTCGGCCAGTCGACAGAGGTCTGGTATTTTGAGACGTCGGTGCCGTGGATCGCATAATTCCACGGCGCGCCGCTGTCCCATTCATGCGGTTTGGAATCTTCGAAACGGGGCGCGCGCAGGGCGACCGTCTGCGATGACGGCGCCAGCGGCGATAGATCGTCCACGGTCGAGCAGGCGCTCAACAGCGTCAGCATCAGGATGGCCGCAAGACGGCGCATGATATCCCCCGAGCCGGGATCAGCCGGCCGCTGATGGGTCCTTCACTGATGGTGGTCGCTTCCGCAGGCCCCCTCCGGACGGTCGCCCCACAGGACCGCCCAGTCTCTCCGTTCATCGCCGAACATGGTTGATAATCCATTGACGGCGCTCGACATCGACCATGATTTTGGAGAAGCAATGGCGGCAAATCAATGACATAAAGCGAACCGGAAAACCCAAGGGCGGAAAGATGCGGGCTGTCGTGAAGTTCATCAAATGGCTGTTCGGCCTCATTGTGCTGGCGCTGATCGCGCTCTTCGCCTGGCTCTACTTTGCGCCGCCCGAACTGATCCGTGTCGGCTCGGGCTATACGGCCAAGATCGTCTGCTCCAACGTGTTCATCGCCGGCCGCGACCCGAATGAAGTGCTGGCCGTCGACGTGCAGGCGCCGGGCCATCCGCTGCTCAAGCTGATGAAGGTATCCGTCGACAAGGAAAGGGGCCTTGTTTCGGCGGGCCTGCTTTGGACGCTGGGCAAGAGCGTCGCCGTAGAGCGCCACGGGGTCGGCTGCGCGTCGGTTCCGGATGGCGACACCGGCAGGGCGCGGCAGACCTCCGTCCATATCGAGCCTTTGGCGGTGGCCTCGCAGGATGCGCTCTGGCCGGAGGGCGAAAGGGTGGACGCCCTGCAAAACCCCGCCGTCACGAAGATCGTCGACGATGCCGCGATGGTCGGGACAGGCATGCGCGCGGTCGTGGCGGTGAAGAACGGCCGCATCGTCGCGGAACGCTATGGCGAGGGTTTTTCGGCCAAGACGCCGCTGCTCGGCTGGTCGATGACCAAGACGGTGAATGCCGCGATTGTCGGCACGCTGGTCAAGGACGGCAAGATGGCGCTCGACAAGAAGGGCCTGTTCTCGCCGTGGAAGGCCGACGGTCGGGCGGCGATCAGCCTTGCCGACATGATGGCGATGTCGAGCGGGCTGGAGTTCAACGAGGATTATGGCGACGTCGCCGACGTGACGCGCATGCTCTATCTCGAGCCGGACATGGCGGGCTTTGCCGAGGCCAAGCCGCTCGGCGGCGAGGTGGGCAAGGCATTTTCCTATTCGAGCGGCACGGCCGTCATGCTGTCGCGGCTGTGGCAGGAGGCAATCGGCGACAAGGCGAAGGCGCTGACCTGGCCGCGCACGGCGCTGTTCGAGCCGCTCGGCATGCACAGCGCGGTGCTCGAAACCGACGAGCGAGGCACTTTCGTCGGCTCGTCCTATCTCTACGCCACGGCGCACGACTGGGCCCGCTTCGGCCAGTTCCTGCTGCAGGGCGGTGTCTGGAACGGCGCGCAGATCCTGCCCGCCGGATTCGTCGACTGGATGCGGCAGCCGGCGCCGGCCTCGAAGGTCTACGGCAACGGCCAGGTGTGGATCGAGGGTCCGGGCGATGAGGAGAATCCGGGCGCGGGCGCTGCCGCCGGCCTGCCCAAGGACACCTACTGGATGGAAGGCCATGACGGCCAGACGGTGGCCATCATTCCGTCGGAGCAATTGGTGGTGGTGCGGCTCGGGCTGACACCTGCCAAGCTCGGCTATCGGCCGCAGGCGATGGTGGCCGCGCTGGTGAAAGCTTTACACCAGTAAGGCTCTCTACATCCGAGCTCCGATGACGCCGAGCCAGGCATAGCCGCGATAAAGCGTTCTGAAACGGAAGGTTGCGCCGGTCCGTTTCGACTCCGAGTCAAGGACGTCGCGCAGCGAGGCGCGCGGCGTGACATGGAATTTCCGCAGCCAGCCGCGCAGCAAGGCCCGGAACCAGTTTGGCAGACCTTCCTGCTGGCCGAAATCGACGACATGCAGCGAGCCGCCGGGTGCGAGCGCGGCAAGCGCGGCCGACACGGTCTTCTCCCAGCCGGGGATCATCGACAACGAATAGGATATGAAGACACGGTCGAAGCGCTCGATGCCGAAGAGCGCCGCCGGATCGAAATCCGTGGCGTCGCCGCGCGCCAGTTCGACCCTGTCGGAGAGACCTTCGCGAGCGATAGCCGCGTTTGCCGTCTCCAGCATCTCGGCCGAGATATCCAAACCGAAGAAGCGGGCGTCTGGATAGCTCCGGGCGGCAAGAACGATGTTGCGGCCGGTACCGCAGCCGAGCTCGAGCACGGTGCCGCCTTGCGGCACGTCGAGCCCCGCTATCAGCCGGTCGCGGCCGAGCAGGTAGTATTTGCGGGTAATGTCGTAGATATGGCGCTGCCAGCGATAGACGCCATCCATCAGATCGGCATGGCGGACCGGCAGCTCCGTCGTGCTCATGCGGCGCGCTTCACATAGAGATGGAAGCCGCCATAGATCGCCGAGCGATCCCTGGCCGAGAATTCGCGCGAGGCCTCGGCTTCGTAGCGCCACTGGTCGAGCAGGGAACTGGAGACGCGGCCCGGCAGCAGGCTGGGCTCGGCCGCGGTGCGGAAGATCACGCGCGCGCCAACCGGGGCCGTGCGGGTGATCTCGGTCCACAGATCGTTGAGCAGGTCGTCGGTCATCCAGTCCTGGGCATCGAGCAGGACGAAGCGATCGACCGAGCCCGCATCCTTGCCGGCGAGGAATTTGATCAAGTTGGCATGATGGATGGCGACGCGTTCGGTGTTGGCGCGGATCGTCCTGTAGTTGCGCTGTTCCAAATAGGCGGGCAGGGCTGCCTCGCCGGGCTGCGGATAGCGGCGGGCGAAGGCCTGCCAGGCGAAATAGTTGTTCTTCAGCGGGAAATCGCAGGCGAGCTTCTCCAGCCGCGCCTTCAAGACGCTCGCCATCGAACCGTCGCCGGACGTGATCAGCGAGTCGTACTGTGCCGGCGGGATACCCAGACCGAAAAGCGAGGCCTTGCGCGATGTCGCCCAGCGTAGCAGCTTTTTGTCGAAGACCGGCGCCAGCTCCTCGTTAAAGAAACGGCGCTGCTCGCCGATGTTCTCGGCCTTCATGATGCCGGCCGGATCGACACCGAACAGTTTTGCCACACGATGGCCCATGGCGATGAAGAGGCCAAGCAGGCCGGTCTGGTAGAAGTTGCGGTCGAAAACCGCGATGCGGCGGCGGCCGCGCCAGTTCCTGCGCTCCCAGTAGTGACGGCTGACCGGGTCGAGATGCGGCGCGATGAAGCGGTCGTAAGCTTCCGAGTTGTGGCTGGTATCGGCTGCGCCGAAGAAGCGGAACAGATCGCCCTGCGAGGGCAGATGGCGCACCGCCTCCAGCTTCATGCGGTTCAGCGCGATGTGCGCGGCGTTGAGGTCGACGGCGTCGATCCGGGCCGGCGAGCGGGTGAGGTAAGCCAGAATGTTGCAGCCGCCCGACGCGATTGTGACGACGCGATGGCCGGCGCCAAGCTGCATGGCGTCCATGTCGACATCCGGGTCTTCCCAGATCTGGGGATAGACGAGGCCGGAAAACAGGAAGGCGAAAAGCCGCTCGGAAATGCCGTCCTTCGACAGGGCGCGGTTCTGGTAGACGGCCTTTCCAACTTCCTTGCCGCGTCGAAAAACGAGTTCTCCCGATACATCCGACATGGCAAGCTGATTCCCCGTTTGCATTGGCGCAAGCGGGTAGCGCAGCGTTGTGACAGGCGGGTGACAGGCTGCTGACGCTGAGTCTTAGGCCTTGCCGAATCCGCCGGGCGTCGGTGTGACGACGATGACGGCCTCGCCGGCGTCGAGCGTGGTCTGGTCGCAGGCCTTCAGCACCTCGATCGAGCCGTCGTTGCGTCTGACCTTGGTCGAGCCGGCCTCGCCGTCGCCGCCGCCGTTCAGACCCTGCGGCGGGCGGTTGCGGTGTGAGGAGAGGATGGCGCATTCCATTTTTTCGAGGAAGCGGATCGTGCGTTTGGTGCCGTTGCCGGCGTTCCATTTGCCCTTGCCGCCGGAACCGTCGCGGATGTGGAAGTCTTCCAGCACGACCGGGAAGCGCAGTTCCAGCACTTCGGGATCGGTAAGTCGCGAATTGGTCATATGCGTGTGGACGCCGGAGGTGCCGGCAAAGCCGCGGCCCGAATTCATTTGGCCGGCCGGCGAGCCGGAGCAGATCGTCTCATAATATTGGTATTGCCGGTTGCCGAAGGTGAGATTGTTCATTGTGCCTTGCGCGTTGGCCATCGCGCCCATGGCGCCGAACAGCGCGTTGGTGACATGCTGCGAGGTCTCGACATTGCCGGCGACGACGGCGGCAGGGTAGGAGGGTTTGAGCATGCAACCGTCGGGGATGACGATGTTGATCGGCCTGAGACATCCGGCGTTCATCGGGATCATGTCCTCGACCATGACGCGGAAGACATAGAGCACAGCGGCTCGCGCCACCGGCTCCGGCGCATTGAAATTGTTCTTCATGACCTTCGAGGTGCCGGTGAAATCGACCGTCGCGTCGCGCCTTTGCCGATCGACGGTGATCTTCACTTTGATCACCTGGCCGGTGTCGGTGGCATACTCGTAGTCGGAACTGTCGGGCAGCCTTTCCAGCACGCGGCGCACGCTCTCGGCGGCATTGTCCTGAACATGGCCCATATAGGCCTCGACGACAGCGAGGCCAAAATGCGCGACCATCTTGCGCAACTCCGCCACGCCCTTTTCGTTGGCGGCGATCTGCGCCTTGAGGTCGGCGATGTTCTGGGCGGGATTGCGGGCAGGATAGGGATGGTCGGTGAGGAGCGCCTCGAGCTCCTCCTCGCGGAAGCGGCCGCGATCGACGATGCGGAAATTGTCGAACAGCACGCCTTCCTCGTCGACGGTTGTGGCCAAAGGCGTCATCGAGCCCGGCGCGGTGCCGCCGACATCGGCATGGTGGCCGCGCGAGGCCGCCCAGAACAGGATTTCCGTGCGCGCGTCGTCGAACACCGGCGTCACCACGGTGATGTCGGGCAGATGCGTGCCGCCATTGTAGGGCGCGTTGAGAGCAAAAACGTCGCCGGGATGGATATCACCCGAATTCAGGCGGATGACGGTTTCGACCGAGCGGTCCATGGACCCAAGATGCACCGGCATGTGCGGCGCGTTGGCGACCAGCGCGCCATGGCGGTCGAACACGGCGCAGGAAAAATCGAGCCGCTCCTTGATGTTGACGGAATAGGCGGTGTTCTGCAGCGTGACGCCCATCTGCTCGGCGATCGACATGAAAAGGTTGTTGAAGACCTCGAGCATCACCGGATCGGCTTTGGTGCCGAGCGCCGCCTGTCGGGCCTTTTTCTCTATACGCCGCAGCAGCACATGGTTCCTGGCCGTGATCTCGGCCTGCCAGCCCGGCTCGACGACGATGGTCTGGTTCGGCTCGATCACGAGCGCGGGGCCGGCCACCTTGTGACCAGGCTTCAAATCCTCGCGACGGAAGATGCCGGCATCGCGCCAGGCGCCGTCGGCGAAGAATTGCCGGGACTGCCAGGGGCTTCCCACCTGGTCTTCGAGCCCTGATTCACTTTCGTCGCGGCTGGCGGTCCCGACATCGCTGCCTTCGACGCCGACTGCCTCGACGATCATCGGCTTGTCTTCGTAGACGAAGCCGAATTGCGCTTGATGGGCGGCCTCGAAATCGCTCCTGGCGCGAAAAATCGAGCCGTGCTCGAAGTTGACCGGCAAAGTTGTGTCGGTGCCGTCATAACGGATCTGCAGGACCGGCTTTGAGGCGATGGCGTCTTGCGCAATGCCTTGCACTGCAAGCTCGGCGATGACGCCCTGGTGCAAGGTCGCAATCAGGTCCTCGATCGAGGAGCGGGACTCTTCGGCGAGCGGCTTCAGCAACGCCTGCTGGCGCGAGGCGAAAACCGTCGACAGCCCGATGCCGTAAGCCGAAAGCAAGCCGGAGAAGGGGTGGATAAGCACCGCTTCCATGCCGAGCGCATCGGCGACGAGGCAGGCATGCTGGCCGCCGGCGCCACCGAAACAGTTCAGGAGATATTCAGTGACATCGTAACCGCGCTGCACCGAAATCTTCTTGATGGCGTTGGCCATGTTCTCGACGGCGATGGTGACGAAACCCTCGGCCACCGCTTCGGGCGAGCGTCCATCGCCGATCTCGGCGGCTAAAGCCGCGAATTTTTCGCGCACGGCGGCGACGTCGAGCGGCTGGTCTTGACCGGGGCCGAAGATCGCCGGGAAGACATCGGGCTGCAGCTTGCCGAGCATGACATTGGCGTCGGTGACGGCGAGCGGGCCGCCGCGTCGGTAAGCGGCCGGGCCGGGATTGGCGCCGGCGGAGTCCGGGCCGACGCGGAAGCGACCGGCCTCGTAGTGCAGGATCGAGCCACCGCCGGCCGCGACGGTATGAATACGCATCATCGGCGCGCGGATGCGAACGCCGGCGACTTCAGTGTCGAAGGCGCGCTCGTATTCGCCGTCATAATGGGCGACGTCGGTCGAGGTGCCGCCCATGTCGAAGCCGACGACCTTGTCGAAGCCGGCGAGCTTCGCCGTCTCGACCATGCCGACGACGCCGCCGGCTGGGCCGGAAAGCAGCGCATCCTTGCCTTGGAACATGTCGGCGGCGGTCAACCCGCCCGATGACATCATGAACATCAGCCGCGGGCCGGCGCCCAATTCTCCCGCCACCCTTTCGACGTAGCGTGACAGGATCGGCGACAGATAGGCGTCGACCACCGTGGTGTCGCCACGACCGACCAGCTTGATGAGCGGCGAGACCTCGTGGCTGACCGATATCTGGCTGAAGCCGATCTTGCGGCAGACTTTCGCGACTGCCTTTTCATGGTCGGGATATTTCCAGGCGTGCATCAAGACGATGGCGACCGCGTCGATGCCGTCGGCCTTGGCCTGCTCGATGGCCGGGCGGCAGGCGGCGATGTCGAGCAGGCGCTCGACGGACCCGTCCACGCGCACGCGCTCGTCGATCTCTACCACCCGCTCATAGAGCTGTTCGGGCAGGATGATCTCCTTGGCGAAAATATCCGGCCGCGCCTGATAGGCGATGCGCAGCGCGTCGCGAAAACCCCTGGTGATGAGCAACAGCACGCGGTCGCCCTTGCGCTCCAGCAGCGCGTTGGTAGCGACAGTGGTGCCCATTTTTATGTCGCCGATGCGCTCCGCGGGGATGGCGGCGCCGGTTTTCAGTCCAAGCAGTTCGCGGATGCTCTGGATAGCGGCATCGGCATAGGCCTCAGGGTTCTCCGACAAAAGCTTCCGGGGATGCAGTCGGCCTTGCGGATCGCGGCCGATGATGTCGGTGAAGGTCCCGCCCCGGTCGATCCAGAAATCCCATTTGTTGGCTGCGGCGTCCTGCATGCTGCTTATCCGTTATCTGCGACAACCCGTTCTGTTAGTTCGCCGTTTTGGCCCCGGCAACCATGCGCCTGGTGTTACACATGGAAACGCAACGTTACGAAACCCAGGTCTGATTTCTGCATTTCTTCTGCGACGTTCACCGAAACGTGAGCGTTTGCTGAAGGAGAGATACCATGAAGAAGCTTATTCTGGCGTCTGTTTCGGCGCTCGCCCTGCTGGGGGTCGCGGCTTGCAGCGACAGCAGCACCGACAACACCACCACGCAGAGCACCAACCCGCCGGCCAACGAACAGCCAATGAAGCCGGCCACCCCTGACCCTTCGAAGCCTGCTGAACCGGCTCCGGCAACACCTCCTGCTGCGCCCGCGCAGTAGAAGTTCATCCACTGAAATCAGGAAGGCCGGCCCCTGTGCCGGCCTTCCTTTTTGGCGGGACTGTCCTCAAAGTCGTTCGACCTGCGGCATCGTCCCGGCTTGATAGCGGTGCCCGGTTCGCACTAAGAAGCCGCATGTCGATTTGGGACCGCCTCGGCGACTTCATCGCTCGTGTTTCGTTGTCGGCGTCCTCGGGCGTCGGCGATGTCGTCGAGGCCGTGCGGACCGTGTACTCGGGCGACCCCGATCTACGCCGGCGCGTGGCCTTCTCGGTGGCGATGATCGCGCTTTCGGCCAAGATGGCGAAGGCCGACGGCATCGTCACCCAGGACGAGGTGCGCGCCTTCCAGGAAATCTTTGAGGTGCCGCCGAGCGAAACGCGCAATGTGGCGCGCCTCTATGACCTCGCCAAGCGCGATGTTGCCGGATTTGAAATCTACGCCCAGCGCATGTCGCAGCTTTGCGGTTCCGGTCATGCGAATTGCAAGATGCTGGAAGACATACTCGACGGGCTGTTCCACATCGCCAAGGCGGATGGCCTGGTTCACGAGAGGGAAGGGCAATTCCTGCATCGCATCGCCGAGATTTTTCAGATCGATGAGGCGCATTACCAGGCGATCCTGGCGCGCCACGTCAATCTGGGCGCCGCCGATCCCTATGTGGTTCTCGGCGTCGAACGCGGGAAGCCATTCGAGGAGGTCAGGAAGCGTTATCGCAAGCTGATCTCCGACAACCATCCCGACCGGCTGATCGCGCGCGGCCTGCCGCAGGAATTCATCAAGATCGCCACGACAAGGGTCGCTGCGATCAATGCCGCCTATGAGATGATCGAACGGGGCCTCAGGCACGTATGAGCGGTTTCTTGCCCGACCAGCCGGGTGCCGAGGTCAGGCTATCGCCGAATTTCGGTCCGCGACGCGAGACGCTCAGGCCCGACATGATCGTGCTGCACTATACCGGCATGCCGACGGGGCCTGGGGCCGAGGCCTGGCTGTGCGATCCGGCAAGCGAGGTATCCTCGCACTATCTTGTGCATGAGGACGGCCGCATCGTGCAAATGGTGCGCGAAAGCGACCGCGCCTGGCATGCCGGCAAGAGTTCATGGTTCGGGTGCACCGACATCAACTCCTGCTCTGTCGGCATCGAGATCGTCAACCCCGGGCATTCGCTGGGCTACAAAACCTTCCCGAAGCGGCAGGTCAAGGCCGTGATCGATTTATGCGCAGGGATCGCGGGCCGGCATTCCATTCCACCGCAAAGGGTGCTTGCGCATTCCGATGTGGCGCCGGGACGCAAGGTCGACCCGGGCGAGAAGTTTCCCTGGAAGGCGCTCTTTGCCGCCGGTGTCGGCCATCTGGTTCCCGCGGCTCCGATCAGGACGGGCGCGGCGCTGAAGGCGGGCGACGCAGGTGCTGACGTGGAAGCCCTGCAATCGATGCTGGCGCTGTACGGCTACAGCGCCGAGATATCGGGTGTCTTCGACCGCCAGACGGAAATCGTGGTGGCGGCGTTTCAGCGGCATTTCCGACGGCGGCTCGTCGACGGCGTGGCGGACGGTTCGACGCTCAGCACGCTCCAAAGGCTTTTGGCTGCGATAAAGGCAGCCCCTTCCAAATAGCTGCCAAGCTGGCTAAATTACAATTTGTCATACAAAGTGAATTGCCTCGCCTTTATTGGCGCCAATTCGGTCTCCAAACGCATCTCCCGCAAGTTGTCGGGCATCTATCCCTCCAAGATGCTCCGGTGTTGGATTGGCCCCGCCGCGTGAAATTCTTCGCGCGGTTCTAACAGAACAGGAATACATGCAAAGATTGACCGTTGTAGCGGCAGCCGTTGCTGCCGGAGTGATGACTTTTGCCTTCAGCCCAGCGAACAGCGCCCCCCTGAGCCTCCGGGCGGCGGACAATGGGTTTGCTGCGACCGCCTCAAAGCCCAAGGCTGCGCCAAGCGCCAAGACTTCGACGACCAAGAGAGCTGCCCCGGCGAAGGTGCAGAAAGCCGCCGCAGCGCGGTCCGCGAAATCAAGAGTCAAACGCTACGCAAAGCGCAGCAGGCAAACCATCGACCTGACCGCGACAGCTTCCATCCGTCCTGAAAAGCCCGCCTTGTCTTCTTCGGCAACTGGCGACGGCCAATATTCGGCGATCATCGCCCGCTATGCGGCAAGCTACGGCGTGCCGGTGTCGCTGGCCAAGGCCGTCATCACGATCGAGAGCAACTTCCGGCCCAACATGGTCGGCGGCGCCGGCGAGATCGGCCTTATGCAGATCAAGCCGGCGACGGCCCGAATGATGGGCTATACCGGTTCGGTCAAGGGACTGTTCGATCCCGACACCAACATCAAATACGGCATGAAGTACCTCGCCATGGCGCAGGGGCTAGGTGGCGGCACCACCTGCGGTACCATCCTCAAATACAATGCCGGCCATGGGGCGACGCGGATGAATCCGATTTCGGCCGCCTATTGCAGCAAGGTGAAGGTGCAGATGGCAGCGCTCGGTTCGCCTGTCTAAGCGGGACAGTTGCCTTTTTTGTTGCGTTTTCAGGCGCGAATCCCTTTATACGCCCTTGTCAGCTGGCCGGGCGGCCGCGCCCGCAAGAGCCGAAAGGCTGCGGGTGAGGAAAGTCCGGGCTCCATGGAGACACGGTGCCGGCTAACGGCCGGCGGGGGAGACCCCAGGGAAAGTGCCACAGAAAGCAAACCGCCGCGGCATTTGCCGCGGCAAGGGTGAAAGGGTGGGGTAAGAGCCCACCGCGCGACTGGCAACAGAAGCGGCACGGCAAACCCCACCGGGAGCAAGACCGAATAGGGGCGGTGCGAAGGGAAACCTTCGAGGGCTGTTTCCGGCCCACCGCCCGGGTAGGTTGCGTGAGGCGCATGGCGACATGCGCCCAAGATGAATGGCCGCCACGTTCCCGCGCCGCAAGGCGTGGGGGCCATACAGAACCCGGCTTACAGGCCAGCTGGCATTTTCCTCTACAGCGCTCCGAGCCGCTCAGCCGCCAAGCCGTCCAAAGACGCCTCGATCGCCTGCCAGAGCTCTTCCACCGGCTCGCAGCCGACGGCCAGCCGCACGAAGCCGGGCGGCACGGCATCGCCGCGCTTCGATCGCCGCTCGGCCGATGTATGGACGCCACCAAACGAGGTCGCCGATTCAATCAGCGCGCAGTTGTTGATGAAATCCTCGGCCTTCTCTTCCGAAGCCAGTTCGAACGAGATGAGAAAGCCGAAGCGCTCCATCTGGGCACGCGCCAGATTGTGCGAGGGGTCGCTCTCAAGGCCTGGAAAGCGCAAGCCGCTCACGGCGCGATGCCCCTTGAGCCGGCGGGCGATCGTTTCCGCCGAGGAGCACATGCGATCGTACCGCACCTCAAGTGTTTCAAGGCCGCGATGCACGAGCCAGGCCTCGAACGGCCCGGGAATGCCGCCGGCGGTTTCTCGCCAGTCCCTGACCTTGGCGATAATATCCGGATCGCGGCTGGCGACATGGCCGAACAGCACATCCGAGTGACCGTTGATCGCCTTGGTGTCGGCCGAGACCACGATGTCGGCGCCAAGGTCGAGCGGGCGCTGGCCGAAGGGCGTCATCGTCGTGTTGTCGACGATGAGGAGCGCACCTTGTTCGTGGGCGGTCTTGGCGACGGCGGCGATGTCGCAGATATCCAGCCTTGGGTTCGAGGGGGTTTCGACGAAGACCAGCCGGTAGCCGGCGAAGCCGCCGTCGAGCATGCTCGATGTCGGCCTCACGTCATAGGCGATGCCGAGCGGTTTCAGAAAACGCTCCGCCAGAGCCCGCGTCGTGTGGTAGCCGTCCGAGGGCAAGAGGATGCGGTCGCCAGATTTGACCAGCGCAAAGAACGTTGCCGAAATCGCCGCCATGCCCGACGGAAAGGCGACGCACTGCGCATTTTCGAGATGACCAAGCGCATGCTCGACCGCGTGCCATGTCGGATTGCTGAAGCGGCCGTATTGATCGAAGCCCGTCGCGTCGCCCGGCGAATGAAAGATCGAGGCCATTGTCAGCGGCAAAGGGATGGGATCGCCCTTGGCGAAATCGCCGCTGCGCAGATGGGCAAGTGTCGCGGCGCGTGACTTCGCGGTTTCGGACATTGGGCGCATTCCTTCACTGAACTGACGTCCGAACGCTAGGCGTGCCGGGCCTTCGCGGCAAGCCGCGTCCTTTTGGGCCAGAGCCTTCTAAACGCTTCGTTAGGCTTAATGGACGATAAAGACGAGACGTGCCGCAAGCCTGCGCTTTCAGGTTGTGGCATGCGTGTTTGTGATGCCTCTTCCCGTTGACGCCCATATTACCCCATGATATCCCATTCTCATCAAGCTTTCGTTCCGCGTCAGGGTGAAGCGTACGCCAATCGGGCAGTCGCGGCGGCTGCGCGTTTGCCGGTTTTCGCCTTGGTGAATGAAGCGATTTGTCGCGAGGCGATGCGCGGCGGCGGCGCGGAGAAAAACATGGGCAGGGGTGCGGCGGCGACAGCGGCTGTAAGGCGTAGTGGACCGATTTCTGTCAAACGCAGTGAACAGGATCGATGCGAAGGGGCGGGTATCCGTTCCGGCGCATTTCCGTTCGGTCGTGCAGAAACGTGGCTATGCGGAACTCTATGCGCTACGCTGCCTCGACCTTCCGGCGATGGACGTCGGCGGGCTCGATCTGCTCGACCGCTACGAGCAGCGGATCGCGCTGGAAGATCCCTTCCTGCAGACGGCGGACGATATGTCCTTCTTCTGCCATGGCGACGGGACGTTCCTGAAACTCGACCAGGACGGCCGCATCACGATGACCGATTTCATCCGCGAGCACACGGGCATCTCGAACGAGGTGGCCTTTGTCGGCCGCGGCAATTTCTTCCAGATCTGGGAGCCGGGCCGACTTGCCGCCTATGGGGCGCAGGCTCGAGCCAGGCTTTTGCAGCTTCGGCAGGGGACGAAGCCCGGGGAGCGACCGGAATGATGACTGGCCACGGCGATGATCCTCACGCCGTTGGCGGACTGGTCCGTCACATTCCGGTCCTCCTTGCCGAAGTGCTGGAGGCGCTTGACCCCAAGGCGGGCGAGACGATCGTCGACGGCACGTTCGGCGCCGGCGGCTACACCACCGCCATCCTCGAGCGCGGCGCCTCGGTCGTGGCCATCGACCGCGATCCGGATGCGATCGCCGCGGGCCAGGCTCTGGAACAGCAGGCCGGCGGCAGGCTGAAGCTCGTTCAGGAGCCGTTCTCGACCCTGGACAAGCATGTCGAAAGCGCCGACGGCGTCGTGCTCGACATCGGCGTCTCGTCGATGCAGCTCGACCAGGCCGGGCGCGGCTTTTCCTTTCGCGCCGACGGACCGCTCGACATGCGCATGGCGCAGGCTGGCCTGAGCGCCGCCGACGTCGTGAACACCTTCAAGGCGGGCGACCTTGCCCGCATCTTCGGCTTTCTCGGCGAAGAGCGGCATGCCGGCCGCATCGCCCGCATGATCGAGGCCCGGCGCGAGAAGCGGCCCTTCGAGCGCACGCTCGATCTTGCCGACGCCATCGCCACCCATGTCGGCCGCGCGCCGAAGGACAAGATCCATCCCGCCACCCGCGTCTTCCAGGCGCTGCGCATCTTCGTCAATGACGAGCTCGGCGAGTTGGCGAGCGCGCTGTTCGCCGCCGAGCGGGTGCTGAAGCCGGGCGGCAGGCTCGCCGTCGTGACCTTTCATTCGCTGGAGGATCGCATCGTCAAGCGCTTCATCGCCGATCGCGCCGATGCGGCCAGCGGATCGCGTCATATGCCGGACGCGCCGGCGCGGCTGGCGACCTTCCGCAAATCCGGCGGCGGGGTGACGCCGGGAGAGGCCGAGATCGCCGGCAATCCGCGGGCGCGCTCGGCGAGGCTGCGCGCGGCAATCCGCACCGGCGCGCCTGCGCGCGCCGGCGACTTTTCGATTTTCGGCCTTCCAAAGCTTCCCGCCGTCGAGCGGCCGGGGGAGAGGTAAGCACGTGTTTCGCACCAGCGATATAGTCCTGATCGCCGTAATGGTCTCGGCGGCGGCATTGACCTACAAGACCAAGCGCGAGGCCGAGGACCAGCTGGCGGCGGTGCAGAAGCTGCAGGCGCAGATCCGCTACGAGGAAGACACGATCGATCTTCTCAAGGCGGACTGGAGCCTGCTCACCCAGCCGGCGCGGCTGCAGAAGCTTGCCGAAATCTACAAGTCGCAGCTCGGGCTCGAGCCGCTCAACGCCCACCAAATCGGCGGGCTCGACGACGTGCCGATGAAGCCGCTCAATATCGAGGACCTGTCGTCGCAGCCGCTCGGCGGCATGGCCGACAATTCGGGCAAAGGGCCGTCGGACGGCAAGGATCCGGTGGTGACCGGGAGCACCGTGCAATGATCAGCAGGCTTCCAGGGATCGGCAACCTGCTGAAGCGCCGAAGCAAGGCAGCTGAGGACGGCTCGATCGTCGTCGACGCCGCCCGCAAGGCAACCGGCGGCAAGGCCAAGACCCGCATCGTCATGACGATGGCGGTGTTCTTCACCATCTATTCGACGATTGCCGGCCGACTGGTCTATCTCGGCCTGCAGAATCCGGACAATTCGGGTGGTCCGCAGAGCCGCGTCACTGCATCGCGGCCGGACATCGTCGACCGCAACGGCGAGGTGCTGGCGACCGACATCAAGACGGCGTCGCTGTTCGCCGAGCCGCGCCGTATCGTCGACGCCGACGAGGCGATCGAGAAGCTCTCGACCGTACTTCCCGAGATTGACTACGAGCAGACTTATCACAAGCTGAAGAGCGGCGCCGGCTTCGTCTGGCTGCAGCGGCAGCTGACGCCGAAGCAGCAGGCCGACATCATGGCGCTCGGCATCCCGGGTCTCGGTTTCCGCACCGAAAAGCGCCGCTTCTATCCGAGCGGCGAAACGTCATCCTACATTGTCGGGCTCACCAACATCGACAATCAGGGCATCTCCGGTATGGAGAAGTACATCGATGACCAGGGCCTGACCGATCTGCAGGCGTCAGGACTGGCGGTGGCTAGGGATCTGAAGCCGGTGAAGCTGTCGATAGACCTGCGCGTCCAGCATGTGGTGCGCGACGAGGTGGCGACCGGCATGGAGCGGTTTCACGCGATCGCGGCCGGCGCGGTGGTCCTCAATATCAAGACCGGCGAAGTCCTGGCCATGGCCTCGGTGCCGGATTTTGACCCCAACAATCCCTACAATGCTCAGGAAAAGGACCGGCTGAACCGTATGTCGGCCGGGCTCTACGAGATGGGCTCGACCTTCAAGAGCTTCACCACCGGCATGGCGCTCGATTCCGGCAAGGTGACGCTGGAGAGTCGCTTCGATGCGTCGCGCCCGATCAGGATCGGCCGCCAGACCATCCATGACTTCCACAGCAAAGGCCGTGTGCTTTCGGTGCCCGAAGTGTTCATCTATTCATCCAACATCGGCTCGGCCAAAGAAGCCGAGGCTGTCGGCATCGAAGGGCATCGCGAGTTCCTGCATCGGCTGGGCGTGCTCGAAAAGATGCAGACGGAGTTGCCGGAAGTGGCGCGCCCGACCGAACCGAAAGTATGGAAGCAGGTCAATTCGATCACCATCGCCTTCGGCCATGGCGTCTCGACAACGCCCCTGCAGACTGCCGTCGGCTGCGCCGCATTGATGAGTGGCTACCTGATCGAGCCGACTTTTCTGCCGCGCACGGCCGAGCAGGCGATGGAGGTGGCCAAAAGGGTGGTCAAGGACACAACGGTGGAAGGGATGCGCTATCTCTACGCACTCAACGCCGAGAAAGGCTCGGGCAAGAGCGCCAGGGTTCCGGGTTACCGCGTCGGCGGCAAGACGGGCACGGCGGAAAAGGTCGTTAACGGCCGTTATTCGAAAGAGAAGAATTTCAACGCTTTCGTCGCCGCCTTTCCGATGGACGATCCGCAATATATCGTGCTGACCATCGCCGATGAGCCGAAGCCGGAAAAGCCCGGCATGGGCGCCACCGCCGCCTCGAATGCCGGCATCATGGCAGGCAACATCATCAGGCGTGCGGCTTCGATGCTTGGCGTGAAGCCAGATTTCAGCCATGAAAATGGTGCAACGCTGGTTTCCTATCAGTGATTCTTAGGGCGCGCCGGCAACTGCGCGCTATTTTGTTGCGGTGAACGGGACTCAATGTATCTGAAAAATCTAGCCGGCATCCTGCCTGTCGAGGGAACAGCTTCCCCCGATCTGGAGGTTACCGGTCTCTCCTCCGATTCCCGCCAGGTAAGACCGGGCGTCGTTTTTTTCGCGCTCGCCGGCAGCAAGGCTGATGGCTCGACCTATGCCGCCGATGCCGCCGGCCGCGGCGCTGCCGCAATCGTGGCGGCCAAAGGCAATACCATCTCCGGTCTGTCGATCCCGGTTCTTGCCGTCGATGATCCGCGTCTGGCATTGGCGCTGAGCGCGGCGCGCTTCTTTGGCAAGCAGCCTCGGACGATGGTCGCCGTCACCGGTACCAGCGGAAAGACATCGGTTGCCGCCTTCACCCGCCAGATCTGGGAGCAGGCAGGTTTTGCCGCCGCTTCGATCGGCACGACGGGCGTGGTGGCGCCTGGCCGCAACGAATATGGCTCGCTGACCACGCCCGATCCCGTCGCGCTGCACCAGTTGCTCAAGGAACTGGCGGAGGCAGGGGTAACGCACGCCTCGATGGAAGCTTCCAGCCATGGTCTCGACCAGCGTCGGCTCGACGGCGTGAAACTGGCCGCCGGCGGCTTTACCAATCTCGGCCGCGACCACATGGATTACCATCCGACGGTCGAGGATTATCATCGCGCCAAGCTGCGTCTGTTCGACACGCTGCTGCCGAAGGGGGCGCCGGCCGTGATCTTCGCCGACGATCCCTGGTCGCAGCCGACGGTTCATGCCGCGCGGGCAGCGAGCCTGAACGTGCTGACAGTCGGCCGCCACGGCGAATTCCTGACTCTGAAGCGCGTCGAGCATGAGCGGCGGCGCCAGCGTGCCGAGGTGGAGGCCGATGGTGTGCTTCACGAGATCGACCTGCCGTTGGCAGGTGATTTCCAGATCGCCAACGCGCTGGTTTCGGCCGGCCTCGCCATCTCGACTGGAACATCCGTTGATAAGGCCTTGGCCGCATTGGAGAAACTCAAAGGTGCGCCGGGCCGCCTCGACCTTGTGGGCACGACGGCCGCCGGCGCTCCGGTCTATGTCGACTACGCGCACAAGCCCGACGCATTGGAAAATGTCCTGACCTCGGTTCGTCCGTTCACCACGGGCCGGGTCGTTGTCGTCTTCGGCTGTGGCGGCGACCGCGATCGCGGCAAGCGGCCGATCATGGGCGAGATCGCGACCCGGCTCGCCGATGTCGTCATCGTCACCGACGATAATCCGCGCACGGAAATCCCCGAAACCATCCGCGCGGCAATCCTTGCCGCGGCGCCCGGCGCCATCGAGATCGGCGACCGCCGCAAAGCGATCCACGAGGCCGTCGCCATGCTCCATGCCGGCGATACGCTGATCGTCGCCGGCAAGGGGCATGAGGAAGGCCAGACGATCGGCACCGAAACCTTCCACTTTTCCGATCACGAGGAAGTGCGCGAGGCGCTCCAGGAGCGCGCCGCATGAGCTTGCTGTGGACGTCGCAAGCGCTTGTCGAGGCCATGGGCGGCAGGCCGATCGGCTCGCTGCCGGAAGGCATCACCGGCATTTCGATCGACAGCCGCAGCCTCGAGCCGGGCAACGCCTTCTTCGCCATCAAGGGCGAGACGATGGACGGCCACGATTTCGCAACCGCTGCAGTGAAGGCGGGCGCTGCGGTGCTGGTGGTGGCCGAGGGCAAGCTGCCGTCCCTTGGCCGGCTGACGGCGCCGATGATCGTCGTGCAGGATGTGCTTGCGGCGCTGGAAAAGCTCGGCATTGCGGCGCGCGCTCGCTCACGGGCCAAGATCATCGCGGTGACCGGCTCTGCGGGCAAGACGACCACAAAGGAAGCGCTGCGCCATGTGCTGTCGGCGGTCGGCAAGGTGCACGCCTCGGCGCAGTCGTTTAACAATCACTGGGGCGTGCCACTTACCTTGGCGCGCATGCCCGCAGACTGCGACTACGCGATCTTCGAGATCGGCATGAATCATCCGGGCGAGATAAGGCCGCTGGTCAAGATGGTGAGGCCGCATGTCGCGATCGTCACGCTGATCGCGGCCGCCCATCTCGGCTTCTTCAAGAATCTCGACGAGATCGCCATGGCCAAGGCCGAGATTTTCGAGGGCATAGAGGCCGGCGGCGCCGCGCTGCTCAATCGCGACGATCCGCGTTGGAAGCTGCTCGGGAAAGTGGCCAAGGATGCAGGTGTCGAGCATGTCTTCGGCTTCGGCGAGAACGCCCGCTCGGCCTTTCGTCTTGTTGGCTGCGACCTTTATGCCGATCACTCCGATATCGCGGTCAAGATCGGCAAGAGGGACGTGACGGCCCGTGTGGGGGCGCCCGGCCGCCACATCGTGCAGAATGTGCTGGCGGTGCTTGGCGGCGCGCAACTGGTCGGCGCCGATCTCGACAAGGTCGCGGCGGCGCTCGCCGATCTTTCGGCCGAGCGCGGGCGCGGCCGGCGCCACATTTTGCGCCATCCGAACGGTCCGATCACGCTGATCGACGAGAGCTACAATGCCAATCCAGCGTCGATGGCGGCAGCCATGGCGCTGCTCAACGCCACGCCGGTATCGGGCGAGGGCAGGCGCATCGCCGTGCTTGGCGACATGCTGGAACTCGGCAGCCATTCGGCGAAGCTCCACGCGGCCCTTGCCGAACTTATTGTCGGCACAGAAACGCGTAAGGTCTTTCTCGGCGGCCCGGAGATGCGGGCACTGGCCGAGGTTTTGCCTTCGGATGTCGAAACCGAGTACCGGCCAGGAGCCGAAGAGCTGAAGCCCGTCGTCATGTCGGCGATCAGGCCGGGCGACGTGGTGATGGTCAAGTCGTCGAAAGGCATCGGCTTTTCAAAGCTGGTCGAGGCATTGCTCGGCAAATTTCCGGCGGAAGCCGCAACCATTGAACCGACCTGAGGTCGGGATCCGGGGGACCGATGCTCACTTTACTCGTTGATTTCGCGGACAAGATCTCGGCCTTCAATGTCTTCCGCTACATCACCTTTCGCACCGGCGGTGCGCTGATCACTTCGGCGCTGATCGTCTTCATATTCGGACCGACCATCATCAATTCGCTGCGGCTTCGCCAGGGCAAGGGGCAGCCGATCCGCGCCGACGGACCGCAGACGCATTTCAAGAAGGCCGGAACGCCGACGATGGGCGGGCTGATGATCCTGTCCGGCATCATCGGCTCCTCGCTTCTGTGGGCAAACCTCTCCAGCATCTATGTCTGGGTGGTGCTTTTGGTCACCGTCGGCTTCGGCTCGATCGGTTTCTACGACGACTATCTCAAGGTGACGAAACAGTCGCATCTGGGCTTCTCCGGCAAGGCGCGGCTGGCGATCGAATTCGTTGTCGCCGGCATCGCGGCCTGGGTGATCATGCATAACGGCCAGGCGCCGTTCTCGTCGTCGCTGACCTTCCCGTTCGCCAAGGAATTCCTGATCCATCTCGGCTGGTTCTTCGTGCCGTTCTCCTGCTTCGTGATCGTCGGCGCCGGCAATGCGGTGAACCTGACCGACGGTCTGGACGGGCTGGCGATCGTGCCGATCATGATCGCTGCGGCGTCGTTCGGCGTCATCGCCTATCTTTCCGGCAACGCGGTGTTCGCCGAGTATCTGCAGATCCATTTCGTTCCCGGCACCGGCGAACTGGCGGTCGTGCTGGGCGCCGTCATCGGCGCCGGCCTCGGCTTCCTGTGGTTCAACGCACCGCCGGCCGCAATCTTCATGGGCGACACCGGCTCGCTTGCCATGGGCGGCCTGATCGGCACCATCGCTGTCGCCACCAAGCACGAGATCGTGCTGGTCATTGTCGGCGGCCTGTTCGTGGTGGAGATCCTGTCGGTCATCATCCAGGTCGGCTATTTCAAGATGACCGGCAAGCGCGTCTTCCTGATGGCACCGATCCATCACCATTTCGAAAAGCTCGGCTGGACCGAAAGCCAGGTGGTGATCCGCTTCTGGATCATCGCCGTCATCCTGGCGCTGGTCGGCCTCTCCACCCTCAAGCTCAGATAGGATGCCCGCTTGATCGCCGCCGCTTCCTTTGCAGGCAAACGGGTTTCGCTCTTCGGGCTCGGCGGGTCGGGGATTGCCACCGCGCATGCGCTGATCGCCGGCGGCGCCGAGATCCTCGCCTGGGACGACAATCCGGACAGCGTCGCCAAGGCAGCAGCCGCCGGGATCGCGACCGGCGACCTGCGCGGCGCCGACTGGTCGCGCTTTGCGGCCTTCGTCCTGTCGCCCGGTGTGCCGCTCACGCATCCGAAGCCGCACTGGACGGTGGAACTGGCGCGCGGCGCCGGCGTCGAGGTGATCGGCGATATCGAGCTGTTCTGCCGCGAGCGCATCCAGCGCGCGCCGGCCGCACCCTTCGTCGCGATCACCGGCACCAACGGCAAATCGACGACCACAGCGATGACGGCGCACATCCTGAAGTCGGCCGGACGCGACACCCAGATGGGCGGCAATATCGGCCGCGCGATCATGACGCTCGATCCGCCCGAGGCCGAACGGCACTATGTGGTGGAGTGCTCTTCCTACCAGATCGATCTCGCGCCCTCGATCAATCCGACCGCCGGCATCCTGCTCAATCTGACGCCCGACCATCTCGACCGCCACGGCACCATGGCCCATTACGCCTCGATCAAGGAAAGGCTGGTCGCCGGCAGCGACACCGCGATCATCGGCGTCGACGATTCCTGGTGCGCCCAGATCGCCGACCGGCTGGAGCGGGCAGGCCGGCAAGTGATCCGCATTTCCAAGCGCCTGCCGCTGACCGACGGCTATTTCGCTGACGGCACGAATCTGATGGAAGCCGTGCACGGTCGCTACAGCCGCATCGCATTCCTGGAAGGCATCGGCTCGCTGCGCGGCCAGCATAATGCGCAGAACGCGCTCGCCGCCGTGGCCGCCTGCCTCAGGGTCGGGCTGGAACTCGGCGAGATCCAGGCGGGGCTGGAAAGCTTCCCGGGGCTGGCGCACCGCATGGAGCAGGTGGGCCGCAAGGATCATGTGCTGTTCGTCAACGATTCCAAGGCGACCAATGCCGATGCGGCGGCTCCCGCGCTGTCGAGCTTCAACCGCATCTATTGGATCGCAGGCGGCCTGCCCAAGGAAGGCGGGATAGAGCCGCTGCGCGGTTTCTTCCCACGCATCGCCAAGGCCTATCTGATCGGCGAGGCCGCTCCCGCTTTCGCCGCCACGCTCGGCGAGGCGGTGCCTTACGAAATTTCCGGAACGTTGGCGGCCGCGGTCGAGCACGCCGCCCATGACGCCGCGGGCGACACCGGCGGCGAGGCCGTCGTCCTGCTTTCGCCGGCCTGCGCCAGTTTCGACCAGTTCAAGAATTTCGAGGTTCGCGGCGAAGCCTTCAGGCAAGCTGCGACTGCTATTGATGGGGTGAAACCCATCGGAGGGCCACGTTGATGCAAAGCCGTCTCGACAAAAGTCCGGTCGCAACCTGGTGGTGGACGATCGATCGCTGGTTCCTGGCGGCATTTCTGTCGCTGATGGGGCTCGGCATCGTCTTGTCCTTCGCCGCAAGCCCGGCGGTCGCCGAGCGCATCGGTCTCGACAGCTTCCACTTCGCCACAAGACAGATCATCTTCACCATCCCGGCGCTCGTCGTGATGCTCGCAGTTTCCTTCCTGGAAGCGCGACAAATAAGGCGCATGTCGCTGGCGATGATCTGCATCATGCTGGTGCTGATGGTGGCGGTTCTCTATATCGGCGTCGAGGTGAAGGGCGCGCGGCGCTGGGTATCGCTGGCCGGGCTCTCGATCCAGCCGTCCGAGTTCCTGAAGCCGGCCTTTGTCATCATTTGCGCCTGGCTGTTTGCCGAGCACAAGCGCCAGCCAGACATTCCCGGCAATCTGTTCGCCATGCTGCTGCTGGCCTTGGTGATCTCGCTGCTGATCGCGCAGCCGGATCTCGGCCAGACCATGCTGGTGCTGGGCACCTGGGGCGTGATGTTCTTCATGGCCGGCCTGCCGTGGTTCTGGATCGTCGCGCTGGGGGCTGCCGGCGTCGGCGGCGTGTTCGCGGCCTATACAGTGTTTCCGCATGTGGCCGCCCGCATTGACAAGTTCCTCACCGGCGAAGGCGACACTTTCCAGGTCGACATGGGCCGCGAGGCGCTGATCAATGGCGGCTGGTTCGGCGTCGGCCCAGGCGAGGGCACGGTGAAGCGGGTCATCCCCGACAGCCACGCCGACTTCGTGTTTTCGGTCGCGGGCGAGGAGTTCGGGCTGATCATGTGCTTCTTCATCATGTCGATTTTCGCTTTCATCGTGCTGCGCGGATTGAGCATCGCGCTCAAGGAGCATGACGACTTCACCCGTTACGCCGTCGGCGGGCTCGTCACCATTTTCGGCTTGCAGTCGGCCATCAACATGTGCGTGAACCTACAGTTGATGCCGGCCAAGGGCATGACGCTGCCCTTCATTTCCTATGGCGGCTCCTCGCAGATCGCGATTGCCGTCTCGATGGGGATGGTGCTGGCGCTGACGCGCAGGCATCCCGAAAAGCGCAAGCAGATTGGCTACGCCTTCTCGCAGCGCGCCATGCCGGCGGAATGAGGCGGGATGTCGAGGGGTGTCATCCTGCTGGCGGCCGGCGGAACGGGCGGACATCTGTTCCCAGCCGAGGCGCTTGCGCATGAGCTGATCGAGCGGGGCTGGGAGGTGCATCTTGCCACCGACCGCCGCGCGGAGCGCTACTCCGGCCACTTTCCCGCCGCCGCGATCCACTCCATCCGCTCGGCGACTTTGGGCTCGAAGAATCCCTTCGCCGTGCTCGCCGCCTTCTGGGCGATCTGGCAAGGCGTGCGGCAAGCGGGGCGTGTCATCGCCAGGATCAAGCCCGACGTCGTCGTCGGCTTCGGCGGCTATCCGACATTGCCGCCTCTCTATGCGGCGACACGGCGCAAGGTGCCGACGCTGATCCATGAGCAGAACGCCGTCATGGGACGTGCCAACAAGGCGCTGTCGAGCCGGGTCGATGTGATTGCCGGCGGGTTCCTGCCCGAGGGGGAAAGCGCGGCCGGCGCCAAGACGGTGACCACGGGCAATCCTGTGAGGCCGCAGATACTTGAAGCGGCGAAATCGCCTTATGTCCCGTCGGATGCCAGCGAGCCGTTCCGCTTCCTGGTCTTCGGCGGCAGCCAGGGTGCGCAGTTCTTTTCCGATGCTGTGCCGGCGGCGATAGCGCTTTTGCCCGAAGCGCAGCGCAAGCGGCTGGCGATCACCCAGCAAGCGCGCGCGGAAGACGTGGCGCGAGTGAAGACCGCCTATGCCGATCTCGGCGTCGACGCGCAGGTCTCGCCCTTCTTCACCGATATGGCGGCGCGCATGGCGGCCGCACATCTGGTGATGTCGCGGTCCGGTGCCTCGACCGTATCGGAGATCGCGGTCATCGGACGCCCGGCGCTGCTGGTGCCTTACCCGCATGCGCTCGATCACGACCAGGCGGCGAATGCCGCGGCACTTGCCTCCGCCGGTGGGGCCGAGGTCCATCAGCAATCGACGCTCTCGGCCGAGCGGATCGCCGCGCTGGTCGGCGGGCTGATGGAGGATCCCGGCCGGCTGACCGCAATGGCCGCGGCTGCCCGCTCGGCCGGAAAACCCGACGCGGCGCGGTTGCTCGGCGATCTCGCAGAGGCTATTGCGTCCGGCAAAACGGTTTCCGACTACAGGAGGACGCGCGCATGAAGATGCCGCAGACGATCGGCCTCGTGCATTTCATCGGCATCGGCGGAATCGGCATGAGCGGCATTGCCGAGGTGCTGCACAATCTCGGCTACAAGGTGCAGGGCTCGGACCAGGCGGACGGCGCCAATGTGCAGCGGCTGCGCGACAAGGGCATCGAATGTTTCGTCGGCCACAAGGCCGAGAATATCGGCGAGGCCGAGGTGGTCGTGGTGTCGACCGCCATCAAGAAATCCAACCCAGAGCTCAAGGCGGCGCGCGAGAAACTGCTGCCGGTCGTGCGCCGCGCCGAGATGCTGGCCGAGCTGATGCGCTTCCGCCAGGCGGTCGCCATCGGCGGCACGCATGGCAAGACGACGACCACCTCCATGGTCGCGACGCTGCTCGAAGCCGGCGGGCTCGACCCGACCGTCATCAATGGCGGCATCATCAACGCGTATGGTACCAATGCCCGCATGGGTGACGGCGAGTGGATGGTGGTCGAGGCCGACGAGAGCGACGGTACCTTCCTCAAGCTGCCGGCCGACATCGCCGTCGTCACCAACATCGACCCCGAGCATCTCGACCACTATGGCAGCTTCGACAAGGTGCGCGAGGCCTTCCGCCAGTTCGTCGAGAACGTTCCGTTCTACGGTTTCGGCGTGATGTGCACCGACCATCCGGAGGTGCAGGCGCTGGTCGGCAGCATCGAGGATCGGCGCGTCATCACCTATGGCGAGAATGCCCAGGCCGACGTGCGCTTCGCCAATCATCGCATGGACGGAGCTACATCCGAGTTCGACGTGGTGATCCGCGACCGCAAGGGACGGGGCACGACGACGATCACAGGTCTGCGACTGCCCATGCCCGGCCGCCATAATGTCTCCAACGCGACGGCGGCGATCGCGGTCGCGCACGAGCTCGGTCTGTCCGCCGAAGCCATCAAGAAAGGCCTGTCATCCTTCGCCGGCGTCAAGCGGCGTTTCACGCACACCGGTTCCTGGAACGGCGTCGAGGTCTTCGACGATTACGGCCACCACCCGGTGGAGATCGCGGCGGTGCTCAAGGCCGCGCGCGGGGCCACAAAGGGCCGCGTCATCGCGATCGCGCAACCGCACCGCTTCACCCGGCTGCACGACCTGTTCAATGAGTTTTCCGTCTGCTTCAACGATGCCGACACGGTCATGGTGGCGCCCGTTTACGCGGCCGGCGAGGAACCGATCGAGGGCGTGACCTCGGACGCGCTGGTGTCGCGCATCCGTGCCGGCGGCCATCGCGACGCGCGCTATATCGAAGGCCCGACGGCGGTCGCGCCGGCCGTCCGCGAACTTGCCAAGCCCGGCGACTTCGTCATCTTCCTTGGCGCCGGCAACATCACGCAATGGGCCTATGCGCTGCCCAAGGAACTCGGTGGGGGCCCCTCATGATGCGCGGCCAGGACCTGATCGACAAGCTCGGCGACAAGCTTGCCGGCCTGCGCGGCCGCGTCACGCCCAATGCCGAGATGGACAAGATCACCTGGTTCCGTGCCGGTGGGCTGGCGGAAGCGCTGTTCCAGCCGGCCGACGAGGAGGACCTCGCGGCCTTCCTGCGCGCGGTGCCGGAGGAAATCCTGATTACGGTCGTCGGCGTCGGCTCAAACCTTCTGGTGCGCGACGGCGGCATCCCCGGTTTTGTGGTGAGGCTCTCCGCCAAGGGCTTCGGCGAGGCCGAAGTCACCGGATCGACCACCATTAAGGCTGGCGCGGCAACGCCGGACAAGCGTCTGGCTGCCGTGGCTTATGAAGCCGGCATCGGCGGGTTCCATTTCTATCACGGCATTCCGGGCGCTGTCGGCGGGGCGCTGAGGATGAACGCTGGCGCCAATGGCGTCGAGACGCGCGAGCGCGTGGTCGAGGTGCAGGCGCTCGATCGCGCAGGCAATGTCCATACGCTGAGCAATGCGGATATGGGCTATGCCTACCGCCATTCGTCGGCGCCTGGCGGGTTGATCTTTACCTCCGCCATCTTCGAGGGCATCCCGCAAGACAAGGTTGCGATTAAGGCGGCGATGGATGCCGTGCAGAACCATCGCGAGACGGTGCAGCCGATCCGCGAGAAGACCGGCGGTTCGACCTTCAAGAACCCGGAAGGCTCGTCGGCGTGGAGAGAGATCGACAAGGCCGGCTGCCGCGGGCTGATGATCGGCGGCGCGCAGATGTCTCCCATGCACTGCAACTTCATGATCAACACCGGCACGGCGACCGGCTACGATCTCGAATATCTCGGCGAGACGGTGCGCGCGCGGGTGCTGGAAAATTCGGGCATCCGCCTGCATTGGGAGATCAAGCGGCTGGGCAACTTCCGGCCGGGTCACGCGGTGCAGGAGTTCCTGGGCCAGCTTCTTTAGCTCGCTGCGATGTTCAAGTAGTGCTTGAACTTGCGTCGTCGGCGACGCCGTCAAGCGTTACCGCAAAGACTCAACAACACACTTTTCTCGCCCGTTTTCGCGGAAAGTGAATCTCTCGGAATCATAGGTACTTGCCAGGGAATCAACTCTCTGATTCTCTGCTCTAAAGCGTTTCCTGATTTGAGTCGTTTGACGCGTTACCCGCGTTTTCCGTCTGGGGGGGCAACCTGCCGGAAGACTCGGACTCAATGTGCGGAAATGTTGCGTGCGGAAATATTGGTTGCAGGCCCGGCGTGAAAGGGGAAGGCGGGATGAAGAAGAAGCATGTGGCTGTTCTCCTGGGGGGATTTTCCTCGGAGCGGCCCGTGTCTCTGTCGTCGGGGAAGGCATGTGCGGATGCGCTCGAGAATGAAGGCTATCAGGTCACCCGCGTCGATGTTTCGCGCGATGTCGGGTCTGTGCTTGCCGAGCTCAAGCCCGATGTCGCCTTCAACGCGCTGCATGGCCCGTTCGGCGAGGATGGCACCATCCAGGGAATTCTCGAATATCTCGGAATTCCCTACACCCATTCGGGCGTGCTCGCTTCGGCGCTGGCCATGAACAAGGAGCAGGCCAAGAAGGTCGCCAAGGCGTCCGGCATTCCCGTCGCGGAATCGAAGGTGGTCAACCGCTTCTCCGTCCAGAACAAGCATCCGATGAAGCCGCCTTACGTGGTGAAGCCGGTCAATGAAGGCTCGAGCTTCGGCGTCGTCATCGTGCACGAGGGGCAGTCGCATCCGCCGCAAGTCATCGGCTCGTCCGAATGGAAGTATGGCGAGATCGTCATGGTCGAGCGCTACATCCACGGGCGCGAGTTGACCTGCGCGGTGATGGGTGACGTGGCGCTCGGGGTCTGTGAAATCATCCCGACCGGTCATTCCTTCTACGACTACGATTCAAAGTACGTCCCGGGTGGATCAAAACACGAAACCCCTGCAAAAATTTCACCGAATATTTACCAAAAAATACAGACACTGGCCCTCAAGGCTCATCTTGCTATCGGTTGCCGGGGCGTTTCCCGGTCGGACTTCCGTTACGACGACCGTCACTCCGAAAACGGCGAGGTTGTCTGGCTCGAGATCAACACCCAGCCGGGCATGACGCCGACGTCTCTGGTGCCTGAAATCGCCGCGCAAGCGGGGCATTCGTTCGGTGAATTGTTGAGTTGGATGGTGGAGGACGCTTCGTGTCTGCGTTGAGGTGGGGCCAGGGCAAGGGCCGCGGGACTGGGCCCGCGCTGTTCGGCGTGCCGCTATCGTTCGACCATTTCGTGTTGCCGCGCCAGCTGCGGCGGCCGGTGCGTTTGCTTGCCCGTCTCTGCGATGGCGAGTACGAGGCGCCGCGCTTCTCGGCTGCGATCCTCTCGGCTGCCTTGTTGGCTTCCGCCGGAGCCTACGGGGCCTATCTCGGCGGCTACGCCGACAGCATCGTGCAGGGCGTGACGGCCCGAACCGGTTTTGCCGTCGACCAGATCAAGGTCGTCGGCAATCGCCAGACTTCCGAGATCGATATCCTGGACCGCCTCGGCCTCGATGGCTGGACGTCGCTGATCGGCTTTGATGCCGAGGCTGCGCGCGAGCGCATCGCGACGTTGCCCTGGGTCGAGGTTGCGGCGGTGCGCAAGATCTATCCTCACACGCTGGAGGTCCGTGTCGAGGAGCGTGAGCCCTTCGCGCTCTGGCAGCAGGGCAATTCGCTTTCGGTCATCGAGCGGTCGGGCGAGGTGATCGCGCCGTTCTCGGGCGGCAAGCAGGCTTTGCTGCCGCTGATCATCGGCACGGGCGCGCCGGCCAAGGCGCCGGATTTCCTGGAGAGGATCAAGCGCTATCCCGAGCTGGCGGCGCGGGTCAAAGGCTATATTCGTGTCGGCGAGCGGCGCTGGGATCTCAAGCTGGAGAACGGCATCACCGTGAAGCTGCCGGAAGACGGCGAGGATCAGGCGATCGCCGAGCTCGTCAAGCTTGACCATGATAACGGACTGTTGACGCGCGACATCGCTGCCGTCGACATGAGGTTGTCCGATCGTCTGGTCGTCGAGCTCTCGCCGGAAGCGGCGACGCAGCGCGAAGCCGCGCTCAGCGACAAGCCGAAGACCCTGACGAAACGCAAGCCGGAGACGAAGATATGAGCTGGCTTGGCGGCGGCGGTGATGCCTCTTCGCGCCGGTCGGGCACGCTGACGGTGCTCGATGTCGGCTCGAGCAAGGTCTGCTGCGTGGTGGCGAAGCTGAAGCCGCGCGAGGACGGCAAGCTGTTGCGCGGCCGCTCGCATCGCATCCAGGTGATCGGCATCGGCCATCAGAAGTCGCAGGGAGTTAAGTCGGGCGTCGTGGTCGATCTCGACCGCGCCGAGCATGCCATCCGTCTCGCCGTCGACGCCGCCGAGCGCATGGCGGGCCTCACCGTCGATTCCCTTATCGTCAACATGACGGCCGGCCGGCTGAAGAGCGAGGCCTTTTCGGCAACCATCAATCTCGGCGGCCATCAGGTCGAGGAAGCCGACATCAAGCGCGTGCTCGCTGCCGGCGCGAAGCAGGCGCTGCGGGCCGAGCGAGAGGTGGTTCATTCGCTTCCCGTCGGCTTCTCGCTCGATGCCGAGCGCGGCGTGCGGGATCCCCGCGGTATGGTCGGGGAGACGCTGGGCGTCGATATGCATGTGCTGACCGGCGATGCTGCGCCGATGCGCAATCTCGAGCTTTGCATCAACCGCTCGCATCTGTCGGTCGAGCGCATGGTGGCGACGCCCTATGCCAGCGGTCTCGCGGCTTTGGTCGACGACGAGCTCGAAATGGGCGCGGCCTGCATCGATATGGGCGGCGGCACGACCACGATTTCGGTGTTCTCGGAAGGCAAGTTCGTGCATGGCGACGCCATCGCTATCGGCGGCAATCATGTGACGCTCGACATGGCCAAGGGGCTGTCGACTTCGCTCGACGCCGCCGAGCGATTGAAGGTAATGCATGGCTCTGCGCTGCCGGGCAGTGCGGACGACCGCGACCTGGTTTCCATCCAGCCGATCGGCGAGGAGGGCGAGCTGCCGCTACAGATCCCGCGCTCGGTGATGACGCGGATCATCCGGGCGCGCATCGACGAGACGCTGGAGCTTTTGCGCGACCGGCTGAACAAATCGGGCTACGGCAACGCCGTCGGCAAGCGGGTCGTCCTCACCGGCGGCGCCAGCCAACTGGCGGGCCTGCCGGAGGCGGCGCGCCGCATTCTTGGGCGCAACGTGCGCATCGGCCGGCCGCTCGGCGTGGCAGGCCTGCCGGAAGCGGCCAAGGGGCCGGCGTTTTCGACCCCGGTCGGGCTTCTGATCTATCCTCAAATGGCGAGCTTCGAGAGCCATTCGGCGAAAGGACTTTCCGGTTTCAGGATGACCGGAACGGGCGGAAAACTGCATCGCATGGGTCAGTGGTTGAGAGACAGTTTTTAATTTGACGGGGACAGCCCCAAAGGCGGCCGCAGCGGCGAGGCGGCGGGAAAGGCAAAGGACGGAGACTATGACCATCAATCTCAAGAAGCCGGACATCACCGAGCTTAAGCCACGCATCACCGTGTTCGGTGTCGGCGGCGGCGGCGGCAACGCGGTCAACAACATGATCACAGCCGGCTTGCGCGGCGTCGAGTTCGTGGTGGCCAACACCGACGCGCAGGCGCTGACGATGTCGAAGGCTGAGCGGCTGATTCAGCTCGGCGCGCATGTCACGGAAGGCCTCGGCGCCGGCTCGCAGCCGGAAGTCGGCCGCGCGGCGGCGGAAGAGTGCATCGACGAGATCATCGATCATCTGTCCAACACGCATATGTGCTTCGTCACCGCCGGCATGGGCGGCGGCACCGGCACGGGCGCTGCACCCGTCGTTGCCCGCGCGGCGCGCGAAAAGGGCATCCTCACCGTCGGCGTCGTCACCAAGCCGTTCCATTTCGAGGGCCAGCGCCGCATGAAGACGGCCGACATGGGCATCGAGGAACTGCAGAAATGCGTCGATACGCTCATCGTCATCCCCAACCAGAACCTGTTCCGGCTGGCCAACGACAAGACCACCTTCGCAGATGCCTTCGCCATGGCCGACCAGGTACTCTACTCCGGCGTTGCCTGCATCACCGACCTGATGGTCAAGGAAGGCCTCATCAATCTCGACTTCGCCGACGTCCGCTCGGTGATGCGCGAGATGGGCAAGGCGATGATGGGCACCGGCGAGGCTTCGGGCGAGGGCCGCGCCATGGCCGCCGCCGAGGCGGCGATCGCCAACCCGCTGCTCGACGAGACCTCGATGAAGGGCGCCAAGGGCCTGCTGATCTCGATCACCGGCGGCCGCGACCTCACCCTGTTCGAGGTCGACGAAGCCGCGACCCGGATCCGCGAGGAGGTCGACCAGGACGCCAACATTATCCTCGGCGCCACCTTCGACGAGGAACTGGAAGGCGTGATCCGCGTCTCGGTGGTCGCTACCGGCATCGACAAGTCGGCGGCCGAAATCGCCGCGGCGCCAATCTCCATCCGCGCGCCGCAGAAGCCGGTCGCCCGTCCCGCGGCACCTGTTCAGGAAAGCCGTCCCGCACCGGTTCAGCAGCAGGCCTACGAGCCGCGCGCCGTCGATCCGGTTGCCGAGGCGATCCAGCTTGCAGAGGCGAACGCCGCCGCGATGGCACAGCCGCGCCCCGCGCCGGTCGACGACTTCCGCCCGCAGAGCAAGATCTTCCAGGCTCCGCCGGCCCAGCCTCAGCCGCAGCCGATCGCCCAGCAGCCGGTCATGCAGCCCGCGCCGCAGCGCGAGATGCCGCAGCCTGTGGCTGCAGCGCCGCAGCGCATGCCGCGCGTCGAGGACTTTCCACCGGTCGTGAGGGCCGAGGTGGAGGCCAAGAGCCGCCCTGCGGATCATGAGAACAGCGGACCGATGGGGCTGATCAAGCGGCTGACCAACGGCCTGACCCGCCGCGAGGAAGAGCCGGCCCGGCTGCAGCCGGCGCAGCCGCGCGAGCCGAAACTGCGCCAGGCGGCACCGGAAATGCGCCGCCTCGCCAGCCAGGACCCGCAGCTCTATGCGCCGCGCCGCGGCCAGCTCGACGACCAGGGGCGCCTCACGCCTCAAAGCCGCACGGTGCAGGAAGACGACCAGCTGGAGATCCCGGCGTTCCTGCGTCGCCAGGCGAACTAATTGTTAAAGCGCGCCGCCTATGCGGCGCGCTTTAAGCAATGTTTGATAATGTCGTTCTCCCAAAACCGCTGTGCACTTTCGGGCAGAACATACACTAACGATATATAACAGCTGTTAACAGGCGGGCGAGAGATCGTCTGTCTGTTGCCTTTAAAAGTTATAGAAAAACAACGCATTACGAGTGCTTTTTCGCTCAGGGCAGCGGTTACACGGGGTAAGAAACCGTGATTTGGAGTCTCACAGACGGGCCACTATCTTCGCGTCGGACTAAAGTCGGTTTGCCGGGATTCGGGGAGTTGGCCCTGCCTGCCGATACATCAGAGCCGCTGCCTTGCTCATTCGCCGCTTTTGCGCGCAGGCCAGATGATCCGTCGGGCCGATAATGCCTAAGGCTGACAAGCGGACACAGGCGGTTTGGGCTTATGGGGTTTGTCTTGCACGACTATCAGACGACAGTTAAGGCGCGCGTGACGCTGACCGGCACCGGCGTCCACAGCGGCAAGCCCGTCACCGTTCATTTCCTGCCCGCCGACGCCGATACCGGCATCGTGTTCCACCTCGCGAATGGCGGCGAGTTCCGCGAGTTCCGCGCGCTGGTCTCCGAGGTCGGCGCCACCGACCTGTGCACCATGCTCGGCGATCCGGTCGGCCAGCATATCGGAACCGTCGAACATCTCATGGCGACGGTGTTCGGACTTGGCATCGACAATCTCATCATCGAGATCGACGGTCCGGAAGTCCCCATTCTCGACGGCAGCGCGGTGGCCTTTGTCGAAGCCTTCGACCAGGCGGGGATCGACACGCTTTCGGTCAAGCGCCGCTATATCCGCGTGGTCAAGCCGATCCGCGTCGAAGCCGGTGCATCCTGGGCCGAGTTCCGCCCCTATGACGGCACGCGATTCGAGGTCGAGATCGACTTCGAGAGCCCGGCAATCGGCCGCCAGCTCTTCGCCTCCGATATCAACCCCGACATCTTCCGCCGCGACATCGCGCGGGCCCGCACCTTCGGCTTCATGAAGGATGTCGAGCGGCTGTGGGCCGCCGGCTACGCGCTCGGGTCGTCGCTGGAGAACTCGCTGGTCATCGGCGACGACAACCGCGTCATCAATGTCGGCGGACTGCGCTATCCGAACGAATTCGCCCGCCACAAGACGCTGGACGCCATGGGCGACCTGGCGCTTGCCGGCGCGCGCTTCATCGGCTGCTTCCGCTCCTATCGTGGCGGCCATCGGATGAACGCGGCGGCGCTGCGCCGCCTGCTTTCGGACCGTACGGCCTTCGAGATCGTCGAGACGCGGCGCCGCGAGCGCGGCCGGGTCGCCGAAATGATCGCCGTCAGCGGACCGGTCTACGCGCCCTGGGTCATCTGATTTTTAACGATTTTCTGGCTTTGTAGCGAAGCCGGTGTTGCGCAAATGCATCACAAACCCGTGAAATCGAGCGGCTTTGGGGACGGTCCCAAACCGCCACAAAAATGTGCGATTGGCCGGACATAGCGTTGCCGGGCAAGGGGATAATGGTTTATGGCTGCGGCCGGGACCGAAACGACGCCGAAAGGGCGGAATCCAAACATGTTTTTTTCGCGAGTTGGTCAATCGAAGGCGCCGTATCGGGCTGTTTTCCTGGCGTTTTCGTTGGTCGCCCCGTCGCTCATGCTGTCGGCCTGCATGTCCTCCGAAAAGGACGTCAATCTGGCGACCTATGTCGACCACACCGAACCCGCAGACGTTCTCTACAACCAGGGCCTCGCCAATCTGAATGCCGGCCGCCTCGATGAGGCGAGCAAGAAGTTCGACGCCGTCGACCGCCAGCATCCCTACTCGGAATTCGCCCGCAAATCGATGGTGATGGGCGCCTTCGCCGATTATCGCGCCGGCAACTATGACGAGGCGATCGGTTCCGCCAAACGTTACCTGACGCTCTATCCGTCAACCGACGATGCCGCCTATGCGCAGTACATCATCGGCTTGAGCTACTACCGGCAGATCAAGGACGTCACCCAGGACCAGAAGGAAGCGCGCCAGACGGTGCAGACCATGCAGGACCTGGTGACCCGCTGGCCGAATTCCGAGTATGTCGACGACGCCAAGGACAAGATCCGCTTTGCCACCGACCAGCTCGCCGGCAAAGAGATGCAGATCGGCCGCTACTATCTGGAACGCCGCGAATATATCGCCGCCGTCAAGCGCTTCCGCACCGTGGTCGAGAACTACTCCAACACGCGCCATGTCGAGGAGGCGCTCGCGCGACTGACCGAAGCCTACTACGCGATGGGCCTGACTTCGGAAGCGCAGACAGCCGCAGCGGTGCTCGGCCACAACTATCCGGACAGCCAGTGGTACAAGGATTCCTACAAGCTCCTGCAGAGCAACGGGCTTGAACCGCGCGAGAATGCCGGGTCGTGGATCTCCAAGGCCGGGAAGCTGATCACCGGCGCCTGACACTTCTGATGCTGTCCAGACTGTCGATCCGCGATATCGTCCTGATCGAGAAGCTGGACATCGACTTCTTGCCTGGGCTTTCGGTGCTGACCGGCGAGACCGGCGCCGGCAAATCCATCCTGCTCGATGCGCTGTCGCTGGCGCTTGGCGCGCGCGGCGACGCTTCGCTCGTCCGCCATGGCGCGGCGCAGGGCCAGGTCATCGCCGTGTTCGACGTGCCGCGCAACCACCCGGCGCGCGCGCTGCTTGCCGACAACGACATCGAGGATGATGGCGACATCATCCTGCGCCGCGTGCAGACCGCCGACGGCCGCACCCGCGTTTTCGTCAATGATCAGCCGTCCAGCGTGACCCTGATGCGCGACGTCGGCCGCGCGCTGGTCGAGATACACGGCCAGCATGACGAGCGGGCGCTCGTCGATCCCGGTGCCCACCGCGAATTGCTGGATAGTTTCGGCGGCCATCTCGGCGCCGTGCGCGGGACGGGCGAAGCCTGGCGCTATTGGCGGAACTGCGAACAGGAGCTTTCGCGGCACCGCGCCAAGGTCGAGGCGGCGGCGCGCGAGGCCGATTATCTCAGGGCCTCGGTCGCCGAGTTGGCGAAGCTCGATCCGCAGCCGGGCGAAGAGACCGAGCTTGCCGAATTACGCGCCCAGATGATGCGCGCCGAAAAGATCGCGTCCGAGATTCACGATGCGCAGGATGTGCTGTCGGGGCCGTCTTCGCCCCTGCCGCAGCTCGCCAGCCTGCTCAGGCGGCTGCAGCGCAAATCGGGTGAGGTGCCGGGCCTGCTCGACGATGTGGTCAAGTCGCTGGACGAGGCAATGATCTCGCTCGACGCGGCGCAGTCCGGCGTCCAGACAGCACTACGCGCCACCGAATACGATCCGCAGCGCCTGGAAAAGGCCGAAGAGCGGCTGTTCTCGCTGCGCGCGGCCTCACGCAAGCACAATGTCGCGGTCGACGATCTGGCGCAGCTGCGCGACACGATGGCGGCCGACCTTGCCGATCTCGATGCGGGCGAGGAACGCCTGCACGGGCTGCAGAAACAAGCAGCCGCCGCGCGCGAAGCTTACGACATAGCCGCGGCGCAGCTCTCTTCGCTGCGCCATGCGGCGGCGGCGGGCCTCACCAAGGCGGTGATGGCCGAACTGCCGGCCCTCAAGCTCGAGCGGGCGGAGTTCATCGTCGAGATGGTGAGCGATGCCGATGGCCGCATGGAAGAAGGCATCGACCAGGTCGAGTTCTGGGTGCGCACCAATCCGGGCACACGGCCCGGGCCGATGATGAAGGTTGCGTCCGGCGGCGAGCTGTCGCGCTTCCTTCTGGCCCTGAAGGTGGCGCTTGCCGACCGCGGCTCGGCGCCGACCCTGGTCTTCGACGAGATCGACACCGGCGTCGGCGGCGCCGTGGCCGACGCCATCGGTCAGCGGCTGGCGAGGCTGTCGAAGCGGGTGCAGGTGCTTTCGGTCACGCATGCGCCGCAAGTGGCGGCGCGCGC
The DNA here is from genome assembly GCF_029625845.1 of Mesorhizobium sp. WSM4898. Classification (NCBI taxonomy): domain Bacteria; kingdom Pseudomonadati; phylum Pseudomonadota; class Alphaproteobacteria; order Hyphomicrobiales; family Phyllobacteriaceae; genus Mesorhizobium; species Mesorhizobium sp. WSM4898. The sequence continues at coordinate 420,623 of NZ_JARTVQ010000002.1, read as the reverse complement.
CGCGACGCATTTTCTAATCTCGAAGTCCGGCGGCAAGGACCGTGTCGCAACCGGCGTTGCCGAAATGGATCGCGCGGCGCGCCAGGAAGAGATCGCGCGCATGCTGGCCGGCGCCACCATCACCGATGAAGCGCGCGCCGCCGCTGAGCGGTTGCTGCGCGAGAACACGGCGGCAGCCTAGGCTTCTTGATCCCCGGCTGGAATGCCGAGTCAGCAGGTGGCTGCATCCTGCTGTTCGGCAATGATTTTTGCGCAAGCCGACTCCTCCATACCGAATCCTGATTTATAGTGGCCCGCCACAATTCGAGGACCGCGCTTCATGTCTGAAAAACCAGTCGATTCGCTGAGCGAAAGCGAGGCCGCGGAGGAGCTGAAGCGGCTGGCGGCGGAGATCGCCGAGCACGACCGGCGCTACCACACGGAGGATGCGCCGACGATTTCGGACGCCGAATACGACGCATTGGCGCGGCGCAACCTTGCCATCGAGGGGCGCTTTCCCGATCTCGTTCGCGAGGATTCGCCGTCGCGTCGGGTCGGCGCGCCGCCGGCGGAAGGCTTCACCAAGGTGCGGCATGCTGTGCCGATGCTGAGCCTTGCCAAGGCCTATACCGACCAGGACGTGGCCGATTTCATCGAGCGTGGCCGGCGCTTCTTCGACCGCGACAAGGACCTCGATATCGCCTTCACGGCGGAGCCGAAGATCGACGGGCTGTCGGCATCGCTGCGCTACGAAAACGGCATCTTCGTGCAAGGCGCGACACGCGGCGACGGCGCGGTCGGCGAGGACATCACCGCCAATCTCAAGACCATCGCCGACATCCCGAAGAAGTTGCAGGGCTCTGGCTGGCCGGAGGTCATCGAAATCCGCGGCGAGGTCTACATGACCTACGCGGAGTTCGAGGCGTTGAAGCAGCGCTCGGCAGCTATCGGCGGCCAGGACTATGTCAATCCGCGCAACACGGCGGCCGGGTCGCTGCGCCAGAAGGATCCAGCCGTCACCGCCAGCCGCAATCTGAAATTCTTCGCCTATGCCTGGGGCTACACGACGGCGGATCCCGCTCCGACCCAGTACGATTCCGTGCAGAAGTTCCAGGAATGGGGCTTCAAGATCAGTCCGCTGATGGTGCGGGCAAGGTCGATCGACGACCTCATCGGGCACTACCACCGGATCGAGGAACAGCGTTCTTCGCTGGGTTACGACATCGACGGCGTCGTCTACAAGGTCGACCAGCTCGAGCTGCAGCGCCGCTGGGGTTTTGTGACCGGCGAGCCGCGCTGGGCAGTTGCCCACAAATTCCCGGCCGAACAGGCGATGACGACGGTCGAGAAGATCGACATCCAGGTGGGCCGCACCGGCACGTTGGCGCCGGTGGCGCGGCTGGCGCCGGTGACGGTCGGCGGCGTGGTGGTGGAAAACGTCACGCTGCACAATGAAGATTACATCAAGGGTTTTGACAGCAACGGGCAGCCGATCCGCGACGGCATTGACGTTCGCATCGGCGACACGGTGGTGATCCAGCGGGCAGGGGACGTCATCCCGCAGATCGTCAGGGTCCTCATCGACAAGCGGCTGGCCGATGCGGTGCCGTATGAGTTCCCGCACACCTGCCCGGTCTGCGGCTCGCCGGCGACGCGCGAGATCAACGAGAAGACCGGCAAGGAGGATTCGCGGCGCCGCTGCACCGGCGAGCTGATCTGCGCAGCGCAGGCCGTGGAGGGGCTGCGCCACTTCGTGTCGCGCGGCGCGCTCGATATCGAGGGCCTCGGCGCCGAGAACATCGACCTGTTCTTCAATGCCGGGTTGGTGAAGACCGCCGCCGACATCTTTACGCTGAAGGACCGCCGGCCGGCCGTCACCAAGGCGTTGGCGGAGCGGCGTGAGGAGCAGGCCAGACTGCGCGAGGCCGCATCGGGCAAGACGCGCAAGAATGTGCGCAGCATCGAAGATCGCAACTACGAAGGCCTCGACAAACTGTTCGCAGCCATCGACGCGCGCCGCGAGCCGGAGCTCGACCGCTTCATCTTCGCGCTCGGCATCCGCCATATCGGCGAGACGACGGCGGCGGTGCTTGCCCGCCAGTTCTCGACCATCGAGGAACTGATCCGCGTCGGCAAGGAGACGGCGAAGGCGGAGGATCCGCATGACGTGTTCCCGTCGATCAACGGCATCGGCGACACCGTCATCAACGCCTTGCGCGACTTCTTCGGCAATGAGCGCAATGACGACGTGCTCGATGCGCTGCTGGCGCAAGTCCATCCCAAGCCCTATGTGGTCGAGATCTCGGCCGGCAGCGAGGTATCCGGGAAGACGGTGGTGTTCACCGGCACGCTGGAAAAGATGACGCGCTCCGAGGCCAAGGCGATGGCGGAGCGCCTGGGGGCGAAGGTCGCCGGCTCGGTTTCGGCCAAGACCGATCTGGTGGTGGCGGGTCCGGGCGCCGGCTCCAAGCTCAAGGTTGCGAGCGATCTCGGCATCGAGGTGATCGACGAGGACACCTGGCTGCAGCGCATCGGCAGGGGCGGCTGATGGCCGGAGCGTTCAAGGGTTTTGGCGAGAAGGCCATTCCGTTCCTCAAGGCGCTCGACTTCCACCAGAGCCGCGAATGGTTTCAGGAAAACCGCGGTCTCTACGAGAGTGAGCTGCACGAGCCGTTCTGCGATCTCGTCGAAGCGCTCAGCGAGCGTTTCGCGGCGGCGGGACTTGGCCTGCGCGGCGACCGCAAGAAGTCGCTGTTCCGCATCAATCGCGACGTTCGCTTCTCCAAGGACAAGCGCCCCTATAATCGGCACCTGTCGGCAATCCTGTCGCCAGACGGCACCAAGATGGAGCAGGGCGTGTTCTATGTGCATATCGGCCTCGAGCGCTGCTTTGCCGGCGTCGCCTGGTGGCAGCCCGGACCGGAGTTGCTGCAGGCGATGCGCAAGGCGATCGTGACGAAGCCGGCCGCCTTCCGCGCCATGGTTTCAGCGCTGAAAAAGACTGGGCTGGAGCTGGATAGGGAAGATTGCCTGAAGCGCGCGCCGCGTGGTTTCGAGGACGTCAGCGAAGCCGATCTCGCGCAAGCAGTCCGCAACCGCCATTTCGTGGTGCGGCATAATATTGATCCCGAAACCATCTGCCTGGCGGCGTTAGTTGACGATCTCGTCGGCTTCACCTTGCGCGCCAAGCCGCTGCTCGATTGGGGCAGGGCGATCCAGGGCAAGGCTGCCTGAGCCGCTCAAAGCCCGGCAATCAGTTCCGCTGATCGTCGGCTCAAGCGAATTGGTGTGACAAGCGGGGCGACGCTCCCTAAATCAAGCCGCTCAAGGGAGCAGTTGGATGACGGCGGAAGCAATCTCCGAAAGCCGTGCGAGGAGCGATTTCTGGGACGGCGTGCGGCTGTCGATGCCGGTCGTCGTCGCCTCCGCGCCGTTCGCGATCCTGTTCGGCGCGATTGCCGTGGACAACGGGTTTTCGGTCCTGGAAGCATTCCTCATGAGCGCGCTGATCTTCGGCGGCGCCAGCCAGATGGTCGGCATCGAATTGTTCGGCCAGCATGTCGCGCCCTGGCTGATCGTGCTCTCGATCTTCGCGGTGAATTTCCGTCACGTGCTCTATTCCGCCGGCATCGGCCGGCGCATGGCGCATTGGCCGCTGCTGCAGCAAGCGCTGGGCTATTTCATCCTGACCGATCCGCAATATGCCGTGGCCGAGGCGCGCGCGGCGTCCGGCCAATCGGTCGGGTTCGTCTGGTATCTCGGGCTCGGCCTGCCGGTCTATGTGTTCTGGGTGGCCGAAAGCGCGCTCGGCGCGGTCTTCGGCAAGATGATCCCGGATACCCATGCTCTGGGCATCGATTTCCTGCTGCCGATCTATTTCCTCGGCCTGGTTCTCGGCTTCCGCAAGCGGCCGCTGTGGCTGCCGGTGGTCGTCGCCAGCGCGGCCGCCTCGATCGTCGCCTACAAGACGGTCGGCTCGCCCTGGCATGTCTCGATCGGCGCCATTGCCGGCGTCCTTCTGGCGGTCATTCTGCCGCCGCATCATAGCGGCGTGGGGCAGCGCACATGAGCACGACCTTCTGGATCATCCTCGCCGGCGCCGTCGCCACCTATCTCACGCGCGTCGGCGGCCATCTCGTCATCTCGCGCTTCGAGACCGTCCACCCGCGTGTCGAGGCCGGCCTCAACGCCGTGCCGGCCGCTGTGCTGACGACACTTGTGGCACCTGCCGCGCTCGGCGCCGGACCGGCCGAATGGGCAGCGCTGATCGTCACCGCGCTGGTGTCGCTGCGCGGCGGCCTGATGGCGATGTTTTTGGCCGGTGCCGCGGTGCTGATTCTGGCCAGGCAGTTCGTCGGCTAAAAGTCAGATCTTGGCGTCGTGCGGCAGCGGCGCCGTGGCTTTCTCCAGCCAGGCCAGCGTCTCGCCGTCCACCATCGGACCGATCTCGGCCAGAACCCGCGCGTGATACTGGTCGAGCCAGTGCAGTTCGTCGCGGGTCAGCAGGTCGCTGCGGATGAGGCGCTTGTCGATCGGCGCCAGCGTCAGCGTCTCGAAGCCGTGCATGGCGATGTCGCCGCCCTCGATCTGCTCGGCAGGCGTGACCAGGATCAGGTTCTCGATGCGAATGCCGTAGGAGCCTTCCTTGTAATAGCCCGGCTCGTTGGACAGCATCATGCCGGCAAGCAGTTTCTCGGTGCCGGTGCGGGCAATGCGCTGCGGGCCCTCATGCACGGCGAGGTAAGAGCCGACGCCATGGCCGGTGCCGTGGGCGAAGTCGCAGCCATGCTTCCACAGCGCCACGCGGGCAACGGCATCGATTTCCGAACCGCGCGTGCCGGCCGGAAAGCGCAGCGTCGAGATGCCGATCATGCCCTTCAGCACCAGCGTGAAGCGCTCGCGCATCTCTTCGGTCGGCTGGCCGATCGGCACGGTGCGGGTGATGTCGGTGGTGCCGTCCTGGTATTGTCCGCCGGAATCGAGCAGGAACAGCTCGCCGCTTTGGAGCTTGCGGCTAGTGGCGCGGGAGACGCGGTAGTGCATGATGGCGCCGTTCGGGCCGGCGCCGGAAATCGTGTCGAAGGAGACGTCGCGCAGCGGCATCTGCGTTTCCTCTCCGGTCTGGCGCCGCACCTCCTCGAGTTTGGTCACGACGTCGATCTCGTCGAGCGTATCCGGCTGCTGCCGGTCGAGCCAGCAGAGCAGCTTGGCGACTGCGGCGCCGTCGCGACGATGCGCGGCGCGGCTGCCGGCGACCTCGGCCTGGTTCTTGGTGGCGCGCGGAATGCGGGCGGGGTCTGGCGCAGAGACAACGGTGCCGCCATTGCCCTCGACCAGCATCTTGAGCTTTTCCGCCGCCAAAACGGGATCGAGCGCGATTTTTGCGCCGCCCTTGGCGAGGTTGGCGACCGCAGATTCGAATTCGCCTGGGTCGTGCGGATCGGCGAGCTGGGTGAGATAAGCCGCGACCTGGCGCGAAAATTTGCGCTGGTCCATAAAGAGCTGATGCTTGCCGTCGGCGGCAAGAATCGCGAAGCCGAGCGCCAGCGGCGTATGCGCCACGTCACCGCCGCGGATGTTGAAGGCCCAGGCGATGGAAGAAGGGTCGGTGAGCACGGCGTGCGTCGCGCCCTCCTTTTCGATCGCGCCCGCCAGCCGCGCCAGCTTGTCCTTGGCGAGCTCGCCGGCGAAGGCGATCGGATGGAGTTCCACGGGTGCGCGCGGCGGCTCGGGCTGATCTTCCCAGATGATATCGATCGGATTCTTCTCGAGCGGCACCAGTGTCGCGCCGGACTGCTCGGCCGAGGCTTTCAATGCCTTGATCTCGCCGATCGTGTGCAGCCACGGGTCGAAGCCGAGCCTGGCCCCTTTGCCGAGATTGTCCTTGATCCAGGAGGCCGGCGGATTGTCGACGAGGCTCTCGACGGTGAAGATCGAAAGATCGACCTCATTGCGCACCTGCAGCGTGTAGCGGCCGTCAACGAAGATGAAGGCGCGGTCGCGCAGGATGATGGCGACGCCGGCTGAGCCGGAAAAGCCGGTCAGCCATTTCAGCCGGGCCGACCGGTCGGCGACATATTCGCCCTGATGCTCGTCGGCGCGCGGCACCATGAAGCCGTCCAGCTTGTTCTCGGCCAGCCATTGGCGCAGCGTCGCCACGCGCGGCTTGCCGACAGCCGGATCGCCGGCGGAATCAAAGGTCTGGAACATTTTTCCGCATCTCCTCGAATGGCTCGCGCGACCGTAGCGCAAGGTCTTCGAAACCGGAATCGATTTCGACAGGGCCAGTCTTGAACGATCCGGTTTTCAGCGCTTGAGGTGGATGGTCACCCAGCCCTCGCGGTGCAAGGTGCGGACGTGGCGGAAGCTCTGGCCGACATAGGCCGAGATCACCGCATCGCGCTGACGGTCGAGAATGCCGGAGAGCACCAGCGAGCCGCCGAGCCTGATGTGCCTGGCCATCTCAGGCGCCAACCGCATCAGCGGGCGCGCCAGGATATTGGCGACGATGAGGTCGAAAGGCGCGCGCCTAGAGAAGATCGGATGGTGGAAGCCGGGCGCCGTCACCGTCTCGACAAGCGCCTTCACTCGGTTCAGTCGCGCATTGGTCGCAGCGACGCGAACGGCGACCGGATCGATGTCGGTCGCCAGCACCGGGATGTGCGCGAGCTTGGCCAGCGCTATCGCCAGCACGGCACTGCCGGTGCCGAGGTCGAGCGCGTTGCCGGGGCGTTCGCGCAGCACCACCTGTTCCAGCAGTTCGAGGCAGCCGGCCGTGGTGCCGTGATGGCCGGTGCCGAAGGCAAGACCCGCCTCGATCTCAATGGCGAGGTCACCGCTGCGGCGCTTGTCGCGATCATGCGCGCCGTGGACAAAGAAACGCCCGGCGCGGACCGGCTTCAGTCCTTCGAGCGAGCGTGCAACCCAGTCGATGTCGGGGAGCGCTTCGCGCTCGACCTGCTTCGGCAGGGCCAGGTCCGCGAGTATGCCGTTGATCCGGACTGCGACGGCATCGACATCGCCATCGGCATAGAGCGACACTTCGTGGATGTCATTGGCCTCGTCGACCTCCAGCAGGGCAAGCGGCAGGCCTTCGTCCTCGAAAGCTGCATCAAGCGCCGCGAAGATGCGGTCAGCCTCGGCCTTGCCCGCCGTGAAATGGAACCTGGTCTGCCCCATCAGGGCGACTCATGTTTGAGCGTGATCATTTCCGAGAACCGGTTCCACTTGTTGCTACGCAAACCTTCGGTTCGGGATCACGCCTGGCCGCCTGCTGCGAGCCGCTTCAGCTTCGCAATAGCCGTGTCGGCGCTTTCGCCATAGGCGATGGTGCCGGCGAACTCGCCCTTGGCGTTGAGGAGCAGCACGGAGGCCGTGTGGTCCATCGTGTAATCGCCGTCGCCGGTGTCGACCTTCTTCCAGTAGATGCCGAAGGCCTTGGCCATTGCATGCACCTTGTCCGGATCGCCGGTGATGCCGGTGATGCGGTCGGAGAAATTGCCGACGTAGGAATTGATGATCTGCGGCGTGTCCCGCTCCGGGTCGACCGTGACGAAGTAGGCGTTGAGGTTCTTGCCGCTGTCGCCCATCGTCTTCAGCCAGCCGGCCATTTCGAACAGCGTTGTCGGGCAGACTTCCGGACAATGAGTGAAGCCGAAGAAGACGACGCTTGGGTGGCCCCGGAACGCGGCCTCGGTGATCGGCGCGCTCTTCTGGTCGATCAGTGTGAACGGTGCGCCGTAGGGCTGGCCGCCATAATGGCCGCGATACCAGTCGAAAGTGAGCCAGCCGATGCCCGCCGCCATCAGGACGAGGATGCCGACCAGAATTGAGCGCATCATCAGAAACTATCCGTTGCGATCGTCGCGGCCCGGCGGATCCGGCGCGAGCCTGTTCGGCGACAGTCTTAGCGGTTTGGCGGCGCGCGCGCAAAGAGGTCGCGTTGCCGCAACCACGAGACCTGCCGCCTCCGTCGCGACAATCATCGAATGGCTTGCAAATGCCATTGTCCTGTCCCACCTGACATCGGCTAAACGCAAAACCCGAGGAGGCTTCCTTGCGAAAACTGATCGGCTTGATTGCCGCCTGCATTGCCCTCGGCGCCGGCGCAGCGATGGCGGACGAGGTCGGCAAGGTCGGCGTCGACTGGGTCGGCAACGACATCATGATCGATGCGATCAAGGATCCAAAGGTCGACGGCGTCACCTGCCACGTCGCCTATTTCGACCGCAGCATCATCGATCGGCTGCACAAGGGCAACTGGTTCGAGGATCCGTCGGACTCGTCGATCTCCTGCCGCCAGACCGGGCCGATCACCATCGGCGACATCGACATGAGCGAGCGCGGCGAAGAGGTGTTCAAGCAGGGCCTCAGCCTGATCTGGAAGAAACAGGTGGTGAACCGCATCTACGACAAGAAGAACGAGACGCTGATCTATCTCTCGCATTCGCGCCAGGTCCAGAACGGCTCGGCGAAGATGTCGGTCACGACCGTGCCGCTCTATGGCCAGAACGTCGTGTGGACCAAGGGCAAGCCGCAATTAGGCTCCGATCCGCCCGGATGATTGGTCCCGCTTGCCGGGGCAATCGCTCGGGCGTAAAGCCGCGCCATGGACCGTCCTGAACATCTCGTTGCGAAGGATCCCGAGCCGCGCATCCATCCGACCGCGGAGTTGAAGGGGTGCAAGCTTGGCCGCTATGCATCGATCGGCGAGCGGGTGATCCTGCGCGACGTGACGGTCGGCGATTTTTCCTATTTCGAGCGTCATTCGGAAGCGATCTACACGACGATCGGCAAGTTCTGCTCCATCGCCGCCAACAGCCGCATCAACGCGCTCGAGCATCCGATCGAGCGGCTGACCCAGCACAAGGTAAGCTACCGGCCCAACGAATATTTCCGCTGGCTTGGCGTCGACGCGGCATTTCGAGAGCGGCGGCAGGCAAAGCCGGTCAGCATCGGGCACGATGTCTGGATCGGCCATGGCGCCGTCATCATGCCAGGCATCACGATCGGCAATGGCGCCGTCATCGGTGCCAACGCGGTGGTGACGCATGACGTGCCGCCTTACGCTGTCGTCGCCGGCGTTCCGGCCAAACCCTTGCGCCAGCGCTTTAGCGCCGACGTGGCGGCGCGCATTGAAGACCTCGCCTGGTGGGACTGGACGCCGGAAAAACTCGCCAGGGCGATCCCGGACATGCAGTCGTTGCCGATCGAGGCCTTCCTCGATCGTTGGGAAAACGCCGCGACCTGAACCCGTGAAGCGCGCCCCTTCCGCCATGCGGGGGTGGCCCGGCGGAAGGGGCCGGAGGTAAGCCGCCGTGAAGCGGAACGAGCAGGCTTTTCGACCTGCACCGGCACCATGGCAACAACGCATAAGGTGTTTTTTCGTCGTCATGCGCCTCTCGCGTGTATGCGATTGCAGGCGGAAAATCGGGCCGGCGGGAACCGGAGAGGCCGGCCCTTGTTTCTCTCGAAATGCCGCGCTCTTGCGTTTTGTGAGGACTGGATGATCGAAAAGCTTTTCACCAAGGTTGCCAATTGGGTGGCTCACCTAGCCGGTATGCCTTTGACTTTTGCCGTCTGCGTTCTGATCGTGGTGATCTGGGCGGCGACTGGCCCGGTCTTCGGCTTCTCGGATACCTGGCAACTGGTGATCAACACGGGGACAACCATCATCACCTTCCTGATGGTGTTCCTGATCCAGAACACGCAGAACCGCGATGGCGCCGCAATCCAGACCAAGCTCGACGAGTTGATTCGCGTCAGCGAGGCCCACAACCATTTCATCGGCATCGAGCACCTGACGGAATCGGAGGTCGAGGAGATCCGCGCCAAATGCGAAGCGGCGGCAAAACGGCACGACCGCAAGATCGCCGAAACAGCGGCCAAGCAGGCTATGACGATAAAAAACGGTTCCGGGCGCGACCGCAAGATCGCTGAGGCCGCCGCCAAGAAGACCGTGCCAGGGAAGGCAAGCTCCAAGAAGAAGGCGCCGCCTGAACGGCCCGTCAGCGGTTCATAAAGGCGGCGAAAGCGTCCTTGTGATCCGGATGCCAGCGCGACAAAGCTGGGCGGTTTTCGATGATGTCGCCGATCGCCCAGGCCATGCGCTTTTCATCCATGGGCCGAGCGACCTCGTTGTCCGGGCAAAGAATGTAGAAGTCGTCCTGCTTGAGCGATGCCAGCATGAAATCGATCACCTGCTCGCCCGTCCAGGCGCCGGCCGGCTTTTCCGTCGCGCCCTCGGTCAGGCCGGTATAGGTGAAGCCGGGGATCAGCAAATGCGCGGAAAGCTTCGCTCCAGGCTCGTTGCGCAGCGTGTGGGCCAGGCCCTCGGTGAAGGTCTTTACGCCCGCCTTGGAGACGTTGTAGGCGAGATTGCCGGGCGGCGTGGTGATGCCTTGCTTGGATCCGGTGTTGATGATCAGGCCGGGCTCGCCCGCAGCCAGCATGCGCGGCGCAAAGGCCTCGACACCATGCACGACGCCCCAGAAATTGATGTCCAGCAGCCGCTTCCAGGCATCACGGTTTTCCCACGGCTTGCCGGGATTGTTGCCGACGCCGGCATTGTTCATCAGCACCGAAACCGCACCGAACGCACCGTAGGCGAGGTCCGCGAGCCGGTCGACTTCGTCGGCCTTGGAGACGTCGGTGGGGATAGGGAGAACGGCATCGTCCCCGGCAATGACGGCGACCGCCTGCCGGGCCTGGTCGAGGCGCACGCCGCCTATGTCGGCAAGCACGGTCTTCATGCCCATGGCCGCGAAGCGCTTCGCGGCGGCCAGGCCTATGCCGCTGGCGCCGCCGGTGATGACGGCGATATTGCCGGAGGCGAAAGCGGGCAGGGCGGTCTGGATTTCGGCGTCGCTGGTCATGGTTGATGTCCTTATTCCGGGTCGAGCCGAACTTAACGCCGGTCAGGGGCGAGGCAAGCCTTGATCGCTGCAATGATCGACGGCGGTAGCGGCAATGGGTTGACCGCAGCAGCTTGCCCCGCGCATGCTGCCAGAAAAGGAGTTCGGCATTGACCGATTGGATCGGAATCCTGAAGGAGCAGACCGCCACCGGCGAACAGATGGGCCGGGATGTGCCGAAGATGCTCGCCAACCCCGATATCAGCGAGGCGCAGGTCAAGACCCTGTTTTCGGCACTGGAGCAACAGGCGGACTTCGCGGAAAAGCTGCGCCTGGCGCTGGAGAAGTTCGGCCATGACTTTCCCGTCATCAAGGCCGCAGAGCGGCTGGAAGAGCGCTATGCCGACCTTGCCGCCTCGGCGGCAGAAAAACTGAAAGCGATGCGGCAGTAAGAACCCGCTATCTTTCCACGAGACGCTCGAACCGCCTGTCCGGCGTAAACCAGGTAATCGCAACTAGTTTGCGGCGAGACTGTTCCCCGACAGGCCGGGCAGGGTAACCTGATAGACCAGGAAGGTGGTGTCGACATCGGCGCCATCCTCGGCCTTGTACGGGGCACCAACCTGGAAGCCGTCCTGGGTGAGAAAGTCGTTGTCGTTGGCGACGAACAGGAAATAGTCGTCAGGCAGCTTCGGGTCCAGCACGCTCACCAGCGACATCGCCTCCCACTTCTCCGAGAGGTTGTTCCTGTCGTTCGGCGCGCCGTTGTGCAGGCCGAAACGGCCGAGTTCGCCCTTGTCGTTGATGTCGATGAACGAGGTGAGCTTGGCCGGCGTCACCGACGGATCGAGCACGCCTTTCGGCGCAACCGGCTTGTCGGCGGCGTCGAATGGGCCGTTGGCGATATCGGTGGCCGCGGACAGGTCGACGATCTCGATCTTGCGGTAGACCGACTCGGCGTCCTTCAGCCCCTGGCCGTTGCCGCTGTCGCGTGCCAGCATCAAAAAGCTCTTGTCGGACAGCGCCACGATATCGCTCTGCGCGGCCACTTTGATCTTGCCCTTGGCGTCCTTGAACACCGGCAGCGGTACGACATATTCGTGCGCCAGCTTGAGGTGGGCGAGGTCGGAGGCGTCATAGACCAGCGCGCGGGTGTTCCGGCGGGTCGAGCCGGAATCGCCGCCATCCTGGCGCGGCGCCGACTGCAGCACGGCGATCAGGAACTTGCCGTCTGGCGTCATCGACATGCCTTCGAGGCCTTGATTGTTCTGGCGGCCGGTCTCGGGATCCTTGGGATCCGGCTCGGCGGCACCCGGACCAGGATTGTCGGAAGCGAAGTTCGGCTTGCCATGGCGCATCGGCACCAGGGCCGTCGGCGGCTGCGTCGCCGACATCAGGCGGCCGTCGGCCGAAAAGCGATAGATGTTGGGGCCATATTCGTCGGAAATGAACATGGTGCCGTCGGGCAGGCGCACGACCGCCTCGTCGTCGAGCGAAAGCTTGCCGTTGTCGGCCTGCGGCAGGATCGGCATGTCGCCGGCAGCGGGGCGCACGCCGTTGAGCGGATCGAGGCCGGTGGCGTCGGCGCCCTTGTCGTCGGTCAGGAGCATGGTGTCGACGAGCATTGCCTTGACGCCCGAATGTTCCTGGCCTGCGGCGGGCGCAGCGCCCGGAGCGGTCGGGGTCAGCTCGATTGCAATGGTGTTCAAGCGGGGCCGGTAGTCGCTGGTGCCGGCGACGTTGTAGCCGCGGTCCGGCAGCAGCCAGAGCGAGCCTTTGTAGCCGGCGCCGTCACGCGCCCAACTCTTGGCGTCGATCGCCATGCCGGAGCCCGAACCAAAGGTCTCGCCGAACTTGTCCTTCTGGCTGGCGGGGATGCGGCCAACGCCGACCAGCCCCTTGTTGACATAGCCAACACCCTCGGCGAGCGCAGGGCTCAGCACGGTGAACAGGGCGATTGCCGCGCCAAGCGCGACGGTTCGGTTGAGGTGCTTCATGATGTCCCCATGTGACGAGCAGAGCCGGAATGGCGTCACATCGGGTCTAGGACGCGAACATGATACTTGCGTGACAGGAGTGGGGGTACTTGCCTTCTCCCCATGTGGGAGAAGGTGGATCGGCGCGCAGCGCCGAGACGGATGAGGGGTGTTCCAGCGGAGCGAGACGTTGGCTTTCTCTGGAGCACCCCTCATCCGTCGCCTTCGGCGACACCTTCTCCCGCAAGGGGAGAAGGAGAGGTGCTCAATCGCTCTCGCGCGCGACGAGCTCCAGCGGCCAGACTTCGCGGATCGTGCGTGGCCCCTCCGGACCGGCATGGGCCGGGAGTGACGCCAGCAGCATCTCGGCCAGCCGCCGGCCCATCGGCTCCAGCGCCGGACGGAAGGCGGTCAGCGTCGGCGAGAAGTAGCGGCAGAGCGGCGTGTCGACGATGACGATCACCGCGATGTCGTGGCCGGGCCTGATGCCCATCTCGGCCAGTGCCTTGCAGCCGCCGAGCGCCATCGCGTCATTGTTGAAGATGATGGCTGTCGGCCGGTCCTTGGAGAGCATCACACGCGGCGTCACCTGGTAGCCGCCGGTCTCGTTGATGAAGCCGTCGGCGATCAGGCCGGGGTCGACCTCGATGCCATGCCGCTTCAGAGCCTTGCGGTAGCCGTCGAGGAACAGGTAGCCGAAGTTGAGATCAAGCGAAGGGCGGATGGCAGCTATGCGGCGGTGGCCGCGCGCAACCAGCCGGTCGACGGCTTCATCACCCGCCCTCTCGAAATCGATATCGAGCGAAGGATAGGTGTCGCCGCCGGATTGACTTCGGCCAAGCGTGGCGAAGGGAAAGCCGGCCTTGCTCAGATAGTCGATCCGATCGTCTTCCCGCCGTGTATTGGCCAACACGACCGCGTCGGCCCGGCGCGTCTCAACCACGCGGCGCAGCCGCTCCTGCTGATACTGGCCGGGCTCGCCCATGACGACCATCAGATCCAACTCATGCTCGGCGAGCCGCGCCTGCAGGCCGGTCAGGAACGGAATGAAGAACGGCTCGCCATATTGCTGGTCGCCGGGATGCGGTTGCAGCATGAAGGCGATCGAGCGGGTGGCGCCCTGGCGCAGGCTGCGGCCCGACTGGTTGGGCGAATAGTTCAGCTTCCTGGCCGCCTCGAGCACGCGCTGGCGCGTCTCCGCATTGACGTCGGCGCGGCCGTTCAGCGCGCGCGACACGGTGCCGATCGAAATGTTCAGGTGACGCGCGAGATCGTGGATGCTGGACGCCAAGGCAGGTTCTCCCCCTGACTTCGCTAGCACCGGCCGTCCTTCAGGCCAAGCAGTGGATGTCGATTTTCGCGAGCAGGTGATTGACATTCTACGCCATCGGGTGTGTTCTCGTAAACGTTTACGGAAAAACGTTTACGGTGAAGCCGGAAATGCCGTGACACTCGGCCTGGAGGGGCCGAGCGGAGGAGGAGCGCTGGATGATGAAGGTCGTCCTGGTCGGGTGCGGAGGCATGAGCAGGCAGTGGCTCGATGCCGCGAGGCAGATCGACGGGCTTGCCATTGCCGGCCTTGTCGATCTCGATGCCGAGCGGGCGCAGGCGAGGGCGCGCGAGTACGAGCTCCCCAATGCCGTCATCGGCACCAGCCTCGATGCCGTTCTCGATCAGACCCGGCCCGATGCCGTGTTCGATGTCGTGGTTCCTGCTGCGCGGCGCCAGGTCGCGCTTTCGGCCTTTGCCCATAACTGCCATCTGCTCACCGAAAAGCCGCTTGCCGACAGCCCAGAAAATGCGCGCGCCATCATCGAAGCGGCGCGCCGCGCGGGGCGGGTCCATGCCGTGGTTCAGAACCGGCGCTATGTCGCCAATGTCAGGCGGATCCGGCGGTTCCTCGATTCCGGCGCCATCGGCAAGCCGACCAGCATCCATGCCGACTTCTTCGTCGCGCCGCACTTCGGCGGCTTTCGCGAGGAGATGCGCCACGTGCTTTTGCTCGACATGGCGATCCACACGTTCGACGCCGCCCGCTACATGGTCGCCGGCGAACCGGCCGGCGTCTATTGCCAGGAGTGGGAGCCTGCCAATTCCTGGTACCGTCAGGGCTCGTCGGCCAGCGCGGTGTTCGATTTCGGCGGCGGCAAGGTCTTCACCTATGCCGGCTCCTGGTGCGCGGACGGTTTCCGCACGAGTTGGGAAGGCAGCTGGCGCATCGTCGCCGAGCGCGGCAGCCTGTTGTGGGACGGGCATGACGGGTTGAAGGCCGAGGTGGTTGCATCCGGCCGCGACGGTATCATCGACAAGACCCAGTCGATCGAGGTGCCGGCGCTCGACGCGGCCGACAGAGTCGACGGCCATCTCGGCATCATCCAGGATTTCATGCGCGCGATCGAGACCGGCACCGAACCGGAGACGCGCGGCACCGACAACATCAAAAGCCTGGCCATGGTCTTTGGCGCCATCGAAAGCGCAGAGACCGGACGCCGCGTCGCAATCGCAAAGGAAACGCCGTGATGCCGAACCCGCTTCTCGACATCAGGATCGGCACCATGGTGCGAGCCAATCTCGACGACCCGGCCGCCTATGTGAAACAGATCCTGCCGCTCGGCTTCGAGAGCATCCAGCCCTTTTTCTGGCAGACGCTGGGCGGTAAGGACCTAAAGCGCCTGGCGGGCGAAATCCGCGAAGCGATCGGCGATGCGGACGTGGCCGTCTCATCGATCGGCGTGTTCGGCAATCCGCTGGAGAACGGCGAGGTCGACCGCGGCGTGCTCGCGGCGTGGGAGACTGTCATCGACAACGCACATCTGTTCGGCACCACGATGGTCTGCGGCTTCACCGGCCGGCTGCGCGGCAAACCGCTGACCGACAGCCTGCCCCGTTTCCGCGAGGTCTGGGGGCCGCTGGCCAGGCGCGCCGCCGACAAGGGCGTGCGCATCGCCTTCGAGAACTGTGCGATGGACGGCAACTGGGCGAGCGGCGACTGGAACATCGCCCACAACCCGGACGCCTGGGAGCTGATGTTCAACGAATTGCCCGACGACAATCTCGGGCTCGAATGGGAGCCCTGCCACCAGCTCGTCTATCTGATCGACCCGGTTCCGCAGATTCGCAAATGGGCGCCGCGTATCTTCCACGTCCACGGCAAGGACGCCACCGTGCGCTGGGACGTGATCCGCGAGCACGGCGTGTTCGGACGCCTGCCATTCGTGCAGATGCGCAGCCCCGGCTTCGGCGACAGCGACTGGACGCGGGTGATCAGCGAATTGCGGCTGGCCGGCTACAAGGGCGCCATCGACATCGAAGGCTGGCACGACCCGGTCTATCGCGGCGACCTCGAGATGACCGGTCAGGTGCGGGCGCTGGACTATCTGAAGCAGTGCAGGGGAGGAGCCAGCTACCTGCCCAATCCGGTGTGAGGACCGGCCGGCGGGAGGAGCCGGCCACCGAGACTACGGCCGAAGCAATCGTCGAAACCCTCCGTTGCGAGGGACCAAAAGGGAGGAACGTGCATGAGCATCACTACGAGAAGGACTGTTCTGCGCTCGACCGTCGCGGCGGCTGCCGCGGCGCTCTGCGCCTCGATTTCCACCTTGCCGGCAAAGGCGCTTGACGCCCAATGGTGCAAGGATGTCCATATCCGCTTCTTCGTCGGCGGCGCCGAGGGCGACGCCTTCGGCACCATCGTCTACAATGGCGCCAAGCAGGCGGCGGCCGATCTTGGGCCGAAGGTCGACTACATCTTCTCCCAGTGGGATGTCGAGAAGATGGTGCAGCAATTGCGCGAGGCGGTCGCGGTCAAGCCGCAAGGCATCGCCATGATGGGCCATCCGGGCGATGCCGCGATCATGCCGCTAGCCGAACAGGCGCACAAGGACGGCATCAAGATGATGTACCAGAACGTGCCGGTGCCGAAGGTGGTGGAAGCGTTCGGCGGAGGCTATGTCGGCGCGCAGCAGGAGCAGCAGGGCCGCGCGCTCGGCGCCGAGGCCTTCAAGCTCGGCAAGCTCAAGGCCGGCGACAAGGCGATCATGATCGGCCCGTTCGAGAACGAAAATCGCGGCGCGCGCGAGCGCGGCACCGTCGCGGCGCTGAAGGAGGCGGGCGTCGAGGTGATCCAGCTGTCCTCGCCGCCGAGCGGCGAATGGGCGTCCGACCCGAACCTTGCCATTCCGGTGATCACGGCGGCTCTGCTCAACCACCCCGACGTCAAGGCGGT
The DNA here is from genome assembly GCF_029625845.1 of Mesorhizobium sp. WSM4898. NCBI lineage: Bacteria > Pseudomonadati > Pseudomonadota > Alphaproteobacteria > Hyphomicrobiales > Phyllobacteriaceae > Mesorhizobium > Mesorhizobium sp. WSM4898. The sequence goes on along the minus strand of NZ_JARTVQ010000002.1, from coordinate 403,590 downwards.
CGGCTATCCGGGCGGACAGATGCTAGGCAACGTCGCCACCTATATGCAGGCGGCGGGACGCAAGCCCGGCGACATCTTCAACTTCGGCTTCGATACCAGCCCGCAGATCGTCGAAGGCTTCAAGGGCGGCTGGGTGCAGCTGACGGCCGACCAGCAGCCTTTCCTGCAGGGCTATCTGCCGATCTTGAGCCTTTGCCAGCAGGTGGTGCTGGGTCTGGCGCCGATGAATGTCGATACCGGCGCCGGCTTCGTCACGCCGCAGAATTACGAGATCGTCGCCGAGCTGGCCAAGCAGGCGCTGCGTTGACCTCCCAGGCGGTCGGTCGGGGTTGGGCCCGGCCGACCGGATCGCCGGCAAGCGGCCGATAACACAATTGGAAGCGAGGATCGCATGGGCGAACGCATCATCGAACTGCGCGACATCAAGAAATCCTATGGCCAGGTCTATGCGCTGGGCGGCGTCAACCTCAGCGTCGACCGCGGCGAGGTGGTCGGCTTGATCGGCGACAACGGCGCCGGCAAATCGACGCTGATCAAGATCCTATCCGGCGTGGTCAAGCCGACAAGCGGCGACATCCTCGTACGCGGCAAGCCGGTGACCGGATGGAGTGCCGCCCGCTCGCGCGATGCCGGCATCGAGACAGTCTTCCAGGACCGCGCTTTGGCCGTGCAGCAGACGATCGTGCGCAACATCTTCATGGGCCGCGAGCTGACCGGCTTCATGGGCTGGCTGAAAGTCAACAAGGAGATCGAGGAGGCAAGCCGGCTGATGCGCGAGATCGGCTTCACCTCGAAAGTGTTCACGCCGCATTCCATCGTCGGCCAGCTTTCGGGCGGCGAGCGTCAGGGCGTGGCCATCGCGCGGGCCATCTACAAGCAGGCGGAGCTGATCATCCTCGACGAACCGACGACGGCGCTGTCGCTGACGGAGACCGCCAAGGTCTTCCATTTCGTGCGCCAGGTGCGGGCGAGTGGCCGCTCGATCCTGTTCATCGGCCACAACATTCATCATGTCTTCGACATCGCCGACCGCTTCGTGGTGCTCGACCGCGGCAAGGTGGCGCTGACGGCTGACCGCAGCGAGGTCAAGTCAGCCGACGACCTCATCAACTTTATGGAAGAGATCGCGCATCCGGGTGGCCTGCCAGGGCTACACGAGGCGCGCGGAGCGGAGCAGAGAGCGTGATGAGCAAGGCCATGGAACCCGATCTGCAAACACCTCTGGGAAGGGCAAGCGGCCCGACAGAATCAGGCAAGCAGTGGAGTCATCCTTCCGATCACTGGCTGCGCGGCTTCGTCCTCGACAATCGCGCGGCGCTAGGCACGCTCGCCGTGTTCATCGTCATGATGGCGATCTTCATGATCGCCAACCCGACCGTCTTCGCCACCTGGTATCTTTACAGCTCGGTGCTGACGACGCTTCCCGTCGCGCTGTTCGTTGTCGTGCCGCTGGTCTTCGTAGTCACCTGCGGCGAGATCGACCTATCGTTCCCGGCGACGATGGGTTTCGCCTCATGGGCCTTCGCGATCGTCGTGCAGGCCGGCTACGATCCGTTCCTCGGCATCGCCGCGGCGCTTCTCACCGGCACGCTGCTCGGCTTCCTGGTCGGATCGCTGGTGGTCTATGGCGGCCTGTCGTCGCTGATTGCCACGCTCGGCATGAACTTCCTGCTGCGCGGGCTGATCCAGATCATCAACGAGGGCAAGTCGACGGCGCTGACCAATCTGGCCGACAGCTGGGCCTACAAGATTTTTTCCAGCCAGCTCTGGGGCATCCCGGTGCAGATCTTCTGGGCCATCGCCTTCGTCGTGCTGTCGGCGCTGCTCTACAACCGCCACCGTTTCGGCGCGCAGGTCAAGGTGGTCGGCGACAATCCGGACAGCGCCAAGCAAATGGGCATCGACGTCCAGCGCGTCCGGGTCAAGGTGTTCGTCTTCACCGGCATCGGGGCGGCGATCGCCGGCACGTTCTCGGTGATGATCAACTTCACCTGGTGGCCGACGGCGGGCGACGGCTATCTGCTGCCGGTGCTGGCCTCGGTGTTCGTCGGCGGCACGCCGACCTGGGGCGGTATCGGTACAGTGGTCGGCGGCGCGATCGGCGCGGTCACCGTGTCGTTCATCCAGACCGGCGTCGTGGCGGCTGGTTTGAGCGGCTTCTACGTCCAGTTCTTCAACGGGCTGATCATCATCCTGTCCCTGCTCGGCCACAAATGGAACCAGGCGCGGTATCGCTGAGAGGCTGCGGTTTTCGGACGGTGATCCGTTGGCGGCCGCCGCTCAAACGCTGGTGACAAACCCGTCCAGCACACGTTTCTGGCCGGCCTTGTCAAAGTCGATGGTCAGCTTGTTGCCGTCGATGGCGGCAATATTGCCGTTGCCGAATTTCTGGTGGAAGACGCGGTCGCCGAGCTTGAATGGCGAAGGTGTGTCGGCGACCGATTTGGCGACCAGTTCGCCTTCGATGGTGCGGCCTTTCACCGAGGTGCGGCCGGCGCCATAGCCGCTGTCAGTCTCGCCATAGCCGATGCGTTCGACCTGGTGGCCGGAGCGTGTGCCCCAGTTGCGGTCGGTCGCTTCGGTGCGGTTCGCCTGCGCGCGCTGCCAGCCGGGTGTCGCATAGGTGTTGGAGAAGCTGCCGGATTTTTCCGCGCCGATATTGTCGAAGCGCGAGGCGCCGTAGGGATTCTGCCGGCCGCCGCCGCGGCCTGAGGCGAAGGAGCCGCCGCCATAGGGATTGCCATAGCCGCCATAGGAATTGCCGCCATCGGCGACATCGACATGGGCTTCCGGCAATTCATTGACGAAACGCGACGGAATGGTCGATTGCCACAGGCCGTGGATCTGGCGGTTTGAGACGAACCAGACGTGCAGGTTCTTTTTCGCGCGCGTCAGGCCGACATAGGCGAGGCGGCGTTCTTCCTCGAGGCCGGAGCGGCCGCCTTCGTCCAGCGCGCGCTGATGCGGGAACAGACCTTCCTCCCAGCCGGGCAAGAATACGGTCTCGAATTCAAGCCCTTTCGCCGAATGCAGCGTCATGATCGAGACCGCATCGAGCGATTCGCCCTGCTCTGCCTCCATGACCAGCGCGACATGCTCGAGGAACGAACGCAGGGATTCATACTCCTCCATGGAGCGGATCAGTTCCTTGAGGTTCTCCAGCCGCCCGGGCGCTTCGGCCGAACGGTCGTTCTTCCACATGTCGGTGTAGCCGCTCTCCTCGAGGATGGTCTCGGCGAGCTCGGTGTGCGGCGTGGTCTCCAGCGCCTTCTGCCAGCGCTCGAAATTGGCCGCGACCTCGCGGAGCGCGGCGCGCGGCTTCGGCTTCAGCTCGTCGCTTTCGGCGAGCGTCGCCGCGGCCTCAAGCATCGGGATTTGCATGGCCCGCGCGGTGTCGTGGATCTGGCGGATGGTGGCTTCGCCGAGCCCGCGCTTCGGCACGTTGACAATGCGCTCGAAGGCAAGGTCGTCGCCGCTGTTGGCGACGACGCGGAAGAAGGCCAGCGCGTCGCGGATTTCCAACCGTTCGTAGAAACGCGGGCCGCCGATGACGCGGTAGCTCAAGCCGAGCGTGATGAAGCGGTCTTCGAAGGCGCGCATCTGGAAGGACGCGCGCACCAGGATCGCCATATCGTTGAGGTTGTGCTTTTGCCGCTGGTAGGCCTCGATCGCCTCGCCGATGGCGCGCGCCTCTTCCTCCGAATCCCAGGCGGCATGGACATGCACCTTATCGTCCTCGGGGTCGTTGCGGTCGGTGAACAGCGTCTTGCCGAAGCGGCCCTCATTGTGGGCGATGAGATGCGAAGCCGCACCCAGTATATGCGCGGTGGAGCGGTAGTTGCGCTCCAGCCTGATGATGGTGGCGCCCGGAAAATCCTTGTCGAAGCGCAGGATATTGTCGACCTCGGCGCCGCGCCAGCCATAGATCGACTGGTCGTCGTCGCCGACGCAGCAAATGTTGACAGTGGATCGACGCCGGTTTCCCTCCCCCTTGAGGGGAGGGTGGCCGGGTGAAGCCCGGTCGGGAGGGGTCCTCGCGGCAGTGCTCGACGCTCCGGCGCCTGATGACTGGGCGGCGCCTTCCGCGGCGACCCCCTCCGTCCGCTTCGCGGACACCTCCCCCTCAAGGGGGGAGGATTGCGGCCTCTGCGCCAACAAGCGCAGCCACATGTATTGCGCGGTGTTGGTGTCCTGGTACTCGTCGACCAGGATGTATTTGAACTTGCGATGATAGTCCCTCAGCACGTCCGGATAGGCGCGGAAGATGCGGATCGGGTGATAGAGGAGATCGCCGAAGTCGCAGGAATTCAGCGTCTGCAGCCGTTCCTGATAGGCCTTGTAGAGCTGGCGCCCCTTGCCGTTGCCGAAGCTGCGCGCGTCGCCTTCCGGAATCTCGTCGGGGCCAAGGCCCTTGTTCTTCCAGTTGTCGATCATCTGCGCGAAGGTCTTGGCCGGCCAGCGCTTGTCGTCCAGATTTTCGGCCTGGATCAGCTGCTTGATCAGCCGCACCACGTCATCGGTATCGAGGATGGTGAAATCGGATTTCAATCCGGCAAGCTCGGCATGCCGGCGCAGCAGCTTGACGCCGATCGAGTGAAAGGTGCCGAGCCAGGGCATGCCCTCGACATTCTGCTCGCCGATCAGCAAGCCGATGCGCTGCTTCATCTCGCGCGCGGCCTTGTTGGTGAAGGTGACGGCGAGAATCTGCGAGGGGAAGGCCCTGCCGGTGGCAAGGATGTGGGCGATTCGCGTGGTGAGCACCCGCGTCTTGCCGGTGCCGGCGCCGGCCAGCACCAGAACCGGGCCTTCGGTCGTTTCAACAGCGAGCCGCTGTTCGGGATTGAGGCCGTTCAGATAATCGGGCGCACGGTTCTGCGCGTTGCGTGCGGCCATGGCGCGCGCGGCGAGGCCGGATGGGGCGGCGGGCCGCGCATTCGGTTCGTCAAAAAAGGGCATGTCTTCCGAAAAGCCGGACATCGCCCCCGAATGTAGTGATTCGGCAGCGAAAGGCCAGAAGTGTCTCCGTTTTGTTCTAGTTGTTCCTGTTCGGGGCCGCCTTGACAGGCGCAACTTGCGAGAGAAAGCTGCCAACAGGGCAGGGACGGCAAGCCGTTGCCTCAGAGGCGCCGCAAGCGCGCAACAGTCGAAGGAGTATCGTCTTGGCTGTCACCATCACCTCCCTCGTCCTTTTGCTTATCGGCCTGGTCCTCGGCGGCGGCGGCATCTGGCTGGTGACGTTGGGTGGCAGCTGGTACTACCTGATTGCCGGACTGGCCTTCCTGATCACCGCCTGGCTCATTTTCCGCCGCAGATCGACAGGGCTCTGGCTCTATGCCGCGATCGTGCTCGCCTCGCTGTGCTGGGCGGTGTGGGAAACCGGCTTTGATTGGTGGCAGCTCGGCCCGCGCGGCGGCATCATCGTTCTCATCGCGCTCTGGCTGCTGACGCCATGGGCCAGGCGGGGATTCACCGGTCCGGACGGACGCGCTCCGCTCATCCTGGCGGTGCTCGCATCGCTTGCAGTGGCTGGCTATTCGATGACCGCCGATCCGAAGGACATCGGCGGCACGCTCAACACCGATAAGGTGACGCCGACGGCCAATCTCGGCGGCGACATGCCGGCGGGCGAATGGCATTTCTACGGCCGCACGCCGTTCGGCCAGCGTTACTCGCCGCTCGCTCAGATCACGCCGGATAATGTCGCCAAGCTGCAGCCGGCTTGGACCTACCGCACCGGCGACATGAAGGGTCCGGACGACATCGGCGAGACGACCTATCAGGTAACGCCACTCAAGGTCGGTGATGCGCTCTACATCTGCACGCCCCACAATTTCGCCATCGCCATCGATGCCGCGACCGGCAAGGAGAAATGGCGCTACGACCCGAAGATCAAGCTCGATCCCAACCGCCAGCACCAGACCTGCCGCGGAGTTTCCTATTACGCCGATGCGAAGATCGCGGCGGGCCAGCCCTGCGCGGCACGCATCTACCTGCCGACTTCGGACGCCCGGCTGATCGCTCTCGATGCCGCGAACGGGCAAGTTTGTCCGTCCTTCGCCGAAGGCGGCACGCTGAACCTGATGGCCAACATGCCCTTTCCGAAGTCGGGCTATTACTATTCGACCTCGGCGCCGCTCATCCTCGCCGGCAAGATCATCGTTGGGGGCGCGGTCAACGACAATTATTCGACCGAGGAGCCGTCGGGCGTCATCCGCGCCTATGACGCGGGCACCGGCGCGCTGTTGTGGAATTGGGATTCCGGCAAACCGGATCAGACGACGCCGCTGCCGGCGGGGCAGCAATACACCAATAACTCGCCCAACATGTGGTCAACGGCGAGCGCCGACGAGAAGCTTGGCCTGCTCTACCTGCCGCTCGGCAACCAGACGCCCGACCAGCTCGGCATGGGCCGCAGCGCCGATGTCGAAAAATTCTCCTCCTCGATCACCGCGCTCGACCTCAACACCGGACAGTTGCGCTGGGTGCGCCAGACCGTGCATCACGATCTGTGGGACATGGACGTGCCGGCGCAGCCGACGCTGGTCGACATCACGACGGGGAGCGGCGTGGTGCCGGCACTGGTAGGGCCGACCAAGCAGGGCGATCTCTATGTGCTCGATCGGCGCACTGGCGAACCGATCATTCCGGTGAAGGAAGTGCCGGCACCGGGCGGAGCGATCGAAGGCGACCATACCTCGCCGACGCAGCCGTCCTCCGGCCTGTCGTTCAACCCGAAGCCGCTGACCGGCGCCGACATGTGGGGGATCACCATGTTCGATCAGCTGGCGTGTCGGATCGAACTGAAGAGACTGCGTTACGAGGGACGCTACACGCCGCCCTCGCTGCAGGGCACGCTGGTCTATCCCGGCAATTTCGGCGTGTTCAACTGGGGCGGCGTCGCGGTCGACCCGGTGCGGCAGGTGATGTTCGGCATGCCGACCTATCTCGCTTTCACGTCGAAGCTCATTCCGCGCGCGGACGTGCCGCCGCCCGGCGACACCAAGGGCAGCGAGCAGGGGCTCAACCGCAATGAGGGCGCGCCTTACGCGGTGGTGATGGGGCCATTCCTGTCGCCACTCGGCATTCCCTGTCAGGCGCCGCCCTGGGGCTATGTCGCCGGCGTCGACCTGAGGACCGGCCAGATCGCCTACAAGCATCGCAACGGCACCGTCTACGACATGACGCCGCTGCCCCTGCCGCTCAAGGTCGGCGTTCCAGGCATCGGCGGGCCGATGATCACGGCCGGTGGCGTCGCCTTCCTCGGGGCCGCCGTCGACGACTATCTGCGCGCATATGACCTTACGACGGGCAAGCAGCTCTGGCGCGCGAGGCTGCCGGCCGGCGGCCAGTCGACACCGATGACCTACACCGTCGCCGACGGCCGCCAGTTCGTGGTCATCGTCGCCGGCGGCCACGGCTCGGTCGGTACCAAGCCGGGCGATTATGTGATGGCTTACACGCTGCCCAAGTAGACGAGGACATCCAATCGCGCCGGCCTTTTTCGCCGAGCACGTGGCCAAGCGCCTGCAGCGACGACAGCAAGCGCCGCCTCAGCCAGCCGCAGCGCCGGCGGCCATCACGTTCCCGGCATTCCCCTTTTTGCCGTTCGGACCGGGCGGGCCGCTCCGCAGTTTCCCGTCCCACCGAGACAGCATCATCAACGTTTTCGGAAATGACCAAAATGTGATGGATGCAGAAGCCATCGGCAATCGTCATTGGTCGAAATTGGGTCCGAGGGCCGCTGTCGCCGGCGGATGACTGGACCGTGCGCGTTCTAACCCTATCTTGCGCGTCAAACAGTCGTCGAGGAGAGCCATGACCGAACCTGTCGCCAAGCCTGTCGTCACACAGCCCATCATCACTCAGGCGATGATCGATGCCTATGACGAATATACGCATCTGACGCTCGACCGGCGGCGCTTCATGGAGCAATTGACTCGGCTCGCTGGATCGGGCGCCGCGGCCGCCGCGATCGCGCCGATGCTGGCTGCGAATTTGGCCAAGGCGGCGATCGTCGCCGAGAACGATCCGAGGGTGAAGGGCGAGGACATCACCTATCCCGGCAGCCGCGGCGAGATGAAGGGCTATCTGGTCAAGCCGGCGAATCACTCCGGCAAACTCGGCACGGTGATCGTCGTCCATGAGAACCGGGGGCTCAATGGGCATATCCGCGACGTCGCCCGGCGCGTGGCGCTGGAAGGCTTCGTCGCGCTGGCGCCGGACTTCCTGTCGCCGCTCGGCGGCACGCCAGCCGACGAGGACAAGGCGCGCGACATGTTCAGCAAGCTCGATGCTGCCCAAGTCGCGGCCGACGGCGTAGCCACGGTCGCCTATCTCAAGGCTTACCAAGACAGCAACGGCAAGGTCGGGGCGGTCGGCTTCTGCTGGGGCGGCGGCACGGTGAACACGCTCGCCGTCAATGCGCCGGACCTCAGCGCCGGCGTCGCCTATTATGGCATGCAGCCGAAGGCCGAGGATGTGCCGAAGATCAAGGCGGCGCTGCTGCTGCATTATGCTGGGCTGGACGAGCGCATCAATGCCGGCATCGACGCCTACAAGAAGGCGCTCGACGCCGCGCATATCGAATACACCGTCTATGTCTATGACGGCGCCAACCACGCCTTCAACAACGACACCTCGGCCGCGCGCTACGACAAGAAGGCGGCCGATCTCGCCTGGGGGAGGACGGTCGCCTTCCTTAAGGAGAAACTGGCCTGAGGTGTGTTGATATTCAGGTGAGCCCGGCCTGCGAATGGCGGCTTCCTGCGCTTCCGGTGCTCACGTACTTCAAAGTACGCTCCGCTCCGGTTCTCGGAATCCACCATTCTCGGCTCGGCCTGACCTGAAGCTCAACACACCTCGACGGCGGCGGATCACTCCGGCGCTGGCTTGTGCATGGCGACGCCCGCCACAACCAGCGCGATGCCGAGGCAATCGGTGAGGCTCGGAACCTGCCTGAGCACGACCACGCCGATCAGGGTCGCGGTGAGCGGCAAGAGCGATAGCATGAGCGCGAAGCTCGCGCGCGCCAGCCGCGCCATGGCGAGCTGATCGCAAATGTAGGGGATGACGGAGGAGCAGAGGCCGACGCCGATACCGGCGATCAGCAGTTGCGGCGCCGAGAAGGCTGGCAGCGCCTCGCTGAAGCCGACCGGCAGCACGACGAGCAAGGCGATCGCCATGGCGGTGCCGAGGCCGGCGATGCCGAGGCCAGTTCGGGCGATGCGGTGGCCCAAAACGATATAGCCGATGAACAGCGCGCCGTTGAGAAAAGCCCAGAACAGGCCGACGGGATCGCTCGACCACTTGACATCGATGAGCAGCAACGTGCCGGCGACAGTGATGGCGAGCGCCGCGAAATTGCGCGGGGTTCTGAGGCCGACCATCGCGACGCCTATGGTGCCGACAAATTCGATCGCGGCGACTAGCGAGATCGGCAGGCGGTCTAGAGCCAGATAGAAGGCGCAGTTCATCACCGCCAGGCAGGCGCCGAAGGCCAACAGCAGCAGGCGGGCCGAGCGGTCGGCGCGCGTGAAAACCGCCCATGGCCTGGTAAGCGGCGCGAAGACGAGCGCGGCCGTGGCGATGCGCAGCCAGGCCATGCCGAGCACGCCGACCTGAGCGAACAGCAGCACGGCGAAGGCCGGCCCAAGATAGTGGAAGATCGCGCTGACGCAGAACCAGACATGCGGCGGCACCGCATCGGCCAGTCCGGCGAGGGCAGGGCGTGCAGCGTCGGTGTCGCTGCCGGCCCGGTTTGTCGGATGAACTTGCGCTTCAGAATTCATAGGGTCATTATCGCAGGCGAACTTCGCGACTTATATGGATGATGCACGGCTCCGATCACCGTTCACCTTCTGAAGAAAAGAGAATTATTTGAAACGCCTTCGAAATGAAAATGGCGAGCTGGATGCGGCGGACCTGAAAATCCTGCGACTCCTGGAAAAGGATGCGCGCACCAGCACGGCGGAACTGGCGCGCGCCGTCGGGCTCTCGGCGCCGAGCGTGGCCGAACGCATTCGCAAGCTGCAGGAGAATGGCGTGATCGAAGCCTATACGGTGAAGATCAATCCGACGGCGCTCGGCATGAAGCTGTCGGCATGGCTGCGAATCAGGCCGGTCCCGGGGCAGCTTGCCGTGGTGGCCGGGATCATTCGCGACCTGCCGGAAATCGCCCAATGCGACCGAGTGACCGGCGAGGATTGCTTCATCGCGCTCGCGCATGTCGGCTCGGTGGCCGAGTTGGAGCGGGTGATCGACAAAATTATTCCCTATGCGATGACCAACACCGCCATCATACAGTCGTCGCCGGTCGAGGCGCGCTCGCCGCTTGGCAGTTTAAGGGAGCGCTGAAGGCTCAGTGTGACCGCGTCTGATGCGCGCCTGCTTGAGAATCGCGCGCCAGCGGATCATGTCGAAGGGGATGGGCTCGTTGTTGTTGGCGATGTGGAAGATCTCGTTGTTGACGTTCTTCAACGATCGCCAGAAATCATAGTCGGTGATGCGCGGATCGGCCGCCAACCGCTCCACTTCGACCTTGATGTCGGTTTTCATGCACTGTCCTCGCACCGCATTCCGCCTGCCGCCCGCGCGTAAACCCGGTGCGGCGGTTTTCGAACGCGCCACTGAGTCGTTCAACAGACTCAATCGGCTTGTTCACGTTAAAACCTTGGTAAGGTTAACGCGGGTGTGCGGGTTTTCAAGCGCTCTTGCGTTTGATGCCGATCGAACGGCCGGCACGCTCCGGCATCGGCAACGCGGCGTGGGCGGCGCGCATGGCTTCAACCTGTGCCATCACATCGGCCGGGAAGGGAGCGACCCTCGGCCCGGCCATGTCGACATGCAGCGCAAGCTGCTCGGACGTCGCGGCCAGCCAGCCATCGACGTGGCGAATCTCCTGATAGGCCCTCAGCCGCTTCTCGTCGTGGTCGATGAGCTGGAACGAGACCTTCACCTTGTGGTCGAGGTGAAGCTCCTGCACGTAGCAGACATGGACTTCCGCGGTGTAGATGGTGAGGCGGCGGTCCTTGGCATAGTTCGGTCCCATGCCCATCAGCTCGAACGCTTCGTCCGAGCAGCGGTCGAACAGCACGTTATAATAGGCCATGTTGAGATGGCCGTTATAGTCAATCCAGTCCTTCTCGATCGCCATCGGGCTGGAAATGATCGGCGCGGGCATCGTCATTTGGTTTTCCTTGATCGTCGCTGGACAGGGCCTGGCTGGTGAGGTTCTCTTCGCTCTGGCGCAATTCCGGAGCTTCACTCTTTTCCTGGAATTGCTTTAGGCATCATCCATAGCTGCATTACAAGAGTGGCCGCTGGTCCATTCGCGGAGGAATTCATGGCTTTGAGCGACCTCAACCCCGTCGAGCGCAACGAGGAAGGCATCGCCGCCGCGCTCGGCATCCTCAAGCAGCGGTTCGGCGAGCGTTTTCAGACCGGCGAGGCGATCCGCGACCAGCATGCGCACACCACCACCTACATCCCGACCCAGGCGCCGGATGGCGTCGTCTTCGCCGAAAGCACGCCGGAGGTGCAGGAGATCGTGCGCACCTGCGCCGCGCATCGTGTGCCGGTCATTGCCTTCGGCGTCGGCTCCTCGCTCGAGGGCCACACCAATGCGCCGGGCGGAGGCATATCCATCGACACCTCTCGCATGAACCGCATCCTCTCGGTCAATCCGCAGGATCTCGACTGCACGGTCGAGCCCGGAGTGACACGCGAGGATCTCAACCGCCATTTGCGCGACACCGGCCTGTTCTTCCCGATCGACCCCGGCGCCAATGCCTCGCTGGGCGGCATGGCGGCAACACGGGCGTCCGGCACCAATGCCGTGCGCTACGGCACGATGCGCGAAAACGTGCTGTCGCTGACGGCGGTGATGGCCGACGGCGAGGCAGTGACGACCGGCAAGCGGGCAAAGAAAAGCTCGGCCGGCTACGACTTGACGCGGCTCTTGGTCGGCTCGGAAGGCACGCTCGGCATCATCACAGCACTGACGCTCAGGCTGCAGGGCATTCCGCAGGCGATCTCCGGCGGCGTCTGCCCGTTCCCGACCTTGGAGGCCGCATGCAACGCAGTGATAGCGACCATTCAGATGGGCATCCCGGTGGCGCGCATCGAACTGGTCAACGCGCTGCAGATGCGGGCGATGAAGAATTATTCGAAGCTCGACTACCCCGAGAGCCCGTGCCTTTTCGTCGAATTTCACGGCAGCGACGCCGGTGTCGCCGAACAGGCCGAGACTTTCGGCATGATCGCCGAGGAGAATGGCGGCGGACCGTTCCTGTGGACCAGCGTCGCCGAGGAGCGGACGAAGCTCTGGAAGGCGCGGCACGACGCCTACTGGTCGTCGCTGACGCTGCGCCCCGGCGCCAAGGGGCTTTCGACCGATGTCTGCGTGCCGATCTCACGGCTTGCCGAATGCGTCACCGAGACCGAAGCCGACATTGCCGAAATGGGCCTGATCGCGCCGATCGTCGGCCACGCCGGCGACGGCAATTTCCATGTGCTGGTGCTGATGGATGTCGACAGCCCGCAGGAGATCGCACTCGCTGAAAAATTCGTCGCGCGGCTCAACATGCGGGCGATCGCCATGGAAGGCACCTGCACCGGCGAGCACGGCATCGGCCAGGGCAAGGTCGGCTTCCTGCGCCATGAGCTCGGCCATGGCGTTGAGGTCATGCGAACGATCAAGCAGGCGCTCGATCCGCTGAACATCATGAACCCCGGCAAGATCTTGCCGAGAGCCTAGACGCCGAGGGTTGCAGCCGAATTGCCTCTTTATCGCCGCGCGGATGCGGGTAGAGTGCGGCTGACTTAATCCTAGGCTTTGGGGCCGATGCTCGCTCGCCTGTTCGTGATCTTCGGTGGCCTGTTCGTGCTGGTGCTGTGCGCGGCGCTGGTGGTGCCGTATTTCGTCGACTGGACCGGCTACCGCGCCGATTTCGAGCGCGAGGCGAGCACCATCCTCGGTCGCAAGGTGACCGTGAAAGGCGACGCGACCGCGCGGCTCTTGCCATTCCCTTCGGTGACCTTCTCCAATGTCGAGGTCGCAGGCGGCCCTGGCGGACAGCCGGCGATGACGATGGAGACCTTCTCCATGGACGCGGAGCTGGCGCCGTTCCTGCGCGGCGAACTGCTGATCTTCGACATGCGGCTGGTGCATCCGAAGGCGACCATCGATGTTGCCGGCGACGGCACGGTCGACTGGGCGATCCGGCCGTCGACGCCCTTCGATCCCGGACAGATCGCGATCGAGAAGCTGACGGTGACCGAAGGGCAGATCGAATTGCGCCATGCCGCCGGCGGGCGCAGCCATTTCATCTCCGAGATCAACTCGACCGTTTCGGCAAAGTCGCTCGCCGGCCCGTGGCGGATGGACGGCTCGCTGCGCTTCGACGGCCTGCGCACGGAAGTCTCGGCCTCAACCGGCAGAACGGAAGCCGACGGCCAGATGCGGGTCAGACTCAAAGCCGACCCGGATGCCTATCCGCTCATCATCGAGACAGACGGCAATGCCGGCATCGTCAAAGGCGCGGCGGTCTATTCCGGTCAGTTCAAGGTTTCGGCTTCTGACAAGAATGGGGCCGACAGGAGCTCGGCCGAATTGCGCGGCACTGACGCCGAGCCTGTGAAGGTCAGCGCCAGCAAGCCCGATCCCGGCTTCCGGCTGAACGGCAAATTCGCGCTCGACCATCAGAAGCTCGGTGTCGATGAATTCCGCTTCGAGACCGGACCGCTCGACAACCCCTATACCGCCGACGGCAAGGCCTCGGTCGATCTCGGCCTGAAACCGCATTTTTCGATCGAAGCGAACGGCGCGCAGGTGCAGTTCGACGAGGCGGTGGGCGCATCCGCAGGTGCCGGATTGACGCTCGACCAGCGTATCGCGGCGTTCGAGCAGACGCTTCAGCACATGCCGAAGCCGACGATACCGGGCACGGTCGAGGTCAGGCTGCCGGCCGTGGTGGCGGGCGATACCACGGTTCGCGACGTGCGGCTCTCGGCGGAGCCGGCCGAAGGCGGGTGGTCGGTGAAGTCGCTCGCCGCGACACTGCCGGGCCGGGCGACGCTTGAAGCCGACGGCATGCTGAACGTCGAGGACCATTTCGGCTTCACCGGATCCCTGCTGCTTGCTGTCGGACAGCCGTCCGGTTTCGCCGCCTGGCTGTCGAAGGATGTCGACGACGCGATCCGCCGTCTGCCGGCGGCGGGCTTCAAGGCCAAGGTCGATCTCAGCGAGAACCGGCAGTCGTTCAGCGACCTCGAGCTGATCCTCGGCAAGGCGAAATTTTCCGGCCGCATCGATTCCAGCCAACCCGATGGCGCCAGGCCCTCGGTGCTGATGCAGCTGGAGGGCGGCGAGCTCGACGTCGATGGGCTGGCGGCCTTCGCCTCGATCTTCGTCAGCGACAAGGGCGCCAACCGCTTCTCCGACCGCGACCTCGATTTCCAGATCAAGGCGGGCCCGGTCAGCGCCGCCGGGCTGACCGCCGATACAGTTGATACGGCGTTGAGGCTGCGCAAGGGCCTGCTCGAGATCGACCGGCTCTCGGTCGGAGGGCTCGCCGGCGCCTCAATCAGCGCCACCGGGCGCATCAAGGATTTTCCGGAAAGCCCGACCGGCAAGCTCGACGCATCCGTGGTGGCCGTCGATCTCAAGCCGCTCATAGATGTCGCAGCCCAGCATTATCCGGACAATCAGGTTCTGAAAGGCCTGGCTGCCCGTGTTGCTGCCTATCCGGAGCTGTTCCAGGACGCCCGGATCGACCTGGTGACAAGTGCCGCCGACAATGGCGACGGCACCACCGGACTCGCGCTCTCGGCGCAAGGCAAGGCCGGCGGTTCCGCCTTCTCGGCTTCGCTTTCGGGCAGGGGGACGCGGGATCGGCTTCCCGATGCGCCGGTATCGATCACCTTCAATGCCAGGAACGAGAACGCCGCCACGCTGCTTGCACTCTACGGCCTGCCGGCGCTGCCGCTCGGCATGCTTGGACAGGCCACCACCGATATCACGGCCAAAGGCTCGCTGGGCGGCGGTCTGGCAACCAGCTTCAACCTGACGGCCGACGATTTCAGGGCGAGCTTTGACGGGACCATCGCCGAGACAGAGCAAGGCGCCACCGCCAAGGGCAAGGTCAATCTCGACGCCGCCGATATCGAGCCATGGCTGATGACGACAGGTGTCGGGCTGCCCGGCATGGGCACCGGGACGTCGGCTTCGCTCGCCAGCGATGCCGACTTCGGCAATGGGCTTCTGGTGCTGAGCGGGCTCAGCGGCGCCATCAACAAGGCGACTGTGTCCGGCGACGTCAACGCCGACATGAAGGACGGACTGCCGCATCTTGCCGGCGCGCTGGCGCTCGATGAGCTCGACCTCGATCCGCTGGCGGTTTCGTTGTTCGGCGACCAGTCCTTCCTCGCGGGGAAGGACGGTGGCTGGCCGACGACGCCGTTCAGCCGGAAATCGACCCTGCCGTTCAGCGCCGATCTCGACCTCAACACGGCCGCCCTTGCCGCCGGACCGTTCGCGACCGCGCATGACGCGACGCTGTCGCTGAAGCTCGACCGGGAAGGCATCCGTGTCTCGGACCTCAAAGCCAAGCTCTATGAGGGCACGCTGACCGGCCTGTTCGAGCTCAAGAACACGGAGGGCACCGGCCTGTTATCGGGTCAGTTGAAGCTGGCGGGCAGTGATCTTGCCGCAGTGCTGCCAGGCGCCGGAATCAGCGGCAGCGGCGACATTTCGGCCGCGCTGTCGACCAGCGGCAAGTCTGTCGATGCGATGATCGCCGCCCTGTCAGGGTCAGGCACGGCCGCGCTGAAGGGACTGACCATCGCCGGCATCAATCCCGATGCTTTTGCCCCCGTCATCGCCAAGGCCGATGCAATCGGACGCGACATCGATGCCGCCAAGACCGCCGGCTTCGCGCCAGAGATCGCCGGACAGGGAAGTTTCGCGGCCGGCAACACCGATATCCCCTTCACCGTTGCCAATGGCACGCTGCGGGCGCCGCCGATCAGCCTCGACAATCCGGCGGCGACGCTGTCGGCGGACGTTACCGCCGACCTCGATGCGAGCACGCTGGCCGCCAAGGGAGCGATCACCTATCGACCGGGCGACGAGGCGCTTGTCGGCTCCGAACCGGCTGTGAACTTCAGCCTTGCAGGCCAGATCGGGGCGACGTCGCTCCAGTTCGACAGCGCGCCGCTGGCGCAGTTCCTGACCCAGCGCGCGCTGGAGAAGGAGCAGCAGCGCGTCGAGGCGATGCAGGCGGCGCTGCTCGAGAAGCAGAGGCTGCGGCGCGAGGTGCGCTACTACGCTGCGCTGCAGACGGAGCGCGACCGGGCGGCCGAGGAACTGCGCCGGCAAGAGGAAGAGGCGCGGCAGAAAGCCGAGGCTGAAGCCAGGGCGAATGCCGAAGCGGAAGCGCAAGCGAAGGCAGAAGCCGAGGCGCAAGCCAAAGCGGAAGAAGAGGCAAGGGCAAAAGCGGAAGCCGATGCCAAGGCTCAGGCCGAGGCCGAGGCCGAGGCGCGTGCCAAGGCGGAGGCTGATGCGCAAGCAGCGGCGAATGCCGACGCCAAGGCAAAGGCCGAACAACAGGCCGCAGCCGCGAAAGCCCAGGCCGAGGCGGATCGCAAGCGTGCCGAGCAGGCGAGGCTGGAAGCTGAACGCAGGGCGGCTGAGCAGGCGCCAAAAGTCGACCGGTCGCTTCCCGGCGTCAACGACGGTTCCGTTCCAGAGCCGCCGAAGCCCAAGTCCAATCCGTTCACGATCGACAACCTCTTGAAGTCGCTGGACGGCGGTTGAAACTCGTTATTCCAGGAAAACTGCATAGCGGTTCCGCCCGGAATCGCGGGCGAACAAAACACCCAAGACGTCGCGAAGGACAGCGCTGGATGTAGCGCTCAAACCGGCTCCTGCCGCGAAAGCAGGCGCTTGAGCATAGGTTCGATGCGGGCAAGCTCGTCGAGATGGGCGGCCGACAATTCGGCGAGACGGTCGTCGGCGAGCGGGGTGAGTTGCAGCAGGACGCGGCGGTGGTCGGCCTTGTCTTGATCCCGCGCGACCAAGCCGGCCTCGCTCAGCCGATTCACCAGTTCGACGGCGCTGTGGTGGCGGATGCGCAACCGCTCCGCCAGATCGCCCACTGCCACCGGCCCGCCGCCGGGATAGCCCTTGATCGCCAGCAGCGCCTGGTGCTGGCGCGGGGTCAAGCCCGCCTCATTCGCCTGCAACTGGCTGAATTCGAGGAAGCGGCGGATCAGGTAGCGGAACTCCGAAAGCCGCTGATAGTCGGCCTGGCTGATGGCGGGACGTGGTTTCTTCGGATGCGTCATGCCACGACTTATCGCCCTTTCCGGCCAAAGCTCAACTCTAATGAAAGCCTGGCGCATCCATGACCAAAATGACGCGGAGCAACCACCAAAAACGGCCTTGAAGAATTATATCGTGTTACGATATGTAGCCGCCCGACAACCGGACGGTACCGCGCCGCCAGAAAGCTCAGGCTCCCAAATGAAATCCGCTCATGCCGGAAACGGCCATCTCCGCGACTTCACCACCGATCCGCGGGTGCTCATCATCGCCGCCATCGCAGTCGTTGTGGCGACCGCCGGGCTGTTTGCCGGCATCGCGCTGTTGAAGCTGATAAGGCTCGCCACCAACATCGCCTATTTCGGCCAGTTCACACTGGCCGAGCTCAGGCTCGAGGACACGCCGCTCGGCTATGCCGCCGTGCTGGTTCCAGTAATCGGCGCGCTGGTCATCGGGCTGATGGCGCGCTTCGGCAGCGAAAAGATCCGCGGCCACGGCATTCCGGAAGCCATCGAAGCAATCCTGCTCGGCCGCTCGCGGCTCGACGCCAATGTGGCGGTATTGAAGCCATTGTCGTCGGCGATCTCGATCGGCTCAGGCGGACCGTTCGGCGCCGAAGGGCCGATCATCATGACCGGCGGGGCGATCGGCTCGCTGATCGCGCAGATGCTGCCGGTCAGCGACAATGAACGCAAGACGCTGCTGGTTGCGGGCGCGGCGGCCGGCATGACGACCGTGTTCGGCACGCCGATCGCGGCAATCATGCTTGCCGTCGAGCTGCTGCTGTTCGAATGGACGCCGCGCAGCTTCATCCCGGTCGCCGTCGCCGCCATCATCGCCGAGGTCGAACGCACCTTGCTGCACCTGCCCGGACCGATCTTCCCGTTCTCGGGCAGCATGGAAGCGTCGATCGCCGGATTGGGTGGCTGGGTGCTGGTCGGGATTGCCGCCGGCCTGCTCTCCGGCTTGCTGACGCAAATGGTCTATGCCTGCGAGGACGCCTTCCAGAAGCTGCCGATACACTGGATGTGGTGGCCGATGATCGGCGGCCTGGTGGTCGGTATCGGTGGACTGATCGAGCCGCAGGCGCTCGGTGTCGGCTACGACAACATCGCCAACATGTTGGATGGCCATGTGCTGGCGGCGGCGCTGACGCTTTTGGTCGTCAAGGCCATTATCTGGTCGGTGGCGCTGGGTTCGGGAACGTCGGGCGGCGTGCTGGCGCCGCTCCTGATCATGGGCGGCGCGATGGGCGCGGTGCTTGCCGGTATCCTGCCCGAGGCGACGCCCGGCTTCTGGCCGCTGCTGGCGATGGCCGCGACCATGGGCGGCACCATGCGCGCGCCGCTGACCGCGACCTTCTTCGCGGTCGAACTCACCGGCAACACCCACATGCTGGTGCCGCTGATCGCAGCCTGCGCCACTGCCCATGCCGTCACCGTGCTGTTGATGAAGCGATCGATCCTGACCGAAAAGGTGGCGCGGCGCGGACACCACCTCGTTCGCGAATACCGCGTCGATCCCTTCGCGCTGACCAGGGTGCGCGAGGTGATGACGACCAAGGTCGAGAGCGTGCCGGCGACGATCACGCTGCACGGCGCGGCGGCATTCCTGACCGCCCCGGACACGCGCCATCCGAGCTTTCCTGTGATCGACGAGAAGGGCCATGTGCTCGGCCTCATCGATCCGCCGGCGATCCTGCGTTGGCGCCGCGCCGGCAAGCACCGCAAGACGACGCTCGGCGAACTTTTGGCCGGCAGCAAGGTCACGCTCGCCTATCCCGACGAATATCTGGAAGGACTGTCAGACAAGCTGCTCCTGGCCAACGTCTCGCATCTGCCGGTCGTCTCGCGCGAGGATGCACGGCTGGTCGGCTATATCGGCTGGAAGGACCTGATGCGGGTGCGGTCGAAAAAGCAGGCCGAGGAACGCGACCGTTCGGCCCTGCTCAGCTTCGGCGCCAAGCGCAAGGCGCAGGAAAGCATCGACGATCCGGTCTGAGGCCGGTCAAGATGCCTTGCCGCCGCGCTTTGCCCAGGCGAGCACGTAGAGTCTGAGCGCGGAGGAGAGGTTGGCGTCACGGGTCCGCGTTTCGTCGATCTCGGCAACGAGGGCCGCGAGCGACAGCGAACGTTGCGTCGCGATCGTCACCAAGTCGTCGTAGAAGGGCTGCTCCAGGGAAAAACTGGTGCGGTGGCCGCGGATCGTCACCGAGCGTTTTTCGACAGCGGCCATCCGGGCGCTCAGCGCCGGTCCGGATCGCCGGGCTTTTCGCGGCGATGGCCGTCCATGGATTTTTCCGTCATGTCGGACGTCAGCCGGTCACGCTCGCGCTCGGCTTTGGAACGGCCGTGCAATGCCCGGTTTCCCCCGGCCAGGCGTTCCTTCTCGATGCGCGCTTTCTGCTTGCGGGCCTGGCGGAGATTGACGACCTCGCCCATTTCCCCGGCTCACTTCTTGCGAAAGGCGTCGAGCGAAACCACTTCGGCACCCTTGCCGCCGGTATCGGCGGCAGCCGGCTTCTTCTCGGCCTCGGTGGCCTTTTTCTTCGATTCCGGTTTCTTTTCGGTCACGACCGCGATCGGCAGCTCCGGGGCCGGCGCGGCGTCGTCGTCTTCCGCGGCGTTGTCCGCCTTGACGTCGAATTCGAGTTCGAAATTCACTGATGGGTCATAGAAACCGCGCACGGCGGAGAAGGGGATTTCGAGCTTTTCGGGCACGTCGGAAAAGGAGAGTCCCACCTCGAAACCGGTGTCGGTCACCTTCAGGTCCCAGTACTGGAACTGGATGACGATGGTCATCTGCTCCGGATAACGCTCGCGCAGCCGCGAGGAGATGCGCACGCCCGGCGCGCCGGTCAGGAAGGTGATGAAGAAATGATGGTTGCCCGGAAGGCCCGTGCGCGCGACTTCGGCCAGGACCTTGCGCATGACGCCGCGCAATGCCTCCTGGGCCAGAATGTCGTAGCGGATGTGGTCGTCGGCCATGTGACGGTCGGGTTCCATTGAATCGTCCGCATAGCTGTAATCAAGCTTGGGCGCGGCGTAAACCGCATATAGGCGCCGAAAGCTAAGGCCAAGAGGGCTGGCGGCGATTTGATCGCTCAGGCGTGGGCGAGGGCGGCCTGCCGGGCGGCTGTCGCTTTCTTCCTGCCGAAGGCGGCCAGGAAGGTGTGCACGCCATTGGTCGCTGACCGCAACGCCTCTTCCTCCGTCGGTATGCCGCCGAGCATGAAGGTTGTCTGCAACTCGGCGTTGACGAGTGCGAGGAACTGCCGCGCCGCCACGTCCGGATCGTCGATCGAGAGGTGCCCCGCAAAGGCCAGCCGCGCGAAGCGGGCGGCAAGCGCCGACCAGGTGCGGCCCGGTCCCTGTTCGCGCCACTCGGCAAAAAGCTCGGGATAGCGCTCGCCCTCGGCCTGGATCAGCTTGCGCAGGAAGCGGCCGTCGCGGTTGCAGATACAGTTGCGGTTCATGCGCACCGCGAAGGCGACAAGATCGGCTTCGAGATCGGCGGGCTGGTCGGGAAAGGTGGCAATGGTGGCGAAGATGCCGGCATTGCAGCGCTCCGTCAGGTCGCGCACAATGGCCATGAACAGCTTTTCCTTATCGCCATGGTGATTGTAGACGGTCTGGCGCGAAACGCCAGCCTCGGCCGCGATCAGGTCGATATTGGCGCCGGCATAGCCTTCGCGGCAGAAGACCGAAGCGGCAGCATCAACCACCGATATGCGCTTGGCCTCATGGCTGCGTGGCGGGAAAGTGTCAGGAGAAACGCCGACCTTCATAAAAAACTATATAGCGATGATTGACGAATTGGACAAGCCTGTCTAAATTTGTAGACACAATAAAGCGAAGTCCGCTCCCGGGAACAACAGAATCGCGCTTTGAAGCGACGATGATTTCACATCCCGGATGTCGGAGTTCCACGGGATGGAACGTCCTCGGGTAGACGCCGGACCACGGCGGCAACCAGATCCGAAAGAAGCCCTTATCATGAGTCCCAAATTCCTCCGCATCGCGGTCGTGCTAGGCTTGTTGTCCGCAATCGGCCCGTTCGCCATCGATATGTACCTTCCCGCGCTGCCCTCGATCGGTGCGGATTTGAAGGCTGGCACCGCCGCCGTGCAGATGAGCCTTTTGATCTTCTTCCTGTCGATGGGTTTCGGCCAGATCGTCGTCGGACCGATCTCGGACATTGTCGGGCGCAAGCTGCCGCTTTATGTCGGACTCGCGCTGTTCATGGTTGGCGGCGTCGGCTCGGCTATGGCGCCCAGTATCGAGTGGCTGATCGCCTTCCGCTTCCTGCAAGGGCTCGGCGCCAGCGCCGGCATGGCAGTGCCGCGCGCCATCGTGCGCGACCTGCACACCGGTAACGAGGCCGCCAAGCTGATGTCGTTGCTGATGCTTGTGTTCTCGGTGTCGCCTATTCTCGCGCCGCTCACGGGCAGTCAGATCATCGAGAGCTTCGGCTGGCGTGCCGTGTTCTGGACTGTGACGGGCGCCGCCGCTTTAGCCACCATCCTGCTCGCGACCTCGCTGAAAGAGACGCGTTCGGCGGAGGAGCGCGCCAACTCGTCCTTCGGCACGGCACTTGCCGGTTACCGCTACCTGATGAGCGACCGCAACTTCCTTGGCCTGACGACGATCGCCGGCTTCGGCATCGCGAGCTTCTTCGTCTATCTGTCGAGTTCGTCCTTCATCCTGATCGACCACTACGGCCTGTCGCCGTCGGTCTACAGCGTGTTCTTCTCGATCAACGCGGTCGCCTTCATCGGCATGTCGCAGCTGACCGGGATGCTGGCGGATCGCTTCGGCTTGAAGCGGGTCGTGTGGGTGGCGGTGACCGGCTATGCCACGGTGATGGTGGCGCTGTTCGCGATCATGGCATCCGGTGTCGACCGGCTCGACGTGATGGC
Source organism: Mesorhizobium sp. WSM4898 (assembly GCF_029625845.1). Taxonomy (NCBI): domain Bacteria; kingdom Pseudomonadati; phylum Pseudomonadota; class Alphaproteobacteria; order Hyphomicrobiales; family Phyllobacteriaceae; genus Mesorhizobium; species Mesorhizobium sp. WSM4898. Next base: position 381,352 of record NZ_JARTVQ010000002.1, on the reverse strand, counting down.
GGCGCTGCTCTTTGTCGGCTACGGCTTCCTTGGCCTGGTCATTCCGACCACCTCGGTGCTGGCGATGGAAGAGCATGGCGAGATCGCCGGCACGGCCTCGGCGCTGATGGGCACGCTGCACTTCGCCATCGGCGCGCTGGCCATGGGCGTGGCGGGCCTCTTCTTCGACGGCACGCCGCTGCCGATGGTGGCCGGCATCACGCTCTGCGCGGTGATTTCCTTCACGCTGGCCAAGCTGACGCTCGGCCGTGCGCGCGAAGCGGTCGAAGCGCCTGCCGAGTAAGACGCGGATAGAAAATCGGAAGAGGCCGGGATTGCCCGGCCTTTTTCAGCCCAGGCAGGACCGCAAGCATGCGCGCCAAGCATGCTCGGCCGTTCAATTGACTTGGAAAGAAGGCGAGGGGGAAGGTGGAGGTTTCTGTTGCCAGGTACCTCCGAACCCCGCCTAGAAGTGCGAACCTCTAGGGCTTGATTTGAAGCGTTCGCACTGCATTAAGCAGCGAGACGAGCTTCCGCATAGTTGTCGTTGGCAACTATAAGTTTAGCCCGATGACGGTGGTACAATGCCGGGCAAAAGTACGATCTTTACACCTTCGTCGATCCTATTTCGCCCCCAGCAAAAGCCGCTCCCTTTGGAAGAGCGGTTTTTGGTGGAGGCGCCGGGTACCGCCCCCGGGTCCGAACGGCTTATTTCATCGCCTGTTTATCGCCATAGTCGGTCAAGCCGACGAAGCGAATATAGGGAGCGGTTACGGAAAATGAAAGGGCCAAGTCGAGGCTTGTCCCCTGCGCCAAACTCGACAGCCGAGGGTTGACTTGCGCGTCTACTCAATCGAAGCTCCGCCGGCGATGAGGAATATCCTGACCTAGCGCACAAGTTGCGCGGCGCGCCACAAGCCTCATCGATCGGATCCGTGGCGCCGACGAGGGGAAGTTTCATGGCCGACTATCTTGCGGATGTGAAGAAATACGATGCCGGCGCCAGCGCCGATGCGGTCGAGAAGATCGTCAAGCATTTGGGCATCGCGCTCAGGAACCGCGATTCGTCCCTGGTCTCCTGTGCGGACCCGAAGGAGCTCGAGCGCGTCCGGGACAACTGGGTGACCAAGAAGCTTGGGATTGCCGACGCCAAGAAGGCCGACGCCTCGATCGAGAAGGCGTGCAAGGCGATGGCCGCCGACAACACCAAGAGCCGCGTGACCTTCTACTATCTGGTGGCGAAGGACCTGGGCAAACTGGGTTCTCTGTGAGGCAAGGCGATCGGCAGCCGGCATGGCAACGTGCCGGCGCCGTGGATTTTTCGCGCCGGATCGACATCTGTAGGCTTTGGGTATTCGACCGACCGCCAGTCGGCTATGATCGCTTGTCATCCGAATCGAGGCCGAGCCGATGCGCCAATATCTCGACCTGTTGAAGCATGTGCTGGAGAACGGCGCCGATCGCGGCGACCGCACCGGTACCGGCACGCGGTCGGTGTTCGGCTACCAGATGCGCTTCGACCTTTCGCGCGGCTTCCCGGTTACCACCACCAAGAAGCTGCATCTGAAGTCGATCATCCACGAGTTGCTGTGGTTCCTGGCCGGCGACACCAACATCAAATATCTCAACGACAACGGCGTCACCATCTGGGACGAATGGGCCGACGAGAACGGCGATCTCGGCCCTGTCTACGGCAAGCAGTGGCGCTCATGGCCGGATGGGCACGGCGGCGAGATCGACCAGATCGCCGCCCTTCTCAAGGAGGTACGCAAGAATCCCAATTCGCGCCGGCTGATCGTCTCAGCCTGGAATCCGGCCCAAGTGGAGGCGATGGCGCTACCGCCCTGCCATTGCCTGTTCCAGTTCTACGTTTCGGAAGGCCGGCTCTCCTGCCAGCTCTACCAGCGCTCGGCCGACATTTTCCTGGGCGTGCCGTTCAACATCGCATCCTACGCCCTGCTGACGATGATGGTGGCGCAGGTCACCGGCCTGAAGCCTGGCGATTTCGTCCACACGCTCGGCGATGCGCATCTTTACTCGAACCATTTCGAGCAGGCGCGCGAGCAGATGCGGCGCACGCCGAAGCCGCTGCCGACGATGTGGATCAACCCGGATGTGAAGGATCTTTTTGCCTTCCGCTTCGAGGATTTCCGCCTCGAGAACTATTTTGCGGACGCCAATATCAAGGCGCCGATCGCGGTATAAGGCCCGCTTTGAGCGCTGCCAGCGCTCAAGTCGTCAGCCAGTCCCGACGATGACGTCGGAGGCCTGATCACCTCATAGGCCCTACTTGCCCAGTCGCAGATCGGCAACCGCTTCGTTGGTGATCGAAGCCGCGTCGAGGACGCCGCCCCTGATAGCTATCCTGACATGCGAGGTGGTCGATCCCTCGACGATTTCCGTGACCTTGCCTTTAGGACATTGCGGGCGCTGATCTACATCTGCCTATGCCTCGCTGTATCGAACGGACTTCACCGTGGGCTGGTGGGATCCTGACGGACAACGGCGCGGAGCCTAAAAGTCCTTTTCTTGTTATGTTCATCCGGATATATCGGTCAGGGCTCGAGCCGAACGGATTTTCAGAAGAGGACGAGGTTTCATGACGGGCAAGGGTTTTGGCTTGAAGGCGATCCCCATCGGCGGACTGACGGCAGCGTTGATGGCGGCTGTCCCCGCTGCTCAGGCCGACGACAAGGTGATCGTGTTCGCCGCGGCCAGCCTCAAGGACGCGCTCGATGTGGTCAACAAGGCCTGCGAGCCCGAGGTCGGCGAAGCGGCCACGATTTCCTATGCGGCAAGCTCGGCGCTGGCCAAGCAGATCGAGGGCGGCGCGCCAGCCGATGTCTTCGTCTCGGCAGACCTCGACTGGATGAAGTATCTCTCCGACAAGAAGCTGACCAGGCCCGACACCGAAGTGAAACTGCTCGGCAACCAGATCGTGCTGGTGGCGCCGCAAGATTCCAAGGTCGAGGCGAAGGTCGAGAAGGGCTTCGACCTCGCCGGGCTCATCGGCGACGGTCGGCTCGCCATGGGCGATTTCAAGGCGGTGCCCGCCGGCAAATATGGCAAGGCGGCGCTGGAATGGCTGGGCGTGTGGTCCTCGGTCGAAGGCAAGGTCGCGCAGGCCGAGAATGTCCGCGCCGCGCTCAAGCTGGTGTCGACGGGCGAGGCCGCGCTCGGCATCGTCTACGCCACCGACGCCCATGCCGAAAAGGGCGTCAAGGTCGTCGGCACCTTCCCCGAGGATTCGCACCCGCCGATCATCTATCCGATTGCCCAGACCGCGGATTCGAAGGACAAGGATACGGCTGCCTTCCTGAAATGCGTCGAGTCGGCCAAGGCCGCCGCGCTCTTCAAGGAACAGGGTTTTACGGTGCTCGCGCCGAGCAACTGAGAAAGACCTAACACCGCATATGAACTGGCTGCTGGACCTCACTCCCGACGAATGGAATGCGGTCCGGCTGTCGATCAAGGTGGCGACGGTGGCGATGATCGCCAGTCTGCCGCCCGGCATCCTGATCGCGCTGGTCCTGGCCCGGGGGCGGTTCTGGGGCAAGACCTTGCTCAACGGGCTGGTGCATTTGCCGCTGATCCTGCCGCCGGTGGTGACCGGTTATCTGCTGCTGCTCACCTTCGGCCGGCGCGGGCCGGCCGGCGCCTTCCTCGCCGAGCATTTCGGCATCGTCTTTTCCTTCCGCTGGACGGGGGCAGCACTTGCCTGCGCGGTGATGGGTTTTCCACTGATGGTGCGGGCGATCCGGTTGTCGATCGAGGCAGTCGACCGCAAGATGGAGGCGGCCGCCGGCACGCTCGGCGCCAACCCGGTCTGGGTGTTCGCCACAATCACGCTGCCGCTGATCCTGCCCGGCCTGATCGCCGGCGCGATCCTGTCCTTCGCCAAGGCGATGGGCGAGTTCGGCGCGACCATTACTTTCGTCTCCAACATCCCCAACGAGACGCAGACGCTGCCCTCGGCGATCTACACCTTCACGCAGGTGCCGGGCGGCGATCCCGGAGCGCTGCGCCTGACGCTGATTTCGATCGTCATCTCGATGGTGGCGCTGGTGGCCTCCGAGGTTCTGGCGCGCCGGATCGGCCAGCGGATGGACGTCGAATGACGCTCTCGGTGGACGTCAGTCATCGTCTCGGCGATTTCGCCATCGAGGCGAGTTTCGAAAGCGCCGGCCGGCTGACGGCGCTGTTTGGGCCTTCGGGCTCGGGCAAGTCGACGCTGATCAATGTGATCGCCGGGCTGATCCGGCCGCGGAAAGGGCGGATCGCGGTGGACGGGCGCGTGCTGGTCGACACCGCCGCCGGCATCTTCGTGCCGATGCACAAGCGACGGATCGGCATGGTGTTCCAGGATGCGCGGCTCTTCCCGCATTTGAGCGCCGCCGGCAATCTGCGCTATGGCCGCTGGTTCACGCCGGTTGCCGAGCGCTACGCCAGTATGGATGCGGTGGTCGAACTCCTTGGCATCGGTCCCCTGCTCGACCGGCGGCCGGCGAAATTGTCGGGTGGTGAAAAGCAGCGCGTGGCGATCGGCCGCGCGCTCCTTGCCAGCCCGAAACTGCTTTTGATGGACGAGCCGCTTGCCTCGCTCGACGAGGCGCGAAAGGCCGAAATCCTGCCCTATATCGAGCGGCTGCGCGATGAGACGAAGATCCCGATCGCCTATGTCAGCCATTCCGTCGCCGAGGTGGCGCGGCTGGCGACCGACGTGGCGGTGCTGTCCCAAGGCAAGATCGCGGCTTTCGGCCCGACCGAGGCGATCATGCAGCGGCTCGACCTCTTGCCGGCGGAGGAGCGCGGCGAGGGCGGCGCGGTGCTCGACACCAGGGTTTTGCGTCACGACGAGGCTTTCGGCATGACTGTGCTCGGCTCGCCGGCCGGCGAGATCCGCGTGCCGCGCGTTTCACGCCCGGCGGGAGCTCTGGTGCGGCTCCGCATCCGCGCCCGCGATGTCATGATCGCGACCGAACAGCCGTCGGGTCTTAGCGCGCTCAACATACTGCCGGGCAAAATCGCCGCGGTCAGGCCGGGCGTCGGGCCTACGGTGGAGATCGCCATCGACTGCAACGGAGCAACGGTGCTGGCGCGCGTCACCGAACAGTCGAAGCAGAGCCTTCGGCTCGCGCTCGGCCGCGAGGTCTTCGCGGTGATCAAGACGGTGAGCTTTGACAGCGCGACGACAGGTGCTGGGCTGCCGGTGGAGGCCGATGGTTGACGAAAGTGCAATATCGCTATGTTGGTTTGGAATAGCGATGTGGCGGCGGAGAGGGTAATCTCGACATGATCGCAGAGGACAAGGGATGCCATCGCTGAGCCTGCGGATAAATCTCGACCCTGACGGACGAATTGGTCCGGGCAAGATCGAATTGTTGGAGCAGATCGCCGCTTTCGGCTCGATTTCGGCCGCGGCGCGCGGCATGGAGATGTCCTACAAGCATGCCTGGGACCTGGTCGAGGACATGAACCGGGTGTTCGGCAAGCCGCTGGTGGCGGCGCAGACCGGCGGCCGAAAAGGCGGCGGCGCGCAATTGACCGCCGTGGGTCTCGCCGTCGTCAGCCGTTTCAGAGCGATCGAGCGCGCGGCGGCTTCAGCGGCGGCCGTCCATATGCAGGCGTTGCAGGCCGAGATCGACGCTGGTTGATTGGGCCTGTAAGGGGCCTATTCCTCCGGCTCCCCGGGCTTGCGGAGCAAATAGGTGTCCATGATCCAGCCCTTTTTGCGCCGAGCTTCCTCTCGGACCTTCTCGATTTCGGCGCCGACATCGCCGAGGCGGCCGGAAAGGATGATCTCGTCCGCCGTGCCGAGATAAGCGCCCCACTGAATGAAAACATCTTGGTCGACCAGTGTGTTGAAGGCGCACTTGCCGTCCAGCATGACAACGGTGCTTCCGGCATTCGCGGGCAGGCCTTCCTCAGTCAGCCGGCGGCCGGTGGTGACCAGGATCGAATCGCCGATGCGGTTGAGCGCCGTGGCGTGGGAGGCGGCCAGCGCCTGGATCGCGGTGATGCCCGGAATGACCTCGAGCTCGAAACCGACATTGCCCCTCAGGCGCACGCGCTCCAGTATGCGCAGCGCGCTGTCGTAGAGCGAGGGGTCGCCCCAGATCAGGAACGCGCCGCAGCCGTCCTCGGCAAGCTCGTTGCCGATCAGCCCTTCATAGATTTCGGCGATCGCCTCGTGCCAGTCGTCGACGGTCACGCGATAGGACGATGTCGGCTCGGCCCGAACCGGGACGTCGAATTCGACGCGGCGCGACTTCGGGTTTGTGACGAAGCGGTCGCAGATCTGCCGACGGAGTTCCGCGAGGTCGTTCTTCCTCGCGCCTTTGTCGGGAACGAACAGCACGTCGGCCCGGTTCAGGCCGTTGATGGCCTGTACGGTCATGTGGTCGGGATTGCCGGCGCCGATGCCGATGACGAGAAGCTTGCGCATAGGCGTCCTCCTGCCCGATCGGGCGGCCGGTGTCCAGACGGGGGCAGGCAGGCACGCGGGAACGCAAAACTCGGCCGGTCGGCAGAAACGCTGAACGCCTCTAGCTACTTCTCCTGGAATTGCTCTAGATGGAAGCGCATCCGCATGATCCCGGTCATGCCGTCGAGAGAGGGGAGCCATGACACGCACTATCCTGACCGCAGCGCTGGCATTCTCGGTTGCACCGGCCTTCGCCAACGATTCCGTTGCCGAGCTTGGCACCGGCGGGCTGATCCTGTCGCGCAGCGATGCGGTTGCCATGGAAAGCGAGGATCTCTTCATCTCGCCGGAAAAGGTGACCGTCGACTACGTTTTCCGCAACACTACCGACAAGGACGTCAGCGCGATCGTCGCCTTCCCGATGCCGGACATCGAGGGCGACCCGAACGAGATGCTGGCGATCCCGGAAGCGCAGAGCGACAATTTCCTCGGCTTCGAGGTGACGATCGACGGCGTCGACGCCAACCCGCAGCTCGAACAAAAGGCGTTCGCGCTGGGCATCGACATCACCGCGGAACTCAAGGCGCACGACGTGCCGCTCTATCCGTTCGGCGACGCCGCCAAGGCGGCGCTGGCAAAGCTGCCCAAGGACGTCGCCGAGGATTGGGAAGATCGCGGCATCATCGTCGAAGACACCGCCGATGACGGTTCGGGCATGCAAACCGCTTACGCGCCGTTCTGGCAGTTGCGCTCGACCTATTGGTGGCGCTCCACCTTCCCGGCCAACAAGCAAATCCATGTCTGGCACCGCTACAAGCCGAGCGTCGGCGGCACGTCATCGGTCAGCTTCTATTACGACGGCAAGTTCCAGGGGCAGTACGACACTTACAAGACCCGCTACTGCATGGACGGCGCGTTCGAGAACGCTGTGCGCAAGGCAGCGAACGAAAATCCCGACGGCTATCCCAAATATTTCGAGAGCCGCATCGCCTATGTCCTGACCACCGGCGGCAACTGGGCGTCCGGCAGTATCGGCAACTTCAAGCTTACCATCGACAAGGGCAGCCCAAAGAATCTGGTCTCCTTCTGCGGCGACAATGTCCGCAAGGTGGGTCCGACGACGTTCGAGATGACGGCCAAGGATTTTTATCCGGAGCACGATATCGGCATCTTGCTGCTTGAGCCGTCGGACAATAGTGGGAACGGCGGCTGATGGACATCGCGATCTACGTGGCCATTGCCGAGAACGGCGTGATCGGACGCGAAGGCGGGCTGCCGTGGCGGCTTTCCAGCGACCTGAAACGCTTCAAGGCCGACACGATGGGCAAGCCGCTCATCATGGGCCGCAAGACCTATGAGGGCATCGGCCGGCCGCTGCCCGGCAGGCTCAACATCGTGGTGACGCGAGCCAGAGACTGGCGATCCGAGGGCACCGAAGTCGCCCATTCGCTCGACGATGCCATCACGCTGGCCAAGGTGCGCGGCCGCTGCACGGCAGGTGCCGAGGAGATCTGCGTCGTCGGCGGCGGCGAGATCTATGCCCAGGCCCTGCCGCTGGCCGATCGTCTCCACGTCACCCATGTGCTGGCCGCGGTCGATGGCGACGCTCATTTTCCGCCGATCGACCCCGCGATCTGGCGGATCGTCCGATCCGAGGATTTTCCGGCGGGCGAAAAGGACAGCCACGCGACACGCTATACCGTTTACGAGCGCCGCGGCGACGGTCACTGACGAGGACAAAGGGTCGCTGACGGCTCAAATCGCAGGTGCGCGCAGCGGATCGCGTTGAAAGCGCGTCACGGCGTCCCTATAGAAGAACGAGGGTACAGCGCCACGCTTCCAACCGGACGCGCAAGAAGGTCGCCGTAAAACTTTGATTTGGCGCATGATTCCTTCGGAAAACCGATATCGGTTTTCGGGGTCATGCGCTAGGATCGCGCCGCAAGGCCTGAGGGAACCGAAGCGAAAGGACATTCATGCCCTGGAACGACAAGAGCGGTGGCGGCGGCCCATGGGGCGGCGGCGGCAATCAGGGGCCCTGGGGGCAGGGACCGAAAGGCCCGAGCGGCCCGCCCGGTTCGCCTCCCGATCTCGAGGACATTATCCGCCGCGGCCAGGACAGGCTGCGGCGCGCTCTTCCGGGAGGCGGCGGCGCCAGCCCGGCCGTCCTCGGGCTGATCGCGCTCGCGCTTGTCGTGCTTTGGGCTTTCAAGGCCATCTATACCGTGCAGCCTGACGAGGTCGCGGTCGAATTGCGCTTCGGCAAGCCGAAGGCCGAGCTCTCGCAGCCAGGGCTGCATTTCCACTGGTGGCCGATCGAAACGGTCGAAACGGCAAAGATTTCCGAGCAACTCGTCAGCATCGGCGGCGGGGCGAGCAGCGGCTCCGGGCTGATGCTCTCCGGCGACCAGAACATCGTCAATGTGCAGTTCTCGGTCGCCTACCAGGTTTCCGATCCAAGGGCCTATCTTTTCGACGTCTCAGATCCCGACGGCATGCTGACGCAGGTGGCCGAAAGCGCCATGCGCGAGGTCGTCGGCCGGCGCCCCGCGCAGGATATTTTCCGCGACGATCGCCAGGGTATTGCCACATCGGTGCGTGAGATCATCCAAAACACGCTCGACGGTTACAAGACGGGTCTGCAAGTCAACGCAATCTCCATCGAGGACGCCGCCCCGCCGCGCGAGGTCGCCGATGCTTTCGACGAGGTGCAGCGCGCCGAGCAGGACGAGGACAAGTTCGTCGAGCAGGCCAATCAATATTCCAACCAGAAGCTCGGCCAGGCGCGCGGCGAGGCGGCCCAGATCCGCGAAGATGCCGCCGCCTACAAGAACCGGGTCGTGCAGGAAGCCGAAGGTGAGGCGCAGCGCTTCATCTCCGTTTACAACGAATACGCCAAGGCGCCCGACGTGACGCGCAAGCGCCTTTACCTGGAAACAATGGAGAGGATCCTGAAGGACTCGAACAAGGTCGTCGTCGAGCAGGGCAACGGGCAGGGTGTGCTTCCTTACCTGCCGCTGCCGGCACTGCAGCCCAAGGCGCCGCCCGCGCCTGCGCTGGGAGGTAACCAGTGATGGCCAACCGTCTTCCCATCATCGCGGTCATCGCGGCCGTCCTTCTGTTTCTGCTCTATTCGTCGGTGTTCGTCGTCAAGGCGGGCGAGCAGGCAATCGTGCTGAGGTTCGGCGAGATCATCGACGTCAAGACCGAGCCGGGCATCTATTTCAAGGCGCCATTCGCCTTCTTCGATGCCGACAGCGTTCAGACGATCGAGAAAAAAGTGATGCGCTTCGACCTCGACAATATCCGCGTTCAGGTCTCCGGCGGCAAGTTCTACGAGGTCGACGCCTTCATCGCCTACCGCATTTCGGATCCGCGCACGTTCCGCGCGGCGGTATCGGGGCAGGTGGAACTCGCCGAAGCCCGGCTGAAGACGCGGCTCGATGCGGCGCTGCGCCGCGTCTATGGTCTGCGCGATTTCGAGGCGGCACTTTCCGAAGAACGCGGCGTCATGATGCGCGAGGTGCGTGACCAACTGCGTCCGGACGCGACGTCGCTCGGCCTCGACATCGAAGATGTGCGCATCCGCCGGACGGATCTGACCGCCGAAGTATCGCAGCAGACCTACGATCGCATGAAAGCCGAACGCTTGGCGGAAGCCGAGCGGCTGAGAGCTCGCGGCAACGAGGCGGCGCAGCGTATCAAAGCCAGGGCCGACCGCGAGGTCGTCGAGATCATCGCCGAGGCGCAGAAGGAATCGGAGATCCTGCGCGGCGAGGGCGAGGCGCAGCGCAGCGCCACCTTTGCTGAAGCCTATAAGCGGGACCCGAGCTTCTTCGATTTCTATCGCTCGATGAATGCTTACGGCACGGCTTTGGACAGCACCGGAACCACCATGGTGCTGTCGCCCGACTCCGAGTTCTTCCGTTTCTTCCGCGATCCGGAAAGCAAGCCCGAGCCCGGACAGCCGGCGGCATCGCAGCCCGCGCCCGCGACGCCGGCAGCCCCGGCCACGCAACCCGGCAGCGCCCAGTAGCGGACGGTGCAGGATTCCTCGCGGCCATCGGCCTGGTCCTCGTCATCGAGGGCCTGGTCTATGGCGGGTTTCCGGCTCTGGCCAGGAAACTGGCGGCGGAGGTGCTGTCGTTGCCGGAGAATGTGCTGCGGATCGCCGGATTGGCTGCAATCGCCCTCGGCGTCGCCATCGTCTGGCTGGTTCGCGGCTGATGAAATTCCTTGGTGCCGAGGCGATTGACGATTTATCTTCCGCCGATAGCTATAGCCGCAAACGTGCCTTATTTCTTGCCAACATGAATTGACGGGCGCCTTTGCGGAAGCGCCTTTCTTTTTCAAAACGCCGGGAGGCCACGATGATATCCGACACCCTGTTGCGCGCGGCGCGGCGCAGGTTTTTCGCCGGCGCCACCGCATTCGTCGTCGGCATAGTTGCCGTCCCGTCCTTCGTCACGCCCACGATCGCCTCCGACGCGCCGCCTTCCGTCGCCGACCTCGCCGAACGCCTGCTCGGCGCGGTGGTCAACATCTCGACCTCGCAAACCGTCAAAGGCACGGAAGGCCCCGGTGCGGTGCCGATGCCACAGCTTCCGGAAGGCTCGCCCTTCCAGGACTTTTTCGATGACTTCTTCAAGAACCGCGGCGGCGACAAGGGCGGCGGGCAGAAGGTGCAGTCGCTTGGCTCCGGCTTCGTCATCGATGCCGAGCAGGGCATCGTGGTGACCAACAATCACGTCATCGCCGATGCCGACGACATCGAGGTCAATTTCTCCGACGGCGTGACGCTGAAGGCGACGCTTGTCGGCACTGATACAAAGACCGACGTCGCGTTGCTGAAGGTCGATCCGAAGGGCCACAAATTAACGGCGGTGAAGTTCGGCGATTCCACCAAGATGCGCGTCGGCGACTGGGTGATGGCGATCGGCAATCCGTTCGGTCTTGGCGGCACGGTCACGGTCGGCATCGTCTCGGCGCGCAACCGCGACATCAATTCCGGCCCCTATGACGACTTCATCCAGACCGACGCCGCCATCAATCGCGGCAATTCCGGCGGTCCGCTGTTCAACAGCAGTGGCGAGGTCATCGGCATCAACACGGCGATCATCTCGCCGTCCGGCGGCTCGATCGGCATCGGCTTTTCCATTCCCTCGCAACTCGCCGCGGGCGTCGTAGATCAGCTTCGCCAGTTCGGCGAAACGCGGCGCGGCTGGCTTGGCGTGCGCATCCAGCCGGTAACGGACGACATCGCCGAAAGCCTCGGCATGGCGACGGCCAAGGGCGCGCTGGTGGCCGGCGTCATCAAGGGCGGACCGGTCGACAACGGCACGGTTCAAGCCGGCGACGTCATCATCAAATTCGACGGCAAGGACATCCACGAAATGCGCGACCTGCCGCGCGTCGTCGCCGAAAGCCCGGTCGGCAAGGCCGTCGACGTCGTCATCGTGCGCAAGGGCGTCGAGCAGACAGTGAAGGTGACGCTCGGCCGGCTCGAGGACGGCGAGAAGCTGGCCAGCGGCGAGAACGGCAGTACCGGCGAGGACAAGGGCGACAAGGCGGCTCCTGTGTCGACGGCTTCGGTGCTCGGCATGACCGTTGGCGAGCTCAACGAGCAGACCAGACAGAAGTTCGGCATCGCGGCCGATGTGTCGGGCGTGGTCATCACCGACGTCGCCAAGGATTCGGCCGCCGCCGAACGCGGCATCCAGCCCGGCGAGGTGATCACCGAGATCGCGCAGGAATCGGTCGGCACGCCAAAGGATGTCATGGACCGGATCGGGGCGCTGAAAGAGCAGGGCCGCAAGAACGCGCTGCTGATGCTCGCCTCGAAATCCGGCGAGTTGCGCTTCGTGACGATCCGGATGGACTGATTCCGGAGAGCCCGAACGGGTTGATTTGCAAGAATGGGCGGCTAGCGGGCCGCCCTTTTTCGCGCCTGCCAGTCGTCGCGCGACAGCCGGTACAGCGCATGCCGCTTAAGATGAGGGTGGCTGTCCGGCACGGCGGGATGGTCGAAATCGGCGCCCGGGTCGGCGCGCATGCCGAGCCGCTTCATGACGGCGATCGAACGATGGTTTTCCACGACGGCAAAGGAGACGATTTCGTCCAGCTCCAGCGTTTCGAAACCGAAGGAGAGCCAGGCTTCGGATGCCTCGGTGACATAGCCCTTGCGCCAGTATTCCGGTGCCAGCCGCCAGCCGATCTCGATCGTGCCGGCCGGCAGGGAAGGCACATGATCGGTTTGGAGGAGGCCGACGAAGCCGATGCACTCGCCGGTGGCGGCAATCTCGGCGGCGGCGAAACCGTAGCCATCCTCATCGATCCAGGCGCGGAGCTCGTCCATCTTTGCGTCCGCCGCGGCCCGGTCGCGGCGGAACGGAAAAAATTCCATCACGCGCTCGTCCGAGTTGATGCGATGGAAGAGCGCGCGGTCGCGCTGTTCCCAATTGCGCAGGATGAGGCGCTCGGTGCGGATCGGCTTCATTGCACGAACTCGCCCTGGCGATAGCCCTGGAGGTAAAGCAGCGCGGTCAGATCGCCGTGGTCGATGCGGATCCTTGCCTGCTCAGCCACCGCCGGCTTGGCGTGCAGCGCGACGCCGGTGCCGGCCAGGCGGATCATGTCGAGGTCGTTGGCGCCGTCGCCCACGGCAACGGCATCCTGCGTCGTCACGCCCAGCCTTGCCGCGATGTCGAGCAGCGCCTCGGCCTTGGCGGCGCGGCCGAGGATAGGCTCGGCCACCGTGCCGGTGAATCTGCCACCATCCTCGATCAGCCGGTTGGCGCGGTTCTCCTGGAAGCCCAGCATTGCGGCGATGCGGTTGGTGAAGACGTCGAAGCCGCCTGAGACCAGCGCCGTCCAGGCGCCGTTGGCACGCATGGTCTGCACCAGCGCGCGGCCGCCGGCGGCCAGCGTCAGCCGGTTGGCGATGATGCGGTCGACCACCGCCGTGTCGAGGCCCTTCAGCAAGGCGACGCGTTCGCGCAAGGCCGGCTCGAATGCGATCTCGCCATTCATCGATCGCGCGGTGATCGCAGCGACACGGTCTTTGACGCCGATCTCGTCAGCAAGCTCGTCGATGCATTCCTGATTGATCATGGTCGAATCCATATCGGCAAGCAGGATCCTCTTCCTCCTGCCTTCAGCCGGCTGGACGATGATGTCGACCGGCTCGGAGGCCAATGCCGCGCGCAGATTGGCCGTCAATTCGCCGATGTCGGGAGTCTCCGGCAAAACCAGATCGCAGGCGACATCCTCGGCCAGCCAATGAACGGCGCTTGCGCCTGCCGCTCGCGAGGCGATATTCGCAAGCGGGACCGACACTCGGCGGTCTTTGGGATTGGACACAAGCGTGGCGATCAGAGGCATCGAAAATTCCGGCAGGCAGGCGGGCAAAGGCCGCGTGAAAAACGCCATCCTGATAGCGGGGCCGACCGCCAGCGGCAAGTCGGCGCTGGCGCTGGACATCGCCGAGCGCAAGGGCGGCGTGATCGTCAACACCGATTCCATGCAGGGCTATTCGGTTCTGGACGTGCTGACGGCGCGTCCGAGCGCGGCCGAAACGGCGCGCGTGCCGCATTATCTGTACGGTCACGTGCATCCTTCGACAGCCTACTCGACCGGCGCCTGGCTGCGCGACGTCACCGGGCTGATCGCGGAAGGTATTTTCTCCGGCCGGCCGGCTGTCTTCGTCGGCGGCACCGGGCTCTATTTCCGAGCTTTAGCCGAAGGCATCTCGGACATGCCCGACATTCCGCCTTCGGTGCGTGAGCGCTGGCGCTACGAACTCAAGGAACAAGGGGCAGAACGGCTGCACCGTGTACTGATGCATCAGGATTCGGCTGTCGCCATGCAGCTCCGGCCGACCGATGGCCAGCGCATTGTGCGGGCACTGGAGGTGCTCGACGCGTCGGGACGGTCGATCCTTGAATGGCAAGCGGCACGCGGCCAGCCGCTCATCGACCGCGACAGCGCACGCTTCCTGGTGATCGAGCCGGATCGCGGCGAACTGGTGGCGCGTATCCGGGCGCGTTTCGATCAAATGCTCGACAAGGGCGCGCTCGACGAGGTCAGGCAGTTGATGGCACTCGACCTCGATCCGAACCTGCCGGCGATGAAGGCGATCGGCGTGCGCGAGCTGCAGGCCGCGATGGCCGGACACATGGGCTTTCCCCAAGCGATTGAGCGAGCCAAGATCGCGACGCGCCAATATGCCAAGCGGCAGACGACCTGGTTCAAACACCAACTGGGGCCGGAGTGGCAAAGGTTACGCCCGGGCGAGAAATGGTCAATCGCGGACTGATAGAATGCGATTTGATCAGGGCTTGGAATTGTGAGCGCAGCTTCCCGTCACGGTTGTGCGGGTTAACCGTCCGTAAGGCCTGGCATGCCATAACGGCGACGGTCGCAGTACCGCGGGGCGTTATGCGTTTTCACAAGGCGGAATCGGCGTTTTTCGTCTTTATCTTCGTGATCCTGGCCGCCGGCCTGGTGACCTTTCACGCCTATGGCCAATTGCAGGATATCGCGACCGCTCTCGACACCGCATCGCGTCTCGACAGAATCGCCTATCTCAACAAATTGCTGTTCGTGACCGGTGCGCTGCTGGCTGCTGCCTTGTTCTTTGGAACCTTCTTCATCTACCCGCTGATCCGCGGCCAGGTGAGGGAAGAGGGCAAGTTGCGCGCCATGACGGTGTCGCTGAGCGCCCGTTCGCAAACGCTCGAGCACGCAGCGCTCACCGACGGCCTGACCGGAATGCAGAACCGCCGCTACTTCGATGACGCGTTGCGGGAATATCTCGACGAGTTCGGCCGCATCGACAAGCCGGTGGGCCTGATGATCCTCGATCTCGATCATTTCAAGCAGGTCAACGACACGCATGGCCACGATGTCGGCGACGAGGTTCTGCGGTCCGTCGCGCAGTGCGTACGGGGCATGACCCGCTATCACGATGTGGTGGCGAGGCTGGGCGGCGAGGAGTTCGCCGTGGTCACGCCCAACATGGATGCGGAACTGCTCGCGCGGTTCGCCGAGCGCATCCGCAAGGCGATCGCCAACCTGTCGATCATGTCGGGCAATGTGCGGCTGAAGGTCACCACCAGCGTCGGCCTCGCCGTCTGGGACCGCAAGGAGAGTGCCGAGGACTTCTATCGCCGCGCCGACCGGCAGCTCTACGAGGCGAAGAAGCAGGGCCGCAACCGCGTCTGCGCCTGAAATTCCATGATCAAATTCTTGACGCTGGCCGCCTGGAGCCGTGTTCTGCGCTTCTACCGCGCCGCGCGTCTCCTATGATCCTTTCCGAAAAGCGTTCTCGATTTTCGGGGTCATGCGCGTGCTCACGGACTATATGTCCGCTCCGGTTCTCGAAAGCGACTTCAGTCGACTCAGCCCGGGACTCAGTCGGCGCGAAGATGCAGAACGATTAGTCGTTCTGCTGGCGCATGCCGAAGGTCGAGGGCCTCAGGCCGTAACGCATGTCGAAATCGTCGTCCGGTTGCACGCGCGGCGCCGATGGCTTGCGGTAGTCGGGGTCGCCAGCCTGGCGCCCGGTATCGACGGCTTCGGCGAACGCTATCGACTGCTGCGGTTTCGGCACGTTGCGCAGCCGCTCGACAATTCCGGCGAGATCGACATCGTCGCCGGAATCCGCGGGCAAGGCCTGCTCCCGCCTCGCTGTGCCGGGAATGAATTCCTGGGACAGTTTCTCGAATTTGAGCCGCATGGTCGTCGCCACGCCTTCGCCGAAGGCAATGGCTTCGCGCTGGCCCATGGAGGACAGGAACGCCAGCGTCGAGGCCGAGGAATCGGCGATCGCCGAGCGGATGATCGCCTGGTCCTGCTCGTTGGCGAGCCGCATGGCGAAGAAAGTCGAGCATTGCGACAGGATGGTCGGATCGAGCTCGCCTGGACGCTGGGTCACAACGCCGAGATAGCAGCCATATTTGCGGCCTTCCTTGGCGATGCGCGACAAAGCGTGCCTGGTCGGCGCGAAGCCGAGACGCGGATCGGCAGGCATGTAGCGGTGCGCTTCCTCGCAAAGCAGGAGCAGCCGCAGCCGGCCCTCGCTCCAGAGCGCAAGGTCGAAGGCGAGGCGCGCCAGCACCGAGCAGACCGAATTGACGACTTCGGACGGCATGCCCGCCATCTCGAAGCAGGTCACCGGACGTCCATGGTTCGGTACGCGGAAGATGTTGCCGATCGTCTCGTGGATGGTGTCCTCGATCAGCCGCGAATTGAACATGAAACGGTAGCGCGGGTCGGAAGCGGCCGATTCGATGCGCGTCCTCAACGACTTCAGTGTCGGCCGATCGTTCTTGCTTTCGAGCAGACCCATGCGCTCGTCGATCTGCTTGAGCAGATCGGCGATGCGGTAAGGCACCGGCGTGTCCGCCGTCAGCGCATCGCTGCCGCGCCTGATATACGAGCCGGAGCTCGGGTTGCGATAGAGGTTCTTGGCGGCCGGGATGAGGTCGCGCAGGACGTCGACTTCCTCCGGAACGGTCTCGCGACCGCGAAACAGAACTTCGGCGAATTCTTCCAGTCTGAACATCCAGAACGGCAGGTCGAGCGTCTTGGAATCAACCTTCACGCAGTATTCCGGAAGCGAGGCGGCAAACTCGTTGTGCGGGTCGAGGATCAGCACGCGCAGATCGGGCCGCGCCTCGATCGATTTGCGCAACAGCAGCGAGACAGCCGTGGATTTGCCGACGCCGGTCGTGCCGACAATGGCGAAATGGCGCGCCAGCGTGTCGTCGACAGCGATGTTGGCGTCGATCGCCTCGTCCTGGGACAGCGTGCCGATGGTGATCGAATGGCGGCCGGCGAGATCGTAGACGGCCTGCAGGTCGCGGCTGCGGATACGGTGGGCAACCGCGCCGATATGCGGATAGGTGGTGATGCCGCGGTCGAAGACCGGTTTGGCGCCGGGCTCGGCGCCGTCGCGCACCTCGCCGATCAGTTCGATGCTGACCTCGATTGCGTTCTGGCCCTCATTGCTCCAGGCGCGGTCAGACTTGCCGATCGCATAGACAAGGCCAACGGTTCGCGTCGCGCCAAGGTTGATGGAAATTATCTTGCCGACGGTCCACAGGCCGGTCACCGTGCCTTCGGCATCTTCGGCATAGGCGCTGATGGTAGCGCGCGCACCGTCGCATTGCACGACGTTGCCCAGGATGCGCTTGTCGCTCTGCTGGGCGTCGCGGCGCTCCTGCGAGGTCGGCTCCCCAATGGAGGCTTCGCGTTCAACAAACATCGGTTACCTGTCCCATTCCCCTCGGGGTCAAAGCTATCCCAATCGGGGTTAAAGCCGCGTGAGGTCGGATGGTGTAGGTCCCGTTAAACCACTCGCGAAAATGCGATCGACCAGCCTCTTCCTTCATCCCGGAATTTCGATATATTGGATGAATGACTGATATATCGAACGACATCACATCCACGATCGGCAGGCGGATACGTTCCGAGCGTGATTTGCGGGGATGGTCGCTGGCCGAGTTGGCCGAGCGTTCCGACGTTTCCAAGGCGATGCTGAGCGCCATGGAGCGCGGCCTGACAAGTCCGACCGCGGCGCTCCTCGTGCGCATCGCGTCGGCTTTCGGCATGACGCTCTCGACGCTGATTGCCCGCGCCGAAATGCAGGGCGGCAGTGTGTGCCGCAAGGACGAGCAGCCGGTCTGGCAGGATCCGGCGACCGGCTATGTGCGACGCCATCTGTCGCCGGCAACGCAAATGCCGCTCGAGCTGATCCGGGTCAGCCTGCCGGCAGGCGCCAAGGTCGAATTCCCGGCAGCGTCCTATGCCTTCATCAAGCAGCAGATCTGGCTGATCGGCGGCCGCCTGGACTTCACCGAAGGCAATGTCGTGCACAGGCTGGAGTCGGGCGACTGCCTGGCGCTCGGAGCCCCGTCGGACTGCACCTTCCACGCTCCGGGACCGGAAGCCGCCGAGTATCTGGTGGCGCTGGTCCGGGGCTGATCGCATGGCACGCCGGCCTGAACGGTCCCACAATGGCGGGCCGCCTCTCGACGACTACGAAGGTCCGCCCTGGGGTAAGGGCGACGCCTACATCTTCACTGGCGCGCCGCCCACGACAAAGCCTGGAAGGCGCCGAGCCACGCCGTCATGCTGATGCGGCTGGAAAAGGTCGAGCGGCTTGGGCTCACCTATGAGGAATACACGCTCGAGATCCTGGAGCGCGGGCGGCACCTCAGCGAGGACGATGCCGAGCGTATTGCGGAAATCCGAAGGGCGCGCCGCCGAAGACGTAGCAGTCATTTCGCATGAGCGTGGCCCGACACCTCATCACCTGGAGACCACCGACATGAACCCCCTTGAAATCAGGGCGTTGAACGACGACGCAAAAACCAGCGGGATGCTCGCCGACTTGCTGATCGAGACAGTCGCCGCCGGCGGATCGGTAAGCTTCATGCATCCCTTGTCTCCCGACGCGGCCCATGAGTTCTGGCGCAAATCGCTCGCTGCCGCGGCGCGCGGGGAACGGGCGCTGCTGGGCGCATGGGATGGCGAGACGCTTGTCGGCACCGTCACACTGCTTCTCGACTGCCCGCCCAACCAACCGCACCGCGCCGAGATCGCCAAGCTGATGACCCGCCTCGACTATCGCGGCAAAGGTATTGCCAGCGGCCTGATGCGGGCCGCTGAGGAACTGGCGGTCAAGAAAGGGCGCACCCTGCTGGTGTTGGACACAGCAAGCGAACAGGGGGCCGGCGGCCTTTACGAAAAACTCGGCTTCTCGCTGACCGGCGAGATTCCGGACTATGCGTTGAAACCCCATGGTGGGCTCACCGGCACGCTCATCTATTGGAAGCGGATAGGGGAGCCGGCCCGAGCGCTATCCTGAAATGCTGGCGAGACGCGACAAAAGCCAGCGGCGAAAATCCTGTTCGGCGCCGGACAGCCGCGATGACGATGGCCATGTCAGGAAGTGACCCGATGGGCTCGAGAGCTCGAAATCGGAAAGCCTGACAAGGAGATTGTCCTTAAGCGCGGCGTCGATGAGCGGCCGCGAGCCCAGCAGCGCTCCGGCGCCGGACTTCGCCGCCTCCATCGCGGCGACAAAACTGTCGAAGCGATGCGAGCGTTGGGAGTGTCCGGCAAGGCCGGAGGCTGCGAACCATTCCGCCCACATCTCGCGCGCACCCGCCACCAAAAGCAGCGGCAGGGATGTCCATTCGGCATTTCCGGCCAAGGTCGGCGCCGCGACCGGAACGAGCCGCTCGACCGTCAGCCGGTCGGCGTCGCGCCCGGAAAACGAACCGTTGCCGAAGCGGATGTCGAGCGTCGAGCCCGCCTCGTCGTAGTCCGTCGGCCGATGGATGGTCACCAGATCGAGCCTGATCCACGGCAGCGCCTTTGCGAGATCAGGAAGAGCCGGGACCAGCACCAGCAGCGCGAAAGAAATCGGAACGCGAAGGGTGACGGTCTGCAAAACGCGTGGCTCGAACAACTCGTTCGTGCTGCTGCCGATGATCGCGAACGCCGACTGGATGTGGGGAAGATAGGCGGCGCCCTGCGGCGACAACGCCACGCCGCGTGCCAGCCGCGCGAACAGTCGCGTCTTGAGACGCTCTTCCAGAAAGCGGATGTGCTGGCTGACGGCGGCTTGCGTGAGCCCGAGCTCGGCGGCAGCGGCGGTGAAATTCGACAGGCGCGCAGCCGCTTCGAAACTGCGTAGCCAGTCGAGCGGAGGCATGGGATCGGCAGCTTTTCCAGTCATTAGGTTTTTGGCAGCATTGGCTGAAAAACAATAACTTGATTTATGCCTTCGGCAAAGACAGCATGCAATCGGTACCGCGGCGACGGCCCGAAGACGGGAGTTTCAGAAACGTGCTGACGAGAGCAACCCTTGTCGACGAAGGACGGACGATCGCGCTTGGCTGGGACGACGGAACACGCAGCCGATTCCATGCCATGTGGCTGCGCGACAACGCACTGGACGACAGGACGCGCAGCGCCGGCAACGGCCAGCGGCTGATCACCATCCTGGACATTCCGGCCGAGACACGGATCGGAGAGGCCTCGATCAAGGGCGAGGCGCTGGTGGTCACGTTCGTGCCTGAAGACAAGACCGTCAGCTTTCCCGCAAGCTGGCTTCGCGCCCATACTTACGACCGCGAAGAAAATCGGCAGCCCGGCTGGACCGGCAGGGACATTCGGCGGTGGACCAAGGCCACGATGCAGAGTTCGGTGCCGCGCACGGCCTATAGTGAGGCGCGGCACGACAGGAATGTTCTGCGGCAATGGCTGACGGCGGTGCGGAGCTTTGGCTTTGCCGTCATGGACGGTCTGCCGGCCGAATCCGGGGCACTATGCAATGTGGCCGATCTCTTCGGATATATCAGGGAGACCAATTACGGGCGCTGGTTCGAGGTGCGCGCCGAGGTCAATCCGAACAATCTTGCCTACACCAACCTTGGCCTGCAGGCGCATACCGACAATCCCTACCGCGACCCGGTGCCGACGCTGCAGATCCTGGCCTGCATCGAGAATACGGTGGAAGGCGGCGAATCCAGCGTCGTCGACGGATTCGCGGTGGCGGCCGCGCTGCAGGCGGAGAATTCGAACGGCTTCCGGTTGCTTTCCTCCTATCCGGCGCGCTTCGAATATGCCGGCTCATCGGGCGTGCGGCTGCAGTCCAAGCGCCCGATGATCGAGCTCGGACCGGATGGCGAGCTCATCTGCGTGCGCTTCAACAACCGCTCGCTGGCGCCGACCATCGACGTGCCGTTCGCCGAAATGAACGCATATTACGCCACCTATCGCCGGTTCGCCGAACTGATCGAGGATCCGGCCTTCGAGGTGACCTTCAAGCTCGAGGCGGGCCAGTCGTTCATCGTCGACAACACGCGCGTCATGCATGCGCGCAAGGCCTTTTCCGGCAGCGGCACGCGCTGGCTGCAGGGCTGCTACGCCGACAAGGACGGCCTGCTGTCCACGCTGGCGGCAATCGAACACGATGTCAGAGAGGCGGCCGAATGAAATCGAATGAACTGAACACCGGCAACATCGTCGAGTTCATCGCCGACATTTTCGAGCGTCGCGGCGCGGAATCCTATCTCGGCGAGCCGGTCACCATGTCCGAGCATATGCTGCAGGGCGCGTGGCTAGCCGAGCAGGATGGCGCGCCGGAGGAGCTTGTGGCTGCGGCGCTGCTGCACGACATCGGCCACTACACCAGCGAGTTCGGCACCTATTCGCCCGACGACGTCGAGGACAAGCACCACGACGAGGCGGGTGGCGAGGTGCTGGCGCCGTTCTTTCCGCCGGTCATCGTCGAATGCGTCAGGCTGCATGTTGCGGCCAAGCGTTATCTCTGCGCCACCGATCCCTCCTACTTCGGCAAGCTGTCGCCGGCCTCGGTCCATACGCTGTCGCTGCAGGGCGGGCCGATGAGCGCGGAGGAGGTGGCGGAGTTCCGCAGCAATCCATTCCATCAGGAAGCCGTGCGTGTGCGCATCTGGGACGAGGGTGGCAAGGTCGCCAACATGAAGACGCGCGCCTTTCGCGACTACGTGCCGCTGCTGGAGCGGGTGGTGAAAAAGTTCGCGACCCAAAGCGCGACGTGATCACCGGCGCCGCCCCACCCGGCACACTTGCCGACAATAGTGCGCCGCCGAAGACTAGAGACGTTTTCTCGGCAACATCATGCGTCTCGACATACCCGGCAAAATGCGTTGGCGGTAACCAGGCAAGGGGTGTGGTGCTGGCGGCCTGAACAATCCGCGCCGCTGAACAATGGGACCGACAGATTGCCCGTTGACAGCGGCGCGGAACCGACCTTATTGTCCGCGCCCATGAAAACAGCACTCATTCTCGTAGGCTGGCGCGTGGGCAAGGCGGTGTAACCGCCGGGCGAAAACCTCCCATGCGCATCCCACAGGCTCCCTCGGGGGCCTTTTTTATTGCCCAAAACCCAACTAAACGACCAGCAAATCGCCAGATGGCGAACAGTACGGGACCAGACCGATGAGCAACGGACATAACGAGCGGCGCGAAATGACGGGCGCCGAAATGGTGGTGCAGGCGCTGAAGGACAACGGCGTCAAGCATGTCTTCGGCTATCCGGGCGGCGCGGTCCTTCCGATCTATGACGAGATCTTCCAGCAGGATGAGGTCGAGCACATTCTGGTCAGGCACGAGCAGGGTGCCGGCCATGCCGCCGAAGGTTATGCGCGTTCGACCGGCAAGGCCGGCGTGCTGCTGGTCACGTCCGGCCCCGGGGCCACCAATGCGGTGACGCCGCTGCAGGACGCGCTGATGGATTCCATTCCGCTGGTCTGTCTCACCGGTCAGGTGCCGACTTCGCTGATCGGCTCCGACGCCTTCCAGGAATGCGACACCGTCGGCATCACGCGCCCCTGCACCAAGCACAATTGGCTGGTGAAAGACGTCAACGAGCTCGCCGCCACCATCCATGAAGCCTTCCATGTCGCGACCACCGGGCGGCCGGGCCCGGTCGTGGTCGACATTCCGAAGGATGTGCAGTTCGCCAAGGGCATCTACGTGCCGCCGCAAACGGCGCCGCGCACCAGCTATCAGCCGAAGGTCCAGGGCGATCTGGAGAAGGTGAAGGCCGCCGTCGAATTGATGGCCGGCGCGAAGAGGCCGATCATCTACAGCGGCGGCGGCGTCATCAATTCAGGTCCGGAAGCCAGCCATCTGCTGCGCGAGCTGGTCGACCTCACCGGCTTCCCGATCACCTCGACGCTGATGGGCCTCGGTGCCTATCCGGCTTCGGGCAAGAACTGGATCGGCATGCTCGGCATGCATGGCACCTACGAAGCCAACATGGCCATGCATGATTGCGACGTGATGATATGCATCGGCGCGCGCTTCGACGACCGCATCACCGGCCGGCTGACCGCGTTCTCGCCGAACTCGAAGAAGATCCATATCGACATCGATCCGTCCTCGATCAACAAGAATGTCCATGCCGACGTGCCGATCCTGGGCGATGTCGGCCGCGTGCTGGAGGATCTGGTGCGGCTGTGGCGGGCGACTGCCAAGGCCGACAAGAAGGCGCTCTATCCATGGTGGGAGCAGATCGCGAAATGGCGCGCGCGGGACTCGCTCGCCTATAGGATGAACAACGACGTGATCATGCCGCAATACGCGATCCAGCGGCTCTATGCGCTGACCAAGGATATGGACACCTACATCACCACCGAAGTCGGCCAGCACCAGATGTGGGCGGCGCAGCACTATCACTTCGACAAGCCTAACCGCTGGATGACCTCGGGCGGCCTGGGCACGATGGGATATGGCCTGCCGGCGGCGCTCGGCGTGCAGATCGCACATCCGAATGCGCTGGTCATCGACATCGCCGGCGACGCTTCGGTGCAAATGACGATGCAGGAGATGAGCTCGGCCGTGCAGTACGAAGCGCCGATCAAGATCTTCATCCTGAACAACCAGTATATGGGCATGGTGCGCCAGTGGCAGCAGCTGCTGCACGGCAACCGGCTGTCGCATTCCTACACCGAGGCGATGCCGGATTTCGTCAAGCTGGCGGACGCCTATGGCGGCCATGGCATACGCTGCGACAAGCCGGACGAGCTGGACGACGCGATCCGCGAGATGATCTCGGTGAAGAAGCCGGTGCTGTTCGACTGCCGCGTGGCGACTCTCGCCAACTGCTTCCCGATGATCCCGTCCGGCAAGGCGCATAACGAGATGCTCCTGCCTGACGAGGCGACCGACGAGGCGGTGGCCAACGCTATCGACGCCAAGGGCAGGGAACTGGTGTAGCGGCAGGCAGCGTCTGCGGCGGAAGCCGTGTGGAAACAGATAATTAGCGCCAAAGTTTGAAATCGAGATTCACGTCATGAACGCACAGCTCCAGCCGACCGGCTCCGCCTACTTCATCGCCAAGGAAACCGAAAAGCCGGAAACGCACACGCTTTCCGTGCTGGTCGACAACGAACCGGGCGTGCTTGCCCGCGTCATCGGCTTGTTCTCGGGGCGCGGTTATAACATCGAAAGCCTCACGGTGTCCGAGACCGAGCACGAGAAGCATTTGTCGCGCATCACCATCGTGACGCGCGGCACGCCGCATGTGCTGGAGCAGATCAAGCACCAGCTCGAGCGGATCGTGCCGGTGCACCGCGTGGTCGATCTCACCGTGCGCTCGCACGAACTCGGCCAGGAGCGGCCGCTGGAGCGCGAGCTTGCCCTCGTCAAGGTCGCCGGCGCCGGCGACGCCCGCGTCGAGGCGCTGCGGCTGGCCGATGCCTTCCGCGCGTCGGTCATCGACGCCAACACCGAGCATTTCATCTTCGAGATCACCGGCAAGGGTTCCAAGCTCGACCAGTTCATTGCCATCATGAAGCCGCTCGGCCTGGTCGAGATCTGCCGCACCGGTGTCGCAGCCATGAACCGCGGCCCGCAGGGCATGTAGGCGCGCCACCCACC
Organism: Mesorhizobium sp. WSM4898; assembly: GCF_029625845.1. Taxonomy (NCBI): domain Bacteria; kingdom Pseudomonadati; phylum Pseudomonadota; class Alphaproteobacteria; order Hyphomicrobiales; family Phyllobacteriaceae; genus Mesorhizobium; species Mesorhizobium sp. WSM4898. Next base: position 356,508 of record NZ_JARTVQ010000002.1, on the reverse strand, counting down.
GCTCCGGCTGCTTCAAATTCTCCTCGCTGGTCCGGCGGTCGCCCGTCCGTGGCTTTTGCGCGCCTGCCGAAAAAGGACAATATAGCTGACCTATCCGGGGAGGATATGATGTCCGTCAACGCGTTCCTTGCACTCCTGGTCTATGCCTTCGTGACGTCGATCACGCCGGGGCCGAACAATCTCATGCTGCTGGCCTCCGGCGTCAATTTCGGCATAGTCAGAACGGTTCCGCATATGCTGGGCATCAGCATCGGTTTTCTGGTTCTGCTGCTGGCCGTCGGCTTCGGACTCGGCGCGGTGCTGACAGCGTTTCCGGCGCTGCATGCTGCGCTGAAAATCGCCGGCGCAGCCTATCTGCTCTATCTCGCCTGGAAGATCGCCATGTCGCGCTCGATGGGTGGCAAGGACGGGGCGAAGGCGCGTCCGATGCGCTTCATCGATGCCGCCGCGTTCCAATGGGTCAACCCGAAGGCGTGGGTGATGGCGATCACTGCCATGGCCGTCTACACCAATCCGGATCATCCGTTCGTCTCGGTGGCGCTGATTTCGATCGCCTTCACCATCGTCAACCTGCCCAGCGTTTCGGTGTGGGCCGGGTTCGGCACCGCGCTGCGCGGCTTCCTTTCGGATCCCGTGCGGCTGAAATGGTTCAACATAGGAATGGGTCTGCTGCTCGCAGCGACGCTCTGGCCGATGCTGCGTTAAGGGAGCGCCACGGCACGTTAGCCGGCTGCACAACAATTGTGCAGTGCATATTAAATCTTCGTAATCCCGCGTTTTGGCCCTTTTCCGCCAAAGCCTTGTCCTATCTATTCGGCGAAATTCGCGGCAACGGCCGTGAAATGAGCTGAGAATAGACCACCGGTTTCGGCGTGTCGGATAGAGGGCCAGTTGTCGATGCGCGGAAAAATCGCCTTTACAGTCGTCGCTCTGGCCTGCCTTGCAGGTGTCGGCCTTTATCTGTCGCCCGCCGCGATGGGCAGGGTGCAGCAGCTGATCTCCGGCCAGCAGGCCGACACAGCCGGCGCCGACACGACCAAGGCATCGGGCAGCCAGAAGGGCGGCGCTGGCGGCGCGCGTTCCGCCTCGATCGTTTCGGCAACTGCGACGACCGCCGATTTTCCGATCCGTCGCTACGCCATCGGCTTCGTCTCCTCACCGTCGGTGGTCAGCGTGAATGCCCGTGTCTCCAGCCAGATCGTGTCGATCGCGGTGAAGGACGGGCAAATGGTGAGGGCCGGCGACCTTCTCTTCTCGCTCGATGACCGCGCACTGAAGGCGCAGCTTGCCAAGGATCAGGCGACGCTCGTCAAGGACCAGGCCCTGCTGGTGAGCGCCACGGCGGATCTTCAGCGCGCCAAGGACCTTGTCGCCAAGCAGGCTGGCACGCAGCAGACTTACGACCAGGCACTGGCGGCGCAGAAGGCCGCGGCCGCCACCATCGATGCCGACAAGGCGACGATCGACGCGGATACGGTCCAGTTAAGCTACGCGACCATCAGCGCGCCCATCTCAGGCAGGCTGGGAGCGGTCAACGTCTCGGTCGGGGATCTCGTCACCACCAGCAACGGCTCAAGCACCACGACGCCGCTTGTGACCATCACACAGATGGACCCGCTGCAGGTGAATTTCACTCTGCCGGAAAGCAACCTTGCTTTATTGCACAAAGCGTTGGCGAGCCCACAGCAAGGCGACGTGACGCTGACCAAGGACGGCGATCCGACGCCGATCGGCAAGGGCACGCTCGATTTCGTCGATTCCAGCGTCGACACCGCCTCCGGCACCATCGCCACGCGGGCGAGCATACCGAACTTCGATCTTTCGCTTTGGCCGGGGCAGTATGTGAACGTCATCCTTGATGCCGGCACGATGCCGCAAATGACCTCGGTTCCGACGGTCGCGGTGCAGCCGAGCCAGAAAGGTCCCTTCGTCTATGTGGTCAAGCCGGACAACACGGTCGAGATGCGGCCGGTGCAGGTGGCGCTGACGGAGGGCGATAACAGCGCCATCAGCCAAGGCCTCAAGGGCGGCGAGAAAGTGGTGGTCGAAGGCCAGACAAGGCTAAAGGACGGCGCGACGGTGCACGAAGGCAAGACAGCGAGCAACAGTGGCGATCAAAATTCGCCTAAGGTCGCACAAGCCGACAAGGCCGGCGAGGCCCGCCCATGATTTCCGAATTCTGCATACGAAAGCCCGTCGCCACGTTGCTGATGTCGTTCGCCCTCGTGCTGGGCGGACTGTTCGCTTACAAGTTCCTGCCGGTTGCCGCGCTGCCCAGCGCGGAGTTCCCGGTGGTGAATGTCTCGGCCCAACTGGCCGGCGCTTCGCCGGAGACCATGGCGACCTCGGTCGCGACGCCGCTGATCAAGCAGTTCGCAACCATTGCCGGCATCGATTCGATTTCGACCACCAACTCGCTGGGCCAGACCTCGATCGCCATCCAGTTCGTGCTCAACCGCGACATCGACGCGGCTGCCGCGGACGTTCAGGCAGCCATTGCGCGCACGCAAAAATCGCTGCCGCCGCAAATGACGGCGCCGCCAAGCTATCGCAAGGTCAATCCGGCCGATGCGCCGATTCTCCTGATGTCGCTGGTCAGCGACACCGTTCCACTCACCGATCTCGACGCCTTCGCCGAAAACGTCATCTCGCCCTCGCTATCGACCATCGATGGCGTTGCGCAGGTTTCGATCTACGGACAGCAAAAATATGCGGTGCGCATCCAGATCGATCCGACCGCGCTCGCCGCGCGCGGCATCTCGATCGACCAGTTGCAGACGGCCGTGGCCTCGGCCAACAGCAACACCCCGCTCGGCGTGCTGCAGAACGACAAGCAGCAGCTGACGATCACGGCCAACACTCAGTTGATGAACGCCGCCGATTTTTCAAACATTATCATCGCCACCAAGAACGGCCATCCGGTGCGGCTGGGCGAGGTCACGCGCGTCATCGACTCGGTCGAAACCACGACGACGGCGAGTTGGTATGACGGCACGCGCGCCATTATCATGGCCGTGCAGCGTCAGCCCGACGCCAATACGGTCGACGTCGTCGACAAGGTCAAGGCGATGCTGCCGTCCTTCCAGGACCAGATGCCGGCTGCCGCGAGCATCAAACTGCTCAACGACCGATCCACCTCGATCCGCCAGGCCGTCGACGACGTGCAGTTCACGCTGCTCCTGACCATCGCGTTGGTGGTGATGGTGATCTTCGTGTTCCTGCGCCGCGTCACGGCAACGATCATCCCGGCGGTGGCCGTGCCGATTTCGCTGATCGCCACACTCGGCGCGATGTTCCTGTTCGGCTTCTCGATCGACAACATATCTCTGATGGGCCTGACGCTGGCCGTCGGCCTCGTCGTCGACGACGCGATCGTCATGCTCGAAAACATCTTCCGCCACATGGAGGAGGACGGGCTGTCGGCTTTCGACGCCGCGCTCAAGGGCGCGCGTGAGATCGGCTTCACCATCATATCGATTTCGATTTCGCTGGTGGCGGTGTTCATCCCCGTGCTTCTGATGGGCGGCGTCATCGGCCGTATCTTCAACGAATTCGCCGTCGTGGTAACGGTCGCCATCCTGGCGTCGATGTTCGTGTCGCTGACCCTGACCCCGATGCTGTGCTCGCGGCTTTTGTCGGTGACCAAGGCCGATCGCGAGGCGCATGCCGACGGTCACAGACATGATCTCATCACGCGTGGCTATGACTGGATCCTGAGCTTCTGCCTGCGCCACACCTTCCTGGTGTTCCTGGTCTTCGTCGGCACCGCGGCGGCCTCCGTTTGGCTGATCCAGGTTTCGCCGAAGGGCTTCTTCCCGCAAGAAGACATAGGCCAGATCTCGGTAACCACCATCGCCCGCCAGGACATCTCCTTCGACGCGATGACGAAGCTGCAGAGCCAGGTCGCCGACGTCTTCTCGCATTCGCCTTACGTCGATCACGTCGCCTGGTCGGTGGGCAGCGGCAATAATGCGCTCAATCAGGGACAGTTGTTCGTGCAACTGAAGGACAAGGACAAGCGTCCCGACATAGAGAAGGTGCTTTCCGATTTGAGGCGGCAGCTGTCCGGCGTCGCCGGCATCGAAACCTATATGCAACCGGTGCAGAACCTCAGGCTCGGCTCGCGGTCCTCGGCCAGCGCCTATCAGTTGGTCGTCCAAGGCCTCGATAACGGCGCGACGGACGCCTGGGCGCAGAAATTGAACGACGCCATGGCCGCCGATCATAAATTCTTCACCGACGTCACAAGTGATTTGCAGAACAACGCGCTGCAGGCGTCGCTGGTCGTCGATCGCGACAAGGCCGCTCAGCTCGGTATCGACACGGACACGCTGCGCTCCGCCCTCTATGGCGGCTTCGGCACCGATCAGGTCTCAACCATTTTCGGTTCGGCCGACAGTTACGAGGTCATCACCGAGCTCGATCCGAAGATCGAGTGGTCGCCGGAGCGCATGCTGGCCATTCAGGTGAGAACGGCGAGCGGCAGCCTCGTTCCTCTCGGTGCCTTCGCCCGGGTCGATCGCACGGCCGGCGCCTTGACGGTCAACCAGCTTGGCCAGCTGCCGGCGGTGACGATCTCCTACAACCTGCCGCAGGGTGTCTCGCTCGGCGACACGGTGACCCGCATCAACCAGCTCAAGGACCAGATCGGCATGCCGCAGGCAATCGGCACCACCTTCGCCGGCACGGCCAAGACGTTCCAGGATTCGCTTGCCAACCAGGGGCTGCTGATCGGGGGCGCGATCCTCACGATCTACATCGTGCTCGGCATGCTCTACGAGAGCTTCATTCATCCGCTGACCATTCTGACGGGCCTGCCATCGGCGGTACTGGGCGCGGTGGTTGCATTGCGGCTCTTCGGCATGGACCTGTCGGTCATAGCCGTGATCGGCATCCTGATGCTGATCGGCATCGTCAAGAAAAACGGCATCATGATGATCGACGTGGCGCTGGAGTTGAGGCGCGAGGGCATGTCTGCGCTGGACTCCATCCACAAGGCCTGCCTGATGCGTTTCCGGCCGATCATGATGACGACGCTGGCGGCCTTGATGGGCACGTTCCCGATCGCGCTCGGCACCGGCGCCAGCGCCGAGCTGCGCCAGCCGCTCGGCGTTGCCGTGGTCGGCGGCCTGCTCGCATCCCAGGCGCTGACCCTGTTCGTCACGCCGGTCATCTATGTCTATTTCGAGCATTTCTCCGGCTGGCTACTCAGCTTCTCCTCGAAGAAGAGCCGGCCGGCGTTGCATGCGGTCGAGCCGGTCGAGCAGCCCTCGCTCTTTGACCCCGGAGAAAATGCCGAACCGAGAAAGTTGGCCGCCGAATAGGCGGCCCGGCTCTGGCCCAAGTTGCCGAGCTTGCGGGGGCGTGCGCACGATCGTAACCTTGCGCCATGTCCCATGATCACGACCACGACAACGAGCTCGATCCGTTTGCGGCGCGCGTGCGCGCATTGGAAACGATCCTTACCGAGAAGGGCCTGATCGATCCGGCGGCCATCGACGTCATCGTCGATACCTACGAGACGAAAATCGGCCCACGCAACGGCGCCAGGGTGGTGGCGAAGGCCTGGAACGATCCGGCCTATGCCGAATGGCTGAAGCGCGACGCGACGGCGGCAATTGCCTCGCTCGGCTATACCGGGCGTCAGGGCGAGCACATGCAGGCGGTGTTCAACACGCAGGAGACGCACAACCTCGTCGTCTGCACGCTCTGCTCCTGCTATCCGTGGTCCGTGCTCGGCCTGCCGCCGGTCTGGTACAAGGCGCCGCCCTATCGTTCGCGGGCTGTTATCGATCCGCGCGGCGTGCTGGAAGAATTCGGGCTAACCTTGCCCGCGGGCAGGAAAATCCGCGTCTGGGATTCGACGGCCGAGCTTCGCTATCTGGTGGTGCCGATGCGGCCGAAAGGCACCGAGGGCTGGAGCGAGGAGCAACTCGCCGGCCTGGTCAGCCGCGATTCGATGATCGGCACGGCGCTGGCGAAGGAGCCGGCATGAACGGGCCACAGGATCTCGGCGGACAGATGGGCTTCGGCCCGGTCGCGCCCGAGACGGACGAGCCTTACTTCCATGCTGCCTGGGAGCGGCGGGCACTAGGCGTCACGCTCACTGCCGGCGCCATGGGTGCCTGGAACATCGACGAGAGCCGGCATGCGCGAGAATCGCTGCATCCCGCCGATTATTATTCGTCGAGCTATTACCAGATCTGGATCCAGGCGCTTGAGGTACTCCTGAAGCGCCATGGCTTCGTGACGGAACGCGACCTTGCCGCCGGCAAGGCTGTCGATCCGGCGGCGACACCCAAACGCGTGCTGAAGGCTGCCGATGTGCCTGCCGTGCTCGCCAAAGGTGGGCCATGCGACCGTCCCGTGGCTGCGCCGACGCGCTTCCAGGCGGGCGACCGCGTGCGGACGAAGAATTTCAGCCCCACCGGCCATACGCGCCTGCCGCGCTACGCGCGCGGCAAGAACGGAAGGATCGAGGCCGTTCGCGACGGTTTCGTGTTCCCGGACAGCAACGCGCATGGCAAGGGCGAGAACCCGCAATGGGTCTATACCGTGGTTTTCGAGGGCGCCGAGATCTGGGGCGAGGGCGCCGATCCGACATTGACCGTCTCCATCGACGCCTGGGAGAGTTACCTTGAGCCCGCATAAAGGCGCGCTGCCGACGGGTTTCGACGATCCGGTGTTCGCCGAACCGTGGCAGGCGGAGGCTTTCGCCATGACGGTGGCGCTGCACGACAGCGGCCTGTTTTCGTGGAGCGAATGGGCGGACGTCCTGTCCGCCGAAGTGAGGAAGCCGGACGCCGCGACGGAAGGCCACGACTATTACGAGCACTGGCTGTCGGCGCTGGAAAAATTGCTGGCGACCAAGGGCGTCGCCGGCAAGCACGAGATCGATGCGCTCGCGGCCGCATGGGAGCGTGCCGCGCACGCCACGCCGCACGGCAAGCCGATCCTGCTGGAGAATGATCCCGGAGCCCACCGGTAGCCCGGACTCAAACTTCGTTCCCTTTACGTTCTTGTTTGCGCCTGATAGCGTGCCGAGCTGATAATGAATGAGACCGTCGCCGACGACGCCGGTGATGGCACGCCAACCTTGTGTTTCGCTCGCGAATCCGGTCTGTCGAACTGATGGAATTCTCTCCTCAACAGGACGAGGCTTTGAAGGCGGTCGGCCGCTGGCTGAAGGACGGGCGGCCGCAGATCTTCCGCCTGTTCGGCTATGCCGGCACCGGCAAAACGACGCTTGCGCGCTATTTCGCCGAGCACGTCGACGGGCAGGTGCAATTCGCGGCCTTCACCGGCAAGGCTGCCCAGGTGCTGCGCTCCAAGGGAGCGACCAACGCCCGCACCATCCATTCGCTGATCTACAGGCCGAAGGGCGAGGAAGCGGTCGAGGACCAGGTGACCGGCAAGACGTCGATGTCGCCGACCTTTTCACTCAACCGGCAAAGTCCGATCGCGCGCGCCAAGCTCGTCGTCATCGACGAATGTTCGATGGTCGACGAGCAACTTGGCCGCGACCTGCAGAGCTTCGGCACGCCGATCCTAGTGCTCGGTGATCCGGCGCAGTTGCCGCCGATCTCGGGCGGCGGCTTCTTCACCGAGCACGAGCCGGATGTGCTGCTCACCGAGATCCATCGCCAGGCGCGCGACAACCCGATCATCCGGCTGGCGCTCGACGTGCGCGAAGGCCGCGAGTTCATGCATGGCGACTACGGCACGGCGCAGGTGATCGGCAGGGAAGGGGTCACGCAGGATCTGGTGATGAAAGCCGATCAGGTACTGGTCGGCACCAACCGCACGCGGCGGCGCTACAACCAGCGCCTGCGCGAGCTGAAGGGCTTTTCCGCCGATTATCCGCAGGCCGGCGACAAGCTGGTCTGCCTGCGCAACGATCCGGCCAAGGGGCTGCTCAACGGATCGCTGTGGAAAGTGATGACCTCGTCGCGCGAGACGGTGAAGCCTGGCATCAACCTGCTGGTCTCGCCGGAGGAGGACGATCCCGACCGCGGCGTTGCCAAGATCAAGCTGCTGAAGGCAGCGTTCGAGGATCCGGATGCCGAGATTCCATGGCAGCAGAAGAAGCGATTCGACGATTTCGACTACGGCTATGCGCTGACCGCGCACAAGGCGCAGGGCTCGCAGTGGAATGACGTCGTGCTGTTCGACGAGAGCTGGGCCTTCAAGGAGACCCGGCAACGCTGGCTCTACACGGCCATCACGCGTGCGGCCGAGCGGCTGACGATCGTGCGATAGAGCGGTTCACCGGGTCAGGAAACGGTAAACCCCTCTAGCTCGTTGTTTTGGCGCAATCCGAGCGGAAAGCCGTCACACCTTTCATGGAATTGCTCCAGTCCGCTTATTCTGCCGGCCTCGCATCGAGCCATTGCCAGGCCGCGGCTTCGTCCTGACTGGTGAAATGCCGGAATTCGAACGGCAGAACCTTCGGAAAGAAGTCGCCGACAAGCGATGCCCAGCGCGGTTCGCCGATAGCTGCGCAACGGACGACATGCTCCAGCGCGTCGGCCACACCTTGCTGCAGCGTCTCTTGCGAGATGTTGGCCCAGTCGACGCTCTCCTCGTCAGTCAGCCGCACCAGCACGTCCATCCTCGGGTGCAGAGCATAAGCAGCTTCCAGCAGCCCGAAAAGGTTTTCCGCATCCGCCGGCGAAACATCGCCGACGACGTCGATGGCAAACAGCGCGTCACGGTTGGTTTCAATGCGGCGTATCGCCGGCACCGCCTCGAGGAAATTCACTGGCAAATCCTTGTGTTGGCCATCAGCTAGTCTCTGGAACACCGGAAACCCACTATCTGTTCCCTGCAAAGGCGCTATAGATGCCCGCCAAAACCAAGCTGGATGCGAATTCATGCCTGCAAAGCTTTCGGTCAACCTCAACGCTGTCGCCATGCTGCGCAACCGCCGCGACCTGCCGTGGCCGAGCGTCATAGGGCTGGGGCGCATCGCTCTTGCCGCCGGCGCGCATGGGTTGACCGTTCATCCACGCCCCGATGAGCGGCATACGAGACATTCCGACTTGCCGGAGATCAGGGCGCTGATCGACGATGAGTTCCCAAAGACGGAATTCAACATCGAGGGCTACCCGACAGAGGATTTCCTGGTGCTTGTCGAGAAGAACCAGCCGGAGCAGGTGACGCTGGTGCCCGACGATCCGGCGCAGGCGACATCGGACCACGGCTGGAACTTCGTCGCGCAGGCCGCGTTCCTGACACCGATCGTCAAGCGGCTGAAGAAGGGCGGATTTCGCGTGTCGCTGTTTTCCGACGCCGATGCGGCCGGCGTGAATGCCGCGCGCGATACCGGCGCCGACCGGATCGAACTCTATACCGGGCCCTATGGCGGTTACCATTCCGATTCCGCCAAGGCGGCCAGGGAATTGGAAAGACTGGGAAAAACCGCGGACGCGGCACTCGCGGCGGGGCTCCAGGTCAATGCCGGCCACGATTTGACCGTGAACAATCTGCCGGCATTGATCAAACGCATCCCCGCATTGGCCGAAGTATCGATCGGACATGGGTTGACAGCGGATGCGCTGGAGTATGGCATGGCCGGCACGGTTGGGCGGTTCTTGAAGGCCTGCGGATGGTAGGGCGAGGATGCCTTGCGTAGCTCCGGCGTGTTCCGCGCTTTGCGGCAGCCTCGGAGCGTGGCGAATCTGATGAAGTGGGGTTCATGGTGCTAGCCAACGCCAGCGAAACAGAATCCCTCGAACCTTTGGGCCATGCCGAGGCCGAGCGGCAGCACAGCACCAAGGTTCTGATGCTCGGCGCGCTCGGCGTCGTCTACGGCGATATCGGCACCAGTCCGATCTACGCCTTTCGAGAGGCTCTCCATGCTTCAGGGGGAGTGGTGGCCCGCAACGATGTGCTCGGCGTGCTGTCGCTGATCGTCTGGGCGCTCACCATCATCGTCACGATCAAATATGTCGCCTTCGTGCTGAGGGCCGACAATAAGGGCGAGGGCGGCACGCTGTCGCTGATGGCGCTGGCACGGAGCGCCTATCCGCAGGGCTCCAGCCTGATCCTGGTGATCGGCCTCTGCGGCGCGGCCCTCTTCTTCGGCGATTCGATCATCACGCCGGCGATCTCCGTGCTTTCGGCGGTTGAAGGCCTGGAAGTCATCACGCCGGCGCTCGATGCCTATGTCGTTCCGATCACGCTGGTGATTCTGGCGGTGCTTTTCGCCGTGCAGCGTTTTGGCACGGGCAAGGTGGCGGCAGTGTTTGGACCCATCACGGCGACATGGTTCGTGGCCATCGGCGTTGCCGGCCTCTATCACATCGTCGACGACTGGTCCGTCCTGTTGGCTATAAACCCCTACTATGCGGTCTATTTCCTGGCCACCACGCCGACGGGCGCCTTCGTCACCGTCGGCGCGGTTTTCCTCGCGGTCACCGGCGCCGAGGCGCTCTATGTCGACCTTGGCCATTTCGGCCGCAAGCCAATCGTGCTGGCCTGGTTTTCCATCGTTTTCCCTTGCCTGCTCCTCAACTATTTCGGGCAGGGCGCCTTCGTGCTCTCGCACGGCGGCAAGCCGACCAACCCGTTCTTCCAGATGCTTCCCGAATGGGCGCTGATGCCGATGGTCGCCCTGGCAACGGCGGCGACGGTCATCGCCAGCCAGGCGGTGATCTCCGGCGCCTTCTCGCTGACCAGACAGGCGGTGCAGCTCAATCTTCTGCCGCGCATCGAGGTGCAGCACACATCGGAGATGCAAAGCGGCCAGATCTATATGCCGAGGGTCAATCTGCTGGTCGCGCTCGGCGTGATGCTTCTGGTCGTCGGCTTTGGCAGCTCGAGCGCGCTCGCCTCCGCCTATGGCATTTCGGTGACCGGTGAGATGCTGATGACGACGATCCTCTTGTTTGTCGTCATGCGCTGGCTCTGGAAATGGCAGCTGGCGCTCGCATTGGCGCTGGCGCTGCTCTTCGGCGTCATCGACCTCGGCTTCTTCTCGGCCAATGTCGTCAAGATGGTCGAAGGCGGTTGGGTGTCGATCACTGTCGCTTTGATCATGGGGCTGATCATGTGGACTTGGATTCGCGGCACCCGCTACCTATTCGACAAGACGCGCCGCAACGAAATCCCGCTCGACTTTCTGGCGATGAACCTCCTCAAGAAGAAGCCGCAGCTGGTGTCCGGCACCGCCGTGTTCTTGACCAGCGATCCGCTGAGCGCGCCGACCGCGCTCATGCACAGCCTGAAGCACTACAAGGTGCTGCACGAAAAGAACGTCATTCTTTCGGTGGTGACCGCGCCGCAGCCGGTGGTGCCGGATAGCGAGCGGGTGAAGATGGAGACGGTCAACGAGCTGTTCATGCGGGTGACGCTGACCTTCGGCTACATGGAGCAGCCGAACATTCCGCGCGCGCTGGCCATCTGCCGCAAGCAAGGATGGAAGTTCGACATCATGACGACGTCCTTCTTCCTGTCGCGGCGCTCGCTGAAGGCCTCGCCCAATTCCGGCATGCCGATCTGGCAGGACAGGCTGTTCATCGGCCTTGCGAAGACGGCGGCGGATGCGACGGAGTATTTCCAGATCCCCACCGGGCGCGTGGTCGAGATCGGTACGCAGGTCGCGATCTGACGCTTCAAGCATCTACATTGTGCCATAGATTTGAATGGACCTCTGCAGGTCGAGCCTTGCACTGGCGGTATGGGAGCCCTAACGCCAGGGCACTTGATATTGCACTGCAGCAAGCGTAGAGCACCGCGCATTTTATCGGAGTGTCGTCATGGCCCTTGCCAATGGTGCTGAGGCAGAACCCGTCGAGCAAACGGGGCATCCGGAAATAGAGCAGCACAGCACCAAGGTGCTGATGTTGGGCGCGCTGGGTGTCGTCTACGGCGATATCGGCACCAGCCCGATCTACGCGTTCCGCGAGGCGCTCGTTGCTTCTTCGCGCGGTGAGGTCGCCGATCGCGGCGATATTCTTGGCGTGCTGTCGCTGATCATCTGGTCGCTGACGATCATCGTCACGATCAAATACATCATGTTCGTGCTGCGCGCCGACAATCGTGGCGAAGGCGGCGTGCTCTCGCTGATGGCGCTGGCGCGCAGCACTTTCGCGACGCGTTCGGCGGTCATCCTGGCCATCGGCATCGCCGGCGCCTCGCTTTTCTTTGGCGACGCCGTGATCACCCCGGCCATCTCCGTGCTTTCGGCCGTCGAAGGCATGAATGTCGTGACACCCGCCTTTCAGCCTTATGTGGTGCCGCTGACGCTGCTCATCTTGGCCATTCTGTTTGCGGTGCAGCGGTTCGGCACAGGTGGTGTTGCCTTGATCTTCGGGCCGATCACCGCCGTGTGGTTCCTCGCCATCGGTCTGTCCGGGCTGAATCACATCATTGCCGATCCTGAAATCCTTTGGGCGATCAGCCCGCACTACATCGTCGCCTTCCTGATCCACTCGCCGGACGTGGCTTTTGTCACGATCGGCGCCATTTTCCTGGCCGTCACCGGCGCGGAGGCACTCTACGCCGACCTCGGCCATTTCGGCCGCAAGCCGATCGTGCTGGCATGGCTGGCGATCGTATTTCCCTGCCTGCTATTGAACTATGCCGGGCAGGGCGCTTTCGTGCTCGCCAAGAACGGTGTCGTCGGCCATCCGTTTTTCGAGATGAATGAAGGCTGGGCGCTGATCCCGATGGTGATTCTGGCGACGGCAGCGACCGTTATCGCCAGCCAGGCGGTGATCTCCGGTGCCTTTTCGCTGACCAGGCAGGCGGTGCAGCTCAACATGCTGCCGCGGCTGGAGATCCTGCATACGTCCGAAAAACAGTCGGGCCAGATCTACATGCCGCGCGTCAACATGCTGCTGGCGCTGGTGGTGATGCTTCTGGTGGTCGGTTTCGGCGCGTCCAGCAGACTTGCCTCGGCCTACGGGATCTCGGTGACCGGCAATATGCTGGTGACGACGGTGCTCCTCTTCGTCGTCATGACCCGTATCTGGAAGTGGCAGCTCTGGGTCGCGGTGTCGTTAACGGCTCTGTTTGCCTTCATCGATGTCGGCTTCTTCGCCTCCAACATCGTCAAGGTGTTCGAAGGCGGCTGGGCGTCGCTCGCCGTGGCTTTCGCCATCATCCTCGGCATGTGGACCTGGGTGCGCGGCAGCCGCTACCTGTTCGACAAGACGCGCCGCAACGAAATCCCGCTCGACTTCCTGGCGGCGAACCTTTTGAAGAAAAAGCCGCAGCTGGTGTCCGGCACCGCCGTGTTCCTGACCAGCGATCCGCTGAGCGCGCCGACCGCGCTCATGCACAGCCTGAAGCACTACAAGGTGCTGCACGAAAAGAACGTCATTCTTTCGGTGGTGACCGCGCCGCAGCCGGTGGTGCCGGATAGCGAGCGGGTGAAGATGGAGACGGTCAACGAGCTGTTCATGCGGGTGACGCTGACCTTCGGCTACATGGAGCAGCCGAACATTCCGCGCGCGCTGGCCATCTGCCGCAAGCAAGGATGGAAGTTCGACATCATGACGACGTCCTTCTTCCTGTCGCGGCGCTCGCTGAAGGCCTCGCCCAATTCCGGCATGCCGATCTGGCAGGACAGGCTGTTCATCGGCCTTGCGAAGACGGCGGCCGATGCGACGGAGTATTTCCAGATCCCCACCGGGCGCGTGGTCGAGATCGGCACTCAGGTCGCCATTTGAGGGACTGCAACGCCTAAAGGGGTGGGGAGGCGGGAATGGGCGGTGAGTTGGTGCTCGTTACCGGCGGCTCCGGGTTCCTCGGCGCGCACTGCGTTCTAGCCCTGTTGCAGGCAGGCTACCGCGTCCGCACAACAGTGCGATCCGCCAAGCGCGAAGCCGATGTTCTCGCCATGCTGAGGGTCGGCGGTGCCGAGCCAGGCGATGCGCTTTCCTTCGCCTACGCCGATCTGACGACAGACGCCGGCTGGCCGGAAGCGGTCGCGGGATGCCAGTACGTTCTTCATGTCGCCTCGCCGTTCCCGCCGGGCGTGCCGAAACACGAGGACGATCTGATCGTTCCTGCGCGCGAGGGTGCGTTGCGTGTGCTGCGGGCCGCGCGCGATGCGGGCGTCAAACGGGTGGTGCTCACCTCGTCCTTTGCCGCCATCGGATATGGCCAGACGCCAATTCCGGGCAGTCCGTTCACGGAAGAGAACTGGACCAACTTGGCGGCCAAGGTGAGCGCCTATGTGAAGTCGAAAACGCAGGCGGAACGTGCGGCCTGGGATTTCATTGGCAGCCAGGGCGGAGCGCTGGAACTGGCGGTCGTCAATCCGGTCGGGATATTTGGGCCGGTTCTGGGGCCGGATCATTCGACCTCGACGGACTTCATCAAGCGCTTGCTGGACGGCGAGATGCCGGGTCTGCCGCGCATGGTGTTCGGTGTGGTCGATGTGCGGGACGTGGCGGATCTGCATCTGCGCGCCATGACCAGTCCCGCCGCAAAGGGGGAGCGGTTCCTCGCCATCAGCGGCGATTTCATGACGATGCTGGGGATCGCACAAACGTTGAAATCGCGGCTGGGGAGCGTTGCGTCGCGCGTTACGACGAGAATGCTGCCGGACTGGCTGGTCCGGACCGTCGGACTGTTCGACGGGCAAGCAGCCCAGATCGTGACGGAACTGGGCAAGGCCAGGAACGCAACCGGGGCCAAGGCCATGCGCATGCTCGGCTGGGCGCCGCGATCGCGCGAAGAAGCTCTCGTCGCCACCGGCGAAAGCTTGGTCCGGCTCGGATTGCTCAAAAAGTCGAGGTGACGCGCCCGGGAGAGTACCCCCCCAGGCGCAACGGTTCAGCCAAGCAGTGCGGCTTTGTTCCCTTCCAGGAACTGCTTGAGCGTCTTCGGCTTGCGGCCCGACAACGTCTCGATAGCGTCGGTTACCATGCCGATACGGCCGGAGCGTGTGTTGGCGTCGAAGGACACGACAATGCGCGCAAAGTCCTCGGGAAGGCCGGCCGCCTTGACGCCCTCGGTCAAAGCCTCGTCAGGCAATTGGATAACCTCCAGCGGCTTGCCGGTGACTTCGCTCACCAGAGCGGCAATTTCGTTCGTCGTGTAGGCATGCGGGCCGGTCAGCGTGTAGACGCGGCTCTCCGTCGAGCCGGAAGCGAGGCTCGCGGCGATCGCGGCGGCCATGTCGTCGCGCGCGGCGTGCGCGATCCGACCGTCACCGGCCGACGTGTACCACTTGCCCGACGAAATGGCGTGCGGCAGCGCCATGAAAAGGTTCTCCTGGTACCAGCCGTTGCGGAAGATGGTGTAGGCAATGCCGCTCGCCTTGATGGCCTGCTCGGTGCCGTAGTGGTCGCCGGCAAACAGCACCGGCGAGACCGGCTCGGGATTGGGCATCGAGGTGTAGAGGAGGTGCGAGACGCTTGCCGCCTTGGCTGCGGCCACCGCGGCCTGATGCTGCTTGAGGCGCCGGTCGCTCTTCAGGTCGAGCTCACCGGTCGAGACGATCAGCACTCGGTCGGCGCCTTTGAACGCGCGCTCCAGCGAGGCCGGATCGTCGAAATCGGCCGGCCTGACGACAATGCCGAGGGCTGCCAGGTCGCGGAGATTTTCGGGATTGCGCGTGGTTGCGATGATATTTGCCGGCGCGACTTTCTGCGCATCGAGCAGATGGTTGATCACGGCGCGGCCGAGATGGCCGGAAGCGCCGGTGACAAGGAGAGTTTCGGTCATTGGAAGTTCCTGAAATTTGCGTCGAAGGGTCTTACGATGGTCTCAAAAAGAGACCAGCACTAAAATAAGAATTGACCAGGGGCCGTAAAGAAGGCAGTTTTCCGGGAGGTAGGCACAGCCGGGGAACCACCGGCGGGTCGCCGTTTCGATCAATGGATGTCGCGATGGACAGCAGGATCTTCAGTCTGAAATCGAAGCTCGAGGTCTACAAAGCCATGACCGGCGGCGGCAATTTCGCCGACTGCCCGGTCCGCGATGTGATCCAGGGCATCAGCGGCAAATGGAGCTCGCTGCTGGTCATGGCTTTGGCCGAGAAGCCGTACCGGTTCGGGGAGTTGCGCCGCCTGGTGCCCGACATTTCGCAGCGTATGCTGACGCAGACGCTCTACGACCTGCAGCGAGACGGCTATGTGCATCGCGAAGTCTTTCCGACCAAGCCGCCGAGCGTCGAATACAGCCTCACCGACCTCGGCCGCTCGATGTTTGCGCCGTTGCAGATGCTGATCCAATGGGCCGAGCTCAACCACGATGCCGTTCGTGAGGCGCGCGTCGCCTTCGATGCCGCGCAGGCCTGAGCCTTTCCTTCCCCGATACAAGCGTCAAAGCGCCGCTTGCGCCGGTGCCGCAGTTGCTCGCCGCCATGGTCGCGGGAACGGTGATCGATCCGTTCAGGCCGATCGGGCTTGCGGAATCGCAATGGCCTGCAGCCGGATCATCCGCGATAGATAAGATGCCTTTGCCCGCAGGAAGGCGTGCAGCCGCAGCGGATAGTCCGGACTGACAGCCTCCTTCACCGATTGCCGGTCGCTCAACGCCTTGCGCCAGGCCTGGACGAGAGGCTTGCCGTCCAGGATGCCGCAAGCGCCGATCTCGTCGAACGTGTCGAAGTAGCGGAAGATCGGCCCGTAGACGGCGTCGACCAGCGAGAAGCGCTTCCCGGCGAACCACGGACCGCTCCGCCTTGCCGACAGTTCTGCCTCGACACGCTCAAAAAGTTCCGACAAGCCGCTGCTTTCCTTGAGGAAGCAGGCCTCATCGGCGGCGGAATAGAAGCGCCCGATGGCGTTGAGGATGGCCGACCCGAATTCGACCCAGGAGCGGTGCCTGGCCCGCATGAGCGGATCGGCCGGGTGCAACGGATTGGCCTGCGTCTCCTCGAGGAATTCGAGGATGACGGCGGATTCGAAAATGATCTCCTCCTTGCTGCCGTTTCGAACGCAGAGCAGCGGTACCTTGCCGAGCGGCGAGATAGCCTTGAACCAGTCGGGCTTGCTGGCAAGGTCGACATTGACCCGCTCGAACGGCACGCCTTTCTCGGCGAGGGCGATTGCCGCACGCTGGACGTAGGGGCAAAGGTGATGGCTGACGAGGGTGAGTTTGGCCGTCATCTTATTCTCCCCAGACATAGTTCAGCGCGCCGTCCTCGACGCGGGTCGACAGGAACATCAGCCGCGAGCCCGTCGGCGCCGGATCCGAGGCGCTCGCCGCTTTGCATGTCGAAGCGGGCGCCGTGCCACTGGCAGATGAAGGCGCCGTCCTTGCAGTCGAGTGGCCCGCCGAAATGCAGGCAGGCATTGGCTGCGGCACGGACACGCTCGCCGCTGCGCCAGACGTGGACCTCGCGGCCGAAGAAAGGCGCGATCAGGCTGCCGGTCTGCGGGATGTCGGCCACTTTACAGATCTCATGTTTCATCGGGAACTCCTTATCGATGCAATTGCATCTATATGAATGCATTTGCATCGACCGTCAAGGTTGATGCAATTGCATCTATCGAATAAAGTTCCTCGATGACGAGAAAATCTCCTGCGCCCGAGGCCGTCAAAGCCTGGGGCCGCCTGATGCGCGTTTCGCGCCAGCTGGTCGAAAAGACCGAGTATGCCCTGAAAGCCGGCGGCTTGCCGCCGCTCGCCTGGTACGACGTGCTGCACGAGCTTGCCGAGGCGGGCGAGGGCGGCTTGCGGCCGTTCGAGCTGATCGATCGCGTTCTGTTGGCGCAGTACAGCGTGTCGCGACTGCTGGCCCGGCTGGAAGCGGATGGCCTGCTGGAAAAGCTGCCTGTCTCGGATGACGGCCGTGGCCAGACAGTGCGCATCACGCCAAGCGGCCGGGAGATGCGCCGCCGCATCTGGGCGGTCTATGGCGCGTCCATAGCCGAACTGATGGGCGACAAGCTTTCCGCCAAGGAGCTGGAAACGCTGGCTGCACTGCTCGGGCGGTTGCGCGAGCCACCGGCCGGCGATTAGCTCACGAGTGTTTGTGGGTACCGTCAGATTTTTTCGCCGCAGGCCCTTGCGTTGGAAACCCGAATGCGCAATAAGCCGAACCGTAACGTACGGTACGCATTATTGAGCGACCGGGAACGGGTGAAAACGTGTTGCAAGCCGCCGCCGACATTGACAGCAGCGAAACGCTCACCGAGCGGCAGCAGGCCGTTCTGGACGCAGCACTTCGCCTACTGGTCGAAGAGGGCGACAACCTGACCATGACCGCGGTGGCGCGGCGGGCAAGCTGCTCCAAGGAAACACTCTACAAATGGTTCGGCGACCGCGACGGGCTGCTGACGGCGACAGTGCAATGGCAGGCCTCGAAAGTGCGCGTGGCGCCGGTCGACCGCAAAGGCCTCGACCTCGCTTGGCTGACCGCAAGCCTCGAACGCTTCGCTTCCGACTGGCTGAGGGTCATCTCCAGCGATACGTCTATCGCGCTCAACCGTGTCGCGGTCGGCCATGCCGGCTCAGGGAAGGATGACCTTGGCGCGATCGTGCTGCAGAATGGGCGTTTCGCACTGGCCAGGCGTCTGAAGCCCGTGCTCGAAGCGGGACGCGAGGCCGGGCTGCTCGACTTACACGATGCCGAGACGGCGTTCCGGACGTTTTTCGGTCTGGTCGGCCGTGACGTGCAGATGCGGCTTCTGCTCGGCGACCGGCTGCAATTGACCGAGGCGACGATCGGCGGCGATGCCGCCCGCGCGACGCAGCAGTTTCTCGCTCTTTACGGCTCAAGGACCGGGGGAGCAAACAACCGGCCGCAAGGCCCCGGAGCCGGATGATTTCAGGTCAAGTCGACCTGAAATCTGAATCCGGCTCCAAATCCAAGAGATAGCGCATGATGTCGTCCGAAAACCGCTTCACACTTTTCGGCAACATGCTCTGATCTTCAAAACGGGAAGGAAGACGAAATGCGTGTCTATTACGATCGTGACGCCGATCTCAATCTGATCAAGGGTAAGAAGGTCGCCATCATCGGCTATGGCAGCCAGGGCCGGGCGCATGCGCTCAACCTCAAGGATTCTGGCGTCAAGGAGATCGCCATCGGCCTGAAGGCCGGCTCGGCGACCGCCAACAAGGTCGAGGCCGACGGGCTGAAAGTGATGAGCGTGTCGGAAGCCGCCAAGTGGGCAGACCTGATGATGATGGCAACGCCCGACGAATTGCAGGCCGACATCTACAGATCAGAGATCGCGCCGAACATCCGCGACGGCGCCGCCATCGCCTTCGCGCACGGCCTCAATGTGCATTTCGGCCTGATCGAGCCGAAGGCTTCGGTCGACGTGGTCATGATCGCGCCGAAGGGCCCCGGCCATACCGTGCGCGGCGAATATCAGAAGGGCGGCGGCGTGCCGTGCCTGGTTGCCGTCAACCAGGACGCCTCGGGCAATGCGCTCGACCTCGCGCTCTCTTATGCCTGCGGCGTCGGCGGCGGCCGTTCCGGCATCATCGAGACCAATTTCCGCGAGGAATGCGAGACCGATCTGTTCGGCGAGCAGGTGGTGCTGTGCGGCGGCCTGGTCGAGCTGATCCGCGCCGGCTTCGAGACGCTGGTGGAAGCCGGCTACGCGCCGGAGATGGCTTACTTCGAGTGTCTGCACGAGGTGAAGCTGATCGTCGACCTTATCTATGAGGGTGGCATCGCCAACATGAACTACTCGATCTCGAATACCGCCGAATGGGGCGAATATGTCTCCGGTCCGCGTATCATCACGGCCGACACCAAGGCCGAGATGAAGCGCATCCTGAAGGACATCCAGACCGGCAAATTCACCTCGGAATGGATGCAAGAATATCGCGCCGGCCTGTCACGCTTCAAGGGCATCCGCCGCAACAACGACAGTCATCAGATCGAAGAGGTTGGCGCGAAGCTGCGCGCGATGATGCCGTGGATCGCCAAGAACAAGCTGGTCGACAAGGCGAAAAATTAATTCGGTCTATTCATGGTTCGTGAAAGCCGGCGGAGCGATCCGCCGGCTTCTCTCACGCTCAGCCGTAATGCCAATGCGGCTTCGGCTCGGTGCCCGCGAATTCCACGCCGATGCGGTCGTCGCGGCGCCAGCGGACGATCGCCTTGTAGCCGATCCGGTCCTTCGTCACGTAAAGCAGGAATTCGTCGGGCACATACGCCTCGATAGGCAGCTTCAGTTCGGCGCCGCCAGGATGCATGTTGCGCACCGTGCACATGACCCCGGAATTGTTGATGCCGGTCAGGATCGCCGCGCCCTTCAGCACGCGTTGCCGGCGCTTGCCTCTCAACTCGTTCTCGGTCATGGCGGGGTCGTCCTAGCGGATCGCAGCTTGGCGATCGTCATATGGGGCACCGCATGACGGATAGACGCATCTGCTAAATTTAAGGTTATCGCGTCCGTCGGGCGCGCCTTGCCAAAAAGAAACGGCGCCCGCCGGGCGCCGTTGAGCTTCGTGCCGAGGGCTCAGATATAGGGCGAAATGCACTGCCGGCGAGGGCCGTTATAGGGCTGGAACGTGTTGTCCCAGGCCCGATAGGACCGGTAGCGGTCGTGGCACCATTGGACATGGGCCCTGGAAAGCCGCTCGGTCCGGTAAATGCGCCGCGGCTGATAGTAGCGCGGATAGGGATCGTAATAATAGGGATTGTAGAAATTGTTGTAGGCGAGGCTGCCGAGACCGAGGCCTAGGCCGAGCCCAAGGATGGCCGCGCCCCCGCTGTCGAAGTGGCGATGGCGATGATGGCGATGATGCCGCCAGCGCCAATTGCGATCTCCGTCCCAGTTGCGGGAGAAATGACGTGCGCGGAAGTCGCCGTCACGCCATCTAAAATCGCGGCCGCGCCAGTCACCGCCGCGCCGCCAGCGCCAGTCATACATCTGCCGCCGGTCGTTGCCGCCGGCCCAGCTGTCGCGAACGGGGATGATGGTGGATGCGGCCGTGCTGGTCACGGTCGACATATCGGGCTGCAGGACCGGGCCGGCAATCGACGGCACCGTCAGCCCAGCGGAGAGACCCAAGGCCAGAAGCCCGGATCCAAGGGAAGACAAGAGCGGTTTCATTTCACTCTCCACGAGTAAGGCCCCACGCCCAAAACGCTCGGGAATAGGCCTATTGATGGAACTTTCCATCTGAACGGAAGATGAACAGAAAGGTTCCGTCAACCATAACGGGCGTGCGTATGCTCTTGTGTTCGCCATTGCTTGCGGGCAAAGGTCTCGGCCATGTCGCTGCGCCTCGCCACCTTCAATGTCGAGAACCTGATGAACAGGTTCGACTTCTCCGGCTATCGCAACCAGCTCAACGAGGACCGAACGCTGGCGCTGTTCGACATCCAGAGCGAAGCAGAATACAGGCTGCTCGAACAGGCGCGCGCCATCGCCCAGTCCGATGACACCCGCCAGCTTACCGCGCTCGCCATAGCCGCGACACGCGCCGACGTCATCTGCATGCAGGAGGTGGACAATATCGAGGGGCTGAAGGCCTTCGAATATGGCTATCTCTTCAAGATGATCGGGCAGGGCTACCGTCAGAAATACACCACCGCCGGCAACGACTCCCGCGGCATCGACGTCGCCGTGATGATGCGCAACGAGACCGCGCAGGGGCAGCCGATCGAATTCGTGCGCATGACCAGCCATGCCTATGTCACGTTCGAGCAGTTCGGACTGTTCACGCCGGAACTGGCGGCGTTCGGGCACCTGGCCACCGAACGCGTCTTCCGGCGCGACTGCCTGGAAATCGACATAACGGTCGGCGGCGTGCCGCTTACGCTGTACCTCGTGCATTTCAAGTCAATGGGCTCGCCGCGCAACGGTCTCGATGGCCGCGAGGCGACGATGCCACTGCGCATCGCCGAGGCGCAGGCCGTGCGCCGCATCATCGAGGACCGCTTCGGCAAGGACCATGCGGCCGACAAGCGCTGGGCAATCTGCGGCGACATGAACGATTATCGGCAGCGCGTGAAGATCGAAGGCGACAGCTTCGACGGCTATCGCTTCCAGGTCGTCGACGAAGCCCAGTCCTCGATCAACGTTCTGACCGCCGGCGGCTTTTGCGAAAATGTCGTCGAGCGGCGGCCCGAGATGGACCGCTGGAGTTTCTATCACACGCGCGGCCCGCAAGAGCGGCATTTGTGCCAATTGGACTATATCCTGCTGTCGAAGGCCTTGGCGGCGAAGAACGCCACTGCGGTTCCGGAGATCATCCGCAACGGTCAGCCTTGGCGCACCATCTTTCCGCCTGGCCAGGAAGTCGAGCGTTTTCCGCGTGCCGGGTGGGACAGGCCGAAGGCCTCCGACCATTGCCCGGTGGTGATCAACCTGGACATGGCCTGAGCCCGTGAGCTTCGACCTGCCGCGCAATGTCATTTTGCCGGTCGACGCGGTCGACGTACGGCTCGTTGCCAGCCCGCATCCGTTCGAGCGCGACAATCAGACAGCGATCGCGGAAAACTGGCGCCGCGAAATGGAGATGAAGCCGGCGCTATATGACGGCACCGTGGTGTTGCTTTCAGCGCTGAGCTATCGCGACAGCCGGCTCATCGGTCGCTGTCATGCGGTGAAGTACTCGACTTTCATGCTGTGGCGCAAAAACCGGGAGCTGAGCGGCGCCGAACATGCCTATGCGCACGCCGTGCTGGTTGCCGGCGACAATGCGCTGGTGGCGATCCGGATGGGCTCGCACACGGTGAACGCCGGCCGCGTCTATTTCGCCGCCGGCTCCTTCGAGCCGATCGATTTCCGCGACGGCGTCGTCGATATCGATTTCAACATGATCCGCGAGGTGGGCGAGGAAACCGGGATCGATCTGTCGGGCGCCGCCCGCGGACAGCGCTACTATGCGCTGTCGACTTCGAGCGGCACGGTGATCTTCCGCCGCTATCACGTTCCCGAGCCGGCGGAAGAGCTTGCGCGGCGCATCAGCGCCTTCGTTGCAACTGAAGTGCAGCCCGAGATCGAAGGTCCGGTCATCATCCGCAACGCAACCGACCTGCCGGTCGGGCTGATGGGGCACATGAAGCCGCTGATCGAGTGGCATTTCGCCAACGAGCTGGTCTGACTCGGTCACGGGCCGACGACGCGGCGGTTCACTCGTGCCTTAGCGCCTCGATCGGATCGAGCCTCGCGCCGCGCAATGCCGGGAAGAAGCCGAACACCATGCCGATCAGCGCCGAAAAACCGACGGCGAGCAGGATGACCGCCGGGCTCGGCGCGAAGGGTATCGTCAGCGCCACCGAGGCCAGGCCTGCGAGCGCCAGTCCGATCAGGATGCCGATGATGCCGCCGACCAGCGACAGCACCGTCGCCTCGACCAGGAACTGGATCAGGATGTGTTTTTCGTGCGCGCCGATCGCCAGCCTGATGCCGATCTCGCGCGTGCGCTCAGTGACCGATACCAGCATGATGTTCATGATGCCGATGCCGCCGACCAGAAGGCTGACGCCGGCGACGGCACCCAGCATGCCGGTCATGGTGGTGGTGGCGCTGGCCATGGCGTCGGCGATCTGGGTCATGTCGCGGATCGAGAAATCGGCATCGCGGTCCGGCGTGATGCGGCGCGTGTCGCGCAGGATGTCCTCGACGCGCGGCTGCAGTTCGGTGGTCGGCGTCCTGTCGTCGGCGGCGATGTAGATCGAGTCGATGTCGCGGTTGCCGGCGATGCGCCGCTGGTAGGCGGCCAGCGGCATCAGCACGACATTGTCCTGATCCTGGCCGAAGCCGGTGTAACCCTTGGGCTCGAGCAAGCCGATGATCCGGCAGGAGGTGCGGTTGACGCGGATCGTCTCGCCCTCCGGATCGCCGGCGCCGAAGAACTGCTGCCGCACCGTCTCGCCGATCAGGCAGACGCCTGCGCCGGCGCGCGTCTCGGAATCGCTGAAGGGACGGCCCGACACCAGCTTCCAGTCGCGCGCGTCGAGATAGGCGCTGTCGGTGCCGGTAACGCCCGATGTCAGGCTCTCCGTGCCGAAGATGACCCGCACCTGTTTTTGCGACGCCGGTGCGATGGCGCGTGCGCCGCTGAGATGGGCAACCAGTGCTTCGAGGTCCTTGGTGGCCAGCGGTCGGGTGACCTGGTCGAGCCCGCCCGGGCCGCCAGGCCCTGCCGGACGGCCCGAGCGGACGACGAGCAGGTTGCTGCCGAGTTTCGAGATGTCGGCCTTGACCTTCTCGGTGGTGCCGGAGCCGATGGTGAGCATGGCGATGACCGCGGCGACGCCGATGACGATGCCGAGCAGGGTCAGGAACGAGCGCAGCACGTTCCGGCGGATGGAAATCAGCTAAAGGCGGACGGTTTCCCAAATCATGACTCGGCTTTCGCTGTATCTGAAGCGACGTGGCCGTCGAGGAAGCGCACCGTGCGCCCGGCATATGCCGCGACGTCGGCTTCGTGCGTGACCATGACGATGGTGAGGCCGAGTTCGGCGTTCAGCCTGGTCAGCAATTCCATTATTTCGTGCGTGCGCGCGGTGTCGAGATTTCCGGTGGGCTCGTCGGCAACAAGCAGAGTCGGTTTGGTGACGATGGCACGCGCTATCGCCACGCGCTGTTGCTGGCCGCCCGAGAGTTCGGCCGGCGTGTGATGTTCGCGCCCGACAAGTCCGACTTGGGCGAGCGCCTGCATGGCCAGCTCCCGGCGCTCGCGGGCGGAAACGCCGCGATAGATCAGCGGCAGCTCGACATTTTCCGCCGCCGTGGTGCGGGGCAGGAGATTGTAGCCCTGGAAGACGAAGCCGACATAAAGGTTGCGCAGCAGGGCGCGGCGGTTGCGGTCGAGCCGGCCGGCATCGACGCCCATGAAGCGGTAGGTTCCGGCCGTCGGCGTGTCGAGACAGCCGATGATGTTCATCGCCGTCGACTTGCCCGAGCCGGACGGTCCCATGATGGCGACGAACTCACTTCTGCGGATGGCAAGATCGACGCCGGCAAGTGCGTGCACGCACGCTTCGCCCTCGCCATAGCTCTTCCATACACTGTCGAAGGTGATGAGCAGGGGAGCGGACACGGTCAGCTCCGTTGCTGCGAGCCGGTGATGACCTCCGCGCCTTCCTCGAGGCCGGACGTGATCTCGGTCAGTTCGCCGTCGGTCGAGCCGATCCTGACGTTGACGGCATGCGGCCGTCCGTTGTCCAGCACATAGAGCGTGCGAGAGCCGTCGATCGGCGCTTTCGTCGCCTCGCGCTGCCGGTTGGGGCGCCCCATGCGGCCGGTAAAGAGGTCGCGCAGGCTCCAGCCGCGGGCCGCCTGTTGCGCCGGGCGGTAACGGAAGGCTGTGGCCGGCACGGTGAGCACGCCCTTGGCCTGCCGGGTCACCACCGCGACCGTGGCGGTCATGCCTGGCCTGAGCAGAAGCTCGCCGTTGTCGACTTCCAGCCGTGCATTGTAAGTGACGACGCCGTCGGTGGTGACGGAGGCATAGGAGATGTCGCGGATCTCGGCGTCGAAGGGACGGTCCGGGAAAGCATCGACGGTGAAGCGGGCATGCTGGCCGGGCTTGACCTGGCCGATATCGGCCTCGTCCACCGCCGCCTGCAGCTCCATGTTCCGCAAGTCGGCAGCGATGACGAACAGCACCGGCGCCTGCAGCGAAGAAGCGACCGTCTGCCCCGGATCGACGGAGCGCGTGAGCACGATGCCGTCGATCGGCGCGTAGATGGTGCTCTTGGCAAGGTCGGTCTGCTGGGCCTTCAGATCGGCTTCGGCGATGGCGAGATTGGCCTCGGCGCTGTCGAGCGCGGCCTTGGAGCGATCGCGTGTCGCGGTCGCGGCCTCAAGCGATTGATCCGTCGCCATGCCGCGCTTGGTGAGGGCGCTCGCGCGGACCACCGCGTTCTGGTTTTCCTGCAGCGTGACCTTGGCATCCTCGACGGCGGCCGCCGCCGCCTTTGCCGAGGCGGTGGCGCGCTCGATCTGGACTTCGAGCTTGGCGGTGTCGAGCGTCGCGAGCACGTCGCCCTTCTTGACCTGCTGGTTCTCGTTGACGGCGACGGCGCGGACGATGCCGGAAAGCTCGCTGGAGATGTCGACCTGCGTCAGCGGCTGCAGCGTGCCGGTCGCCGACACCTTGACGGTCAGGTCGGCAATCGTCGCCGGCGCGGTCGTGTATTCGATCCGGGGCGGCGAGACGGCGTTCCAGCGGTAGCCGGCGATCGCGGCCGCCACGACAGCCAGCGCCAGCAGCGCGTAGAGCCGGAAGCGGCGGCGCTTGCGGCTCACGCCTTTGCGGTCGAGTGCGAGGGCCGTTTCGATGGAAGTGTCGGTTTCTGCGTTTGGCGGATTGACAAGCTGGTCCACCACGGACCCCTATAACGACAAATTGATGTCCCTATCCGTGAACAAATCATGCCTTGACGTTCGAATTTCAAATTAAATTTCCCTCATGTTGGGATCGAGCAGAAATTCGGGACGAGGCGGAAGGTTTTCCAAATGATGCGCGACTACTTGCTTTACGACGTGTTTACGACCGAGCGGCTGGCCGGGAATCCGCTGGCGGTGGTGCTCGACAGCGAGGGGCTGGATACGGCCGCCATGCAAGCGATCGCGCGCGAATTCAACCTGTCCGAGACGGTGTTCGTGCTGCCGCCCGAAAATCCCAAGCATCGCAACCGTATACGCATCTTCACGCCCGATTATGAGATGCCGTTCGCGGGCCATCCGACCGTGGGGTCGGCTATCGCGCTTGCGGAGCAGGCTGGCGAAGCGACTGGCATCTTTGTGCTGGAGGAGAACATCGGCCCCGTGCGTTGCGCGGTCAGCAGGCATGATGGCGCTACCTTCGCCGAATTCGACCTGGCGAAACTGCCTGAGCGGCTGGAACTCGCCGCCGAACCGGAAATGATCGGCGCCGCGCTTGGGCTTGGCCCGCATGAGCTCGGCTTCGAGAATCACCGCGTCTCCTTCTGGTCGGCCGGCGTGCCCTACGTCACCATTCCGGTTGCCGGCCTCGAAGCGG
The DNA here is from genome assembly GCF_029625845.1 of Mesorhizobium sp. WSM4898. Classification (NCBI taxonomy): domain Bacteria; kingdom Pseudomonadati; phylum Pseudomonadota; class Alphaproteobacteria; order Hyphomicrobiales; family Phyllobacteriaceae; genus Mesorhizobium; species Mesorhizobium sp. WSM4898. The sequence goes on along the minus strand of NZ_JARTVQ010000002.1, from coordinate 329,637 downwards.
CCGCAAAAGTCAGGCTGGACAACCAGGCATGGTCCGAACTCGCGCCGCGCAAGAGCGAATGGACCTTCGCCAGCCCGTATGTCTATTGCCGTGAGACGGTGCATCACGACAGCGCCTTCCATGTGCGCATGATCGTGCCTGGCAATCCCTCCTACGAAGATCCGGCGACCGGCTCCGCGGCGGCGGCCTTTGCCGGCGCCATTATGCATTTCGACGGTCCAACGGACGGGATCTCGCAGCTTTGGATCGAGCAGGGGCTGGAAATGGGCAGACCCTCGCGCATCCGGCTCGAACTCAACGTCGACGGCGGAAAACTGGCCTCCGCGCGCATCGGAGGCCATGCGATCAAAGTGGCGGAAGGCCAGCTTTTTGTGTGACACCTGCGGCAATTCGGCGATTTGTCGGGAAATGATCCGGCAGGGCTGGACATCGCTCAAACCGGCGGCTATATGCGCCGCCGACGCTGGATTTCCCGGCGGTGTGGGTGTGTAGCTCAGTTGGTAGAGCAGCTGACTCTTAATCAGCGGGTCCACAGTTCGATCCTGTGCACACCCACCAAAGTCTTTCCATAAAGCGGCCAGAAAACAAGCGAGATGGGCACCAGTCCTACTGCGCTGTCCTGTTCAAGCTGGCCTTGAACTTGACCTTCATCGTGATCTGGCCGGTCACCGTAACCTGCGATCCGCCATAGCCGCCGACATTGCGGTCCCGGGCATTGACGTTAGTTGTCATGCCGGTGATTTCGCAGGTGTCGGCGACAGTCTCGGCCACCATGGCGCAACTGACGGCCGCGACCTTGTAGAAAGAGCGAAGTGCGGCCTGCTGCTGGGCGGCTGCGTCCTCGTCGTCCTTGACCGGAAGGGTCATCGAAATCGACGATTGGATTCTGGCAGATCCGTCTTCGCCGGGGCGAAGCGGGCGAACATATTGATCTTGGGCAAGGGCCGGCAGTGCCATCCCAGCAAGAAACGTAACAAATATTAGGCCCTTCAAATACATCGTTCGATCTCCCGTGAAACATCTCTGTCGCACGAATCAATCAAGACGACGTTATTTCGTCATTTCAACAGCGTTGAAATTTTGAAGGAAGATTATTTTTCCGAAACGCCGGCTTCCGCGAAACTCGCCATTCTCGTATGACACTCCAGCGCCGAGCGGACGATGTTGACGGCAAGGCAGGCGCCGGAGCCTTCGCCGAGCCGCATGCCGAGGTCGAGCAGCGGCGGCAGGCCCAGCGCTTCGAGCAGGCGGCGATGACCGGCTTCGGCCGAGACATGGGCGGCGACGGTGTGCGCCAGCCCGGTCGGGTGCAGCCTTGCCAGCGGCGCGACGGCGGCGGTGCAGACGAAGCCGTCGAGCAACACCGGCACGTTGTTCTTGCGCGCGGCCAGCGTGGCGCCGAAGATCGCCGCAAGCTCGCGTCCGCCAAGGGCGGCGGCGATCTTCAGCGGGTCGGAAAGCGAATCGGCATGGCGCTTGAGGCCCGCCTCTATGGCGGTGATCTTGCGGATCAATCCGGCATCATCGACGCCGGTGCCGCGGCCGGTCCATTTTTCCGCGCCGCCGCCGAAAAGAGCGGCCGAGATCGCTGCTGCCGGCGTGGTGTTGCCGATGCCCATCTCGCCGAAACAGACGAGGTCGAGATCGTTGGTCACGGCGTCGTAGCCGGCCGAGACCGCGGCGAGGAAGGTCTGCTCGTCCATCGCCGGCGCTTGCGTGAAATCGCCTGTCGGATGATCGAGATCGAGCGGGATGACGTCGAGCCTGGCGCCGGCGACGCGGGCGAGCTGGTTGATGGCAGCACCGCCGCCGGCAAAGTTCGCCACCATCTGCACCGTGACTTCCGAAGGATAGGCCGAAACGCCCTGCGCGGTGACGCCGTGATTGCCGGCAAACACGAAGACTTTGACCGCGTCGAGCTTCGGCATGTCGCGGCCCTGCCAGCGGGCCAACCAGGCGGCGATCGTTTCCAAACGGCCAAGGCTGCCCTGCGGCTTGGTCAGCGTGTCCTGGCGACGGGCAACGGCGGCGGCGGCCGTATCGCTGCCGGCGGACAGATCGAGGCAGGCGGCGCGAAGGTCTTCGAGCGATTTGAACGACGTTGTTTGAGGGGACATGAGGGTAAGGTCTCCGAAAGAAGAATCAGGAAAGGCAAGCGGAAGCGACAAGCAGCACGGCGATCTCGCCGAGCTGCTGCAGCGCTCCGATCGTATCGCCGGTCTGGCCGCCGATCTGGCTGAGGCAGAGCGCACGAAAGGCGGCAAACAGCAGGCCAAGCAGGATCACCGCGGCAATTGCGCCGCCGAGGCCGAGCGCCAACAGCGCCACGGCTCCGAGCGCGGCACCAACGACGGCGGTTTCGGCAGTGACCGAGCCCGCGTCGGCCGACAGCCCATCGGAGCGCGCCGGCGGCAGAAGATGCATGAAGGCGCCGAACAGGCCGCGCGAGGCGGCGTGCGCTGCCAAAAGCGCCAGGAAGATGTGGCCAGGGCCGGCCAGTTCCGAAAGCGCGCTCCAGCGGATGAGCAGCGAGATGCCGAGCGCCGCGGCGCCATAGGCGCCGATGCGGCTGTCGCGCATGATCTCCAGCTTCTTCTCGCGCGTCCGGCCGCCGCCGAGTCCATCGGCGATATCGGAGAGCCCGTCCTCGTGCAGGCAGCCGGTGACAAGCATCGTCGCTGCAAGCGCGAGCGCCGCAGCCGGACCGGCGGCAAGGCCCAGGGCGCCAACGGTGGCGTAGACAAGCGCGCCGATGACGGCGACGGCGAGACCGGCAAAGGGTGCCGCCCAGATCGCTTCGGCTAGGCTGCGGCCGCCGAAATCGCTCGACGGCAGCCTCAGCCGCGTCAAGAAGACAAGGCTGAGGCCTATGTCGTCGAGCAATCGCCGAGGCTCGGAAAGGCCGCCGCTCATGCGCCCCTCGCAATGGCATGGAAGAAAGTGCCGCTGACATGGCCGCGCCGGTAACCCGACGCGCCCAGCGGATTGCCCTGGCCGTCGGCGAGGTCCGCCAGCGGCTCGTCATTGCCTGTGGCGGCGATCTGCGCATAGTGGAACTCATGGCCGCGGATGAGCATGCCTTCGCTGCCAAGCGGACACCCGGCGCGCAGCCGCGCCTCGCGATAGCCGAGGTTCATCTTGCGCCTGGCGAAGCTGGTCGAATGGCCAAGCAGGCCAAGCATTTTATGGCTCTCGCCGTCCGCATCCTCCAGCACCTCGCCCAGCACCATGAAGCCGCCGCACTCGCCATGCACTGGCTTGGTCGCGGCGAAACGGGCCATTCCCGCACGGAAGTTGCCAGCGGCCGCAAGCTTGCCGGCATGCAGTTCTGGATAACCGCCTGGCAGCCAGCAGACATCGCAATCTTGGCTCGGCGCTTCGTCGGCAAGCGGTGAGAAGGGCACGATCTCGGCGCCAGCGTTTCGCCAGTATGAGGCGACATGCGGGTAGAGGAAGGTGAAGGCGGCGTCCTCGGCCAGTGCAATGCGCTGGCTTGGCGGCTGTAACGCCTCGCCGAAGTCGCCGGCCGTGGGTTCGAGCGGGCTCGCCAGCGCGAGAATGGCGTCGATATCGAGCGACTTCTCGACCATGTCGGCAAGCCGGTCGAGATGCGCCATGAGGTTCTCGTGCTCCCCTGCTTGGACGAGGCCGAGATGCCGCTCCGGCAGGTTGAGGGTCGGATCGCGCATGATGGCGCCGACCACCGGCAGGCCGATGGCCTCGATCGCGTCGCCCGCCAGTCGGCGATGGCGCTCGCTGCCGAGGCGGTTGAGCACGACGCCGGCCATGCGCACATCCGGATCGTAGGTGGCAAAGCCCTTGGCGACGGCGGCGGCCGTGGTCGACTGACCGGAAACGTCGAGCACCAGAAGCACCGGCAGGCCATAGAGCCTGGCGAGATCGGCCGCCGAACCCGAACGGCCTTCCGGCGCGGGAATGCCGTCGAACAGGCCCATGGCGCTTTCGAGAATGACGTACTCGGCATCAGACGCTGCCTGTTTCGCCAGCGCGTTGAGCAGGGAAGGCGGCATCGCCCAGCTGTCGAGATTGACGCCGGAGAGGCCGGTGGCGGCGGTATGGAAGCCGGGATCGATGTAATCCGGTCCGGACTTCGCGCCCCGCACCTTCAGCCCGCGCCGGGCAAGCGCGCGCAACAGGCCTATGGTGACGCTGGTCTTGCCCGAGCCGGAGCGCGGCGCGCCGATGATGATCGCGCGCGCCGTCATGCCCCGCCCGCCAGTGCCGCGCGCATGGCGACGATACCGCCGACGACGATCAGCGCCGGGGAGGCGAGCCCGGCTACAGCGGCCTCCTCGGCGATTGTGGCGAGCGTGGCGACAACGATGCGCTCCTGCGGCGTGGTCGCTGCAACAATCACGGCGGCAGGCGTCGACGGCGCGAGGCCGCCGCTGAGCAGCTTTGCCGCTATCACCGGCAGATTGGCCATGCCCATATAGATGACGACCGGCTGGCCGGTGCGCGCGATTGCGGCCCAGTCGATGTCGTCATCGGTGCCTGCGGCATGGCCCGTGGCAAGGATGACCGCCTTGTTGATGCCGCGCATGGTGGCGGGGATGGCGGTGGCGGCCAATGCGCTGAGACCGGAGGTGAGGCCGGAGAGCACCCGAAATGGTATGTTTTCCCGTGCCAGCGACAACGCCTCTTCGCCGCCGCGGCCGAAAATATAGGGATCGCCGCCCTTGAGCCGCACGACGCGGCGGCCCTCGCGCGCCAGCCGCACGAGCAGGGCGTTGATGTCGTCCTGCTTCATCGAGGGCTGGCCGCCGCGTTTACCGGCGTAGAAGAGCTCCGCGCCTGCAGCAACCGCGACGACATCGGGCGAGACCAGCGCGTCATAGACCAGCGCATCGCACTGCCCGAGTGCCGCCAGCACTTCGAGCGTCAGGCAGCCGGGACCGCCGGGGCCGGCGCCGGCCAGCCAGACATGGCCGGGCTCCAGCGCGCGCGGCTTGAAGTTCAGCCGCGCCAGCGCCTGCTCCACCGTTGCCCGTCCGTTTCTGTTGGTGCTGGCGTTCACAATCCGTCCCGTCCGCGAAAACGCCGCTGGTAGTGGGCGTCGTAAAGTGAGCTCTCGTCGAAATCCTGCGCGGCCAATGCGCTGCCGACGAAGATGATCGCCGTGCGCTCCATCGGATTTTGCGCAAGCTGCGCCTCGATCGTGCCCAGCGTGCCGGTCAGAATGCGCTCGTCCGGCCAGGAAGCGCGGAAGACGACCGCCACTGGGCATTCTGCGCCGTAGAGCGGCGTCAGTTCGGCAACGATGCGGTCGATGGCATGGATGGCGAGATGGATGGCTAGAGTTGCGCCGGTGCGGCCGAAGCCAGCAAGCGTCTCGCCGGGCGGCATTTTCGAGGCGCGGCCAGACACGCGGGTCAGCACGAGGCTCTGCGCGAGCTCGGGAATGGTAAGCTCGCGCCGAAGCGCCGCCGCCGCCGCCGCGAAGGAAGGCACGCCCGGCGTCATCGTGTAGGGGATATCGCGCTTCTCGAGCCGCCGGATCTGCTCGGCCACTGCGCTCCACACCGAAAGGTCGCCGGAATGCAGGCGCGCGACGTCCTGGCCGGCTTCGTGGGCGGCAAGATATTCGGCCTCGATCTCGTCGAGCGACATCGGCGCGGTGTCGATCAGTTTTGTGCCGGGCGCGCAGTGTTCGAGCAGTTCCGGCGCGACGATCGAGCCGGCATAGAGGCAGATCGGACAGGAGGCCAGCAGGCGGCTGCCGCGCAAGGTGATGAGGTCGGCAGCACCAGGGCCGGCGCCGATGAAATGGACGGTCATTTTGGGCCTCCACCAAGGGCGATGGCGCAGGTAACAGGACCAAGAACAGTACGTGGTCCAAGCAGTTTCGCCTCTTTGCCGGCCGCGGCCAGGGCCGACGCTTCCGAAACCGACGGCGTGCCGGCATGAGCAAGCGACCATTCGGATTGGCTGATCGTGCCGGATGAGACGGTTTGCAAGGCGTCGTCGGAGACGACGAGCACGGGCAGGTCGAGGTCGCGACCGGCAAGAAAGATCGCTTGCTCGTCGCGTTTCATTTCGCCCGTTGCCAGCACTGAAAGCGCGGTTACTGCCAACCCATGCGCTTCGAGCGCGGTCTCGATCGCGGCCCGCACGTCGCGCGGCGTCACACCCTTCCGGCAGCCGATACCCGCGACCATCATGGCTTTACCCAGCTCCATTGCATGACCGGCATGGCCGGACGCCAGGCCTGCATGGATCCGACCGGCGCCGCACGCGAGAGGGCGATGCGCAGAAGGTCGCCGCCGCGCCTGGTATGCTGGTCAAGCAGCAGCGCCTCCATTTCCAGCGTCACAGCATTGGCGACCAACCGGCCGCCGGCGCGCAGCGACTTGATCGCTGTCTGCAGCACGCCGGCATCGCTGCCGCCGCCGCCGATGAAGATGGCGTCTGGTGTCGCCAGTGTTGCCAGCGCTTTCGGCGCCGAGCCTTCGATGACGACGAGACCGGGCACGCCGCAATGCGCGGCGTTGCGATGGATGCGGGCGGCGCGCTCGCTGTCGGCTTCGATGGCAATCGCCCGCATCGAAGGGTGAGCCCGCATCCATTCGATGCCGATCGAGCCGGAGCCGGCACCGATGTCCCAGAGCAGTTCACCGCGCCGCGGCGCCAGCGCCGACAGCGTCATGGCGCGGATCTCGCGCTTGGTGATCTGGCCGTCATGCTCGAACAGATGATCGGCAAGGCCGACGGTCAAAGGCAGGATGCGCGCATCCGGAGTCGATTCTATTTCGAGCGCCAGCACGTTGAGCGGATTGATGTTTTTGAGATCGAAGGCGTCGGCGCGGACAGCGTGGCGCGTTTCGCCCTGGCCGCCAAGCGCTTCGAGAACCGTCAACCGCGACGGACCGAAGCCGAGTTCGTCGAGCAGCGCGGCGATGGCGACCGGCGCGTCGCTGTCGGATGTGAGCGCAAGGATACGTGCGCCGGGGTGGAGCAGGGGGCGGAGGAGGTCGATCGAGTGGCCATGCAACGAGATGGTTTCGACATCCTGCAACGCCCAGCCGAGACGGGAGGCGGCTAGCGACAGCGATGACGGCGCCGGCAGGACGAGCATCTCATCCGGTTTCACTTTGCGCGCGAGCGTGACGCCGACGCCGTGGAAGAACGGGTCGCCGGAAGCCAGCACGCAGACGCTTCTGCCTTCGAGCGCCAGCACATCATGCATCTCGGCATCGAACGGCGTCGGCCACGGTCGCGCCTTGCCCTTGGCCAAGTCTGAGACGAGCGCGAGGTGCCGCTTGCCGCCAAAGATGACTTCGGCCTCGGCGATCCTGCGCTTGGCCTCGTCGCCCAGACCCGCTACACCGTCCTCGCCGATGCCGACGATGGTCAGCCATCTTGCGACCGGCTTGGCAGCGCGCGAACCCTCAGCAGGCATGATGACCCACCGTATTCTGATTCTCGGCGGAACCACGGAGGCCCGGCAGCTGGCGGGCAAGCTGGCTCGCCGGAAGGATTTCTCGATCACGCTGTCGCTCGCCGGCCGCACCGAAAGCCCCATGGCGCAAGGCGTGCCCATGCGTAGCGGCGGCTTTGGCGGCATGCAGGGATTGGCCGCCTACCTCCATCGGGAACAGGTCGATCTGGTGGTCGACGCCACGCATCCTTATGCGGCCCGTATGTCGGCCAATGCCGCTGAGGCGGCCAGGCAAACCCGCGTGCCGATGGTTGCGCTGCGGCGTGCCGGCTGGGAGCCTGTCGCGGGTGATCGCTGGACTTTCGTGGAGAGCGTCGCTGAAGCGGCCAAGGCGCTTGGCACGGCGCCGCGACGAGTCTTGCTGGCGATCGGCCGGCAGGAAGCCGGCGCGTTCGAGGCCGCTCCGCAGCATCGCTATCTCATTCGCAGCGTCGACCCGATCGAGCCAAAGCTGGCTGTGCCTGACGCAGTTTACCTTCTGGCGCGCGGGCCGTTCCCCGAAGCGGACGAGCGCGCGCTGCTTGAAAAATACGCCATCGATACCGTCGTTTCGAAGAACAGCGGCGGCGAGGCGACCTACGGCAAGATCGCCGCGGCGCGCGCGCTCGGCATCGAGGTGATCATGGTGCGCAGGCCGCCGCTGCCTGACGTTGCGTCGGCCGAGACCGTCGATCAGCTGGCTGCGATGGTCGATCATTTTCTCGACCCAGTTGCCGAACGCGGCGTGTAGACCAGCGCGGGCTTGTCGCCGCGCTTGATGATGCGGGTCTCGGGCGAGCCGATGATGACGCAGGTCGACATGTCGGCCTTTGCCGCATCGGCGTCGGCGAGCAGAAACACCTCGATGCGCTCTTCGGGCCGGCCGGCGGCGCGGCCGAAGATCACCGGGGTGGTGCCCGGCAGAATGGCCTTCAGGCATTCGAAGGCGCGGCCGAGCTGCCAGGGGCGGGCCTTGCTGATCGGATTGTAGAGCGCAATGACGAAGCCGGCGCCGGCCGCCGCCAGCAGACGCAGCTCGATCAGCTCCCAGGGTTTTAGATTGTCGGAGAGCGAGATGGCGCAGAAATCATGGCCAAGCGGCGCGCCGATGCGGGCGGCGACCGCGAGCATGGCGGTGACGCCGGGAACGACCGCGAGGTCGATTGACCTCCATTCTGGCGGACCGGCTTCGATCGCCTCGCAGACGGCGGCCGCCATGGCGAATACGCCGGGATCGCCGCCGGACACGACAGCGACGCTGTGACCTTCGGCTGCCTTGGCCAGCGCCTCGTTCGAGCGGGCTAGCTCTTCGCGATTGTCGGAGGCGATGCGGGTCTGGTCCTGTCGCAGCTCGAGCCGGTCGAGATAGGGCTTGTAGCCATAGAAGAAGGAAGCCTCCGTCACGGCGCGGATCGCCTCCGGCGTGACCTGATCGGCATTGCCGGGGCCGAGGCCGATCACGGTGAGGCGGCCGCTCAAGGCTTGGCTCCGGGAACTCCGGGACGCGCCGACCAGCCGGCGACCAGCACGATGGCGAAATAGGGGGCCTTGTCGTCCGGCTTTTCCGCGAGCCGCATCGACACGCTGCCCGGCATGGTGCCGCGCTCGACATAGACGGCCTTCGTCAGCTTGCCGGTCGCTTCCAGCGCGCGGCGGATCTTCGGCAGATTGCGGCCGACCTTCATGATGACGGCGGCATCGGTATCGGCCAGCCGTCGCGTCAGCTCGAACTCGCTCATCGTGCCGGGAAGCACGGTCAGCACATCGTCGCCCTGGACGATCGGCAGGCCGGTCGCCGACCAACAGCCGGACATGGCGGTGATACCGGGAATGACTTCTGTCGGGAATCGGTGCGAGAGGCGCACGTGCAGATGCATATAGGAGCCGTAGAAAAGCGGATCGCCCTCCGACAGCACGGCCACCATCTTGCCGGCGCCGAGATGCCCGGCGACCTGTTCGGCGGACTGCTCATAGAAATCGGTGATCTGCGAGCGATAGTCGTCGTGATCCTTGTCGATCTCGGTCGTCACCGGATAGAGCAGCGGCAGCTCGACCATATCCGGGCGAAAGCGCGCCTCGACGATGGCGCGCGCGTTGCTGTTGTTGCCGCGCTTGGCGAAATAGGCGACAACGTCAGCCTCGGCCAGCGCGCGCGCCGCCTTCAGCGTCAACAGCTCCGGATCGCCGGGACCGGTGCCGACGCCGACGAGCCGGCCTTTGGGGAAAGCGTTCACAGGCCTGGCCTCGCCAATGCGTTGAGTGCTGCGGCCGTCATGGCGCTGCCGCCCAGCCTGCCGCGCACGATGGCGTAAGGCACACCGTAGGAGTTTTCCGCCAGTGCATCCTTGGATTCGGCAGCACCGACGAAACCAACCGGCATGCCGATGATGGCGGCCGGCTTTGGCGCGCCGTCGCGCAGTTTTTCGAGCAGATAGAACAGCGCGGTCGGTGCGTTGCCGATGGCGACCACCGAACCTGCCATGCGCTCGCTCCAAAGGTCGATAGCGGCGGCCGAGCGCGTGTTGCCGATTTCCTTGGCGATTTCGACGGTGCGCGGGTCGCGCAGCGTGCAGATCACCTCGTTTCCGGCCGGCAGGCGGGCACGGGTGATGCCGTGGGCGACCATCTCGGCATCGCACAAGATCGGCGCCCCGGCGGCAAGGGCGGCACAGGCCGCTTCAACGAAACCGCTGGAGAATACGAACTGGCTGGCTGCCTCGACCTGGCCGCAGGCGTGGATCATGCGGATCGCGACATCGGCCTCTGTCTCGGAAAAGCGCGACAAGTCCGCCTCGGCGCGGATGATAGCGAAAGAGCGCTCGTAGATCGCCATCCCGTCATGGATATAGTCGTAGGCGGCCATTCTTCAGTTCCGTCGATAGAGTTCGGCGATCTCAGTCGTGCCGAGCCTTGTGAGGCAAGCGGCGGCGGTCTCGCCGGGATGCCGTGCGTTGCGGATCGCCGCCGCAATGCCGGCGACCCCGCGCGCGGCGTCATAGCCCGGCCTGTATCCGGCAGGAAGGGCCTTTGCCGTCCCGTCCACGACAAGTCCGGCTCCGTTTTCGTCGCCGACCAGGGTGAGGCCCGCTGGGCCGGGATGGGCGCAGCCCTTGGCGCAGCCGGAAATGTGGAGGGTGAGGGAGGCATCGAGGAGGTCGGGGCTTTCCGTTGCCATTTTTTCGGCGATGGCGCGGGTGGCGATGCGGCCGGAAGCGCAGGCGGGCGCTCCGGGGCAGGCGGCAATGCGGGTGCGCGGATCGGCGGCCTTGGTGACGAAGCCGAGGGCGGCGGCGGAGGCTTGGAGGGGAGGGCAGGCGGATGCGGTGAGGCCGAGGAAAAGCAGGGCGCGGCCTGGGGCCAGGCGGATTTCGGTCGAGCCCAGATCTGAAGCCTGGGCGGCGAGGTCGATGAGGTTCTGGGCCGGCATGCTTCCGAAGGGCAGGCCGAAGCCGAGGGCGTGGCTGCTGCTCAGGTCGAAGAGGCCGATGGGCGAATGCTGACGCCCTACGGCGCCCCCCTCTGTCCCGCCGGACATATCCCGCAGGACAGAGGGGGGCGCGAAGGAATGCCAGCCTGCGAGAGAAGCCAACTGCCGCTCCGACAATTCCCGCGTGTGCGCCTCGCGGCCTTTTTCGGCCACCATCCTTAGTGCAGCCAACGCGATGTTGCGTGCCGTATCCTCGTCAACAGTGGCGAGTGACTTCGCGCTTTGGCTGTCACCGGCAACCGACACGCTCCACTGGACGCCGGCCACAGTCCGCACCGCCTTCAGCCGCACGTCAGCCGTCAGCGCATCCACAGCCAACTCCCCGCCGCCGTCGACAACTACCGACACCTTCGGCCCCAGCCGTGGCGTCAGCCCGGCCTCTTCAACCGCCGCCCTGATCCGTTCCGCCAGCGGGCGCGAATCTGCAATCTCCTGCGGGTCGATACCCGCGAGCGGCCCGGTCTCCACCGGCACGCCCGTCCGCACGGCGATGCCCAGCGCATCCACTTCCGCCGCCAGCAGCCCAGCGCTGTCTGCTGTCAGGCCCCGGATCTGCAGGCTACCGCGAGCGGTCACTTCCATGATGCCGTTGCCGTGGCGCAAGGCGGATTCGCAAAGACCGATCAGCGACTTGGGTGCAAGCCCTCCAGCAACCGGATTGAGCCGCACCAGCAGGCCATCGCCGGTCTGCATCGGCGCGCTCAACGCGGGGCAGGCGCCGCGGCGCGAGAAGGCGTTCATGCCGCCACCTCGCTTGCCTGTGCCTCGGCGATCAAGGCCGTGAGATCGTCGTCGATGGAATTCCTGAGTGGATGCCAGAGACCGCGCCGTCGCGCAGCCAGGAATCGCTCGGCGATGACCTTCGCGGCGGCGGGATTTTCGCGCAGCAGGAAGGCTCGGACTTCCGTGTCGCCGATATAGGCGTCGTGCACCGCCTCGATCAGCGCGCCCGATATGGCATGCGTGGTCTCGGCGAAGCCGACCAGGCGGTCGACCGTCTCGGCGAATTCCGAGGCGCCGCGGGGGCCGTGGCGCATCTGCCCGGCAATGAAGCGTGGATTGACGGCGCGGGCCCGCACCACGCGCGACACCGCTTCGCCGACCGATCGCGGCTTCGGCTTCTTAGGGTCAGTCGTGTCGAGCACTATGACATCGGCATTCCTGCCAAGCGCGGCCAGTGCGGCCGAAAACCCGCCGATGAAGGCGACATCGGCCGAACCTTCGAGGATGTCGCGGCCCGGGTCGTCGCCGGTGTGGACAAGCAGGTCCGCCTCGGCCATGCGGCCCTCGAAGACGCCGGGCGCGGAGATGGCCTCACCTTCGGCGCCGCCATAGGCATGCGAGGTTGCTTCGAGATAGGCGCGGCCGATCTCTTCGCGCGCGCTCCATTCGCCGCGCGACAGCAATTCCTCGACCCCGGCGCCGTAAGTGCCGGGCGAGGTGCCGAAAATGCGCGGACCGATTTTGCCTTGGGCACGGGTCGCGGCGGCAAGCGGATTTTCCCAATCGTCCTCGTCGCGGCCGGCGACGGCGCTGGCCGCGGCGTCGATCAGCGCGATCTGGGTCGGGAACATATCGCGAAACAGGCCGGAGATGCGCCAGGTGACGTCGACGCGCGGGCGGCCGAGGGCGGCCGGCGGCATCACCTCGATGCCGGTGACGCGACCCGTGGCGGCATCCCATTGCGGCCGGCAGCCCATCAGCGCCAGGCCCTGCGCGATCTCCTCGCCGCCGGTGCGCAACGAGGCCGAGCCCCAGAGGTCTATGACCAGCGAGCGCGGCCAGTCGCCATGGCTCTGCATATAGCTGCGCACGACTTCTTCCGCCGCCGCCTGCCCGAGATCATAGGCCGTCGACGTCGGCATGGTGCGCGGATCGGAGGTGAAAAGGTTGCGGCCGGTGGGCAGGACATCGGAACGACCGCGCGCCGGCGCGCCTGCCGGTCCGGCCTTGATGTGACGCCCGTCGAGCGCAGCGAGCAGGGCGTCTTTTTCGGTCTCGGCGCTTTGGCGGCGCAGCGGATCGGCTTCGTCATCGGGCGCGCGGCCATAGACATGCAGCCCGTCCTTGACGGCAAAATCCTTGAGGTCGCACAGCCACGCGTCGATGCGGCGCAGCGCCTCGTCCGGCGCATCGGTTCCGGCAACTCCGGCTTCGGCAGCCAGCCCGGATTTCTCCGCTGTCTCGACGATGAGCCTGGCCAGACGGTCGCGGCGGCGGCGGTCGAGCCCGTCGGCTTGTGCGTATTCGTCGACCAGCCGCTCAAGCCTCTGTTGCGCCTCGTCGAGCCCGGCGCCGGTCAGCGGCGGCGGCAGGTGACCGAGCGTGACGGCCGAGATGCGGCGCTTGGCCTGCGCCGCCTCGCCGGGATTGGAGACGATGAAGGGATAGACAACCGGCAGCGAGCCGGTGACGATCTCGGGAAAGCAGGTGTCGGAGAGCGCGACCGTCTTGCCCGGCAGCCATTCCAGCGTGCCATGCGCGCCGACATGGACGATGGCGTGGACGCCGAGCGACTTTTGCAACCACAGGCCGAAGGCGATCAGCTCGTGGCGCGGGGGAAGGGTCGGGTCATGGTAGTCAGCGCGGCGGTCTGCGGAGCGGCCACGGTCGGGGGCCAGCGCCACGGTGACGTTGCCGAAGATGGCGGCGCGGAAGGGGAAGCTTGCGGAAGGAGGCGCTTGAACACCCCCCTCTGTCCTGCCGGACATCTCCCCCTCAAGGGGGGAGATTGGCAGTTTCGCTGACGGCGCTTCTCCTCCAGCGTTGATGATTGGCGAAAGCATCGATGCAGGCGCAATCTCCCCCCTAGAGGTGGAGATGTCCGGCAGGACAGAGGGGGGCGCATTGACGTGAGCTTTGTCGTTGGCTCTCCCCCACGCTGCCTCAACCGTGTCGCGTGCACCTTCGGGAAGCGCTGCCGAAAAGGCGAGATATTCCTGTAAGGTGAGACCAAGTCCACCCACCTCCAACACATCCAGCAGCCCGCGTGGCGATTGTGGAATCCCATCAACCGCATAGCCCTGTTCCTTCAGGTCCTGCAGCATGGCGAGCACGCTCGACGGCACATCCAGGCCGACAGCATAGCCGGTGCGTCCGGGCGCGCTTGGATAATCCGGAATCAGGATCGCCAGCTTGCGTTCCGCCCGCTCCGTCCGTTGAAGGCGAATGATCGCCGCGACGCGAGCGGCGACCTGGGCGACGCGATCCGTTTCCGGTCGGTTGGCGAAGGCGCGGAAGGCCAGCGCCGGATCGGCGTCGATCTCGCCCTTGAAGGAGATCGCGCCGGCGAGGATACGGCCATCGAGCTCGGGCAGCACGACATGCATGGCAAGGTCGGCGGGCGCCAGGCCGCGCTGGTTTTTCTCCCAGACTTCGCGCCGCGTCGTGGCGACGATGACCTGGAACACGGGCACGCCGGCACGGTCGAAGAGCGTTTCGGCACCAGGCTCGGCACCGGAAGCGAAGGCGGTTGCAGTGACGATGGCGGACGGGTTCAACGAGGTGATGGCGGTTTCGACGAAAGCCAGCGATACCGGGTCCTTGAGGCTCGAAACAAAGATCGGCATTGGCGTCATGCCCTGCGACCGAAGGGCATCTGCGAGTGCATCGATTGGCGCGACGTCCGCGGCAAGCAGCATCGAGCGGTAGAAGAGGATGGGGATGACGGGGGCACCGACGCTGTCGATGTTGAGCTCTGTCACACCCCCCTCTGTCCGGCAGGACAGAGGGGGGTGTGAAGGACCGCCGACATCGATGATCTCAAGCTCCTCTACAACCCCCAATCCAGCCTGGTAATACCCCGCCTTCGGCACGCTCACCGGCTCGGCCACGGCCGTATCCGACCCGGCGAGCCTTGCCAGTCTTTGCACCAGCGCGCTCATGTTCGCCGGGCCGCCTTCGCGGAAATAGCCGAGCAGGGCGTCGAGTTCGGCGCGCGGCAGGGTCGAGGCGTCGATCAGCCGCAGATCCTCGTCGTGGCTTTCGCCCGGCAGCAGCGCCAGTTTGATATTTCGCTCGCGCGCAACCGCTGCGAGCTGGTCGCAGCCGTAGCGCCACCAGTCGTAGCCGCCGAGAATGCGGACCAGGACGACCCTGGCATGGCGCGCGACACTGTCGATCCAGAGATCGACCGACATCGGATGGCAGAGATCGCGAAGTGCTGCCAGCCGCATCGACGGCAGCCGAGCGGCGTCGGCCTTCCAGGCAGCGGCGAGGCCGGCGAGATCGCTGTCGGTGAAGGACAGCGCCACGACATCCGCAGGCGTCTGCCTGAGGTCGATCGGCTCGGCGAGATCGTCGAGCGAGGCGGATGTCGTGGTGAGGATGTGCATCGCGGTTCGGTCTTGCCTCAGCCGGCGAGGATACGCTCGATCGCCGGACGGTTCAGCCCCTTGAGGCCGATGACGACGAGCCGCGATCGGCGGTCGTCGTCCGGCGTCCAGGCGCGGTCGTAATAATGGTTGACGCGCGGGCCGACGGCCTGGAGCAGCAGCCGCATCGGCTTGCCGCCCACCTCGACAAAGCCTTTGACGCGCAGAACGTTTTCCTGCTCGGCGGCGAGGGCGACGCGCTTGGCCAGCTCGTCCGGACTGGCGATGGACGGGATATCGATGACGAAGGAGTCGAAATCGTCATGCTCATGGTCGAGCTCGTCGTCGTGATGGGTCTTGCGGTTCTCGATGTCGTTCTCGACCGCGAGACCAAGACCGAGCAGCACGGAGGGATCGACCTTGCCCTGCGCGGTCGGCACGACCTTGACGGCGCGCGCCACATGCTCGCCGATGACGGCATTGGCGCGGACTGAGCCCGCCGCGTCCATCAGATCGCTCTTCGACAGGATGATGAGGTCGGCGCAGGCGATCTGGTCCTCGAACACCTCTTCGACCGGATCGTCGTGGTCGAGGGAATCGTCGGCGGCGCGCTGCGCCTGCAGGGCGTCCATGTCGGAGGCGACGCGGCCGTCGGCCAGCGCCGGACCGTCGACCACGGCGATGACGCCATCGACGGTGACGCGGCTCTTCACCGTCGGCCAGTGGAAGGCCTGGACGAGCGGCTTCGGCAAAGCGAGGCCGGAGGTTTCGATCAGGATGTGGTCGACCTTCGGCGTGCGCGACAGGATCTGGTCGAGCGCCGGCACGAAATCGTCGGCGACGGTGCAGCAGATGCAGCCATTGGCGAGCTCGACGATATTTTCCTCTGGGCAGGTGTCGATGCCGCAGCCTTTCAGGATCTCGCCGTCGATGCCGACATCGCCGAATTCGTTGACGATGATCGCCAGCCGCTTGCCCTTGGCGTTTTCGAGCAGGTTGCGGATCAGCGTGGTCTTGCCGGCGCCGAGAAAGCCGGTGACGACAGTGCAGGGAACACGGGAGAGGGATGCGGTCATGTCAGTCCTTCAGCAGGTCGAGGGGAGGGATGCGGGCAACCAGGCCGCGCTTGAGGGAATCGGGCCGGCCTCGCCAGGGGATGAGGCCGTCGGTCGAGGTGGCAAAGAGCTTTGCGCCGATGACGAGGTCGGCGCCGCTGGTCGTTTCCAGGTCACCGAAGACATAGCTCCAGCAGCCGTCGCGCAGCAGCGCCGCGCTCAGGCGGCGTTTGCAATTGCCGAGACACTCGACGATGCGGATGCGGATTTTCTCGTCCGGCGCGGCGCGGCGCGCGTCTTCGGCAAGGAGGGCGCCGGCGCGCGGATGCGCGTCCGAACCGGTCTCATCGCGGCAGGAGGAGCAGACGATGACGGTCACTTCCGATAGCGCGTCGCGGGGTTCGGACGAAGTGTCCGCGGTATTAGCCGGAAAACTGACGTTGCGATCCAAAACCAGGCTCCTTGCCCGGAAAACCCGCCGAGCGATCGGATTCTCATGTCTCAGACGGCAGGTCTCCTGGCTCGCGGGTCGTCGCCTTACGCCGCCTTCCCGGGAAACATCCCAGTGGTTTTCGGCTGAGGCTCGTCGCTCACAGTTGCGGGGACAGCCGCGGATTTGGGTTTTCCCGCACCGCATTCCCTCTTGGCTCCTCCCCTTGCCGGGAGGAGACCGTCTGCGGCGGATTTAGGCTTAGAGGTGCTGGCATGTCAACGCGCGGCTACGACACCGAAATGTCGGCCAACGCCGGCCCAAGGTCGCCGGCCGGCGTCACCTCGATGGTTTCCAAGCCGAGCCATGCCTGCATCTGTTTCAACTCATCGAAGAGCTGTGCGGCCGTTTCGGCGGGAGCGCCGGCTTCGGCAAAAGCCGCATGGACGCGCAGCACGCCGGCCGGCCGGTCAGCTCTCAAATCGACCCGGGCAACGATCCGGTCGCCGAGCAGGAAAGGCAGCACGTAGTAGCCGTACTGGCGCTTCTCGGCCGGCGTGTAGATCTCGATGCGGTAGCGGAAGCCGAAGAGTTTTTCCGTCCGGGTGCGTTCGAATACCACCGGATCGAAGGGCGCGAGCAGGGCGCGGGCCTCGATGCGGCGCGGAAAGCGGGCGTCCTTGTGGAGATAGGCGGGCTTGTCCCAGCCTTCGACCTTCACCGGCAGCAGTTCGCCCATCTCGACCAGTTCCTCGATTCTGGCTCTCGTATCGCCAGGCGCCAGGCGGAAATAGTCACGCAGATCGCCATAGGTTGCGATGCCATGGGCGCGGGCGGAAATGCGCAGCAATTGGCGATGCGCGTCCTCGACCGAGGGCACCGGCAGGTCGAGGATGGCCGGCGGCAGAACCCGCTCGGGCAGGTCGTAATAGCGCTCGAATCCTCGCCGGTAGGCGGTGGTGATGCGCCCGGCCCAGAACAGCCATTCGAAAGCGTGCTTGGCCTCGCTCCAGCCCCACCATCCGCCATTGCCCTTGTGGCCTTCGATGTCGGAGGCGGCGATCGGCCCGCGTTCCGCGACTTGGCCGTAGATCTCCTCGATCATCGCCTTGCGCTCGCGGCCCCATTTGGCGAGGCCGAGATACATTTCCTCGCCTTTCTCGGCCCGCCGCATGCGCCAGCGCATCAACGGATAGGTCTCGACGGGCAGGAAGGAAGCCTCATGGGCCCAGTATTCGAAGACGGTTCGCTTGCGCGTGACGGCCGCGTTGTCGAGCAGCGCAAGCGGGTAGGGGCCGAGGCGCGAATAGAGCGGCATATAGTGGGCGCGCACCACGGCGCTGACGGAATCGATCTGCAGCAGGCCAGTTCGGGAAAGCACACGGGCGAGATGGCGACGATCGGGCGTGCCGGCCGGCCGCGCATCGGTAAAACCCTGCGCGCCGAGCGCAATGCGCCTTGCTGCGGCGAGCGAGATCTTTTCTTTCATCCAGCTACCTTGCCCTGATCCTTTGCCGGGATTTCCAGTCGGTGATTCCGGCCATGCTAACAGGCAAATGGCGGGAGATATGTCAGGATAGAAAAGTGGACTAAAACATGAAGGAAATCAAACAGGAGCGGATCGGACCAGTTTCTTCCGATATGGCGTCCAGGGCCGGATTTTGAACAAGGTTTGACTTGCGTCGCCGAAACCGCTGCGCTAACCCTCGCCGCGTCGCAGCATAGGCCACCTAAAACGGTTCAGCGGGTTAAACTGTCACGCTTCCGCCTTAGAGTCCGTTGCTGTAATCAAAGTGAACTGGCCGCCGAAGGAAAGTCGCCGCATGAGCGCACTCCTAAGTTCGTATCTGCCCATCGTGCTCTTCATCGCAGTGGCGATGGTTGTCGGCCTGGCGCTGATCGTTGCGCCGTTCCTGGTTGCCTACCGCAATCCCGATCCGGAAAAGCTTTCCGCCTATGAATGCGGGTTCAACTCATTCGACGACGCCCGCATGAAGTTCGACATCCGCTTCTACCTGGTGTCGATCCTGTTCATCATCTTCGATCTCGAGGTCGCCTTCCTGTTCCCGTGGGCGGTGTCCTTCTCCAAGCTCGGCATGCTCGGCTTCTGGTCGATGATGGTATTCCTGGCGGTGCTGACCATCGGCTTTGCCTATGAATGGAAAAAAGGAGCGCTAGAATGGGATTGAACGACAGTTCAGGCACCCTCGTCGCGCCGAAGCCTAAGGGCATCATCGATCCCAACACCGGCAGGCCGGTGGGGGAGGACGATCCCTTCTTCCTCGAGATCAATAATGAGCTGGCCGACAAGGGCTTCCTTGTCACCTCGACCGAGGCGCTGATCACTTGGGCGCGCAGCGGCTCGCTGATGTTCATGACCTTCGGTCTCGCCTGCTGCGCGGTCGAGATGATCCACACCTCGATGCCGCGCTATGACTCAGAGAGGTTCGGCGTCGCGCCGCGCGCGTCTCCGCGCCAGTCCGATATCATGATCGTCGCGGGTACACTGACCAACAAGATGGCGCCGGCGCTGCGCAAGGTCTACGACCAGATGCCGGAGCCGCGCTACGTCATCTCGATGGGTTCGTGCGCCAATGGCGGCGGCTATTATCACTATTCCTATTCGGTGGTGCGTGGCTGCGACCGCATCGTGCCGGTCGACATCTATGTCCCCGGCTGCCCGCCGAGCGCCGAAGCGCTGCTCTACGGCATTCTCCTGTTGCAGAAGAAGATCCGCCGCACCGGCACGATCGAACGGTGAACCAATGGCCTTGGCGTTGCACGAACTCTCCACCTATCTCGGCGAGAAGCTCTCCGGCCGCATCGGCGAAACGGTGCTTGCTTATGGCGAACTGACGGTTTGCGTCGAGCCGGGCAACTTGACCGAGGTCGCGACCTTCCTGCGCGACGACCCGCGCTGCCAGTTCGTCTCGATCATCGACATTTGCGGCGCCGACTATCCGTCGCGTGCCAAGCGCTTCGACGTCGTCTACCACCTGTTGTCGCCGAAGCAGAACGTCCGCATCCGCCTCAAGGTCCAGGCCGACGAGGAGACGCTGGTGCCGTCGCTGACCGGCGTCTATCCCGGCGCCGACTGGTTCGAGCGCGAGACCTATGATCTCTACGGCGTGCTCTTCTCCGGCCATCCGGACCTGCGCCGCATCCTCACCGACTACGGCTTTGAAGGGCATCCGCTGCGCAAGGATTTCCCGCTGACCGGCTTCGTCGAGGTTCGATACGACGACGAGGCCAAGCGAGTCGTCTATGAACCGGTGGAATTGAAGCAGGAATTTAGAAACTTTGACTTTTTGAGCCCATGGGAGGGAACGGATTACGTCCTTCCGGGCGATGAAAAGGCGAAGCCAAATTGAGGCGCCACAATGGCTGAAACCTCCGTCCGCAATTTTAACATTAACTTTGGGCCTCAACACCCTGCTGCGCACGGCGTTTTGCGTCTCGTGCTGGAGCTGGACGGCGAGGTGGTCGACCGCGTCGATCCGCATATCGGCCTGCTGCATCGCGGTACCGAGAAGCTGATCGAGGCCAAGACCTATCTGCAGGCGGTGCCCTATCTCGATCGGCTCGACTATTGCGCGCCGATGAACCAGGAGCATGCCTTCGCGCTCGCGGCCGAGCGCCTGCTCGGCATCGAGGTGCCGAAGCGCGGCCAGCTGATCCGCGTGCTCTATTCCGAAATGGGCCGCATCATGTCGCACATCCTCAATGTGACGACGCAGGCGATGGACGTCGGCGCGCTGACGCCGCCTCTGTGGGGCTTCGTCGAGCGCGAGAAGCTGATGGTGTTTTATGAGCGCGCCTCCGGCTCGCGCATGCATGCGGCCTACTTCCGGCCAGGCGGCGTGCATCAGGACCTGCCGCAGAAGCTGATCGAGGATATCGGCAAGTGGATCGATCCGTTCCTGAAGTCGGTCGACGACCTTGACGCCTTGCTCACCGGCAACCGCATCTTCAAGCAGCGCAATGTCGACATCGGCACGGTGTCGCTCGCCGACGCCTGGGCCTGGGGTTTTTCGGGCGTGATGGTGCGCGGCTCGGGCGCGGCCTGGGACCTGCGCAAGGCGCAGCCTTATGAATGCTATTCCGAGATGGATTTCGACATCCCGATCGGCAAGAACGGCGACTGCTACGACCGTTATCTCGTGCGCATGGAAGAGATGCGCCAGTCGGCGAAGATCATGCGCCAGTGCGTCGATCTGCTGCTCGGCAAGGAAAGCGGTGGCCCGGTATCGAACCTCGACGGCAAGGTGGTGCCGCCGAAGCGCGCGGCGATGAAGCGCTCGATGGAAGCGCTCATCCATCACTTCAAACTCTACACCGAGGGCTACCGCGTGCCGGCCGGCGAGGTCTATGCGGCTGTCGAGGCGCCGAAGGGCGAGTTCGGCGTCTATCTCGTCTCCGACGGCACCAACAAGCCCTATCGCTGCAAGCTGCGCGCGCCGGGTTTTGCGCATCTGCAGGCCATGGATTTCCTGTGCCGCGGCCACATGCTGGCCGACGTCACCGCCGTGCTTGGCTCCCTCGACATCGTGTTTGGTGAGGTCGATCGCTAAATGTCAGTCCGCCGTCTCGCAGATGCCAGCGTCCAGCCAGCCTCCTTCGCCTTCAACGAGGCGAACGCTGCGGCGGCGCAGCAGTGGATCGCCAAATATCCGAAGGGACGCGAGCAGTCGGCCATCATCCCATTGCTCATGATCGCTCAGGAACAGGAAGGCTGGGTGACGAAAGCGGCGATCGAGACGATCTCGGATATGCTCGGCATGCCGCGCATCCGCGGCCTCGAGGTCGCCACCTTCTACACGCAATACCAGCTCAATCCGGTCGGCACCCGCGCCCATATCCAGGTCTGCGGCACCACGCCCTGCATGCTGCGCGGCTCGGAAGCGCTGATGGATGTGTGCCGGTCTAAGATCCATCACGACCAGTTCCATACCAACGACAGGGGCACGCTGTCGTGGGAGGAAGTCGAATGCCTCGGCGCCTGCGTCAACGCGCCGATGGTCATGATCTTCAAGGACACGTTCGAAGACCTGACGCCGGAGCGCCTTGCCGAGATCATCGATCTCTATGAAGCCGGCAAAGGCGCCGAGGTGAAGCCCGGTCCGCAGAACGGCCGCATCGGTTCGGAGCCGGCCACGGGCCTGACGACGCTGAAGAGCGAGAAGGCAATCCTGAAATCCACCCGCGACAAGGAAGCCAAGGCCGCCGCGAAGGCAGCCAGACAAGCCGCTGCCGCAGCGCCGGCTACTGCATCCGCCGCCGTCGTCTCGCAGGCGCCTGCCGCGCCGCCCTCGGCCCCTGTCGGGCCATCGAAATCCGGCAAGCCGAAAACCGACGCGCCCGAAACCAGTCCGGCACTAAGGACACCGTCGCCGGTCAAGGTTTCGCCCGCCACCGAGAAGGCGGCCAGCGTCAGGGCGCCGCGCCACTCCGCAGCCAATGCCAACCAGGCTTCTCCGGAAGTCGAGGCGGTTTCGAAGCCGCGCAGCGGGCCGAAGGCCAAGGCCGAGCCGGCGTCCGCCTTCAAGTCGCCGGAAGCGAAGCAGCCTGCGACCAAGACGGCCAAGCCTTCGCTCGAGGACAAGAACCGCCCGGCCGGGATCGCGCGTCCGGCAACGGTCGACGATCTGAAGCTGATCTCCGGTGTCGGTCCGAAGATCGAAGGCGTCCTGCATTCGCTTGGCATTTATACTTTCGCGCAGGTCTCTGCGTGGAGGAAGGCCGAGCGCGAATGGGTCGACGGCTATCTCAATTTCCGCGGCCGTATCGAGCGCGACGACTGGGCGAAGCAGGCCAAGGCGCTCGCCAAGGGCGGCGTCGCCGAGTACATCCGCGTCTTCGGCAAGAAGCCGGTCTGAGGGACGAACAATGCTTCAGGACAAAGACCGCATCTTCACCAACATCTACGGCCTCTTCGACAAGTCGCTGGCCGGAGCGCAGGCGCGCGGCATGTGGGACGATACACCCGGCCTGATCGCCAAGGGACGCGACTGGATCATCAACGAAATGAAGGCAAGCGGCCTGCGCGGCCGTGGCGGCGCCGGCTTCCCGACCGGCCTGAAATGGTCGTTCATGCCCAAGCAGAGCGATGGCCGGCCGAGCTATCTCGTCATCAATGCCGACGAATCCGAGCCTGGCACCTGCAAGGACCGTGACATTCTGCGCAACGATCCGCATACGCTGGTCGAGGGCGCGCTGGTCGCCGGTTTCGCCATGGGCGCGGTCGCTGCTTACATCTATGTGCGCGGCGAGTTCATCCGCGAGCGCGAGGCGCTGCAGCGCGCCATCGACGAGGCTTATGCGGCCAAGCTCATCGGCAAGAACAACACCTCCGGCTACGACTTCGACGTCTATATGCACCACGGCGCCGGCGCCTATATTTGCGGCGAGGAGACGGCGCTGCTCGAAAGTCTCGAGGGCAAGAAGGGCCAGCCGCGACTGAAGCCGCCATTCCCGGCCAATGTCGGCCTTTATGGCTGCCCGACCACGGTCAACAACGTCGAATCCATCGCCGTGGCGCCGACGATCCTGCGCCGGGGTGCTGCCTGGTTCTCGTCCTTCGGCCGGCCGAACAATGCCGGCACCAAGCTCTTCTGCGTGTCCGGGCACGTCAACAATCCGTGCACCTTCGAAGAGGCGATGTCGATCCCGTTCCGCGAACTGATCGAGACGCATTGCGGCGGCATTCGCGGCGGCTGGGACAATCTGCTCGCGGTCATCCCGGGCGGCGCTTCGGTGCCGCTGGTGCCGGCCGAGCAGATCATCGACGCGCCGATGGATTTCGATGCATTGCGCGACCTCAAATCCGGCCTCGGCACTGCGGCTGTCATCGTCATGGACAAGTCGACCGATATCGTGAAGGCGATCGCCAGGCTTTCCTACTTCTACAAGCATGAGAGCTGCGGCCAGTGCACGCCGTGCCGCGAAGGCACCGGCTGGATGTGGCGGGTGATGGAACGGCTGGTGCGCGGCGAAGCGCAGAAGCGCGAGATCGACATGCTGCTCGATGTCACCAAGCAGGTGGAAGGTCACACGATCTGCGCGCTGGGCGATGCCGCGGCCTGGCCGATCCAGGGCCTGATGCGGCATTTCCGTGGCGAGGTGGAGCGCCGCATCGACGAGTTTTCGCGCAACGCGCACCGGGTCGAGCCGGTGATGGCGGCGGCGGAATAGATTTGCAAGACGGGCATTGCCCGGGACGGAAAGCAGGGGCGGGGCGTACGAAGAAACGACCAGGAGATGTCTATGGCGCCGTATTCGATAGCCTACCCGCTGATGCCTTATTTGGACGAACTCGAGAAGATGAACCCGGACCTGACCAAGATGATGCCGAGGGAGATGGCCAGCGCCGTCAACCTGATGGCGCATCCTGTCGCGGGCGTGGCTGCACTATCGGCGGTAGGCATCGGTTTCGCCAACCATGCCCTGGGTGTCTGGGTGGGCGCGTTCTCCGGCGCCGTCGAAGCCTCGCAGCGCATGCTCCAGCCGTTCCTCGACGATCTCGAGGCGCGGACCGAAGCCGCCAACAATTCGTCCAAGGCGCGCAAGGCGACCGAGACGCTGATCGCCGAGGCGCAGACCTTCGCCAGGGATGTGACCGACATCGCGGCGAACGCCAGCGCTGAGAAGGCGCTCGACGCGAGAGGCGACACGGTAGCCGGAACGGCCGCGACCGGTCTGATGCCGGAAGATTTCAGGCAGCCCAAGGCGATCGACAAGCCGGCAAAGCCGTCCGACCTGAAGGCGATATCGGGCATCGGGCCGAAGCTGGAGAAGGTGCTGAATGGTCTTGGCATCTGGTCCTACGACCAGATCGCTGCCTGGACCGCGGAAGAGATCGCCTGGGTCGAGGATTACCTGTCGCTCGCCGGCCGCGTCGGCCGCGACGACTGGACTGGCCAAGCGGCGGCGCTGGCCGCCAAATAGTGAGATGAAATGCCGGGCGCAGTCGCGCCCCGGAACGAAAGATTGCGGGAAATCCGCGAGGGTTTGAGGCGAATGGCAAAGCTCAAGGTCGACGGGAAAGAGATCACGGTACCCGACCATTACACGCTGCTGCAGGCGGCCGAGGACGCCGGCGCGGAAGTGCCGCGCTTCTGCTTCCATGAGCGGTTGTCCATCGCCGGCAATTGCCGCATGTGCCTGATCGAGGTGAAGGGTGGCCCGCCCAAGCCGCAGGCCTCCTGCGCCATGAGCGTGCGCGACCTGCGCCCCGGCCCGAACGGCGAAGCGCCGGAAATCTTCACCAACACGCCGATGGTCAAGAAGGCCCGCGAAGGCGTGATGGAGTTCCTGCTGATCAACCATCCGCTGGATTGCCCGATCTGCGACCAGGGCGGCGAGTGCGACTTGCAGGACCAGGCGATGGCCTTCGGCGTCGACTCCTCGCGCTACCATGAGAACAAGCGGGCGGTCGAAGACAAGTATATCGGTCCGCTGGTCAAGACGGTGATGAACCGCTGCATCCACTGCACGCGCTGCGTCCGCTTCACCACCGAAGTCGCCGGCATCTCCGAACTCGGCCTGATCGGCCGCGGCGAGGATGCCGAGATCACCACCTATCTCGAACAGGCGATGACCTCGGAGCTCCAGGGCAACGTCATCGATCTTTGCCCGGTCGGCGCGCTGACCTCCAAGCCGTTCGCCTTCCAGGCGCGGCCGTGGGAGCTGACCAAGACGGAGTCGATCGACGTCATGGACGCCGTCGGCTCGGCGATCCGCGTCGATAGCCGCGGCCGCGAGGTGATGCGCATCCTGCCGCGCGTCAACGAGGCCGTGAACGAGGAGTGGATCTCGGACAAGACGCGCTTCATCTGGGATGGCCTGCGCACCCAGCGCCTCGATCGTCCCTACGTTCGCAAGAACGGCAAGCTTGCTCCGGCAAGCTGGGCGGAAGCCTTCGCGGCGATCAAGGACGAGGTGTCGAAGACCGCCCCTGAGCGCGTCGGCGCGATCGCCGGCGACCTCGCCGCGGTCGAGGAAATCTATGCGCTCAAGCTTTTGATGGCGGCGCTCGGCTCCAAGAACATCGACTGCCGCCAGGACGGCGCTGCGCTCGATCCGTCGCTCGGCCGCGCGAGCTACATCTTCAATCCGACCATCGAAGGCATCGAGCAGGCCGACGCGGTGCTGATCGTCGGCGCCAATCCGCGCTTCGAGGCTTCGGTGCTCAACGCCCGCATCCGCAAGCGCTGGCGCGTCGGCAACCTGCCGATCGGCGTCATCGGCGAGATCGGCGACACGCGCTATGACTACGAGCTCATCGGCGCCGGCCCAGAATCCTTGAAGGACTTGGCCGACGGCAACGGCAAGTTCTTCGAGGTGCTGAAGAATGCAGCGCATCCGCTGATCATCGTCGGCCAGGGCGCCCTGGCGCGCTCGGACGGCGCGGCAGTGCTCGGCCAGGCGGCAAGGCTGGCGATGGCCGTCAATGCCGTCACGGCCGAGTGGAACGGCTTCGCGGTGCTGCACAACGCGGCGGCCAGAGTCGGCGGGCTCGACGTCGGCTTCGTGCCGGGCGAGGGCGGCAAGAATGTCGCCGGCATGCTGGGCGCGACGGATCTCCTGTTCCTGCTTGGCGCCGACGAGATCGACATGGCCAAGACCGGCGGCGCCTTCGTCGTCTATATCGGCACGCATGGCGATGTGGGCGCACACCGCGCCAATGTCATCCTGCCGGCTGCTGCCTACACCGAAAAGTCCGGCACCTATGTGAACACGGAAGGCCGCGTGCAGCAGACCAACCGCGCCGGTTTCGCCCCGGGCGAAGCGCGCGAGGACTGGGCGATCCTGCGGGCGCTGTCGGATGTGCTCGGCAAGAAGCTGCCGTTCGATTCGCTGGCGCAGCTGCGCGCGAAGCTCTATGGCGAATACCCCCATCTTGCCCGCGTCGATCATGTCGCGGCGGGCAGCGCCGACGGCGTTGCCAGGGCGGCGAAGCTCGGCGGACGCTTGAACAAGGGCACCTTCACCTCGCCGGTGAAGGACTTCTATCTCACCAACCCGATCGCGCGGGCCTCGGCCGTGATGGCTGAGTGCTCGGCGCTGGCCAAGAGCGGCTTCAAGCAGGCGGCGGAATAAGCATGGACACCTTCTTTTCCTTCTACGTGCTGCCGGCGCTGCTGATCCTGTTGAAGTCGGTCGTGCTGATCGTCGTTCTTTTGATCTTTGTGGCTTACGTGCTTTATGCCGACCGCAAGATCTGGGCTGCGGTGCAGCTGCGCCGCGGCCCGAACGTGGTCGGTCCCTGGGGCACGCTGCAGGCCTTCGCCGACCTTTTGAAATTCGTCTTCAAGGAGCCGGTGATCCCGTCGGGCGCCAACAAGGGCGTCTTCCTGCTGGCGCCGCTGGTCTCAGCCGTGCTCGCGATCTCGGCCTGGGCGGTCATTCCGGTCAATCAAGGCTGGGCTATTGCTAACATCAATGTCGGCATCCTTTATGTTTTCGCCATCTCCTCGCTCGAGGTCTACGGCGTGATCATGGGCGGCTGGGCGTCGAACTCGAAATATCCGTTCCTGGGCGCGCTGCGCTCAGCCGCGCAGATGGTGTCCTACGAGGTGTCGATCGGCTTCGTCATCGTCACCGTGCTGCTTTGCGTCGGCTCGCTCAACCTCTCCGACATCGTGCTCTCGCAGCAGGATGGCCTCGGCACCAAGCTCGGCCTGCCCAACACCTTCCTCGACTGGCATTGGCTGTCGCTGTTCCCGATGTTCATCGTGTTCTTCATCTCGGCGCTGGCCGAGACGAACCGTCCGCCCTTCGATCTGGTGGAAGCGGAATCGGAACTCGTCGCCGGACACATGGTCGAATATTCGTCGACGCCGTTCCTGCTCTTCTTCCTGGGCGAGTACGTCGCCGTCGTCCTGATGTGCGCGCTGGCCACCATCCTGTTCCTCGGCGGCTGGCTGCCACCGTTCGATTTCGCGCCCTTCACCTGGGTG
Source organism: Mesorhizobium sp. WSM4898 (assembly GCF_029625845.1). NCBI lineage: Bacteria > Pseudomonadati > Pseudomonadota > Alphaproteobacteria > Hyphomicrobiales > Phyllobacteriaceae > Mesorhizobium > Mesorhizobium sp. WSM4898. The sequence goes on along the minus strand of NZ_JARTVQ010000002.1, from coordinate 301,956 downwards.
CCGGGCCTGATCTGGTTCGTGCTCAAGGTCTGCCTGGTGTTCTTCATGTTCTCGATGGTGAAGGCGTTTGTGCCGCGCTACCGCTATGATCAGCTGATGCGGCTAGGCTGGAAGGTCTTCCTGCCGATCTCGCTGTTCATGGTCGTCGCCACCGCGGCCTTCCTCAAGATCACGGGGTTTGCGTGATGTCCGCTCTTGCCCAAGCCGCAAAGGCCCTGTTGCTGAAGGATTTCGTCAGCGCCTTCTTCCTGTCGATGCGCCAGTTCGTTGCGCCGAAGGAGACGATCAACTATCCGCACGAGAAGGGACCGACCAGCCCGCGCTTCCGCGGCGAGCACGCGCTGCGCCGCTACCCCAATGGGGAGGAGCGCTGCATCGCCTGCAAGCTTTGCGAGGCGATCTGTCCGGCACAGGCGATCACCATCGAAGCCGGCCCGCGCCGCAACGACGGTACGCGGCGCACCGTGCGCTACGATATCGACATGGTGAAGTGCATCTATTGCGGCTTCTGCCAGGAAGCCTGCCCGGTCGACGCCATCGTCGAGGGGCCGAATTTCGAATTCGCGACCGAGACGCGCGAGGAGCTTTACTACAACAAGGAAAAGCTGCTCGCGAACGGCGATCGCTGGGAGCGTGAGCTGGCGCGCAACATCGCGTTGGACGCGCCCTATCGCTGAGATTTGACGCATGGACGGGGCGAGGGCCTCGTCCAAAGGATGGTCCCCGAAAAGTTGCAGACTTTCGGACCAGATCATCCTCCGGAATGAAAAGAGTGTCGCATGTTTCTTTCGATCGGGTCTTTCAACCCGATCGGAACATGCGATAGGAACACGCAACTTTGCCAGCCGGAGGCGGCGGCGACATCGAGCAGGGGCGCTGAGCCAGTGTTCGGACAGGAACCCGAGGGAACCCCATGCTGAGTGGACTAGAGGCGGTCTTTTTCTACCTCTTCGCCTTTATCGCCGTGGCGTCGGCTTTCATGGTCATTTCGTCGCGCAACCCTGTGCATTCCGTGCTGTTCCTGATCCTCACCTTCTTCAATGCCGCTGGCCTGTTCATGCTGACCGGCGCCGAGTTCCTGGCGATGATCCTGCTCGTCGTCTATGTCGGCGCGGTGATGGTGCTGTTCCTGTTCGTCGTCATGATGCTCGACGTCGACTTCGCGGAGATGAAGCAGGGCGCGCTGCAATATGCGCCGATCGGCGCGCTGGTCGGGCTGATCCTGGCGGCGGAGCTGATCGTCGTGCTCGGCGGCTACAGCTTCGCGCCGCAGCTTGCCTCGACGGTGGCCAAGGCAACGCCGGACCTCGCCGCGCGCTCCAACACGGCGGCGCTCGGCGACATCCTCTACACGGACTATCTCTATTATTTCCAGATCGCCGGCCTCGTGCTTCTGGTCGCCATGATCGGTGCCATCGTGCTGACGCTGCGCCACAAGGAAGGCGTCAAGCGGCAGTCGATCGCCGCGCAGGTCGGCCGCACGCCGGCAACGGGCATGGAAATCCGCAAGGTCAAGTCGGGCGAGGGTATCTGAGATGGTCGTCGGCATCGCGCATTATCTGACCGTATCGGCGATCCTGTTCACGCTCGGCGTGTTCGGCATCTTTTTGAACCGCCGCAACATCATCGTCATCCTGATGTCGATCGAGCTGATCCTGCTCGCGGTCAACATCAACTTCGTCGCCTTCTCGGCGGCGCTGCATGACCTCGTAGGGCAGGTATTCGCCCTGTTCGTGCTGACGGTCGCCGCGGCGGAGGCCGCGATCGGACTTGCCATTCTTGTCGTCTTCTTCCGCAACCGCGGCTCGATAGCGGTCGAAGACGTGAACCAGATGAAGGGTTGACGGGAACAACCATGTACCAGGCCATCGTCTTCCTTCCGCTGCTCGGCTTCCTGATTGTCGGCCTGTTCGGCAATTCGCTCGGCGCCAAGGCATCCGAATACATCACTTCCGGCTTCCTGGTGATCGCGGCGGTGCTGTCGTGGATCGCCTTCTTCACCGTCGGCTTCGGCCATGGCGAAGTGTTCACCGTGCCGGTGCTGCGCTGGATCCAGGCGGGCGGGCTCGACGTCGCCTGGGCGCTCAGGATCGACACACTGACGGTGGTGATGCTGGTCGTCGTCAACACCGTGTCGGCGCTGGTCCATATCTATTCGATCGGCTACATGCACCACGATCCGAACCGGCCGCGCTTCTTCGCCTATCTGTCGCTGTTCACCTTCGCGATGCTGATGCTGGTGACGGCTGACAATCTGGTGCAGATGTTCTTCGGCTGGGAAGGCGTCGGCCTCGCCTCCTATCTGCTGATCGGCTTCTGGTACAAGAAGCCCTCCGCCAACGCCGCGGCGATCAAGGCCTTCGTCGTCAACCGCGTCGGCGACTTCGGCTTCGCGCTCGGCATCTTCGGCGTCTTCGTGCTGTTCGGCTCGGTCAATCTCGGCACAGTCTTTGCCAACGCAGCCTCCTTCCTTCCGGCCGAAGGCGCGCCGGAGGGCGCCGCGGTGCTCACCTTCCTCGGCCATGCGCTCGACAAGCACACGGCGCTAACGGTGGTCTGCCTGCTGCTGTTCATGGGCGCCATGGGCAAGTCGGCGCAGGTGCCGCTGCACACCTGGCTGCCCGATGCCATGGAAGGCCCGACGCCCGTCTCGGCGCTGATCCATGCCGCGACCATGGTGACGGCCGGCGTGTTCATGCTGGCGAGGCTCTCGCCGCTGTTCGAGCTGTCGCATTCGGCGCTGACCGTCGTCACCTTCATCGGCGCCTTCACCGCCTTCTTCGCGGCCACCGTCGGCCTTGTCCAGAACGATATCAAGCGCGTCATCGCCTATTCGACCTGCTCGCAGCTCGGCTATATGTTCGTGGCGCTCGGCGTCGGCGCCTATGGCGCGGCGATCTTCCATCTATTCACGCATGCCTTCTTCAAGGCGCTGCTCTTCCTCGGCTCGGGCTCGGTCATCCACGCCGTCTCCGACGAGCAGGACATGCGCCTGATGGGCGGGTTGAGGACGCTCATCCCCAAGACGTACTGGATGATGGTGATCGGCACCCTGGCGCTGACCGGCGTCGGGATCCCGGCGACGGTGATCGGCACCGCCGGCTTCTTCTCCAAGGACGCCATCATCGAAGCGTCCTTTGCCAGCCACAACGCGGTCGCGGGCTTTGCCTTCGTGCTGCTCGTGATCGCCGCCGCCTTCACAAGCTTCTATTCCTGGCGGCTGATCTTCATGACCTTCCACGGCGAGCCGCGCGCCAGCCACGAGGTCATGCATCACGTGCATGAATCGCCGCCGGTGATGCTGGTGCCGCTCTACGTGCTGGCTGCCGGCGCGCTGTTTGCCGGCATCATCTTCCACGGCGCCTTCATCGGCGAGGGCTATGCCGAGTTCTGGAAGGCCTCGCTGTTCACGCTGCCGGACAACCACATCCTGCACGAGATCCACGAATTGCCGTTGTGGGTGGAACTGGCTCCGTTCATCGCCATGGTCATCGGCTTTGCGGTCGCGTGGAAGTTCTACATCCGCTCGCCGGAACTGCCCCGGAGCGTCGCCGCCAACCATCGCCTGCTCTACGGCTTCCTGCTCAACAAATGGTATTTCGACGAGCTCTACGACTTCCTTTTCGTGCGGCCGGCGAAGCGCCTCGGCCGGTTCCTATGGAAGACGGGTGACGGCGCCATCATCGATGGGCTCGGCCCCGACGGCATCTCGGCGCGCGTCGTCGACGTCACCAACCGCGTCGTCAAATTGCAGACCGGCTACCTCTACCACTATGCCTTCGCCATGCTGATCGGCGTGGCCGCTCTCGTCACCTGGATGATGCTCTGATGACCGACTGGCCAATCCTCTCGCTGGTCACCTTCCTGCCGCTGGTTGGTGTTCTGCTCATTCTGCCGATCAGCGACGACAGCGAAAACGCGCGCCGCAACATCCGCTCGATCGCCTTCATCACGACGGCGTTCACCTTCGTGGTGTCGCTGTTCATCTGGAAGGGCTTCGATAATTCGCAGGCCGGCTTCCAGTTCGTCGAGAAGCACGCCTGGCTGGATTCGGGCATCTCCTACCATATGGGCGTCGACGGCATCTCGATGCTGTTCGTCATCCTGACCACCTTCCTGATGCCGCTCTGCATCCTGGCCTCGTGGGATGCGATCGAGAAGCGCGTCAAGGCCTACATGATCGCCTTCCTGATCCTCGAGACGCTGATGATCGGCGTGTTCTGCGCGCTCGACATTGTGCTCTTCTACGTCTTCTTCGAGGGCGGCCTGATTCCGATGTTCATCATCATCGGTGTCTGGGGCGGCAAGCGGCGCGTCTATGCCTCGTTCAAGTTCTTCCTTTATACGCTTGCCGGCTCGGTGCTGATGCTGCTCGCCATCATGGCGATGTTCTTCCAGTCCGGCACGACCGACATCACCACGCTGCTGACGCATAACTTCCCGGCCAACATGCAGACCTGGCTGTGGCTCGCCTTCTTCGCCTCCTTCGCGGTGAAGATGCCGATGTGGCCGGTGCACACCTGGCTGCCCGACGCGCATGTCGAGGCGCCGACGGCGGGTTCGGTCATCCTGGCCGGCATCCTGTTGAAGATGGGCGGATACGGCTTCCTGCGCTTCTCGCTGCCGATGTTCCCGCTGGCGTCGGAGATGTTCGCGCCGCTGATCTTCACGCTCTCGGTCGTCGCCATCATCTACACCTCGCTGGTGGCGCTGATGCAGGAGGACATGAAGAAGCTCATCGCCTATTCGTCGGTCGCCCATATGGGCTTCGTCACCATGGGCATCTTCGCGATGAATCAGGAGGGCGTGCAGGGCGCGATGTTCCAGATGCTCAGCCATGGGCTCGTCTCCGGCGCGCTGTTCCTGTGCGTCGGCGTCATCTATGACCGCATGCATACGCGCGAAATCGACGCCTATGGCGGGCTGGTCAACAACATGCCGAAATACGCGACCGCGTTCATGATCTTCACCATGGCCAATGTCGGCCTGCCGGGCACCAGCGGCTTCGTCGGCGAGTTCCTGACCATGCTCGGCGTGTTTCGGGTCAACACCTGGGTGGCGTTCTTCGCCGCTACCGGCGTGATCCTGTCGGCAGCCTATGCGCTCTGGCTCTACCGCCGCGTGATCTTCGGCGCGCTGACCAAGGAGAGCCTGAAGAACCTGCTCGATCTGTCGACGCGCGAGAAGGCGATCATCTACCCGCTGGTGGTGCTGGTGATCTTCTTCGGCGTCTATCCGGCGCCTGTGTTCGATGCCACCACGCAGTCGGTCAAGGCGCTCGTCACCAACGTCACCGCATCCATCAATTCCGCGCAGACCGCGGCGGCGAACTGACCGGGGAAATACCATGACGCCGGACCTTCTCTCCAGCCTTTCGCTCTCAACGCCGGAACTGATCCTCGCCATCGGCGCGCTGGCGCTTCTGATGGTGGGTGCCTATTCGCGCTCCAACAACACCACGACGGTGACCGGGCTCGCGGTCGCGGTGCTTGTGATCGCCGGCCTCTGGCTGGCTTTCTCCGGCGGCGAGGGGTCTGCCTATGGCAGCGCTTTCGTCCAGGACTCCTTCGGCCGCTTCATGAAGATGCTGGCGCTGATCGGCTCGGCCGTCACGCTCGTCATGTCGATGCGGTTTGCCAGGCAGGAGCATTTCGACAAGTTCGAATATCCGGTGCTGATCGTGCTGTGCACGCTCGGCATGATGCTGATGATCTCGGCCAACGGCATGATCGGCCTTTATCTCGGGCTCGAGCTGCAGTCGCTGGCGATCTATGTGCTGGCGGCGATCAACCGTGACAATGTCCGCTCGACCGAGGCCGGCCTCAAATATTTTGTTCTCGGAGCGCTGTCGTCGGGCATGCTGCTCTACGGCATCTCGCTGGTCTACGGTTATACCGGCAACACCGGCTTTCACGAGATCGCGACGGCGCTGGGCAGCGGCGAACGTCAGCTCGGCCTTGTTTTCGGCCTGGTCTTCGTGCTCGCCGGCCTCGCCTTCAAGATCTCGGCGGTGCCGTTCCACATGTGGACGCCGGACGTCTATGAGGGCGCACCGACGCCGATCACCGCCTTCCTGGCCGCCGCCCCGAAGATGGCGGCGATGGCGCTGATCGTGCGCGTCACCATGGGCGCCTTCAAGCCGATCGCCGCCGACTGGCAGCAGATCGTCGTCTTCATCTCGATCGCCTCGATGGCGCTCGGCGCCTTCGCCGCGATCGGCCAGACCAACATCAAACGGCTGATGGCCTATTCCTCGATCGGTCATATGGGCTACGCGCTGGTCGGCCTTGCCGCGAACAGCCAGGCCGGCGTGCGCGGCGTGGCGATCTACATGCTGATCTATCTGGTGATGACGCTCGGCACCTTCGCCTTCATCCTCGCCATGCGGCGCAAGGAGGGCAATGTCGAGCAGATCGGCGATCTGGCGGGCCTCGCCTCGACCAATCCCATCATGGCCACCATCCTCACCATCCTGATGTTCTCGCTGGCCGGCATTCCGCCGCTCGCCGGCTTCTGGGGGAAATGGTACGTGTTCCTCGCCGCCATCAACGCGCATCTCTATGCCCTGGCGATCATCGGGGTGCTGGCTTCGGTGGTGGGCGCCTACTATTACCTGCGCATCATCAAGATCATGTGGTTCGACGAGCCTGTCGGCGGCTTTGTGCCGATGGCCAGCGAATTGCGCCTCGTGCTCGGCGTCAGCGGCGCCTTCGTGCTGTTCTATGTGCTGATCGGCGGGCCGATCGGCAGCTATGCCGAAGCCGCCGCCAAGACCTTCTTCTGACGGGATGGCATTTCGGCTGGCTCCAACCGCGGCGTCGGAGGGGTTCCGGCTCGAGGCCCATGACAGCGTCGGCTCGACCAACGCGCTGGCGCTGGAGCACGCGCGCGCGGGCGATCCGGGAAAACTCTGGGTCGTCTCGAAGAAGCAGGAAAGCGGACGCGGTCGGCGCGGCCGCGCCTGGGCGACGCCTGAAGGCAATCTGGCGGCGACGCTGCTTCTGGTTCCGAATGGCGAGCTGCGGCTCGCCGCGACGCTTGGCTTCGTCGCCGGGCTTGCATTGGCCGACGCGCTCGATGCCGTCGTCCCGCAAGGCCGGATCGCCGTTGGCCTGGACGGAGCCAGCGAAGGACGCAACCGCTTCGAGCTGAAATGGCCGAACGACGTGCTCGCCACCGGCGCCAAGCTTGCCGGCATCCTGCTGGAATCGACCCTGCTCGAAGGCGGCCGTTTCGCGGTTGCCGTCGGCATCGGCGTCAACGTCGTGGCATACCCCGAGGATCTGCCTTATCCGGCGACGTCGCTGCAGGCGCTGGGTGCCAATTGCGATGCCGAGATGCTGTTCCTGGCGCTCTCGGATGCCTGGAGCGAGAATTTCAGATTGTGGGACGACGGGCGGGGACTTAGCGCGATCAGGAAACGCTGGTTGGCGCGCGCCGCGGGGCTCGGCGGCGAGGTTGCTGTCAGAATTGACGGCAATGTGGTGCGCGGCGTCTTCGAAACCATTGACGAGGACTGCCGTTTCGTGATCCGCGACGATGACGGAACTGTTTTGACGATCGCGGCCGGCGACGTGCATTTCGGCGCGGTCGCGTCGGCCCGTCTTTGACGACTTGATTTGATTGGCTTGGCCTGACTGGCCAGGAAGGAAAGGATTTATGGCGAATACTGAGAACGCCGAACTCGTCTTCGCGCCGCTCGGCGGCGTCGGCGAGATCGGCATGAACTTCGCCCTCTATGGCTACGGGCCCGCGGACGCGCGCGAATGGATCGTAGTCGATGTCGGAGTCACATTTCCGGACAGCGCGCATCCGGGCGTCGATCTGATCCTGCCCGACACACGCTTCATCGAGGAGAACCTCGACGGCTTGCGCGGCGTGGTCGTAACCCATGCGCATGAGGACCATTACGGCGCGCTGCTCGATATCTGGCCGAAGCTCAAAGTGCCGGTCTGGATGACGCCGTTCACCGCCGGCCTGCTGGAGGCCAAACGGCAGGGCGAGCAGAACGCGCCAAAAATCCCGGCAATGATCTACAGGGCCGGCGAGACGTTCACTATCGGGCCGTTCGAGATCGAAGCCATCCCGGTTGCGCATTCCATTCCCGAGCCGATGTCGCTGGCGATCGCTACGCCCGCCGGCACGGTAATCCACACCGGCGACTGGAAGATCGATCCGGCGCCGACGATCGGCCCCAAGACGGATGAGGCGCGCTTCCGCGCTTACGGCGACAAGGGCGTGCTGGCGCTGATCTGCGATTCCACCAATGCGCTGCGGGAAGGGGAGTCGCCGTCGGAAGTGGCGGTCGGCGAGGGCCTGAAAGGCGTCATCGAAAACGCCAAGGGCCGCGTCGCGGTCACCACCTTTTCCTCCAATGTCGGGCGCATCGTTTCGATCGCCAAGGCTGCGCGGGACGCCGGCCGCCAGTGCCTTGTGCTCGGCCGCTCGCTGAAGCGCGTGATCGATGTCGCGACCGAACTCGGCTACATGGACGGCCTGCCGGAATTCATTGCCGAGGAGGATTACGGCTATATCCCGCGCGAGAATCTGGTGGTCATCTGCACCGGCAGCCAGGGCGAGCCGCTGGCCGCACTTGCGAAGCTTTCGCGCGACGAGATGAAGTCGGTGGCGCTGACGGCCGGCGACACGGTGGTGTTTTCCTCGCGCACCATTCCCGGCAACGAGAAGGCGATCCTGGAGATCAAGAACCGGCTGATCGACCTCGGCATGAAGATCATCGAGGACGGCGACGCGCTGGTGCATGTCTCCGGCCATCCGCGCCGCAGCGAATTGCGGAAGATGTATGAATGGGTGCGGCCGCAGATCGGCGTGCCGGTGCACGGCGAGGCGGCGCATCTGGTGGCGCAGGGCTCGCTGATGTCGATGTCGGGCATCGGCCAGGTGGCACAGGTGCGCGACGGCGATATGCTGAGGCTCTGGCCCGGTCCGGCCACGATCATCGACCAGGTGCCGTTCGGCCGCCTCTACAAGGATGGATACTTGATCGGAACCGACCAGGCGATGGGCATACGCGACCGGCGCAAGCTGTCCTATGCCGGGCATGTCGCGGTCAACGTCGTGCTCGACGAGAAATACGAGCTAGCCGGCGATCCCGATCTGGTGGCGATCGGCGTCGCCGAGGCCGATGCCAGCGGCGAGACGCTAGAGGACCTGATGCTCGATGCGGCAATCGGCGCGGTGGACTCGATCCCCCGCCAGCGCAGAAAAGACCTCGACCTTGTGCAGGAGGCCGTGCGCCGCGCCGTCCGCGGCGCCGCCAACGAAGCCTGGGGCAAGAAGCCGCTGGTGACGGTGTTTGTCACTAGATAAGGGAGTAGGGGAGTACGGGAATAAGGGAATAAGGGAGTAGGGAATAGCAAATAGCTCGGAGTTTTTCCTACCCCCTACTCCCCTAACTTTCGGAGCGCTTATGCTCGGACGCCTAAATCATGTCGCGCTTGCCGTGCCGAACCTGGCTGCGGCGACAGCTGCGTATCGCGATACGCTGGGCGCTCGGCTGAGCGAGCCGCAGGCGCTGCCGGAACATGGCGTCACGGTTGTGTTCGTCGATGTCGGCAACACCAAGATCGAGCTGCTGGAGCCGCTGGGCGACGCTTCACCGATCGCGGCTTTCCTCGCGAAGAACCCGTCGGGCGGCATGCATCATGTCTGCTACGAGGTCGACGATATCCTCGTCGCGCGCGACCATCTCAAGGCGAGCGGCGCGCGTGTTCTCGGCGACGGCAATCCGAAGATCGGCGCGCATGGCAAGCCGGTGCTGTTCCTGCATCCCAAGGACTTCTTCGGCACGCTGGTCGAATTGGAGCAGGCATGAACTGGGTTTCCTTTGTCGCACTGTTCTTCGTCACCTGGTGGCTGGTGCTGTTCGCGGTGCTGCCCTTCAGCCTGCGCACCCAGGATGAGGACAAGGACGTGACGCTCGGCACGGTCTCGAGCGCGCCGAAGGGACCGCACATGCTGCGCGCGGCGATCCGCACGACGGTCGTCACCGCGATCGTGATCGGCATTTTCTACGGCCTGACAAGGGGGCTCGGCTTCGGCTTCGACGACATCCCGCACATCGTGCCGGACTTTACTCATACTGCCGGCCGCTAGCGCCCTGCACAGTTCCGCAAGTATTGATCAACCCGCGCCCGTGCTGGTTGAAATCGGAAGCCGACTTCCGATTTTGAGGGCTAACGCAGCATAATGCTGTTTGGCAGGTCGTGGTCCTAAGCAGATGATTGCACAAAAAAAATGCAAGGCACGAGGCCTTGCAATTTAAACGCGTCCGATCTGTTTCCGGTGTCCGGCGGCAGCGAGTAACCGCGCCTAGATCGCATCCTCCCAAGACTTTGACCGCGTAGGAGAGCAGATTTTTCTCCGCCCTCTCGGTTATCGGCGCACACTAGACCAAGGCAGGTGAAAATGTCACGAAGAATTTTGCCCCCAAATAGGCAATATCGTGCTGCACTGCACAATAGTGGGGCAGCGCTTGCTTGTGAATCGATCAAAAGGCCAGATGCGGCACTTTGGTGGCCAAAACGGGCCTTTTGATCATGCGCAGAACGCCGCAACACTTTGGAGCGCTCGGGTTTCCATTCGGTCATGAAATGGCTATGAAGCCCGGGCAAGCAGCCTCGGTTGCGCCGATTCCCCGCGCCGCCATTTTTTCATTCACGGACCAGTCCATGCGTTTGTCGCGCTACTTCCTGCCCATTCTCAAAGAAAACCCCCGTGAGGCCGAAATCGTCTCGCATCGGCTGATGCTGCGCGCCGGCATGATCCGCCAGCAGGGGCAGGGCAGCTTCTCCTGGCTGCCGCTCGGCAAGCGCGTGCTGGACAAGGTCTGCCAGATCATCCGCGAGGAGCAGAATCGAGCCGGCGCGCTGGAAATCCTGATGCCGACCATCCAGTCGGCGGATCTGTGGCGCGAGAGCGGCCGTTACAATGACTACGGCAAGGAGATGCTGCGCATCAAGGACCGGCAGGACCGCGACATGCTCTATGGTCCGACCAATGAGGAAATGGTCACCGAGATCTTCCGCGCCTACGTCAAGTCCTACAAGGACCTGCCGCTCAACCTCTATCACATCCAGTGGAAGTTCCGCGACGAGGTGCGCCCCCGCTTCGGCGTGATGCGCTCGCGCGAGTTCCTGATGAAGGACGCTTACTCCTTCGATCTCGATTTTGAAGGCGCCAGAGCCGCCTATAACCGCATGTTCGTCTCATACTTGAGGACGTTCACGCGCATGGGCCTGCAGGCCATTCCGATGCGCGCCGATACCGGCCCGATCGGCGGCGACCTCAGCCACGAGTTCATCATCCTGGCCGAGACCGGCGAGAGCCAGGTGTTCTGCGACCGCGCCTATCTGTCGCTCGACGTGCCCGGCGCGGATACGAACTTCTCCAACGATGCCGAGATCGGCGGCATCGTGACGAAATGGACGACTCCTTACGCCGCCACCGACGAGATGCATGACGAAGCGGCATGGGAGAAGGTGCCCGAAGGCGAGAGGCTCTCGGCGCGCGGCATCGAGGTCGGCCATATCTTCCATTTCGGCGAGAAGTATTCCAAGCCGATGAACGCGAAGGTCACCGGTCCCGATGGCAAGGACCATTATGCTTCGGGCGGCTCGTACGGCATCGGCCCGTCGCGGCTGGTCGCGGCAATCATCGAGGCGAGCCATGATGATAACGGCATTATTTGGCCGGAAGCGGTCGCGCCGTTCAATATCGGTCTGATCAACATGAAGGTCGGCGATGCCGAATGCGACCGCGTCTGCGACGAGCTCTACGCAGCGCTGACCTCGGCCGGCAAGGACGTGCTTTATGACGACACCGACCAGCGGCCGGGCGGCAAGTTCGCAACCGCCGACCTGATCGGTCTGCCCTGGCAGGTGATCGTCGGACCGCGCGGGGTGGCTAGCGGCGAGGTCGAGATCAAGCACCGCCGGAGCGGCGAGCGCGAGACGCTGCCGATTGCGGAGGCCCAGAAACGCCTGGGTATCGCCTGATGGGCGAGGCGGCTGCAGCTCGATCGCCGGCAGGCGCCTTTTCAGGCTTCGAGCGCATGGTGGCGTGGCGCTACCTGCGTTCGCGGCGCAAGGAGACGGTGATCTCGGTCATCGCCTCGATCTCGTTCCTCGGCATCATGCTGGGCGTCGCCACGCTGATCGTCGTCATGGCGGTGATGAACGGTTTTCGCGCCGAGCTGCTCACCCGCATCCTCGGCGTCAACGGCCATCTGATCGTGCAGCCGCTCGATTCGCCGCTGGAGGACTATGCGCAGGTGGCGAGCCGCATCAACGGCGTTGCCGGCGTCAAATACGCTATCCCGCTGATCGACGGGCAGGTGCTGGCGCAAGGTAATGTCGGCGGCGGCACCGGCGCGCTGGTGCGCGGCATTCGCGCCGAGGATCTCAACAAGATCTCGATTGTGTCCAGCAACATCAAGCAGGGCACGCTCGACGGTTTCGACACCGGCGATGGCGTGGCGATCGGCAAGCGCATGGCCGAGAATCTCGGGCTGGTGCTCGGCGACACCATCACGCTGATCTCACCCGAAGGCGACGTTACCCCGCTTGGCACCACGCCGCGCATGAAGGGCTACAAGGTGGCGGCGATCTTCGAGGTCGGCATGTCGGAATATGACAGCTCGATCGTCTACATGCCGTTTTCGGAAGCCCAGCTCTATTTCAACATGGACGGACGGGCGCAGACCATCGAGATCTATGTCGACAATCCGGACAATGTGGATGCGCTGAAGCCGTTGGTCGAGCAGGCGGCGCAGCGGCCGGTCGACCTCGTAGACTGGCGCCAGCGCAACGAGACCTTCTTCTCGGCGCTGCAGGTCGAGCGCAACGTCATGTTCATGATTCTCACGCTGATCGTGCTGGTGGCGGCGCTCAACATCATCTCCGGCCTCATCATGCTGGTGAAGGACAAGGGCCACGACATCGCGATCCTGCGCACCATGGGCGCGTCGCGCGGCGCGATCCTGCGCATTTTCCTGATGACGGGGGCTGCGATCGGGGTCACCGGCACTATCGCCGGCGTGCTGCTCGGCGTCGTCATCTGCCTCAACATCGAATCGATCCGCCAGTTCTTCTCCTGGATGACCGGCAGGATCCTGTTCAATCCCGAGCTCTATTTCCTCAGCCAGTTGCCTGCGAAGATGGACCCGCGCGAGACCACCTATGTCGTCATCATGGCGCTCACCCTGTCTTTCCTGGCCACGGTGTTTCCGGCTTGGCGCGCAGCCCGGCTCGATCCGGTCGAAGCCTTGAGGTACGAGTGATGGCCGAAGCCATTATCGAGCTTAAGGGCGTCGAGCGGCACTATATCCAGGGGCCGCGCAAGCTGACAATTCTGAACGGCGCCGACTTCTCGCTTAGGCGTGGCGAGATGGTGGCGCTGGTGGCGCCGTCGGGCACCGGCAAGTCGACGCTGCTGCATACGGCGGGGCTGCTCGAGCGGCCGGACGCCGGCGACGTGATCCTCAGCGGCCGCGCCTGTGGCCGGCTGTCGGATGACGAGCGCACGGCTATCCGCCGCAACGATGTCGGCTTCGTCTACCAGTTCCATCATCTGCTGCCGGAGTTCACCGCGCTCGAAAACATCATGATGCCGCAGCTGATCAAGGGGCTCGGCCGCAAGGAGGCATCCGAGCGGGCGGCGCAGCTTCTCGACTACATGCAGATCGGCAAGCGGGCGCAGCACCGGCCGGCCGAGCTATCCGGCGGCGAGCAGCAGCGCGTGGCGATCGCGCGCGCGGTCGCCAATGCGCCGCTGGTGCTGCTGGCCGACGAGCCTACCGGCAATCTCGACCCGGCCACCGCCTCTTACGTGTTCGATGCGCTGGAGGCGCTGGTCAGGCAGTCAGGGCTGGCGGCGCTGATCGCCACCCACAATCACGAACTGGCCTCGCGCATGGACCGGCGGGTCACGCTGGCAGAGGGCAAGGTGGTGCCGCTTTAAGGCAAGCCGATATTAGGCTGGGGCCGGCCTATCGACCGCAGCTTCTGCGCTTCCGTACTCACCTACGAACAAGTACCCGCCGTTCCGGTTCTCAAAAGCCGCCATCCTCGGCTCGGCCTGATCTCGACTTGCCCTCCGCGCGCTCAAAAGAGCCTATCGTCTCGTCAATCTTTCCTTAACCGTGCCCAAACGGATCGCCTGAATTCACTCGGCATGCCGTTCTTCGATCGTTGACATTCGAACAAAATTAGAACAAATTGCGAACATATTAACAACAGGAGAGAGTTATGGCCGATCTGGTTCAGGATGTCGTCTCGCTGGTCTGCATGAGCACCTTTCTCATTTCCATGGCGATCTGGATTGGCGCCATGTGAGCAGGGGGCTTCGCGCCGCCGCCTTGGACGGACGAAGGGTGCGCTCTCTGTTTGGGACGGGCACGAGCCCGCCCGTTGTTAAGCTTTTCTTGGCCGCACCCCCGCTAGCTTGCCCCGCAAAGACAGGGAGCAAAGGGCAGTGTCGGTCATCGCCACGGTCACACTCGTGGCCGGAAATCTCGGACTGATCTTTCTCTTGATGACGGTGCCGCTCGGGCTGCGCACGGTTACGGTCAGCCGCGTGATCGAGGCTGACCGGAATCGCCTGTGGCAGGCGCTGTGGCCGTTGGGCAGCGACGCCGGCTGGTCGGGTGAAATCCTTTCCGTCGAACCGCTGGACGGCGAGGGGACGGCGCTGATCAAACTGTCCTGGGAAGGGCGCGACGGGCGGCCGATCGAACGCAAGGCGCGGTTCGACGATGTGGTGGAAGGCAGCCGTTTCTCGATGCGCGTCGTTGAGGACACGGCTCTCGATCCCTCGTTCTGGGCCGACTATCGCGAAACCACCGCGCTCGCGCCCGAAGGCGATGCGACGCGCGTTACGCTCACGCAAACCGACCGCTATCGCGGCGTCGCCTTCCTGATCTTCCGCTACTTCGCCATGCGCCGCGAGCTCGCCAAGTTGCAGGTCTGGGCGAGAACCGGAACGTATCGCAGGGGCGGCTGGTTCGAGCATCCGGTGAGCCAGATAGGCTTTGCCGTGCTTTCGGCCTTCATCCTGTGGCCGTTCTTCGGCCTCAACCTCGGGGGACTGGCGCTGGCTGTCATCCTAACTTCGGTGGTGGCGCTGCACGAGCTTGGCCACATGGCGGCATTCCGCCTGACGGGGCATCGCCGGGTGCGCATGATCTTCATTCCGTTGCTCGGCGGTATCGCCATGGGCGGCAGGCCGTATGACAGCCGCTTCGAGGTCGCCTTCGTGGCGCTGATGGGTGCGGGCTTCTCCGCTTTCCTTGTGCCTCTGCTGATCGCCGCCAGCGGCCTTGCCGGCAGCGAAGGACACCGCCCGGCGGCAGTGCTGCTGGCGACGCTTGCCGGCTGCGCGTCGCTGTTCAACATCGCCAATCTGGTGCCGGTGTGGAAGTTCGACGGCGGCCAAGTGCTGCGCCAAATCTGCCCGGGCCCGATCGCGCTGGCGCTTGCCTCCTTCCTGCTGCTGTTCGCGTTGCTGGCGCTCGGCTGGCGCGCCGGCTTCTCGCCAAGCTTTCTGCTCGTCGCCGGCGCGGTGTTCTCGGTCCTCAGCCTGCTCACGGTCGGCAGCGGCGTGAAACCGCGTCACGAGCTGAAGCCGATCCACGCCTTCGATCGCCTGGCCATGGCCGGCGCGCTGCTGGCGGTCTTTTCCATTCACGGCTATGGCGTGCTCTGGGCCTCCGCGCAACTGATGTAGCCGCGCCGGATTACCCTGCATTTCGGGCCGGCTCGGCGACCGCGGCCGCGGCAGGCCCGAACACGTCCTCGAAGGCGGATTTCAGCGCGAGATCGAGATCGGCCATGGTGACCGGAAGGCCGAGATCGACGAGGCTGGTCACGCCATGGTCCGAAACGCCGCAGGGCACGATGCCACCGAAGTGGGAAAGCTCCGGCTCGACATTGATGGCAATGCCGTGAAAGCTTATCCAGCGCCTGAGCCTGATGCCGATGGCGGCGATCTTGTCCTCGGCGGGCCTGCCGTCAGGCATGGCAGGGCGATCCGGCCGCACCACCCAGACGCCGACGCGATCCTCGCGGCGCTCGCCGCGCACGTTGAAGGCGGCAAGCGTGCCGATGATCCACTCTTCGAGCGCGGCGACGAAGGCGCGGACATCCTCGCGCCGGCGCTTCAAGTCGAGCATGACATAGGCCACGCGCTGGCCGGGGCCGTGATAGGTGTATTCGCCGCCGCGTCCTGCGGCGAAGACGGGAAAGCGGTCAGGGTCGATGAGGTCCTCGATACGGGCGCTGGTGCCGGCGGTGTAGAGCGGCGGATGCTCGACCAGCCAGACCATCTCGCCGGCAGCGCCATTGCGGATGGCCTCGGCGCGCGATTCCATGAAGGCGAGCGCGTCGGGATAAGACGTCAGGCCGGGCTCGATGACCCACTCGACCGGCGCCGAACCGGGAAGGGGCAGGAACGACGTGGCGATCTGGCTGCGTTCTGTCATGGAACTTTCTCGATGCTCCCCTCATATGGCGGCAATTAGCTGAAACGTCCAGTTTCGGCCGGCCCGTGTCGAGGCTGTGGAGCATTGCGCCAGGAGCTTTGTCTGATGCATGTCGTTCTCCCAAAACCGTCATGCACTTTTGGGCGACATGCATTAGCGAATATTCCGCACGGCACCCTTGTTTCGCCGGAAACGATTTGCTACAGGCCCCGGGCCGGACGGTTCCGGCTCCTACCACGTGCGGTCGTGGCGGAATTGGTAGACGCGCAGCGTTGAGGTCGCTGTGGGGCAACCCGTGGAAGTTCGAGTCTTCTCGACCGCACCATTCTCCCCCAAAAAGGCACTGCTTGGATGAGCCCGTGAGGCGGCGCGTCCGACGTTCTGCGGGCCAAAACAAAAGCGGCGCCAGATCCTGCGGACCGCGCCGCCGCTTTGGGTTTCAAGCCCTTCCGTTCTGAAAAAAACCGGGCCTATCCCGTCCAGCCGAGGCCGGCCGAGATGCAATTGATCGAGACGAGCAGGGCGTCGGTCGTCCGCCTTCGATCCGCCGTGCCGGGACTGGTCCGAACCTCGCGCAGCAGATCGACCTGCAGGCGGTGGATGTCGTCCATCTGTCGCCGCAGATTGTCGAAACGCCGCTTGAACATCGGAAAGCGCGCGGAAAGATCGCCGCCGGTGAGGTCACCGATCAGGCGTCGCGTCAGCTCGTATTCGGCTCCGATGCGGCCGTAGATTCGCCAAGCTGCATCGGCGTCGGCTACCAGGCCGGCGTAGAGCTGCGCGGTCTCCATGTCGGACTGGTAGAGCGTCTTCTCGGCCTCGTCGACGATCAGACGGAAGAAGCGCGAGCGCTCGAACATGCGGGCCAGAAGCTCGCGCCCGGCCTCGCCGCGCACCGTGACGAAGGCGTTCAGCGCGCTGCCGATGCCATACCAGCCGGTCAACAGATGACGGTTCTGGCTCCAGGCGAACACCCATGGAATGGCGCGCAGGTCGGCAATGCCGCTGGCGCCGAAACGGCGATCCGGCCGTGAGCCCATCTTCAGCAGCGCCAGTTCCGCAACGGGGCTCGCCTGGTTGAAATAATCGAGGAAGCCAGGCTCGGCCATCAACCGGGCATAGGATGCCTGCGACATGCCTGCCAGAGCCTCGAGCGCTTCGTCGAACTCCGGCGTTTCCTTCGGCCCGACATCAGCGGGCGATCCGACACTGTGGGCCAGAACGCCGGCGGCGAGAACCTCGAGCTGGTTGAGGCCGGTGCCGCGATTGGCGAATTTCGAAGAAACGACCTCGCCCTGCTCGGTTACCCGCATCCTGCCGGCGACAGTGCCCGCCGGCTGCGCCGCGATCGCCCGGCCGGTCGGCGCGCCGCCACGGCTGACGGAGCCGCCGCGACCGTGAAAGAAGCTGATCCTGACCTTGTGCTTGCGCCCGATCGCGGCAAGGCGCTTTTGTGCTTTCGCCAGTTCCCAATTGGAGGCGAGGAAGCCGCCGTCCTTGTTGGAATCCGAATAGCCAAGCATGATTTCCTGGCGCGCGCCAAAATCGCGCACAGTCCGCCGCACCAGCGAAACGCCGAGCAAATCATTCAGGACGGCAGGAGCGGCCTGCAGATCGGCGATGGTCTCGAACAATGGCACGATGCGCAGCCTGATCGTGCCGCTACTACCAGGGGCGGTCGAAAGTCCGCAATATTGCGCCAGCAGATAGACCGCGAGCAGGTCGTCGGCCGAGCGGGTCATGCTGAGCACGAACGAGCCAACGGCGTCGGCATCCGCGCCCGAATTGTGCCTGGCGATGACAGAGAATGTCGAAAGCAGTTCGGCCGCCTCAGGCGAGAGCCGGCCTGCGTCGATCTCCGGTTGCTCGCCCTGGCTGAGGCTTGAGCGGAGGTGCGCCGACCATCGCGGCGTGCCGGGTGAGACCGGGTCGGCCGGATCTGTCAGCGCAAACAGCTCGGCCAGCACCCGGTTGACGACCGTGGAGTTCTGCCGGATGTCGAGCGAGACCGTACGGAAGCCGAAGCTTCCGGCTTGCCAGATGAGAGGCTGGACGAAGCGCCTGGCGACCGCGCGCCCACCGATCGCTTCGAGAACGGAAGACAGTGCGTTGAGATCGGCACGAAACGCCTCCGCCGAGAGATATGCCGCCGTGCCGCCGTCGCGCGTCGCCGCCAGCCGGGCAAGCATGGCCGAAGCGAATTGGCGAAGCGGTTCATCGGGGTTGCGGGCGGCAATCGCTTGCGCCTGTCCGCTTTTATCAAGCGCCGTTTGCAGCACCGGCTTAAAGCCCGGCGGCAGGTCGATGACGTTGGAGCTGGCGCTGAGCACCGTCACCAGCCGCTGCACCTGCGTCAGATACCAGCCCATGCCAGTATTGCGGTATTCGGCCAGGGCATGAGCGGTGACTGCGGCCGTCACATTCGGATTGCCGTCGCGGTCGCCGCCGATCCACGAGGCATAGCGCATGAAGGACGGGATTCTGATCGGCTCTCCCGGATAGTGGCGCTCGAACGCGCCTTGAAGCTTGCCGTAGAGCTGCGGCGTTGCCTCGAAGATGACCTCGCGAAAGAAGTGCAGGCCCCAGGCGATTTCGCCCTCGACCGTCGGGCGCTCAAGTCGCAGCTCGCCCGTCATCCACAGAAGCTCGATCTCGCTTTCCAGATCGGCGACCAACAGGTCGCGTTCGCGCGGCGCCCAGCGCGGCTGGTCGAGCTCGGTCAGCTTGCGATAGATGCGGCGATGGATCTCCAGCACCGTGACGCGCTTGGCCTCCGTGGGGTGCGCGGTCATGGTCGGCCCGACACATAGCTCATCGAGCGTGGCCTGGACTTCCCCCGCCGAGCGGCCGTTCGCCGCCATCTGCGCGACCACGCTGGCGAAAGACCCGGGCACCTCGTCGGCGCCCGCGCCTTGTTCGAGTTCGCGCCGCGCCCGCATGGCAAGCAACTCGTCGGCAATCGTCAGCAACTGGAACCACACGCCGCTCGCCTGAAGCGCCGGGATGCGCTGTTCCGCGGCGAGAGAGACAAGCGACCGACGCCCGCTCAGAACGGCGGCGACCTCGGGCTCACGAGCGCTTGCGACCTGAAGCAGCAGGCGCAACAGGAGGCTGCGCTCGTCCTCGCGAAATTTGATGCGTCTGCTCTGTTCCAAACCGCTTTCCTCGGCTGCATCGATTGCAACTGCAGCAGCGCCTTGAATGGAGGGCGGCGCCGGCTGTCAGGCGACCCGATCGGGGACGGGGCGGCCCTCGAAGAAGGCGGTCAGGTTCTCCACCACCTTCATGCCCATCGCCACCCGCGTTTCCTCGGTCGCGCTGCCGAGATGCGGCAACAGCACGACGTTCTCCAACTGCTTCAGCGCTTCCGGAACGGCGGGCTCGTCGGCAAAGACGTCGAGACCTGCACCTGCGATCTCGCGCCGTTGCAGTGCACCGATCAGGGCATCCTGGTCGACGACGTCGCCGCGCGCGGTGTTGATCAGGAAGGCGCCGCGTTTCATCAACCCCAGGCTTCGAGCATCGATGAGATGGCGGTTTTCCGCGCCGCCCGGACAGTGCAGCGAGACGAAATCGGATGCCGTAAGCACATCGTCCAAAGTCGGCAACTGCTCCGCGCCCATAGCGCGCGTCTCGTCATCATCGACCGGCGACCGGTTGAAGAATACGATCTTCATGCCGAAGCCGAAATGCGCGCGCCTGGCCGTCGCTTTGCCGATGCGCCCCATGCCGACAATACCCAAGGTCTTGCCCGACACTTTTGCCCCGGCCATGTGGGTCGGCGACCAGCCTCGCCACTCTCCGGCTCGCAGCTGCCGCTCGCCTTCGCCGGTCCGGCGCGCGACGGCCAGCATCAGGCTAAGTGCAAGGTCGGCGGTGCAATCCGTCAGCACGCCAGGCGTGTTGGTCACCACGATGTCGCGGTCGCGGGCTGCCGCGACATCGATATGGCTGAAGCCGACGCCGAAATTGGCGATGATGCGGGTGCGGGCGGCGTTCTCGGGAAATACCGCAACCGGCAAGCGGTCGCTGACCGTCGCCAGGATCGCGTCGAAATGCGCGAAGGCGGAAGTCATCGCGGCAGGGCTCAGCGGCTCGTCGCTGTCGTTGAACGTCGTGTCGAAGCGTTCGGCGAGGATCGCTTCGACAGCCGCCGGCCATCTGCGGGTGACAATCAAACGCGGTTTCATCGAGTTTCCTGCTGATCGACGGGCCGCCGCGACGTTTGCGGCGGCCCAGACTTCACATTTTGTGGACTATGCGGCCGTGGCCCGGCCGTCACGCCGCCTTCTTGGTCCGCGCCAGCGTATCAGCCACGACCTCGCCGAAGGAGGCAGGCGTCGGCACGATGACGACGCCTGCGTCTTTCAGGATCTCGACCTTTTCCTGCGCCGACTCGCCGAAGGCGGAGATGATGGCGCCGGCATGGCCCATGCGGCGGCCCTTCGGCGCCGAGAGCCCGGCGATGTAGGCGATCAGCGGCTTTCGCATGTTGTCGCGCGCCCAGATCGCGGCTTCGGCTTCCTGTGGTCCGCCGATCTCGCCGATCATCACCACGGCGTCGGTGTCCTCGTCGCGCTCGAAGAGCTGAAGGATATCCTTGAAGGACGAACCATTGATCGGATCGCCGCCGATACCGACGCTGGTCGACACACCGATCCCCAACGCCTTCATCTGCGAGGCGGCCTCGTAGCCCAGCGTGCCCGAGCGCCCGACGATGCCGACGCGTCCGGGGAGATAGATGCTGCCGGGCATGATGCCCATCAGCGCCTGTCCGGGCGTGATGACGCCGGCGCAGTTCGGGCCGACGAGCCGCATGCGGTCTTCGAAGCGGTATCGGCGCATGTAGCGCTTCACCTGCATCATGTCCTGGGAGGGGATGCCGTCGGTGATGCAGACGCAAAGCTTAATGCCGGCGTCCGCCGCCTCCATGATCGAATCGGCGGCGAAGGGCGGCGGCACGAAGACGATGCTCGCCTCGGCGCGGGTCTCGCGCACAGCACCCTTGACGGTGTTGAAGACGGGCAGGCCGAGATGCGTCTGGCCGCCTTTGCCGGGGGTGACGCCGCCGACCAGCTTGGTGCCGTAGCGCTTCATGTCGTCGGCGTGGAAGCTGCCGATCTTGCCGGTGAAACCCTGGACGATGACGCGCGTGCTGCGGTTGAGCAGGATTGCCATTTCTCGACCTCCCTCAGGCTGCTTTCTTGTTCTTGGTGGCTTCGCGCCAGGCGGCGACGGCCTTTTCGGCGGCTTCGGCCAGCGTGTCGGCGACGATCACCGCCTCGCCGGAGTCGGCCAGGATCTTGCGTCCTTCCTCGACCTTGGTGCCGGAGAGGCGCACCACCAGCGGCACGTCGACGCCGACCTCGCGGATCGCCTTGATGACGCCTTCGGCGACCCAGTCACACCGGTTGATGCCGGCGAAGATGTTGACCAGGATGGTCTCGACATTCTTGTCGCCGAGCACGGCGCGGAAGGATTTCGCCACCCGCTCGGGCGAAGCGCCGCCGCCGATGTCGAGGAAATTGGCCGGTTCGCCGCCGGCGATCTTGATCATGTCCATCGTCGCCATGGCAAGGCCTGCGCCGTTGATGATGCAGCCGATATTGCCGTCCAGCCCGACATAGGAGAGACCGCGATCGCTCGCAAAAGTCTCGCGCGGGTCTTCCTGGCTCTTGTCGCGCAGTTCCGAGATTTCCGGGCGGCGGAACAGCGCGTTCTCGTCGAACGACATCTTGGCGTCGAGCGCGACGAGGCTGCCGTCGCGGGTCACCACCAGCGGATTGATCTCCAGCATCGAGGCGTCGTAGTCGCGGAACACCTGGTAGCAGCCGAGGATGGTCTCGGTGGCCTTGCCGATCAGGTTGCTTTCAAGTCCGAGGCCGAAGGCGATCTCGCGCGCCTGGAAGCCTTGCATGCCGACGCCCGGATCGACGGTGGCGCGGATGATGGAATCCGGCTTCTTTTCGGAGATGTCCTCGATCTCCATGCCGCCGGAGGCCGATGCCACGATCATGACGCGCTCTTCCTTCCGGTCGAGCACGAAGCCGAGATAGAGCTCCTGCGCGATGTCGACGGCTTCCTCAAGATAGAGGCGCGAGATCAGCTTGCCGCGCGGGCCGGTCTGCTGGGTGACCAGCTTGCGGCCGAGCATTCCCTCAGCGGCGTTGGATATCTCCTCGTCGTTGGAGCAGAGCTTGATGCCGCCGGCTTTGCCGCGCGCGCCGGAATGGACCTGCGCCTTCAGCACCCATTTCGAGCCGCCGATCTCGCGCGCTCGGTAGGTCGCCTGCTCGGGGCTGTAGGCAAGGCCGCCGCGTGGCACGTGCACGCCATGACGGGCGAGCAGTTCCTTGGCCTGGTATTCGTGAATGTCCATCTTGTCCTCCCGGTAATCTAATGCGCTGCGCTATGCGTCTGGCTGGCGCGCTCGATCGCCTCGCTCACCACCAGAACATTGCGCGCCATGCGCTCCGAGGCAGCGTCGATCATCTTGCCGTCGAGCGCCGCCGCGCCCTTGCCGAGCGCCTCCGCTTCCTTGAGCACCTCAAGGATGCGGCGGGCGCGCGTGACCTCCTTTTCCGGCGGCGAGAAGACGTCGTTGGCCAGAGCGATCTGCGAGGGATGGATCGCCCATTTGCCTTCGATGCCGAGTGCGGCGGCGCGCCTGGCGGCTGCTGTGTAACCTTCGGGGTCGGAGAAATCGCCGAACGGTCCGTCGATGGCGCGCAAGCCATAGGCGCGGCAGGCGACAGTCATGCGCGACAGGGCGAAATGCCACTGATCGCCGGGATAGTCAGGGTTGAGGCCGCCGATGCTGACGGTGCGCGCCTTGTTGCTGGCGGCGTAATCGGCGACACCGAAATGCATCGCTTCGAGCCGGCCGGGCGTGGCGGCGATCGCCTCGACATTGGCCATGCCGAGCGCGGTTTCGATCAGCGCTTCGAGGCCGACCCGGGTGTTGAAACCCTTGGCCATCTCGATCTGGTTGACCATGGCCTCGACCATATATAGGTCCGCCGGTACGCCGACCTTCGGCACCAGGATCGTGTCCAGCCGGTCGCCGGCCTGTTCCATGACGTCGACCACGTCGCGGTACATGTAGTGGGTGTCGAGGCCGTTGATGCGCACCGATACGGTCTTGCCCTTGGCGCGCCAATCGATGTCGTTCAGCGCCTGGATGATGTTCTTGCGCGCGCGCTCCTTGTCGGGCGGCGCCACCGCGTCCTCGATGTCGAGGAAGACGAAGTCGGCGGCACTGTTCGCCGCCTTGTCGATCATTTCCGGGCTGGAGCCGGGAACCGCCAGCTCGCTGCGCTGGAGCCTGAGCTTCTTGAGGTGGTTGATGGTGTGGCTCATCGTCCGTTCCTCACGCCGCCTCGGCGACCGGCATTGCGGCCGTGCGCCGGAAATGCTCGATCGCAGCCGCCACGCCCGAGCCCGGCGCCAGGCGCACGCCGCAATCAAGCAGCGCCATTTCGGCCGCCGACAGCGAGGCGCAGACCATCACCTCGTTCAGCCAGCCGAGATGGCCGATGCGGAAGACCTTGCCGAAGACCTTGTTGAGGCCGCCGCCGAGCGATGTCTGATAGGTGCGGTAGGCGCGCTTGACGACGTCGCCGCTGTCGATGCCTTCCGGCACCAGGATCGCGCTCACCGTATCGGAGTGCCATTGCGGCGCCTTGGCGCACAGCTTCAGCCCCCAAGCGTCGACCGCCTTGCGCACGCCTTCGGCCAGGCGATGGTGGCGCGCGAAGATGTTCTCCAGCCCTTCCTCGGCGATCAGGTCGAGCGAGGCGCGCAGGCCGCGCAGCAGCTGCGTGGCGGGCGTGTAGGGGAAATAGCCGGCGTCGTTGGCGCGGATCATGTCATCGAAGGAGAAGTAGCAGCGCCGGTGGGTCGCGACTCGCGACGCCGCCAGCGCCTTCTTGCTGACCGACAGGAAGCCGAGGCCGGCGGGAAGCATGAAACCTTTCTGTGAGCCGCTTACCGCGCAGTCGACGCGCCATTCCTCCTGACGGAAGTCGATCGAGCCGATCGACGAGACCCCGTCGACGAAGAGGAGCGCTGGGTGGTTCACCGCATCGAGCACCGCTCGGCAGCCGGCGACGTCGCTGGTAACGCCGGTCGCGGTCTCGTTTTGAGTGCAGAAGACCGCCTTGATCTGGTGCGACTTGTCCGCCCGCAGCCTTTCGGCGTAGAGGTCGAGCGGGACGCCGGTTCCCCATTCGCAATCGATGACGTCGACGTCGAAGCCGAGGCGCTCGGCCATATCGACCCACAGATGCGAGAACTGGCCGAAGCGCGACATCAGCACCCGGTCGCCCGGATTGAGCACGTTCGTCATCGCCGCCTCCCAGGCGCCGGTGCCGGACGACGGATAGATGAAGACGCGGCCGGTCTCGTTCTTGAAAACCTTCTTGATGTCCTCGAACAGCGGCAGCGTGAGATTGGGGAAGGAGGCGGCGCGCATGTCTTCCATCGGCAGGTTCATCGCCTGCCGGACCTCTTCAGGAATGTTGGTGGGTCCAGGGATGAAAAGATGGGTAAACCCGGCCATGCGCAAACTCCTCCTACGTTTTGGGATGCTGGAGGAAGTTTCGTGTCGATGGCGCCGAGCAACAACACCTTGCCGGGTAAGTTGTCGCCACGCGCGGGTAGGTCGAGCCTACCCGATCCGCCTACCCGAAAGGCGATTTGGAGCCGCGTCTCCTCTCGTTGGCATAGAGCGCGACAGCCATGGCGCGGTTGCGCACGTCAAGCTTGTCGTAAAGATTTTTGAGATGGTACTTCACCGTGTTCTCGGAGATCCCGGTGCGGGTCGCGATCTGGAGATTGGTCCAGCCATCGGAAAGCACCGCAAGCAATTCGCGCTCACGCACGGTGAGTTGCGACAGCGGCGTATCGTTGACCTTGTTGATGTCGATGTAAGGGATGCAGATGCGCCCATGCGCGACCGCCAGGATCGTCTCGAATATGATCGAGGGATCGTCGAACTGAAAGCAATAGCCCTGGGCGCCGAGCCGCACGCACTGCTTCAGGATGCCGATGTCATGATCATTGGAAAAGACCGTGATGCGCAGGTCGAGCTTGCGGTTCTGGACTTCCGCCAGGACATCGGCGCCATCCATGTCGGCGAGCTTCCAGCCGATGACGGCGACGTCGAACCCGGTGTTCGCCGCCAATTCCAAGAATTGCTTGCCGCTCGGCACGGAGCTCAACAGCTCGAAACGCCCGTCGCATTCCAGCATCTCGCGAAGCGCAGACACGACAAGCGGATTGCGCTCGGCGACGATAACACGCACGCGCTGCTCGCCAACTGCTTCGTTCGTTTTCCGGGACTTGAGGTTCAAGGCCTGCCGATTGTCCTGTCGATCTCGCGCTTGCCGATCCACCTGGACCTGCATCATGGCAATTCTGCCCCAACAGCAAAAGGGCGCTCTTTCCGCAGCGACATGCGCTGTCGCGGCGGCTGAACCCGCAAATGCGGCGCGACCCGCCCTTACCGGGAGGCGTCGCGGGGACATTTCTCTGAATATTCCGCGCGCTACGGCTATATTTTCTCAGGACGAATCGTGTCTCGACCCTATCTGCCGCATAAGCATCGGATTTCCCGAAATGCGGTTTCCACTTTTCGGGCTCATGCTCTAGACCTGATTCACACCCTTTCCGGATTGCTGTTGGCGGGAGGCGCTGGTGGAAGGCCAGGACAGAGAGACGACCGGCGCCAGGACCGTCGAGGAAGGCGGCGCCGACATCTATGGCGAGGACGGCGCCGTCCGTTCTGCCTTCCTTGCGCAGATCGGCGCGGCCATCGCCGATCGCGACACGCTCATCTTAAAACGCGAAGTCGACGACCTGCATCAGTCGGAACTCGGCGATCTGCTGGAAGCACTCCATCCCGAGCAGCGCCGCGCGCTGGTCGAATTGCTTGGCTCGGATTTCGACTTTTCGGCGCTGACAGAGGTCGATGAGGCGATCCGGCTCGACATCGTCGACAATTTGCCCAACGAACAGATCGCGCAGGCGGTGCAGGAACTCGATTCCGACGACGCCGTCTACATCCTGGAAGACCTCGACCAGGAGGACCAGGACGAGATCCTGTCGCAACTGCCGTTCACCGAGCGCATCCGGCTGCGGCGCGCGCTCGACTATCCGGAAGAGACGGCCGGCCGGCGCATGCAGACCGAGTTCGTCGCCGTGCCGCCGTTTTGGACCATCGGCCAGACGATCGACTACATGCGCGAGGACAAGAACCTTCCCGATCGCTTCAGCCAGATCTTCGTCATCGACCCGAGCTTCAAACTGCTCGGTGCCATCGATCTCGACCAGATCCTGCGCACCAAGCGCGCGGTGAAGGTCGAGGAGGTGATGCATGAGACGCGCCATGCCATCCCCGCCACCATGGACCAGGAAGAGGCGGCGCGGGAATTCGAGCAGTACGACCTGCTCTCGGCCGCCGTGGTCGACGAGAACGAGCGTCTGGTCGGCGTGCTCACCATCGACGACGTGGTCGACGTCATCCAGCAGGAGGCAGAGGAGGACCTTCTGCGCATGGGCGGCGTCGGCGACGAAGAGCTATCCGACACCGTGCTTGCGACCTCGCGATCGCGTGTGCCGTGGCTGCTCGTCAATCTGGTCACGGCGTTTCTCGCGGCCTCGGTGATTGGCCTGTTCGACCAGACCATCGAGCATATCGTGGCGCTCGCTGTGCTGATGCCGATCGTTGCCGGCATGGGCGGCAATGCCGGCTCGCAGACGATGACCGTCACGGTGCGGGCGCTGGCGACCAGGGATCTGGACATCTACAACGCCGCCCGGATCATCCGCCGTGAGGTGGGAGTGGGCTTCATCAACGGCATCGTCTTTGCGGTGCTGATCGGCATGGTTGCTGGACTGTGGTTCCACGACCCCAACCTGGGCGGCATTATTGCGGCGGCGATGATCATCAACATGTTCGCGGCGGCCCTGGCAGGCATTCTCATCCCGCTGCTGCTCGACCGCTTCAAGATCGACCCGGCGGTAGCCTCCGCCGTCTTCGTCACGACCGTCACCGACTGCGTCGGCTTCTTTGCATTCCTCGGATTGGCCACGTGGTGGTTTGGCGTTCCCTGAGACAGTGCTATAATTGACTTTTACGTAAATGCCGTGCGACGTTGCCCTGGGGTCAGATGCCGATTCCGGCACAGACGGGGTTGATTGGAGAAAGGGCGACGCTTCTGCGTGGCGATGCCTGGACGTTTGGGCGTGGGAGCGAGAATGCGGGAATATTACACGATCACAGAGCTGACGCGCGAATTCGACGTGTCCACCCGGACGTTGCGGTTCTATGAGGACGAGGGGCTGGTGCAGCCGATCCGGCGCGGGCGCACGCGGCTGTTTCGCCCGTCCGACCGGCATCTGATCCGCCAGATCATGCGCGGCAAGCGGCTCGGCTTCTCGATCGCCGAGATCCGCGAAATCATCCAGATGTACAAGGAACCGCCCGGCGAGGTCGGCCAGCTCAAGCTGATGATCAAGCGCATCGAGGAAAAGCGCGAGGACCTGCGCCAGAAACGGCGCGACCTCGAGGAGACGCTTGCCGAGCTCGACCAGGCCGAGGAGTCCTGCGTGGAGCGGTTGGCGGAGCTGGGCGTGAACACGTAGCCCGCTGACAGCCAAAGAATTCAGCTAGGCTAACCGTCGCAGACGTTCGAGATTGGCCGGAGCTTTCGAACTTCGTCATCCCACGGCGGAGCAGCCGCGAAGCGGCGTCGCGGCTTGCTTCGCCCTAGGATGTCACGGATGCTTCTGCTAATCGCCGAGGTGCGGCCCTGCTCGCACCCAGCAACCTTCATTGTCGATACAGCCTCAGATCCAGCGCCGGACCCGCTTGGCGTAATCGCGGTATTTCTTGCCGAACTTTGCCGCCAGTATCTTTTCCTCCTTCTCGATCGCCATTTTCTGCGTCGCGAAGGCAGCGAGGAAGGCAAACAGCAGGAACCATACGATGCCGGTGATGAAGGAGACGCCGATCAACAGCAGCGTATTGGCGAGATACATTGGGTTGCGGGTGATGCCGAAGGGCCCCGATGTCACCAGATGGTCGGGCTCGGCATTGGGATTGAGCGTCGTCCTGGCGCGCACCATCGCGCGGATCGCGGTAACCCAGAGCGCTGCCACGCCAAAGAGCGCTACCCAGCCGGCGCCGACGAGGATAGCGCCGAATATGTCCCCGATCCAGGGCAGCGGGTAGAGCATGCCGAGCACGACGCTCAGTGCGATCGCCACGACATAGATCACAGGTGGCCAGGGGATGATCCCGTGTCCGGGCTTTGCGATGCCTGTCATTGCTGCCCTCCTTCCATCTCGTCCTCGGTCGCGGCGGTACAAGTGCTCGCCAGATCGGCCAGATGCGATTTCCAGGCGCTGGACTGGTCGTTGCTGTAGAGCTTGTCGAGAGACCCTTCGCCCTTCAGCGTGTCCAGCATGCAGCCACAATAGCTGGAACAGAACTTGCTGTCCCGTTGCTGTTCGCACTGCGCCTGGCAAGCCGACAGGAAACCAGCGTCCTTGTCTTGTGGCGCGGCCGGCATGGCCTGCGAGAACAGCCACACCGCGCCGAACAGAAGCGGCTGGTGGATGAGATAGAAGGCGAGGCTGTGCCGGCCGATAAAAGTCAGCGGGGTCGACCAGCGGCCGGGCATCCAGGTCGCCAGCCGGGCGAGAAGCCCGGATGCCGAAGCGAGCTTGACGACCGCGATGCCGGCAAGCACTGCGCCGAACCATGGAAACAGCGGCACATAGTCGTTCGAGCGCGGGTTGGTCGGCGACAGTCCGACCCACCACAGCGCCGGATGGTCGAAGACTTCCGACCGCAGATAATAAGGCGCCGCAATCACGGCCGCGGCGACGATCGCCGTCAGCAATGTCGGCAGCCTGAGAAAAGCCAGGCCGAGCAGGCTTGCCAGCGCGATCTCGTGCAGGATGCCGAAGAAGATGAAGCCGTCCGGCGTGGCGATATAGGTGACGACCGAGATGGCGATCGCCGCACCCGCAACCATCGCAAAGCGCTTCCAGAAGCCAGGCCAACGGATATGGCGGCCATGTGCGAGGAACAGGCTGACACCGACCAGGAACAGAAAAGTCGAGGCGATGCAGCGGGCGTAGAGCTTCCACCAACCGAAGGCGGTGAGGCCCGGCGAGGTGTAGCCGAAGTTTTCGAGATCCCAGGTGAAATGATAGCTCGCCATCGCGATCAGCGCGATGCCGCGCAGGACGTCGATGGCGACGATGCGGCCGTGTTTCGGCGCGTCTTGAACGGCGACGCCGGTCGTCTGAAGGGTCATTGATCTCGCAATCCGATTCAGTCGTGCCAAACGACTATCACGGTTCGGGCGAACAACAGAGGGTGGATCGGCTGTTGCCATTCCGGCGGCATGGCAAGCCGCTTTAGGCCAGCGGCGGAAAGCCTTTGGCCGGCTTCGCTTTTCGGCCTCTCGGAGTCGGTTTCCTGCTACCGGTCCGCTACTGGTCCGGCCAGATTTGGCGAGCGATTCACTTTTCGGAGGGCCGATGTCCACCCATGTGCGCCATCCGATCTGGCTTCCGGCTCTCAGGCCCGCCGATGCGCGCACCTTCGCTTCGCTCTATGCGGTCGAATCCTTTGCTCGCGCCACATCTCCAGCGTCATCCCGATTCAGGCTTACGAGATCCTGCACAATGAGCAGATCGTCTCGATCCTCTACACCATCGTGTCGCTGCTCGGGCTGTCGGTGACGCTGTTCATGCCGATGCTGATCCGCCGCTTCGCGCGGCGCTGGATCTACACGGCCGGCTGCCTGATGCTGGCGATCGGCTCGGTGTTCTTCGTTACCCACACGCTGCCGGGACAACTCGCCGGGATGCTGTGCCGCGTCATGGGGGCGAGCGCGCTGTCCATCACGCTCAACCTCTACATCATGGACCACATCCGCAAGACCGACTTCATGCAGGCGGAATCGCTGCGCATGGCTTGGTCGATGTTCGCCTGGACCGGCGGGCCGACGCTTGGCATTTTCCTCTATACGCAGTTTGGCATCTATGCCGCGCATGGCGCGGTCGTGGCTTTCGCGCTGGCGCTGCTGGCGTTGTTCTGGACCTACCGACTGGGCGACAACCCTTCGATCCGTCCCGGCAAGAGCCGTCCGATCAATCCGCTCGCCAATATCGGCCGCTTCGTCGCGCAGCCGCGGTTGCGTCTCGCGTGGCTGATCGCCTTCGGCCGCTCGTGTTTCTGGACGACCTTCTTCGTCTATGGCCCGCTGTTCATGGTGATCACGGGCGAGGGCAAGCTTGCCGGCGGGCTGCTGGTTTCGGCCGGCAATGCGCTTCTGTTCATGGCGATCTTCTGGGGCAGGGCGGGAAAGCGCTTCGGCGGCCGTCGGACCATGGCTTTCGCCTATTTCGCCATGGCGGCGATGCTCTTCGTGGCCGGCGGCGTCGGCGCCGCCGCGCCGCTGCTCACCGCCGCCTTCCTGCTCGGCGGCGCCTTGTTCACCATTGCGCTCGACGCGCTGGGCTCGACAGCCTTCATGCGCTCAGTGCGTTCCTATGAACGAGCGCAGATGGCGGCTGTCTACCGAACCTATCTCGATTTCTCCGAGCTGACGCCGCCGCTGGTCTATTCGGTGGTGCTCTCCTTCTTCGGTCTCGGCTCGGTGTTCGTCACGCTCGGCCTGTTGGCCGCCTTCTGTGGCTTCTTCACCTGGCGCTATCTGCCGAAGTCGTTTTGACCGGCTGCAACGCGGCATGGCGCCCACGCACCCACTCGTGGAAGCGGCGCAAATCGTACTCCTCGGGCATCAGCACGCCGGCCTGGTGGCGGATCGAGTGCATGCCCTTCTGGTTGATCTCGCAGATCGCGGCGTCCTCCTCCAGCACCTGCGCGCCGAAGGCGACGATGTTGTCGATATCGGTTTGTGCCAGGGCATCGGGCGCGAACAGCCATTCGGCGGTGAGTTCCGTCTGCTCCGGCCCGAGCGGGGCGAGACGCACCGTGCGGACATAGTCGACATGGCCGACGACGAACATCGAGGGCAGCGAGGTAGCGTAGGTCTGGCCGGCGGCTCGCTCGGCCGGCGTCAGCCCGGCAAAGACCGGCCCATGGACGCGTCCGTCGCGCGACCAGGTCTCGGCGCCGGCGCGTAGGCCGCCGGAAAACTCCGGCGCATCATTATCCGCATAGCGCGCCCATTCCGGATCGTCATGCCTCGCCATCAGGCCGCGCCCATAGATCGGCACCAGCCGCGACAGGTCCTTGTGCACGCCCGGGCAATGCAGGCATTCGTTGAAGTTCTCCCAGAAGATTTTCCAGTTGCAGTTCATCACCTTGGTGAGCCGGTGCCCGGGGACGAGCGTCTCCAGCGGCCAGTTCGAAAGATCGCGGGAGGCGGAGTCGAAGGAGGCTTCCCCCGAGCCATCGGGATCCTCTGCGAGATTGATGAAGACGAAGCCGCGCCACACTGACAGCGCCACCCGGTAGAGCGGATAATTTTCCTTGTCGAAGCCTTCGGGCAGCGATTTCGATGGGACACGGACGAGATCGCCGCGCAGCGAATAGGACCAGGCGTGGTAGGGGCAGGTGAGCAGCCTTGCCTTCAGCCGCCCTTCGCTTTCCAGGCAGAGCTGCGAGCCGCGATGCCGGCAGGTGTTGTGGAAGGCGCGCAAGCTCCCGGCCTCGTCGCGCAGCACGACGACCTCCTGCGAGCCGATACGCGCGGTTCGAAAGGCAAGAGGTTCCGCGAGATCGGCTTCGCGGCAAACCATGAGCCAGCTCCGATACCAGATCGCTTCGAGATCGAGCCGGTAAGCGTCGGCTTCCCGATAGGCGCTTGCAGGCAACGTCGGCTCGAGGCTGGTGAGGCCATTGTAGCGGCTGTGTTCGCTAGGATTTGGCTGCATGAGCGGCTCCCCTTGGCTGATGACAGCCGACACCCGGGCAGGACCGTTGTCAATTGCGCGGCCATTGTCGCTTCCGGGTGCTGCCCTTAAGGTCACTTCGTAATCGCCTGCGGTTTCGCCGGCTGCCCAGGATTGCAAAGTATGCCTGCAAGAACGATGTCGCTGACCGTGGAACTGGTCGCCCGCTGTTTTCGCGCGGTCGATGACCCGGGGCCCGACCCGGATGCCGAGCATCTCGTGGACAGCGACTATGAAGCCATGCTGGATGCATTCGAGGCCGAGCTACCTGCAACCGAGCCTCTCTGGCTGTTCGGCTACGGCTCGCTGATCTGGAAACCGGAAATCGAGCATTTTGAGGAGCGCGTCGCCGTGGCTCGCGGCTGGCATCGCTCCTTCTGCATGAAGATGACGCGCTGGCGCGGCACCAAGCAAAGCCCCGGCCTGATGATGGCGCTGGATCGTGGCGGCCAATGCAAGGGCGTTGCTTTCCGCCTGAACGGTGGTGACCGCCGGCAGGCGCTGGACAGGCTTTTTCGCCGCGAGATGACGCTGAAGCCGACCAGCTACCGGCCGCGCCTGCTGCAACTCGCAACCGACAAGGGGCCGTTGAGAGCGCTTGCCTTCGTCATCAATCGCAAAGGCACGACCTATGCCGGCCCACTCAACGAAGACGAGGTGGTCGAAAGGCTGGCGACCTCGTGCGGCCACTGGGGTTCAGGCGCCGACTATCTCTACAACACGGTGAAGAACCTCGAACAGCGCGGTATTCACGACCGCCATTTGTGGCGATTGCAGCAGCTCGTCGCCGAGCGGATCGCCGGATCTTAGTCCGAAACCGGTGCCGCAATCACGCTGCGGCGTGACGGAATTTGGTTTGCCGGTCGCGACGATTCTGCCTATAGTCGCTGGCGTCGTCGGTTCCGTTTTTGGAGCCAAGAGGGAATGCGGTGAGGGTGGAGTCTTTGCCCTAAGCCGTGGCTGCCCCCGCAACTGTGTGCGGTAGTCCTCTCCATAGACCACTGAGGTTTGTCCTCGGGAAGGTGGGGAAGGGTGCGAATCCGCGAGCCAGGAGACCTGCCGGCGACAGGAAAGTTGACTTCGATGCCCTCGGGTGGAGGGCGAAAGGACAAGACATGAATACCGCTTCCGTCGCCCTCGGCGCCTCCGTCTCCTCGCAGTCGCGCATCATGCAGCTGGCTCTCGCCGCGCTGCTCGGCATTTTCGTCGTCGGTTTCGTCGGCTTCTCGCACATCGATGCGGTCCACAACGCTGCCCACGACTATCGTCACTCGATGGCTTTTCCCTGCCACTGACGAAGGCCCGATATCATGAATCTGTTTCGCAACGTCGTGTTCGTCGCGGCGATCGCAGGGCTCGTGGCGGGCATCGCGCTTGCCTGCATGCAGGCCTATGCGACCGTGCCGCTGATCCTCAAAGCGGAAGTCTATGAAAAGGCGGGCGGCGGTCATCACCACGACCATGCCGCCAACACTGGAACTGGCACTGCCATGAGCTCGGCCGAACCGGCGGGCAATGCGATGAGCAGCGCCGCTCCTGCGTCGACGGAAGCGGCGGCTCCGACCGAGGACGAGGGCTGGGCTCCGGCCGACGGCTTCGAGCGCTTCGCCTTCAACGTTGTCGCAAACATCGTCACCGGCATCGGCTTCGCGCTGATCCTGGTCGCGGTCTCGGAATTCGCCGGTGGCATCGGCAGCTGGCGCCAGGGCGTGTTCTGGGGCCTTGCCGGCTTTGCGGTTTTCACGCTCGCGCCCGGCCTCGGCCTGCCGCCGGAACTGCCGGCCATGCCGGCGGCGGAACTTCTGCCGCGCCAGATCTGGTGGATTTCGACGGTGGCCGCAACCGCGGTCGGCCTTGGATTGATCGCCTTTCGCAAGTCGCTGCCCTTGGCAATTCTGGCGGTCGTGCTGATCGTCGCTCCGCACGTAGTCGGCGCGCCGCAGCCCGTCAGCTTCGAGACGGCGATTCCCGAGGGGCTGCACCATCAGTTCGTGGTGGCGGTGACCCTCACCGATCTGGTCTTCTGGCTGGTGCTCGGTGCGGCCGTCGGTGTGGTGCGCGGCCGCTTCACCGGTACGTCGACCAGCCTGCGCGACAGCTTTGCCTGATCGCGCGGAGCGCGCATGCCGAGTGCCTGGTGGCGGCAAGCCCGTCGCCTTGGGCCTATATCGCCACCGCGCAGGCCTATGACGAGGAGATGCGCGAGCGCATCGCGCTGCATCGCTCGCGCCGCGGCAAAGGCTGGGTCACCGTCGATGCGCCGCTCGACCTGGTCGGCGCGATCGACGCCTTGCCCGATCACCAGCCGGTGCTTATCGATTGCCTGACATTGTGGCTGAGCAATCATATGCTGGCGGACCACGATATCGAGGCCGAGTGCCGGCGGCTCTCGGATGTGCTTTCGCAGCCGCGCGGACCGTGGTTTGTGGTGTCTAACGAAGTCGGGCTCGGCATCGTGCCGGACAATGCGCTGGCGCGCCGGTTCCGCGACGCCGCCGGGCGGCTCAACCAGCAGGTCGCGGCTGTCGCCGACAGCGTGCTGATGATGGTGGCGGGGCTGCCGCTCAAGGCGAAGTGACATGGGCGAGATCAAAGACACGATCATCGACTACAAGGATGCCGAACGCCATCGAGCCAAGATGGCCAAGCGCAAGGCGGTGCAGGATGCCGAGGTGGCCGGCAAGACGATCGAGAAGGGACTGCTGATCGTCAATACGGGGCCGGGCAAGGGCAAGACCACGGCTGCGTTCGGCCTGGCGCTGAGGATGCTTGGCTACGGCAAGCGCGTCGGCGTCGTCCAGTTCATCAAGGGCAAATGGCACACGGGCGAGAAGGATGCCTTCGCCGCCTTCGGCGATCGCGTCGTCTGGCACGCGATGGGCGAGGGCTTCACCTGGGAGACGCAGGACCTGAAGCGCGACATAGCCGCCGCCGAGGCTGCCTGGGCGAAGGCGCTCGAGCTGATTGCCGACCCTTCGATCAGCCTCGTCGTCCTCGACGAGCTCAACATCGCTCTGCGCTACGATTATCTCGAGCTGGAAAAGGTGGTCGCGGCGCTGAAGGCGCGCCGCGAGGGCCTGCATGTCGTCGTCACCGGCCGCAATGCTAAGCCGCTGCTGGTCGAGGCGGCCGATCTCGTCACCGAGATGGGGCTGACCAAGCACCATTTCGCGGCCGGTGTGAAGGCGCAGCAGGGGATTGAATTCTGAGGCGCCTTAGCCGCCGATCAAAATGGTCAGGTAGATCACCGTCGCCGATAGAATCGCGAACAGGCCGATCAACAGCCCGTCGGCGACGCGATAGAGTTCCAGCGCCTGCCTTATGTCGGTGCTTTCGGCCTCGCGCCTGCCGCCTTCGCCCATGAAGGCATCCTCGACGACCTCGCCGCCATAACTGCGCGGTCCGGCCAGGGCGAGCCCCAGCGCGCCGGCCATGGCGGCTTCCGGCCAGCCGGCATTGGGCGAACGGTGCTTCTTCGCGTCACGCCGCATGACCTGCCAGGCGTTGCGGGGGTCGGCGCCCTTGACGATGAAGGCCGCCAGCACAATCAGCAGGCCGGTGAGCCGCGATGCCGGCAGGTTGACCAGGTCGTCGAAGCGAGCGGCCGCCCGGCCGAAGGCCTCGTATTTCGGCGTGCGGTGGCCGATCATGGAATCGGCGGTGTTGGCGGCCTTGTAGGCAGCACCCCCGGCCAAACCACCGACACCGGTCCATATGGCAGGCGCGACGATGCCATCGGAGAAATTCTCTGCCAGGCTTTCGATCGCGGCGCGGGCAACGCCCGCCCTGTCGAGCTTGTCCGGATCGCGGCCGACGATGCGCGAAACGGCGATGCGGCCGAGCGTCAGGCCACCAGTCTCCAGCGCATCGGCGACATCCTCGACATGCTCGGCGAGGCTCTTCTGCGACAGAAGCGAGGAGCTGAGAATGGCCGCGATGACCAGGCCGGACGGAAAGATCAGCCAGAGCAGGACATGCAGCGTCAGGCCGATGGCCGCCGGCACCAGCAGGATGACCAGAAGCGCCTGGACGCCGCGGCGGCGACGCAATTCGTCGGAATCGGTGGCGCGGTTGAGCCTGCGATCGAGAAAGGATATCAGCCTGCCGATCCAGGTTACCGGATGACCGATGGCGTTGAACAACCAGTCCGGATAGCCAAGGGCACGTTCGATGGCGAGTGACAGGAAAGCGATCAGGATCGACATGAAGCTTCTAAGCGGAGCGGTTGCAGCGGTTGATCACGGCGGCAGCCTTGGCCGGGCAAGCGCGCTCTTCCCTCATGCGCCACAGCCTTTCCTTGACCTCTCGACAGGTATCAATCCGCACTCCTATCCGCTTTTCGATCTGCCCGCCACCGCCCTGTCACGATTGCCCGAGCCAGGACGACTGCGCGAATTGGCCGAAATTGCGGCCAAGGCGTATGGCGCGCGGTCGGCGGCGCATGTCGTGGCCGCGCCCGGCACGCAGATCCTGTTGCCGCAGGTCGCTTCGCTGGTGAAGCCCGGCAAGGCACTGGTGCTGGGTCCAACCTATGCCGAGCACGCCAGGGCGGCCGCGATTGCAGGCCACGCGGTTGTGGAGGCGCGCGACTTCGACGCCTTGGCGGACGCTGACCTTGCCGTGCTGGTCAACCCGAACAATCCGGATGGGCGAGTGATCGAAAGGCACCGCCTGGTCGGCCTTGCTGCGCGGCTTCGCGCGAAGGGCGGTCTGCTGGTGGTCGACGAAGCCTTCATGGATGTCGGCCCGGTCCAACACAGCCTTGCCGGCGATGTGGGCCAGGGTGGTATGGTGGTGCTGCGCTCCTTCGGCAAATTCTTCGGCCTTGCCGGCGTCAGGCTTGGTTTCGCGCTGGCCGACCAACTGACCGCCGAGCGGTTGGAGGCGCAGCTTGGGCCATGGGCTGTCGCCGGTCCTGCACTTGAATACGGAATCCGCGCATTGGCGGACGCCGAGTGGCAGGATGACATGCGACAGGGCCTGGCAGCCGATGCCAAGCGCCTCGACGCGCTGCTCAGCCGGTTAGGTATCGCGGTCGCCGGCGGCACCTGTTTGTTCCGCTATTTGTCTTTCTCTGATGCTGCCTCCCTGTTCTCCGCTCTTGGCGAACGCGGTATCCTGGTCCGTCATTTTGCCGATCGACCGCAGGTCTTGCGCGTCGGTCTGCCCGGCAGCGAAGAGGAGTGGCAGCGGCTCGAGAGCGCGCTTGCAGCGTGGGCCTCGCGGCGCGACTATGCGCCGAAGGAGTGCTGACGATGATCCATGTCTGTTCGCTGTCGAAGGTGGAGGAGACCGTTGCGAGAACCGGCGCGGAGCGCTTGCTGTCGCTGCTCGCCGACGGCACCGGGATGATCCGTCCGGCCTCGATACTGGCCGAAAACCATCTGCATCTCGTCATGCACGACATCGTCGCCGCGCAGGAAGGCATGACCATGCCGGGCGAGGAGCATGTGCGCGCGCTGCTCGACTTCGCCTATCGCTGGGACAGGGCCAAACCGATGGTCGTGCACTGCTATGCCGGTATCAGCCGCTCGACGGCATCGGCCTATATTATCGCGGCGGCACTGGCGCCCAAACGCGACGAGGCGGAGCTGGCGAAGACGCTGCGCTTTCTCTCGCCGTCAGCGACGCCCAATCCAAGGCTGATTGCCGTTGCGGATATGTTGCTTGGGCGAGAAGGCCGGATGATCGCGGCGGTCGAAGCAATCGGGCGCGGTGCAGATGCCTTTGAAGGGATTCCGTTCGAACTCAGCATTAGAGATTGAGCTCGCACTGTTCCGCTACGCCAGCCAGTCGGCAAGCCTCGCCTTACGCACATCCCTGGCCAGGCTGATGAAGCCATCGGCCTGATGCTCGGCCGTGAGCCGGCCTTTTTCGGCGGTGGCGATGCTGGCGTCGCCGACCACGCCGTTCGGATTGAGGTCGCTGGCGATCCAGGCGAAGGCGTGCGTTCCGGTGTGCCGCAGCAGGGCGAATTCCTTTTCGGCGCGACCGACATTGGAGACGAAATTGTCGGCCTTGCCCATATCAACGAGATCTGGCCGGAAATGCAGCATCAGCGAGGTCTCGACATCGCCGCCATGGATGCCGTGACGGTCCTCGAGCTCGGTATACATGCCGGAGGGACGGCCGAAGCGCTGCCAGCTCGTCTTCACCGCCAGCATCTTTGCGCGCACGCGCAATTCGCGCGTGACAATGCCCATGATCTCCTCGTTGCCGCCATGCGAGTTGACGACGATCAACTTTCTGACCCCGGCGCGGGCGACCGAGAGGCCAAGCTCCGTCCAGGCGTCGACCAGGGTGGTGGCCGGCAAGGTGAGCGTTCCCGGCGCATGCAGATGCTCGTTCGACTTGCCCACCGCCTGCACCGGCAGGAGGCGGATGTCGATGTCCTCGGGCAGGCGCGCAATCACCGTCTCCAGCATGCCCATCATGATCGAGGTGTCGGTCGAGACGGGAAGGTGAGGGCCATGCTGCTCGACCGCGGCCACCGGCAGAACGGCAATCGTCGCTTCCGCGTCGATCGAGGCGTATTCGGTCGTCCGATAGTCGCCCCACCACACACGTCTTGTCGTCACTGTCGTCTCCCGATGGTCTGCTGTTCGGCCCGAAGGTCTAAAGCGCCTGGGCATTCCGGGCAACAGCTAGCCTGCTGCCAGAACCTCCACCTCAACCTTGAATTCCGGGCGGGCAAAACCTGAAACGATCATCAGCGTCGAAGCGGGCGCCGGATCGGAAAACAGGCGATTGCGAACGTCCATATAGGCCTGCAGATGCGCGCGATCGGTGACGAAGGCGTTGATGCGCACGACATCGTTCAGCGTCAGCCCGGCTTCGCTTAAGATTGCGGCAATATTCTTGAAGCAAAGCTCGGTCTGCGCGCCGGCATCCTCCGGGACGGCGTCATCCGGCGCGATGCCCAACTGACCCGAACATAGCACAAGGCGCTTTCCCGCTGGAATTTCAACGCCATGGCTATAACGGGCAAAGGGCGGCTTGATCGACTTGGGGGCGAGATAATTGAGCATGGCATTCTCCTGTCGGCAGGCAGACTAAGGCCGGATTCATGAAAGCTTCAAGATGCGGTGCATGCCGCCCGGGCGATTATGGACAGGCGTCCAAAAAATGGGCACGATGCCATTTGTACAGCATGACCCGTCCGGTCTCGGCAATGACTGCCGCGCAAGCAGGCGGCCCAAGGCGGTGGCATGTGTCTTGCTTCTTGAACCAATGGAGTGGAGCCCAGCGCGCAGCGCGCCGGAGCCAAGAGAGGGTGATGTTTATGTACGGAAAAGAAAAAATCCTGGCGGGTGCGATCGCGCTGCTTGCTGCCAGCACGCTGGGCGCTGCGGCCAACGAGAAGGTCACCTTTGGCACCAACTGGCTGGCCGAGCCGGAACATGGCGGCTACTACCAGGCGATCGCCGACGGAACCTACGCCGCCTGCGGCCTCGACGTCACCATCATGCAGGGCGGCCCGCAGGTCAGCGGCCGGCCGATGCTGCTGGCCGGCAAGATCGATTTCTACATGGGCGGCAACCTGCTCTCGGCCTTCGACGCCGTGCAGCAGGGGATTCCGATGCGCGTCGTCGCCGCCGACTTCCAGAAGGACCCGCAGGTCATCATGTCCCATCCGGGCGAAGGGCTGGACAAGTGGGAGGACCTGAAGAACGCCGACCAGTATATCCTCGGCGACGAGGGCGCACAGACCTTCTTCCAGTGGATGGTGACCGATCTCGGCTTCGATGCCGCCAAGCGCGTGCCATACACCTTCAATCCGGCGCCCTTCATCGCCAACAAGAAGTCGATCCAGCAGGGCTATGTCACGTCGGAGCCCTACGCGGTGCAGAAACAGGGCGGCTTCGTGCCGAACCAGTTCCTGCTCGCCGACAATGGCTGGGATACTTATGCCACGACCATCGAAGTGATGCAGGACACCATCGACAAGCGGCCGGAGGTGGTGCAGTGCTTCGTCGATGGCTCGGCCAAGGGCTGGTACAACTACCTCTACGGCGACAACAAGGCCGCCAACGAGATGATCAAGAAGGACAATCCGGACATGACGGATGAGCAGATCGCCTTCTCGATCGAACAGCTGAAGAAGTTCGGCATTGTCGATTCCGGCGATACGGAAAAGCTCGGTATCGGCGGCATGACCGAAGCGCGCATCCAGAGCTTCTACGACAAGATGGTCAAGGCCAAGGTCGCGCAGCCGGGCATCGACATCAAGAAGGCCTATACGCTCGCCTTCATCAACAAGGGGGTCGGGCGGGAGCTGAAGAAGTAAGGCGGCCTGCCTGAGATGATCCAGGAGAAAGTGGCGCAGGCAACGGCATCGGGTGAGAGCCCGATGCTGCTTTCCTTACGCAATGTCGGCAAGGTCTTTTCCAACGGCGTCACGGCGCTGAGCAAGGTCGACCTGACGATCCGCGAAGGCGATTTCCTAAGCCTGCTCGGGCCCTCGGGCTGCGGCAAGTCGACGGCGCTCAGGTTGATCGCCGGCCTGTCGACGCCGACCTCCGGTCAGCTCGACTGGCGCGGCTCGATCGACCGCTCGAATATCGGCTTCGTCTTCCAGGAGCCGACGCTGCTGCCATGGGCCAGCGTCTTCGACAATGTCTGGCTGCCGCTCAGGCTGAAAGGCGTATCGCGCGCGGAGGCCAAGCCCGCGGTGATGGAAATGCTGTCGCGCGTGCACCTCACCGGTTTCGAGAATGCCGTGCCGCGCGAGCTTTCCGGCGGCATGAAGATGCGTGTCTCGATCGCACGGGCTATGGTGACCAAGCCGCGCATTCTTCTGATGGACGAGCCCTTCGCGGCGCTCGACGAGATTACCCGCTTCAAGCTCAACAACGATCTTCTCGAGCTTTGGCAGGACGAGCGGTTTACCGTCGTCTTCGTCACCCACAGCGTCTTCGAAAGCGTGTTCCTCTCCAGCCGTGTCGTCGTCATGGCGGCACGACCGGGCCGCGTCCACGGCGAGCTTGCAATCGAAGCGCCTTACCCGCGCGACGAGGCATTCCGGACTTCGCCCGACTATGCGGCGCTCTGCCGGCAGGCCTCGGACGTGCTGGTCAATGCCATCAACTCAACCGCCGGACCTCATCATGACGGCCATTGAAAACAATGCCCTGAAGCTCGACCCGGAAGAGGCGCGCCGCGTCCGCCAGGAGCGGCTGGAGCGGATCGGCAAATGGGTACTGCCGCTGGCGATCATGGTGCTTGCGATCTGGCTGTGGGATCGCATCTGCGTCTGGAACGGGATCCCGCAATACATCCTGCCGCGCCCGGGCGTGGTCCTGCAGACGCTGCATGACGATGCCGGGCTGTTGTTCTCTTCGCTGCTGGTGACGCTCAGGATCACCTTCCTCAGCCTGCTGCTTGCCGTCATCGGCGGCGTCGGGCTGGCGGTGCTGTTCGCGCAGTCGAAATGGGTGGAGATGTCGTTCTTCCCCTTCGCCATCGTGCTGCAGGTGACGCCGATCGTGGCGATCTTCCCGCTGATCAACATCTACATCAACAACCAGACGACCAAACTCCTGCTCTGTGCCTGGATCGTCGCCTTCTTCCCGATCCTCTCCAACACCACGCTCGGGCTGAACTCGGTCGACCGCAACCTGCGCGATTTGTTCAAGCTCAACGGCGCGACCCGCTGGCAGCAATTGCGCTATCTGCGCCTGCCGGCGGCGATGCCCTATTTCCTCGGTGGGCTGAAGATCGCCGGCGGCCTGTCGCTGATCGGCGCCGTGGTGGCCGAGTTCGTCGCCGGCGCGCAGGGGCAATCGTCCGGGCTTGCCTCGCGCATCATCGAGGCGGGCTACCGGCTCAATGCTCCCAGGCTGTTCGCGGCGCTGATCCTGATCTCGCTCACCGGCATCCTGATCTTCCTCGTGCTGTCGCTGGTGTCGCATCTCATCCTGCGCCGCTGGCACGAGAGCGCGCTGAAGCAGGAGCGCTAGGGTGCCTGAATGTTGATCCCAGCCTCTGGTCGTTACCAGCTCGCCAACGTCCGCGTTCATCAATCGCTGACGCCGGGCCTTGCCGCAAGCTTCGATGCCGATGGTTTTGCGCTTGCCGACATTGCCGTCGCCGACCGCAAGATTGCTAGCGTCATTGCGCACGGCAAAGCCGAGCAGCCATTCGACGCAATCGACCTTGGCGGCCGCATCGTGCTGCCCTGCTTCGTCGACTGCCATACGCATATCGACAAGGGCCATATCTGGCCGCGCAAGCCAAATCCCGACGGCACATTCATGGGCGCGCTCAACGCAACTGCCGCCGACCGCACCGCTCGCTGGAGCGCGGAGGACGTGGCGAGGCGCATGGATTTCTCGCTGCGCTCAGCTTACGCGCACGGTACCAGGGCCTTGCGCACGCATCTCGACAGCGTGGCGCCGCAGGAGGAAATTTCCTGGCCGGTGTTCGAGACGATGCGGGAAAAATGGCGAGGCCGGATCGAGCTGCAGGCCGCCTGTCTGCTTGGCATCGAAGGCGTGCGCGACAAGGCCTGGTTCGAGCGTCTGGCGAAACGCGTCGGAGCGGCCAAGGGCGTGCTCGGCGTTGTCACTTACATGGTGCCCGACCTCGAGGAACTGCTCGACAAGGTGTTCGCTGAAGCCATAAAGCATGGGCTCGACCTCGATTTCCATGCCGACGAGACGGACGACGTCGCGGCT
The DNA here is from genome assembly GCF_029625845.1 of Mesorhizobium sp. WSM4898. Taxonomy (NCBI): domain Bacteria; kingdom Pseudomonadati; phylum Pseudomonadota; class Alphaproteobacteria; order Hyphomicrobiales; family Phyllobacteriaceae; genus Mesorhizobium; species Mesorhizobium sp. WSM4898. The sequence goes on along the minus strand of NZ_JARTVQ010000002.1, from coordinate 258,843 downwards.
GTCTCGCTGAAGAAGATCGCCGAGGCTTCGCTGTGGAACGGTTTTGACGGCAATATCCTGATCGGCCATTGCTGCTCGCTGGCGCGCCAGCCCGACCTCGAGGTTCTCGACACGCTGGATAAGGTGGCAAAGGCCGGATTGGCCGTAGTGTCGCTGCCGATGTGCAACCTCTATCTGCAGGACCGGCGCAACAACCACACCACGCCGCGCTGGCGCGGCGTGACGCTGCTGCACGAGATGAGGGCGCGCGGCATCAAGGTGGCGGTCGCTTCCGACAACACGCGCGACCCGTTCTACGCCTATGGCGACCTCGATATGCTGGAGGTATACCGCATGGCGACACGCATCCTGCACCTCGATCACCCTGTCGGTGACTGGCCGAAAGCGATAGCGGCGACGCCGGCCGAGGTGATGCGGCTGGAAGGTGTCGGCACTCTCGCCGCCGGCGGCAGCGCCGATTTCATCGTCTTCAAGGGACGCAGCTGGACCGAATTGCTGTCGCGGCCCGAATCGGATCGCATAGTGGTGCGCGAGGGCAGGGCGATCGAGCGCCGGCTGCCCGACTATGCTGAACTCGACGAATTGATGGTGTGATGATGGATATCGCAGCGCTGAAGCGCGATCTCGAAGGCCTCAAGATCGACGACCATCCGGCCATCGTCCAGCAGAAGAGCCGCGACTTCTACTGGTACAGCCCCGTCCTCAAACAACAGCTCGACCATGTCACCGGCGACCTGATTGTGACGCCGAAGAACGAGGACGAGGTGATCCGCGTTTTGGCCGCCTGCCACCGGCACGGCGTTCCAGTCACACCGCGCGGCAGCGGCACCGGCAATTACGGACAGGCGATGCCGCTGTCGGGCGGCATGGTGCTCAACCTCGCCGAGATGAACGAAGTCAAGGCGATCGTGCCGGGCCGCGTGGTGACCGGGCCCGGAGCGGTTCTGGCCGACATCGATCGCGCCACGCGGGCACATTCCGCGCAGGAACTGCGCATGTCGCCCTCCACCTACAACACCGCCTCCATCGGCGGCTTCGTAGCCGGCGGCTCGGGCGGTATCGGCTCGATCCGCTGGGGCGGATTGCGCGATCTCGGCAATGTGATCCGGCTGCGGACCGTGACGATGGAGGCGGAGCCGCGCGTCATGGACCTCTCGGGCGAGGACGTGCTCAAGGTCATGCATGCCTATGGCACCAACGGCATCATCACCGAGGTTGAGATGCCGCTCACGGCCTCCTACGATTGGGTCGATGTCATCGTCGGCTTCGACGATTTCATGGGTGCCGCGGGCTTCGGCAACGACCTCGCCGAGCAGGACGGCATATTGGCGAAGCTGATCACGCCGATCGCGGCACCCATCCCTTACGATTGTTTCAAGCGGCACCAGAAGTTCTTCCGGCGCGAGCAGAGCATCGTGGTGTGCATGATCGCGCCGCACGCGATGGATGGGTTCCTCGCGTTCGTCCGGGCCAGCAAAGGCGAAATCGTCTTCCGGGCCGACCAGGAGACCGACCTCAAGGGATTGCCGCCGGCCTACGAGCTGACCTGGAATCACACGACTCTGCGCGCCATAAGAGTCGATCCGACGATCACCTATCTGCAGGCGCGCTATCCGTCGCCGGACCATCTCGCGCACGTCAAGGCGATGGTCGACCGCTTCGGCGACGAGGTGCCGGCGCATCTCGAATTCATCCGCTTCGACGGCGCGATCGGCGCCGCCGGGCTGCCGCTGGTCCGTTTCACCACGGAAGAAAGGCTCGACGAGATCATCCGTATCCACGAGGACAATGGCTGCTGGATCTTCAACCCCCATCGCTACACGCTGGAAGAGGGCGGCATGAAGCAGACTGACGAGGTTCAGCTTGCCTTCAAGCGCGAGACCGATCCGCAAGGATTGCTCAACCCCGGCAAAATGATTGCCTGGGAGAATCCGGGCTATGACTATCGCTCCGGCAAGCCGTTCCTGTTCAAGGGGCTGCAAAGGGCGAGGTGATCGCGATGAGCGCCCGGCGCTGCACCCTCCTCTGGCCTGTCGCATTTGGCGACATCTCCCCCACAAGGGAGGAGATGTGGCATGGGACAATAGGGGTTTGTCGAGCTGACCTGCGGGATCCACTCCCGTGAACATCCTCGTGCTCTACGCACATCCGGTGGAGACCAGCTTCAACGCCGGACTGCATCGGACGATCGTCGAGCGGCTCGGCGCGGCGGGCCACACGATCGACGACTGCGACCTCTATGCCGAGGATTTCGATCCGCGGATGACGCGCGCAGAGCGGCTCGGCTACCACGATCAGCGCGGGCCGAACGAGGCGGTCGCCGGTTACATCGCAAGGCTTCAGAAGGCGGAAGCGTTGGTGCTGTCGTTTCCGGTCTGGAATTACGGCTATCCAGCTATCCTGAAGGGCTACTTCGATCGCGTCTTCCTGCCCGGCGTATCGTTCAAACTGGTCGACGGCAAGGTTCGGCCGACGCTGCACAACATCCGCAAGCTCGCGGCCATCACCACCTACGGCGGCAGTCGTTTTCGCGCCATGCTGATGGGCGATCCGCCGCGCAAAATGGTGAAGCGCACGCTGCGGGCCACCATCAAGCCAGGCGCCCCCGTCTCTTACCTCGCACACTATTCGATGAACCTTTCGACGGATCAGACGCGCAAGGCCTTCATGGCGAAGGTGGCCGCCAGCATGGATCAATTCTGATGCGCGTGCTGGTGGTCTATTGCCATCCGGTGCCGGAGAGCTATTGCGCCGCGATCCGCGACATGGCGATAGAGGTGCTGACGAGACGAGGCTGGGACGTGAGGCTGCTCGATCTCTATGCCGAGAAGTTCAATCCGGTAATGAGCTGCGAAGAGCGGCGCTCCTACAACGAGCGCGCGCCTGAGGATCCCGCGCTCCGGCCGCATATCGAGCATCTGCAATGGGCCGAGGCGATCCTCTTCATCTACCCCACCTGGTGGTACGGATTGCCGGCGATGCTGAAGGGCTGGTTCGATCGCGTGTGGGCGACCGACATCGCCTTCAAGCTGCCGCGCGGCAGAGGCCGGATCCAATCGCTGATGACCCATGTGACCAAGGTCGGCGTCATCACCACCTGTGGCGCGCCGACGTGGTGGAGCGTCGTTGTCGGCCAGCCCGGCCGCAAGACGATCCTGCGCGGCATGCGCGCCATCTGCGCCCCCCGCTGCAAGACATTCTTCCTGGCGCACTACCTGATGGATTCCTCAACGCCGAAGAGCCGGACGGCGTTTCTGGCGAAGGTAAGGGCGAGGCTGGAAAGCTTTTGAGGATAGCTCTCTTCTCCCTGTTAAATGAGGAGAAGATGGCGGCAGCAGATGAGAGGCGGCGTCGCAAAGGTGTGGCGCTGCCCCTCATCCGCCCTTCGGGCACCTTCTCCCCGTTGAACGGGGAGAAGGGAACGCTGCGCTACATCCGCACCCGTTCAGCCTTCGCGTCGTACATCGGCCTCAACGATGCTTCCGCGGCGAAGCGTTCGCCGGCGATCTCGACCTCGTAGGATGAGCCCAGCACATCCGCCTCGCTCTCGCCCTTGCAGGGCACATAGCCGAGCCCGATCGCGCCGCCGAGATGATGGCCGTAATTGCCCGAGGTGATCGGCCCGACGATCATGCCGTCGCGCAGGATCGCCTCGTTGTGGAATAACAGCGGCTGCGGGTCCTTGAGGCGGAACTGCACCAGCCTGCGGCTCAACCCGGCTTCCTTCTTCCTGAGCACCGCGTCACGGCCGATGAAGTCGCTCTTGGCCGTCTTCACCGCGAAGCCAAGGCCTGCCTCCAGCACATGGTCCTCGTCGGTGATGTCGTGGCCGAAATGGCGGAAGGCCTTTTCGATGCGGCAGGAATCCAGAGTATGCAGGCCGCAGAGCTTCAGCCCGACATCGGCGCCGGCTTCAATGATCGCCTCGAAGACATGGGCGGCCTGATCGGTCGAGACATAGAGTTCCCAGCCGAGCTCGCCGACATAGGTAACGCGATGGGCACGGGCCAACCCCATGCCGATCTCGATCTCCTGGAAGGTGCCGAACGGATTGGCCTGGTTGGAAAAATCGTTGGGGCTCACCTTCTGGATCAGTTTCCGCGAATCGGGGCCCATCAGGCAGATGACCGCTTCGGCAGCGGTTACATCGGTAATCACGACGAATTCGTCGGCGACGTGCCGCCTCAGCCAGGCGAGGTCACGCTGCAAGGTGGCGCCCGGCACGACGAGGAAATAGGCGGTCTCGGACAGCCGCGTCACGGTGAGGTCGCTCTCGATGCCGCCTTTGGCGTTGAGCATCTGCGTGTAGACGATCTTGCCCGGTTCCACGTCCATGTCGTTGGCGCAGAGCCGCTGCAGGAAGGCACAAGCGTCGCGGCCTTCAACGCGGATCTTGCCGAACGAGGTCATGTCGAACAGGCCGACGCCGTTGCGCACGGCGAGGTGTTCCTCGCGCTGGTTGTCGAACCAGTTCTGCCGCTCCCAGGAATAGCGGTATTCGCGCTCCTGTCCTTCGCGGGCAAACCAGTTGGCGCGCTCCCATCCGGCGACTTCGCCGAAGACGGCGCCACGGGCCTTCAAATGCTCGTGCAGAGGCGAGCGGCGCACGCCGCGCGAGGTCGCCATCTGGCGGTAGGGGAAATGATCGGCGTAGAGCAGGCCGAGCGTTTCGGAGACGCGTTCCTTGAGGTAGCGACGGTTCTTCTGGAAGGGCTGGGCCCGGCGGATGTCGACCTCCCAGAGGTCGAAAGGCGCCTCGCCGTCATTGATCCACTGCGCCAGGGCCATGCCGGCCCCGCCGGAGGAAACGATGCCGATCGAATTGTAGCCGGTCGCCATCCAGTAGCCGGAGAGTTCCGGCGCCTCGCCGAGATAGTAGCGATCGTCGGGAGTAAAACTCTCGGGGCCGTTGAAGAAGGTGTGGATGCCGGCGGTGCCCAGCATCGGCATACGATTGACGCCCATTTCGAGGATCGGCTCGAAATGGTCCATGTCCTCGGGCAGCTGGTCGAAGCAGAAATCCTCGCGAATGCCGTCCATGCCCCAGGGTTTCGCCACCGGCTCGAAGGCGCCGAGCATCATCTTGCCGGCGTCTTCCTTGTAGTAGGCGCACTCGTCCGGCACGCGCAGCACCGGCAGGCGGGTGAGGCCGGGGATGGGCTCGGTGACGAGATAGAAATGCTCGCACGCGTGCAGCGGGATGGTGACGCCGTTCTGCCGGCCGAGCTCGCGCGCCCACATACCGGCGCAGTTGACGACGATGTCGGTCTCGATCGTGCCCTGGTCCTCGCCCTGAGCCCAGGAGACACCGGAGACGCCGCCGTTCCTGGTGTGGACCTTGGTGACCTTCACGTTTTCGATAACCGTCGCTCCGCGTTGCCGCGCGCCCTTGGCCAGCGCCATGGCGATATTGGCGGGGTCGCACTGGCCGTCGAGAGGCAAATGCACCGCGCCGACCACATCGGAGACGTTGAGATGCGGGTACAGCTCCTTGACTTCGGTTGGCGAAATCTCGCGCACGTCGACATCGAAGGCGCGGGCTAGCGAAGCCTGCCTATAAATTTCATGCTTGCGTTCCTCGGTCAGCGCCACGGTGATCGAGCCGACCTGGCGCATGCCGGTGCCGACGTCGGTCTCCGCCTCGAGCTTGACGTAGAGGTCGGCCGAGTATTTCGCCAGCCGGGTCATGTTCTGCGAGGCGCGCAGCTGGCCGATCAGGCCGGCGGCGTGCCAGGTCGTGCCGCAGGTGAGCTGCTTGCGCTCAAGCAGCACGATGTCGTTCCAGCCGAGCTTGGCCAGATGATAGGCGACCGAGCAGCCGGAGACGCCGCCGCCGATAATGACCGCGCGAGCTTTGGTTGGAATGGTTTTGGTCATGCGGCCTCGCGGCGGTAGTCGGAAGCGAAGCGGCGCACGCGAAGCGCTGCTTCCTGAAGGACAGGTTCAGGCTGGCAGAGGCTGACGCGGATGTGACCGGCGGCGGCCTCGCCGAAGCTCGAGCCGGGCATGACGCCGATCTTCTCCTTGTCGAGCAGCGCCCAGGCGAATTTCTCGTCGTCGGGCTCGATGGCCGATATGTCGAGCATGACATACATGCCGCCTTCGGAGCCGCGCACGGTGACTTCATTTGCGCCGCGAATGGCGTCGAGGAACACGGCGCGGCGCCCGGCGTAACGCTCGGCTATTTCGTCCACGCCGTAGTGGTTTTCAAGCGCCTCGGCGCAAGCGATCGAGATGAAGGCCGGCAGGCCGTAGGTGGTCACCAGGTTGAGATCGGTCATCAGCGCGATCATCGCCTTCGGGCCGGTGAGCCAGCCCATGCGCCAGCCGGTCATGCCGTGGCTTTTCGACATGGAATTGATGACCAGCGTGCGCTCGGACATGCCGGGCAGCGAGCGCGGCGAGATGTGCTCGCCGCCGCCGAGCGTCCAGTAGACCTCGTCGGACAGCAACCAGAGATCGTGCTCCTTGCAGATTTCGGCCAATTGCTCGAGCCGTTCGCGCGAATACACTGCGCCTGTCGGGTTGTTCGGGGTGTTGATCAGGATGGCGCGCGTGTTGGGCCTGAGCGCCGCGCGGATCCTGTCGGCGCGCGGCTGGAAGCCGTCCTCGGCCGGCGTTTCGACCACGGTGAAGCTGGCGCCGGCGGCGCTGAAGGTGTTGGGGTAGGTGGCATAATAAGGCGCGACGACGATGGCGTGATCGCCGGGGTCGAGCACGCCGTGCACGGCGGCATAGAGCGCGCCCTGACCTCCGGCGGTGGCGATGACCTCGTCGGGCTCCGTCAGGACGCCGGTGCAGGCCGAGGAGGCCGCCGCCATCGCCTTGCGCAGGCGCGGCAGCCCGGAAAGCGGCGTGTAGTGGTGGTTGCTGCCGCGGACGGCGTTCACGCAGGCCTCGATCGTTTGCGACGGCGTGTCGAAATCATGGTCGCCGACCGAGAGCACGATGATGTCCTCGCCGGCTGCCCTGCGGGTCCAGGCGGCGAAGTGGACTTCCCAGCCATCCTTGCCCGATGGCACGATGCCGGTAATGCGCTTTGATGGTTTTGGCATCAGGCTACTCCCGAGATGTGATGGCCGGCCTCAATGAGCTGGTCGCGTAGCGCAGCGATGTGAGCCGGCCCGACTTCGCAACAGCCGCCTACAATGCTGGCGCCAGTCTCGACCCAGCCCATCGCCTGGTCGGCATAGGCGTGCGGATCGAGATCATGGCGCGCGTGCAGCACGTCGACCGTGCCGCCATGCTTGAGCGCCTCGACCGAGGTGAAGCCATTGGCATAGGCGCCAACCGGACCGCCGAGGGCCAGCAGTTCCGGCAATGCGGCGGCAATGGCTTCGGGCCGGCAGCAGTTGAGCAGCCGTGCCGCCACCGGCAGATCGCCGAGGGCGCTAGCCGCGGCGGCAATGCTCTCGCCGCTGCGCAGGCGGGGCGTGCCGTGGTCGGCGAGAGTCCAGGATACCCAGACCGGCTTGCCGCTCTCGCATGCCGCGGTGACCGCCGCGCGAGCCTCGTCGGCGGAAGCCATGGTCTCGCACAGGAACAAATCGACGCCTTCTGCCTGTTCGGCGACGATGCGGCGGTAAATGGCGAGTGTGTCCTCGAAGGAGATGGTCAGCGCCGGCGCGTAGCTGCCGAACAGAGGCGAGAGGCAGCCGGCGATGGCGGCTTCACCCGCTTCGTCGCGCGCCTGCCGGGCGAGCTCGATGCCGCGCTTCTGCAGAGGCTTAAACAGCTCTTCCGCGCCCTCGCGCGCCAGGCGCTCGGGCGTGGCCGAATAGGTGTTGATGGTAATGACGCGGGCGCCGGCACGGATGAATTCCGCATGCAGGTCGCGCACCAGTTCCGGTTCGTCGATCAGCACTCTGGCCGACCACAAAGGCGTCGGTTCGGACTGACTGCGACGGACCAGCTCCTGGCCCATGCCGCCATCGGTAAGAATGACGGATGTCATGCTCTCAACCTTTCGTTCTTCGGATCCCACAACGGCTCGTCCTTCTGCACCACCGCCTTGAAACGGTCGCCGAAGATTTCGACCTCGACCGCCGTGCCGGGCTCGGTCAGGTCGGAACGCAGCATGCCGAGCGCGATCGACTTGTCGACGCGATGGCCCCAGCCGCCCGACGTCGTCTCGCCGACAATCTTGCCGTCATGCCAGAGCGTCGACATATAGGGCGCGTCGCAATCGCTGGGGCTTTCTACGACCAGCGTGACGAAGCGTTTCTTCACGCCCTGCTGCCTTTCGTTGAGCAGCGCCGCCTTGCCGCGGAAGTCGGGCTTGTCCCATTTGACGAAGCGTTCGAGCCCGCCCTGCAGGATCGAATAGTCGGTCGAGAGGTCGCCTTTCCAGGCGCGGTAGCCTTTTTCCAGCCGAAGCGAATCCAGCGCGTACATGCCGAAGGGCTTTAGGCCATGCCTCTGGCCGGCGGCCCAGACCGCGTCGAAGACGGTAGCCGTGTCCGCGACCTTGGTGTGGATCTCCCAACCGAGCTCGCCGGCGAAGGAGACGCGCACCAGCTTCGCCCAGCGGCCGGCGATGGTCGTCTCCTGATGCGTCAGCCAAGGCAGGGAAAGATCGGCGTCGCAGACGTCAGCAAGAATAGCGCGCGAGTTCGGGCCGGCGAGAATCTGGGTTGAGTATTCCTCCGTGCGATCGGTCAGCTTGAAGGCCGCATCGGCCGGCATGCGCGACTTCAACCATTCGAAGTCGTGCCACTGCGCGACGGCCGCGGTGATTAGCGTCATCTGGTCCTCGCCATGGCGCACGACCGACATTTCGGTAACGATGCGGCCCTTATCGTCCGCGAAATAAACCAGGCCGATGCGGCCGGGCTTCGGCACGAGGCCGGTGACCTGCAGGGCCAGCCATTCGGCGGCGCCCGGACCTTCGAGGTTGAAACGCGAGAAGCCGGGCAGGTCGAGGATGCCGGCTGCGTCGCGCACAGCCAGGCATTCCTCGCGAACGCGCTGCTGCCATGGCCCGTCGCGGCGGAAAGTCAGCGTTGATTCTTCCGAAATGTCGTCGCCCGGTTGCGCGTACCAGGTGGCGCGCTCCCAGCCGTTATAAGCGTCGAACTGGCCACCCCGCGCTTTGACGCGCTCATGCAGCGGCGAGTGCTTGCGGTCGCGGCCGGCCGGCCAGGCGTGGCGCGGGAACTGGATGGCGTATTCGTTGCCGTAGATCTCCATGCCCTTGGCAACGCAATAGTCGGGTGCCGAAGCAAAGGCGGTGAAGCGGCGCGGATCGCAGGACCACATGTCCCATTCGGTCTGGCCCTCGGTCACCCATTCGGCCAGCACCTTGCCGGCGCCGCCACCTTGCGCAATGCCGAAGGTGAAGACGCAGGCCTCGAAAGCATTCGGCACGCCGGGCATCGGACCGATCAGCGGATTGCCATCCGGCGCGTAAGGGATCGGCCCGTTGATCACCTTGGAAAGGCCTGCGGTGCCGAGGATCGGCACACGGGCAACGGCATCGGCAAGGTAATGCTCGAGACGGTCGAGATCGTCCGGGAAAAGCTGGAAGGAAAAATCCTCCGGCATCGGATCGTTGTGGCCGACCCAATGCGCGCGGCAATTGCGCTCATAGGGACCGAGATTCATGCCGGTCTTTTCCTGGCGCAGGTAGTAGGAGGTGTCGACGTCGCGCAGCAACGGCAGTTTCTTGCCCTGTTCCTTGGTCCATGCGGCCAGCTCGGGGATTTCCTCGAACAGGATATATTGATGGCTCATCACCATCATCGGCACTTCGCGGCCGAACATTTTTCCAACTTCGGCGGCGCGATAGCCGGCGGCATTGATCACGATCTCGCAGCGGATCTCGCCCTGCGGCGTCGCCACCACCCATTCGCCGTTTTCGCGGCGAACGCCGGTGACCGGGCAGAAGCGGATGATTTTCGCGCCCATGTCGCGCGCACCCTTGGCAAGCGCCTGCGTCAATTGCGCGGGATCGATGTCGCCGTCGCTCGGATCGTAGAGCGCGCCTTTCAGCTCATGCGTCTCGATGAAGGGGTAACGGCGCTTGATCTCGTCGAGGCCGACGACGTCGATGTCCATGCCTTGATAGCGGCCCATGCCTTTGGCGCGCTGGAACTCCTGCATGCGCTCCTTGGTGTGGGCGAGCCGCAACGAGCCGGTGACATGGTAGTTCATCGGATAGTCGACCGCGTCGGCGAGGCCCCGGTAGAGCTCGGTAGAATAGCGCTGCATGTTCATCAGCGACCAGGACGACGAGAAGGTCGGCACGTTGCCGGCCGCGTGCCAAGTCGAGCCGGAGGTCAGCTCGTTCTTTTCCAAGAGCACGCAGTCGGTCCAGCCCGCCTTGCAAAGGTGGTAAAGTGAGGAGGCGCCAACGACACCGCCTCCGATGATCACCACGCGTGCCGTGGTCGGCAAACCGGCCATGTTCTCCTCCAACATCAAAAGCGCGTCAGGACGCGCTTTTGATTCTTTGTTTCATGCAGGCCTTGTCCCAAAAACCGCGGCACAGTTTTGGGCGGCATGCATTGGTTCAGTACACCGGTGGCGAAACCACCCAGATGACGACCGCCGGGTCGGCGCCAGGATTGCGCCAGCGGAACGGCTTGCCTTCGAAGCGGAACGAGTCGCCTTCGCTGAGCCGATGCCAGACGCCGCCGATCTCGAGCTCGAAAGTGCCCGACGCGACGTAGCCCGCTTCCTCGGTCGGGCGGCGCGCTTCGGTCTTCAATTCCGCGCCCGGCGCGAAGACCGAGCGCAGCATCTCGAAGCTACCGCCAAGATCGGGCGACAGAAGCTCCTCCACGAGGCCCGATTCGCTTGTGCCAAGCGAGCGGCGGCTGCCGGCGCGCACAACCACGCCGCGCTCCTCTTCGGCAGGCACGTCATGGCTGAAGAACAGGCTGAGCGGCACGCCGAAGAGTTCGGCGAAGGCCCGCAGGTCACCAAGCGAAGGGATCGACAAGCCGCGCTCGACCTGGCTGACCCAGCCTACCGAGCGGTCGAGCTTCAGAGCAATCTCGGCAAGCGTCAACCCGCGGGCCTTGCGCAGCGCACGAATGTCGCCGGCCAGCAGCCGCTCGCCATTGTCCTGCTCCGATCTGATGGCGGTCGAGGTCACCCGCTCCTCGTGAAAAAATCTGCTCAAATTTCATGAGAAAGCAAGTGCATGAAAAAATCAAGTGAATTTTCATGCAACGCAAGATTTGCTTGCGCCATTTTGGCGGTTGATGCAAAGCCTCGCCATCGAATCGCGAGTGGGGCGTCCGGTCGAGGACCAGTTAGTTATTTGTGTCTGCCTATGGTCGTTGCGGGAATCGGGTTGCCGGGTCCAGCCATGCGTGAAGGGACGGCCCATGCTGGAGAAGAATGACCGGAGCACGCTCGACGCAGCGATCGTCGATGAGGCGATCATGTCGCGCCGGTCGGTGCGCGCGTTTTTGCCCGACATGGTCGACGACAGCACAATCCGCGCCATCCTGACGGTCGCGGCAAGGGCACCCTCGGGCACCAACATGCAGCCCTGGCGTGTCTATGTGACCAAGGGCGAGGTGAAGCGGCGCATCAGCGACGCCATCCTCAATTCGGGCATCCGCGCCGAAAAGGCCGAATGGGACGAGTACCGTTACTATCCCGACCAGTTCTTCGAGCCCTATCTCAGCCGGCGTCGCGCCAACGGTTTCGGTCTCTACGGCGCGATCGGCATCGGCCGGCGCGAAGTCGACAGGATGCGGGCGCAGCACGACCGCAACTTCGTCTTCTTCGACGCGCCGGTCGGCCTGATCTTCACGGTCGACCGGCGGCTGAACAAGGGCTCGTGGATCGACTACGGCATGTTTCTGCAGAACATCATGGTCGCGGCACGGGGCAGGGGCCTGCATACCTGTCCGCAGGCGGCTTTCGCGCCCTATCACCGGCAGATCCGCCCGGTGCTCGACATACCAGACGAGGAGATCGTGGTCTGCGGCATGGCGCTTGGTTATGAGGACACGTCCAAGCCCGAGAACGAATTCCGCACCGACCGCGCGCCGCTCGAAGACTGGGTGACGTTCGCGACATAGCTCTCCGGCGCGGATCGCAGCCCGATGTGCTAATCCGTGCCGATATGCCCGCCATGGCCGCTGACATGGGCACCGTCCTGCGGGGTGAGCCTGAAATAGGCGAGCAGCGCGCAAAGCGTGATCAAGCCTTCGACAACGAACAGGAGCCGGTAGTCGTTGACGCTCGCCTGGCCGCCGCCGGCGAGCAGCGAGAGCATGGCAGCGGCCAGACCGACGCTGATCGCCACCGCCAGCTGCCAAAGGATGTAGTACAGGGCGCTGAAGCGCGAGAGCTGCTCGGGCGCGATGTCCGAGTAGGCGAGGTTGCCGGTCGAGGCCCACTGCACCGAACGGAAAAGGCCGAAGGCGAAGATGTAGGCAAGCACGATCCAGGGAGGCGTGCTTTCCTGCATCAAGGCAAAACCTGCGACCAGCAGGGCGGCGATCGGCGTGTTGACGATCAGAACCCGCTTGAAGCCGAAGCGGTTCAAGATGCGCGGCATGAAGAAGCGCATAAGCAGCGAGCCGATCGCCGCGACGAAGGTCAGCGATCCGGCCTGCACCGCGCTCATACCGAAGCCGAGCTGGAACATCAGCGGCAGCAGGAAGACAACGGAGCTTAGCCCTATCGTGTCGAGCCCGCCGCCGGTCAGAAAGCTGATGCGGAAGGTGCGGATACGCAGCAGATTGAGGTCGAGCAAAGGGTTTCGGGCCCGCAGACAATAGAAGGCGGCGACGGTGAGGATGGCGATTGCCAGGCCAAGCTCGACGCCGATAATGCTGGCGGCGGCGTCCTTCGCGGCAAGCGAATCCATGCCGAAGACGAGCAGCGCCATGCCGCCGCCGACTAGCAGGAAGCCGGGAAAATCGAAAGGCGTGCGGACCGGCTTGGTGGTCGTGGGGAACAGCGAGGCCGCGAGCAACGCGGCCGTCAGCGCGATCGGTATGTTGATGTAGAAGATCCAGCGCCAGGAGACGTAAGTGGTCAGCGCGCCACCGACGAGGGGCCCGACCAGCGGGCCGGACTGGCCGGCGAGCGAAATATACATGTTGATCCTGAGCGTGCGGTCGCGCGGAAAGCTCGACAGGATCACGACCTGCCCGAGGGTGCCCATCAGCGCACCGCCGAAGCCCTGCAGCGCGCGAGAGCCGACCAGCATCCAGATGTTTTCCGACAGGCCGCAGAGGGCCGAGGCGCTGGCGAAGACCAGCAGCGCAAAGCAATAGACGTTGCGCAGGCCGAAGCGGTCGGCCAGCCAGCCGCCGAGCGGCATCGTGACGATGAGGCTCGCGACATAGACGGTGATCAAAAGCCCGAGCTGGCTCGGCGGGCGGCCAAGGCTTTCGCCGATGCCGGGCAGCGCGGTCACAATGACATTCTGGTCGAGGCTCGTCATGAACACGCCGCACGCGACGGTCGCCGGCAACAGCAGCGACGGGTCACCCGCCGGAGCAAAGCGGGTCGTGGCTGTCGCCGTAGTCTCTGCGGTCATGGAAGGATGTTGTCGAACCGGTTGCCTGAGGGCTCCGAGAGCCGCGTTCCTTATCTATCGTCTTCGCTGGCCCAAGGCTCAAGCGGCAGTTGTGGCCGTCGATAATGCCACGCGCCGGCTGAACCAATCCCCGGGTGCTGCTTGCTCAGAGGCAAATTCGGCACGGAAAACCGCCGCGCAGTTTCCTGGAATTGCGCTTAGTGCACCTCGTAGCCGACTTCGTCGCTCGCGTGGCACAAGGCCTTCCAAAAGGAGCGCGCGAAGGAGCGGAACACATAGATGTCGAATTGGTCGCCACCGGTGCGCTGGATCTGTGCAAAGACATCGTGGTGGTTGGTCGAGCGGCCGGCGCCGAGCGGGAAGGCCGGCAAGGCGAAGTCGATAGCGAAGAATTTCGCCATCACCCACTCCGCTTTCGGCCCGGCGATGCGAATCGCGGTGCGGCCATGCGAGAGATCGGTAATCGTGCCGATGGACGGCGTGATCAGGCCGGTGAACGCGGAAGCCAGGCCCTCGGCCTCGTCAACCACGGTGAATTTGCCCGGCGCGAATCCGAACGCGGCTTTCGCGCCGTTGACGACGCCGCCGCCGGCTCCATCCGGCAGGGCAAGGCCTGTCACCTTGTATATGCCGGACATCAGCCGCTTCTCCTCGCCCGGCCATGCTGCGAGCTGCAGGATCGAGCCCGGCCGCGTTTCGGACAGGATAACGTCAACGCCATGCTCGAAATTACCGTGCGAGCCTGGATGATAGACCGGTTCAAGCGGCGACAGCCGCTCAGGCAATTGCCGCTCGGGAAGTTGTCGTTCAACCATGCATGCGGCTCCCGTCCGGATCGTAGAAATGGTTGGAGACGATCTCGACCGGCCCGAACCGGTTGCGCAGCGGATCGGAGACGAAGGCGCGCGTGCCGTGGCGCGCCTTGCCGCCTTTGACAAGCGCAAGCGCTATGTATTTGCCGAGCGCCGGCGAATAGCAGCAGGCGGTGATATGGCCGATCGAATCGTGCGGGTTCGCTTCGTCGAGTTCCTCGACGATATGTCCGCCACCGTTGAGCGCGCGGTTGTCGAGAGCGATCAAGCCGACAAGTTCCAGCCGGTCCGGGGCGATCAGGCCTTCGCGATCCATCATGGCGGAACCGATGAAGGGCTTCTTCTTCGACAGCATCCAGTCGAGATGCAGGTCGCGCGCCGTGGTGCGGCCGTCGATCTCCGCGCCGGTGACGTGGCCCTTCTCGATGCGCATGGTGCCAAGCGCCTCGAGCCCGTAGGCGACCAGGCCGAAAGGCTTGCCGGCCTCGATGAGAGCCTCCCAAACGCGCGTTCCATAGCCGGCGCCGGAATAGACCTCGAAAGCCATCTCGCCGGAGAAGGAGAGGCGGCAGATCATCACCGGCACGCCGGCGATCTCACCGTGCACAATGCCCATGAAGGGAAGCGCGGCGTTGTCGACGGCCGTGCCCTTCACGCAGGCAGCGAGGATCGCCCTGGCTTTCGGTCCGCCGATCGCGGCCCCCGCCCACTCGTCGGTGACGGAGGTGACGGTGACCTTCAGTTCCGGCCAGATCACGTCGAGGAAATACTCCAGATGCTGCATCACCTTGCCGGCATTGGCGGTGGTGGTGGTCATCAGGAAATCCTGTTCGCCAAGCCGCCATGTGGTGCCGTCGTCGAAGGCAAGCCCATCCTCGCGCAGCATCAGACCGTAGCGGGCCTTGCCGACCGCGAGGGTGGAAAACATGTTCGTGTAAACGCGGTCGAGGAATTCCGCCGCATCCGGGCCCTGAACGGCGATCTTCCCAAGCGTCGAGACATCGACGATGCCGGCGCTCTCACGCGTTGCCGCGGCCTCGCGGACATAGGCCTGCTCGACCGTCTCGCCGGCGAGACCGTAGATCATCGGGCGGTACCAGAGACCGGCCGCATACATGGTCGCGCCGTTGTCGATGTGCCAGTCGTGCATCGGCGTCAGCCGCTCGGGCTTCAGGTCGCCGAAGCGCTCGGCCGCCAGCGAGCCGATCGACACGGCCGTGTAGGGCGGCCGGAACCGCGTCGTACCGACTTCGGGGATCGGCTTGCCCAGCGCCTCGGCCATGATGGCGAGGCCCGGCACGTTGGAGTTTTTGCCCTGGTCGGTCGCCATGCCGAGCGTGGTGTAGCGCTTCAGATGCTCGACCGAGACGAAGCCCTCGCGGTGCGCGAGCCGCACATCCTCGGCGGTCACGTCGTGCTGGAAATCGACGAAGCTTTTGCCCTTGGCCTTGATCTCGAAGACTGGTGCCGGATCCGGTTCGCCGGGGACGGCCTCCACGACGAGTAGCGGAGCGGAGGACGCGCTTCCGCCGGCGGCCTGAAGGCCAGCCGCGCGGCCTTCGGCAATGGCTTCCGCGGTCGTGAAACTGCCGGTGAAGGCGCCGGCGCCGATCCAGCGCTGCGTCGGCTGCGGCGGCAGGAAGGCCTGCCTGGCAGGGTTCCATATGGCCCTGGCTCCAGCCTGGCTGGCGAGATGGATCGTCGGTGACCAGCCGCCCGACATCAACAGGCAGTCGGCATGGATGCTGCGCTCATCGCCGCTCAGCGCGCCGTTCATCAATTCGAAGCGCCGCACCTTGAGACCGGTGAGCGCCTTGCCGCCTTCGGTCGCAACCACGGCATGGCCGGCAAGCAGCTCTGCTTCGGCCTGGCTCGCCAGCCTGCTCATCTCGTTCGACACGTCGCTGCGGACATCGACGATGGCGACGACGGCGGCCCCGGCCTTCTTCAGTGCAACGGCGGAACGATAGGCGCTGTCATTGTTGGTGAACAGTGCGATGCGTCCACCGGGCAGCACGCCATATTCATTGGCGTAGCGTTCGGCCGCATGCGCCAGCATGACGCCCGGACGATCGTTGCCGGGGAATACCAGCGGACGCTCGAAGGAGCCGGTGGCGAGAACCACCGTTTTGGCGCGGATCGCCCAGTAGCGCTGGCGCGGCTCGCCCTTGGCCGGAACTTCCTTGTGGTCCGTCACCCGTTCGAGCGCGGCCAGCGTGTTGCCGTCGTAATAGCCCCACACCGTCGTGCGCGGCAGAAGGCGGACATTGTCATTGCCTTCGAGCTGGCCGACGATGCGCGCCGCCCAGTCGGCTGCCGACGCCCCGTCGATGGTTTCGCCCGACCAGTTGGCGGAGCCGCCGAACTTTGCTTCGAGCTCAGCCAGGATCACGCGGGCGCCCTGGTCGGCCGCGGCCTTCGCCGCCATCAGCCCGGCCGGGCCGGAACCGACGACCAGCACGTCGCAGAAGGCGTTCATGCGCTCGTAGCGCGAGGTATCGGGCGCGGTGCCGGCTCTGCCGAGGCCGGCGGCGCGGCGGATGAAATGCTCGCAGAACATCCAGAAGCGCGTGCCTTTCAACGGACCGATCACCGGTCCCATGAAGGTCTTGTAATAGAAGCCGGCCGACAGGAGCTTGCCGCCGAGCTGGTTGAGCGCGCCGATATCCCAGGCGAGCGAGGGGGAGCGGTTCTGGCTGACCGCGACCAGCCCGTCATAGATCTCGACCATGGTGGCGGGAATGTTGGGCTCGCGCACCTCGCCGCGCAGCACCGTCACCAGAGCGTTCGGTTCCTCGACGCCGGCGGCGAGCAGGCCGCGCGGGCGATGGTATTTGAACGAACGGCCGAACAGCGTCACGCCATTGGCGAGCAGCGCCGAAGCCAGCGTGTCGCCGGCGTGTCCGGTATAGCGCGCGCCGTCGAAGGTGAAGCGGATGGTGCGCAGCCGGTCGATGCGGCCGCCGGTTTCTGTGCGGCGAGGGCTCACTGGTGGCCTCCCGCTTTGTGGCCCGCGGACTTGTGTCCGCCACGGGCAAAGGCAGTGCTCAAGATTTCATGGGTTAAGGTGTTTCGCACCACCCGCAGATGCGCGCGGCAGCCGCCGGAATGCTGCCAGATCTCATTGTGGTCGCCGGCCGGGTTCAGCCGGTCGTAGACATAGGCATTCCAGGCGTCGAGATCCTGCGAGGCAGGCTGCGGCCGCTCGCGGTTGCCGTCGCCCTGGTAGGTGAACTCAATGACATCGCGCGGGCCGCAATAGGGACAAGTGATCAGCATATGATTCGAAACCTAATGCAGCCGCGGCGTCGCGCCCTGGCCTTTGTCGTCGATGATGAGGCCGCGATAGAAACGGTCGAGCGTGAAGGGCGCGTTGAACTCGTGCGGCTCGTCCTTGGCGATGGTCCAGGCAAAGCACCATCCTGAGGCTGGCGTTGCCTTGAAGCCGCCATAACACCAGCCGCAATTGAGATACATGCCGGGCAGCGGGCCGGTGGTGATGATCGGCGAACCGTCCATCGTCATGTCACAAAGCCCGCCCCAGGAGCGCAGCATGCGCACCCGCGCCAGGCCCGGGAAGAGTGCCAGCATCTCGCTCATCACCTCGTCGACGACGGGCAGGCTGCCGCGCTGGGCATAGCTGTTGTAGCCGTCGAGGTCCCCACCATAGACGAGGCCGCCCTTGTCGGATTGCGAGATGTAGAAGTGGCCCATGCCGAAGGTGAGAACGGTGCCGATGATCGGCTTCAGCGATTCCGAGACGAAGGCCTGCAGAACGTGGCTTTCGATCGGCATATGCGAAATGCCGGCAAGCTGCATGACTTGGCCAGTGCTGCCGGCCACCGCAAGCGCCACCTTCTTGGCGCGGATATCGCCGCGCGTCGTCGTCACACCGGTGATGCGGTCGCCGTCGCGCAGGAAGCCGGTGACCTCGCAATTCTCGATGATATCGACGCCGCGCCGGTCGGCGCCGCGCGCATAGCCCCAGGCGACGGCGTCGTGGCGCGCGGTTCCGGCACGCGGCTGCATCAGCCCGCCAAGGATTGGAAATCGCGCCGAGCCCGAAACGTCCAGGGCCGGAACAAGGCGCTTGATCTCTTTGACGCTCATCAGTTCGGCGTCGACGCCGAGATGACGCATGGCATTGCCGCGCCTTGCGTAGTCGTCGAGCTGAGCCGGCGTGTGCGCGAGGTTCAGGCAGCCCCGCTGGGAGAACATGACGTTGTAGTTGAGGTCATGCGACAGGTTCTCCCACAGCTTCATCGAATGTTCGTAGAAGCGGGTGTTCTGCGGCAAAAGATAGTTGGAGCGCACCGCCGTGGTGTTGCGGCCGACATTGCCCGAGCCCAGCCAGCCTTTTTCCAGCACCGCAACATTGGTGATGCCGTGCTCCTTGGCGAGGTAATAGGCGGTCGAGAGCCCATGGCCGCCGCCACCGATGACGATCACATCATAGGACGCCTTGGGGTCCGGCTTGCGCCAGGCCGGTTTCCAGTCCTGGTTGCCGTTGAGCGCGTTCTTGAGCAGCGAAAAGGCTGAGTATTCCGCCATTCTTCCTGTCGTCCTTTTGGTGCGAGCCGGCAGACTATAGAGCAGGCGAGAAGCGCAAAGCCAAGATTGCGCCATCGCTTTTCGACAGGCCGACTTCGATCCGCGCCGAGGCCCGCGGATGGAGACGTCTTGCCGCCTGATAGGCCGGTCTTTATCAAGGGCAGGATTTTCGAAGATTTTTCGGCCGTGAGTCGCCCGTCACGTCATGATTTTCCGACTGCTCCGCCTGATCCTGATCGCCATTGTCGCCGTCGCGGCGCAGCCCTCGCCCGGCGCGATGGCGCAGGCGATCGGCCAGGGCTCCACGCAGCTCATCGCCGACCAGACCAAGGCCATCCAGGATCTGACGGCCAAGACCGACGGACTGGAGAAGAAGTTAAGCGCCCCAGACCAGGACGACGCCGGCCTTGTCGACATCCGCTTGCAGCTCGAGGATATTTCACGGGCGGCGCTGAACAGCGCGCTCGCGTTCCGTTCACGCCTCAACGACATCAACGCGCGCATCGCGGTATTAGGGCCGCCGCCGGCCCAGGGGCAGCCGCCGGAGCCGGCGATCGTCGCCAACGAGCGCGCGGCGCTTACGGCCGAGAAGGCCGAGATCAATGCCGTGGTCGCCAGCGCGCAGAACCTGTCCATCCGCATCAGCGGGCTGGTCGACAGGATCGCCACGCTACGCAGTCAGCTTTTCCGCAGCGTTCTGACGAAACGCTACGAGTTGAGCGATGCGCTGAGCCCGCAGGCCTTTTCCGACGCGCACGACCAGTTCACCGGCCTCTATAAGGCGGTGGCGTCCTGGCTCACCTTCGCATTGAAGTTCAAGTTCCAGGCGATGCTTGCGGCGACGCTGATGGCGCTGGCGCTGGCGGCCGTGCTGCTGATCGGCGGCAGGCGTCTCTTCGGCCGCATCTTCGAGGCCGATGCTTCGGTGGAAGAGCCGTCGTACCTGAGCCGGCTTTCGGTGGCGTTCTGGTCGACGCTGCTGCCGACCGTGGCGCTCGGCGCGTTCCTCGCCTCGACCGTGTTCTTCTTCAACTATTACAACGTCCTGCGCGGCGACATCGGCGAATTCCTCAACGCGCTGCTCTCGGTCGTCGCGGTGGCGTTCTGCGTCAACCGGCTGACCAATGCCGCCCTTGAGCCGCGGCTGCCGAACTGGCGGCTTATTCCAGTCGCAACCGGACCGGCGCGTTGGCTGGTGCGGCTGGCCACCGCCATGGCCGTGGTCCTCGGCTTCAACTACTTCCTGTCCGTCGTCAACGAGAAGATGGGCTCGCCGCTTTCGCTGACGATCGCCAGGAGCTTCGTTGCCACCGTCATCGTGGGCGTCATCCTGATCCTGATGGGTGTGCTGAAGCCTTTCAGGGCGAAGGACGGCTCGTGGCGCCCGTGGCCGGCCTGGCTTCGCTTCATTGCCATCGGGCTCGGCGTCTCCACAATCGCCGCGGCACTGCTCGGCTATATCGGTCTTGCGCTTTTCGTCTCTATTCAGGTCGTCGTCACCGGCACCACGCTGATCACCGCCTATATCGGCTTCCTGTCGGCGCGGGCGATCGGCGAGGAGGGCGGCTTCGCCGACACTTCGGTCGGGCGCTGGCTGTCAGCCAATTCCAGCTATGAGGACACCGCGCTCGACCAGCTCGGCCTGGTGGTCAGCATCGCCATCAACCTGATGATCGTGCTGGTGTTCCTGCCGCTGATCCTCTTGATGTGGGGCTTCCAGCCCGGCGATATCGAAACCTGGGCCTTTAAGCTCGCAACGGGCGTGACCATCGGGTCGGTGACCATCTCGGTGCTCGGCATCCTCACCGGCATCGTCGTCTTCGCCATCGGCTATTTTCTCACGCGCTGGTTTCAGGGCTGGCTCGACGGCTCGGTCATGGCGCGCGGCAAGGTCGACACCGGCGTGCGCAATTCGATCCGGCTGGCGGTTGGCTATGCCGGCGTCGCGCTTGCAGCGCTGGTCGGCATATCGGCGGCGGGCATCGATCTTTCCAATCTGGCGCTGGTCGCCGGCGCACTTTCGCTGGGTATCGGCTTCGGCTTGCAGAACGTCGTCTCGAACTTTGTCTCCGGGCTGATCCTGCTTGCCGAGCGACCGTTCAAGGTCGGGGACTGGATCGTCGCCGGCGACATCAGCGGCACGGTCAGAAAGATAAGCGTGCGCGCCACCGAGATCGAGACGTTCCAGCGCCAGTCGGTGATCCTGCCGAACTCGAACCTCATCAACAATGCGGTCGGCAACTGGACGCACCGCAACAAGCTTGGCCGCGTCGACATCAAGGTGGGCGTCGCCTATGGCAGCGACGTCAAGCGCGTCCACGCCATCCTGCTCGGCATTGCCCGCGCCCATCCGATGGTGCTCAAGAACCCCGAGCCCTTCGTGCTGTTTGCCAATTTCGGCCCGGCTGCACTGGAATTCGAGATCCGCGTGTTCGTCGCCGACGTGTTGAACGGCAGCATCGTCCAGAACGACATCCGATTCGCGATCTTCGACATCTTCGAAGACGAGCACATCGAGATCCCGTCGGCGCCCCGCGCCGTGGTCGAGAGCAAGAAGCATGAGCCATGGCCGATCGACGACGACAAGATCGAGGCCGAATTCGCCGAACGCGAGCGGCTGGAAGCGGAGGCCGCGGCCGAGCAGGCGCGTCTGGCTAAAACCAAGAGAAGAGGCCGCAAGCCCGACCCCGACTAGCTTTGGCGGCCGCCGAAGCCGATTGTGGCATGAATGCGGCATTCAGTTGCGGTTCACGTTACATCTCATATAAGCTCTCACGCAAAGGGCGAGAATGCCTTGCGAAATTGAACAGAGGCGGTGTGGAAACACCGGAATTGCAATGTGGAAGTCTGTCGTTGCCGCCGTCGCTTTCCTGGCCCTTAGCGGTTCGGCTTTTGCCGCCAGCGCGGTCAACAAGGACGCCCAGACGCGGACGTTGATCGTGACCGAAGGCGGCGGCAAGACCGAGCTGGCGCTGGCCGCCGGCGAGACTGTGGAGTTCTGCCCGAATGGCTGCTTCGTCACTCTGCCCAATGGTGATCTCGAAGCGCTGACCGGTTCGGAAACGGTCGAGATCTCCGGCGGCGTCGCGCGGATCAAGTAAGAACTCCTTGAATATGATCGGCAAGGCCGGGCGTTTGTCCGGCCTTTTATCGTTCCGGTAGCCGCTGCTTAACGATAACGCCGGAAGTGTTCCCGTCGTGGCTAAGCTCAAGACTGCCAGCTGCCAGGTCGGCTTCCAGGCCGAGGACTTCGGGGTTTTCGCCTGAGCGAAATCGCATGTGGAGCCGAGCCGGCGCGGCGGGTCGCGCGGCATCCGCGATGTGTCGCAAA
Organism: Mesorhizobium sp. WSM4898; assembly: GCF_029625845.1. Taxonomy (NCBI): domain Bacteria; kingdom Pseudomonadati; phylum Pseudomonadota; class Alphaproteobacteria; order Hyphomicrobiales; family Phyllobacteriaceae; genus Mesorhizobium; species Mesorhizobium sp. WSM4898. Next base: position 236,639 of record NZ_JARTVQ010000002.1, on the reverse strand, counting down.
CAGGCGGTAGCTCAATCTGCGTCCTCTGCATATTCTGGCGCAATTCGAACGGGCGCCGGCGCGCCCGCTTTAGCACTTTGGAGTCGCGGGCATGGCAGAGTTTCCGAAAAAGGCGAAGGTCGTCATCGTCGGTCTTGGCGGTATTGTCGGCGCGTCGGTCGCCCATCACCTGATCGAGCGCGGTTGGGACGACATCGTGGGCATCGACAAGTCGGGCATCCCGACCGATATCGGCTCGACCGCGCATGCCTCGGACTTCTGCTACACGACCAGCCACGATTTTCTCTCCTGCTGGACGACGCTCTATTCCATCGATTTCTACGAGAAGATGGGGCATTACGCGCGCATCGGCGGCCTCGAAGTCGCGCGCGTCGGCGACGATGGCCGCATGGACGAGATCAAGCGCAAGATTGCTTCCGCCAAGGCATTCGGCACCCGCGCGCGCCTGATCGAGCCGGCCGAGATCAAGCAGAAGTTCCCGCTGATCGAGGAGCATCTTGTGCAGGGCGGGTTGTGGGACCCCGACGCCGGTCTCGTCATCCCGCGCTCGCAGACGGTGGCCGGCAAGCTCGTCGACCAGGGTGTCGCTTCCGGCAAACTCCGGGCTTTCGCCAACACCTCGGCCAAGGACCTGATCGTCGAGAACGGCCGCATCAAGGGCGTCGTGACCGAGCGCGGCACGATCGAAGCCGATTATGTGGTCGTCTGCACCGGCATTTGGGGCCGGCTGACCGCGGCACTGGTCGGCGAAGACCTGCCGGTCATGCCGATCGACCACCCGCTGACCTTCTTCGGCCCGTATAACGAGTTCGCCGGCACCGGCAAGGAGATCGGCTGGCCGCTGCTGCGCGACCAGGGCAACTCGGCCTATATGCGCGACACCGGGGATCCCAAGACCGCGGAGGGCGGGCAGATCGAATGGGGCTATTACGAGGAGACCAATCCGCGCCTTTGCCATCCGCGCGACCTGCTGGAAAAAGACCAGGCGCGGCTCTCGCCCTCGCAGCGCGACCTCGACATGGAGCAGATCATGGCGCCGCTGGAGCGCGCCATGGAACTGACGCCGATCCTCGGCGAGCTCGGCTACAATGAAGGCCATTCCTTCAACGGGCTGCTGCAGGTGACGACCGATGGCGGGCCTTCGATGGGCGAAAGCCAGAAGGTCAGGGGCCTCTGGTACGCCGTCGCCATCTGGGTCAAGGACGGCCCGGGTATGGGCAAGCTGATCGCCGACTGGATGACCGACGGCCGCACCGCGATCGATCATCACGCCATCGACTATGCGCGCTTCTACCCGCACCAGACGAAGGAAGAGTTCATCTGGGATCGCTGCACCGAGACGGCGATGAAGGTCTACAATCCGGCGGTGCATCCGCGCGAGCCGTTCTCCAAGGGCCGCAACATCCGCCGCTCGCCGTTCTGGGAGCGCGAGAAGGAACTCGGCGGCTACTTCATGGAGCTGGGCGGCTGGGAGCGCGCCCATGGCTATGCCGCCAACGAGCATCTCCTGGAAAAATACGCCAACCGCGTCCCGGTGCGCGAGAATGAGTGGGACAACCGCCATTTCTGGCGCGTCTCCAATGCCGAGCATCTGGCGATGAGCGAGGATTGCGGCATCGTCAACCTCTCGCATTTTTCGATGTACGACGTGGAAGGGCCGGACCATGTCGCGCTGCTGGAATGGCTGTGCGCGGCCAAGATCGGCGGCGACAACAATATTGGCAAGGGCATCTACACCCACTTCCTCGACGAGGAAGGCATGGTGCGCGCCGACTTCACCGTGATCCGCATGGCCGATCGCTGCCGCGTGATCGACGGCGCCGACGCCGGGCCGCGCGACTTCCGCTACATGCAGCGCACCGCGCAGGACAAAGGTTTCGATGTCACTGTCACCGACGTCACCGAAAAATACGTCACCATCGGCATCTGGGGGCCGAATGCGCGCACGACCCTGCAGAAGGTGGTCGAGGACCCGAACGGGCTGACGCCGGAGAATTTCCCGTTCGCGGCGATCAAGCCGATCAGGATCGGCGGCAAGGACGTCACCGCCTTCCGCATCTCCTATGTCGGCGAGCAGGGCTGGGAACTGCATATGCGCTATGAGGACGGGCTCGCCGTCTGGGACGCGCTGCGCTCGACCGGTGTCATGCCGTTCGGCGTCGAGACCTACGCCAACACGCGCCGCATGGAGAAGAGCCTGCGGCTGCAGAACGCCGACCTCTTGACCGAATACAATCTGCTCGAGGCAGATCTTGCCCGCCCGAAGGTCAAGGAGAACGACTTCTGCGGCAAGGCCAAGCACCTGGAATATCGCGCCCGCGAGCATCAGCCGGCTATGCTCTGCACGCTGGTGATGACCGAGAACACCGATTCCAAGGGCGTCGCGCGCTATCCGGTCGGCATCATGCCAGTGCAGGATCCCGCGACCGGCGAGACGCTGGTCGACGAGCTCGGCCGGCGCTCCTTCACCACGTCGGTCGCCTACGGCCCGACCATCGGCAAGAACATCGCGCTCGCCTATCTGCCCTGGGCCTGCTGCCAGGAAGGTCGCAAGCTGCAGGTGGAGTATTTCGGCGAGACCTATCCGGTCGAGGTGGCCGGCGTCGGCTACAAGCCGCTTTACGACCCGGAGAATCTCAAGCCGCGCAGCTAAGCGAGCGCGCGTTCGTCCGGATTGGTGGAAGGCCCGGTCGACGCCGGGCCTTTTTGCTTTGTTCATGCGCGATTATCGCTTACCGTTGCGTCATGTCCGCTTTGGGCCGAACAAGGCATTGGCTTTCCGGCGCCGCCGCGCTGGCGCTGCTCCTCGGCCCGCCCACGCGATCGAGTGCGATAGAGCCGGTAGATGTCGAGCTGGTGCTCGCAGTCGATGTTTCGCTCTCCATGTCGCCGGCCGAACTCGAGATCCAGCGCCGTGGCTATGCGGCGGCACTGACGGATGACAACGTGCTCAAGGCCATCGCCGACGGCGTCCACGGCAAGATCGCGGTCACCTATGTCGAGTGGGCCGGCACTAGATGGCAGCGGGTCGTCGTACCGTGGACAGCGATTGCCAATCGCGCCGACGCCGAACGGATCGTTGCGCAGATGAACGCACGTCCGCCGGACAGCGCGCGACGTACTTCGATCTCCGGCGCGCTGGCCTTCGGCAGCGACCTTTTCGCCGAAAGCGGCTTTCAGGGGACCAAGCGCGTCATCGACGTTTCGGGCGACGGACCCAACAACCAGGGCGCGCCGGTCGACATCACGCGCGACGAGGTGGTGAGGCAGGGCATCACCATCAACGGACTGCCGCTGATGACAAGGGGCGGGTACGGCGGCGCCTTCGACGTCGCCAATCTCGACCGCTACTACAGCGACTGCGTGATCGGCGGGCCGGGCGCCTTCATGATCCCGGTCAACGACTGGACGCAATTCCCGGAAGCGATCCGCCGCAAGCTGGTGCTCGAGCTCGCCGGCCCGGCCTCGCGGCAATGGGCGGCAGAAGAGGCGGCTCACCCGCCGGTCGTGCTTGCCGACGACAGGCCGGCCGCCGATTGCCTGGCCGGTGAGAAGATGTGGCGCAACCGCGGCTGGATGATGGATAGCCGGTGACGGTCGGCAAGCTCCGCCGGAGCGGGGTTCGGACTTGCTTCCTCGTGTAGCACAATGGCAAAATGTGATCGGGCCCGCGCCATCGCGCAACGCGATGAAATGAGGAAATATTGCATGAAACGTTTGGTCATCCTGGCGGCGCTTGCGTCGACAATATTTGCCGGAAGCGCCAGCGCCCAATTTTACGGCGAGGCCGCCTGCGTGCTGTTCGAGAATGCGAACTTCCGCGGGCGCTCGCTTGCAATGGGTCCTGACGACGCCGTCAATTTCCGGGGCGGCTTCTGGAACGACCGCGTTTCCTCGGTGCTGGTGCGGCGGGGCTGCACGCTTGTCGCCTATGAGAATGCAGGAAGGCGCGGCCGCTCGATCGAGCTCAATCGCAGGGTCCGCGATTTCGGAGGTTCCGGCTGGAACGACCGCATCTCGTCCGCGGAGTGCTATTGCGACCGATATTGAGCTGCTCGAACCTGCCAGCGGTCATAACGCAACGCTGAAAAACAGCCCGGAATTCTCGGCGCTGAAGGCGCAGTTGACCGAGGACAATCCGCATCGAGGCGATACGGACCGCACAGCCGCCGTAGGTTTTCGTAGCCTTGTCGCTTAGGCGGCCAGCAACTGCTTGCGGTCGACGCGCTCCTGCTGCGGCGAGCGGGCATAGAGCTCGCGGTAGCATTTGGAGAAGTGCGAGGCCGAGACGAAACCGCAGGCGACAGCCACTTCCACCACGGGCAGCGACGACTGGATGAGCAAATGCCTGGCGCGGTCGAGCCGGATCTCGAGATAATAGCGGGCAGGCGAGCGGCCCATCTCGGTGCGGAAGAGGCGCTCGATCTGCCGGCGCGACAGATCGACATGGTCGGCGATCTCGATCAGCGACAGCGGCTCGGAGAGGTTCGCCTCCATCAATTCAATGATGGTCAGCACCTTGGAATTCTGCACACCGAGACGGGCGCGCAGCGGCAGGCGCTGGCGATCCGTCGGGCTGCGCACGCGGTCGGTCAGCACCTGCTCGCAGACGCGGTTGACGAGGCTTTCGTCGAAGTCGTCGCCGATCAGCTTCAGCATCATGTCGAGCGCCGCGGTGCCGCCTGCGCAGGTGTAGACATTCTGGTCGATCTCGAAGAGGTCGGCGAAGACATTGGCCTTGGGAAAGGCCTCCGAGAAGCCCGGCAGGTTTTCCCAATGGATGGCGCAGCGCTTGTTGGAGAGCAGGCCCGCAGCCGCCAGGATGTGCGCGCCGGTGCACAGGCCGCCCACGGCGACGCCACGGTTGTATTCCTCGCGCAGCCAGGCGAAGGCCGACTTGTTATGATAGCGCTCGACATTCATGCCGCTGCAAACGATCGCCATGTTCGGGCGGTCCGGCCCGGCCATCTTCCTGCGCTCTTCCTCGAGCGAGGTGTTGACGGCGCATTCGACGCCGTTCGAGGCGCGCACGGGCTTGCCGTCGATACTGGCCAGGCGCCAGCTATAGGCCTCGTAGCCGAGCATCCGGTTGGCCGAGCGGAGCGGGTCGAGCGCCGTTGCGAAGGCGATCATGGTGAAGTCGGGGATGAGGAAGAACACAAACGATCTCTTGATCGGGTGCTTGACGGCATTCACGGGAAACCTCACGCGGCCATGACGCGAACAGAATGTCGCTAATAGCATAGCGACATCAGGAAAAATCATTCCTGTCAATCGGCTAGACGGCTAAGCGACGATTAAATTTGCGACACGGGTCGCAAATGGGCAATCGTCGATGGCGCGAGACCGAAGGTTGCTACTTCAGGTTCCAACGAATGCGCCGTCAGAAGAAAAACGCCGCCACGGCGGAGCCGGGCGACGTTGAATTTCATTCAGCGCGACGGCAACCAGGTGCCGTTCGAAACTGCTGTGTCAGGCAACGAAGCCGAGGCGAGCGGCAGCCATGGCGCCGGTCTGGCCGGGCATGGTCTTGGCAAGACGCTGACGCTCAAGAGCGGTCGTCAGGTTCATTTTGCGACGGGGGAACAGGCGGGCAAACAGCTTCATCATCATCTCCATTTGGTTGCTCAGACGGGTCGCCTTCGCTTAATGGAGTGGGGCAGCTCGTTTTTGCTGGCGGTGATATAGGCCTGCTCCAGCCAAAACTAAATCGCAAAAACGAAGCGCTTGTTATGAAAAGCGACATCCCATGCGACTTTTTTGAGCTCTGCGCTCGAAATTTACTATTAGTTACAGCGCTTTAATTCGAAACGGACGTCGCTATGCGAGTGCTTCATATGCGTCATGCGACGGCCGCATGGCTGGAAAAGTCATTTGAGTACAAACAAAAGGGCCTGCCGGTCTGACACGCGGCAGGCCCTTAGCACGTGATGCACACTTATTTACTTGGCTCCGGCCCAGGTTCCCACGCCGTAGCGCAATCCAGTCTTGGCATCGGCGGCTTCCGGCCAGCCGATATCCTTCTGCAGTTCGATCGGCAGCGCATGGATTGCGCGTTCGGTCTGGTAGCGAGCGCGGGCGGCACTGAATTCGGTCGCGAGCCGACCGATAGACGACAGGATAGACATTTTCTTTCTCCTCGATTCGGGCAGGGAGGCGCCCGGCAATTGGTTACGTCAGGTCTGTTTCAGCTTCATTTCATGTCGAGTGCAGGCCTGTATCATGGTCGTTCGATGGCTGCTTTTGGCAGCATCCTGCATCGATCGAGTTGACTATGCGCTCGAAGTGATGTTCAATCAAACGAAATGGAATGATCATTTGCATCAGAAAAATTGAAGGCAAGCTCCGATGAACGCCCCACTCAACCATCCTTTGCCGCTGCTCGATCTCGACGTGCTGCGCACCTTCGTGGCGATCGCCGAGACCGGTAGCTTCACCACCGCCGCCAATGCGGTCTTCCGCACCCCCTCGGCCGTCTCCATGCAGATCAAGAAGCTCGAAGACATTCTCGGCCGTTCCGTCTTCGCGCGCGACGCGCGCTCGGTGACGCTGACCACGGACGGCGAGATGCTTCTCGGCTATGCCCGGCGGCTTTTGTCGATCAACCGCGAAGTGGTGTCGAAGTTCATCATTCCCGACATTGTCGGTGTGGTCAGGCTTGGCTCCCCGGACGACTATGGCGAGCGCGTGCTGCCCCACGTGTTGAAGCGCTTCGCGCAATCGCATCCGTCGATCGCCGTCGACGTCACCATCGACCAGAGCGTCAATCTGCGCCGCCGCATGGACGACCGTGCGCTCGACATCACGTTGCTCACCAATTCCTACAAGACCAGCGCGGTCGGCGCCGAGGTGCTGCTAACCGAGCCGATCGTCTGGGCCGGCGCCAAGGGCGGCTGCGCGCATCTGCGCGAACCGCTGCCGGTTTCGCTTTGGGAAGAAGGCTGCGCCTGGCGGGCCGGCGCCCTGGAAGCGCTCGGCCGGGAAGGCCGCAACTACCGCATCGCCTATATGAGCGCTCATACCGCCGGCCAGCGCGCCGCCATCATGGCCGACCTTGCCGTCGCGCCGCTGCCGAAGTCCTTCCTCGGCGACGAGATGGTTTCGCTGGGCGCGAAGGACGGCATGCCCGATATCGGCACCTACAATCTCGCCATGGTGGTGGCACCCGATGCCAGCGCGCCGGTGAAGGCGGTTGCCGACCACATCCGCGCGACCTTCGAACTGTTCCGGGAAACCGGCAAGTTCTGAGCTATTCGGCCGCCGGCGCAGGTCGCGCCGCATAAGTGGTTCGGCGTGATGCATGGGCTCGCTGCGGTAGGATCTCGGCTGTGAGGAAGTCGACGATGCTGTCACGTGCGCGCCGCGCTTCCGGCATATCGATCAGCGGCCAGACGTGGAACATGCCTTCCTCGTAGACGACCTCGACCTCGATTCCTGCGGCGCGCGCCCGTTCGGCGAAGATCAGATTGTCGGGGCTGAGCAGGTCGCGCGAGCCGGTGAGCAGCAGCGTCTTCGGCAGCACCGAGAGATCGCCGTAGAGCGGGCTGATGTGCCAGTCGGAGCGGTCGATGCCGGCGCTGTAGAGCCGGATCGCCTCGAGCCCGCCGGGGATGCCCAGCCAGGGGTCGTTGCGTTCGGCTTCGAACACTTCCGGATTGGACAAGGACATATCGAGGCCGGGCGAGATCAGCACGTGGCGCGCCGGCGAGGGCAGGCCTTCCTCGGCGGCCATCATGGTGAGCACGACTGCCATGTTGCCGCCGGCGGAATCGCCCATGAAGACGATGTTCTCGGCATTGGTCTCTTGCAGCATGCGCCGGTATACGTCGCCGACCATGCCGAACATGTCATGGAAATTGTACTCCGGCGCGATCGGATAGATCGGCACGGTGATGCCGAAGCCCAGCCGCTCCGCCATCTCGGCAATCAGCACCCAGTGATAGGACGTGATCTGAAAGACGAAGGCGCCGCCATGCAAATAGAGGATACGCCGGCGCTCGCCCGATTTCGGTGCGATCTCATAGACGGGGAAACCATCGACGCTGGTCTCGGCGATATCCAGCCGCGCCTTCAGAAGAGCCGGCGGATGATAGTCTTCGGTCTTGCGGGCGTAGGCGATCCAGCGCTGCAGATTCTCGGGACTGGAAAAGGCCTTCTTGCGGCTGTGCCTGAGAATGAACGAAACGACGTGGCTTTTCAAACTGGGCATACGGAACACGGATCGGTCGAGCCGACTAAGAGAAATTCCCCCTGCTATGCGAAGATTGTAGTTAGGTTGAAAATGTCAAGGTTCGCAGCGGGCACATCGGCGTGATGCGACGGCGGTCGCGTCAACGGCGCCCTGGCAGCAGCGCGGCGCGCAACTTGTTGTCGCCGATCGCCGAGGCCGCTTGCCGGCCTCGGCGCTTGCCGAGCAGCTTACATTTGTCGGCGAAGGTCATCAGCGGGCGGTTCCCAGGAGCAGCGCGTGCAGGGCTGCCTGCGGGTCGCTCGGCGGCGAAGCCGGCCAGCCGATATCCTTCTGCACATGCACGGGCAGGTCGTTGAGCGCGCGGATCGCCTTGCTCCGGGCATGAGCCTGCCTGATGGTCACGCCGAAGCGGCCGAGGTTATCGAACATCGACATAGTGGGTTCCTCCGGAAGGTCGCGCCGGCTCGAAGACATTTCGCGCCAGCCCTTCGATGGCGGGCTAAATGCGCCCGGCATGTTTCCGGCGGATTTCACGAAAACAGCGTTCCGGTTTCCGGATCGATGGATCCGGAAACATTTGCATGCATACGAACTAAAGAGAGGCGTCGGGCGAAGGGGACCCTATTCGCGCCCACGCCGCGCCGCCCGTTCCTCGCGCGAGCGCCGGCGCGGGGTGGCGTCGCCTGCGGTGCCGTCCTCGCCGACCGTCTTGCGCGGCGGCAGCTTCACTGCGGCCGCGAGCTTCGGGAAAGGGTCGACCTTGTTCGGCAGGGCCATGGCGTAGACGAAGTGCTCCTGGAATTTTGGTTCCAGCGCGGTTTCGATCTTTTCGATCCTGCTCACCGTCTCCTCGATCTCACGGCGGTAGCCGCGATTGAGGAGCGCCATGCGCGCGCCGGCGCCGGCGGCGTTGCCGACGGCCGAGACCTTGTCGAGATCGCAATCGGGAATGAGCCCCAGCACCATGGCGTATTTCGGGTCGATGAAAGAACCGAAGGCACCGGCGAAATGGATGCGGTCGACATGGTCGGTGTGCTGCTTTTCCATCAGCAGCTTGGTGCCGGCGTAGAGTGCCGCCTTGGCGAGCTGGATGGCGCGCACGTCGTTCTGGGTGATGGTGATCTTCGGCTCGCCGTCCTTCAGCACATAGGAGAAGGTGCGGCCGTTGGCGACGATGCGCGGCGAGCGCGCGCCAAGCGATCCGTCGACGACGCCGTCCTCGGAGATTATACCGGCGAGATACATCTCGGCCACCACTTCGATGATGCCGGAGCCGCAAATGCCAGTGACGCCGGTCGCCTGCACGCTTTCGGCAAAGCCCGGCTGATCCGACCAGAGTTCCGAACCGATGACGCGGTAGCGCGGCTCAAGCGTGTCGGGATCGATGCGCACGCGCTCGATGGCGCCGGGCGCCGCGCGCTGGCCGCCGGAAATCTCGGCGCCCTCGAAGGCCGGGCCGGTGGGAGAGGAGGCCGCAACGACGCGCGTGCTGTTGCCGAGCACGATCTCGGCATTGGTGCCAACGTCGACGATCAGCATCATCTCGTCCTGGCGGTGCGGACCCTCGGAGAGCGTGACCGCGGCTGCGTCGGCGCCGACATGGCCGGCGATACAAGGGAGCATATAAAGGCGCGCGCCCTGGTTCAGTTTCAAGCCGAGATCGGAGGCCTTGATGCGCACGGCGCCGGAAACGGCGAGCGCGAACGGCGCGCCACCGAGCTCGGTCGGATCGATGCCGAGAAACAGATGATGCATTATCGGATTGCCGACGAACACCGCGTCGAGGATGTCGTTGCGCTGGACATTGCCTTCCGCACAGACCTTGTCGACCAGGCCGGAAACGGCCTCGCGCACGGCGACCGTCATGCCCTCGCGGCCGTCCGGGTTCATCATCACGTAGGAGACGCGGCTCATCAGATCCTCGCCGAAGCGGATCTGCGGATTGGAGGTGCCGGAAGAGGCGGCGACGCGGCCCGACAGCAGCGACACGAGATGCATGGCGATGGTCGTCGAGCCGATGTCGCAGGCGAGCCCGTAGGCCTCGTTCTTCAGGCCTGGCCACAGCGCGATGACGCGCGCGATGTCGCTGTCCGCATCCTTGTGGATGGCGGCGGTGGCGGTCCAATTGCCCTTGCGCAGAATGCCCTGCACTTGCGGCATGAGATAGAAGTCGAACTCGACGTTCTTGAAACCCCAGTCCTTCATCAAGGCGATCTTGAGTCGGTCGAGGTCGCCGAGCGGCTTGTGCATGTCGGGCTCTTCAATCTCGACATAGCACATGCGGATTGCCGTATCGCGAGCGATAACCCTGGTGTCGGCTGCCTTGCGGATGGTCTGGGCGTTGATGACCGTGTCCTGCGGCACGTCAATGACGAGGTCGCCGAGAATCTGCGCCGAGCAGGAGAGGCGGCGGCGCTCGGGCAGGCCGCGCACGCGCTCGTAGCGCTCTTCCTTGGCGCCCTTGGGCGAGATGTGGTCGTTGGCAGAGACGATCTTGTGCTTGGCGAAATTGCCTTCCTGCACCTCGATCTGGCAGCGCCCGCAAGTGGCGCGGCCGCCGCACACACTCTCGACATAGACGCCGAGCTGGCGCGCGGCGTCCAGCACCGGCGTGCCAACGGGAAACCGCCCGCGCTTGCCTGACGGCATGAACAGCACAAGCGGATCGGTGATGTTGGGCGGGGGATTCATGCTGGCACGCGTCTCGATGGCAATTGCCGATACCGTTTAACGGATCGTTTTACTGTTGGGTGGAGTGTACGTTGGTCCAGGGGCCAAACATGTCGGATATTCTGCTGCCCGCCATCTTCACCGCTTTCACCATGGTGCGCGTGCTCAAAGGCCCATGGCTGCGCAATCCGCAATATCTGGCCTCCGGAATTCTCGGCGCGATCGTCGGAGCGCTCCTGCTCCACGCATTCTGGCCCGCCTACGACGATGATGTCATCGTCGGCGGCGGCACAGGCATCTTCGGATCCTGGGCTGGAATGGCGTTGTTCGACGCCATATTGGGCGTCGCCTGACCGCAAAGCAGACTTCTCCGACCGCATCGACGATGCGACCGGATCAGCGCTGTTTGCAATGCGGCTCACGATTGCGCGCTTACCCCCTGGCCATGCGGGCTTCACGACCGCCGCGGCGACGCCCGCCGGCAGCGGCGGCGCCATCGCCAGGGGCGGTGACCGCGACCGGAGCCGCGACCGCATGGCCGCCTTCGGCCGGCTTGTAGTCCTTGTAGGTGCGGATCCAGTTGGTGCAGTTCTCGTCGGTGCCGTTGAGCACGTTGGCGCCGCGCACGGCCTCCATCTCCTGCGGGCGGACCGGATTCATGATGGCGCTCGTCATGCCGGCGCCGATCACCATCGGGATGAAGGCGGCGTTGATGCCGTGGCGATGCGGCAGGCCGAACGAGATGTTGGAAAGGCCGCAAGTGGTGTTGACCTTGAGTTCCTCGCGCAGACGGCGCAGCAGTGCGAACACCTGGCGGCCGGCATCGCCCAGCGCGCCGATCGGCATCACCAGCGGATCGACGACGACGTCATGCGCGGGAATGCCGTGATCGGCGCAGCGCTCGACGATCTTCTTGGCGACCGCGAAGCGGACGTCCGGATCCATCGAGATGCCGGTCTCGTCATTTGAGATGGCGACGACCGGAACGTTGTATTTCTTGACCAGCGGCAGGATGGCTTCGAGCTTCTCTTCCTCGCCGGTGACGGAGTTGACCAGCGGGCGCCCCTTGGCGACCTTCAGCGCCGCCTCGATCGCGGCGGTCACCGAAGAGTCGATCGACAGCGGCAGATCGACCAGGTTCTGCACGATCTCCAGCGTCTGCACCAAAAGCGCCGGCTCGGTCGCATTGGGGTCGACGGCAGTGACGCCGGCATTGACGTCGAGCATGGTGGCGCCGCAGGCGGCCTGTTCCAGCGCATCCTTGATGACGGTCTCGAAGTTGCCGGCCACCATCTCGGCGGCCAGCTTCTTGCGGCCGGTCGGGTTGATGCGCTCGCCTATCACGCAGAAGGGCTGATCGAAGCCGATGACGATTTCTCGGGTCGCCGAGGCGACGATGGTGCGGGTCATGCAATCTCTCCGTCGGGATATAAAGAGTTCTTTATATCGTTATCTGGTCTTGTTCAAGCGGACGGGTGCCGGCCGCGCCTTGGACTTTAAGTTCATGTATGTCGTTGCCCCAAACCGGTTCTCACTTTTGGGCGACATACATCAATGCGCGGTCTTCACCATGTCGACCTGGGTTTCGGTAATCTCGTCGTGCAGTATGTGGTCGAGCCGCTCCGCGACGATCTGGTCGTCGCGACGGATCTCCCGTTTCCAGGGCTGGCGGCCTTTCAGCACGCCGGATTCATCGACGATCTCGGCGACATACTCTTCCTGGCGGTAGGCCATCACATGGACGCCGGCGACGCCCGCAATTTCCTTCACCTCGTTGATGATGTCGATGCAGAGCTGCTTGCCTTCCTTCTTCTGGTCCTGCGCGCCTTCGAGCCGCTTGATCACCGCATCGGGGATATGGATGCCCGGCACGTTGGAGCGGATCCATTTGGCGGTCTTGGCAGAGGCGAGCGGCCCGACGCCGCACAGGATGAAGACTTTTTCGGTGTGGCCGAGGTCGCGCGCCTTTTGCATGAAGGTTCGGAACATCGGCACATCGAAGCAATATTGCGTCTGCACGAATTGCGCGCCGGCGGCGATCTTCTTGCCGAGATGGATGGGACGGAAATCGTAAGGCGGCGCGAAGGGGTTTACGGCAGCACCGAGGAAGACCTGCGGCGGCGTCGTCAGCTTGCGGCCGGACAGGAACTTGCCGTTGTCGCGCATGATGCGGATGGTTTCGAGCAGCGACATGGAATCGAGGTCGAAGACCGGCTTGGCGCCCGGCTGATCGCCGGCCTGCACGCCGTCGCCAGTGAGGCAGAGCATGTTGGCGACGCCCATTGCCGCCCCGCCCAGCACGTCGCCCTGAATGGCGATGCGGTTCTTGTCGCGGCACGCGATCTGCATGATCGGGGCGTAGCCCATGCGGGTCAAAAGCGCGCAGATGCCGACCGACGACATGTGGCAGTTGGCGCCGGAGGCGTCGACCGCGTTGATGGCGTCGACCCAACCGTCGAAGATCTTGGCTCGGTTGTAGACGTCTTCAGGGTCGGCGCTGTCGGGCGGGTTGAGCTCGGTCGTCACCGCGAACTCGCCGCGGCGCAGCACGCGCTCCAACCGACCGCGCGACGAATGGCCGGGCAGGGGATCGAGCGGCAGGTGAACGCCGGCCGGGTTCTCGTCGCGCTGGTGGCGGATGCTCATGCTGAAGCTCCGGGGTTCTGCGGGTTCTGGGCGGCTTCACGCGCCGCGGCCGCCTGCGCGGTCACCCTGAGCCAGGCCGAGGTTTCGCGCAGCGACTGATCGACCGGCTTCTGCACGGTGAGGATTTTGTCGCCATGCTTCATGTTGCGGGAGCCTTCCCAGGCCTTGACCCAGACGCAGGGCATGTCCGGCTCGACCTCGCAATTGCCGTTGGCGCGTACGCCGCCGCAGGGGCCGTTGCGCAGCTGCTTCGGGCAGTTCATCGGGCACGACATGCCAGTGGAGGAGAGCACGCACTGGCCGCACATGCGGCAGTCGAACATGAAGCCCTTGACGCGTTTCTCGACGAATTTCACCGGCGCTTCGACGCGGCCGTAGCCGATGCCCTTCCACAAAGGATGCAAGAGCAGGAAGACATCGGCGAACCTGCCATAAAACCATTCGAGCAGTCGCGAATGGCGGATGGACCACAACCTCACGGCAAAAGTGCGCTGAACGCGGCGTTGCGGCGACACGTCCGCAGGCTTGTAGTCGGACTTCGGCGCCGCCTTCTTGACCAGGGTCGCCTGGGTGACCGCCGGCTGCTTCTCAGACATTTTCTTTCCCGCCAGCCTTGACCAGAGCGACCAGCCGCTCGCGGTCATATTTCGTATCGAGTTCCTGGTAGGCCTTCTCGACCTCGGCTTCGATGTCGTCGCCGACCGGAACCGGATCGGCCTTACGCCATTCGGCGAGGTAATCGTCGGTGCCGCCGGCGCCGGTGCGCATGGCGCACATGTCGATCGCCTCGGTGAAGCGCAGCGGCAACTCGCGCTTGGCGTTCTGCCGGCCTTTCTTGACGATGACCTGCGCAGGGATATCGCGCCAATAGACGACGATCAGATCGGCCATGAATTCTCAACTCCTCGATGTTGGGAGCATTGCCGCATGCGCCCTTGTGCCGCTTGTTATGGGACGACGCGCGCGCCTTCAAAAGCGACGCTGGCGATGACGCAAAGCGAGTGCTGAATTTCCGACGCCGGCAGATTACCAGACGCGCTTCGTCAGGCCGGTCCAGAGGTAGGACCAAATCGTCGGGTGAAACCACTGTTTCGAGGGCAGGCCGGGATCGATCGTCGTAAGTTTTCCCGCCAGCGCCTCGGCCACTGCCTGGACGCAGATGTCGCGGGAAAATGCCGCCTGCCGCAGCGCGTAGCTGGCGATGGTGTCGCCGCGTTTCGACTTGCCGCGCGCCTGCTTCAGCACTCCGCCGGTGTCGACGCCGGCATCGACCAGATGCACAGTGGTGCCGAAATTCCCTCGATCACCGGAGGCCAGCGCCCAGTAGCCGCCATTCATGCCACGATATTTCGGGGCAATGCCGGCGTGATAGTTGAGCACCGGGCAAGGCATCTTCGCGAGCATATTCCTCGACAGCAGCCGGCAGCCGGCGAGGAGCACGACGCCCGGCCCGATCTTCTCGATCGCCTGAAGGCATTCCGGACCGTTGGCGGAAGGCACATGGATGATCGTCTGGGTCGGGCGAGGTTCTGTCTCGAGCTTTTCCTCGGCAATCAGCCGTGCAGCATGGCCGGCAAAGAACCGCTTGCCAAGCCTGGTCAGCACCATCGTGCCGAGCTGGCCGATGGCCGAGATCCAGCCCTGGCGGCGGGCGCGGCCGAGCAGCAAACGCTTTTTTGATTCAGGGGTTTCGAGGATGACACTCACAGGGCCGACGCGATCGGCGATGGCGTTGACGATTGCCCAGATATGCGGACCGCCTTCGGTGACGACAACAGTCCGCCGCGGACCGGATTCCGACGTTGCCATGGCAAGCACCCGCTCTCAAAGTCGGGCGCATGCTAGGGAGAGCGGGTTAACCCTTAGTGAGCCAATGGTCGCGCATGATCCTGGTCCGAAAACTTTGCAACTTTTCGGGCTCAGTCAGCGCTTGAATTCCATGATGTCGAGCTTCGATTCATAATAGGGCGCGGGGAATTCGATGCGCCACTCGGTGGCACTGTTGCGGAAGGCATAGCCCACTTGGTCGCTTTCGGCGCCGCTGCCATAGGGCTTGGCCTTTTCGTCATTGACCGAAAACGAGCCGAGATAGATGGCGCGCTTCTCACCGTCGTCGAAGAAGCGACCGGTGGTGCGCTGCGAGCCGCTGATCTTCTGCAGCCGCCAACCCGAGCCGTCCCCGGTGACCTTACACTTGAACCAGCCATAGATAACTAGCGGGCTCAAGCCGCCGGCCTTGATGGTGCGACATTTCCAGTTGCCGGTCAGATCCTTGCCGGAGAAAGCGACCAGCGGCTTGGCGAGCAGCGCATCGAGCTTGACCTCAGCCGGATCGCCGGCCTTTGCCTCTTCGAGAGCCGCCTTGCGCGTTTCGCCATATTTATCCAGTCGCGCCTTGTCGGCGGCGGTGATCAGCTTCTGCACCTCGCCATCGGCATAGGCGGGCAGGGCGAAGCCGATAAGGCAAAGGGCGGGAAGCAGCAGGCGAGGGATCATGGACGTTTCCCGAATCGGTGGCTGGAATAGCTGTTTGGTCTGCTTGGGGCACAACTTACCCGTTCGCAGGCCGCTGTCATCCGGCTTGCCAGCGGAGGCGAGGGGGCTTCGTCTGCAAGTCGATCGTCCGACCCGCTGGCCGCCGTTGAAGCAGCCCTGCGAGAGCCTCAAGCGTTGGCTGCCGCCCGCGCCAGTTCGCTCGTCAGATCGCCATAGCCGGTCGAGCGACGCTCGTAGGCGAGGCCGAGCATGGCGGCGGCTTTCTCGGCAACCTTGTCGAGATCCGGATCGTCGGTTTGCGCGAGATAGATCAGCTTCTCGTAATTGCCGAAATAGTCCTTGATAAGCTCGGGATGCCTGTCGAGCCCGAGCGGCTTGATGAAGAAGGCGTCGAATTGGCGACAGAGGAAGTCGGTCATGTAGAACGACATCATGTCGCCGTCGGCGACCTTCGCATAGGCGTCCATGCCCTGGTAGAAGGCGAAGCAATGCGGGCCGGCCATGCGCTCCACGCCATGCTTCTCGATCACGTGGTCGAGCATGCCGCCGGTGCCGCAATCGGCATAGCCGACGAAGATGTGGTTGTAGCCTTCCGCTTTGGCCTTTTCGATGGCCTTGTCCATGGCCGGCGCGATGCGGTCCGGATAGAAGTGGAACTCGGCCGGCAGGCAGGTCAACTCAAGGTGATCGAGCTTTAGCTGTTGCTTGACGGCCAAAACTTCGCGCGCAATCATCCCGCAGGCGATGACGAGCAGCCTGTCTGTTTGATTCGGTTTCGTTTTTTGCGTTTTGACCATGAACCAGTCGAGCCGGTTTTCGCTGCGGGGCTAATTATCTGTTGAGGGAGACACCCATGAAACTGCTACGCATCGCGCCGATTGCCATCCTTGCCTGCGCGCTTGCACTCACCGCCTGCGCCAACACCATTCGAGGCGTCGGCAAGGACGTCAAATCGACGGCGAGGGCGGTCAAAGACACTGTCGCCAACTGATCGTTCAGCCTCATCATCATCTGGGAACAAAAAAGCCGCGCTGCAAGGCGCGGCTTTTTTCGATCCATCCTGATGCCCTGGGATCAGGCGGAAGCGCGAACGTTGTGCTTGCGCTTCATGAAGTCCTTGGCGGTCTCGACCGCCACCGCGGCATCGCGGCAATAAGCGTCGGCGCCGACGGCCTTGCCGAATTCCTCGTTGAGCGGCGCACCGCCGACCAGCACGACGTAATCGTCGCGAATGCCCTTTTCCTTCATCGTGTCGATGACGACCTTCATATAGGGCATGGTCGTGGTGAGCAGCGCCGACATGCCGATGATGTCAGGCTGATGCTGCTCGATCGCTTCCAGATATTTCTCGACCGCATTGTTGATGCCGAGGTCGATGACATCGAAGCCGGCGCCTTCCATCATCATGCCGACGAGGTTCTTGCCGATGTCGTGGATGTCGCCCTTGACGGTGCCGATCACCATCTTGCCCTGCTTGGGCGCGCCGGTGGCGGCAAGCAGCGGGCGCAGGATGGCCATGCCGGCCTTCATGGCATTGGCCGAGAGCAGCACTTCCGGCACGAACAGGATGCCGTCGCGGAAATCTTCGCCGACGATGCGCATGCCTTCGACCAGCGCCTCGGTCAGCACCGTGTAGGGCTGCCAGCCGCGCTCAAGAAGGATATGCGTGCCTTCCTCGATCTCTTCCTTCAGCCCGTCATAAAGGTCGTCATGCATCTGCTGCACGAGTTCCTCGTCGGAAAGCTCGGAAAGGATGATCTCGTCGTCGGACATTTTTTCCTCGG
The DNA here is from genome assembly GCF_029625845.1 of Mesorhizobium sp. WSM4898. Lineage (NCBI taxonomy): Bacteria > Pseudomonadati > Pseudomonadota > Alphaproteobacteria > Hyphomicrobiales > Phyllobacteriaceae > Mesorhizobium > Mesorhizobium sp. WSM4898. The sequence continues at coordinate 218,852 of NZ_JARTVQ010000002.1, read as the reverse complement.
GCTCCTTGCTGCTCGGAATGCTTGCTGCAGCTCAAAAATCGATGCGCCAATACCTAACCCGCGAGGGCAAGGTAGCCATAGCTGATTTGCGACTTCCCGCAAAAGGAAAGCGACTGAAAAGTTGGCGGTTTTCTTGTCGATTTTGCGACAGGCGTTGGCGCTGGCGGGCCGTTTCCAATAGGGTGCATGGCTACGATCCGGAAAGAAGCGGCGGCGAACCGGCCGCCAGCCAATTCAGGCCCAAATCTAAAATCTATAGGAAGAACGATCATGAGCGATAACGCGGCAGTCGAGCAGGAAGCGTCGGGCGGACGACGCGGACGCGGCGCCAGCGGCGGCGCGGCGGCCAGGCGCGCGGCGCGCGCAGGCGGCGGTCCGGGCACCCAGCTCACCTATATCAAGCGCAAGATCAACGTCTACGAGGTCCTCGACGAGGAAGGCCTGGCGCTGATCGAGAAGAACACAGACACGGTGCTGGAAGAGATCGGCATCATCTTCCGCGACGACGCCGAGGCGCTCGCGCTGTGGAAAGAGGCCGGCGCCGATGTGAAAGGCGAGCGCGTGCATTTTCCCAAGGGGCTTTGCCGCTCGCTGCTCAAGACCGCGCCTTCGATCTACACCCAGCATGCGCGCAATCCGGAGCGTTCGGTGCAGATCGGGGGCAAGGGAACGGTGTTCGCGCCGGTCTACGGCCCGCCCTTCGTGCGCGACCTCGACGGCAACCGCCGCTACGCAACGCTTGAGGATTTCCAGAATTTCGTGAAGCTCGCCTATATGGCGCCGTCGATCCACCATTCGGGCGGCACGGTATGCGAGCCGGTCGACGTGCCGGTCAATAAGCGCCATCTGGACATGATCTATTCGCATATCCGCTATTCGGACAAACCGTTCATGGGCTCGGTGACGGCGCCGGAGCGGGCCGAGGACACGGTGGCGATGGCCAAGATCGTGTTCGGCGAGGATTTCGTCGAGAACAACACGGTGCTGACCAGCCTGATCAACGCCAACTCGCCGATGGTGTTCGACGAGACCATGCTCGGCGCGCTGAAAGTCTATTCGCGCCACAACCAGGCCTGCATTGTCACGCCGTTCATCCTGGCCGGCGCGATGAGCCCGGTGACGGTTGCCGGAACGCTGACGCAGATCCTGGCCGAGGTGCTTGCCGGCGCCTCGTTCACGCAGCTGATCAGGCCCGGCGCGCCGGTGCTGTTCGGCACTTTCGCCTCGTCGATCTCGATGCAGTCGGGCGCGCCGACTTTCGGCACACCGGAACCGTCGCTGGTTTCCTATGGCGCAGCGCAGCTCGCCCGCCGGCTCGGCCTGCCGTTCCGCACCGGCGGCTCGCTCTGCGCCTCGAAGGTCCCGGATGCGCAGGCGGCCTATGAGAGCGCCAACACGCTGAACTCGACCATCCTTGCCGGCACCAACTTCGTGCTGCATTCGGCCGGCTGGCTCGAGGGCGGCCTCGCCTCCTGCTACGAGAAATTCATGATGGACATCGACCAGCTCGGCATGACGCAGAAATTCGCCGAGGGCGTCGACCTGTCGGAGAACGGCCAGGCGATGGACGCCATCCGCCAGGTCGGTCCGGGCAGCCACTATCTCGGCTGCGACCACACGCAGGCGAATTTCCAGACCGCCTTCTACCGCTCCAACATCGCCGACAACAATTCCTACGAGCAGTGGCTGGCCGAAGGCGAAAAGACAGCGCCGCAGCGCGCCAACGAGCTCGCCCGCCGCTGGCTGGAAAGCTACGAAGCACCGCATCTCGATCCGGCGATCGACGAGGCACTGAAGGATTTCATCGACAGGAAGAAGGCCTCGATGGCCGACGCCTTCACTTGAAAGGAGCCCGAGTCAGGCCGGGCTAAAGTCGCCAACATCATCCATAAGGAAGTCTGGCGGAGCGCGTTCTCCGACCCGGACAAGAAGGGATGATCTTTTCGCGCGGCACGATCGAAGGGACCGCGGCCGCGCTTGCCGCCCACGGCCTGATCCTTCGGGGCGGCTTTCGCTTCGCCAGTGATGAAACGGCGCCTGCGGGGCTTTCAGGCGCGCCTGCCAAGTCCGCCCTCCTGGTCGGGCAGGCCGGCGTCGCACTCTGGCCGCACTTCCAGCGCTGGCTTGGGCAGCGGGCCAGCGGGATCGTCAACCCGCTCGACACCTGGTCGCGGGAGGTGATCGGCGCGGTGGCGCAAGCGTTCGGCGCTCGCGCCGTGTCGCCCTCCGACAGGCCCTATCTGCCGTTCCAGCAATGGGCGATGCGGGCGGAAGGGTTGAAGCCGTCGCCGCTCGGCATCCTCATGCATCCGCAGTATGGGCTCTGGCATGCCTATCGCGGCGCGCTGCTGTTCGAGGAAGAGATTTTCCTCCCCGAACCTCAAGAACCGATTCATCTCTGCGACACATGCGTCGAAAAACCCTGCATGAATTCCTGTCCGGTCGATGCCTATTCCGAGCAGGGTTTTGCCCATGAAGCCTGTCTTGGGCATGTGCGCGGCCCCGGAGGCGGCCTGTGCCGCACGAGCGGCTGCCTCGACCGCAACGCATGTCCCTACGGGGCGGACTATCGCTATCCGCCAGAGGTGCAGGCCTTTCATATGGCGGCCTTTGCTCGGCTGTAAGATGAAGGCCAACCGCACGAAATCTTGAACGCCAGGCTCCGGGATTGTCTTGCCGGGCCGCTCCAGCCGGATATCTATCGCGCGGACAGACGACGGAGAGCAGCATGGCCAAGCAAGAGATCGAGATCGAAACCCGGGACGGGAAGGCCAAGGCCGGGCTGTTCCGACAGGCGGCGGCGGCCAGGGCCGGCGTCATCCTCTACATGGATATTTTCGGCCCGCGGCCGACGCTCGACCAGATGGCCGAACGCCTCGCACGGCATGGCTATGCCGTGCTGTTGCCCGATCTGTTCTATCGCAGCGTGCCCTATGGACCGTTCGACCCGAAGACTGCGTTTGCTGAGGATAGGACCAGGGCTCAACTGACGGCGCTGAGCGGTGGCACCACGCAAGAGATGACCATCCGCGACAGCGCGGCCTTCCTCGATGCGCTCACTGCCGAAGGCCTGGACGGGCCGGTCGGCGTCGTCGGCTATTGCATGGGCGGCGCGCGGGCTCTCAATGCCGCCGCGGCCTATCCCGACCGCATTGCTGCCGCCGCCAGCTTCCACGGCGGCAATCTGGCAAGCGACGCGCCCGACAGCCCGCACCGGAAGGCGGCGTCGATCAAGGCACGCATCTACGTCGGGGTCGCCGGCGTGGACCGTAGCTTTCCGCCGGAGCAATCAGCCCGGCTGGCAGAGGCGCTCAGGGTCGCCGAAGTCGACCACACGATCGAGAACTATGTCGGCGTCGGTCATGGCTGGTGCGTCAAGGACCACAGCGTCTATGACGAAGCGGGCGCCGAGCGCCATTGGAAGCGGCTCATCACGCTGTTCGCCGAAACCTTGGGGTAGGGTGCGGAGGCTGCCGCAAAAAAATCTTTCCATCGCCCCAAGGAATCGCCATTAGCCTTCGTCCAACAGGCAAATGACGGCGATGATGCTGGACGACAGCGAAGCCTCCGATGCCGAATTGGTCGGGCGGGCGAGGGGCGGAGACCGGGGGGCTTTCGGCAAACTGCTCGAAAGGCACTATGGCTTCGTCTATCGCGCCGCCTATCGCTGGTGCGGCCGCAAGGCCGATGCCGAAGACATCGCCCAGGATGTCTGCGTGCGGCTCGGTCGGGCAATCCGCGACTATCAGGGCAATGGCGCGTTCACGACCTGGCTCTACGCCATGACACTGAACGCTTCGCGCGACATGATGCGCAAGCGCGCCCGCGACAGCGCCAAGACCGAGGCCTTCGGCACGTATGCGCTGATCGCGGGGGAGGGCTCGGCGGAAGCCCAGGACCCGGCCGAGGCGCTGTGGGCGGCGGTGCGCATGCTGCCGGACAAGCAGCGCGACGCGGTGCTGCTCGTCTATGGCGAAGGGTTGAGCCACGCGGCTGCGGCCGAGGTGATGGCGATCTCGGAGGCGACGGTTTCCTGGCACATCCATGAAGCGAAGAAACGGCTGAAGCTGCTCATGCGCTCAGCCGGGGAAGTGTGACCATGGTCGACGACAACGAACTCGAAAGGCTGCGAAATCTGGCAGTTCCGGCGCCGGACAGCGAAGCGCAAACGCGTGCGTTGGCCGCCGCGATGCACGCCTTCGACTTGAACGAAAAAATTTCGACCGCCCCCCAAGGATCGCCGGCAGGTCTTCGTCTCACGGAGCGAGCACAAAGGCTCTGGAGAGAGATCATGCAACGGAAACTCATTGCCACCCCGGCCCTGACCGCGCTGGTCGCGCTGCCTATCGCCGGCTATGCCGCTTTTGAGATGCTGAGGGAGCAGCCGCCCGTTATTTCAAACGGGAAGGTCACCGAAACGGTGGCCGACAAGCCGGTTGCGCAGAAGCCGATACCGAACCAGCCCGCGATCAGCGAGCCGCTGGCGGCCGCGCCTGCCAAGGAGAAGAAGACCGGCGCCGACAGCGAGAGGCGTGTCGAAGACGAGGCGCAGGTCGCACCGGCATCGCCGCCGAAAACTGAATTGAGCCGATCCGATGATCGGACCAGGCAGGAATACGGGGCGTTGGAGGACTTTGCCAAGCAAGTACCACAGGCGCTGCCTGCGCCGCCGCCTGCACCTGCGGAGGTTGACCAGCTGGCCGCCGGCGGACGAGCGAATGCCCAGGCGCCGGCAACCGCCATGCAGCCTGCAGAGATGCCGGCTGGCGCCGTCGCTGGTTTCGGGCCGAGGGTTCAGCCGGCGCCCATGCCGGCCGATCAAATGCAGCCGCAAGAGCAAAACCGCGACCGCATCGAGACCTTCAAGACCAATCCGGTGCACCAAGCTGCCCAGGATCCGGTGTCGACCTTCTCGATCGATGTCGACACGGCGTCCTATTCCTTCGTCCGCCGCTCGCTGAAGGAAGGTATTCTGCCCGACCCAGGCACGGTCCGGGTCGAAGAGATGATCAACTACTTCCCTTATGACTGGAAGGGGCCAGACTCGGCCGCGACGCCGTTCAATTCGACTGTCACCGTCATGCCGACGCCCTGGAACGAGCGCACCAAGCTGATGCATGTTGCGATCAAGGGTTTTGACGTGAAGCCGGTCGAGGCGCCGAAGGCAAACCTGGTGTTCCTGATCGATGTTTCGGGTTCGATGGACGAGCCGGACAAGCTGCCGCTCTTGAAGTCGGCGTTCCGGTTGCTGGTCAGCAAGCTCAAGGCCGACGACACCGTCTCCATCGTCACCTATGCCGGCAATGCCGGCACGGTGCTGATGCCGACAAAGGCCGCGGAAAGGCAGAAGATTCTTGCAGCGATAGACAATCTGGAGCCAGGCGGTTCGACCGCCGGCGAGGCAGGCATCAAGGAAGCCTACAAACTTGCGCAGCAGTCTTTCGTCAAGGACGGCATCAACCGCGTGATGCTTGCCACCGACGGCGATTTCAACGTCGGCCAGACCGATGACGACGACCTCAAACGGTTGATCGAGAAGGAGCGCAAGACCGGCGTGTTTCTCTCGGTGTTCGGCTTCGGCCGCGGAAATCTCAACGACCAGATGATGCAGACCATCGCCCAGAACGGCAATGGCACGGCCGCCTATATCGACACGCTTGCCGAGGCCGAGAAGGTGCTGGTCGAGGACGCGTCCTCGACGCTCTTCACCATTGCCAAGGATGTGAAAATCCAAGTCGAGTTCAACCCGGCCAAGGTCTCGGAATACCGGCTGGTCGGCTATGAGACGCGGGCGCTCAAGCGCGAGGATTTCAACAATGACCGCGTCGACGCCGGCGATATCGGTTCCGGCCATTCGGTGACGGCGATCTACGAGGTCACGCCCAAGCGAAGCGGCGCCGAGCAGGTCGATCCGTTGCGCTATGGCGAGGCGAAGGTCGACAATGGCGGCGTTGCCAATGCGGGCGAATATGCCTTCGTAAAAATCCGCTACAAGCTGCCGAACGAGAATGTCTCGAAACTGATCACGACACCGGTGACCGCGGCCAACGAGGTGCCGTCCTTCGATGAAGCCGGCGTCGACCAGCGCTTTTCGGTCGCGGTCGCGGCTTTCGGGCAGAAGCTGCGCGACGCGGATCAGACGGCGAATTTCGGCTACGACCGGATCCTGGAGATCGCCAACGCCGCGCGCGGCGCTGATCCGTTCGGCTACAGGGCGGAATTCCTGTCGCTGGTGCGGCTAGCCTCGTCGCTGGGCACCAACAGATAGGGCGGGTGCCGTCCATGGAACAAAAAGCCGGCGGAGGACCTGCCGGCTTTTGCCGATCGTTAAATTGCGCGGCTTTTCCGGAACTTCATCGCAATGCCCTCCTGTTAGTCAAAGCTGATAGAAGTGAGGGGCTGGAATTGCATATCACCGGGAACGTGACGCCGACTGCGGGCAATCTTCAGACGCGAGCACCGTCCGCTCCGTCGGCGGAATCCGCGCGGATCAGGAATAATGTCGATGCGGCCCGCGACACGGCGCTCTCTGCGCTCAACAACGACCGCTTTCGCGTGATGCTGGAGCAGATCAGCGACCCGCGCGCGTCCGGCGCGTTGATGACGATGGGCGCCGACGGCAAGAACAGCGCCGCCACCGATCTCGGTACGGCGCTGTCGCGCTACGCTGAAAACAGCGAATAGAGCAGGCCAACTTCAGGCGCGGCTGCGCCGGCGTTCGCGACGGCCTTCGCCTGCCTCGGCAGCGCTCGCTATCTTGTTGCGCATCGGCCCGATGCGCTCGACGATGGACTCGACCGTCGGACGCGCCGACTTGGTGTGCGCGTCGAGCGCCTTGCGCATCGCGGCAAGGTGAGCGAACGAGGTGCCGCAGCAGCCGCCGACGATCTTGGCGCCCGCATCGACTGCCAGCCGGACATAGTCGGCCATCAGTTCGGGCGTGCCGGAATAGTGGATCTCGCTGCCGCGGAATTCCGGAATGCCGCAATTGCCCTTGACGATCACGGTGGCTTCCGGCTCCGCGTCGGTCATGTCGAGCAGCGAGGCCAGGATGTCGGCTGCGCCGACGCCGCAATTGGCGCCCACCCCAAGCGGAGCCTGCGACAGTCCATCCGCAACGCCGTGGATATCCTTGGGCAACAGCCCCATCATGGTGCGGCCGGCCGTATCGAAGGAACCGGTATAGGTGTAGGGCAGGCCGACGCGGATCGCGGCTTCGGCCGCGGCGCGGATCTCATCCGGCGCCGACATGGTCTCGATCCATGCGACTTCGGCTCCGCCGGCCTTCAAGCCCTCGATCTGCTCGGCAAAGGCATCGACCGCTTCCTCATAGGACATAGCGCCGAGCGGCACCAAAAGCTCGCCGGTCGGGCCGACGGAGCCGGCAACGATCACCTTGCGGCCTGCCTTGTCGGACACCGAACGGGCAATTTCGGCGGCGCGCTTGTTCAAGTCATGCACGCGGTCCTGAGCGTGATGCAGCTTCAGCCGATGACGGGTGCCGCCGAAGGAATTGGTCAGGATGATGTCGGCGCCGGCATCGACGAAATTCTGATGCAGCGCGGCGATGGTGTCGGGCGCCGTCTCGTTGAGCAGCTCGGGGGCTTCGCCGGCCTCAAGTCCCATCGCGAATAAATTGGTGCCGGTGGCGCCGTCGGCCAGCAGCACGCCTTTTTCGGCAAGCAATGCGTCGATTGGATTGGTGGCGGTCATGGCTCTGGCTTTCGTGTCCTGAATTCAAATAACGATATAAAGAAGTCTTTATATCTAGTCAACGAATATGAGGCCCGCTCTTGCGTGAGTTTCCTAAAACGACGGTCGGCCAGGTTGGTCGCCGCATGCCAGCATTGCGATAGCGGCCGCGTTCAGACAAAGCCTGAGGTGAAGGAGATGCCGGCCAGTTTCTGCGTGAAGCTCGCAGCCTCATGCGCGTTGACATCGGCGGCTCGGATCAGATTGTCGAAGTGGCTGGTCAGGGTACGGACCGGCTGGGTGGCGTTCAACACCAGATACATATCGCCGACATAGATTGCGGCGCGGTACGGCCCGAAGATCGTATAAGGGATCGAATAGCGCATGCGGCCGTCATAGAGGAACAGGCGGAAGGTCGGGTAAAGGTCGTCGAGGAGCGTTGCCATGTGCAGCAATTGCCGGCGGCGCTCGGCTTCCGGGAACCGGTCCCAGACGCCGAGTCCGCGTGCGAAAATCTCCAGCGTATGGCGCGGCATGCAGACCTCCATGTCGGTCTCGGGCCGCCTGTTGTAGTCGATGCGGTATTGCGTTTCGCCGGCCTGCGCCTCGCGGCTCTTGTTGGTAATGCCGGCCTCGTATTCGACAAGGGCCTCGGTGCGCAGGAGGTCCGGAATGCCCGCCGGCACGTAGCGGATCTTGGTGCCGACCGCCTCGGCGTGCCATTTGGCAAGTAGCGTGCGGTCAAAGCCGTCCGGCGCCTCCTCGATCTCGAGGCTTTCGCGAATCTCGCCGGTGACGCCTTCGTCCTGGCTAAGGCCCAGCAGCCAGTCGAGCGATACCTTGAACTCGGCGGCAATGTTGAGAAGCGTCTCGGCGCGGGGCAGGCGCGTCGAGGCGCCCGACAGGAGTTGCGACAGCGCCGAACGATCGATGCCGACGGCGCTCGCGAAGGCCGACTGGTTCAAGTCCGAGCGTGTCAAGAGCAATTTCAGGCGCTCTCGGAAGACCGTCGACAGATCACGCTTGTCCATCACGCCGCTCCTTTCCAGTGGAGGAAAAATTTGCGCCCAGGCCTGCTGGTTAGGTGCTCAGGCGCAAATGAATCCCCAAATCTGTTTACAATATATAACATCTGCAGCTAAAAATGCGCATTCGCAACAGATTGTTCACTTTGTCGCGTTGCGACAACGACAGGCTCCTGACACAATGCTGTCAGGAATCAAAGTGGTTCCGGCGACTGGAAGGCAGTGGTCGATAGCATGACTGGCATACGCAAGAGACATAGCAGCACACCGGCCGTGGAATGGCCGACAGTATTCCTCACACTGTTCTGTTATGGCGCTTGGCTTGCCACCGGCTTCCTGCTTTGGCCTTCCTATCCGCTGCTGGCCCTTGTCGCCTTGGCCTTGATACTGGCCCTGCAATCCTCGCTGATGCACGAAGTGCTGCATGGCCATCCGACCCGCAACGCCAACATCAACGAGGCCTTCGTCATCCTGCCGATCGGGCTGGTCTGGCCGTTCCGCCGTTTCAAGGCGATCCATCTTCGCCACCACGCCGACGAGCGGCTGACCGACCCGCTCGACGATCCGGAAAGCTACTACCAGGCGCTCTGGATGCATGCGGAAATGCCGCCAGTGATGAAGGTCCTGCTCAAGATCAACAACACAATGGTCGGCCGCTTCGTTCTCGGACCTTGGCTGTCGTCGATCGGCTTCTTCCTCGAAGACGCCAGACAGATGGCCGCCGGCGACAAGGCGATCCGCAAAGCCTGGCTGCTGCATGCGGTCGGACTTGCAGTGGTCGTGCCGATCGTGACCTTCGGCTTCGGCATCCCGCTCTGGCTCTACATACTTGGGCCGGTGTGGCTCGGCCAGTCCCTGATTTCGGTGCGCACCTATGCCGAGCATCAGTGGTCGGAACACCCGGAGGGCCGCACGATCATCGTCGAGCGGTCGCCGCTCTCCTTCCTGTTCCTCAACAACAACCTGCATTTCGTGCACCACAAGAGCCCGACCGTCGCCTGGTACAGACTGCCGAAGATGTTTCGCGATGGCCGCGAAGAATGGCTGCGGATGAACAACGGCTACGTGTATCCGAATTATTTCGCGCTGATCAAATCATTTGCCTTCAAGGCCAAGGAGCCGGTGGTGCATCCGGTGCTGCGCCGCGCGCCCGAACCCGGCCGTGCCTTCAAGCCGCGCATCAGAGCGCGTAATGTGAGTGGACTTGGCACGGCTCCGGTGCCGGCTGAGCCGCCGAAAGAGTAATTTCGAACTTTCGCGACTGCTTTATCGCCGCGGAATTCAGGCGCCGATGACCGCCTGTTTTGAAAGCTGTTCGTCATGAGCAAGTTGATTGCGGCTCTGCCGATGTATGACTGGCCGGAAGTTCGCGGCGAGATCGACGCGCAATGGGCGCAGCTCCGCGACGCTTTTCGACGGAGGGGTATCGACGCGCCGGAAAGAATGACGCGCAGCAATCGCGACCTGCCGCCGGTGTCCGGCGGCATCCAAGACGGCGCCGGGACGCTGATAGCGCCCGACCCCGCGACATTGCCCCCGGACGAGTTCGACTTTCACCAGCTCTGGCTGAGCCCGGCGCTGCTTTTCGGACAGACCTGCTGGGGGCCGATGGAGCTCGGCCTTGCCAGGCATGTGCAGGTGGTCGCTCAGCCAAGCTATGACGCCTTCGAGGGCGGGCAGGGCGAGCTCTATTCCAGCGCGCTGGTGATGCCGGCTGATGGCGGGCCGTCGGTTGGCTCGCCCGCGGATGGCAAGGCCGTCATCCCGCTCGATCTCATCCGCGGCAAGCGCTTCATCTTCAACAATCCGGATTCGATGTCCGGGCTGCTCGGGCTGACGCGCGACCTGGAGGCGATCGGCGAAAGTCTGGGCGTCTTCGCCTCGTGCGGCGAAAGCGGCGGCCACCGGTCGTCGATCGTCGCCATCGCCGAGGGCAGGGCCGATATCGCCGCCATCGACTGCCAGAGCTGGGCATTGGCGCAGCGATTCGAGCCGGCGGCGCGGCGCGTGAAAGTGGTCGGCTGGACGACCAGGCGGAAGGGATTGCCGTTTATCTCGGCCAGGGCCACATCGGCGGACGTCGTTGCGTCCATGCGCGAGGCCATCGCCGAGCTTGGCTTGGACGGGTCAGTTGCCAAGCAGCTTTTCGTCGAGCGGGTAGGCTGAGAGTTTTTCGTTGCCGGTCTCGGTGATGAGGATCTGCTCCTCGATCTTGACGCCCTCGCGGCCGCCGAGCCTGCCGATATAGCTTTCCACGCACAGCACCATGCCGGGTTCCAGGACGCCATCCGGCGTGTCGTCCGTCCAGTCGCTGGCATGCGGCAGGGTCGGATATTCGTCCGCCAGACCGACGCCGTGGTAGAGCACGCCGTAGCGCGCCGGGAAGCAGTCTCCCGGCGGCACGGCGGAGCGTTCGACGAGATCGCGAAAGGAAATGCCCGGCCGCATCAATACTGTGTTGTGGGCGATCTGGTCGGCGGCGATGCGGAACAGATCACGCTGCTCGTCGGACGGCCGGCCATTGCCGCAGAGCCAGGTGCGCGAGAGGTCGGCGCAGAATCCATAGGGACCGATGAGGTCGGTGTCGAAGGCGACGAGATCGCCGTCCTCGACGATGCGCGACGAGCATTCCTGGAACCAGGGGTTGGTGCGCGGCCCGGACGACAGAAGCCGGGTCTCGATCCATTCGCCGCCGCGCGCGATGTTGCCGCGATGCAGTTCCGCCCAGAGTTCGTTCTCGGAAATGCCCGCCTTCAGCGCCGCTTCCATCTCGCCCATCGCCGCCTCGCAGGCGACAATGGCGCGGCGCATGGCGAGGATCTCGTCGGGCGACTTTATGAGGCGCGCATTCTCCATCACCGCCTCGCCATTGCCGACCGTGATGCCGTGGCGGGCAAGCTCTTCGACGCCTTCCGGGTTGACGTGGTCGACGGCGATCCGCCGATTGCCGCCGCCCTGCTCGGCAAGGAGCTCGGCGATGCCGGCTGCCCAGCGACGGACCTTCTTGTCGGTCAGCTCGCCGCTATAAAGATACATCCACGACACCGCCGGCCGCACCTCGTCGACGACGCCGGCGTGATCCGACAAATGCTCGCAGGAGAAATAGTCGAACAGCACCACAGGACCTTCTGTGGCGACGAAACAGTGGCGGGTCGGATTGTGCGCGACCCAGAGCTGCATGTTGGTCGAATCCGTCGCGTAGCGGATGTTGACCGGGTCGTAGAGCAGGGCGCCCGCATAGTCGCGGCGCCTGAGCTCAGCGCGGATGCGCTCGAGCCGATAGCTTCGCATGGCAGGCAGGTCTGGAGAGGCGATGCCTGCCGCCGCCCATTCGGCTTCGGCTACCGCGCCATAGCCCAGAGCGTGCTGGTTGAGCGCGGCAGCCTTCTCGCGGGAGGCGGCGCGCAGCGCCTCGACGGAGCCGGGTTCGAACGGCATGATCTTGCGGTGGCGGCCGAAACGTTGTGTGTCCATGCGGTCCCCTGGCTGTCTATTGCGGCGTCATCTTGTGCAGCCTGGTGATCGTGACCTGGCGCGGTGCGTTCCCCAACTGCGGCACCGCGATGCGCCGATGGACGGTGTCCATCACATAGCCGGCCTCGGTGATCCTCTTGAAGATGACGGAAGCCGGTTCCTCGTCATCCGCGAGCACAAGCACCGCGGGCTCGCGGATCGATTTGGCGAAATCGGGTATCTCGTCGTCGAGCACGATGAGATCGGGATCGACGAGGCGGAGATTGCCGATCCAGAACCAACTCGAGACCACAGTGCCGACCGGTCCGTCGGCTGTCAGCTGACGATGGAGCGAAGCGTAATCCAAGCGCACGATGCTGCCGCGGTTATCGCCGCCGTGGACCTGCATGTACCAGCTTACCGGAAGCACCAGGATGGCCATCATGGCGCCGACGAAGACGATTGTCGCTTGCGTCTTCCTGCCCCTTTCCCCCATCGCGTCCAGCCGCATGGCAATGGCGACTGGCAACAGCACGAATACGGGCAGCATCCAGCGATCGCGAAACTGTGTGATGCCGCCCGCCAGCACCACCACGAGCGTGATCAGCAAGGCGAAGCCTATCGCTCGCCAGACCAGCGTCTCTGGCCACGCTGCGGCCTCGGGCGGTGGTGCGGATTGCTTGCGCGCCAGGAAAAACGCGACGGCAAAGATCGTGGCCGGCAGCCCGGCGAAATTGAGTATCGCATTGCCCAAGCCGCGGATGCCGCGAGACAGAGTCTTTGCCGCGCTGCCCCCCTCGGCGACGCCCAGGCCACCGCTGTGCGCCAGCAGGTCTCCCAGATGCGTGAGGCTCCAGTAGAATGTGGGCAGGCAGGCGAGGATCGCCACAACCACACTGATCAGGAAACGGCGATCGAAGATCGCCTCACGTGTTTCGCGGACGGACAGCGCCGCGAGGAACAGCGCAGCGAGAAAGATCACCTCATTGTATTTCGACAGCATTGCGGCAGCCGTCGCCAAGCCAAGCAGCACATACGCGGTAGTCGAGCGCCGTTTCTGCAACTCGGCGATCACCAGCAGCAGCAGCGATGAAAAGCAAAAAACCGCGACCGAGTGGGTGAGGGCATGCTGCATCTCCCATACGATCTGTGGAAACAGCAGCAGGCCGAACATGGCGGCGGTCGCCGCGCGGGCCGTGTAGCCCAGGCGGCGCACTGTGGCGAAGGACGCGACCAATCCACCGGCCAGCAGCGTGTATTTGACGATCTTGAGCGCGAGAATGCTGGTTCCAACCAGCGAGGCCGTGAGGATGCCGAACCAGGTGTATAAAGGCGGCTGCGAGCCGCCATAGCCGGCCGCGAGGAAGCGCATCGCCATCAACTGTTCGGCGTCGTCGACGCCGACGCCAGTGCCCACGAAATGGGACGAGAGCGGCATCACCAGGATCTGGACCAGGCAATAGGCAAGTGCAAACGCGATTGCGGCACTGAAAGGACCGACCCGTTCATCGCAGAGCCAGTCGGTCCATTTCTCCAGCTGCCGCAAGGGTCGTCTTCTCATCTGATGCATTGGTGGCCGGTTGCTATATAGCCGGCCACCAACACGATCCGAAAGCGGTACATTGCGGCTTCCTGGAATCAGGTGCGCATCTTCTCGCCGCTCGGGTCGAAGGGCGGTTCGACGTTGATGCGGGCCGGGCGGCGGTGGCCGAGGATCTCGATCTCGAACAGGCCGGCGCTCTCGTCCTCGGCAAGGGCCGCCGGCACATAGCCCTGCGCCATCGACTTTTGCACGTAGTGCGCATAGCCGCCCGAGGTCACCCAGCCGACAACGCGCCACTCGCCATCGACGATGCCGCGCACGGCCGAAGCGCCTTCGGCGGCTTCGGAGCCGCGCACTTCCTTGCCCGTCTCGTCGAAGCGCGGCGCGCCGTAGCCATGCGGTTTCTCCACCGTGCCATAATCCTTGCTGACCTTGGCCCAGATCGGCTCGTCGCCCATCACGTCGGCGTCCGCAGCATCGACGATGAAGGAGACGCGGCGCAGCTTCGGCCCTTGCGCCTGCTCCCTGGCAGCCGCCTCGCGGCCAATGAAGTCGTTCTTCTCCAGCTTGATGAAGCGGTCCATCGAGCCTTCGAACGGCCCGTAGATCGGACGCAACTCGCGGAACCAGGTTGGGAAGTTCTTTTCGAGACGCATCGACAGCAGCGCGCGCATGCCGAAATCGACGAGGCCGAATTCCTCGCCTGCTTCCTTGATCGCCTTGTAGACGAGGCGCTGATAGGCGGGGGCCATCCAGATCTCGTAGCCGAGGTCGCCGGTATAGGTGATGCGGTTGACCATGCAGGGCGCGCCGCCGACCGCCATCTCGCGGAAGTCCATGAAGCGGAAGGCCTTGGTCGAGACGTCGACGTCCACGAGTTTCTGCAGCAAATTCCGCGAGCTCGGTCCGGCGATGGACAGGCCGACCAGCGTCTGGTCGAAGCGGTGGATGCGCACAGAACCATCCTTGGGCAGGTGCTTCTCGAACCAGCGCATATGGTATTTCTGCGCGGCCGAAGAGCCCCAGATCATGAAACGGTCCTCACCGGTCTTGGCGATGGTGAAGTCGCCGATCAGCCTGCCGAACTCGTTGACCATCGGGGTGAGCACAATGCGGCCGGTCTTCGGCATCCGGTTGGTCATCAGCCGGTTGAGGAAATCCTCGGCGCCCGGCCCGGAAACTTCGTACTTGGCAAAGTTGGCGATCTCGGTGACGCCGACCCGTTCGCGCGTCGCGCGAACTTCCTCGCCGATCGGGCCGAAATCGTTGGAGCGGTGGAAGGAGACGATGTCCTTTGGCTCGGTGCCCTTGGGCGCGAACCAGAGCGGGGTTTCCAGTCCCCACGAGTCGCCCATGACCGCATTGTTGGCGAGCATCGTGTCGTAGAGCGGCGTCGTCTGCGCCGGCCGGGCGGCCGGCAGTTCCTCGTTCGGGAAGCGGATCGAGAAGCGCCGCGAATAATTCTCGCGCACCTTGGCGTTGGTGTAGCGCAGCGTCGCCCATTCGCCGAAGCGGGCGACATCCATGCCCCAGACGTCGAAGCCCGGATCGCCGTGCACCATCCAGTTGGACAGCGCCAGGCCAACGCCGCCGCCCTGGCTGAAGCCGGCCATGACGGCGCAGGCACACCAGAAGTTGGTCAGGCCCTGGACTGGGCCGACCAGCGGGTTGCCGTCGAGCGCGAAGGTGAAGGGGCCGTTGATGATCTGTTTGATGCCGGCCTTCTCGATGCCGGGGAAATGCTTGAAGCCGATCTCCAGCGACGGCGCGATGCGGTCGATGTCGGGTGGCAAGAGTTCATGACCGAAATCCCAGGGCGTGTTGACCGGCGACCATGGCTTGCAGGCTTTTTCATAGGTGCCGAGCAGGATGCCGTTGCGCTCCTGGCGGGTGTAAATCTCGCCCTTGAAGTCGAGCACGCCGATCATCTCGCGGCCGGTCGATCTGTTGAATTCCTCGACCTCCGGCATCGGCTCGGTGAGCAGGTACATGTGCTCCATCGCCAGCACCGGCAGCTCGACGCCGACCATGCGGCCGATCTCGCGCGCCCACAGCCCGCCGCAATTGACGACATGCTCGGCTTTCACCGTGCCTTGCTCGGCGACGACGTTCCAGGTGCCGTCGGCTTCCTGCGTCAGCTCGACGACGCGGTTGCGCAGCACGATCTCAGCGCCGAGTTTTCGCGCGGCCTTGGCGTAGGCGTGGGTCGTGCCGGAGGGGTCGAGATGGCCTTCGACGGGATCCCACATGGCGCCGACGAAATTCTTCTCGTCCATCAGCGGGAACATCGCCTTGGCTTCGAACGGCGTAATCAGCTCGGTATCCATGCCGAGATAGCGGCCCTTGGCGTGGGCGAGCCGCAGGAAATCCATGCGCTCGGGGGTATCGGCCATCATCACGCCGCCGGTCAGATGCAGCGAGCAGGACTGGCCGGAAAGCTCCTCGATCTCCTTGTAGAGCTGGACGGTATAAGCCTGCAGCTTGGCGACGTTCGGGTCGCCGTTCAGGGTGTGGAAGCCGCCCGCCGCGTGCCAGGACGAGCCGGAGGTCAGCTCCGAGCGCTCGATCAGCATGATGTCGGTCCAGCCGGCCTTGGCGAGGTGGTAGAGCACCGAGCAGCCGACGACACCGCCGCCGATGACAACCGCTTTAACATGGGATTTCATGAAGATAGGTCCGTTCTTGCAGAGACTGAATCGAGTGAGCGGGGCGTGAAAGATCAAAAATCGGTCGGCGCGCCGCCTTCGGCGCGGCGCTTCTCGACGAAGTCGTTGAGCTCCTCGCGGATGGCAGGGTCCATATAGGGCTCTTCGTATGCCGCGAGGCGCTCCTTCCACACCTTGTTGGTGCGTTCCAGCGCCGTCGGCGAGCCCGCCTCGGTCCAGGTCTCGAAATTGCGCCAGTCGGAGACGATCGGCGAGTAGAAGGCTGTCTTGTAGCGCTCCTGCGTGTGCTGGGTGCCGAAGAAATGGCCGCCCGGGCCGACCGACTGGATGGCGTCGAAGCCGAGCGCGTCTTCGGAGAGATCAAGCGGGGTGAGAAATTCGGCCACCATCTGCAGGAGGTCGATGTCGAGGATGGTCTTTTCGTAGGAGCAGCGCAGGCCGCCTTCCAGCCAGCCGGCGCCGTGCATCATCAGATTGCCGCCGCCCTGGATGGCGCCCCAGAGCGAAAAGACGCTTTCATAGGCCGCCTGCGCGTCGACCGTGTTGGCGGCGCAGGTATTTGAGGTGCGGTAGGGGATATTGTAACGGCGGGCGAGCTGGCCGCCGGCGAGCTGCGCCTTCATGTATTCGGGCGTGCCGAAGGCCGGTGCGCCCGACTTCATGTCGACATTGGAGGTGAAGCCGCCATAGCCGACCGGCGCGCCCTTCTTCACCATCTGGGCAAAGGCGATGCCGGAGAGCGCCTCGGCATTCTGCTGCACCAGCGCGCCGGCGATGGTGACGGGTGCCATGGCGCCGGAGAGCGTGAATGGCGTGACGATCACCGCCTGGCCCATGCTGGCCATTTGGATGATGCCTTCCATCATCGGCACGTCGAGCTTGAGCGGCGAATTGGTGTTGATGATGGTGAAGACCGACGGCTCCTCCATCAGCTGCTCGCGGCTGACGCCGCGCGCGATGCGGGCGATCTCGATGCCGTCGACATTGCGTTCCTTGCCGAGCGAATAGATGTGGAAGACCTTGTCGGTCAGCGTGGCGAGGTCGCGGATGCATTCGAGATGCCGGACCGAGGGATGGATGTCGATCGGCTCGACCGGATAGCCGCCGGTGCACTGCAGGATGTTGTGCATCTGCGCCAGGCGCAGGAAATTGCGGTAGTCGACCTGGTTGCCGGGGCGGCGGCCGCGGTCGAGGTCGGAGCAGTTCGGCGCCGAGGCCATCATCGACAGAATGACGTTGTTGCCGCCGAAGCGCAGATTGTGCGCCGGGTTGCGGGCGTGCAGCGTGAACTCCGGCGGACAGTACGCGATGAGCTCGAGGATCATGTCGCTGTCGAAGCGAACGCGCTCGCTGCCTTCGCGAACGTCGGCGCCATGCGCCTTCATGATGCGGCGGGCTTCGTCATGCAGCACGTCGACGCCGATCTCCTTCAAAACGCGCAGCGAGGCGAGGTGGATCGATTCCAGTTCGTCGTCGGACACCAGCCTGGTGGGCACCAGCGGGTTCTTAAGCTGCCGGAACGGCGGCTGCTCGAAGGCTGCCGATCCGCCGGCGCGTTTGCCAGCACGGCCGCCGCGGCGGGCGCGATCTGTTGCCAATGCCGGTTCGGCGGGATGAAGGGCGGCAGTCATGAGAGGCCTCGTGGGGATGCGAAAGTGGTCGGCATAATGGACCGGCGGCAATGCTGCCGGTAAGGAGGCGGCGACCACTAGGGCGAGGGAAGCGACATGACGGAAGGGCAGATTGGCCCGCCGAATTGCCGCCGCCAAAGCATTCCCTGCCGGCGTTCCTGACAAGGATTGGCTGGAACATGCGCCCTTGCCGTCAGTTGGCCCTTACGGCTGTCGCCGGCAGCGGCTAAGCCTGCGTTGAATGGAGCAGGAATGATGGCTCTGGCGAAATCAGAGACTGGCGAGACGGTGCAGTGGGCCGCGATTACCGGCGTGATCGCGACCGTGTCGGTGTTCGCCATCGCGCAGGGGCTTTCCTATCCGCTGCTGAGCTTCATCCTGCAGCGTCAGGGCGTGTCGCCGGCGGTGATCGGCCTGTCGGCCGCGATGACGCCGGTCGGTTTCATCCTGTCCTCGCCGCTGATCCCGGGGCTGGCGCGCCGGTTCGGAGCGGGGCGGACTGCGCTCATCTGCGCCGGGCTCTCGGCCCTGGTGCTGGCGCTGATCGGCTGGACCCAGGACGTCTATTTGTGGTTCCCACTGCGCTTCCTGGTCGGCGAGGTCACCAATCCGCTTTATGTGCTCAGCGAAATCTGGGTGATCGCGCTGGCGCCGCCGTCGCGGCGCGGGCGCGTCATGGGCATCTATTCGACCATCATCTCGGCTGGGTTCGCGGCCGGACCGCTCTGCCTGCTGGCGGTCGGCACGGAGGGTTGGCCGCCTTTTCTGGTCGGCATCTTTGCTTTTCTTTTCTGCGGCGCCTGCCTGGCGGTCGTGGTGAAACGTCTGCCTAGGGTCGACGAGGCAGGTGAAAAAGTTTCTGTGCTGGGCTTCATGCCGCTCGCCTGGCTGCTCCTGTCGGCGGTCGTCGCCGCCGCCGGTTTCGAGCAGTCGGTGCTGGCGCTGCTTCCCGTCTATGGCACCCACTTCGACATTCCCGAGACGCGCATGTCGGCGCTGCTGTCGATGATGATCGCCGGCAACATCGCCATGCAGGTGCCGCTCGGCCTGCTCGCCGAAAGACTGACGGCGCGCCTCGTGCGATTCGGCTGTGTCTCGGTGACGGTTCTTGGCTGCGCGCTCTTGCCGGCGCTCATCGAGACGCCGCTGATCTGGCCTTGCGTCTTCATCTGGGGCGCGGTGTCCTACGGGATCTATACGATGTCGATCATCGAGCTCGGCGAGCGTTTTACCGGCTCGGCGCTGGTCGCGGGCAATGCCTCCTTCTCCTTGATGTGGGGCGTCGGTGGCATCCTCGTGCCGCCGCTGACCGGCGGTGTGATGGACCTGATCGGCGCCGCAGGGCTTCCGGTGACGCTCGGCGCGATCTGCGCGGCGCTGGCTGTAGCCACCGTCATTCGCCGGCGGGTGATGCAGGGCCGGCTGGCTGAGCGCAGGCAGCGCTGCTCTTGAATGTTGGCACGGCGAACGCGATGTAGGCAGGGCCGCCAGACCCGGAGACCAGCATGACCAGCCCGATGACCCAAACCCAGCCTGAATTGCCGGTCGAGGATCCTTTCCTGTGGCTGGAGGATCGCAACGGCAAGGAAGCGCTTGAGTGGGTCCATCGCCAGAATGCGACGACTGTCGCCGAACTGCAGGGCGATCCATCCTATCAGGCGGCATTCGAGACCGCGCTCGACCTGATGACGGCCGAGGACAATATCCCGGTCGGATCGGCGCTCGCCGGTTACGTCTACAATTTTTGGCAGGACAAGACCAACGCGCTGGGCTTGTGGCGCCGCGCGACAGTCGCCTCCTACAAGACCGACAAGCCGGATTGGGAAACGATCCTCGATTTCGATCAGCTCTCGGCCAAGGAAGGCGTGAAATGGGTGTTCGGTGGCGCGAGCCGGCTCTATCCCGATTTCGACCGCTGCCTGCTGTTCATGTCGCCGGACGGCGGCGACGCCAGCGAGATGCGCGAGTTCGACATTGCGAAGAAATCCTTCGTCGAGGACGGGTTCCGGGCACCGGCTTCGAAGTCGGGGTTTTCCTGGCTGGACAGGGATACGGTGATCGTCTCGGCGGCTTTCGAGGACGAGGACAAAACTCAGTCAGGCTATCCGCGGGTGATCAAGCTCTGGCGGCGTGGCACGAAGCTGGAGGAGGCGACGCCGATCTTCGAGGGCGAAAAAAATCATCTCGCGGTCGGCGGCGGCGTGGAGTTCGATGGCGACAAGAAACATGTCATGCTCGGCAAGACCATCGACTTCTTCACCTCGCACAGTTTCCTTCGGCTGGCTTCGGGCGAGAACCGGCGCATCCCGCTGCCCGACGACGCGACCGACACCGCGATCTTCAAGGGACAGCTGGTCTTTGGCGTCCGCAGTCCGTGGACGGCGCCGGACGGCACGCGCTGCCTGCCGGATGGGCTCTATTCCGTGGATTTCGACCGCTGGATTGAAACCGGTTCGTTCGAACCGGTCGAGACGCTGCTCAAACCGGAGCCCCGCGTTTCAATCGCAGGTCTCGCGAGGACGCAGGACCGGCTGTTCATCAACCTGATGGACAATGTGCGCGGCAAGGTCGTCGTTTGCGACCGCACCGGCAATGGCTGGTCGGTGAAGCCGGTCGACCTGCCCGACAAGGGCAATGTCGGCATCAGCCATGCCGAGCATTTCGGCTCCAGCGTCTCCTTCTCCTTCACCGATTTCCTGACGCCGAGCTCGATCATATGGTCGGACGACAATGGCGACACACTTCAAACCGTGAAATCGCAGCCGGCGCGCTTCGATGCATCGCCCTATACTTCGGAGCAGTTCGAGGCGCGCTCGAAGGACGGCACGATGATCCCGTATTTCGTCGTCAGGCGGCGCGACCAGACGGGACCGGTGCCGGCGCTGCTCTATGGCTATGGCGGCTTCGAAGTGCCGCTCTTGCCCGGCTATGCCGGGATCCGCGGCAGGCTCTGGCTGGACAAGGGCCATGCCTATGTGCAGGCCAATATCCGCGGCGGCGGCGAGTTCGGCCCGGCCTGGCATCAGGCGGCGCTCAAGGGCAAGCGCCAGAAAGCGTTCGATGATTTCGCCGCGGTCGCCGAGGATGTGGTCAGGCGCGGCATCACCACGGCGGCACAACTCGGCATCCAGGGCGGCTCGAATGGCGGCCTGCTGACCGGCGTCTCGCTGACGCAGCGTCCGGAGCTGTTCGGCGCCGTCATCATCGACGTGCCGCTGCTCGACATGCTGCGCTACACCGAACTGCCGCCCGGTGCCTCGTGGATGGCGGAATATGGCGATCCGTCAAAGCCGGAGGAGGCTGCATGGCTCGCCGCCTATTCACCCTATCAGCGTGTGGCGACCAGTGCCGTTTATCCGCCGGTGCTGCTGATGACCTCGACCGCGGACGACCGCGTCCATCCGGGGCATGCGCGCAAGATGGCGGCGCGGCTCCAGGCCGCCGGTCACGGCAAGACGCTGTTCTTCGAGGAGACCGAAGGCGGCCATGGCGGGCGCGGCGATCGCCGGCCCCAGGCCGCGCAAACGGCGATGCGCTACGTCTTTCTGCAGCGCACGCTTGCCGGTCCAGCTTGAATTGCTGGCCGTTGGCGGCTTAAGGTGCCGCCATGGTCCGCATCAGCACATCAGGCGCCTTCGGGGTCGCGGTGACGCCGTCACCGCGCACGCTGCGCGCCGAGCTTTTGCGGCTGTGCGCCCGCATCGGCTATTCGCCGCCCCGTTTCCTCTGACGAATCCGCCCCGGCCACCGCCGGATTGATTCAAGAGGAAAGACAAACCCATGACCTATCAGAACTATTCGCTGAAGCAGCTTCAGCAGATCGATGCCGCGCATCACCTTCATCCCTTCACCGACCATAAGGAACTGCGTGAAGCGGGCTCTCGCATCATCACCCACGCCAAAGGGCCGTTCATCTATGATTCCGACGGAACGGAAATCCTCGACGGCATGGCGGGCCTCTGGTGCGTCAATGTCGGCTACGGCCGCGACGAACTGGCGGAGGCCGCCTGCGCCCAGATGAAGGAGCTGCCCTACTACAACTCCTTCTTCAAGTGTTCGACGCCTACACCGGTGCTGCTGTCGCAGAAGCTGGCGGAACTGGCGCCGGAGCATGTCGGTCAGGTCTTCTACGGCTCGTCCGGTTCCGAGGCCAACGACACAGCGCTGCGGCTCGTGCGCCACTATTGGGCGCTCGAAGGCAAGCCTGAGAAGAACCGGATCATCTCGCGCAAGATGGCCTATCACGGCTCGACGATCGCCGGCACCTCGCTCGGCGGCATGGAGCCCATGCACAAGCAGCTCGGCGGCGCGGTGCCGAACATCGTCCATGTGATGATGCCCTATGCCTATGAGCTCGCGCTGGCCGGCGAAAGCGACCACGATTTCGGCCTGCGCGCCGCCAAGGCCGTCGAGGACGCCATCCTCGAAGCCGGCGCCGACAAGGTCGCCGCCTTTATCGGCGAGCCGGTGATGGGTGCGGGCGGTGTGAAAATCCCGCCGATCAGCTACTGGCCGGAGGTGCAGCGCATCTGCCGCAAATACGATGTGCTCTTGATGCTCGACGAGGTGATTACCGGCTATGGCCGCACCGGCGAATGGTTCGCGGCGCAGACCTTTGACGTCCAGCCCGACACCATCACCACCGCCAAGGCGCTGACCTCCGGCTACCAGCCGCTGTCGGCGCTCCTGGTCGGCGACCGCATCAGCAGGACGCTCGTCGAAAAGGGCGGCGAGTTCTACCACGGCTACACCTATTCCGGTCACCCGGTCGCGTGCGCGGTGGCCCTGAAGAACCTCGAGATCATTGAACGGGAAGGTCTGGTCGAGCGCGTCAGGACCGACACCGGTCCCTATTTCGCGCAGGCGCTGCAGGAGCGCATCGCCGGCCACAGGCTGGTCGGCGAGATGCGCTCGATCGGTCTTATGGGTGCGATAGAGATCGTCAAGGACAAGGCGACCAAGGAACGATACCTGCCGTCGGGAAGTGCGGCGGTCGTCGTGCGCGATCACGCGATCTCGCAGGGCATGATGCTGCGCGCCACCGGCGACACGATGATACTGTCGCCGCCGCTGATCTGGACGCGCGACACCATCGACATGTCCTGCGAGCGCATCGCCAAGGCGCTCGACCTTGCGGAGGCGGATTTGCGGAAGCGCTGAGAAAACACAGCCGGGCGCCCTTGCTGGAGGGTGCCCGGCGACCCGAATCTGCAGCGAAGCCTTGCCCAGACGCAAAAACCGCGTCCCAGAAGGGAACGCGGCTTTGCCAGATACGCATGGCGTTTCGCTACTCGAGACCTGCGAAACTTACGGGCTCCGGTACGCGAGACCTGATCCGGAGCGCCGGGCGGTTGCGATGTCCGCCTCGCAGTCCGTTTTAAAGGCACATCGTTACCGGTGAGTTAGCGAGACCTTAAGCAAATCTAAATTTGCCGGATTTCTGTCGAAAAAAATTGCTAATAACCCTTTGCAAGCAGCTGCTTAGGTTTGATCGCCGCGCAGGAAATTTATGATGCCGGAAAAGTCGGCGCCTGCGTTGCCCTGCGCATTGAACAGAGCGTAGAGCTGCGTCGCCTCGGCGCCCAGAGGCGTCACGGCGCCGGCGCTTTGCGCGGCTTCCTGCGACAATTTCAGGTCCTTGAGCATGAGGGCGGCAGCAAAACCCGGCTTGTAGTCGCGGTTGGCGGGCGACGCCGGAACAGGGCCGGGCACCGGGCAGTAAGTGGTCAGTGACCAGCACTGGCCGGAGGAGGTGGAGGCGACGTCGAACAGCGCCTGGTGCGACAGGCCGAGTTTCTCGGCGAGCACAAAGGCTTCGGCGACGCCGATCATCGAAATGCCGAGAATCATGTTGTTGCAGATCTTGGCGGCCTGGCCGGCGCCGTCACCGCCGCAATGAACGATGCGGCCGGCCATCGGCTTCAGGATCGGCTCGGCAGAGGCGAATGCTGCATCCGACCCGCCGGCCATGAAAGTGAGCGTGCCGGCGGTGGCGCCGCCGGTGCCGCCGGACACAGGCGCGTCGATCGAAGGCAAGCCGTGCCTGGCGGCAATGGCGTGAGCCTTGCGTGCCGATTCGACATCGATGGTCGAGGAATCGATCAGCAAGGCGCCTTTCTTCGCCTTGGGCGCGATGTCCTCGTAGACCGACAACACATGCTTGCCGGCGGGAAGCATGGTGATCACCACGTCGGCGTCCTTCACCGCGGCGACGGCATTGGCCATGACGGTGACGCCATGCTCTTTTGCGATCGTGAGGTTCTCCGGCACGAGGTCGAAGCCTTGCACCGCATACCCCGCCTTTACGAGGTTGGCAGCCATTGGGTTGCCCATATTGCCAAGGCCGATGAAGGCGATCGTTGCCATCGTTGTCTCCCGAAATTTGCTGCTTCAGCGGCCGATCAGCGTTCGCGCGATGATGACGCGCATGATCTCGTTGGTGCCTTCGAGGATCTGGTGGACGCGCAGATCACGCACCAGCTTCTCGATGCCGTAATCGTGCAGATAGCCGTAGCCGCCATGCAACTGCAGCGCCTCGTTGGCGATGTCGAAGCCGATGTCGGTGACGAAGCGCTTGGCCATCGCCGACCATTTGCCGGCATCCGGCGCCTTGCGATCGAGCTTCGAGGCGGCGGCATAGAGGAAGATGCGGGCCGCCTGCAGCTCCGTCTCCATGTCGGCCAGCCTGAACTGCAGGGCCTGGAACTGGTTGATCTTCGATCCGAAGGCCTTGCGCTCGCTCGTGTAGGCGAGCGCCTTGTCGAGCGCCGACTGCGCGCCGCCCAGCGAGCAGGCGGCGATGTTGAGCCGGCCGCCGTCGAGCCCGGCCATGGCCATGCCGAAGCCCGCGCCTTCGGTGGCAAGCAGGTTCTCGGCCGGCACCTTGCAATCCTCGAAGATGACCTGGCGGGTCGACTGCATATGCCAACCCATCTTGTGCTCATTGGCGCCGAAGGAGAGGCCGGGCGCATCCTTGGGCACCACCAGGGTCGAAATGCCTTTGGGCCCGTCGCCGCCGGTGCGCGCCATGACGACATAGAGGTCGCTGTCGCCAGCGCCGGAGATGAACTGCTTGGCGCCGTTCAAGACATAGTCGCCGCCGCTCCTCACCGCTCTCGTCTTCAAGGCGGCGGCATCGGAGCCGGAGCCGGGCTCGGTCAGGCAATAGCTCGCCAGCCATTCCATGGAGGTCAGCTTCGGCAGGAAGCGCCGGCGTTGCTCGTCGCTGCCGAAGCGGTCGATCATCGACGCCGCCATGTTGTGGATGGAGATGAAGGAGGAGAAGGCCGGATCGGCATGCGCCAGCGCCTCGAAGATCAGCACCGCATCCAGCCGACCGAGCGCCGAGCCGCCGACATCGTCGCGGACATAGATGCCGCCCAGGCCGAGCGGCCCGGTCTCGCGGATCACGTCGGCCGGAAAGTGCTTTGCCCGGTCCCAGTCGAGCGCGTTCGGCGCGACCCGATCGGCCGCGAAGGCCTCAGCCATCTCCTTCATGGCGCGCTGTTGCTCGGTGAGTTCGAATTGGCCAGTGCCCGCATCGACTGCCGCGTCCATGGCGTGCTCCCTGTCGTTTCAGGCCTTGTGGCCTGTCGTTTTTGGCTTTGCGCAGCGATCAATCTAGACCAATGATGCCGCCGCGCAACCCAGCCCGCCGTGGACCGGCTGTGCATGGATTGATCAACGGAGTCTTGCGTGCCGACAATTTTCGATCAGCTGCTGGACCGGTTCCACTTCTATCTCGCCGGCATCGACAGCGATCTGGTTGCGGACGCCGTCGCGCGCATCGATTGGCACATGCCCTCTCGTTCGCGCGAACCACGTGCGCTTCGTTGCCTTCGCCATCTCGATCGGATTGCGGAGCTTGCGCCGCGGGACGCCGGGCCGCTGACGCGGTTCATCGCGGACCATCGCAATGAGCTGTGCTGGGGCCAGACTTATACCGCTGCCGATTTCGGACAGCTCTTCATCGACAATTACGGCTGGCTGGAGGTGTTCGGCACGCGGGGGCATTTCGCCAATGACGAGGTCGCGGGCGGCCTGCTGATCCTCGGGCCCGACAGTGTCTACCCAGACCACCACCACACCGCCGAGGAGATCTACATTCCGCTGACCGGCAGCACCGAGTGGAGCATGGGCGGGGCCGGCTTTCGGGTTCGAGCGGCGGGCGAAATCATCCACCATGCGTCCAACGTCAATCACGCCATGCGTACCGGCAAGGAGCCACTGATGGCGCTCTATATCTGGCGAGGTGGACCGCTCGCGCAGAAATCGATCATCGGCGCGGAGGGCAGGGGCTGATGGCCAGGGCGATCATGCTGCAAGGCACCGGCTCGGATGTCGGCAAGACGGTGCTGGTGGCGGGGCTCTGCCGGGCAGCAAAAAAACGCGGACTGAAGGTCAGGCCGTTCAAGCCGCAGAACATGTCCAACAACGCCGCCGTCGCCGACATCCCCGGCAACAACAAGACCGGCGGCGGCGAGATCGGCCGCGGGCAGTGGCTGCAGGCGCTGGCCTGCGGGGTGAGGCCGACCGTGCACATGAACCCGGTGCTGCTCAAGCCGCAAAGCGACATCGGCTCGCAAGTGGTGGTGCAGGGCAAGGTTTTTGGCGAGGCGCGGGCGCGCGACTATCAGGCAATGAAGGCCAGGCTGATGGATGCGGTGCTCGATTCCTGGGCGAAGGTCGGCGAGGACGCCGACCTCGTCATCGTCGAGGGCGCCGGCTCGCCGGCCGAGATCAACCTTAGAAGCCGCGACATCGCCAATATGGGCTTTGCCACGCGTACCAACGTCCCGGTGGTGCTTATCGGCGACATCGACCGCGGCGGCGTCATTGCTTCCGTCGCCGGCACGCATCTGATCCTGCCGGAGGAAGACCGGCGCATGATCGCCGGCTATCTCATCAACAAGTTCCGCGGCGATGTCTCGCTGTTCGACGATGGGGTCAGCGCCATCGGCAAGTTTACCGGCTGGCGCTGTTTCGGCGTCGTGCCCTGGCTGAAGTCCGCGGCAAGGCTGCCGTCCGAAGATTCGGTTGTGCTCGAGCGACTTGCCTCGGGCGAAAGGCGGGCGCTGAAGGTGGCGGTGCCCATGCTGGCGCGGATCGCCAACTTCGACGATCTCGATCCGCTCAAGGCCGAGCCGCAGGTCGAGGTGGTGTTCGTGCCGCCGGGAAAGCCGCTCCCGGAAGATGCCGGGCTGGTGGTCATTCCGGGCTCGAAATCGACCATCGGCGATCTGATAAAATTCCGCGAGAATGGCTGGGATCGCGACCTTGCCGCGCACCGCAAACGCGGCGGCCATGTCGTCGGCATCTGCGGCGGATATCAGATGCTCGGCCGCAAGGTTCGCGACCCCGATGGCATCGAAGGCAGCGTCATCGAGACGGAGGGCCTTGGCCTGCTCGACATCGAGACGGTGATGGAACCGGAAAAGACGGTGCGCAACTCGAGCGCTCATTCGGTGCAATTCGGCCTGCCGCTCGAAGGCTACGAGATCCATCTCGGCCGCACCACCGGCCCGGACGCCGCGCGGCCTTCGGCGATCATCAACGGCCTCGAGGACGGCGCGGTCTCCGCCGATGGCAAGGTTATCGGTACCTATCTGCATGGGCTGTTTGCAGCGGACGCTTTTCGCGCGGCCTACCTTGCGAGCCTCGGGGTCAAGGATGGGGGCATCGACTATCGCGCCGAGGTCGAGAAGGCGCTGGACGAGGTCGCGGCCGAGCTGGAGAAGCATCTCGACTGCGATGCGATTTTCGGGCTGGCGCGGTAGGTCCTCCCGTCGATGCGCATACGCTTGCCATTAGCGAAAGCTTCCGCCGCATCGTCATCCACGGGCGGAGCAAGGAGCGAAGCGACGCGGCGCAGACCCGAGGATCCATTCCGTGACGGTAAGGCGTTGCTACCGTGCAGAATTCTGCTCCTCTGCGCCCTTCGATCGAGGTCACGGAATGGATCCTCGGGTCTTCGCGTCCGCTTCGCTCCCGCTCCGCCCGTGGATGACGAAGTTCAGGCGTTTTCGCCAGCCGCAAATGCCGGCGCGGATAGCAACTACGCCTTCTCGCCCGCCTTCGGCCAGTAGGTGCCGAAGGACCAGACATTGCCTTCGGGGTCGAGGCAGATGAACTCGCGACTGCCATAGTCGCGGTCGACCAGTTCCTGGGTGATCCTGGCGCCGGCCTTCTTCGCCTTGGCATAGGCGGCATCGGCGTCATCGACGGCAATGTAGATGGACTTGCCGCCGCCACCGCCGGGCTCGCCGACCATCTTGCCGTAATCGTCGTCGCGCGCGGTGCCCAGCATGATCATCGAGGACCGAAAGGTCAGTTCCGCGTGGTGAACGATGTCGCCATCGCCATAACGGGCGCGCAGTTCGAAGCCGAAGGCCTCGCTGAGCCAGTCGATCATCCTAGCGGCGTTCCTGTATCGCAGGGCTGGATAGAGACGGGGTGCTTCGTTTGTTGCTGGCATGACAATATCCCTGTGCTGGTTGAATGGATGCCAGTCTGTGCGAAGGCGGTTTCCACGTCTTGAAGAAATGTTACCTCGCCTGAAGCTTAGATCCACGTGGCGAGCCCGGATGGCGTTTCGCCGGCAAGCTGACGGAATTCGCGCACCAGATGCGCCTGGTCGGCGTAGCCGCAATCGGCGGCGATGCCGGCCCAGTTGTCGTCCTGCCGCTTCGACAGCGACAGCGCGCGGTTGAAGCGCACGATGCGTGACAATGTCTTCGGGCCGATGCCGGTCGCGTCGGTGAATTTCGCCGCCAGATGCTTGCGGCTCCAGCCGATCTCGCTGGCGAGCGCCGAAATGCGGGTGGGGCCGCCCGATGCGATGACCGTCCGGTAGGCCCAGGCGATTTCGGGCGAAAGCGCATGCGCGTCCGCGAGTCGGCCTGCGATGAAACCCTCGGCAATGTCGAAGCGCTTGTCCCAATCCGACGCTTCGCCGAGCTGTTCGCGCAGCGCGATGCCATCAAAGCCCATCGCATCGTCCAACCCGACCATGCGGTCGCGCAACTCACTCATCGGCAGGCCGAAGAATTGCCTGGCGCCAAGCGGCGTGAAATTGACCTGGACACAGCAGGCGGCGCCGAAGGATTCGATCATGACCGGGCCGGCATAGAGACCGGCGGCGAAGCTGGCGTAGCGATCGTTGTCGCCCGGGCTGCGGCCGAGCCCGATGGCGAAGGCTTCGGCGAAGCTGATCACCAGGGGTACGGTCAGCGAGGCATATTCGACCATGCGGAAATGGCCGGGCAATATTTCCCGATAGCCGCAGATATCCGTGACGATGCCTGCGAGCGGGGCGGCGGGTTTGCGCCGCACCATCTCGGAATGGAGGGCGGGAGAGCGAGTATCCTCCCGATGGCGCTCCGTCTCGTCGGACATGCCGCAAGCCTAGCAGAACACGCTCGCAAAAATCAAAAGCGCCCGGCAGGGCCGGGCGCTCCGAGTTGCTCCACACTTTTCCTGGATTGCTTTAGGCGCCGCGCATCAGGCAGCCGCCGGCGAGCACGACATAGGCGATGAGCATGATCCACACCGACGCGAGAGGAATGAACGCAAGAAGGCCGAGAGCGGCGAGAAGGCCGATGGCGGCGATGACCAACGAAATAATGAACACGATCTGCGTGGGCGCACTAAGATTCATGTCTGGTCCCTCCAACATGATTCGCAACACCCGAATTCTACCAGCAGGACAGTCACACACCAATGAGTTGGCGTAGGGGATTGGCCGGGTCGGCAAGCAGCTTCACCGCCAGCGCTACACACACGATCACCAGCAGCGGCTTGATCAGTCTTGCGCCGATTTTGATGGCGAGGCCTGCGCCGAGGCGGGCGCCCAGAAACTGGGCGACACCCATCATCAGACCGATCTTCCAGTCGATGACGCCGACGGCGGCGAAGACGACGAAGCCGCCGATGTTGGAGGCGAAATTGAGCAGCTTGGTGTGCGCGGTCGCCTTGAGCAGACCATAGCCGGCAAGGCTGACGAAGGCGAGCATAAGGAACGAGCCCGTGCCTGGGCCGAACAGACCGTCGTACAAGCCGATGGCAGGCACAACCGTTAGGCCGAATAGGAGCGGTGACAGACGCTCTGCGCGGTCAACGTCGTTCATGTTGGGTTTGAACACGAAGTATAGAGCGATCGCGATCAAGAGAACCGGCAAAAGGGCACGCAGGAAGTCGCCGGGCACGATCGTCGCCAGCAGGGCGCCGATGGCGCCGCCAACAAGGGCCAGCAGCGCGGAAGGCAATTGTCGGCGCAAATCGACCTGGCCGTTCGCGGCATAGTGGATCGTGGCCGAGCCGGACCCGAACATGCCCTGCAGCTTGTTGGTGCCGAGCGCTGCCACCGGAGAGAAGCCCGCCAGGAGCAGCGCCGGGATGGTGATCAGGCCGCCACCGCCGGCGATCGAATCAACGAAGCCCGCCGCGAAAGCGGCAGCGGTGAGCATGAAGACAGTCTGCAAGGTAAGGTCGATCATCGGGCTGTGGGTCAAGGCGGGGGACGGCTGCTTCCATCATGCTTAGACAGTTTGCGCAAGACCGATTCCACGCTAACAATTTCAACGGAATCGCAAGGGGAGGCTTACGGCGATGGCGCTGCTCGACCAGATACGTTCGATCTTCGACGGCGACCCGGGCGTGCGCAAGGTAGCGGACGATCCGGTGCTGTCGGCCGAGCTTCTGATGCTGTTCCGGATGATCCTGGCCGACGGCGCGGTGTCGGAGAGCGAGATGGTAGCCTTCCGGCACATCTGCAAGGAAGCCTTCGGCATTCCCGAAGCCTCGATCGACAGCGTCGTCGAATATCTCAACGACTACGGCTACGAGACCAACGGCTCACAAGCGATCGCGCTGTTCCGCGACCTCGATGTCGAGCGGCGAAAGCTGCTTGCGCGCCACATGGCCGAGATCGCGAAGGCGGATTCCAAGCTTGCCGAGAGCGAGGTGAAGCTGCTGCGTCGCACGCTCGACTTGCTCGACATCAGCCCGGTGGATTTGGTCAAACCGGAGGGCTGAGCGCGGGCTCGCGGCTTACCCTTGTTCCTGCATGCGTCGCGCGATCGCACGGTGAAGGTCCGGCGCCGCCGCGACCAGCGCCTGCGCGGCTTCCGAGCGCGGGCTGTCGAGCACATCGGCCGTCCTGCCGCGCTCGACTATCTTGCCCTCATGCATGACCAGCACTTCGTCCGACATGGCGCGGGCAACCGTCAGGTCATGGGTGATGAACAGATAGGCGATGCCGAGCTTCTGGTTAAGCTCGGCGAAGAGGTCGAGGATCTGGGCGCGGATCGAGACATCCAGCGCCGAGACCGGCTCGTCGGCGACGACCAGTTTCGGGCGGGTGATGATGGCGCGGGCGATCGATAGGCGCTGGCGCTGGCCGCCCGAGAATTCATGCGGATATTTGTCCATGTCGCGCGGGCCGAGTCCGACCTCATGCAGCGCATGCGCGACCATCTCGCGCCGCTCGGCTTTCGACGGCTGGGTCTCGAGAAGATGCAACGGCTCGGCAACCAGCTTCTCGACCTTCTGGCGTGGATCGAAGGAGCCGTAAGGGTCCTGGAAGACAACCTGCATGTCGCGCCTGGCCGGCTTCAGCTCGGCCTCTGACTTGCCGGTGATGGTTTGGCCGCGAAAGCGGATTGAGCCCGCCGTCGACTTGTCCAATGCCAGGATCATGCGGGCGAGCGTGGATTTGCCACAGCCGGAACGGCCAACGAGGGCTACCGACTGGGCCGGCTCGATGGTTAGCGATACATCGTCGACGGCGTGGATTGGCTCTGCCGCTCGGAACAAGGATTTGCGCCGACCCGGATAGTCGCGGCTCAGGCCTTCGACTTCGAGCAGCGGCTTTGCCGAACCGGCAAGGTGTTTTTTGGGCCGCGCCGGCACATGCATGGAAGCCAGCGCCAGCTCGCGCGTGTAGGGGTGGTGTTGTGCCGACAGCGTGCGCGCGGTGTCGCCGGCTTCCATCACTTCGCCACCGCGCAGGATGGTCAGGCGGTCGGCCATCTCGGTCACTACCGCAAGGTCGTGCGAGATGAGCAGCAGGCCCATGCGGTTTTCGCTGACCAGATCGCGCAGCAGGTCGAGGATCTGCGCCTGCAGCACCACATCGAGCGCCGTGGTCGGCTCGTCGGCAATCAGCAATTTTGGCTTCAGCGCGCAGGCGATGGCGATGACGACGCGCTGGCGCTGCCCGCCGGAGAGCTCATGCGGGTAGCGCGACAGTGGGAACTTGGCTTCCGGCAGGCCGACACGGTCGAGCATTTTTCGCGCGCGATCCTCGGCCTCGGCGCGGCCCGCCCTGGTGTGCCAGCGAATGCCCTCGGCCACCTGCTCGCCGATGGTCTTGACTGGATTGAGCGCCGTCATCGGCTCCTGGAAAACCATGCCGATGTCGTCGCCGCGCAGCGCGCACATCTGGTCCTCGCTCGCTGCAAGGAGGTCGATGCCGTCGAAAGTGACGCGTCCGCTGGTTTGAGCTAGATGCGGCAGCAGGCTCATGATCGTCAGCGCCGTCATCGATTTCCCGGAACCGGATTCGCCGACCAGGCCGACCACCTCGCCAGGCGCAATCGCAAGCTCGACCTGCTTCAGGATCCGCGTTCCGCCGATGACAAGCGATAGGTTCTCGATCTGGAGCAGGCTCATCGCCGCCGCCGCGATTTCGGATCGAGGATGTCGGCGATGCCGTCGCCGAGCAGGTTGAGCCCAAGCACGGTCACGATGATCGCCATGCCGGGAAAGATTGCCATCCACGGCGCCGTCACCATCCGCGTCTGCGCGTCGAACAGCATGCGGCCCCAGCTCGGCATTGGCGGCTGCGCGCCCAGGCCCACATAGGAAAGCCCCGCTTCGGCGAGGATGCCCAGCGCAAACTGGATCGTGCCCTGTACCAGCAGCAGCGTCGCGATGTTGGGCAGGATGTGCTCGACAGAAATCTGCGTCATGCCCTTGCCGGCAGCGCGCGCGGCGAGGATGAATTCGCGCGGCCAGATCGCCAAGGCGCCGGCGCGGGCGACGCGCGCGAAGACCGGGATGTTGAAGATGCCAATGGCGATGATGGCGTTGACGGCGCCCGGCCCGAAGATGGCGGTGATCATGATCGCCGACAGTAGTGCCGGGAAGGCGAAGACGAGATCGTTGATGCGCATCAGCGCCTCGTCGGCAAGGCCGCCCCGCGCCGCCGCGAAGGCGCCGAGCGGCACGCCGATGCCCATGCCGATGCCGACCGCCACGAGCGCTACCGCGATCGAGTTGCGTGCGCCGACCATGATCATCGAAAGGATGTCGCGACCGAAATGGTCGGTGCCGAACCAATGCGTCCACGAGGGCGCCTGCGTCTTGTCTGCGATGACCAGCTTGGTGACGTCGTAGGGCGTCCATACAAAGGAGAGCAGCGCAATCGCGGCCACCAGCAGCGTGATGGCGAAGCCGATCAGAAAAGAGCGGTTGCCGAAGGCTTTGGCCAGAACCCCGGCAAGCGTTTCCTCGGGCAGGTCGACGCGCATTATCATTGCCGGCCCCTGAGCCGCGGATCGACAACGGCGTAGGAGAAGTCGACCAGCAGATTGACGGCGATCACGGCGGCGACCAGCAGCATGACGACGCTCTCGACGACGATCAGGTCGCGCTGGGTGATGGCTTGGAAAACCAGCCGTCCAAGCCCCGGCAGATAGAAGACATTCTCGATGATGATGGTGCCGGCAAGCAGGAACGCGAATTGCAGGCCGAGAATGGTGAGCACCGGGATCATGGCGTTGCGCAGCGCGTGGCGCCAGAGCACGGCGCGGTAGGGCAGGCCTTTGGCGCGGGCGGTGCGGATATAGTCTTCGTTGAGCACCTCGATCAGCGCCGAGCGGGCGACGCGCGCCAGGATCGCCGCCTGCGGCAGCGCCAGCGCGATGGCCGGTAGCAGCAGCGATTTCACCGCCGGCCAGATCCCGGCGCCCCAGCCAGGAAACCCACCCGCCGGCACCAGCCGCAGCCAGACGGCGAAGAGATAGATCAGCATCAGCGCGAACCAGAAATTCGGCACGGCAACGCCGAGTTGGGCAGCGCCCATGGCGAATGTGTCGCCGGCCCGGCCCTGGCGGCCGGCGGAAAACACCCCGACCGGAATGGCTATGACGGTCGACAGCGCCAGCGCGATTAGCGCCAGCGGCAGGGAAACGACGACGCGCTCACCCACGAGGTCTATGACGGGAACCGAATAGGTGTAGGAGCGACCGAAATCGAGGCTGAGCAACCCGCCCGCCCAGTGCAGGTAGCGCAGGACAAGCGGCGCGTTCAGGCCCATCTGGTTGCGCAACAGCTCGACCTGGTCGGCGCTGGCGTTGAAGCCCAGCATCAGGCGCGCCGGGTCGCCAGGCAGGATTTCCATCACCGCAAACACCACCATCGAGGCCAGCACCAGCGTGATGGTCGCGATGATGAGGCGCTTGAGGAGATAGGTGGCCATGGGAGGCGATCAGGCGACCGCGCCGGCGTCAATCCGTCCACTTCACCTTGGTAAGGTCATTGGCCTGAATCGGTGCATTCTCCCACAGGCCCTGCAGCTTCGCGTCCCAGACCCCGACCTTCGGCAGCTCGTAAAGGAAGCCGACCACGGCGTCGTCGGCGAGGATCTTCTGCGCCTCTGCCAGCAGTTCCTTCCGCTTCGCCTCGTCCGAGGTCAGGTTGAGCTTGGCGATGATGGCATCGAAGGCCGGGTTGTCGTAGTTGAAGTAATAGTCCTTGCGCGAATAGATATCGATGTCGTTCGGCTCGGTGTGGGAGACGATGGTGAGGTCGTAGTCCTTCTTGGTGAAGACCTGATCCAGCCATTGCGCCCATTCGACGGGGATGATCTCCAGATCGATGCCGACATCGCGCAGATCGGACGCGATGATCTCGCCGCCAAGCCGCGCATAGGACGGCGGCGGCAGCTTCAGCGTCGCCTTGAAGCCTTTTTCTAGGCCGGCTTCCTTCAGCAGTTCCTTGGCCTTGTCGACATTGTGCGGATAGAGGCCGGTGAGGTCGACATAGTCTTTGTTGGCGGGCGACATATGCGAGCCGATCGGCACTCCCAGGCCCGCCGAGGCGCCGTCGATGATCGCCTTGCGGTCGAGCGCGAAGGAGATGGCCTGGCGCACCTGGAGCTTGTCGAAGGGCGGCTTCTTGTTGTTTATCGAAAGAATCGTCTCGCCTTCGGTGGAGCCGATCACCACCTTGAAACGCGGGTCGTCCTTGATCTGAGAGACGCTGTCGGGATCGAAGAAGGGGAAGGCCTGGATGTCGCCCGAAAGCAGCGCCGGCACGGCGGCGGCGGCGTCGGGTACGATGCGGAACTCGACCTTGTCGAGCGCAACCGGGGCACCCCAGTAATTATCCGACTTCACAAGCGTGATCGACGAGCCCTTGGCCCAGTTCTGGAACTTGAAGGGGCCGGTGCCGACCGGCTTTTCCTTGTTGGTGTCGGCCGATTTCGGCGACACCATCACCGCGTCGCCCCAGCCCATATTGTACAGGAAGGAGCCTTGCGGGTTTTTCAGCGTGACCTTCACCGTCGCCGGATCGACGACATCGACCTTGTCGATCTGCGCGAACAGCCCCTTTTGGGCGTTGACCGAATTGTCGGCCCGGGCACGGTCGAGAGAGAATTTCACGTCGTCGGCGCTGAAATCGCTGCCGTCGTGGAATTTCACGCCGGTGTGCAGCTTGAAAGTGTAGATCTTGCCGTCATCCGAGATGGTCCAGCTTTCGGCAAGGTCGGGGATCACCTCGCCGTTCGGACCGATGCGGGTGAGACCTTCGAAGACATTGGCGTAGAGCACCTCGTCGATGGCGGCGGCGGCGCCCGCGGTCGGATCGAGATGCGGGGGTTCGAGCGGAATGCCGATGACGAGGTCGGTACGGGCCGAAAATGCCGACGTGGCGGCCGCGAAAGTAAGCACAGCGGCGGCCAAAATGGTCTTCCACAATTTCATTGCCGAACTCCCATACGGTCAAACGGACAAGCCCAGCGGATAGAAGCGTGATTTGGCCTGTGAGTAAATTGCGTTTCGTGCTGCCGGGTGGCGCCAAGGGAAATGTTTTTCCCGATCAGCCGGTCGTACCGCGCAGCAGCACGTTGAGGCCGATCGCCATTACCTTGGCCGCGTCCACCATGTCGGCGATGCCCACCCATTCGTCCGGCCGATGCGCGAGATCGAGGATGCCGGGGCCATAAGCGATGCAGTCGTAGATCTGGCCAATGCGGGCAACATGCTTCTGGTCGTAGGTACCGGGCGAGATGACGTATTCCGGCTCGCGGTCGAAGATTTCCATGATGCCCTTGGCGACGGCTTTCACCACCGGCGCGTCGCGCTCGGTCATCAGCGGCAGCACCTCCATCAGGTCGCGGATCTCGTAGTCGAACTTTTCTCGCTCGCGCTTCAGCCGGTCGAGGATGCCGGTGACTTCACCCTTGACGGTGGCGAGGTCTTCCTCGAGCAGGAAGCGGCGGTCGATGGTCAGCCGGCAGGAATCCGGCACGTTGGGCGAGGGCAGTCCCGGCCGGAAATCCTCGGTCTGGCCGCCATGGACAGAATTGATGTTCATGGTCGAGCGCCGGGCGCCCTCGGGCACCACCGGCATGCGCGTCACCTTGCGGTCGAGCGCCGGGAAAAGCTCGTCCTCGAAGGCCTGCACGACGGCACCCATATGGCGCACCGCGTTGTCGCCGAGGAACGGCATCGAGCCATGCGCGATCTCGCCCTTGGTCTCGATCTCGGCCCACCAGACGCCGCGATGGCCAAGGCAGATGCGGTCCTTGTTCAGCGGCTCGGGGATGATGACGTGGTCGACCCTCGGCTTCGAGAAATAGCCGAGCTTCGCCAGATGGGCGACGCCGCCGAACCCACCGGATTCCTCGTCGACCGTGCCGGATATTTCTATGGCGCCGGGAAAGTCGGGATAGACCTCCATGAAGGCTTCGGCGGCAATGACAGAAGCCGCCAGCCCGCCTTTCATGTCGCAGGCGCCGCGGCCGTAGACCCTACCTTCCTTCACCAGGCCGGCGAAAGGATCGACGGTCCAGCCTTCGCCGGCCTCGACCACGTCGATATGCGAGTTGAAATGGACGCAGGCACCGGGCGAGCGGCCGTCGAAGCGGGCGACGACATTGACGCGCGGGTAGCGGTCGGTGTCGCCGGGCGTGCCTTCTGCGCGAATGAATTCGGTTTCGAAGCCGAGCTTCTTGAGGCGCATGCCGAGATACTCGGCGCATGGCCGGTAGGCCTCGCCGGGCGGATTGACGGTCGGCAAGCGGATGAGCTCGGCGGTCAGCACTATCAGGTCGTCGACCCG
This sequence comes from Mesorhizobium sp. WSM4898, assembly GCF_029625845.1. Lineage (NCBI taxonomy): Bacteria > Pseudomonadati > Pseudomonadota > Alphaproteobacteria > Hyphomicrobiales > Phyllobacteriaceae > Mesorhizobium > Mesorhizobium sp. WSM4898. Next base: position 181,495 of record NZ_JARTVQ010000002.1, on the reverse strand, counting down.
GTCATCGACGGCCCGGAGGAGTCGTTCATTCATCCTGCCGATTGAAAAAGCAACGCGGCGCTTTTGCAAGCTGCCTTTCGCGGCTGCCGGACAATGATTGAGGGCGGGCTCGCGCTTAAACCGTTGAGAGTGGGTGGCGGCCCAGCAACTATGACGGGAAATCATTCAAATTCGCGAAATCGAATTGGCGAATATGTCACGGAGTGTGTGGTACTTAACGCACCTGCCGGCAAAAATGATGGAAAAGAACCACGTGATGGCAGGGGGCAATCGAAGGGGTTCATCGCATGAAAAAGTCCATCCTCATGGCGGCCGTGCTGGCAACCACGTTGCTTGGCACGTCGATCGCAAGCCGGGCGGCTTCGCTGGTCGCCAATATCGACGTCTCGACGCAGACGATGACCGTCAGCAGATACGGCCAGGTGCTGTATCGCTGGAATGTATCGACGGCCCGCAGGGGCTACTTCACACCGCGCGGCAGCTACCGGCCGCAATGGACCGCGCGGATGTGGTACTCGCGCAAGTATGACAATTCGCCGATGCCGTATTCGGTGTTCTTCCGCGGCGGCTACGCCATTCACGGCACCGGCGCCGTGAAGTATCTCGGGCGTCCGGCCTCGCATGGCTGCGTGCGCCTGCATACGGCCAATGCCGCGACTTTCTATTCGATGGTGAAGGAAGCCGGCTACGGCAACACGCGAATCGTCGTCACCGATTGAAACGGGCCGGAGAGGGCTGCCTAGGCCGCAGGCAGCATTTGATGGCTGCGCCTGCTCGGAGCGTTGCAGCAATGCCGCACATGCTTCGAAAACAAACAGCTTATACTAGCGTGAGCATCGCCGAAGCTGGTTTGCATGACGGCGCAGTGGTAAGTACGAAGCGTTGTTCTGGCTGCTTGGGGACTTTAATGTATCGATTTCTATTGAGCGCTGCGATCGCGGCAACCGCAACCTCGGCTTTTGCTGCCGATGCACCCGTTCTTCTGGACCAGGAACTCGCGCAGCCGCATATATCAGGTTATGGCGAAATCTATCTCGGAGGTCTCTATTTCGCGACCCCCGGGGACGACTCGGATGGCACGACTGCCGGCGGCGCCGTTCGGGTGAATTTCCCGATCGACGCCCGCTGGAACATCCAGACCGACGCGGTGATCGATTCGCTTTGGGTCGAAGGCACGAACATCTACAGCTACGGCGGTGCGATCCACGGTTACTGGCGCGATCCGAGCTCATATGCGCTGGGTGGATTTGCTACGATAAACGGATTTGGCGGCGATAACGGCATCGGTGACGCAGACCTTTACACTTTCACCGTCGGCCCGGAGGCACAGGCCTATTTCGGCAACGTGACGATCTACGGCCAAATTTATTATGGCCAGTTGCGGGCCAGCGGCTTTTCGGAGCATTTGGACAACTGGGGCGGCCGTGGAGTGGTGCGCTTCTTCGCCCAGGACAATCTCCGTTTCGATGGCGAACTCGGGTTCTCGAGGCTTTCCGCGGATGGTGGCCACCTCGATACTGTCACAGCCGCCTTGCAGGCTACATACAGGTTCGATGGGACGCCGTGGTCGGTATTCGGGCGCTACCAGTTGGATCACCTGACCATCTCGGAGGCTTCAGGCAGCGTGAACATCCACAAATACGTGGTTGGCCTGCGGGCAAGCTTCGGCTCGGACACACTGCTTTCCGAGGATCGCAACGGTGCCACGATGGATACGTTCCGGCCGAACTTCACCATCCCCGCTCCGCTTTGAGACAGCAGAACCTGGAGCCGCGTGGACTTGGTCCTCGCGGCTTTGCGTTGCGCATTGGACGCAACACGCCTAGCAGCAGGCTATTTCAAAGCGGTTTAGCGTTTGATCCAGACGAAAGCGATCTGAACGTTCTGGGCCGCTTTAGCTGATCTTGGCCCGCTCACGCCGCTTACGTCGCCGGCCGCTCATCTCCCAGCGCTTGTGGAACCACATCCACTGTCCGGGATCCTCGCGCACCCAGCGCTCAACGACGTCGGCGAGCAGCTGCGTGGTGGCGTGAACATCGACGCTGCCGGTTTCGGTGCGCGGCAAGTCGAGCTTGTCTTCGATTTCCAATCGGAAACGGTTTCCCGGCAGCCTGACGCAGCGCGCCGGATAGACATCGCAGTCATAGTGGCGGGCGAGCATCCCCAGCACGGGATTGCTCTGGCAGGGGCGACCAAAGAAGGTCGTCTCGACGCCGTTCGTGAATTTCTGATCGACCAGCACGCCGATATTGCCGCCGTTTTCCAGGATGGCGGCAAGGGCGAACGATGCGCCGGTCGAGGACGGCAGCAGGCCTCCCATGCTCGAGCGGCGTGTCGAGTGGATGTAGTCGGCAAGGTAGGGATTGTTGGGCGGGCGGAACAGTGCCGTGATGTTCATGCCGAAGGTGGCGGCGGCGACCGGCAAAAGCTCGAAATTGCCGAGATGGCCGGTGAACAGGATATGCGGCTTCTTTTCGCCTGCGATTTCGACGAAATGCGCGATGCCGCTGACCTCGACCCGGCCCGGCTTGGCGGCATTCGGGTCAAAATCGAAGAGGGCATCGAGGAAGATGTATTCGGCGGCAAGCCGGGCCATGTTGCCCCACATGTCGGACGCGATGGCCTCGATTTCGGCATCGCTCTTTTGCGGATAGGCAAGGCGCAGATTGTTGACGGCCACCCGGTGCCGTCCGACCATCGGCCCGATGCGGCGGGCGACGCGGTCGGCGAAGTTGAGCGCGCTGTCAGGCGGCAAAAGGCGCAGCAGGCCGATGACCGCCATGGCAAGCCGCGCCACCAGCCAGTGCTCCATTTGGCGTAGCCGCCGGCCATAGCGGAACATGAAGTCCCGGCGGGCTTTCTTGAGTACCTTGCCGACCATCTTGTCTTAGGAAACGCGAAGAATGATCTTGCCGAAGACGTCGCGGCCTTCCATGCGCTTCAGCGCGGCGCCGATGTCGTCGAAGCCGACTTCGGTGTCGATCACGGGCGCGACGAGACCGGCCGCCATCTTCTGCATGGCATCGGCCATGTTCTCCATGCGGCAGCCGAAGGAGCCGAGCAGCTTCAGCTGTTGCTGGAAAAGCTGCATCAGATTGACCTGCGTCGAGACGCCGGAGGTCGAGCCGCAGGTGACGAGGCGGCCGCCGCGCTTCAGGCACAGCATCGAGCCGGCAAAGGTGTCGGCGCCGACATGCTCGAACACGACATCGACGCCCTTCTTCTTCGTCAGCTTGCGCACCACGCCTTCGAAGCGATCCTCGCGATAGTTGATGACATGGTCGGCGCCAAGCGCCTTCGCCTTGTCGATCTTGTCGTTCGAGCCGACCGTAGTGATGACCGTGCAGCCCATGCGCTTCGCCAATTGGATGGCTGCGGTGCCGATGCCGGAGCCGCCGGCATGGACGAGGATGGTTTCACCGGGCTCCAGTTTCGCGTTGTCGAACAGCATATGCTCGACCGTGCCGAAGGTGACGGGTGCGACGGCAGCGCCGATATCGGAGACACCGGGCGGCGCAGGCACCAGGAGACGGGCAGGCAGGTTGATCTTTTCCTGCGCGAAGCCGTCGAGATGAAAACCGTGGACGCCGGAGACGTGCTCGCAAAGATTGTCGCGGCCCTCGCGGCAGGCACGGCAGAGCCCGCAGGTTCGCGCGCCGTAGATCGACACCAGTTGCCCCGGCAGGAGGGTGGAGACGCCGGGTCCGACCGCCTCGACCTCGCCCGAGGCTTCGGCGCCGACGACCAGCGGCAGCTTGCGCTTGGCGAAGGCCATGCCGCGCCAGCCCCAGACGTCGATATGGTTGAGCGCCACCGCCTTGATGCGGAGCGTCACTTCACCTTGCGAAGGCGGCGGGGGAGGCGGAAGGTCCACCGTTTCAAGGCGGCGGTCCTCGATAAGTTGCAATGCGCGCATTTGGCCTGTTGGTACTTTGGAAGCGGGAAAACGTCCGCTTAGACCGGTTCCCGCGCCATGACAAGGCAGGTGTTCTGGCCGCCGAAGCCGAAGGAATTCGACAGAACCGTGCCGACCTCGGCGTTGCGCTTCTTGTTTGGCACCACGTCGAGCACGATTGCCGGATCAGGATTGTCGTAATTGATGGTCGGCGGGATGACGCTTTCGCGCATGGTCATCAGCGAGAACGCGGCCTCGACCGCGCCGGCGGCGGACAGCGTGTGGCCGATCATCGACTTGTTCGACGAGATCGGCATCGAGCCGATCCGCTCGCCGAACACGGTCGACAGCGACAGATGCTCCATCTTGTCGTTTTCCGGCGTCGAGGTGCCGTGCGCGTTGACGTAGTCGATCTCGTCTTCGCTCAAGCCGGCATCGGCAAGGGCGGCGCGTACCGCGGCGATGGCCGGCGAACCGTCAGGCTTGGAGCGGGTGCGGTGGAAGTCGTCGGCGCGCTCGCCGCAGCCACGCATTATGCCGAGGATAGTGGCACCCCGGGCAAGTGCCGCCTCCAGCGATTCCAGCACAAGCGCGCCGGAACCCTCGGCAAGGACAAAACCGTCACGGTCCCTGGAGAAGGGCTTCGAGGCCTTTTCGGGAATGTCGTTGTGGGTGGAAAGCGCCGAGAGCAGCGAGAAGCGGATCAGGGCTTCGGCCGTGGCGGAACCGTCGGCGCCGATCGACAGCGCCTTGTCGCATTCGCCGCGGCGGATCGCCTCGACACCGAGCTGGATGGCGGTGGCGCCTGACGCGCAGGCTGTCGACAGCGTGATCGGCAGGCCGCGCGTGCCAAAACGATCGGCCAGGCGATCGGCGATCGAGCCGAACTGGGTGGTCTCGAAAATGCCGAGCTCCTTCAGTCCGCGCGCCACGCGCAGCAATCTCTCGGAACCGCTTTCCTTCTTGTCGGAATTGTAGAGCGAGAAGCGGTCGGCCCAATCGAGCTCGACCGGCGGCGAGGCGAGAAAGAGCGGGCCGCCGAAATCGCCGGAATCGAGGCCGGCCTCCGACACCGCTTCCTGGGCGGCCGTCTCGGCCAGCTCGTAGGTGAGGGGACTGGCACCCTTGGAGCTCGACGGCAGGAAATCGACCATGCCGGAGATGCGGGTGTTCAGATGATCGACGGGAAAACGGGTGATCGGATGGATGCCGGATTTGCCTGAGGTCAGCGCCGCCCAGTTGTCGGCCTTGCCGACGCCAAGCGAAGTCACCACGCCGATGCCGGTCACGGCGACGATAGGCCTGCCCATGTGATCGCGGAGATTGGCCATGTTCTGTCTGTCTCGCTCTAAGCGGCCTTGATCAGCCCCAGGCCCTCGAATTGGTGATAGCCGATCGCCGTTGCAAGGACGGAGCTGGGGGCGCCTTCGAATGGTTGCTCCACTGTGGCATCGAAGACAGGGTAGGGGGCCTTGCGGTCGACGGCGAGCGCGGCAAGCGCCACGGCGAAGGGGAACTGCGCTTCCTTCATGTGGCCGGTGAGCGTCGAGAAGGCGCGCACTGCAAGCGCCGGGTTGGCATCGAGTGCCACCTTTTCGGCCGCCGTGGCGGCATGGGCGCCGGAGGCACCGGAAATGGTCAGCAATTCGCCGGCGGGCAGCGCCGCCTGCTTCAGCAAAGCGGCGATTTCGGCATTCAGCTCGCCGCGCCGGCGCCTCGCCCGGCCGGAAACCACAGGACCGAGCTCAGCATAGATCTTGCGACCCCGGCTCTGCGCATGCTCGCGCTGTTCGAGCACCAAGAAAGCGCCGCCCGAGCCCGTCACCACGCCGCCGCCTTCCGCGCCCTGTCTTTGCCAGACCGGTCTCCACGGGCCGCGATGCAGATAACCGGCGAGCTCATAGCCGAGCAGCATGTCTGAGTGCTCGGTCTGGAAGGCGCCGCCGACCAGCACATGGGTCGACTGGCCGGAGCGGATGCGCGCGGCGGCCGTCTCAACGGCAGAGACGCCGGCGCCTTCCTCGCCCATGAAGGTACGAGACGAGCCGGTGACCTTGTGCACGATGGAGATGTTGCCGGCGAGCAGATTGGAAAGCTGGGCGAGGAACAGCGTCGGCCGCAATTCCGTGGTCAGCTTCTCGTTGAGCAGCACGTCGCGGTCGTTGCGGCTCTCGGACGCCGCCAGGATCGCGCTGTCCACGGCCTCGTCGCGCTCGCCGCCGCCGGCCGCCACAACCATGTCCATGGTCGCGCAAAGCTCGTCATTGCCCTTGATGCCGGCGTCGTCCAGCGCCAGGCCGGCGACATAGGTGCCGAGCCGCTGCCAGGTCTCCATCTGGCGCTGGTCGCCGCGCTTGGCGATCTGCAGGTTCCAGTCGATCTCGGGCAGGGGATGAATTGTGTAGGGCGCAAAGCGCGTCGCATCGAGCACCGGCTCAACGCCCGGCCGGGTCAGCTTCTGCCAATGCGCGTCCGGTCCTTCTCCCAGCGAAGAGACAAGGCCGATACCGGTGATGACGACGTCGCGCGGGCTGCTCATGAGCGGCTTTGCTGGTCAGGCTGGAGGTGGGACAAGGTCGCGCTCGTCAGGCGGCCTTGGCCGCGACCAGCGCGTCGATCTTGGCGCACAGGTTCTGCATGACGAAGTAGTCGTCGGTCGAAGCCTTGCCGTCATTGACCTCTTGCGTCCACTTCTCGAGCGGCACCTTGATGCCGAATTCCTTGTCGATGGCAAAGACGATGTCGAGGAAATCGAGGCTGTCGATGCCGAGATCGTCGATGGTATGGCTTTCGGGCGTGATGGTGTCGATATCGATCTCGCTGGTGTCGGCAATGATCTTGGCGACTTTCTCGAACGTGGTGGACAAGGGCTCTTCCTTCGGTTGCGGGCGGAATCTGTCCGCATCTTGTTTTGGCGCTGTCTAATCGGTTTTTCCGGGCAGGAAAAGGCCTGACACGCCGCGCGCAGATGGGATGCCGGCTTTGTGGACGCAAGAAGGGCCGCCGGGTTGCCGGCGGCCCTTCCCATTTTACGTGGCGTAAGCTCAGCCTTCGCGGAGCTTGACCAGATCGTTGAGCAGCCCGCCCGTCCCGTTGTGGACGGTCAGGCGCTCGACCTTGCCGGCGATAGCCTCGAGAGCCTCAAGCTCCTTCAGCCGCAGCATCACCGGGTTCTCGGCCATCACCTTGGCCGTGTTGAGCAGCGAACGCGTGGCGTTCGTCTCCTCGCGGCGGCGGATGACGTTGGCTTCGGCCTGCTTCTCGGCCGAAACCACCTGGTTGAGGATCTCGCGCATCTCGCCCGGCAGGATCACATCCTTGAGCGCGATATCGCTGACCTCGAGACCGATCGCGGCCATGTCGGAACGCACCTTGGCGGCTGCCTCCTCATCGACCGTGATCTTCTTGTCGAGGATCTGGTCGAGGGTGAGCGCGCCGAGCGTCTTGCGGAAGGCGTACTGCAGGGCGCGGTAGAGGGCTTCCGAGAAGTCCTTCACCATGCTCACCGCCGTCACCGGTTCGACGACCCGGTATTCGGCGGCGATGTTGACGCGGATCGTCACGCGATCCTTGGTCAGCACTTCCTGCCCGGCGACATCAAGCGACTGCCGCTTGAGGTCGACGACCTTCACCTGGACCATGCGCCCGACATTCCAGAAGGCGTGCACCCCCGCGGCAAGCGTGCGGGTGTAGACGCCGTCCACGAACAGCAGACCGACCTGACCGTCCACGACCGGATGCAGGAACATGTGTTCCGTCTTCCGGGCCTGGCCGATCCGGCGCATCAAGGCCGGATCGACGGCCAGATCGGCCCCCGCGTCGACGGAGGTCACCGCCCACGGGCCGGCATCCGTCCACAGCACGAGCTTGCGATCCGGAGCGAGAACGGCATGAAGGGCGCCGTCGCGCTCGATCACGGCAATGTCGGTGCGCCCGGTGCGAACCACGGTGAAGTGACGCGCGGCCACATCCGGGAGCTTGTCGAACAATGCCTTCTCGTAGGCCGAAACGAATTCCGGGTTCTTCAGGTCGTGCCTGGAGATTTCCAGGTTTCCGCGCCGGTTGTCGAGCCAATGTTCGCCCGGCATCAGGACAGCCTGGATCTCGCCCTTGTAGAGGGCAACGGCACGTTCATTTTCCTTCACGAGGACGCGCTGGCGTCCCAGAACCTTTTCGAGAATGGTCTTCATTGTCTTTACTCCTGTCGGGCATGGCCCCATGTGAGGCGTCACGTCATGCGTCGATCGTCCTTTCATTTCTCGTTTCGTTTCCCGGCACGAATGATCCGGAGACCGGTGGCATCGCCAGGCGGCGGGCCTTCGGGAGCGGATCGCGGGGCGGCAAGGCGGGCGCCGGCGCCCGAAGGCTCCTTTGCCGGCATTGCCGCGCCTTGATCGTCACCGCGAGCCTGGCCGCAAGCCGATGGCATCGGACCGTTCGATACGGCCTCGGCCCGAAGGCTTAGCCGTCCGCCAGGTCTTCTGCATTCCGGTCCCCGGACCGTTTTGGATAACACCACCCAAAGGTGTCGGCCTAACAGGCCGTTGGAGAAGGAATCGAACCTTCGACAATCAGATTATGAGTCTGACGCTCTAACCAAACTGAGCTATCCGTGGTGCTGATGAAGGGACTCGAACCCCTGACCTCCGGACCCAAATCCGGCGCTCTTCCTCTGAGCTACATCGGCGATCCCAACACTCCGAAACGGCGCCGTACACAGCGCGGCAAAGCTGGCTGCGCGGGCGGAGACGAAAGCTCCAACCGTTGTGCTCGCTTCGGTTTTCGTGACCGGGAGCGCGCCTATAGACCCTGCGACGGCTTGTCGCAAGCGGCATTATCGCGGGGGCTTGCGGCTTCTTGCGGCTGTGGCATTTCGGCCACAGTGCTGAGCTGGGCAGACCTATGCCGTCAGAAGGTGACGCGGCCGAGCACTTTGAGGCCGTCTCCATTAGGCGCCACGACCACGGCCTCGCCCTCGCGCGGCGAGACGCCGGTGAGCGCCTGGATGTTTTCCAGATGCGTGACCAGCACCAGATTGTCAGAGCCGGAATAGCCCCGGATCTCCTTCATCACCGCCTCCATCTGAGCGGCCTTCTCAGCCGAATCGGTCTTGAGCAAGTCGAGCGGCGCAAATGGTTTCGGTTCGGCCTCGAAAGCGATGCGGGCGGTGTCAAGGCAGCGGCAGTAGCGGCTGGAGAGCACACGCTCGATGGGCGCTGCGCGCGCCGCAAACAGCGCCCCGATGCGGCTTGACTGCTGCTTGCCGCGCTCGGACAGGTTGAGCTGGGTGGCGCAATTGCCGATGTCGAAATTCGCCGGATCGGTGGTCCCGGTGACGAAGGCATGCCTAAGCAGGACGATATGGCCGCCATCGCGCAGCAGCGCCCAGCCGGCGTCGGTTGCGTGGGCGAGGGTGGGAACGGCAAGCAGGAAAAGCGCCAGGGCAAGTCGCAGCATGTGAAGTCCTTATGGCGGCCGGAGAGGCCGGGGCCATCTTCGGCATATAGGGACCGCAAAGCCGGCTGAAAAACAAGCAGAGGACCAACGGTCGGCCGGAGAACGGCCGATTGCACGGCGCTCGAGGCTTGCCTATCACGGTAAAGATGTCTCCGCCCGAACAATGACGCCGCTCACCGAAACCGTCCTCTTCGTCTTCAGTCTCGTTGCGCTCGGCTATCTCGCCGGCCTTACCGGCTATCTGAAGCCGGCAAGTGGTGAGGGCATATCCGAATTCGCCGTCAACGTGGCTATGCCGCTGCTCTTGTTCCAGACGATGGTGAACTCCGATTTCCATGGCGTGGCGCCGTGGTCGCTGTGGAGCGCCTATTTTGCGGCGGTTGCCGTCACCTGGTCCGCCGGGCACTTGGTCATGACGCGCCTCTTCGGCCGCGATGCCCGCGCCGGCATCGTCGGCGGCGTGTCCTCGGCCTATTCCAATGTCGTGCTGCTTGGCGCGCCCTTCATCCTCGGCATATTCGGCACCAGCGGCTTCGAGGTGCTGTCGCTGCTGGTCTCGATCCACCTGCCTGTCATGATGATGGCGTCAATCGTGCTGTTCGAGATGTTCGGTCGTCGCGACGACGAGTCTGTGCATCCGTTGCGCGTCATCCGGAATTTCCTCAGGCGGCTGTTCGTCAACCCGCTGATCATCGGCATTCTCGCGGGGCTCGCCTGGCGCTTCATCGGCGCGCCGCTGCCGCCGCTGATCGAGCGGCTGGTCGACGCGCTGGCCGATACGGCCGGGCCGGTGGCGCTGTTTGCGATGGGGCTCAGCCTGCGCCGCTTCGGCATTTCCGGCAACGTGCGCCCAGCGCTCGCGCTGTCGGCGCTGAAACTCTTCCTGATGCCGGCCTTGGTGCTGCTCGCGGTCTGGCTGCTCGGCCTGCCGCCGCTGACGGCAAAGGTCGCCGTGGTCGTGGCGGCGCTGCCTTCCGGCATCAATTCCTATCTCATCGCCGTCCAATTCAACACCGGCCAGGCGCTGGCGTCCAACCAGATGACGATCGCCACGGCCAGCGCGGTGCTCACCACATCCTTCTGGCTGACGGTGGTCCTGCATGTGTTCGGCTAGCGCTCGTTTTTGCTGGCCCAACCCCTATATGCCATCTTGTGATTGCTTGCCGGGCTTTCCCTAGGTAAGAGCAATGCGCCAGCGTGCAGCCTTGCACGCCCCCGAATATCCAGAAAAACGGCCGATCAGCGCGCCGAAACGGAGGCCAGACCATGCTTCAGAAAACCAGTCATTTCATGCGCCAGGCCAATCTCATCAACGGCGAATGGGTGCAGGCCGACAGCGGCCAGACCATCGACGTCAACAATCCGGCGACCGGCCTGAAGATCGGCACCGTGCCGAAGGCCGGCAAGACCGAAACCCGCCGCGCCATCGAGGCCGCCGATGAAGCATTCAAGAGCTGGCGCAAGACCACCGCGCTCGAGCGCTCGAAGCTTCTGCGCAAGCTGCACGACGCAATGATGGACAATCAGGACGTGCTGGCCGAGTTGCTCACCATCGAGCAGGGCAAGTCGCTGTTCGAATCCAAGGGCGAGATCGGCTCGGCCGCGAGCTATATCCTCTGGTTCGCCGAGGAAGGCCGCCGCACCTATGGCGACATCGTGCCGTCGCCCTGGGGCGACCGCCGCATCCTGGTGACGAAGGAGCCGGTCGGCGTCATTGCCGCCATCACGCCATGGAACTTCCCGTCCTCGATGCTCGCCCGCAAGCTCGGACCGGCGCTGGCCGCGGGCTGCACGGCCGTGGTCAAACCGGCCTCGCAGACGCCTTATTCGGGTCTCGCCTGGGGCGCGCTCGCCGAAGAGGTCGGCTTCCCCAAGGGCGTCATCAACATCCTGACCGGTTCGGCCGGCGAGATCGGCGACGAGATCTGCGCCAACCCGCTGGTCAAGAAGATCACCTTCACCGGCTCGACCGAGGTCGGCAAGATCCTGATTCAGAAGTCGTCGACGACGGTCAAGAAAGTGTCGATGGAACTCGGCGGCAATGCTCCGTTCCTGGTCTTCGACGATGCCGACATCGATCGCGCCGTCACCGGCGCCATCACCGCGAAGTACCGCAATTCCGGCCAGACCTGCGTCTGCACCAACCGCTTCCTCGTCCAGGCGGGTATCTATGACAAGTTCGTCGAGAAGCTGGCCGCTGCCAGCAACAGTCTGAAGGTCGGCTCCGGCCTGGAAGAAGGCGTGCAGCAGGGGCCGCTGATCGACGAGAAAGCGGTCGAGAAGGTCGAGGAACTGATCGCCGATGCCACCTCGAAGGGCGGCAAGGTCGTTGCCGGCGGCAATCGCCATGCGCTCGGCGGCTCGTTCTTCCAGCCGACGGTCATCGCCGACGCCACGCCCAAGATGCGCTTCATGAAGGAAGAGATCTTCGGGCCGGTCGCCCCGGTGTTCAAGTTCGAGACCGAGGAAGAAGCGATCGCATTGGCCAACGACACCGAGTTCGGCCTCGCCTGCTATTTCTACACCGGCGATCTCGGCCGCGCCTTCCGCGTCATGGAAGGGCTGAAATACGGCATGGTCGGCGTCAATGAAGGCCTGATCACCACGCCCGAGGCGCCGTTCGGCGGCGTCAAGGAATCGGGCCTCGGCAAGGAAGGCGGACATCAGGGCATCGAGGACTATCTCGACACCAAATATGTCTGCCTCGGTGGCCTCGGCCTCTGACACCGCTTGACTGGCGGGGCAGGCATCAGGCCTGCCCTTGCCGGAGATGGCCGGCGTAGTCCACAGATCAATGAACTGACGTTTTCGGGCACAGCGATGAAGGACGGCGAGGTCTTCGGCACGACGCAGGCGGGCGAGGCCGTTCGCCGCTTCACCATCCGTGGCGGTGGTCTCACGGCCAACATCATCGGGCTTGGCGCGATCATCCAGGATCTGCGGCTCGCCGGCCATGATGCGCCGCTGGTGATGGGCTACGACCAGTTCGAGCCCTATGAGACCGACCGCGCCTATTTCGGCGCCGTCGTCGGCCGCTTCGCCAATCGCATTCGCGACGGCCGCTTCACCATCGCCGGCAAGCGCTACCAGACCGAGCGCAATTTTCTAGGGAAACACACGCTGCATGGCGGCTCAGAGGGCTATTTCCACCGGCCATGGTCGGTCTCGCTGCACGGGCGCGATTTCGTGACGCTGACACTGCACGATCCCGATGGCACGATGGGCTTTCCAGGCGCGCTGGACGTCACCTGCACCTACCGGCTGAAGATCCCCGGCACGCTCAGCATGGAACTGACCGCCACATGCGAGGAGCCGACGCTCTGTAATCTTGCGCAGCACTCCTACTTCAATCTCGACGACGGGGGCGCGGGCGACATTCTCGACCACCGGCTGATGCTCAATGCCGGCGCTTATACGCCCGTCGACGCAGAGATGATCCCGACCGGCGCGGTGAAGCCCGTCGACGGCACGCCCTATGACTTCCGCCAGGCGCGGCCGCTGCGCATGGAATCGGAAGGCGAGCAGCTTCCCTACGATCTGAATTACTGCCTCGCCTCCAGCCGTGGACCGCTGCACCAGGCAGCCTGGGTGCAGGGCGCCAGTTCCGGCGTCGAAATGGAAGTCTGGACCACCGAGCCCGGCCTGCAGCTCTATATCGGCCAGTATGTCGCGCCGTCCTCCCCTGGGCTGGACGGGCGCGGCTACAAGGCCTTTTCAGGCTTCTGCCTCGAAGCTCAGACCTGGCCCGACGCGCCGAACCGGCCCTATTTCCCACAGGCCACGCTTTGGCCGGGCCAGATCTACCATCAGGTGACGGAATACAGGTTCCGGCTCCCTAGCTAGATCCCAAAGGCTGTTCTTAGAATCTCGAACGGCGCGAGCGCGCCGCGCACCTGTACGACGGCCGCAGCCACCCGATGCGCGCGCCGAACCGCGTCGACTGGGGCGTGACCGGCAAGCCGGGCGGCGAGATAGCCGCCGTTGAAGGAATCGCCGGCGCCGGTTGTATCGACAGGCGAGGCGACATGCACTGCCTCGATTGTTTCCGAGGCGCCGTCCATGGCAATCAATGCCGGCTGCTCGCCGTTCTTGACGACAACCTCGCCGACCACTCCTCCGAGACGCCTGGCAGTTGTTTCCGGCGCCTCATCGCCAAACAGCATCTGCTCATCCGGAAAAGTGGGCAATGCGATATCCGCGACGGCGAGCGCTTCCAAGATCGCAGCCTGCGCGGTTTCACGGCTCGGCCACAGCCTGGGACGGTAATTCGGGTCAAAGGCGACCAGCGAACCCGCCGCGCGTGCTGTCGCGACGGCCGAAAGCAGGGTTTTGCGCGCGGCATCATCCAGAATTGCCAAAGTGATTCCGGAAAAATAGACAAGCGCCTGGTTTTCAAGACTTTTCGCCAGTGCCGCTGCATCGGAGGCAAGCTGGCGCGCGGCAGCATCGCTTCGCCAGTAAGTGAAGGCGCGCTCGGCTCCAGTGAGCGTGATGGCGTAAAGGCCCGGTCTTGCGCCGGCAATGACCGGGCTGCTGCCGATACCAATGCCGTTCTGGGCTAAGAACGCGATCTGATCGCGGGAAAAAGGGTCGTCGCCGAAGGCCGAGACATAGGTCGCGGGCCGGCCGGGGCTGAGCGCATGCAGCGCCCATAGCGTATTGAAGGTGTCGCCGGCAAAGCCCATACGCCAGTTCGGTCCTGCCTGGCCCGACAGTTCGAGCATGCATTCGCCGATCGACGCGACACCATTGGCTTCCATATGACTTGTCCTCCTAAAGCTTTGGTGCTGTAGCTTTTTGCAGCCAGCAGCGCCATGCTTGGCGCAGGCCGATTTTTGCGCCAGAAGCGATTTCCCACAGGCGGGAGGGATGCTGCGCGCAGCCCGTGACGTTATCAGCCGAAGAGGAGCCGGTTTGGCATCGATATGGCGTTACATTCTTGCGGGTCTCGGTCTTGCTGCCCTGCTGGTCGGCATTCTGACTGTCGTCTACCTGACGGCGCCGCATTCGGCACCGGGCCCCGATACGTCGCGTTCGAAAAAGACGGCGAGCGGCCTGTTCGTTGCGAGCTTCGAGCCGGAGCGCGGCGTCATCCGGCAGGGCGAGCTGCAATCCTGGCTGCTGACGCTGAAGACCTCCGCCGGCGCTCCGGTGGAGGGGGCCGCGATCACCGTTTCCGGCGGCATGCCGCAGCACAATCACGGCCTGCCGACCAGCCCGCAGGCGACCGACTATATGGGGGCGGGACGCTACCGCATCGACGGCGTGAAATTCACCATGACCGGCTGGTGGCAATTGCGCTTCGCAATCTCGGCGGCGGCGGGTTCCGATTCCGTCGTCTTCAACATCGTGTTGTGAGCGGCCGATGAAGCGTCTTCTCCGCCTCGCAAACCTGTCCGCTCTGGCTGCGCTCGCTTGGCTTGGCGGTTGCGGCGAGCCCGAGTTCAGCGACGCCGAGAAGAAGGCCATCGCCTCGCTGGCGTTGAACACGCTGCCGGCGCTCAAAGCGGACATGACGAACCAGTATGCCGATGTGCCGGCCGCTGCGGCGCTCGGATCGACGCTGTTCTTCGATGTCGGCATGAGCCGCGGCGGCACCGTGTCCTGCTCGACCTGCCACAAGATCGACCGTCAGTTCCAGGACGACCTGCCGCGGGCGGTCGGCGTCGGCCACACCAATCGCCGAACCATGCCGCTGGCCGGCGTGGCGCGCGATCCTTGGTTCTTCTGGGACGGACGCCGCGACAGTTTGTGGGCGCAAGCGCTGACGCCGCTCGAAAACCCGCTGGAGCAGGCCGGCAACCGCGCGGCCTTCGCGCATTACATCAAGGAGCGGTTCGGCGAGCGCTATGAGCGCATTTTCGGGCCGCTGCCCGATCTTTCCACCGTGCCGGCCAATGCCAGCCCGCTCGGCACCGAGGCCGAAAAGGCGGCATGGAACGCCATGCCCGCCAGGCAGGCCGAAGACGTCAACCGCGTCTTTGCCAATATCGGCAAGGCAATCGCGGCCTTCGAGCGCTCGATCGAACCTGGGCAGACGCGTTTCGACCGCTTCGCGATCGACCTCGCGACCGGCACCAAGCCGCAAGGCGATGCTGCCTTCTCGCCGGAAGAGATCCTCGGGCTGAAGCAGTTCATCGGCAAGGCCAATTGCGTGACCTGCCATAACGGGCCGCGCTTCACCGACAATTCGTTCCACAACACCGGCGTGCCGCCGGTCAAGGATCTGCCGCCCGACCGCGGCCGGGTCGATGCCGTGGCTCAAGTGCAGGCGGACCCGTTCAACTGCTTCGGCAAGTTCCGCGACGGCGATGAAAGCGCCTGCCGCGAATTGCGCTTCATGGTGAAGGACGGGCAGCAACTCGTGCGCGCCTACAAGACGCCGTCGCTCAGGGGGGCAGCTACGCGTGCGCCCTACATGCATGCCGGGCAGTTCTCGACCCTCGACGAGGTGGTGGCGCATTATTCGAAAGCGGCGCCCAGCGTTGAAGGCGTTTCGGAGATCCACCCGCTCGAGCTTTCCGATCGCGAGCGCGCGGCTCTGGTGGCGTTCCTGAAGACTCTGTCGGAGTAGAGTCTTAATTTTGCGCGATTCCGGACGGAAAACGGCTGCGCACCTTTCCTGGAATTGCGCTAGCGATCCTTCACCGTTTCCATCGCGACGAAGGTGGAAGTCTGTGCCACGTGGGGAAGGGCCGAAATGCGCTCGCCGAGCACGCGGCGGTAGGCGGCGATATCGGTGGTGCGGACCTTCAGGAGATAGTCGAAGCTCGACGCCATCATATGGCACTGCTCGATCTCCGGCACGCCCTGCACCGCGCGGTTGAACGCGTCGAGCGCCGCCGAGCGCGTATCCGACAGCTTCACCTGGACGAAGGCGACATGTCCTTCGCCCATGCGCTCCCGGTCGATAATCGCGCGATAGCCTCTGATGTAGCCCTCCTTCTCAAGACGCTTCACACGGGCCTGCACCGGGGTCTTCGACAGCCCGACCTTCAAAGCCAGCTCGGACATTGAAAGCCGGCCGTCGCGCCCGAGCGCGGCCAGGATGTTGCGGTCAATGCGGTCCAATTGGTCTTCGCTCATCGGTCCTACGGTCAAAATGGCGGGAGCTAAGCCTATACGATAGCTCGAATGGACTGTCTCGTCGATTTCTTTGGACCGACCTGGGCTCCCAGCTGTGCTAGCGTTGCGCCAATCGGTCCGGCGACCGCCAGACCTGCTCGCTAACGCTTGCTCTCAGGATCCGACATGCCGCTCGATGCCATCCGCCAGCAGATCCGCGCCAACTATTTGCCCGACGAAGACGAGGCGGTGAGGCGACTGTCCGCGGCTGCCAGGCTTTCGGCGGAAGAGCGCAAGGCGATCTCGGCGCGTGCGGCCGATCTGGTGCGCGCGGTGCGCGGCTCGAGCGACCCTCGGCTGATGGAGGTTTTTCTTTCGGCTTATGGCCTGTCGACCAAGGAAGGCGTGGCGCTGATGTGTCTCGCCGAGGCGCTACTGCGCGTTCCCGATGCCGAGACGATGGACGATCTCATCGCCGACAAGATCGCGCCCCATGACTGGTCGGCGCATTCGGGCAGCTCGAGTTCCATTTTCGTCAACGCCTCGACCTGGGCGCTGATGCTGACGGGCCGCGTGCTCGATGAAGGCGAGGGCGGTATCGAAGGCACGCTGCGCGCCATGGTGCGCAGGCTCGGCGAGCCGGTCATCCGCAAGGCCGTGGCGGCGGCGATGCGCGAAATGGGCGAGCAGTTCGTGCTCGGCCGCACCATCGCCGAAGCGGTCAAGCGCGGCCGTCCGATGACGCAGAAGGGCTATCTCTATTCCTTCGACATGCTGGGTGAGGCGGCCCGCACCGAGGCTGATGCGCTGCGCTATCACCGCGCCTATGCGGATGCGATTTCCTCGCTCGACGCGGGGTCCAATGGCCCGGACATTCGCTACAACCACGGCATTTCGGTCAAGCTTTCGGCACTGCATCCACGCTATGAGGTGGCGCAGAAGGAGAAGATGCTGCCGGTAATGGCCGAGCGGCTGTTGTCGCTGGCGCTTGCCGCGCGGCATTCGCGCATGGGCCTCAACATCGATGCCGAAGAGGCCGACCGGCTCGATTTGTCGCTCGACGTCATCGAACGCGTGCTCGCCGAACCGGAGCTTGCCGGCTGGGATGGTTTCGGCGTCGTCGTCCAGGCCTATGGCCCGCGCGCGGCCTTCGTCATCGACTGGCTCTATGCGCTTGCCAAAAAATACGACCGCAAGATCATGGTGCGGCTGGTGAAGGGCGCCTATTGGGACACCGAGATCAAGCGGGCACAGACGCTTGGGCTTGCCGGCTATCCGGTCTTCACCCGCAAGACCAACACCGACGTCTCGTATGTGGCCTGCGCGCGAAAACTGCTGTCGATGACCGACCGCATCTATCCGCAATTCGCCAGCCACAACGCGCACACGGTGGCTGCCATCCTGTCGATGGCGAAGGATCGCGACTCCTTCGAATTCCAGCGTCTGCACGGTATGGGCGAATCGCTGCACGAGACGGTGCGCAAGGCCGAAAGGACGCGCTGCCGCATCTACGCGCCGGTCGGTGCGCATTCCGACCTGCTCGCCTATCTGGTGCGGCGGCTCTTGGAAAACGGCGCCAACTCCTCTTTCGTCCACCAGTTGACTGACGAGGAGGTCGAGCCGGAAGAAATCGCCCGCGACCCGCTGGAGGCTGTAGAGAAACAAGGCCCCGCCGCCAATCCGGCGATCGCGCGGCCCGCCGCGATCTTCGGCGCCCACCGGCGCAATTCAAAAGGGTTCGACATCAGTGATGCGGTGACTCTTGCAGCCATCGACAGGGCGCGGGCGGAATTCGCGGGAGCGGATCGCTGGCATGCCAAGCCGATCACGCGCGCCGCCGGCTACGGCAAGCCGCGCCAGATCGTCAACCCGGCCAAGCCCGATGAGGTCGTCGGCACCGTGCAAGAGGCGGCGGCCAAGCAGGTCGCGACGGCCGTTCGCATCGCTGTGGAGGCGCAGCCGGCCTGGGCAAAACGCCCGGTTGCCGAGCGCGCCGCGATCCTCAACCGCGCCGCCGACCTCTACGAGGCCAATGCCGCCGAGTTCTTCGCTTTGGCCACTCGAGAGGCCGGCAAGTCTTTGGCCGACGGCATCGCCGAAGTGCGCGAGGCGGTCGATTTCCTGCGTTACTATGCGGCCGAGGCGGCGAATGCCGAAGCGGGCACTGAAGCCCGTGGCGCGATCGTCTGCATCTCGCCGTGGAATTTCCCGCTGGCCATCTTCACCGGCCAGATCGCGGCGGCGCTCGTCACCGGCAATTCGGTGATCGCGAAGCCCGCCGAGCAGACGCCGCTGATCGCCTTCCGCGCCGTCGAGATGCTGCGCGAGGCCGGCGTGCCGGAGGATATCATCCAGCTCCTGCCGGGTGACGGTGCGTCGGTCGGAGCGCCGCTCACCGCCGACCCGCGCATCGCAGGTGTCTGCTTTACCGGCTCGACCGAGGTCGCCAAGCTGATCGAAAAACAGCTGGCCGAAACGGCGGCGCCCGATGCCATGCTGATTGCCGAGACGGGTGGGCTGAACGCCATGATCGTCGATTCCACGGCGCTTCCCGAGCAGGCGGTGCGCGACATCCTCGCCTCCGCCTTCCAGAGCGCCGGGCAGCGCTGCTCGGCGCTGCGCGTGCTCTACGTGCAGAAGGATGTCGAGAAGAAGATGCTGGCCATGCTGAAGGGCGCGATGGAAGCCCTCAATGTCGGCGATCCGTGGCTGATCTCGACCGATGTCGGCCCGGTCATCGACGATGAGGCGCAGGCCTCGATCGGCGACTACTGCAAGAAAAAGGGGCTGGAGGGGCGCCTCATCGCCAAGCTCGAAGCGCCGGCTGCCGGCCGCTTCGTCGCGCCGCATGTCTTTCGGGTCAAAGGCATCGAGGAGATGGAGCGCGAAGTGTTCGGTCCGGTGCTGCATGTCGCCACCTTCGACGCCGACGACATCGACGCGGTGATTGCCGGCATCAACCGCAAGGGCTACGGCCTGACCTTCGGCCTGCACACCCGCATCGAGGGCCGCGTCCAGCATTTCGTCGACGGCATCCATGCCGGCAACATCTATGTCAACCGAAACCAGATCGGCGCCGTCGTCGGCTCGCAGCCCTTCGGCGGCGAGGGTCTGTCCGGCACCGGGCCGAAGGCCGGCGGGCCACATTATCTGCGCCGCTTCCGCAAGGGCCCGCAAGCCGGAACGGAAGTCGGCGACGGCCACAAGGTGACGGCGACGGAACTCGCGGACAATCTGCCGGACCCGACGCTTGGCGGTTGGTCGACGCGACCCGATCGCGTGGCGATTCTGAGAAAACATCTGCGCGGCAAGGGGGCTGCGGCCATCGCCGCCGCAGCGGGCCTCGATTTCGGGCAGGTCGACCTGCCGGGCCCGACCGGCGAGGCCAACACGCTGTCGCTGGCTCCGCGCGGACGGGTGCTCTGCCTCGGGCCGGATGCCGAGACGCTGCTTGCGCAGACAATCCAGGCTTTAGCCGCCGGCAATGCCGTTCTGGCAGTGGCGCCAGGCGCGCCGGCGGCGCTGTCGGCGTTGACCGGCAAGGGCCTGCCACTGGCGGCGATCGACGGTCGGCCGGACCCAGTCGAGGCGCGCTCGCTGCGCGTCGACGTCGTTGCCTTCTCCGGCACGCCGGAAGCGGCGCGCATCGTGCGCAAGGTGGTTGCCGAGCGCGCCGGGCCGATCGTGCCGCTGGTCAGCGAAGTGCTTAATCCGGCGGCTTATGCGCATGAGCGCGCGGTCTGCGTTGACACGACGGCGGCCGGCGGCAATGCCAGCCTGCTCGCGGCAGCCTAATCAGGTGCGGGAAGGCCGCCGCGTTAGCGGCGGTCAGGCGCCCTCGACGACCAAAAACCCTTCGAACTCGGGGTGGCCAAGATAATGCACCTTGGCGGTGCCGGCGTTGCGATGGGCGGCGCGGAAGTTCTCCGACTTCGTCCAGGCGATGAAATCGCGGAGGCTTTAAAAAGGGCCGATCTGCGCCTTGAACACCCAACTTGATTTGCCGGTCTCGGGTGGAATGGGAGGGAACGGGGCTTGCTTGCGCACCAGCGTCAAAGCGAACTGATCGAGCTCGGCGGACCCTGAACTTTCAGTGAGCTGCAGGTCGCTGACGCTGCCGTCGGCCGCGACGACGAAAACCACCCTGGCGTTGTTGCGAGCCTTGGCCTGGATCGATTTCGAAACGCGACGGTTGGCGCGCGCAAGTTTCTTCTGGATTTCACCGCTGTAGTGGGATTCCAGGGCATTGCCGGCAGCGGCCTGTTTCTTGCCCTTGCTGGCGGCAACTGGCGCGTCGCGTGTATCGCCATCCGCCGTGCCGCCGGTTGCATTGGTCTGGTCTGCCCCTGCCGATGGGGCTGGGGCGCTCGATGTCGCACTGGGGACCGGTGGCTGTTGAGGCTCGGCAAGGGGCGCTTCAGCGCTTTGCAGTTCGGTCGCGGGGGTAGGTTTGCTGTCGTCGCGGACACTCTGGTCATCCTGGCGTGGGCTGGTGGCCGCCACGATATCCGGCGCGGAAGTGGCTTCCTTGACAGCCTGCGGCGGAAGCTGAGGCGTCGGAGGCTCGCTTGCTGGTTGCTGCGCTTCGACCGGCGGAGCGGGCTGCGCGGACTGGCGTTTCACCGGCTGCGGATCGGGCACCAAGGTGACATCCACGGCGCCGGACGACTGGTCGTCCAGGGCGCTGCCGGTGACGTTGGCGCCGGACTGATCTGTGCCCTCGGCCCGAATCGCGTCCATGGAGTCGAATATCCCGGCAGGCGCGAGCAGGAACGCGGCCGCCGCAGCGCCATGGAGCAGGCCGGAAGCGATGATCGCCACCGGCCATTTGCGATGCCCGACCGATTGCCGCGGCTGCATGAGCGGCTCGGCCGGCGTGATCGCCGGTTCGCTGCCTGCATCGGAGGAGTGATTGATGTCCTGCATGTCTCGCGCCGAGACCTGCCGTACGCGATAAGAAATTGTCAAATCAAGATCGGTTGCCGCCCATGGCCCACGCCATGGCATCTCCTGGCGGGCCGGATGCAATCCCCACCTCTATACGCCGAAGGCGATGGCGGTTTTAGTCGAGGTTTTCAGGTCGCGCATGCAGGCCGTCGGCTCGACGCCGGTTCCAGCGCATTCCGTCGCGCTGTTGATCAGCACGCGGCCGAGCTTGCCGCAGTCGGCGCCCGCGAGATCGAAGCGCGTGACTTTCGTCTTGCCGACCGGCAGGTCCTTGAAATCGAGCACGGTGAGGCGGTCGACAACGCCGGACTCATTGAACAGCGCGATTTCGAAAGCGGACTTCGACAGGTCGGCGCCGAGCGCGTTGTTGACGACGAAGGTCAGCCGGCAGCCCTTGTCCGAAGGCTGCACGGCGTTGAGTTCGAGATTAAGGGCCGGCGCTGGCGCGGACTGGCCGCGCGCCGGCACCGGGCCGAGCGACATCGCCAGCGCCGAGGTCAAGAGACAGAGCGATGTCGTCAAGTTCATGGTTCTCAGCCTCCAAAGCGCATGGTTGCCGCAAGCTTCAGCGTGACGCCCGGTTCATAGAGGACGGCAGTCGTGCTTGCGTTGAGCGGATTGGTGTATTTGACATCGAACAGATTGTCGGCGCGGACGTCGAGCTTGAGGTTGTCGGTCGCCTGGTAACTGGCAAAGGCATTGACCAGCGTATAGTCCTTGGCCACCGGATTGCCCTTGGGCTTGCCGTTATATTGCACTTCACCGCCGACGGTGAGCCTGTCCTCGAGGAAGCGAAGGCCGAGCTGCGCCGTCACCTGCGAGGAGGGAATGGTGGCAAGGTCGGCCCGCTCGCCCTCATACGAGATGGTGTGGCCGTTGATGATCGAGGCCGAGAAGCCCGCATAGCCCCAGCCGGCGTCATAGACGCTTTCCAGTTCAAAACCGTTGATCTTGGCCTTGGCGAAGTTCTGATACTGGAAGCAGATCGGGATGCCGGGGCCGAACGGGCAGCCGCTGGTCGGGTCGAAGGCCGACAGCGTGACGCCGTCGATATAGTCTTCGACATTGTTGTTGAAATAGGCGGCCTTGAGCCGCAGAGCGTCGCCGCCTTCGAAAATGTCGTTCTGCTTGTAGTTGACGCCGAACTCGACGGTCTTGCCGGTCTCAGGCTTGAGATTTGGATTGGGCAGGAAGGGGAAGGTGACGCCGGCCGGATGGTTACCGCTGATCAGCGTCTCCGTCAGCGAGGGTGAGCGGTAGCCTTCCGCATAGGTGCCGTAAAACTGCAGGCCGGCGAGGTCAGCGCTTTCGAAGGGCGATACGCCGACGGTGATGCGCGGCGACAGCCGGTCGCCTGATGTCTCGTGCTCGGAGTCCTTCAGGCTGTACCTGTCGTAGCGCAGGCCGGTGATGACCTCCAGCCATTCCCAGGTCAGCTTGTCCTGGACATAGGCGCCGGAGACGTTGCGCTTACCTGACGGCGTGTAGAAGCTGTCGCCGCCGGCTGTGCCCCCGGTTTCGACGTCGTCGCCGACCCAGTCACCGCCGTAAGTCAACTCATGCGCAATGCCGGCGGTCTCGAATCGCGACGTGTTCCATATGTCGATGCCGGTCGTCCCGACATCGAAAGTCGAGAGCGACCCGGCGGGCAGCACCACGGGCAGGCCGGTCGTCGGATCGAAACGGTTCTGCGGGACGAGCGTCGTCAGATCGAGAAGCGTCTTGTTGTAAGAGGCGTTGATGTGGAGATCGAGCCAGCTTTTGGCATCGTCGGTGATGTTGTAGCGGGCGGTGAAGGTATTCGATTTCAGGTCGACATCGTTGGCCGGAATGCCGCCACTGGTCTCTGTCCACCCGTCCTTCGAGCCGACCCAGCCGAGCTTCAACTCGCTGTTCTCGGTCGGGCGAATGGTGGTCTTGAGCAGGCCGCTCAGCACGTCGAAGCCGGTGCCGGCAACGGTGTCGCCGCCACCGTTCTTGTAGTCGCCGTAGTCGCGGTAGACGATGTTACCCAAAACGTCCCAGTTCTCGTTGAAGCGATAGGCGCCGCTAGCGCTGGTGGTCCAGCCCTTGCCATTCGTTTCATAGCGACCGGTGGCGGAAGCCGCCCAGCTTTCCTCCGGCTTGAGGAAATCTCCGGCGTCCTTGGTTTCGAAGAACACCACTCCGCCGATGGCGCCGGAGCCATAGGTGTTGGCGACCGGGCCGCGGATCACGTCGACGGATTTGATGAGCTCGGGATCGACATAGAAGGTCGACTGCGTGCCGTGGTCGGAGCGCTGGAAATCCTGCCTGGCGCCGTCGACGATCACCGCCACGCGGCCGAAATCCTGCAGGCCGCGGATGTTGATGCTGGAGCTGACGCGTCGCGCGTCGGCCTGCACTGCAACTCCCGGCACGCCAAGCAGCATCTCGTTCGGCGTCGTCGCCATGCGGCGCTCAAGCTGTTCCTTGTCGACATGGCTGGCCGAGGCCAGCGACTGGATCGCCGTCTCGCCGGTGCGGCTGATGACGAGGATCTTGTCGAGCAGCGTCGAGTCGCCTGCACTTTTCTGGTCAGTCTTCTTTGTCTGGTCGCTCTGCTGGTCAGCCGCCGGCTGGGTGGCCTGTTGCGCTTTGGCCGCCGGCATACAGAGCGCGATTGCCGCCGCGCCAGCCAGCAAGGCCGCCATTTCCTTCGCCATCGGCCGATCTGTCGGCCGTCCCCAATTCACCAACCCCATGCCCCAACTCCAGATTCTCAGGCTCGATGCTGGCTGGCGCGGGGCTCGCTCGCATTTTTGATCGCGTCCGGCGTCTTAAATGTTGACTCATTTAGTCCGGTAATGCACGACTAGTAAACATGAGAAATCGAGTCAAGAATTTAATCGGCATTTGACGAGGCGACCGGCCCGGTGGCCGGCACAGGAAAAAGGGACCGAATGAGATGAACAGCCATAACCCAAGCGACTTTCACTACCGCGGCCGCCGCTCCGACGACGTGCCCGCGCGTTTTGACCGCGTGGCGATGTCAGTGCGCACGCTCTCCAGCAACGCGCTGTTCCAGGGCGAGCATGAGATCGGCATCGAACATCATGGTGCTCTCTACCGTCTGAAGATCACCCGCCAGGGCAAGCTGATCCTCAACAAGTAAGCACGATCGGCAGACGAACAGGGCAGACAAAAAGTGGGCAGGTGGACGATATGGACCAACGCGTGAAGCCGTCGCCGGACGAGATCCGGGGTTCGCGGGAAGACAATCCGAAGATGCGCGAGCGCGATTTGGCGGCCCAACTCGGCATTTCGGAAGCAGAGCTGGTCGCGGCACATTGCGGCCATGGCGCCGTGCGCGTCGAGCCGCGCGTCAATGACTTGCTGAGCGGCCTCGAAGCGGTCGGCGAAGTGATGGCGCTGACCCGCAACGAAAGCGCCGTGCACGAAAAGCTCGGCGTCTACGACAAGGTCGTCACTGGCAATCACAACGCCATGGTGCTCGGCGAGAACATCGACCTGCGCATCTTCCCGAAAGTGTGGGCACATGGCTTTGCCGTCGAGAAACGCGACGGGGGCGAGATCCGCCGCAGCCTGCAGTTCTTCGATGCGGCCGGCGAGGCCGTTCACAAGGTGCATCTGCGGGCAACCTCGAACCTCTATGCTTACCAGAAGCTGATGGCGAGCCTTGAATCGTCGAACCAGGAGCCGACGATCGCAATCGCCTCAAGCGCGCCGGAGGACGAAGTGGAGGTGCAAGCCTTGGTAGCCAGCATCGACGACCTCCGCGACCGCTGGAGCCGGATGACCGACGTGCATCAGTTCTTCGGCATGCTGAAGACCCTGAAGCTCAGCCGCCGTGAGGCGGTGCGCATGGTCGGCCAGGACTATGCATGGCTGCTCGACAATGATGCCGTCAGCGCCATGTTTCACCACGCGGCGGAAGGCGAGATGCCGATCATGTGCTTCGTCGGCAACCGCGGCTGCATCCAGATCCATTCCGGCCCGATCAAGTCGGTCAAGCCGATGGGACCATGGATTAACGTGCTCGACGAGACCTTCCACCTGCATCTGAGGACCGATCACATCCATGAAGTCTGGGCGGTGCGCAAGCCGACCAAGGATGGCCATGTCACCTCGCTCGAGGCTTACGACGCCAAGGGGGGCATGATCATCCAGTTCTTCGGCAAGCGCCATGAAGGCGAGGGCGAGCGCGACGACTGGCGCTTCCTGGCCGAGAACCTGCCCCGCATCCCCAGCCCGACCGCTGCATGAGGCGAGACTCGATGCGTGTCGTTCACCGTTTCCGCTCTGGGCTTGCGCTGCTGGTCGCCGTTCTGCTTGCCGCCGCCGCTATGCCTGCCGGAGCCGATGAAGGTAGGGCCGTCTTCTCCGACACCTCGCGGATTGCCGCCATCGGCGGCTCGATCACCGAGATCGTCTATGCGCTCGGCGAGGAAGGTCATCTCGTCGCCCGTGATTCGACCAGCTCTTTCCCGCAAGCCGCGCAGAAATTGCCTGATGTTGGCTATATGCGCGCGCTGTCGCCGGAGGGCGTTCTGTCGGTCAATCCATCGGGGATTCTAGCCCTGCATGGCAGCGGCCCGAAGGAAACCGTCGACGTGTTGAAGAAATCGAGCGTGCCCTTTATCGAGGTGCCGGAGCGCTACAGCCATGAAGGCATCCTCGAAAAGATCCGCACCGTCGGGAGGGCGCTGGGGGTCGAGGCTAAGGCGGAGCAGCTCGCTGCGGAGACGGACGCGAAGCTGAAGTCGGCCGAAAAGCAGACGGCCGCGATCAAGGAGCGCAAGCGCGTGCTGTTCGTGCTGTCGATGCAGGGCGGCAAGATCCTGGCCGCGGGCAGCGATACGGCCGGCGACGGCATCATCAGGCTTGCCGGCGCCGTCAACGCGGTCGAGGGTTTTTCGGGCTACAAGCAGCTGTCCGACGAGGCGATCGTCACCGCAAGGCCGGATGTGCTCCTGACCATGAAAAACGCCGGTCCACCGATCTCGGAAGATGAGCTGTTCGCCAATCCATCGATCGCTTCGACGCCCGCGGGAGCTGCCCGCAAGCTGATCAGCATGGATGGCGGCTACCTGCTGGGCTTCGGGCCGCGCACGGCCGCGGCCATCCACGACCTCGCCGTCTCGCTTTACGGCAATCAGGTCACGGACTGAGCGGTGATGGCCGAACAGTCGATTGCGGGGCCGGCGGGCAGGGTGAGGGCATCCGATGGCGACCGCTCGGCGCGGGCAAGGATCGTCATCCTGCTTTTGTCTGTCGCGCTTGCGCTGTCCATATTCCTGTCGCTGACCTCGGGCGCTTCGGACGCGTCCGCCGTTCGCGTCATCCGCGACTGGCTGACCGGAGGCGTGCCGGCCGATACGGCGCTCGCCGCGCGCCACCGGCTGATCGTCTATGACATCCGCATGCCGCGCGTGCTGCTCGGCGTGCTGATCGGCGCCGCGCTCGCCGTCTCCGGCGCGGTGATGCAAGGACTGTTCCGCAACCCGCTCGCCGATCCCGGCCTGATCGGCGTTTCGGCCGGCTCGAGCCTTGGCGCGGTGGCAATCATCGTGCTCGGCACAACCTGGCTTGCGCCTGTCACGCTCGCCCTTGGCACGCTCGCCCTGCCGCTGGCAGCCTTCCTCGGCGGCCTGGCGGTGACGCTGCTGCTCTATGCCATTGCGACGCGCCACGGCCGGACGTCAGTCGCCACGATGCTGCTCGCCGGCCTGGCGATCGCCGCCCTTGCCATGGCGCTGACCGGCATACTGGTCTTCGTGGCCGACGACAGGCAATTGCGCGACCTCACCTTCTGGCAGCTCGGCTCGCTTGGCGGCGCCACTTGGCCGAAAATCGGCACGGTCGGACCGGTGATCTTGCTGGCACTGGCGACGATGCCGTTTCTGTCGCGCGGCCTCGATGCGCTGGCGCTCGGCGAGGCGACCGCCGGCCATCTCGGCATTCCGGTCCAGCGGCTGAAATACACGGCCATCGTCGGCGTGTCGGCGGCGGTCGGTGCGTCGGTCGCCGTCAGCGGAGGCATCGGCTTCATCGGCATCGTCGTGCCGCATCTGTTGCGCCTCGCCATCGGTCCGGAAAACCGCTACCTGTTGCCGGCCTCGGCCTTGCTCGGCGCCTCGCTGCTTCTGCTTGCCGACGCGGTCGCCCGCACCATCGTCGCTCCGGCCGAACTGCCGATCGGCATCGTCACGGCAGTGGCCGGCGCGCCGTTCTTCCTGTGGATCCTGCTGCGCAAGCGCGGCGTCATTGATCTGTGAGCAGCCGATGATCGAAGCCCGGGACATCTCCGTAGCGATCGGCTCCAGGCGCATCGTGTCGCGTGTCGATTTCACGGCGCGGCCGGGCGAGGTAACGGCAATCGTCGGGCCCAATGGCTCGGGCAAGACGACGCTGCTCAAGGCGCTAACGGGCGAGCTCTCCTATACCGGCACTGTCATCCTCAATGGCCGAGACCTGGTTTCCATGAAGCCGGTGGAGGCAGCGACGCATCGCGCCGTGCTGCCGCAGTCCACCACGCTGTCCTTTCCCTTCACGGTGCTAGAGATCGTTCGTCTCGGCCTGATCGGCGGGCGTTCCGGGGTGCTGCCCGGCGAGGATGCGCGCTTGCCCGAGCGGGCGCTGGCGCGTGTCGATCTCGACGGCTTTGCCTGCCGCTTCTACCAGGAGCTTTCAGGCGGCGAGCAGCAGCGCGTCCAGCTTGCCCGTGTGCTCTGCCAGGTCTGGGCGCCGGTGCTCGAGGGCAGGCCGCGCTACCTTTTCCTCGACGAGCCTGTCTCCAGCCTCGACGTCAAGCACCAACTGATCATCATGAATATTGCGGGCGATTTCGCGCGGCGCGGCGGCGGCGTGGTGGCGATCCTGCACGACCTCAATCTGACGGCCATGTATGCCGACCGGATTTTCGTGCTCTCTCGTGGCCAACTGGCTGCCGCCGGCTCACCGCAAGAAGTGCTCAATGACGAGCTGATCGAAAAGGTGTTCGACTGCCGGCTCAAGGTCGGCGCACTGCCTGCTGGAAGTGTTCCGTTCGTGTTGCCGCAATCGGCAGCTTAGGCAGCCGGGGCGCGCTGCTCCAGGAGATCGATGCCAAGCAGGTGGCGCACATTCGGGCGCGCGGCGACGAGGTCGGCGATCGTGTAGCGGGAGAGCACGGCGAAGAAGGCATTGAGCGCTTCGCGCAGTGCCGAATTCAAGGCGCAGCTGTCGACCAGCGGGCATTCGGCGGCGTCGTTCTCGAAGCACTCGGCCATGGCGAAGCTCTCTTCGGTGACGCGCACGACGTCGAACAGGCTGATCTGCTCCGCCGGGCGGCCGAGCCTGACGCCGCCATTGCGGCCGCGCACCGTCTCGACCAGGCCGGCCTCGACCAGCGGCTGCAGGATCTTGAACAAAAACAGCTCCGAAACCGAATAGGCGGTGGCGATCTCGGGGATGCGGCTCAGGCGGTCGCTGTTCGCGGCGCAATACATCAGTATGCGCATCGCATAGTTCGTCTGGCGCGTGAGCCGCATGTGGTATCCTCGCGAAATGAGCTTGGGCCGAATATGGCCCATAGTTTGGAACAATTCCAGACTGGACCGCTACATAGCTGAATAAACTTATCAACTTTTTGTGCGTGTCCGCTGCATCGCGCCGCAATGCGCTTTGAGCGAGCGTTTCCCCGGCGCAGGCCCTAGATAAGTCCGGGTGCAATAGGGAAGGCCTTTCCATGTCACAATCAGCTCAGGCCCTCGCGCCGGTTCGATTCGACGCCGATGCGCAGGCAAAGCTCTCGGCATTGCGGCGGACCAAGTTCGTCGCCGCCGCAGCGCTTGGCCTGTGCATCCTTGTCTTCGCGCTCGCCAAGTCTTTAGAGATCACCCATCCGTGGCTCGGCTTTGTTGCCGCGTTCGCCGAGGCGGCGATCATTGGCGGGCTGGCCGACTGGTATGCGGTCGTGGCGTTGTTCAGGCGCCCGCTCGGCCTGCCGATCCCGCACACGGCCATCATTCCTGAGAACCAGCACCGCATCGCCGACAATCTCGGCCGGTTCATCGAGGCCAATTTCCTTGCGCCGGAGCCCGTGCGGGAAAAGCTCGCCGAGGTCGACTTTGCGGCCCTCGTCGCCGACTGGTTGGCCGACGCCGAACGCGCCGCCGACCTGTCGCGATTCGTCGCCCGCCTGGTGCCGCAGACGCTGACCGCCGTGGAGCAGTCCGGGCTGCGCGACTTCGTCACCAGCCGCTTGCTGGAGCAGATCGAAAAGGTGCCGCTGGCGCCTTTAGCCGCGGAGCTGTTGTCGGCGCTCACCGACGACCGGCGCCACCAGAAACTGTTCGACGAGTTCACCAGGGTGGTCGGGCGCTTCCTGAACGACGAGAAGGCGCTGGCGACGATGCGCGAAAAGATCCGTGAGGAACTGCCGTCGCTGTTCAACTTGTTTCGCGCCGACGCCTATCTGCTCAAGAAGATTGTCGCTTCCGCCGGGTTGCTGCTGGAGGAGGTGCGGGCCGATCCCGATCATCCGGCGCGCGCCGAGTTCGACCGTTTCGTACTTCGCTTCGTCGAGCGGCTCAGGACCTCGAAGCAATATGCAAGGCGCGCCGAAAAGCTGAAGCGCGATTTCCTGGGCCGTCCGGAAGTCAGGGCTCTCGCCGGCGACACTTGGGCAAGCCTGCGCTTGTTCATCGAGCAGGACGCCAACGCGGCCAATTCGACGATTCGCGAGCACCTCGCCAACCTGTTCGTCGAGGTCGGACGACATTTGGCCGACGATGCCCAGATCAGGGCCGACATGAACCAGGGTTTTGTTGTGGCGCTCGCCTCCTTCGTCGAAAGCCAGAAGAGCGGCGTGTCGAAATTCATCGCCGATCAGGTCAAGCGCTGGGATCTGGCCCAGCTGACGCGGCTGATCGAGATCAATATCGGCAAGGACCTGCAGTATATCCGCTTCAACGGCATGGTGATCGGCGGTCTGGCCGGCTTGGCACTCTATACGGCGGAGCGGCTGCTTCTCCTCAATTGACGCGGACCGGGCGCGCACTATTCTCCCTAGTGGGCGCTGTAAGAGCGGCAGATCGGGAGGCGACGACATGGCAAGACAACCGGAATCCGACTCTTTTCTGGACATCTTCAGCAGGTTCGGCCGCGACTTGAAGCTGCCGAAGGTCGACATCCAGGCGATCCTCGATCACCACCGCAGGAATCTCGAGGCTCTGGAGAAGTCGGCCCGGGCAAGCGCCGCCGGCGCGTCATCCATTCTGTCGAGACAGCACGAAATGGTGCAGGAGGCGCTCGGCGAAATTACCCGGATGGCACGCAACTACCAGCCTCCGGGCAATCCGCAGGAGTTGATGACGAAGCAGGTGGATTTCGCCAGGAAATCCTTCGAGACAACGCTGAAGAATGCCGGCGAGGTCGCCGACCTGGTTCGGAAATCCGGCACCGAATCGGTCGAAATCCTGCGCGACAGGATCAAGGACGCGATGGCGGAAATCCGGGCCGGCTACGACGGGAAGTGAGCAATCCAGGGCGCCTATTCGGGTTTTCCGGATCGGGTTCAGGCGGCTGAGCAATCGGCGCGTGCGGCTGCGCGTTCGCGGCTTGCCGTAAAACCGTCAAGTCTGAGGGTGAAATCGAGGCGCCGCGAATTGACAGGAGCCGCCGGTTCATGGTCGGGAGATTGGCAGAAGCCAGCAGGAAAGCAGGAATGACGGAAAATCGGCCGAGGACGCCGCCGACCTTCGAACAGTTGCGGACAATGGCCGGCCAGGAGATCGGCGTGTCGGACTGGACGACGGTCGACCAGCAGCGCATCGACCAGTTCGCCCAATGCACGGGCGACCACCAGTGGATACATGTCGATCCGGAGCGCGCGAAGCGGCAGAGCCCGTTCCGCACTACGATCGCGCATGGCTATCTGACGCTGTCGATCATCGGCGCGCTGGCGCTGGAGATGGGCATCGTGCCGGAAAACACGCAAGCCGCCTTCAACTATGGCTTCGACAAAGTGCGCTTCCTGGCGCCGGTGAAGTCCGGCGCACGTATCCGGCTGCGCACGACGCTGCTCACCATGGAAGACCGCGGCCCCGGCCAATATCTGATGAAGGCCGCGAACACCGTCGAGATCGAGGGCGAGCAGAAGCCGGCGCTGACTGCCGAGACGCTGGTGATGATGTATGAGCGCCGCAAGCGGGCAGGCGCCTAAGCTCTGCCGCTGCCGGGCTGCGACGCGCCTTTGCGGCGGGACGCGGCCATTGCCCTTTCAAGCACTCTGAAGTTGCGCTTATCGGCGCATTGGGCGACGTTGAAACGCATGAAGCGGCCGGCGGAGTGCGACAGGCTGAAAGCGTTGCCGGGCGCCAGCACGACATTATCCGCCAGCGCATGGCGGGCGACATCGGCGGCGTCGATGGCGTCG
Source organism: Mesorhizobium sp. WSM4898 (assembly GCF_029625845.1). Lineage (NCBI taxonomy): Bacteria > Pseudomonadati > Pseudomonadota > Alphaproteobacteria > Hyphomicrobiales > Phyllobacteriaceae > Mesorhizobium > Mesorhizobium sp. WSM4898. The sequence goes on along the minus strand of NZ_JARTVQ010000002.1, from coordinate 149,732 downwards.
GGCAGGCGGCACCACAGGAACATGCCGGCCCCCTGATCGATCCAGGGCAAAACGTCCATTGCTTTCAGCCTGCCGGCTGTTTCGGCCATTGCGCGCGACAGGCGGGTGCGCAACTGCTCGACATGCTTGCGGTAGATGCCGTCCTTCAGCAGAGTCAGCACCAGTTCCGAGGAGAGTCTCCCGCCGCCGAAAGTCGTGGCGATCTTGAGGTCAATCAGCCGTTCCATCCAGTCGCGGGGCGCGGCGATGAAGCCGCATCGCACCGAAGCCGACAGCGTCTTGGAGAAGGAACCGATCTGGACGACGCGGCCGAGGCCATCGAAGGCCGCCAGCCGCGGCGCCGGCGCGTGCTCGAAATCGGCGAAGATGTCATCCTCGACGATGGCGAGATCCGATTGATCGGCAAGCTTGAGCAGCCGGTGCGCTATAACCGGCGAGAGCACCGCGCCGGTTGGGTTGTGAAGCGCGGAATTGGTGATGTAGAGGCGCGGCCGGTGCTCGGAGAGCGCTTGCGCGAAGAGGTCGATATCGGGCCCCGAGGGTGTCATCGCGACACCGACCACTTTGGCGCGATGCGCGCGCAGCAGCGCATGGAAGTTGAAATAGCAGGGATCGTCGACCAGCACCGCATCGCCCGGCTCGAGGAGCAAGCGGCACAGCAGGTCGATCGCCTGCGTCCCGGACTCGGTGAGCATGATCTGATCCGGCGAAGCCTCGACGCCGTGCGCCGACAGGCGGCGGGCAAGCAGCTGCCGCAGTGCCGGCAGGCCGAGCGGCGTGCCGTAGTCGGCAAGCGTCGCATCGTCGGCTCGGGCGGCGCCGCGCAGTGCTTGCCGCAACGCGGCCTGAGGCATCCAGGAAGCCGGCAGCCAGCCGCAGCCCGGTTTCAGCATATCGTCGCCTGCCTCCAGGGCTTGCCGCGAGACCCAGAGCGGGTCGACGGCGCGGTCGAGCCGCGGGCCGATCTCGGCCAGCGACAGCGGCGCAAGCGGGCCGGCAGCAAAGAAGCCGGAGCCCGGCCGCGAGCGGATCGTGCCTTCCGCCGCAAGCCGCTCATAGGCCTCGACCACCGTAGATTTTGACACCTGCATCGTGCCGGCGAAGGCGCGGATCGAAGGCAAGCGCGCGCCCGGCGTCAGGAGGCGCGCGGCGATCCGCTGCCGGATTGCCGACATGACGGCTTCGACGAGCGTTCCGGCATTCGTCGCCTTCGGGTCGGGAGTGTCCATCTGTACTTCCCTGTCGACCAATACAGTTTTGCGGAATTGTACCCCATTGTCTCTGGCGATGCCATGCGCTGCGCCGGTACAGAAGCGCAAACGGAGCGGATGATGGATAAGAGTTTCAACGGCTGGCTCAACGGCTTCATCGGCGTACTGATCTTCAGCGGCTCGTTGCCGGCGACGCGCGTGGCGGTGGTCGATTTCGACCCGACATTCCTGACATCGGCCCGTGCGGCGATCGCTGGCCTGCTCGGCATCGCAATGCTGTTCCTATTCCGCGAGAAGCGCCCGGATCGCGGCGATCTGGTCTCGCTGGTCATCGTTGCGCTGGGCGTCGTGGTTGGCTTTCCCCTTCTAACGGCGCTGGCGCTCAAACATGTCACGGCGGCGCATTCCATCATCTTTGTCGGCCTGCTGCCGCTGGCGACAGCGATCTTCGGTGTGCTGCGCGGCGGCGACCGTCCGCGCCCGGCCTTCTGGCTGTTTTCCTGCCTGGGCAGCACGCTCGTCGCGGGTTTCGCGCTGTCGCAAGGCGTGACCGCCTCACCGGTCGGCGACGGGTTGATGCTCGCAGCCATCATCGCTTGCGGGCTGGGCTATGCGGAAGGTGCGGCGCTGTCGCGCAAGCTCGGCGGCTGGCAGGTGATCTGCTGGGCCTTGGCGCTGTCGCTGCCGGTCATGTTGGCGCTGAGTTTTGCGACCCTGCCGCCGTCTTTTGCCACTGTCGGCTCCGGCGCATGGATCGGCCTCGCCTATGTCTCGCTGTTCAGCATGCTGATCGGCTTCGTGTTCTGGTATCGCGGCCTGGCGCAGGGCGGCATCGCCGCGGTCGGGCAATTGCAACTGCTGCAGCCCTTCTTTGGCCTGGCGCTCGCAGCGAGTCTGCTGCACGAGCAGGTCAGCCCGCTGATGGTGGTGGTCACGCTCGGCGTGGTGGCCTGCGTGTTCGGGGCGAAGAAGTTCGCCAGGTAGGGAGCCTACTCAAAACTTCGTCACCACGCCGATGCCGATGCCCTCGAAGCCGCCCATCGCCATCAATGCGGCTGGCGCCTCATCGAGGCTGATCCTTTTGCCGACCAACAGTTCGGGCTTCAGCTTGCCGGTGCGAATCATGTCCATCATGGCGGAATAGCGGTAGGCCTGCATGCCGTGGCTGCCGAGGATTTCGAGCTCGAAGGCGATGACCTTGTCCATCGGCACTTGCGGGCGGGCATGGTCGCCCAGCATCAGCCCGACCTGAACATGGCGACCGCGCCGGCGCAGATTGGCGATCGAGTTGAAGCACGTGGTTGGATGGCCGAGCGCGTCCATCGACATATGCGCGCCGCCGTTGGTGATCTGCTTGACGGCCTTGACGACATTGGGCGTGGTCGAAGCGTTGATGGTCGCGACCGCCCCGATCCTTTTCGCAAACTCCAGCTTCTCGTCGGTGAGGTCGATGGCGATGACATTGGCGCCCATGGCGCTGGCGATCATGATCGCCGAGAGACCGACACCGCCGCAGCCATGCACCGCCACCCACTCGCCGGGCGTCACCCGGCCCTGGTCGACGATGGCGCGGAAGGAGGTGACGAAGCGGCAGCCGAGGCTGGCGGCAGTGGCGAACTCCATCTCGTCCGGCAGGCGTACGAGATTGGTGTCGGCATGCTCGATGCCGACATATTCGGCGAACGAGCCCCAGCCCGTGAAGCCAGGTTGGGTCTGGTGCTCGCAGACCTGATGGTTGCCGGAGTTGCATTCGAAGCAGCGGCCGCAGCCGACGGCGAAAGGCACGGTGACGCGGTCGCCGGCCTTCCAGCGGCTCACCTGCTTGCCGGCGGCGACGACGACGCCCGCCAGTTCATGGCCGGGGACATGCGGCAGCGTGATGCCGTCGTCATGACCCATCCAGCCATGCCAGTCGCTGCGGCAAAGACCGGTCGCCTCGACCTTGATGACGACGCCATCCCCCGCCGGCTTGGGGTCAGGCACGGTCTGGATCGTGGGAGCTTCGCCGAATTTTTCGAAGACGACAGCTTTCATGGGAGTGCTTTCTATCCAGTTCAAAGGGCAGGGCGATTTTGGGTAATAGGTCCCAAGCTAAGTCGGCAATGGTGATTGGTCGAGCAATGGTTGCCGCTTGCAAAACCACTCGCCGGCTTCGGCATCCCATGGCCAAACACCGGAGGTTGTCGGAAAGATAAGCTGCAGAATCCCGAAAACGGGCCCGTTGTAAAACCATAGGTCCCAACCGAAATATTCAGGGTAGTGGTCGGGATGGACCGCACCGAATTGACAGTCGAAGCCACCTCGCAGGAAACCCGGCGCCCGCTCTCCAACCTTGAACCTCTCGCCGCTGCGCACTCGTCGGCAATACTCGTTGCGGATGGTCTGCGAAAGCTCCGGCTTGAGCCCGATGACGACCAGCTCAGGGGCTTTGAAATTGTACTCTATCCCCACCGAGTAAGCGAATGGCGGGTGGTCGTCGTCCTCCAGCACGCAGAGAATATGACAGCCATACTCCTCCATATCGGCGAGCGTCTTAGCCTCGTCGGGATCCCTGGCTTCCCTACTCGGCATCGATCTGGTTCTGCGGCGCAGCCTTCTGGAACGCCGGCAGCGCCATGCAGGCGGCGTGGATGCGCGAGATCACCGGATAGGCCGCCATGTCGACGCCGAAGCGGGCATTGTTGGTGACCTGCGCGGCGAGGCAGATATCGGCGAGCCCCGGTGTATCGCCATGGCAGAACCTGCCGGTCTCGGGCGAGGCGGCCAGAATCTTTTCAAGCGGCTGGAAACCTTCATTCACCCAATGCCGGAACCAGTTGACGACATCCTCGTCGCCGGCGCCGAACAAGGTGCGCAGCGAGGTGAGCACGCGCAGATTGTTCACCGGATGGATGTCGCAGGCGATCATCTGCGCCAGCATCCGGACCCTGGCGCGTCCCAGCGCATCCTTGGGCAACAACGGCGGCTCGGGCTCGATCTCGTCGAGATATTCGATGATCGCCAGCGACTGGGTTAAAAGCGTTCCGTCGTCGAGCACCAGCGCCGGCACCAACCCTTGCGGATTGACCGCGAGATAGGCGGGCTCGAGATGCTCGCCATGGCGCAGATGGTGGGGCACATAGGTGTAGGCACGCCCCTTCATCTCCAGCGCGATCCGCACCCGGTATGAGGTGGAGGATCGATAATAGTTATGGAGGATGAGGTCGCTCATCGCCTCGGCTGCCCGATGGTGACCTCGACGGCGCCGATGCCGTCGACGCCACCAGTGATCTTGTCGCCCGCCTGAACCGCGCCAACGCCGGCCGGCGTGCCGGTGAAGATCAGGTCGCCGGGCTGGAGCTCGACCGACTCGCTGCAGATCGAGACGACATCGGCGACGGGCCAGATCAGCTCGGCGAGGTCGCCGTCCTGTTTTACGTCACCGTTTACAGCGAGCCAGATGCGACCCGTTTCGGGATGGCCAGACCTTGCGACCGGAAGCAGCGGGCCGCAAGGCGCGGAGAAGTCGAAGGCCTTCGACCAGTCCCAGGGGCGGGCCGCTTTCTTCGCTTGGTCCTGCAGGTCGCGGCGAGTGAGGTCCACGCCGACGCCATAGCCCCAGACATGCGCGAGCGCCTCGGTGCGAGGGATGCGGAAGCCGGCCTTGCCGATCGCCACGACCAGCTCGATCTCGTGGTGGAGATTGCCAGTCAGCGGCGGGTAGGGGATCTCGGCGCCGCTGTCGACCACGGCGTCGGCCGGCTTGGTGAAGAAGAAGGGCGGATCGCGCTCGTCATTGCCGAGTTCTCGCGCATGCGCCGCGTAGTTGCGGCCAACGCAGAAGATGCGGCGCACGGCAAACCGTTCCGCCGAGCCGGTCACCGCGACCGAAGCGATCGCGGGCGGAGGGAGGACGAAGTCTGCCATAGGCGGTCTCTGCGTTGGAAATGAATCGATCCGCACATTCGGCCGATTTCGGCAGGCGGGCAAGGCATGAGGCCACGAAACATTGCCGACCATGGCGGGTTCACCAAGCGGCGGCAGGACCCGCCGCGGCCCCTTTTTCTTTTGTGTTCGCAATCGGTTGGCAGGAACTGCCTGTGAATTCGCTGCTTCGCACTTGCACAAGATTATCCCGCACTGCAAAATAACTGCGGCGGGGAAAACGAAGCGGTTCCAGGCACGGCTATGCCGGGACCTCGAGTTGCGAGGGACGGGCATGACCGACATCTCCGCGACGGCCGGCGTCCTGCCGCGGGCCGCAGCCGACAAGGCGGCACGGGCAAGGCTGGCCTATCTCGACGGCTGGCGCGGCCTGTCGATCGCCTTCGTGCTGATCGGCCATTTCTTTCCGATTCGCGGCATCAATCTCGGCGTGCTCGGCGTCGAGTTCTTCTTCGTGCTGAGCGGCCGGCTGATGGGGGAAATCCTGTTCGTCGAGCGCTTTCCGCTGAAGAAGTTCTTCAAGCGCCGGTTCGCCCGCGTCTATCCAGCCCTGCTGGTGTTCGTGGTTGCCGTCATGATCGGGCTCTCCGGCACCTTCATTGCCTTCAAATGGAAGGCGGCGCTTACCGCGCTGACATTCACCTACAACTATGCCGGCATTCTCATCAATCGCGCGGGCGCGCTCGACCATATCTGGTCGCTTGCCATCGAGGAGCATTCTTATGTCATCCTGGCGCTGATCAGCGTGGCGGTTTCCAGGCGCGCGAATGTCGTGCGCCTGCTTGTCATGCTGTCGCTGCTCGCTATGGCCAACGGCGCTATTTCCTACTGGGTCTTCGGCATGGACTACGAAACCAGCTATTGGCGAACCGACGTGCATATCGCCTCGATCCTGCTGTCGGCGGCGATCTGCCTGCTCAAGGCCGATGGACACCTGCCGGCATTCCTCAGGAGCCGGCATCTGGCGCTGGCGGCCGCGGTCGGGGGAATCTTGCTGTTCCTCGATCCGGTGCCGACGCCCTTGCACTATCTGCTGGGCGTGCCGCTGCTGGCGCTCGCCGTCAACACGCTCGACTTCGCCGGCGGCTATCTGACCGGCCTACTGTCATCGCGGCCGATGGTGATGCTGGGGCTGTGGTCCTACTCGCTCTATCTGTGGCAGCAGCCCTTCTACAAATTCGTCCATGACCGCGACGTGGCGCCGATCCCGATGCTGGGCGCGGTCTTCGCCTGCGCCCTGGCGAGCTACTACATCGTCGAGAAACCGGCGCGCGGCTGGCTCAACCGCAATTGGTGAGGAGGTCAGGCCTTGCCGGTTTTTTGTGCGGCGAGATAGCGCCGAAGCCCGGCTTCGCCGCGAGGTGTGGTCCAGCGGTGATTCCACGCGAAAGCCGGTCTGAGCAAGGGTGCCAGGAGTTTGAGGATCGGCCTCTCCACGATGACCTGCCAGGTGAGCTTCACATGCGTTCCGCTTCCGGCTGGCGACAGCTCAGCCCGCCACAGGCCGTCGAAATCGCCGAAGGTCTTCACCACCACCAGCCGGCCAGGCTCGAGCTCCGCGGCCTCGATGATGAAGTTCAGCTCGTAGGGCAGGGCGCCTCGCGCCCTGGCTCTTGCCCGTGACCCGACGACGGCCTTGCCTTTCTTGTCGAGCGGCTCGACTTCCTTGTAGGCGTCGCCCCACCAGAGCGGCAGCAACTCGGCGTCGGACAGAACGTCCCACACTTCCTGCGGCGTGGCATCGGGAATGTTCCAACTCTCGTCGAAGCGGAAGACGTTGCTTGGCATGATGTCACGCCCCCGGCACGCGAAGACGATACATTAGCTGCAGCTTCTGTTTGTGGCCAGTGCGGCGGCCGCATGAGACCTTGTTTGGTTCATGGTTGAAAGCCTCTGGCTTCCAGGGCCATGCGCTAGTCGATCGGCTTGGCGTAGTAGCGCACCGACTTCCTGCCGCCGTGGATCACGGCATCGCCGACCTCGGCAAAGCCGAGCGCCGCGTGAAAGGCATCCGATGTGGGGTTCGGGGGATTGGCATTGACCTCGCAGGTTACGATCGTGTGGCATGCGCGCCTGACATGCGCGAACAGATCCTCGTAGACACGGCGGGCATGGCCACGGCCGCGCGCTTCGGGCGCGACCACCACCCGGTCGACATAGACGAAGCGGGGGTAGCGCTCACGAAACCAGAGGAAGTTCGGGCTTTCGTAGCTGGCATCCTGATCGAAGCACATGATGAAGGCTTCGAGCGCCCCGATGCGGCGCGTGTAGAAAGCCTGCCCGATCAGGAATGACAGGCGCTCCGGCTCCAGCCAGGACAACTCGGCGGCATGCTCGTTGTTGAGAGCGAGAATGGCGGCCTCGTCGGCAAGCGAAACGCGTTCGATCGGCGAGCAATCTTTCGACATCGTCACTTCCGGCATCAGACCCTCGCGGCCGCGATCGTTGCCGCCGCCAAGTCCTGGTCGGTCACCGTGTTGCGGTACTCGCGATCGAGATCGGTGCCGCCCATGCCGACATGCGGGTTGCGGTGGCGCATGGCGCTCGGCACGTCGGCAAGCGCGGCGAAATGCATCTCGGTCAGTCCGGTTTGCCGGCGAACCTCGCCGATATTGTCGGGCGCCAGCCCGCCGCAGCCGAGGATGATGATGCGTGCGCCGGCCTGGCGAACCAAGCGCGCGAGCAGATCGACGCCCTCCAGCGCCGTGTCGCGTTGCCCGCTGGTCAGCACGCGGCCGACCTTGCAGCGGATCAGCGCTTCGAGCGCCTCGGCCGGGTCACGCGTCATGTCGAAGGCGCGGTGGCAGGTGACATTGAGGGGACCGGCGGCGCGCACCAGTTCGCTCATTCTCGCTTCATCGATTGCGCCGACAGCGGTCAGGCAGCCGACGACGATGCCGGCCACGCCGAGATCGCGCAGCGCGCCGATATCGGCCAGCATCGATCGGTATTCCGCCTCGCTGTAGAGAAAATCGCCGCCGCGCGGGCGCACGATAACATGAAACGGGATGGTCGCACGTTCGAGGGCTACGCGCACCGTGCCGAGGCTCGGCGTAATGCCGCCTTCGACGAGGCTGGCGCAAAGCTCGACCCGGTCGGCGCCGGCGGCCTGCGCGGCAAGCAGCCCGTCAATGCCTTCGACGCAGAGTTCGATCAGGGGCCTTTGAGTGTCGGTCACCATCATCTATCCATGTTGAAGAGAAAGCGCAGCCCTAGCATTGGGGCGATCGAGGCGAAAGCCGCATCAATCGGTCCAGCAAGCGACGCGGTCACTTTGCGCTTCCGGTTTTGTTCGGCGCGCAGTTATTGATTGCTCAAGCCTTGGAGCGCCCGCCCTACCGCGGAACAGCTGAGCCCCGTTGCCTCGCTACTGCTTCAGGATTGTGTTCTTGGCGCCTTGTTCGACCTGGTCGATCACCAGCAGCTTCACCGGGTCGCTGCCGATATTGGTCGCCTGATGCCACTGGCCGATCATCTCGACGATGAAATCGCCGGTCTTGTAAGTGTTGCTGCTGCCGGTCTCGACGTTGGTGACCTTGAGGGTGCCTGCCTCGACATAGGCATAGCGCGGGAAGGGATGTTTGTGCACCGGCAGCGTCGCGCCGGGCGCGATCTGATAGGCTGAGACCTGGACCTCGACATTCTTCTGCGGCAGCTTGATCGGCTGGCCGGATGCCGTCGTCGTCTTCGACGCCAATGGCGTCACGACAACAGGTGTGGCCGAACTGTCCAGAGCGTCGGCGGTGGTTGCATAAAAAGCGGCCGCCAGCAGCAGCGCCGATGCCGGAATGTTTCGCACGATTTCCTCCCGAAATGATCGGCAAAATCGCCTAAGCGCTGTCGACTCGCAAGGAGAAAGGATTTGGGGCTTCCCGGGCTGTATGAACTATCAGCTGCCAGGTCCTTCAAATCTGCCCCCCACTTGGGTGCTGCCGCACCCAGTCCCTTGATCGACCGGAATCATCCCCTAGTTAGTTTCCCTGGCGTAGTCGCGAGTTGCCTGGGGGTGCTGCGCCGTTCTGACCGCATGCGGCGGAAGGACGGCCGGCCGAAGCGCCTTTGGAGGGTGCCGTGCGTCAATATCTGGGATCCAGCTTGGCCCATCTCGCGTTCGCGTGCTCTGTCGCGATAGCTTGCGCGGGAGCCGCGGCCGGCGGCGAGCGCGGCCAAGGTCATAACGCTGGTGGCGATCACGGGAATAGCGGCGGTCATGGCGCTGGCAGCAACAACGGTCAGCACAACGGAACTAGCGGCGATCCCGGTGGCTCCGGCGGCAGTCCGCCGTCTGACCCACCGTCCCCACCGTCTAACGATGACGGAAGCAGCCCCACCACAACCGGGTCAGTGACGTCAAGGGCGGGCGTAGCCGGCAACGGCGGAAGGTCGCTCGACCTTCCGCCCGCCCTGCTGCCCTTCGAAGACAGCGCTATTCCACTGGCAGTCCATCCAATTGAAGTGCTGCCGGGTGTCCCGGACAACATCGTTCGTGCCTGCCGTGAGGCAATCGAGCAGGCCGCAGCTCAGTTTGGCGCGACTAGTGTGCGCGTCAGCAGTGCAGGTTCCGTACGGCGGTTGAGCCGACAGAGGATATCGGCTCCCGTCCAGGTCAGCATCGACTACGGATATCAAGGCGGCGTCGAGACGCGCCAGGCGCCGGTCGGCTGCGAATTGAACGCGAAAGGCAGCGTGATCGGGCTGACATAGCGCACAGTGGGAGCCCTCGCCGTAGACGTCGAGTTCAGGCTGCCCAGCCCCGATTTTCCAGGGCAGTCGTTCCAGCTCAGTCCAACGTCGAATGGCTTGGCCGGAGGGAAAACGGAAGCGTGATGGCACGCACACGGATTTCGCGCGACGGTTTGCGAACCTTGCTGGACGTAGTCTTCTTTTGGCTGACAGCTTTCGTCTGGCCTGCGCCGGCCGATGCGCGGCCAGTGCGCGGCTTCAGCGGCGGCTCTATCTGAGCGTCGCGGCGCTGAGCCCGAAGCTTGTCATTATCGGCACGCGCGGCGGCCAGCTCGCGGGCGAAAGAAACCGTCGCTTCACGTTGCTTGTCCAGAGCCTCCTTCAGCCTCATGGCGGCCTGTCCCAAAAGTTGGCGGGCTGTGTCACGCTCGAGGCGGGCTTTGTTGAGGTTCTCTCCGACCGACACTGCTGAAGCGCGTTCTCGTTGCAGAGCCTGCGCCGTCTCGGCAGCACTCTGCTCCGCGCGCTCTTTCGCTGCGACCGCCTTGGTGCGCTCCTGTAACGCCGCGTCGCGCTCCAACCGGGCCTTGTCGAGGTCCTCCCGGGTCGCGACTGCCGAAGCGCGTTCGCGCTCCAGCGCCTGCGCCGTCTCGCTAGCAGTCTGCTCCGCACGTTCTCTCGCCGCGACAGCCCTGTCTCGCTCCTGCAACGCCGCATCGCGCTCCAGCCGGGCTTTGTCGAGGTCCTCACGGGCCGCGACTGCCGAAGCGCGTTCGCGCTCCAGCGCCTGCGCTGTTTCAGTGGCAGCCTGCTCGGCATGCACTTTCGCCGAGACAGCCTTCGCTCGCTTCTGCTCAGCCGCGTCGCGCTCGAGGCGGGCTCTGGTGACGTCCTCTTGGGCCGATATTGCTGAAGCGCGTTCGCGTTCCAGAGCCTGCGCCGTCTTGGCGGCAGTCTGCTCGGCACGCTCTTTGGCTAAGACGGCCTTGGCTCGCTCCTGTTCGGCCGCGTCGCGCTCGAGCCGGGCTTTGTCGAGGTCCGCACGGGCCGCGACTGCTGAAGCCTGTTCCCGCGCCAATGCCTGCGCCGTCTCGGCAGCAGTCTGCTCAACCCTTGCTCGCGTCGCGGCGGCACCGGTCCGTTCCCGCTCAGCCGTGTCCGCGATCGCGGCCTTGGACTGCTCCATTTCAGCGATGTCGCCACGAAGGTCCTCCGACTTCCGGCGCTCCTCGTCAAGCATCCCGCTCGCTTGCGCCAGCGAAGCCTCGGCTTTGGCGCGATCCCCGGCGGCTTTGGCTTCCAGCTGTTCAATTTGCGCTCGCGCTTGCGCTAGGTCGCGCGCCATCTGTTCGGTTCGCTCCCGTTCGAGGCGAGCAGCGGGCATCTGTATAAAGACATGGTCGATGGTTTCGCTGATCCGCGCGCGGATATCTTGCGCAATCCACCGCAATGCCTCGAGCGTGCGGGCTGCCACAAGTTCGTTGCGCAAACGCTCCTCGCTGGCGTCGTCCGCGGCTGCCATGCTTGTCTTCAGCACCTCGATCTGCTTGCGCGTCTCAGCGAGCGCACTCTCCAGAGAGGCACTCCTGGCGCGCTCCTCCTCCATCGCTCGGTGCTCCTGGCCAGCCAATTCCGTTGCTGCTGCTGCCTGAGCACGAGCTGCCTCGACCTGTGCTTCGGCAGCGGTGAGATCCGGTTTGGGCAATTCGCCGTTCGTGGGTGCGTCGGTTGATGCCGTGCTGGCAGGAATCTCCAAGCGGTGTGAAAGATCGGGAAGGGAGTAGCTATCGGCCCGCGAAACAGCGGGGGCGCTTTCGACCGGCTTTTGTCTCGTCAACGCATAGCCAAGCGGCACGGCCAGACAAATTGCGGCGACGCTCAAGCGTAACAAGGGGCTCGTCGGCCTGCGAACACGGGGAGGTAAGGCCATGGCGAAGCTTGTCGCCGGAGCGAAAGCATCGGGCAGGTCCTCGCGCGAGTTCTCGCCCGCTTCGGGCGTCGTGTTGAGATAATCCTTTCGCACCCCGGACTTACCGGAGTTTAGACCCTGAACATCCGGGGCCGGGGGCACGGCGGCCCGGGAAGAAGCCGGCTTGGCTGCAAGATTGCGTGGGCGATCCCAGGCCCAAGAAGCCTCATCGAGGGGAATAGGCGTGCTTTCGCTCAGGTAGCCATACTGGTGACGCCGTCTCGCTGCGATGAGGATACGCCGGACCACAAGGAAGAAGCCTACCAATACAAATATTGTCATCCCGCCCAGGAGAGCGAGACCTGTGTCGTCTGCGTAAAACCCGGCAAGATCTGACATCGCCGTACCTGCGCGGTTTCCGATGTAACTTTAAGCTCGTGAAGCGGTGTGTGGCTCCTCGCCCTGGCTAACTTTGCTGCTGCCTTCGAAGCTGTCACCGCTTCGGCCCCAGTACTGGGGGAATTTTGTCGATGCATGGCTGGGCGCCGGTCGAAAGCCAGCTCGCGCCTCTCCATCCTCAACGTCCCGGGGAGTTCTCCCACGGTGCGCGCCATGCCACCATTTCGGAGTCTGGACGCTCCATCGTAAAGTTTAAGCTAGGTCACAGACCTCGGTGGTCAACCATCTGGGCGACAGTTCGGCCATGCAAAATGGCCATCGCGGTGCCCGGCACGAGCGCCAAGACTCCCGCGGCTACCTCATCAAGCTCGACGAACTGCTGACGATGCCGAAATCGGCAGGCCATTTGGTCCTGCTGCCGAGAGAGGATCTGGCACTTGGCGGATCTCAGTAGATCGTCATGAGGATCGGGAGGTAACTGCCTGCTCGCAATTGTTCGATTGCTTCGATGGCGGGATAGGCTGCGGGGAAGTACAGTCCATCCTGGAAGTTGCGCTTGAGCGCTTTCGGGGAGAAGACAACTTCGGCAGAGTCCGTATATTGGGACAGTTTCGGCCAGAACAGCGGCGTACAGCGCGCATAGGAATCGTATTGCGAGCCGAAGATCGTCTTCAGGTGTTCGGCCTCCTTGGCTGCCGTGATGACCAAGATCCAATAGCTGAAAAATCCCAGCGCCAGAGCGACGGCGATCGATCCATGGATCAATCCGATTCCAGCTGCTCCAAGCGTAGAAAAGAGATAGAGCGGGTTTCTGGTCAACGAGTAGGGGCCGGAGGTAATCAACTCCAGATTCTTCTTTGAACCGATATAGAGAATGCTCCACATCCTGCCAATGAAGCAGGTGAGGACCAGGCCGAGACCCGCCATCTGGATCAGCTCATGTGCGCCCCCACCCAATCCGGGGTGCGAAAACAGGATAACAGTTGCGGCAACCAGCCCCGCTGCCCGAGCGGCGTTTATCCGCATCCTTTGATTGACTGGTTGAACTCTCATCGAGGCCCCCGGGAATGAAGAGGCCGCGTTTCTGGGCTCCGCATTTTGACGGCACCCCCCGATATGCGGCTCGCTTGCGCTTGCCAGGCTTTGCTGGCCGTGCGGTTGAACAGGAGGGATATCGATCATTGGATCGTCTCCTCGGTAAGCTGAAGGAAGACGTCCTGGAGCCGCCCGCTCTCGGCCTCGAAGGCGAGGATCGGCATCTCGGCGCGGATCAGGACGTTCGGGATTTCGTTGTTGAGCTGGCGGCTTGGAGGTGTTTTCGTCGGATCAAGAAGCTCGACGCGCAGCCAGCCCGCGTCTCCATTGACAAAATGTCCCGTGATAGGCTGCAGAATGGTCGTCAGGATGCGGATGGAGGTCGGTTCTGTGTCGATCGTTCCCCCTGCGCGCCGGCCGGGTTCTTGGCTTCCTCGGCCCAAACGGCGCTGCAGGCAAAACGCCTTTCGTGACCCATAGGACTTGTTAGGGTCTTCGGGCGCGAAGACGTGAGCAGATGAGCCGGGCGCTACGGCGACACTTCCGCGAGACATTCAGTGCAGGCTCCCTCGTGCCTGCCAGCACGCTTTCAGGTTGACGCGCCTATTTATCGCTGCGGTCGTTAGGCTTTACGATTCGGCAGTTGAGCTGACTCGCTTGCGACGGGATTACCCCTTTTTGCGAAGGGGCCTCGTCCGTGATGTCCGACATCAACGCCAGAGTGGGCTTAACCGACAGCGGGATTTCGGCTCATTGTAGCGCTTGAAGGAAGTCGTCGCCGAGCAGGCGCTGGAGCTGCGGCCGCAAAAGAGCATGATCGCGACGGGAGCGACGACCGGAACGGCGCCACCTCACGCTGGGGTCCGGAACCTCGGGTGAGCCGCTACGGCTTTCGGTTAGGCCGGCAAAGCCGATTTGGGCTATCGGTCCGCCGGCGCGCTTTGTCCTATCTTGGGTTTCCAACGTCGGGCAACGGTCGCACTGGCTCCCTTAGCCAGCCTACGCTCCGCTGGCGCGGCGGGTCGGTTGCGCAACACTTGTCAACTTGATGGGTCGCAGTGCTGCAGGCGAAGCTCGCGCAAATACGTACAAACCGCACACCGCCAGCAGAGCCATAAGCAAGGAGTACGCGAACTCGGCCCCCGGCAGAGGCGGCAAGCGGCACTGCGTGCTTGTCTGGTCGAGTCCAGTGTTGGTGCTCCGATGAGATCATATGAAGGAGGTCTCCCATGAAACCTGCTGGTTACTACCTAGCGCCCGGCGCGTTCGTCCTCGTGCTTGCCGGGGCGACCGGCGCGTCGGCCGCGGAACAGCCGATCGCCTGCAAGAAGGTGCCGTTGGTGGTGCGGGACATGTTCCACAAGGATTTTCCCGTCGCCAAGGTCAAGGCATGCGCCCGCGAGGTCGAGAACGGAGAACTGGTTTTCGAGATAGCAAGCGTCGAGGGCGCAATGACGCGCGATGTGCTCTACCATAAAGACGGCAAGGTCATCGTCGTCGAGGAATCAATTCCGATGGAAGCGGTGCCTCAATCGGTGCGTGCGGCCGTTGATACGAAATTCGCAGGTGGAAAGATCAAGCTTGCGGAGAAGCTGATGCGCGACGGCAAGGTGAGTTACGAGTTCCAGATAAGCTACAAGGGCAAGAACGTTCAGCCCGTCTTCGATCCGGATGGAAAGGAAGTGAAGGGCTGATGGGCGAAACTCTTGCACTGAAGGGTCGCTGACATAGCTTCAATCAGCCTGAGAGAAGAAACAAGTCCGGCGCAGGCAGACGGGCTTGCGGACCTCACTCGAGTTCAGCAGAAGGCAGCCGTCAACAAGCGTCGGACATTCGGACGATCGAGCCTACCTGCCTAACTTCACGTGTCCACCGAACTGGAGCGTCGCGCGCACACTGAAGGTGTGCGTTCTCTCGTCCTCAGCATTCTCCGCGAATGTGTAGCCGGCGCCGAGGTTCCATTTCGCCGCGCCGGACGGCGCGTCTTCTTCTTCCCCAGACGCGTAAATCACTTCGAAATTCGCCAATTGCTCGCGGGTGTCCGGGCCGTCGGCGACAAAGTTCCGCTGATGCGTGTAGGTGGCTATGTAGGTCATAGGTTGCACTTCCAGCGCGACAGAGCCGGTGAGAAGCAGAGCGTCGTCCGGACCGCCGTCGAAATGCTTGAGGTAGGCCGATTCGCCGAGAAGCCTCAGTGTGTTCCCGTTAAGGTCGAAGCTTCCAGTGGCGGCAGCAAGGTAGGCCAATTCATTGCCGGTCCCCGGCAGCGGTTCCTCTTCTTCTTCCTCCTCCTCCCCTGTGTCGGCGGACAGCCCGGGCTTCTGGTATCGGATGCCAAGGCGATAGCCGAATTCACCGTCCTTGTAACAATCGCCCTTTTCCGCCCCTTTGCAGCCATCAAGGGTAACCGAGAATGAGGATAAACCGGTGGTGTTGCCGGCACCGCCATCCGCCAGCGCGAGCCGTCCACGGTTGGTAAAGAGCGACTCGCTGAGGAACGTCCGGTCGGTCGTGAATACCGTCGCGGCCAGGGCATTGTTCAGCCCAAAGCCCTCGAAGCCAACAACAGCTTCGCCACCCAGACGTTCGTCAGCGTCAAAAACAGACGCCAGATCCGGGGCGTGTATCCCCGGCAGGGCTTCGCTGGCCAGGCTGAACACCGTGTCGAACTTTCCGACCCTCACGGTCAGGGGATCGACCTTAGCGAGGGCGTAGAGTTCACCAACATAGGTGCCGATCCCTTGAAAGGCCGCATTCTCCCCGGGTTCCGGGTCGACCACGGGCTCGGTAATGATGGCACTCACGAACCGAAGATAATCCGTCGGCGCGTAAAAAAGATCGAGCTCGAACTTCGGAAACAGCACATTGGATCTCAGGAAAGACGGATGTGCGCCAAATATCCAGTCGTTCTGCAGCTCCGCGGTAGCCTCGTACCCCGCGCAGGGCGCAGCGCATTCTTCGGCCAGAGCCGGTATCGTTTCTTCGGCCAGAGCCCGCTCGTGCTCCTCCGCCAGTGTCGAAGCCGAAGAGTACAGCAGCCCTATGCCACTAAGCGCTAAGATAAAAAGGCGAATGACCGGCGAGCCCCCATGAGATGCACCACGCGTCGATGATATCCGATGGTTCCACTGTGGCAACTGCGATTTCGTCATTTTGTCCCTGACAAATGCGACTTGTCCCATACAAACGCAAACGTGTCGCATCTCTACAACACTTCTTTGCTATTCCGCGCCCGGTACGCTCGCCGAGAACTGCCGGCGCAGCAAATGGGCAATCCCGCTTCGCCTTCCTCGAATCCTTATCCACATGGCATTAAACGGACCGAGGCAAATTGCGCCACAGAACGTCCAGCCTTTTGCTGGAGACAGACACACGCGCACACAACCGACGCGAGCACTCACGCGTGAGTCGCTATCATAATAAATTTGTATGAACTATTTCTCTACTCCGAAAGTTAGAGACCGTCGGATATACGGTAAAAGCGCCTTGCAATATTGATTAATTATGCGGCGCCCTCCCGCATGATACGCTTTGGCACTGTCTCTGATCTGTCGCAGGCGCGCTTTCGTGCGCCCGCGGAATCGTGGGGGATTGCCGTGCTGCAAACGCTCGTCAAGCTGAGTCTCGAATTTCGGCATCTGGTCATAGCCGCCGCGATACTTCTGGTAGCGGCGGGTGCCGTTCTTCTTCCCAAAGCCAAAACCGATGCTCTTCCCGAGTTCGGGGCGCCGGTCGTGGAGGTGCAGACCGAGGCGCTCGGCTTGTCGACAGGCGAAGTAGAAAGCCTGGTGACCATCAATCTCGAAGAGATTCTGACCGCGACGCCCTTCCTCAAATCAATTCATTCCAAGTCGGTGCCGGGGATGGCTTCGGTGTTGCTCACCTTCGAGCCCGGCATGGATCCAATGAAAGCCCGACAAATGGTGCAGGAGCGTCTTACGATGGCTTGGGCCCTGCCCAATGTCTCGAAGCCGCCCACCATGCTGCAGCCGAAGTCGGCGGCAGGCCGCGCCATGATCGTCGGACTATCGTCCAAGACCGTGTCGCTGATCGACATGTCGGTGCTGGCCCGGTGGACGATGACGCCGAAGCTGCTCAGCGTGCCGGGCGTCGCCAACGTCGCGATCTGGGGCCAGCGCGCTCGCCAGCTTCAGGTGCAAATCGAACCTCAGCGCCTCGAATCGGCAGGCGTCTCGCTCGATGAAGCCGTAGAGAGCGCCGGGGATTCGCTCTGGGTCTCGCCGCTCAGTTATCTGGAAGCGTCAGTACTCGGAAGCGGAGGCTGGATCGACACGCCGAACCAGAGGCTCGGCATCCAGCATGTGCAACCGATCAGCAAGGCCAGCGACCTGACGAAGGTTGCTGTCCCGTCTTCCGCGCTCAGGCTAGGAGACGTGGCCGAGGTCGTCGAAGGCCATCCGCCGCTGATCGGCGATGCGATGATCAACGGACAGCCTGGCCTCATCCTCGTCGTCGAGAAGCTTCCCAACGTCGACACCAAAGCGGTCGTAGCGGGGGTCGAAGCTGCGCTCGCGGAGTTGAGCCAAGGCATGCCGGGCATCGACATCGACGCCTCCCTCTACCGCGCCTCCGACTATGTCGACAGCGCCTTGGCCAATCTGGTCCGGATGGTGATCGCCGCCATGGTGGTCGTGTCCGTAGCCCTCTTCCTGTCCTTGACGCCGGTCGGCACGGCGAGCGTCGCCGTCGTCGCGATCGTCCTGTCGTATGTCGCGGCACTTGTCGCTCTCTATTTCAGCAGCCCGATCTTCAACCTGATCCACCTGGCCGGCCTCGCGGCCGCGCTTTCCCTCGTGGTCGACACTGCGGTAGTGGCTGCCGAGGCCCTCGGGCGACGCCTTCGCGCCGGTGGCGGCCGTCCGCTCGCCGCGCCTCTATTCGATGCGATCGGCGAAATCGGCAAGCCAATGATCTATGCAGCGGTGATCGGTCTGCTGGCGGTCGCTCCGATACTCGGACTCGACGGCGAAACCGCGGCATTCTTCCGGCCGCTGGCTCAGGCCTATGGCGTCACGGTGGCCGCTGCCATGGTCGTCGTGCTCTTGGCGGCGCCCGCCCTCGCGATGGTTTTTTTTCGTTCGGGCAGCGCAGCAGGAAACAGGTCCGAACCTGTGGTGGCGCGGCTGTTCGGTGCGGCCTATGGGCGGCTGCTGGGGAGGTTCTCGGCGACGACCGGTCCTGCCTATGCGATCGTGGGTCTCGGAGCGTTGGCGCTACTCGCGGCGACGCCCGCCCTGAAGTGGTCGCCGTCGCCGTCCTTTGACGAAGGCACCGTCCGCGTTTCGTTCAAGGCCGCGCCGGGTGCATCCTTGCCCGCCATGATCCGCACGATGGCGCGACTGGAATCCGAAGTCCGCGCAATCGATGGAGTCAGCTCTGTCGCTGGCCATCTCGGCAGGGCCATCACGGGCGACCAGGTCACCGGCATCGAATCCGGGCAGCTCTGGATTGGACTCGACGAGCGGGGGAACCGAGCCGCCGCACTGTCGCAAATTCGCGACACGATGGAAGGCTTCGCGGACCTCGAGGTGAAGGTTGAAGGCTATCTGGCCAGTACGGCCGGGCGGATCTTCGCCGACGCCGGCGAACCAGTGGTGGTCCGCATCGAAGGGGCCGAGACGGCCGTGCTTGAAGAGCAGGCAAAGCTCGTCGCGGCGAGAATCGCCGCCGTTGACGGCATCAACTCCGTACGCATCGACAAGAACGCTTTCTCGCCCGAAATCGAGGTCAAGGTCGACGTTGCGGAGGCTGCCGCACGTGGACTGAAACCGGGAGACATCCGGCGCGCGGCAGCGACGGTCTTCGCCGGGCTCGAGGTTGGCAATCTGTTCGAGCAGCAAAAGGTCTTCGAAGTGGTCGTTTGGGGGGCTCCCAACGCACGAAGCAGCATCGCCGACGTCGAGAATCTTCTGATCGAAACGCCTGATCGCCCGCATACACGCCTTGGCGATATCGCCGAGGTGCGGATGGTGCCGCAGTTGAGCACCATCGAGCGTGACGGCGTCACGCGCAGCATGGACGTTCACGCCAGCGTCGCAGGCCGCAGCGTCACGGCAGTGGCGGAAGATGTGGCGGCAGAGCTCAAGAAGGTGCAGCTCCCCTTCGAATACCATGCCTACGTTCGGGGCGAGTATGCCGAGAGCCGTGCAGCCATGCTGCAGGTGACGCTCTTCGCAGCGTCGGCGGCAATCCTGATCTTTTTCCTGCTGCAGGCGGCGCTGCAAAGCTGGCGACTGGCGATCGGCATGTTCCTTTCGCTGGTGGCAGTGTCGGGTGGCGTCGCGGCGATCCTCGTGGCGGTAACGGGCACCGTTTCGGTTGGGGCGCTTGCCGGACTTCTCGCCGTCCTCGGGCTTGCACTCCGCAACGGTCTGGTTCTGGCCAGCCGCGTCGATCAGACCGGGGAGGGTGACGAATCCTGGCCGGACCGTGTCGCGGCGGCCGCGCGCGAGCGCTTCGCGCCCATGCTGACGAGCACGCTGGTCACCTGCCTCGCCTTCGTTCCCGCAGTGGTCATGGGCAGCGCCGCCGGTCTGGAGATTTTGCATCCAATGGGATGGGTCGTGATCGCAGGCGCAGTCATTTCAGTCCTGATCAATCTGTTCGTCCTACCGGCCATGATGCTCCATTCCGGCCCGGTTTCACGACGCCTTGGAGGAGTTGCACATGCTTCGCAATAGGCTTTTTCTTAAGTCATCCCTCGTCGCCGGTGTGGCTTTCGTCGTGGTTGCCACGGGACCCCTCGCGGCCGCGGAGTCGCCCGCAGGCGCGCCTGCCAAGCTGGTAGAGGTCGCAGGTTCCCCATTTCCACGCGTGGTTCTGACCGAACAGGCTGCCAAACGACTGAGCATCCAGACCGAAGCGCTGCGGGAGGAGACGGCCAAGCGGTGGATGATGATGAACGCCCAGGTCGAGATTGCGAGCGGTGAACCGTCGGTGAATGCAATTACGGAGACGGCTTCCATCGCGCCGGCCGGTGAAAGCGGCCAAGCACGGCAATCCCTGATCAAGGTGCCTGTGGACGCGGCGAGCCAGATGTTGATCGCGGTTGTCGACGACGAGGATGACGAGGACGAGACCGGCGACCACGACGAGTTTGCCGAGATTTTCGGCGTCGCCAACCCGGCGGACGAGGATAAGGACGGTCTAGTGGTCGTGCTGCTGACCGGCCAAGGCCGCTCCGGTAAATATTACACGGCGCGGCCGGTGGCGGTGAAGGACCGGGACGACGGGCGGTTCTTTGAATTCCTCGAGGCAAGCAGCGGCGTCAAGCCAGGCGATCATGCGTTCGTGGCGATGAAGGCGCCGGAGAGCGGCAGCATGGCGAAGATCGTGCCCTACTCGTCGGTTGTCTATGACGAGCACGGGGACAGCTGGCTCTACTCCAATCCGGAGCCGCTCGTCTTCGTCCGCCAAAAAGTGGCTGTCGAGCGCGTCCTTGGCGACATAGCAGTGCTGTCGGACGGACCAGCGCGCGGTACGCCGGTCGTGTCGGTCGGCGCGGTCGAGCTGATGGGGGTTGAATTGAAGTTTGGCGGCCACTGAGCGGGCGTGAAAGACATTCCGTCGCTTGCGAACGCCTGAGTTAGCCGGCCTCCAATCATCCGAACAAAGGACAGGGCCATGTTCCGCTGGATCATCGGCACGAATCTGAAATACCGGTATCTGGTACTGGCCGCGGCAGCGCTGATGGTGCTGCTGGGTCTGGACGTGTTCCGCAAGATGCCCGTGGACGTCTTCCCCGAATTCTCCCCGCCGCTGGTGGAGATTCAGACCGAGGGTATCGGCATGTCGACCGCCGAGGTCGAGGAGCTGATCACCATTCCCCTCGAGGATGCACTGCGCGGCACACCGGAACTCGACGTCATCCGCTCGAAGAGCGTGATGTCGCTGTCCTCCATTGTCATGATCTTCAAGCGGGGAACCGACATCATGCACGCCCGGCAGCTCGTCCAGGAGCGCGTGCAGCTTGCGTCGGCAAGACTGCCGTTCGGCTCGAGCCCGCCCGTCATGCTGCAGCCCTTGTCGTCGACCAGCAGGACCATGAAGATCGGCCTTTCGTCGAAGGAGCTCACTCAGCTCGACCTGTCGATGACCGCCTATTGGAAGATCCGCTTCCGCCTGCTGCGCGTGCCCGGCGTCGCCAACGTGGCGATGTGGGGCGAAAAGCTCAAACAGCTGCAGATCCAGGTCGATCCCGCACGCATGTTGAAACACGGCGTGACGCTGAACGAGGTCATGGAGGCTTCGGCCGATGCGCTGGACTTCGGCCTGCTGCCGATGTCGAGCTCAGCCAAGAGCCAGACCGTAGGCTTCATCGACACCGACAACCAGAGGTTGTATGTCGGCGCCGACATAGCGTCCAGCGTGAAGCTGGAGGACGTCAAGAGAATTCCGGTCGAGTCAAAAGCCGGCGAGCGACTGGTACTGGCGGACTTTGCCGACGTCACCTGGGGGGAACCGCTGCCGATCGGCGACGCTGTGATCAATGACGGTCCCGGCATGATGCTGATCGTCGAGAAGTTCCCGTGGGCGAATACGCTGGAGGTCACGCGCGGCGTCGAGGCCGCCTTCGCCGAAATGAGGGACGGCCTCAAGGGCATCGACGTCGACCTGCAGATCTTCCGCCCGGCGACGTTCATCGAGCTCTCGATCCATAATCTGACAATGGCCTTGCTGGTGGGATCGGTCCTGGTGGTCTGCGTTCTCGGCGCCTTCCTTTTCGAGTGGCGGGTGGCGCTCATCAGCCTGCTGGCGATTCCGCTCTCCCTGGTCGCGGCGGGACTTGTTCTCTACTGGCTCGGAACGACCATCAACACGATGGTGCTGGCCGGCTTCGTCGTGGCGGTGGGATCGGTGGTGGACGACGCTATCATCGACGTTGAAAACATCACGCGGCGATTGCGCGAGAATCGCCGCAGCGGCGCTGGCAAATCGGTGGCATCAGTTATCCTGGAAGCATCGCTCGAGATCCGCAGCCCGATCGTCGCCGCGACCCTCATCATCGTCATCTCGGTCGTCCCTGTGTTCTTCATGGGTGGTCTGTCGGGCACTTTCTTCGTACCGCTGGCGACGTCCTATTCCATCGCGCTCCTCGCTTCGATGGCCGTGGCGCTGACGGTGACGCCGGCACTCTGCCTTATCCTGCTTCAAGGAGCGCCGATCGAGCGCGTCTCGCCGCTTGTCGGGCGGTTGCAGCGAGGCTATGCCGCCATGCTGTCGCGGATCATCGCGGCTCCTCGCACGATCTTTGGGATCACCGCGTTCGTCGTGGTCGCGGGATTGGGCGTTTGGCCGCTGCTCGGAACCTCGCTCCTGCCCTCCTTCAAGGAACGTGACTTCCTCATGCACTGGCTGACGCCGCCCGGGACATCGCATGCAGAGATGTACCGGATGACGGTGGCTGCCAGCAAAGAACTGAGATCCATTCCCGGGGTGCGCAACTTCGGCGCTCACATCGGCCGGGCGCTGGTGGCCGACGAGGTGGTGGGCATCGACTTCACGGAGAACTGGATCAGCGTCGATCCGAAGGTCGATTATGACGAGACCCTGAAAGCGGTTCAGGACACGGTCGGCGGCTATCCCGGTATCTATCGCGACGTCCAGACCTACCTTCGCGAGCGCGTGAAGGAAGTGCTCACCGGGTCGGGCGAGTCGATAGTGGTTCGGATTTTCGGGCCTGACGCGGCGATGTTGCGCGAGCAGGCGGTGAGGGTCCGCGACGCCCTGACCGGCATCGAGGGCCTGATTGACCTACACGAGGAGCCGCAGAAGACGGTACCGCAAATTCAGGTCACCGTGGATATCGCCAAGGCGGCTTCCAGGGGTCTCAAGCCCGGCGATGTTCGTCGCGCTGCTGCCGTGATCTTCGCCGGTCACGAGGTGAGCGACGTTCATCGCATCGGAAAGGTGTATGACGTCATGGTATGGTCGACGCCCAAATCGCGGCGCGGCCTTGACGACGTACAGAACGTTCTCCTGGATACCCCCGACGGCGGTCAGGTCCGCCTCGGCGACGTTGCCGAAGTCAAGATTGCCCCGGTGGCCAGCACCATAAAACGTGAGAACGCCTCGCGCCGCCATGACGTGCATGCCAACGTGCGCGACCGCGACCTGGGCTCGGTCGTCCATGAGGTTGAGGAGCGCCTGGCCAAGTTCGAGTTTCCGCTCGGCTATCATGCCCAGCTGCTGGGCGAGGCGGCGGAACGCAGGGCTGCGCAAAGCAGGCTCGTCTATGCCTCTGTCGTCGCCGCGGTCGTAATCTTCATGCTGCTGCAGGCCTCCTTGAGAAGCTGGAGGCTCGCTGCCCTGGTTTTCCTGTCACTGCCGGCCGCTATGGTCGGCGGGGTCATCGCCGCGTATCTGGGCGACGGCATCATCTCGCTAGGCGGCCTCGTGGGGTTCCTGACGGTGTTGGGCATCGCGGCCCGCAACGGGGTGCTTCTGATCCACCATTTCCTGCATCTGGAGCGCGAGGAGGGCGAGCCCTTCGGACCGGAACTTGTCCTGCGCGGCGCGCGTGAACGCCTTTCGCCCATTCTCATGACGACGCTGGCGACCGGTCTTGCGCTCGTCCCCCTGGTTGTCACCGGCAACATTCCCGGGCAGGAAATCGAACATCCGATGGCCATCATCATTCTGGGCGGGCTGATCACGTCAACGCTTCTGAACCTCTTCGTCGTGCCTGCCATCTATCTCAGACTCGGTTCGCTGCAGGCGCGATCGCCGGCGCGGGCCACAGGTCTCGGCCTGGAACCATCTCTCCTTTGATGCAAAGCCCGAGATCTAGACCAGAACGTTCGTGACTCTACCGCATCCAATCCACCGGCTATACCGTTGGCGATCTCGATCGCGCAGCGAAACAGCATGACAACTTACAAAACTCGGAGGACTTGGAGCAGCAAGGAACGGATCCGTGATTTCGTCTTCCCAAAGCGGGCAGGCCAACAGGGCTGGGCCTAGCCGGCGGGCCTAGGAAACGAAATACGGCACCGGCTATACGCTCCTGCCGCTATGATGGGCACGCATCCATAAGTGAAGCAACGTCGCTAATTCCCGCGCGGTCTGGGTTTTGGTCCTGGAAGGCTTTCGCACGGATTTGCGGCCAATCTGGCGATTCGCGGATCTCTTAGCCAGACAGTCTTCTTTCTTCTTTCCAGAATCTCGTTGCGGCCCACATCGACGGCCGATTGGCCTTTCGCGGCAAGGGCATAGTCGGCTCGGTTCGTTCGATAGTCTTCCTTTTGGATGGACATCTTTTTCCTCCCGGTCCGCGGTCTTCCCTCCACTAGCCTGGACGGGAGAACACTAGCTGCCGATGCATGGCAGGAGTCTACAAATTGAGGATTGTATTAAAATGATACACTCCACCCGTTCGTCTCACGCGCGCGCCACCCAGCATTGCCCTGAACCGGCCTGTATGCCGCGCGCCTATTATCCTCGTCCTCGCTTTCGGGATGCTGTTCCGGACCGCATCATCTGCCTGCTCCTCAACGCACGCTTGGCAGCCTTCGTCGAACGATTGGCTATCACCATCGCAATCTCGCTCATCGGCGATAGCGCCCCTTGCCGCTCAATCATAGCCGGCCTCGTGGCCCGAGCAGTCATCCGTGCAATCATAGCCGTGGAAAGTCTCTTGTGCAGTTGCCGAGGCGGCAACAAGGCCTGTCCGTGCAAGATGCTCACGCCACAGTACCGGCTCCCAGGCGGGCAAGCAGGGCGAGTTATGCTATATACGTCGCGTTCTTGGTCGGATACGAGCCGATGGATCAGGAAAGACTTCTGGCCGCAGTCCTCCTAGCTGATGTCGTGGGCAGCACGCCGCTCTATGAGCGCATCGGCGACGATGCAGCTCTGCAGCAGATCTCGGATTGCCTCGACGCGATACGCGAGATCGTCGCCCGGCACGGCGGTGACTTCATTTACTCGAAGGGCGATGACGTGCTCAGCCTGTTCGACAGTTCGGAGGCGGCGCTGAGGGCCGTCTTCCAAATCAGCAGCGAACTGACGAAAGGGCCGTTGCACGCCCGGATCGGATTGCATTTCGGGGCGGTCATTCGCGCGCGGGGCGCGGTATTCGGAGACGTTATCAATGTCACCGCAAGGTTATCCACCACGGCCAACCCCGGGGAGGTGCTGATCAGCCAGAGCTTCTTCGAAGCCCTTTGCGCGGATAGCCGCAGTGCCCTGCGGCTCCTCGACAAAATGGCTTTCAAGGGAAAGCAAGAACTCTTCGATGTCTATACCCTGGGGAGCGAGGATCGGGCCCTCAGTACGCAAATCGTCAGCCGGGGCACGGTTATCGAGAGACGCTCCGCCCCGCCGCGGCAGATCAATCTGGTCATCCGCTATGGAGATCAGTTGCGATCCTGCCGAAACAACGAGTTGGTGACGATCGGCCGATCCCCGGAATGCAACATCGTCATCCAGCGGCCCTGGGTCTCAAGGCACCACGCGACCTTCACCATTTCGAATGGCAAGGCCGTGCTTATCGAGCGAAGCTCGTCGGGCACCTTTGTGTCGATGGGACCCGACCATGAGGTATTCGTGCGCCGCGAAGATATTCTTCTCTTCGGCTCCGGCGTCATCTCGCCTGGACGGAGATCGTCCCTCGGCGACGCCCAAATCCTTCACTACGAAATTATCTCAGACTGACCCGGCCGGGCTTGACCGTTGCCGCATGCTGCCGGATCCAGCGCCGCGCGCTTGTAGAATCGGAAGTTTATTCAGTGAAATTCAATGGCGATTGGCTCCCCGGGCCGGATTCGAACCAGCGACCAACCGGTTAACAGCCGGTTGCTCTACCACTGAGCTACCGGGGAACGGAGGCTCTGACGTGAGTGGCGCAGCCTATAGCAAACACCTTTCGGCTTTGCAAAGCAGCAATTCGCAATTTTTCTGCAGTTTTTCGTGCGGCGATTTGTGGCATCGCTTCGGCGTGCCCACATATGAGCGGCTTGACACCGGCATGGAACAATGCGGCTGGTCGTCCTTTGGTATTTATGACATCGGCCGCGCAGATGGGATCTGGCTTTGAATGACGGCAACTGACGACGATAACCCACCGGCGCGCAAGATCACGGTCTTCGGCCGCGACTTCTCCATGCCGCGCTCGCGGGGATTGCGGATCGCGATCGGCGTGCTGCTCACAATCGGCGGGATTCTGGGCTTTCTGCCGATTCTCGGTTTCTGGATGGTTCCGATCGGCCTGCTGGTCCTGTCCTACGAATTCGCACTGGTGCGTCGTCACAGGCGCCGCTTCGTGGTCTGGTGGGAACGCCGCCGCCGGCCGGATTGAGAGCTTTGCAGGGAGAACGTCCGGCAGGTGCCGCCGACACCATCGGGATCGGCCGCAAGCAATCGGCAACCACTGCCTTCGATGAGGAATGGGAAAGCATCGGGAATGACTTGCCGGTGCTTGACGACCTTTCACCGCCAACATATTGAGTTGCCCCGGAACGCCGGGAGCATGGAAGGCCTCGTGGCGGAGTGGTTACGCAGAGGACTGCAAATCCTTGCACCCCGGTTCGATTCCGGGCGAGGCCTCCAATGCCCGGGCTCCGGCGCTATCGCGCCGGGGCGCTAGGTTCCGGTCGAATTGGCCCGCGTCATTTGCCTGGAAATCGGATCGGGCGCGGGCAGCGAATTGGGCGCGGGAAGCGGGTTGGTTGGGACATGAACGCTGATTTCTCCGAACGCCGCGTGAAGATGGTCGATGGCCAGATCCGCACCACCGATGTGACCAGCGCGCCGCTGATCGAAGCGATGCTTTCCGTGCCGCGCGAGGCTTTTGTCGGCGCCGGGCAGCGGGACCTAGCCTATATCGACGAGGACATCCGCATCACCGATGGCGTCAGTGGCGGCGGTGCCCGCTATCTGATGGAACCGTCACCGCTCGCCAAGCTTTTGCAACTGGCCGAAATCAGCGACACCGATTCGGTGCTCGATGTCGGCTGCGGCACCGGCTATTCGGCCGCGCTGCTTTCCCGAATCGCAAAATCGGTGGTTGCGCTCGAAAGCGACCCGGCGCTTGCCGAAGCCGCGAAGTCGACCCTTTCCGCACTGGATTGCCAGAACACCACCGTAGTGATCGGGCCGTTACCGCAGGGTCATGCCGCCGCGGCGCCCTATGACGTCATCTTCATCGGCGGCAGCGTCGAGGAGGTGCCCGCGGCATTGCTCGGCCAGCTCGCCGAGGACGGACGGCTGGTTGTGGTCGAGGGGCAGGGCAACTCCGGCGTTGCGCGTCTTTTTGTCAAGGCCGGGGGGGTTGTAACCGGCAGACGCGCATTTAATGCGGCAATTAAGCCACTACCGGGGTTCGAACGTGCTCATGCGTTCGAATTTTGAGCGGTTTTGCCTTGCAGCGAAGGCGCTGACATGATCGCTTGCGCTTGAACAATCGTTGCTGATTTGCTTCACGTGCATTTTCGGGGGCTGTCAGCGGGGGACGATAAACACGCGGCGCTATCTGATCCGGAAGGAAAAGGTGCGCGGCGTGGTTCCCATGCAAACGAATGAGGGATAATACGTGCCGCCCCTACACAAGACTTTTCTATCAGCCATACTTGTTTCGGCGACCGCGCTTTCGCCGCTGGCAGCATCCGCCGAAACCATCACCGGCGCGCTCGCCAAAGCCTATCAATACAATTCCCAGCTGAATTCCGCCCGCGCGGGCACCCGTGTCACCGACGAGGGCGTGGCCATCGCCAAGTCCGGCTACCGCCCGACGATCAGGGGATCGGCTAGCATCGACTACACGAGCAGCCGCAACAACAACCTTGGTCAAACCTTAAATATCACTACGGGGAATTTCGGGGTTGAGATCGACCAGACGCTGTTCGACGGCTTTCAAACCAAGAACAATGTCGCCGCCGCCGAAGCGCAGGTCAGGGCCTCGCAAGAAAGTCTCCGCAACACCGAAGAGAACATCCTGTTCAACGCGGCAAGCGCCTACATGGATGTGATCCGCGATCGCCAGATCGCGGTCCTGACCGCACAGAACCTGCAATTCCTGACCGAGCAGGCGCGCGCCGCGCGGTCGCGCTTCGAGGTCGGAGAGGGCACCCGCACCGACGTCGCACAGGCCGATGCCTCGCGGGCGACCGCGGTGGCGCAACTCGCCAGCGCTCGCGCGACGGCGCTGGCGAGCGCTGCGACCTACCACCAGATCATCGGCGACGAGCCGGGCAAGCTCAAGGCGGCCGCGCCGGTTGGAAAGCTGCTGCCGGGAAGCCTCGATTCGGCCTTCGCCATCGCCGCCGCGGAGCATCCGGCCATCCTTGCCACCGAGCATCTCGTCGACGCCGCGGCCTTTTCGGTTAAGTCGGCCGAAGGGGCGCTATTGCCGCAGCTTTCCGCCAGCGCCGGGATTTCGAGCCAGTATCGCAACACCTCGCCCGGCGTTTTTGCATCGGCGGGTTCCGAAGGAACGACCAATTCGGCCAATATCGGTGCAACGCTTACCGTGCCGATCTATTCGGGCGGGCGCACCTCTGCGCTGGTCCGCCAGTCGAAGGAATCGCTCAGCCAGGCCCGCATCGAGGTCGACGTCAGTCGCGACCAGGTGCGCCAGGCCGTGGCTTCGGCGTGGACGCAATACACCGCCGCGCGCGAAAGCGTGGATGCCAACAGGCAGGTGATCGCCGCCGCGCAACTGGCGCTCAACGGCGTCATCGAGGAACGCAATGTCGGCCAGCGCACCACGCTCGACGTGCTCAACGCGCAGAACGCCGTCATCACCGCCAAGATCAACCAGGCGAGCTCCGAGCGCGATGTCGTCGTGGCGAGCTACGCCATCCTGTCGGCGATTGGCCGCCTGTCCGCCGGCCAACTCGGCCTGGCGGTCACGAAATACAACCCGGAAGAGCATTACAACGCCGTCAAGGACAAGTGGATCGGGCTGCGCACGCCGGACGGCCGCTGAACCTTTGGCATTTCCAAAAGCGCCGCGTGTCTAATGGATGCGCGGCGCTTTTGCATTGGAAACCAGACAGTCGGCTGTCGGCGGCTTAGCGAGCTAATCTGTTGAAATCCAACGTCTCCCCAGATTGGGGATTCTCGGATGACGATCGGTCGGTTACGCTGTCCGCATTGATTCGAATTCCGGTCTTGCCGGAATGGAAATCTTGAACAAGTCACAAAGGCGGCGGATGTGACGATGGCGACAGCGAGCAGCGCGCAGCGCGAACCTTCCATGGAAGAGATACTTGCTTCCATCCGAAGGATCATCGAGGACAGCGACACCGGCCGCAAGCAACCGGCGGCGGACAACGGTGACGTTCGCCAGGACCTCCGGCCGACGCCGGCGGCGCAGACGGCCGACCTTGATGCCTTCCGTTCCGAGCTCAACGTCGGATCCGCTCCCAGCAAGCCGGTGAGTCTGGCGGAAATACAGGCCCAGCTTGCGGCGTCCGATCCGACGATCGCCGAGACGAGCCCTGAACCGGTGAAGACCGCGCCTGCTCCCACCACCCTGGCGGAAGTCGGGGCCAGGGCAGCCGCCGAGCCGGACACCCCGGCGGTTGCGGGGAGCGCGGCGAGCGTGCCGCAAAGTGCCGATACCATCGTCGCCGATTGGCGGCGCGAGATCGCCGCCGTTGGCGGAAGTTCCGCCAAGGCGAAGGTAGCAACTCCGGAAGTGACACCCGAAGTCGAGATCGACGACGAGGATCTTGCCGCGCCAACGGCCGAAACCGCGGCGCCCGGCAACGTTTCGGCGCCATCCTCGTCCGACCTGCCGCCAGCCCGGCCGGCAATCCTGTCCGAGCATACGGGCCGTCAGGTCGCGGCGGCCTTCGGCGAGCTTTCCGATGCCTTCGCCAGCCGCAGCAAGAAGAGCTTCGACGAGATGGCCGAGGAGATGCTGCGGCCGATGCTGCAGGACTGGCTCGACAACAACCTGCCGACACTGGTCGAACGGCTGGTGCGCGAGGAAATCGAGCGCGTGGCGCGCGGCGCGCAGTGATTTCGTCTGGGCTTTCAGCGTAAAAGGCGCCGCCGTCGGGCGGTGCTTTTTATTTCCGCGAAAATGCGGCCGCGCGATTTGTCTTGCGATGAGCAATGGGCTTGCCGCTGATCGCCGCAAGCCTATCTGGGCAAGGCGGGCTCATCCTTCTCGCGGTTGACTCGGCCAAGAGCTTCCGATTTACACCGGACGCTTGTTCCCGACAGTTCGGACTTCCTCCATGCTTGATAAAACCTACGACGCCAAGACCGTCGAGCCGAAGATCGCCAAAATCTGGGAAGAGGCCGATGCGTTCCGCGCCGGCGCCGGCGCAGAGGAAGGGGCGGAAGCCTTCACCATCGTCATCCCGCCGCCGAACGTTACGGGCTCGCTGCATATGGGGCACGCGCTCAACAACACGCTGCAGGATATCCTGGTGCGGTTCGAGCGCATGCGCGGCAAGAATGTGCTGTGGCAGCCGGGCATGGATCATGCCGGCATCGCCACGCAGATGGTGGTCGAGCGGCAGCTGATGGAGAGGCAGATCCATCGCCGCGACCTGACGCGCGAGGAGTTCATAGAAAAGGTCTGGGAGTGGAAAGCCGAATCCGGCGGCGCGATCTTCAACCAGCTGAGGCGGCTCGGTGCCTCGGCCGACTGGAGCCGGGAGCGCTTCACCATGGACGAGGGTCTGTCCAAGGCGGTGCTGGAGGTGTTCGTCACCCTCTACAAGGAGGGGCTGATCTACAAGGACAAGCGGCTTGTAAACTGGGATCCGAAGCTGTTGACGGCCATTTCCGATCTCGAGGTCGAGCAGCATGAGGTCAACGGCAATCTCTGGCATTTCCGCTACCCGGTCGAAGGCCTGGCGTTCGATCCCGAGAATCCGAAGACGTTCATCACCGTCGCCACGACACGCCCGGAAACCATGCTGGGCGACACGGCGGTGGCGGTTCACCCCGACGACGAGCGGTTTCGCGACCTGGTCGGCAAGAACGTCATCCTGCCGATCGTCGGCCGCAGGATACCCGTTGTGGCGGATGAGTATTCGGATCCGGAAAAGGGTTCCGGCGCGGTCAAGATCACCCCGGCGCATGACTTCAACGACTTTGAGGTCGGCAAGCGCCACAAGCTGCCGGCGATCAACATCCTGACCGTCGAAGCCTACATCAAGCTCAAGGATAACGAGGAGTTCCTTGCAGGTCTTGAAGTGACGCCGCAGCGCCAGGCCGTCTGGGATGAGCTCGACGGGCTGGATCGCTTCGTGGCGCGCAAGAAGATCGTCGAGCTGATGGAAGCGGGCGGCTTCCTGGAAAAGGTCGAGCCGCATCGCCACACCGTGCCGCATGGCGATCGCGGCGGCGTGCCGATCGAGCCGTTCCTCACCGACCAGTGGTACGTCAACGCGGCGGAGCTCGCCAAGCCGGCCATTGCCTCTGTGCGCGAGGGCCGCACGGACTTCGTGCCGAAGAACTGGGAGAAGACCTATTACGACTGGATGGAGAACATCCAGCCCTGGTGCATCTCGCGGCAGCTGTGGTGGGGGCACCAGATTCCGGCCTGGTACGGGCCGGACGGACGCGTCTTCGTCGAGAAGACCGAAGAGGAGGCGCTGGCCGCGGCGGTCGAATATTATTTGGCACTGGAAGGACCGTGGAAGGCCTGGGTCGAGGACAAGCTTGAGAATTTCAAGCCGGGCGAGATCCTGACGCGCGACGAGGACGTTCTCGACACCTGGTTCTCCTCGGCGCTGTGGCCGTTCTCGACGCTCGGCTGGCCTGACCAGACGCCGGAGCTGAAGACCTACTACCAGACCGACGTGCTGGTGACCGGCTTCGACATCATCTTCTTCTGGGTGGCCCGGATGATGATGATGGGCCTGCATTTCATGAACGAGGAGCCGTTTCACACGGTCTATGTTCATGCGCTGGTGCGCGACAAGAACGGGCAGAAGATGTCGAAGTCGAAAGGCAACGTCATCGACCCGCTCGACCTGATCGACGAGTATGGCGCCGACGCGCTGCGCTTCACCTTGACCGTGATGGCAGCGCAGGGGCGCGACGTGAAGCTCGACCCGGCGCGTATCGCCGGATACCGCAATTTCGGGACCAAGCTCTGGAACGCCACGCGCTTCGCCGAAATGAACGAGGTCGCCAGGAACGACGATTTCTGGCTGCACGACGCCAAGCTCGCTGTCAACCGCTGGATCCTGACCGAGCTGACGCGGGCGGCGCGGGCGATCACGGAGGGCATCACCACCTACCGCTTCAACGAGGCGGCGGGCGCCGCCTATCGCTTCGTCTGGAACTTGTTCTGCGACTGGTATCTCGAACTGCTCAAGCCGGTGTTCATGGGCGCGGACGAGGCCGCCAAGGCGGAGAGCCGGGCCTGTGTCGCCTTCGTGCTGGACGAGATCTACAAGCTGCTGCACCCGATGATGCCGTTCATGACCGAGGAGCTGTGGGCGCAGACCGCGGGCGAGGGGAAGGAACGCACCTCCCTGCTTTGCCACGCTGCCTGGCCCGCGCCCGATTTCGAGGATGACGAGGCTGCCGCCGACATCAACTGGCTGGTCGAGCTCGTCTCCGGCATTCGCTCGGTGCGCTCGGAAATGAACGTGCCGCCGGCGGCGATCGCGCCGCTGGTGGTGATCGGCGCCAATGCCATCACGCAGGAAAGGCTGGACCGCCACGCCCAGGCCATCAAGCGGCTGGCGCGTGTCGGCGACATCGCGCTGGTCGATGCGCCGCCGAAAGGCTCGGCCCAGATCGTTCTCAACGAAGCGACCGTCTGTCTGCCGCTCGGCAGCCTTATCGACCTTCAGGCCGAAGCAACGCGGCTGCAGAAGGAACTGGCCAAGGTGACCGAGGAGATCGCCCGCCTGCACAAGAAGCTTTCCAACGAGAAGTTCGTCGCCAACGCGCCGCAGGAGGTGGTCGAGGCAGAGCGCGAAAAGCTCGCCGAATATCGCGAGGCGCAAGAGAAGCTTTCAGTTGCCCTGACCAGGGTCCGAGACGCCGGGTGACCGGCAAGATTCGGCTTCACTGGAGGGCGCTTTACGAAGCGTCACCACGCTCGTATACGGGCCTGCCGTTGGGTTAATTTTGACGTAAACGGAAAGTTTTGGCCCCATTGTTGCCGTAATGTAACAATGGGGCCCAGTCCGATCAAAATGGCCCGTTTTTGAGCTGTTTCGGACCGTTTTTGCAATTTTTTCTCTCAGTCCGATGCCGAGTGGGCCGCTTTTAAGGCTCAATGGGCGGTCGATGACCATGGCGAAAATACGAGCTGTCAAGGTGTACATGTACAGCTCACGAATTCGTTGTTGCGCCGTTAACCTGAATTGGTTCTAGCTTGCCCCACTTCGTGTTTCGGGGAGGATTTCCATGAACGTTTTGCGGCTCAAAGCACTGCTGGGGGCAGGGTGCTTTTCGCTGGCTTTGATCGGAGCGGCGATGCACCCGGCGCATGCCGGTGGGCTCGAGCGCGGCGGCTACGACATCGACCTGCTGTTCGACCCGGCGCCGTTCGCGACGGAAGCGGAAGCTACCTATGTGATGCCGGATCGCAAGTACAAGAATGCGACTGGTCTGAATGGGACATTCAATTTTCTCAGTTCCACGGCGGATGGCGCCGAGGGTTATTGGGTGCCGCGCATCGGGGGCAAGGTTCAGGTTGTGCCGGGCGTCGACTGTATGATCGACTATTCACAGCCGTGGGGCGCTCACACCGCCCCTGGCGCGTCGTGGAATGGCGCTTTTTCCAACGTTGAAACGGACATCAAGAGCAATAACTACGCTGGTACCTGTTCATACAAGTTCGATGTCGGTAAGGGCCAGCTCCGCTTTATCGGCGGCGCGTTCTACCAGGATATTTCAGGCTTCAAGCAAAGCTTAGTGGGTTTCAATCCAGTTGGGCCGTCACCGATTGGCCGCGTCGACCTGGAGGCCAGCGGCTGGGGCTGGCGCGCTGGCGTTGCCTACGAAATCCCTGAGATCGCACTCCGCGCCAGCTTGGTCTATAATTCCCAGGTCAAGCTCGACAACATCTCCGGCACCCTGACGTCACCGACATTACCCACGGGTTCTGCGCCGATCTACGGCAGCACTCAGTACATGCCGGACTCCGTGGAGTTGAAATTGCAATCCGGCATCGCGCCAGGCTGGCTTGCTTTCGGTTCGATCAAATGGGTGAACTGGAGCGTGCTGCAGAGCGTTCCCATTTGTATTGTCGGGACTCCCACCGCCGCATGTTTTACGGGCAATGATGCTTCCGGCTCTCTTCAGGCCACCTCGCTGGACCTGATGTATCGCGACGGTTGGACGGTGTCCGGCGGCATAGGCCATAAGTTCAACGATCAGTGGAGCGCCGCCGGTCAGCTCACCTGGGATCGCGGCACTTCGCACGGCTATGGCGCGCAGACCGATACTTGGACACTCGGGGGCGGCGTCGCCTACACGCCGCGGCCGAACATCGAGGTTCGGTTGGCTGGTGCATTCGGTGTGCTGACCAGCGGGCATTCCGGCATCGTGACCGGAGACAACGGTTATCAGGCCGGCACCGACGCCAGCTACGACTTCGGCAACGATCTGGTCACGGCGATCTCGGGTGGCATAAAGATCAAGTTCTAAGCCGCTCCCGCAATTCCGCGAAGAAGGCCGGGCACCGACCGGCCTTTTTCTATTGGGCATCAACGGCCTGGGCTGGTTGGCCGATCCTGTGTTGCAAATTAGCTGCACAGCCGGCGCTTCAGACGATTGTGACGTTTCAGCAACAGTTTATGAACAACCCCGAAGCTAAAAGGCTAGCCGAGGGAACTGCCCATTTCCCGCCATAAACCCGGAGCAACTCGAGTAGGTCTCGGGACGCGTGCCAGGTTGGCCCGGCGATGGGACCGGCCGCGGGGTGTGCGGCAAGGACGACGATGGACGCCAAGGCAATCTCCAAGGCCAAGCTGCCCAGCCGCTACGTGACCGAAGGTCCGGCGCGCGCGCCGCATCGTTCATACCTCTACGCCATGGGATTGTCGGCGGCCGAGATCGCGCAGCCGCTCGTCGGCGTCGCCAGCTGCTGGAACGAGGCCGCACCCTGCAACATCTCGCTGATGCGCCAGGCGCAGGTGGTGAAGAAGGGCGTCGCGGCCGCCAATGGCACGCCGCGCGAATTCTGCACCATCACCGTCACGGACGGTATCGCCATGGGCCACCAGGGCATGAAGTCGTCCCTGGTGTCGCGCGAGGTGATCGCCGATTCAGTCGAGCTCACCATGCGTGGCCATTGCTATGACGCGCTGGTCGGGCTTGCCGGCTGCGACAAGTCGCTGCCCGGCATGATGATGGCGATGGTGCGGCTCAACGTGCCGTCGATCTTCATTTATGGCGGTTCGATCCTGCCCGGCAGCTACCGCGGAAGGCAGATCACCGTGCAGGATGTGTTCGAGGCGGTCGGGCAGCATTCGGTCGGCACGATCTCCGATGCCGAGCTGCTCGAGATCGAGCAGGCCGCCTGTCCGTCGGCAGGGTCGTGCGGCGCCCAGTTCACCGCCAACACCATGGCCACGGTCGCCGAGGCGATCGGGCTGGCCTTGCCCTATTCCTGCGGCGCGCCGGCGCCCTACGAAATGCGCGACCGGTTCAATTTCGCCTCCGGCGAAAAGGTCATGGAGCTGATCGCGAAAAACATCCGGCCGCGCGACATCGTTACCCGCAAGGCGTTGGAGAATGCCGCGACGGTCGTGTCGGCCACCGGCGGCTCGACCAACGCGGCACTGCATCTGCCGGCGATCGCGCATGAGGCGGGTCTCAAGTTCGACCTCTTCGACGTGGCGGCGATCTTCGAAAAGACGCCTTATATCGCCGACCTCAAGCCCGGCGGCAAATATGTCGCCAAGGACATGTTCGAGGCCGGCGGCATTCCGCTCTTGATGAAGACGCTGCTCGACCACGGCTATCTTCACGGCGACTGCATGACGGTCACTGGCCGCACTTTGGCCGAAAACATGGAGCACGTTGCCTGGAATGAGAGCCAGGATGTTGTGCGTCCCGCCAATCGGCCAATCACCAAGACAGGCGGCGTTGTGGGCTTAAAGGGCAACCTCGCCCCCGAAGGCGCGATCGTGAAGATCGCCGGCATGTCGGAGCTGAAATTCTCAGGCCCGGCGCGCTGCTTCGATTCGGAAGAGGAGTGCTTCGAAGCGGTCACGCAGCGCAATTACCGGGAGGGCGAGGTTCTCGTCATCCGCTACGAGGGGCCGCGCGGCGGTCCGGGCATGCGCGAGATGCTGTCGACGACGGCAGCGCTCTACGGCCAGGGCATGGGCGGCAAAGTGGCGCTGATCACCGACGGCCGTTTTTCCGGTGCTACACGTGGTTTCTGCATCGGCCATGTCGGGCCGGAGGCGGCGGTCGGCGGGCCGATCGGGCTCATCAAGAATGGCGACGTGATCTCTATCGATGCCGTTAATGGCACGATCGAGGTGGCGCTGTCGGATGCCGAACTGGCGGCCCGGGCCAAGAAATGGAAGGCGCGCAAGACCGACTATCAGTCCGGCGCGATCTGGAAATATGCGCAGACCGTAGGGTCGGCCCGCGACGGCGCGGTCACCCATCCGGGCGGCGCAAAAGAAACACACTGCTATGCGGACATTTGAGGTGTTGAGGTCATTTGTCTTGCCGGCACTGGTCGCGGTGGCGACCTTGGGCGCCGTCGGGCAGGCCATGGCCTTCGATGACAAGGTGTTCGACGACAAGACCGGGGTCAAGCCGCAGTCGAGTCCGTGGGCGGTGTTCCAGTTCGGCTTCTCCGCCTACAAGAACGGCCACAAGGACCAAGCGGTCGAGGCCTATAAATATGCCGCCGAGAACGGCCAGATCGGGGCCACCTGGAAACTTGCGCGCATGTATGCCCAGGGCGACGGCGTGGCCCGCGACGACTATGCCGCCTTCAAGTTCTTCTCGGAGATCGTCGACCAGGATGTCGAGCCCGGCTCGCCCGAGGAAAGCTATGTCTCCGACGCGCTTGTCGCGCTCGGCGACTATCTGCGCAAAGGTATCCCCGGCAGCCCGGTCGAGGAGAACGAGGTTGCGGCGCAGGAATACTACATGCGCGCCGCCGCCAACTACCGCAACCCGAACGCCCAGTTCGAGATCGGTCAGATGTTCCTCAAAGGCGAGGGCGGCGTGAAGGCCAGCGTCAAACAGGCTGGGCGCTGGCTGCAACTCGCGGCCGAAAAAGGCCATGCCGGTGCGCAGGCGACGCTCGGCAACCTGTTGTTCCAGAGCGGCAAGATCGTGCGCGGCCTGGCGATGATGACGGCTGCCTTGGAGCGTGCCCCGCCGGCGGATCAGCCCTGGATCCGCAGCATGCAGGAAGAGGCCTTCGCCGCGGCTGGCGAAGCCGACCGTCGCACGGCGATTTCGCTCGCCGACGACATCCTGACCAAGGGCAA
Organism: Mesorhizobium sp. WSM4898; assembly: GCF_029625845.1. Taxonomy (NCBI): domain Bacteria; kingdom Pseudomonadati; phylum Pseudomonadota; class Alphaproteobacteria; order Hyphomicrobiales; family Phyllobacteriaceae; genus Mesorhizobium; species Mesorhizobium sp. WSM4898. The sequence continues at coordinate 112,158 of NZ_JARTVQ010000002.1, read as the reverse complement.
CAACGGCGACCAGTAGGCCGCAGCTTCGGCTTCAATTTTCGGTAGGTTCCGTCGGCGCCGTGATCGAGGTCGGGTGCAGTTTCGGCGCCTGATTCTCGCCGGGGCAGTCGTCCTGGACCTTCGTCCAGGACGTGTTGTTGAGAACCATGTCGCAGCGGGCGAGGTGACTTTCGCCGGCAATCGTCAGGCAGGCCGTCTCACCGATCTTGAACGATTTGCCGTTGGCAAGACACTCCGGCGCCGCGAGCGCCGGCGCGGCAAACGCCAGCGCAAGGCCGACCGGGCAAAGAACAAATCGGATCGCCATCGAACCCCCGCAACAATCCAGCATCAGACGCGCGATTTGTGGCGACATCAGGGTTCGGCAAGAGCCCGCAAGCAGCGCCTTCAGGCCGGCTGCAAGCGCAGATCGATGGCCACCGGCACGTGGTCGGAAGGTTTTTCCCAGGCGCGGACGTGCTTTTCCACCGAGGCCGACGAGAAGCGGTTGGCGGCTTCGGGAGACAGCAATAGATGGTCGATGCGGATGCCGTTGTTCTTCTGCCAGGCCCCGGCCTGATAGTCCCAGAAAGTATAGACATCGGGCGAATCGGTCACGGCGCGCACGGCTTCCGTGAACCCGAGATTCTTCAGGCGCCGGAAGGCCTGCCGCGTCTGAGGCTGGAATAGCGCGTCACTACGCCAGTTTTCGGGGAACCTGGCGTCGGCGGGCTCGGGGATGACGTTGTAGTCCCCGGCCAGCACCAGCGCTTCCTCGAGCCTCAGCCGCTCTTCCGCCCAGCGCTCTAGCCTCGCCATCCATGACAGCTTGTAGGAAAACTTCCGCTCGTCCTCGACTGGGTTGCCGTTTGGCAGATAGAGGGAGGCGACCCGCAGCGCGCCCTTATCGGTCGAGAAGACGCCTTCGATGAAGCGCGCGTGGTCGTCGGCATCGTCGCCAGGCAAACCGCGATTGACCTCGTCGAAGGGCAGCTTCGACAGGAGAGCGACGCCGTTGAAGCTCTTCTGCCCGTTGGTCTCGACATTATAGCCCAGCGCCTCGATCTCGGCGCGCGGGAACTGGTCGTCGACCGTCTTGATCTCCTGCAGGCACACGATGTCCGGCGCGCTCTCGGTCAGCCAGTGGGTGAGGTTGCCGATGCGGGCGCGAACGCCGTTGATATTCCAGGTGACGATCTTCATGCGGACCTCAATGTTCTTCCGGCGCAAGGCGTTCGACGAGGCCGATCGTATTGCCTGCCGGATCCTTTAGAAAGGCCATCCATTCGCTTTCCCCCGCCGGACCGAACCGGCCCTCGGTGTCGCGATGGACCAGCGCCGGCGACGCGGTGAAAGGAACACCGGCGGCTTTCGCCTCGGCATGGAAGGCCTCGAGGCCGGCAATATCGAGATAGACGGTGCCGGGGGGCACGCCGTCGCCAAAAAACAGCCGCACGCCGCCCGCGATGATGAAGGCGATGCCCGGCGGATCGTAGCGCGCATGCACGCTCATGCCGAGCACATCGTGCCAGAAAGCCAGCGTTCTATCGAGATCGCGCCCGGCCGACAGCGCGACCTGACGGACCGCGCCGACCGTGGGCATTGGCGGCCCGCTAGACGGAGAAGCTGGTGCCGCAGCCGCAGGAGGCGACGGCGTTCGGGTTTCGGATCTGGAAAGACTGACCCATAAGGTCATCGACGAAATCGATCACCGAGCCGCCCATATAGACCAGCGAGAGGTCGTCGATGAGGATCGTGGCGCCATCCTTCTCGATGGCTACGTCGTCGTCGTTGCGACTATCGACGAGATCGAACTTGTAGGAGAAGCCGGAGCAGCCGCCGCCTTCGACGGAAACGCGCAAGGCATTCTTGCCCGGCTCGCCGGCCAGAATCCTGGCGATCCGCTTCGCGGCCGCTTCGGTCATTTCGACCTTCATGGCAGTCTTGGCATCCGCGCCCATCGGCGTCACCTTGCTTTCGGTTTCCCATGATAGGTATGAAGCGGACGGGGGCAAGTCAACTGGTGGGCGAATGGGCAAGGATGCTCTCGGTGAGATCGGTTTCGGCTACCGGCCGCGCGCCGTTTACGCGAGCGATCCGGCGCGCTCGCGCGGCCGCCTGTTCGATGAGCCGGAAAGTCCGACCCGGACGCCATTCCAGCGTGACCGCGACCGCATCATCCATTCCACCGCCTTCCGCCGGCTGAAGCACAAGACGCAGGTGTTCATTGCGCATGAGGGCGATCACTACCGCACCCGGCTGACGCATTCGATCGAGGTGGCGCAGATTGCCCGCGCCCTGGCACGCGCGCTGCGCGGCGACGAGGATCTGGCGGAGGCAGTGGCCTTGGTGCACGATTTCGGTCACACGCCTTTCGGCCATACCGGCGAGGAGGCGCTGAACGAAAAGATGGCCGGCTGGGGCGGCTTCGATCACAACGCGCAGTCGCTGCGCGTCGTCACCCGGCTCGAGCGGCGCTACGCCGAGTTCGACGGGTTGAACCTCAGCTGGGAGACGCTGGAAGGGCTGGTCAAGCATAACGGGCCGCTTACCGATGCAAGCGGGAAGGGGCTCAAGGGCCCCGTGCCGCAGGCGATCCGCGACTATTCCGCGCTGCACGACCTCGAGCTCGACCGCTTCGCCGGCATCGAGGCGCAGTGCGCCGCGATCGCCGACGATATCGCCTACAACACGCATGACATCGACGACGGCCTGCGTGCCGGCCTGCTGACGCTGGACATGCTGGAAGGCATCGGCCTGCCGGGCTCGATCCTGAGTGGCGTGCGCGCCCGCTACCCGCAACTCGACGACGTTCGCACCGGCCACGAGCTGATGCGGCGGCAGATCACGCTGATGGTGGAGGATGTCATTGCTGCCGCTGCCGCCAATATCGAACGCCTCAAGCCGGACAGCGCCGATGCGGTGAGGGCGGCGGGTGAGACGATGGTCACCTTCTCGGCCGAAATGGCGGCAGCCGAAAAGGAGCTGAAGGCCTTTCTTTACAAGCATCTCTACCGGCATGCCGAAGTGATGCGCGTGCGGGCCGACGCCGAGCAGATCGTCCGCGACCTGTTCGATGTCTATTTCGCCGACCCGCGCGCCATGCCGGACGGCTGGCGCGAAGGGCTCGACAGGGCGCAGGATCGCATCAAGGCGCGCAGCGTCGCCGATTTCCTGGCCGGAATGACCGATACCTATGCGCTCAAGGAGCACAGGCGATTGTTTGACCATACGCCGGATTTGGGCTAGGGCGAGCCACGATTTTGTCGGCCAAGCAGCCGGTCCCTCTTAAAGCCCAGAGCATACCCGATGAATATCTTCGCCGATTTCAACGCGCGGATCGTAAAAGCCGTCGAAGCCCTTGATCTGAAGAACAAGGATGGCGGAGCGCTGGATCTGTCGCGCATCGCGGTCGAGCCGCCGCGCGACGCCAGTCATGGCGACCTTGCCACCAATGCGGCGATGGTGCTGGCAAAGCCCACCGGCCAGAACCCGCGCGCCCTGGCCGAGCAGCTGACCGCAGCGCTGCGCAGCGATGCCGACATCGCTTCCGCCGACGTTGCCGGCCCGGGCTTCGTCAATCTCCGGCTGAAGGACGGCTTCTGGCAAGCGCATTTGGCAGTGCTGCTCGGCGAGGGCCGCAACTATGGCCGCTCCAAGATAGGCGGCGGCCGCAAGGCCAACGTCGAGTATGTCTCGGCCAATCCGACCGGCCCGATGCATGTCGGCCATTGCCGGGGCGCCGTCGTCGGCGACACTTTAGCCAACCTGATGGCCTTCGCCGGCTACGACGTGACCAAGGAATATGTCATCAACGATGCCGGCTCGCAGATCGACGTGCTTGGACGCTCGACCATGCTGCGCTATCGCGAGGCGCTCGGCGAAGCCGTCGGCGAGATTCCGCCAGGCCTTTATCCAGGCGACTATCTGATACCCGTCGGGCAGGCGCTGGCCGAACAGTTCGGCCTCGGCCTGCTGGAGATGCCGGAAGACGAGGCGCTGGCGATCGTCAAGGATCGCACGGTCGACGCGATGATGGCGATGATCCGCGAGGATCTGGCGCTGCTCAACGTGCATCATGACGTGTTCTTCTCCGAACGCACGCTGCATGCCGACAACGCCAAGAAGATCCGCGCGGCAATCGCCGACCTGACGCTGAAGGGCCATATCTACAAGGGCAAGCTGCCGCCGCCGAAGGGCGAGAAGCCGGACGACTGGGAAGACCGCGAGCAGACGCTGTTCCGCTCGACCGCGGTCGGCGACGACATGGACCGGGCGCTGGTGAAATCGGACGGCTCGTTCACCTATTTCGCCGCCGACGTCGCCTATCTCAAGGACAAGGTCGAGCGCGGCTTCGTCGATCTCATCTATGTGCTCGGCGCCGACCATGGCGGTTACGTCAAGCGGCTCGAAGCGCTGGCGCGCGCGGTCGCCGGCGACACGGTCAAGCTCACGGTCCTGCTCTGCCAACTGGTGAAGCTGTTCCGCGACGGCGAGCCGGTCCGGATGTCGAAGCGGTCAGGGGATTTCGTCACGCTGCGCGACGTGGTGGAGGAGGTCGGCCGCGACCCGATCCGCTTCATGATGCTCTACCGCAAGAATGATGCGCCGCTCGATTTCGACTTCGCCAAGGTCACCGAGCAGTCCAAGGACAATCCGGTGTTCTACGTGCAATACGCTTCCGCGCGCTGCCACTCGGTGTTCCGGCAGGCGAGCGAGCAATTGGGCGAAGCGAATTTCGACCGCGACCGGCTTGTGGCTTCGGTTGCGTCGCTGACGGACGAGGGCGAAATCGGCCTGATCCGGAAACTCGCTGAATATCCACGGCTAATCGAATCCGCGGCGCTTGCGCTGGAGCCGCACCGGCTGGCATTCTACCTCTACGATCTGGCGTCGAGCTTCCACGCACACTGGAATCGGGGCACCGACAACCCAGACTTACGTTTTGTTAAGGTTAACGACCCACAATTGACGTATGCCAGACTGGGGCTGGTGCAGGCTGTTTCGGATGTTTTGACCTCCGGCCTGACGCTGATAGGAGCTGATGCGCCTACCGAAATGCGTTAGGTTTGACTAAAAAGCCTGTCACCTTTTGCCCACATTGCGCTGGTAAGGGCCAACCCTGCGCGACGTCCATGGCGTCCGACTGTGTGCGAGTTCGGGAACAATAATGGCAGACAGAACCCAGCTGAAAGTAGCCGCAAGCAATCATATCGCCGACGACGATCCGTTCGCCGAACTGACCCGCATCATGGGTTTCGATCCGCGTCAACCGGTCAGGCCGCAGTCGCCGGCGGCCGCAAAGGCTGCGCCCGCGAACCAGGCTGCCGATGGGGCCGACTTCGACATCGACCTCGAAAAGGAGCTGATGGGCGACTTCGACATTGCCGAGGAAAGCGAGCCGGTGGCGCAGCAGGCTGCCCAGGCTGCGCCGGCTTACTGGGCTGCCACTCTCAGCGACGACGAGCTCGCCGCTTCTCTCGAACGGGATTTCGTCTTTGACGATGCGGCGGATCACGCCCATTTTGCCACGCCCGCTGTTGCCACGCCCCCTGCGCCGGAGCCGGCAGCGGACACGGCATTTGACGATGATTTCGACAAGGCGGTCGCGCGTTCGTTGGAAGTCTCGCCCGTGCAGGACGACCTTTCCGTCGACCAGGAAATGGCGGCCTCGCTGGATGAGGGCTTCTGGATCGACGACCAGCCTGACACGGACGAGAGCGCCGCCGCGGCCGCCGAGCCTGCGGCTGTCGAGCCTGCTGTCCTTGAGCCTGCGGACGAGACGGCGTTCGACGCCGATTTCGACACTGCGGTCCAGTTGTCGCTCGAGGACGAGTTGGCCTTCGATGACCGTGATATTGAGCCCGAAGGCGCCGACGTGCAGCCGATCGAGGCTCACGCCGCTGTCGACCAGCCGATCGCCGCTGAAGACTACGAGAGTGGGTCCGATCAGGCCGAATTCGTTCGGGCCGCAGTTGATCAGGCCCATTTCGATCAGGCCCAATCTGATCAGGCCCAATTTGAGCAGGCGACGGCTGATATCGCCATGGATATCGATCAGCCGCAGCACCTGATCCTGGAGCAGGAACTGTCGGTCGATGACGAGCCATCGCCGGCTCTCGAGGCGCCTGTTGAGGCCGAGCATTTCGCCGCCGATCCCGAGCCCGCCTTCGATCCCCAACCCGATCACGGAGCTGTAGCCGATCAGGTCTTCGAAGACGATTTCGAGCTCAGCTTCCGTGACGCGCTTGCCGAGGAGCCGGAAGGCCCGGCTGTCGATCCTGAACCGGTCGCCGGTCACGAGGCTGCGGCTGAAGAGGTCTTCGGAGACGATTTCGAACTCAATTTCGACAACGTGCCGTCTGGGGAATCGGAAGCGCCGGCTGCCGAGCCCGTCGCCGCGGCGGAGCCGCCATTTGCCGAGCCTGCTCCTTCTGCATCGGCACCGGTTCCGCCGGTTGCGGCAGTCGACCCGGCTAAGCCGGCCGCAGGCGAGCGCAGCCTGGAAGACGAACTCAATGCGCTGCTTGGCGCCATGACGGCGCGGCCAATTCCGGTTGCGCCGGTCCCGGTTGCTCCTGTTCCGGCCGCCGCATCGGCACCGCGGTCGGTCGTTCAGCCGGCTGGCGATACCGACCAGAAGGCTGGCGTGGGCGATGAGCTCGATTGGGACCTCGACGCACGCAACGAGCCCGCCTACGGCACGCAGATCGCCCAGTCCGCCGATGCCGATCTCGATAGGCTGCTCGCCGGCGAACTCGACCGGCAGGGCTTCGAAGGCGCGGCTTCCGAACAGGATGCCGAACCCAGCATAGATTTCGATGACGAGGCTTTCGACGCCGCCTTCGCCAAGGGCATCGAGATGGACGCGCCTGTCGCGCCTGCCGAACCGCCAAAGTCGTGGAGCCGCGTGACCCCGGTCGCAGCGCCGGTGCACGCCTCTTATGTCACGCAGCCTGCGGCTACGGCGCCGCAAACCGCGGCCCCTGCCTACGAACCGGTGGAGGATTATTCCGCATACGCCAAGCCGGCGCCGCAGATGCCGACGCCTGCCTATCGTGCGGAGCCGGCGAAGGACTATGCCGGTTACGCCACGCCGGCCCCGGCGCCGCAGATGTCGGCGCCTGCCGATCGTGAGGAGCCGGCGAAGGACTATGCCGGTTACGCCACGCCGGCCCCGGCGCCGCAGATGTCGGCGCCTGCCTATCGTGAGGAGCCGGCGAGGGACTATTCCGCTTACGCCAAGCCAGCCGCGGCGCCGCAGTCTCGCCAGCAGGAGAAAATGCCCGATGTCGAGACGGTCGACGTGCCGGAGCGCGTGGTGGCGTTGGCCGACGACCTCGACATTCCGGAGCTCAGCTTCGAGGAGGATCAGCCTGCGGCGCCTGCCTATGACGATCTCGATGCCGAGTTTGCCGGCCTGCTTAGCGAGATGAACGCAACCGAGATCGCTCAGGCGCCTGTGCAGAGCCGGGGCTATGAGGACGACTCCCACAATGCCGGACTCAAGACCGGCTACGACCGCCGCGAGTTGCGGGCCGAGACGGCCGCTGCACCGGCGACCCTGTCCTATGCCGCAGCTGCAAGCCAATTCGATGCAGACGATTTGCCCGGCAGCCGGCCGGTCTCGCAGGCGGACGACTTCGCCGTCGACGAACTTGACTACGATCCTGAGCTCGACGAAGCGATGACTGTGCCCGGCTTTGCCGAGCGCGAAGCCGCGAAGCCGCGAAGCCGTGGCATTATGCTTGCCGCGCTCGTCGGCGCCGTTGTGGTCGCGGGCGGTCTCGGCGCTCTCGCCTTCTCCTTTGGCGGCAAGGGCGGCAGCGAAGCGCCCGTGATCGTGAAGGCGGACAATTCGCCGATCAAGGTCAAGCCGCAAAACCCGGGCGGCACCGTGGTGCCGAACCAGGACAACAAAGTCTATGACGCCGTGGCCAAGGGTGGGGCGGCCAAGCCCGCCGAACCGGCGCAGCAGAAACTGGTGACCAACACCGAGGAACCTATCGACGTGGCGTCCAAGGAACCGGCGCAGAGCCGGATCGTCGACCTTTCGCCTGACGACACCGACGCCGCGCCTGGCACCAACTCAGCCGGCAATGCGGCCGCGGCAGCGCCGGTTCCGGACACAGCAGCTCCGGCCGCAGCCGCGCCGGCACCGGCCGCAGCCGCGCCGGCACCGGCCGAAGCAGCGCCGGCTCCGGAAGCCGCAGCGCCGGCACCGGAGGCCGCAGCGCCCGCACCGGACGCAGCAGCGCCGGCTGACGCCCAGGCCGCCGCCCCCGCAACCCCACAGCAGGCCGCTCCGGCGCCGAAATCGGAAGACCGCATCGCCCAGGTTCTGCAGGAGGCAGACAAGGGGACCAACAACGATGTCGTCGCCGTGGCGCCGCGCAAGGTGAAGACCATGATGGTGAAGCCTGACGGCTCGCTGGTTCCGCGCGAGGATCCGGCTCCCGCGCCGCAGGTCGCGGCAACCGAACCGACCGATCCGGCGCCGCAGCACGTCGCTTCCGCCGGGCAGGGCGATGCCCAGCCGACAGGCGCCGTCACGCCGGCAACCGATCAGGCTGCCGACCAGGGCGGTGATGACCAAAGCGCTGCCGCCGCGGTGAAGCCAGCCGCCGCGGCGAAGACCGAAGCCAGGGTCCAGTCCGCCAACACGCCGGCGAAGGTGCCGGTGGCGCCGCCGCGTCCGTCCGATCAGCCGGTCGATATCGTCGGCGAGGTCAAGCCCGACCAGGTCGCCTCCATCGATCCGGCGGCGGCAGGCGGCGGCTCGTGGTCGATGCAGATCGCTTCGCAGCCGACGGTTGAAAGCGCCCAGTCCACCTACCAGGACCTGCAGCGCCGTTACGGAAGTGTGCTCGCCGGACGCACAGCCAACATCGTCAAGGCGCAGATCGCCGGCAAGGGCACTTTCTACCGAGTCCGGGTCCCGGCCCAGTCGCGCAACGACGCGATCAATCTGTGCACCAACTACAAGGCGGCCGGCGGCACCTGCTTCGTGTCGCGCTGATCATTTACCACCGTTCAGAGCCGGCGTCGCCGCGAGGCCGCGCCGGCTTTTTCGTTGTGGACGGCTGTCGTCATTCATGCGGCACCGGTCAGGGGTGATTCCCCTTTGGTTCGCAAAACCTTAGAGCGGTTCAGCGCCGGCAGAATCACCGAACCCGCATAACTCCTTGTTTTTACGGAATTCCGGACGCAAAACCGTTACACACTTTTCCTGGAATTGCTCTAAGCTTCGATCCATGACCGAATCAAAATCCATGATCCTCGGCTGCGCCGGGAAATCCCTCACTGAAGATGAAATCCGCTTCTACGGCGACGAACGTCCTTGGGGCTTCATCCTGTTCGCGCGCAATGTCGGCGAGACCGAGCAGATCCGCGACCTGGTCGCCTCGATGCGCGAGAGCGTCGGACGCCCGGATGCCCCGGTCTTCATCGACCAGGAGGGCGGCAGGGTGCAGCGCCTGCGACCGCCGCTGGCGCCGAACTATCCTGCAGGCGGAGCGCTCGGCGCGCTTTGGCGCGAGGATCGCGAGGCCGGCCGCCGTGCCGCGTGGCTGCTCGCGCGGCTTCACGCCTTCGATCTGCTGCGCCACGGCATCACCGCCGACTGCCTGCCGGTGCTCGACGTGCCCATTGCGGGCGCCAGCGATGTCATCGGCGCGCGCGCCTATGGTATGGAACCAAATGCCGTGATCGAGCTTGGCCGGGCTTCGGCCGAGGGCCTGATGTCGGGTGGCGTCCTGCCGGTCATGAAGCATATTCCCGGCCACGGCCGCGCCTTTGCCGATACGCATTTCGCGCTGCCGACGGTCGACACGCCCCTCGCCGAGTTGCGGCAACATGATTTCGCCCCGTTCAAGGCGCTCAACCACCTGCCGATGGCGATGACGGCGCATGTCGTCTACAGCGCGATCGACCCGGACAATCCGGCGACGACCTCGGCCAAGGTCGTCAACGAGGTGATCCGTGGCGAGATCGGCTTCGAAGGGCTCCTGATGAGCGACGACACCTCGATGAAGGCACTTTCTGGGGATTTCCCGACAAAGGCGGCCGCGATCCTTGCGGCGGGCTGCGATCTCGTCCTTCACTGCAACGGCGTTTTCGAGGAAATGTCGGGGATCGCGTCGCGTGCGACGGTGCTCGAAGGCAAGTCCTTGGCGAGAGCGGAGCGGGCGCTGGCCTATATAAACGACCGCGACGTCGCGGACGAAAGCACCATACGCGCGGAATTCGCCACCTATTTCGACGCGGTGGCCTGAACCGAAGGGAAAGCAAGGCAAGTGGCGGAAACATTGGACAGCAAGGCCGCGAAGGCCGCACCGATGGACCGTCTGTGGGCCGAGAACGACGAGTCACGTCTGACCGGCGATCCGTCGCTGGTGGTCGATGTCGCCGGCTTCGAAGGCCCGCTCGATCTTCTGCTGCATCTGGCGCGCAACCAGAAGGTCGATCTCGCCCGCATCTCGATCCTGGCGCTCGCCGAGCAATATCTGGCCTTCATCGAGAAGGTGAGGGCGCTGAGATTGGAGCTCGCGGCCGACTATCTGGTCATGGCGGCATGGCTTGCCTTCCTCAAGTCGAAGCTGTTGATCCCGAAACAGCCGGGCGAAGAGGGCGAGAGCGGCGAGGAACTGGCAGCGGTGCTGCAATTCCGGCTGAAGCGGCTGGAGGCGATGCGTGATGCCGCTGCGCGGCTGGTCAACCGCAACCGGCTCGGCCGCGACGTCTTCGCGCGCGGCATGCCGGAAATGGTGATCGTCGAGAAGCGCAATGCCTATTCGGCCTCGCTCTACGATCTGCTGACCGCCTATGCGCAGCAGCGCCAGCGGCAGGCGATCAGCAACGTGACGATCGCCAGGCGCGCCGTATGGTCGCTGAAGGACGCACGCGACGTGCTGGCACGGCTGGTCGGAACGATTGGCGACTGGACGGCGCTCGACAGCTTCCTGATCCAGTATCTGGCGGCGCCGGAAGAAAGGCGCACGGCAGTCGCCAGTTCGTTCGCCGCGACACTCGAAATGGTGCGCGAGGGCAAGCTGGAAGTGCGGCAGGATCAGGTCTTCGCGCCGATCTATCTGCGCGGCCGCGCACAAGGGGTCAAGGCAGCCGAGGTGGCATCATGAGTGAACGCGCCAACGCTTCGGTCATCCCGTTCAAGGTCGAACCGGAAGCCGAGATGGCCGAGCAGGGTTCTATCGAGAACCCCGCCGAGCGGCTGCAATTGTCGGAAGCAGTCCGCATGGCCGAGGCGATCATCTTCGCCAGTGCCGAGCCGGTCAGTGAAAGGCAACTGGCGGCGCGCCTGCCCGAGGGCGTCAACATCGCGGCGGCAATGGCCGATCTGCAGGAAATCTACGCCAAGCGCGGGGTCAACCTGGTGCGGGTCGGCGACGCCTGGGCGTTCCGCACCGCCGGCGACCTGGCTTTCCTGATGAGCCGGGACTCGGTCCAGCAGAGAAAGCTTTCGCGCGCGGCGCTCGAAGTGCTGGCGATCATCGCCTATCATCAGCCGGTCACCCGCGCCGAGATCGAGGATATCAGGGGGGTCGAGACCTCGAAGGGCACGCTGGACACGCTGCTGGAGACGGAGTGGGTCAGGATGCGCGGCCGGCGCCGCACGCCCGGCCGTCCCGTGACCTACGGCACGACCGACGCTTTCCTCGATCACTTCGCGCTGGAGGAGATCCGCGACCTGCCCGGCATGGAAGAGCTGAAGGGCGCCGGATTGCTCTCGACGCGCATGCCGTCCAATTTCTCGATGCCGGTGCCGCCGGCCGATCCAGACGCGCTGGCCGAGGACGAGGATGCGCTGACCGATATCGACCTCGAGGAGCTCGGATTGCTCACGCCGCGCGTCACCGAAGAGTGAGTGCGAAACCGATACGAATGGTTTATTAGCAGGGGCTGCGCGGATTCGTAGCAAGGCGCTCACGCCGAAAGTGCGTGACATCCGCTAGCCATTTTACCAACTTCATTGCGGTTGTGTTTGAATCCCCGAGCGAAAACGCATAGATCATCGCCGAGGGAAAACATTCGAGAGAGATTGTTATGGGTTCACTATCGATATGGCACTGGCTGATCGTTCTGGTCATCGTGCTGCTCCTGTTCGGCCGCGGCAAGCTGCCGGAGCTGATGGGCGACATGGCCAAGGGCATCAAGAGCTTCAAGAAGGGCATGGCTGAGGACGATACCGACGACAAGCGGACCGTCGAGCACCGCGCCGACGAGACCGTATCGCCGGGCAAGGAAAAGGTCAGCAAGAGCTGAGTCCGGTTGTTGCTTTGAGCACGTCGTTGTCCCAGAACCCTTTCGTGTTTTTGGGCGACAGGCTCTCGTTGGAATAGATTGCCATGTTCGAAGTCGGCTGGAGCGAGCTGCTGGTGATCGCGGTCGTCATGATCGTGGTCGTCGGGCCGAAGGATTTGCCCAACATGCTGCGCACGTTTGGCCGCACCGCGGCCAAATTGCGCGCCATGGCGGGCGACTTCCAGAAGCAGTTCAACGATGCCCTGAAGGAAGCCGAGCTTGACGATGTCAAGGACTCGGTCGACAGCCTTCGTGGGCTCAGCCCGATGAACGAAATCCGCAAGCAGCTCAATCCGTTCGAGCAGGCGGCGGCCGACGTTCGGGCCGGCGTCGATACGATGATGAAGCCCAAGCCGGCTTCCGATCAGGCGCCCTCGGATGCAACGACCCCGCAGCCTGCCGAGCCGCTGAAGAACGGCGCGACGGAAATCTCAGGCATCAACGGAACCGACGTCGCCCCGGCTGTGCCGATGTCCCCGCCAGCTGCGCCGATCTCCCCGGCCTTGACTGAGGCCTCCGTGACCACGCCCATTGCGGAGACCGCCGGGTCCGCCCAGCCGGCGAAAAAAGTGGCCGCGTCGAAGGCGAAAGCCGCCGGTGCAGCGGCGAAAGCCGCATCGGCCAAGGCTCCGGCGACTAAAGCCCCGGCGAAATCTGCGCCGGCGGCGGCAAAGGTCGCAGCGCCTGCTAAGGAAGCGGCATCCAAGGTTGAGGCCAATCCCGCGGCGAAGAAGCCGGCCGTGAAAAAGGCCGCCGATGCCAAGAAGACGGCAGGAGCCGCCAAGTGAGCGTCTCGGACAAGGAGAGGGAAGAGATCGAGAAATCCTCGGCGCCGCTGATCGAGCACCTTGTCGAGCTGCGCCGGCGGCTGATCTGGTCGCTGGGCGGCTTCTTCATCGCCTTCCTCGCCTGCTTCTTCTTCGCCAAGCGCCTGTTCAACCTTCTGGTCGTCCCGTTCAAATGGGCGACGCAATGGGCTGGGCTCGACCCGCACAAGGTCGAGCTGATCTACACGGCGCCGCAGGAGTTCTTCTTCACCCAGGTGAAGCTCGCCATGTTCGGCGGCATGGTCATCGCTTTCCCGCTGATCGCCACGCAGATCTATAAATTCATCGCGCCGGGTCTCTACAAGAACGAACGCAGCGCCTTCCTGCCGTTCCTGATTGCGTCGCCCATCCTGTTCCTGATGGGCGCCTCGCTGGTCTATTTCTTCTTCACCCCGATGGTGATGTGGTTCTTCCTCGCCATGCAGCAGGTCGGCACCAACGACCAGGTGCAGATCTCCTTGCTGCCGAAGGTGTCGGAATATCTCAGCCTGATCATGACGCTGATCTTCTCCTTCGGCCTGGTGTTCCAACTGCCGGTGGTGACCAGCCTGCTGACGCGCGTCGGCCTTCTGTCGTCGCAAGCGCTGGCCGAGAAGCGCAAATGGGCGATCGTCATTGCCTTCGTCGTCGCCGCGGTGTTGACCCCGCCAGATCCGATGAGCCAGATCGGCCTCGCTCTTCCGACCATCGTGCTCTACGAGGTCGCGATCTTCACTTCGCGCCTGATCGAGCGCAGCCGGGAGCGCGACCGTCTGGCGCGCGACAGGCAGGAAGAGGCAGACAGCACTGTCGCCGGAAAGACGCCGGACGCGCCGTCAACCTAGCGCTAAACCTGGTCCCAGGCCTGAAAAACACGGCTGCCGGCTGCTGCTGTCTTGCATCGATCAGGGATGCGGTTTACGCCCTCGAACCTTACTCGAGGACGGAAAGCCATGCTTGACATCAAATGGATTCGCGACAACCCGAAGGCCCTTATCGAAGCGCTGGTGAAGCGCTCGTGGTCGGCTGAAGACGCCCAGTCCGCCGTCGAGGATCTGATCGCCAGGGACGAGGAGCGCCGCACCCATCTCAGCGAATTGCAGGTCAAGCAGGAGCGCCGCAATGCCGCTTCGAAGGAAATCGGCAATGCCATGCGCTCGGGCGAGGCCGTACTTGCTGAAAAGCTCAAGGCCGAGGTCGGCGAGATCAAGGCGTTCATCCAGAACGGCGAGGCGCGCGAGCGCGAACTCGACCAGGCGCTGAACGACGCGCTTGCGGTCCTGCCCAACGTGCCGCTCGACGACGTGCCGGTCGGCAAGGACGAGCACGACAATGTTGTCAAGCGCGTCGTCGGCGATGTGCCGACCCGCCCGAACTGGGTGAAGGAGCATTTCGAGATCGGCGAAGCGCTCGGCATGATGGATTTCGAGCGTGCGGCGAAGCTGTCCGGCTCGCGCTTCACGGTGCTGAAGAGCCAACTGGCGCGCATGGAGCGCGCGCTCGGCCAGTTCATGATCGACCTGCACACGACAGAGCACGGTTATGAGGAGATCCAGCCGCCGCTGATGGTGCGCGACGAGGTTCTCTTCGGCACCAACCAGCTGCCGAAATTCGAACTGGACCTGTTCTTCACCCCGCATGGGGACGGACGGCTGGGCCTGATCCCTACGGCGGAAGTGCCGCTCACCAACCTAGTGCGCGAGGAGATCACGCCGCATGAGAAGCTGCCGCTGCGCTACACGGCGCTGACGCCGTGCTTCCGCTCGGAAGCGGGCTCGGCCGGCCGCGACACACGCGGCATGCTCCGCCAGCATCAGTTCTACAAGGTCGAGCTGGTGTCGATCACCGACCAGGAAAGCTCGCTCGCCGAGCATGAGCGCATGACGCAATGCGCCGAGGAGGTGCTGAAGCGGCTCGGCCTGCCGTTCCGCACGGTGACGCTCTGCACCGGCGACATGGGCTTTGGCGCACGCAAGACCTACGACATCGAGGTCTGGCTGCCGGGCCAGAACGCCTATCGCGAAATCTCGTCGTGCTCGGTCTGCGGCGACTTCCAGGCGAGGCGCATGGATGCCCGCTACAAGGACAAGGACGGCAAGGGCAACCGGTTCGTGCACACGTTGAACGGCTCCGGCACTGCGGTCGGCCGCGCTCTCATCGCCGTCATCGAAAACTACCAGAATGAGGACGGCAGCGTAACCATTCCTGAAGTGCTGCGGCCTTACATGGGTGGTCTCGCCAAGATCGAATCGAAATGAGTTCATGCGCATCCTGCTGACCAATGATGACGGCATCCACGCCGAAGGCCTTGCGTCGCTCGAGCGCATCGCCCGAACGCTCTCGGATGACGTCTGGGTGGTGGCGCCCGAGCAGGACCAGTCCGGCTACGCGCATTCGCTTTCGATTTCGGAACCGCTCAGGCTGAGGAAGGTCGGCGAGAAGCATTTCGCAGTGCGCGGCACCCCCACCGACTGCGTCATCATGGGCACGAAAAAGATCCTCCCCGGGCCGCCTGACCTCATCCTTTCGGGGGTCAACTCCGGCGCCAACATCGCCGACGACGTTACTTATTCGGGCACGGTGGCCGGCGCAATGGAGGGGGCGCTGCTCGGTATCCGTTCGATCGCGGTCAGCCAGGCCTATTCCTATCTCGGCGAGGACCGCGTCGTCCCTTACGAGACGACCGAAGCGCTGGCGCCGGCGCTGCTCGAAAGGCTGATCGCAACGCCGCTGCCGGAAGGCGTGCTGCTCAACGTCAATTTCCCGAACTGCGCACCCGACGAAATCGAGGGCACGGTCGTCACCGCGCAGGGCAAGCTCGTGCACAGCCTTTGGGTCGACGAGCGCCGCGACGGTCGCGGTCTGCCTTATTACTGGCTGCGCTTCGGCCGGGAGCCGGTCGAAGGCAAAAAGGGCACCGATCTTTACGCGCTGCGCAACCGGCTGGTGTCGGTGACGCCGCTGCAGCTCGACCTGACCGCCCATGAACTCCGCGACCAGCTGACCAAGGCGCTGTCATGACCATGGCTATCGACGACCGTGAAGGTTTCGCCGCTTTCCTGCTGCGGCTGCGCGGCAGGGGCACGGCGCCGAAGGCGCTGGTCGCCGCGTTCGAGGCGACTCCGCGGCGCGGCTTCCTATCCGCACAGTTCCATTCGATGGCCTGGTCGGAAGGCATGCTGCCGATCGAATGCGGCGAGGCGATCGAGGGCGCGGACCTGCAGGCGGCGGTGGTTGCGGCTTTGGCCATCGAGCCGGGCAACCGCGTGCTCGAGATCGGCACCGGGTCTGGCTATACGGCAGCCGTGATGTCCAGGCTCGCCGCGCGCGTCGTCAGCGTCGACCGCTACAAGACCTTGACCGAGCAGGCAAAGCAGCGTTTCGAGGCGCTCGGCATCAGCAACGTCATCGTACGCCAGGCCGACGGCTCCAACGGCCTGCCCAACGAAGGGCCGTTCGACCGCATCATCGCCTGGGCGGCCTTCGACAGTCTTCCGCGCTTCCTGCTCGATCAATTGTCGAGCGGTGGCGTCGTCATCGCGCCGATCGGCCCGGAGGAGGGCGAGCAGGTGCTGGCCAAGCTCACCAAGGTCGGCAGCCGTTTCGAGCGCGAGGACATCGGTATGGTCAGGCTGCAGCCGGTCCTGCGCAGCGTTGCCGCGGTGATCTAGCGCGCCAGCCCTGCGATCGACGGCTAACCACGCCGAACGCGCCTGCAGACCATCACTCCAGTCAGCCGCCCCAGCGGTAGTTCAGGCGCAAACCAACGAGATCGACATCCTGATCGATGCGCTCGGTGCTGAAGAGGCCTCCCGGCGCGCCAACGACCGTGAAGGTGGTGGTCTTGTCGGGCATGAACAGGTGATCGTATTCGATCGCGAGTGACCAATTCGGAGCAAAGCCATATTTAAGACCGGCACCCAAGGCACCGCCCCAGCGGGTCTGATCGTCTGTCTCGCCGGCGGGCGTGTCGGGGAAAAGAGAACATCGAAACGGTCGTGAGTCACGGCCGCGCCTCCCTTGACGTACAAGAGGGCGTTGTCGACGCTGTACCCGACTTGGGCGGTCAGCAAGCCAAACCAAGCGAAGGCGTGGTCGAGTGAGGTGGTGCCGCTGCTCGCCCGGTCTCATTTCGTGCGATTCGCCGGTTCCCGAGACGTCCGTCTCGTCTCGGCCGGCACGATCTGTCCGGACTTCGTCGCGCCTGTCGAAAAATGTTTTAAGAAAATTTTCGGCGGATTCTAATGGGTTAACCGGCCAGTAACATTAACGCGCTTTAATCATGACCAGTTTGTACCGGGTCTGTGCGGGTTAGTGCGATGCAATTCAATGGTTTGAAGGCAAACGGACGCAATCTGGCGCGCGGCTGCGCCGTCCTGATGATCGCCGGTGCCGCGGCAGGCTGCAGCTCCCAGGCGATGCGCTTCAATGGTGTCGACGACGTCTTCACATCGTCCACCAACAATCAGCGCGCCATCATCAACAAGCAGAATGTCGACCAGCCCTATCCGGGCGATACGGTCGCGCCGGCCCCAGTCGACGGCAGTCACACCCAGTCGGTGAGCCGCTCCAGTCTCGAACCGGTGACGTCCCAGCAATTGCCGCCGCCCTCGGCGCCGGCCGCCGCCAAGCCGATACGCACCGCCTCGGCCCCGGCACTTGCGCCGGCTCCTGCCGCGCCGCATCTCGACAGGACGGCCACCAACACAGTCGCGCCGGCCAAGCCGTTCAAGACCGCCGAGCCCGACGCGGTGCGCAACGCAAGCGCGGCGCCACACGCGACCGAGATCGTGGTGAGGGAAGGCGAGACGATTTCCGGTCTCGCTCGGCAATATCATGTGCCGGCCGATGCGATCATCAAGGTCAACGGGCTCGATGCCAACAAGGGCATCAGAACCGGCCAGAAGATCGTCATTCCGGCCTATGCCTATTCGAGCAAGGGCGGGCCGAAGGTTGCCGACAGCACCAAGCCCGCCAACACACCGAAGCAGCCCGCCGGCGCGCCGGAGAAGGTTGCCGTGCTGCCGCAGCAGCCAAAACTCAAGGACGGCAAATCCGCCGCGCAGGTCGATGCATCGGCGGCGGCCAGCGGTTCGAAGAGCGCCACGCCCGCCCAGATGGCCGAGGCAAAGCCGGCCGGCGCCGGCGGTACCTACACCGTTCAGCAGGGCGATTCCCTGTCTTCGATCGCCCGCAAGACCGGCGTCGGCGTCACGGCGCTCAAGCAGGCCAACGGCATGAAGGACGGCCTCTTGAAGATCGGCCAGACGCTCAAGGTTCCGGCCGGCGGCACCGTTGCCGTCGCTGCCGCGAAGCCTGTCGCGACCAAGCCGACCGTCGATCCGGTGACGACGGCAACCACGCAGCCGCCGGCAAAGACCACACCGTCGGAGACGCTCGCCTCCTACACGCCGCCGAAGAAGGACGCCAAGGTCATCCAGCAGGCCGAGGACGACGATGCAGTGGCGCCGGATGCGACCGGCATCGGCAAGATGCGCTGGCCGGTGCGCGGCCGCGTCATCTCCGGCTTCGGCTCCGGCAAGGACGGCGTCGACATCGCGGTGCCGGAAGGAACGCCGATCAAGGCGGCCGAAAACGGCGTCGTCATCTATGCCGGCGACGGCCTCAAGGAGTTCGGCAACACAGTGCTGGTGCGCCACGAGAACGGCCTGGTCACCGTCTACGGCCATGCCAGCTCGATCGAGGTGCAGCGCGGCCAGAAGGTCAAGCGCGGCCAGGAGATCGCGCTGTCCGGCATGAGCGGCACCACGGACTCGCCGAAGCTGCACTTCGAGGTGCGCAAGAACTCTGCTCCGGTCGATCCGAGCGGCTATCTCGAATAGAACAAGAACAAATTGCGGGCCGCCTGACCTCCAGTCCGGCCCGCCGGCTTCAGCCCGCTCCGCCAGGAGCGGGCTTTTTCAGTGCAGCCGGTGATGGGCTATCAGTCCTTGAGCGGCTTGCCGAGCCGTCCGGCAAGATCCTGGGTGAACTGCCAGGCGACGCGGCCGGAGCGGCTGCCGCGCGTCGTTGCCCATTCCAAGGCTTCCGCGCGCAACGTCTCGGGATCAATCGCGAGGGCATGGTAACGGACATAGCCGTCGATCATGTCGAGATATTCGTCCTGCGAGCATTTGTGGAAGCCGAGCCACAGGCCGAAGCGGTCGGAGAGCGAGACTTTTTCCTCCACCGCTTCCGACGGGTTGATCGCGGTCGAGCGCTCATTGTCGATCATATCGCGCGGCAGCAGGTGCCGCCGGTTCGACGTGGCGTAGAAGATGACATTGGCCGGGCGGCCCTCGACGCCGCCTTCGAGCGCTGCCTTGAGCGACTTGTAGGAAGTGTCGTCATGGTCGAAGGAAAGGTCGTCGCAAAACAGGATGAAGCGGTAGGGCGCCGCCTTCAACAAGCTCATCAGCTTGGGCAGGGTGTCGATGTCCTCGCGATGGATCTCGATCAGCTTCAGCGGCCGGTCGAGCTTGTCCGAGGCGTTGACCTTGGCGTGCACGGCCTTGACCAGCGACGACTTGCCCATGCCGCGCGCGCCCCACAGCAACACATTGTTGGCGGCGAAGCCGGACGCAAAGCGCTCGGTGTTGTCGAGCAGGATGTCGCGGACCCGGTCGACTCCGCGGATCAGGCCGATGTCGACGCGATTGACCTTGTGGACCGGCTCCAGGTAGCCGGGATCGGCCTGCCAGACGAAGCAATCGGCCAAGCCGAGGTCGGTCTCGGGAACCGGTGGCGGCCCGAGACGGGAGACCGCGTCGATCAGGCGGTCGAGCTTTTTGTTCAGGGCATCCAGGCTATCGGTCATTTCCGGTCTTTTTAACTTGGCAATCACGGAACGTGAAACGGATCCGCGGCTGCGCACCAAGAACCAACTGCAAGCTTCTGTTGTAGCACGATCTTTTCGGCCGGCTCCAACCGGCTTCCGGCTGCGACGCTCTAGCACGCGCCAAACGGCTGGAAAAGCAACGGATTCGGCGGGTCGCGCAGTTGCATTGGCAACTTTACCGACTATATTCCGGCCAAAATTTCGCGCGGCCGTCCCGGCGGTATTTCACCATCCAGGAGTTTCTTGATGTTCGTCACACCGGCATACGCCCAAGGCGTCGGCACCTCGCCCGATATGTTCATCAGCATTTTGCCGTTTGTCCTGATTTTCGTGATCATGTATTTTCTGATCATCAGGCCGCAGCGCACGCAGTTGAAGAAGCGCCAGGAAATGCTGGCCGCAGTGCGCCGCGGCGATACGGTGGTGACCGGCGGCGGTTTCGTCGGCAAGGTGACCAAGGTGATCGACGACAATGAACTGGAGATCGACCTTGGCGGCGGGACCAAGGTGACGGCGCTGCGCTCGACGATCTCCGACGTGCGCGTCAAGGGCGAGCCGGTGGCGAACCAGAACGCCAAGAAGTAATCACCACCTCGATGGCGGAACGCTGCCGCTTGTACGCCTGAACGGATAAGAACGAATGCTTTATTTCTCGCGCCTGAAGATGATCCTGATCTGGCTGGCCGTGGCCGTGACAGTGGTCCTCGCCGCGCCCAACCTGTTTCCGGCAAGCATGCTGGCGCAACTGCCGAGCTGGGTGCCGAAGCGGCAGATGACGCTCGGCCTCGACCTTCAGGGCGGCTCGCACATCCTGCTTGAAATGAATCAGAACGATCTGATCAAGGATAGGATGGAGACGACGCGCGACGAGATCAGGACGCTGCTGCGCGAGGCCAATCCCAAGATTAACTACACCGGCCTTTCCGGTTCCGGCCGCACCGTGCAGGTTCGCATCACGGACCAGGCTCAACTCGACCAGGCCAAGAAGGTCCTGAAACCGCTGACCGATCCGGTGGCGGCGGGACTGTTCAGCGGCGGCTCCATCCAGGAAATGTCGCTGGATGACTCCGAGCCCGGCCTGCTCAAATTCACGGTCACCGACGCCGGCCTGAAATACCGCACCTCGACGGCTCTGTCGCAGTCGATCGAAGTGGTCGAGCGGCGCGTCAACGAGCTCGGCACGACCGAGCCGATCGTGCAGCGGCAGGGCGACGACCGCATCCTTGTCCAGGTGCCGGGCCTGCAGGATCCGCAGCGGCTGAAGGAGATCCTCGGACAGACCGCCAAGCTGACCTTCCAGATGGTCGACCAGTCGATGCCTGTGCAGGATGCGCTGAAGGGCCGTCCGCCCGCAGGCTCTTCCGTCCTCTACTCGCAAGACGATCCGCCGGTCCCCTATCTCATCGAAAACCGCGTCATCGTTTCCGGCGAAAATCTGGTCGACGCGCAGGCGACCTACAATTCGCAGACCAACGAGCCGGTGGTTTCATTCCGTTTCGATTCCAAGGGAGCGACACGGTTCGGCCAGGCGACGGCGCAGAATGTCGGCAAGCTGTTCGCCATCGTCCTCGACAACCAAGTGATTTCGGCGCCGCAGATCCGTGAGCCGATCCTGGGCGGTACCGGGCAGATTTCCGGCAATTTCACCCCGCAGAGCGCCAATGACCTTGCCGTGCTGCTGCGCGCCGGCGCGCTGCCGGCAACGCTGACGGTCATCGAAGAGCGAACGGTCGGTCCAGGCCTCGGCCAGGATTCCATCCATGCCGGCAAGGTGGCGGGCGTGATCGGTTCGATCCTCGTCGTCGCCTTCATGTTCGTCGCATACGGCTTCCTCGGCTTCCTCGCCAACATCGCGCTGGCCGTCCACGTGGCGATGATCGTTGCGCTGCTGTCGCTGCTGGGCGCCACGCTCACTTTGCCCGGCATCGCCGGCATCGTGCTCACCATCGGCATGGCGGTGGACTCCAACGTTCTGATCTATGAACGCATTCGAGAGGAGCGGCGACTTGGCCGCTCGGTGATCCAGTCGATCGACACCGGCTTCGCCAAGGCGCTGGCAACGATCGTCGACTCCAATGTCACGTCGCTGATTGCCACCGTGGTGCTGTTCTGGCTGGGCACAGGACCGGTCAAGGGTTTCGCCATCACCTATGCGATCGGCATTCTGACCACCGTTTTCACCGCCTTCACCTTCACCCGCATGCTGGTGTCGATCTGGCTGCGCCGCGCCCGTCCGAAGGAATTGCCGCGCGCGCCGGTCACCTTCATTCCGCCCGGCACCAGGATCCCGTTCATGGGTATCCGCCGCTGGACGTTCGCTTTGTCCAGCATCTTGTCGATCCTGTCAGTTGTCGGGTTCCTCACCATCGACATCAATTACGGCATCGACTTCAAGGGCGGCTCGATGATCGAGGTGCAGTCCAAGCAGGGCGACGCCGATCTCGGTGACATCCGCAACAGGCTCTCCGAGCTCAACATCGGCGAGATCCAGGTGCAGCAGTTCGGCGCGCCGAACGACGTTCTGATCCGCGTCGGCACGCAGGACGCCGGCGAGAATGCCGAGCAGACCGTCATCGACAAGGTGCGCGGCGAACTGCAGGACCAGTATGACTTCCGCCGCGTGGAGGTGGTCGGACCGACGGTCTCCGGCGAGCTCGCCAAGCAAGGCACGATCGCCATGCTCATCGCGCTGGTCGGCATCCTGCTCTATGTGTGGTTCCGCTTCGAGTGGCAGTTCGCCGTCGGCGCCATCATCGCCACGGTGCACGATGTGGTGATGACCATCGGCTTCTTCGTCATAACCGGACTGGAATTCAACCAGTCGTCGCTCGCGGCGATCCTGACCATCATCGGCTACTCACTCAACGACACCATCGTCGTCTATGACCGCGTCCGCGAAGACTTAAGAAAATACAAAAAGATGCCGTTGCCGCAGCTGTTGAACAACGCCATCAACGAGACGCTGTCCAGAACCACGCTGACCTCGGTGACCACCATCCTGGCGCTGTTGGCACTGGTGCTGTTCGGCGGCGAGGTGATCCGCTCCTTCACGCTGGCGATGCTGTTCGGCGTGGTGTTCGGCACCTATTCGTCGATCTTCATCGCCGCGCCGCTGCTGATCCTCTTCAAGCTCAGGCCGCAGGCCGCAGCCGCCGAAGAGACCAAGCCGGCGAACGGCAAGGCCGTGGCGACCTGAAGCCGTCAGAGCCGGATGATCTCAGGTCGAGTCGAACTGAGATCTGGATCCGCTCTAAATCAAAGAGATAGAGCATAATGTCGTCCGAAAACCGCTCCACCTTTTCGGCATCATGCTCTAGCCCCATGGCCAAAGGCATCGTCATCCGAGAGGCGCATTTCCCGGGCAGGGCGCCGGTCGAGGCCTATGGCAATGGCGGGTTCCGCTTTGCCGACATGTCGCATCGAGGCTCGCTGCTGTGCCTGCCGTCCGGTATCCATGGCTGGGAGCCGGCCGATCCGCTGGCGCTAAAAGCTTCGGACTTCGACAAGCTGTTCGCCCAGGCCGACAAGGTAGAAATCCTGCTGGTCGGCACCGGCAAGGATCTGCGGCCGCTGCCGGCTGCACTCCGCTCCGCGCTGAAAGAGGCCGGCATTTCGGCCGACCCGATGTCGACGGGCGCGGCCGTGCGCACCTACAACGTGCTGCTGGCCGAGGACCGTGCCGTGGCCGCAGCGCTGATCGCCGTCGATTGATGGCCGGCATGCCCAACATGGTCATGGATGCGGTGCGTGCCGCAGACCATGATCGCTATCTGTCCGCGCTCTACGCGCCCGCCGACAGGCGTGACGCGTTGCTTGCGCTCTATGCCTTCAATGCCGAGGTCGCCGGCGTTCGCGACCGCATCCACGAGCCGCTGCCGGGCGAGGTCCGGCTGCAATGGTGGCGCGATGTCCTCTTGGCCGAGGGCGAGGCGGAGACAGGTCATCCGACCGCCGACGCGCTGAGGGCGGCGATCGCCGCCAACCATCTGCCGAAGGCCGCTTTCGAGAACATGCTCGAAGCGCGTATCTTCGATCTCTACAACGATCCGATGCCGTCGCGGACCGACCTTGAGGGTTATTGCGGCGAGACGGCCGCGGCGATCATCCAGCTTGCGGCCATGGTGCTCGATCCGAATGCCGCGCCACGCTTTGCCGAACTGGCGGGCAGGGCGGGCTGCGCGCAGGCCATCACCGGCTTGCTGCTTTTGTTGCCGCTGCACCGTCGCCGTGGACAGTGCTTTATCCCCTCCGATATCCTGGCAGCCGCCGGCACCTCGCCGGAAGAGTTCGTCAAGGGCGACGGCGATGCTGCCGCGGAGCGCGCGGTCGGGGCGATGATCGCGCTGGCGCGAGAGCATCTCGGCGCTTTCGAGAAGGGCGCGTCGGCTCTCCCCGCGTCGCTGCGCCCCGCCTTCCTGCCGCTGGCGCTCACACATGCCTATCTCGACAGGATGGAAAAGCCGGGTCGGTCTCCACTCGGGGGCACTTCGACCCTCTCAACCTTGCGCCGGCACTGGCTGCTCTTGCGTCATGCCATGCATGGCTGGACGCCCCTTTGACGTAAACGTCAACCATGCTAGGGGTTCTGCGCGTGGACTCGCATCAGAGAAATGCGAGCCAGCGGAGGACCGCCTTTCCATGAGCCTGCCAGTTTTGGTCGTCCTTGTCGTGTTCGGCATCGCGCTGTCGGTGGCGGCCGTGCATTTCACCGGCGGTACGGCGACCGCGACGCTTGCCGGGGCTGAACACGCGCTCGCACGTTTTGCCGAAGACTTTCCAGACGAAAAGCCTGGGGCGGTCAGGCTGACATCGGACAGGCAAGCCGCCATCCTGGAACTCGACCCGCAGCGCTGCGGCATTGTCCAGAGCATCGGCGACTGTTTCCTAACCCGCATCGTCACGCCGCGGGATGTGCTCGCCCTGGTGCGGGAAGGTAATGTCTTGTCGCTGAAAATGGATGATTTCACCTGGAAAGGCGGGCGGTTTGCCCTCGCCGACGAGGCAGACGCGCTGACCGTGGCGGCGGTGCTGCTGAGGCACGATCAGATCCGAGAGGCGGCGTGATGGACGATTACAATTTCCCGCAGGTCACCCAGCTTGCCATCCCGTTCTTCGTCACGGCGATCCTGATCGAGCTCTGGCTGGTACGCACCGGCCGCGCCAAGGGATCGTTCGAGACGCGCGACACGCTGGCCAGCCTGATGATGGGGACGGGCAATGTCGTCGCCGGCCTGCTGCTCGGTGTCGTATCCTACTGGGCGCTGCTGTGGCTCTGGCAGTTCCGTTTCTTCAATCTCGGCCTGTCGATCTGGGTGTTTGTCGCCGCCTTCCTGCTCGATGATTTGCGTTACTATGTCTACCACCGCATCGCGCATCAGGTGCGCTGGGTTTGGGCCGAGCACGTCAACCATCATTCCAGCCAGCATTACAATCTCTCGACGGCGCTGGCCGAGCGTCAGACCCGGCATCATCGCATCCTTGAACATGCCGATCCATTCATGGAAGGCGACCTTCAGCGGGTTGAAGGTGCCGATGTTCTTGACAATGCCGTAGCGCGGCCGGTCCTCGTCCAGTTCCGCAACGAAAGTGCCGAACATGCGGTCCCAGATGATCAGCGTGCCGGCATAGTTGGCGTCCAGATAGCGCGGATTGGTGGCGTGGTGGACGCGGTGGTGCGAGGGCGTGTTGAAGACGAATTCGAACCAGCCCCACATCTTGCCGATCGTTTCGGTGTGGATCCAGAATGCCAGACGAGGTTGAAGCCGAAGACGAACGCTCCGGCAAAGCTGGACCGGTCTCTTCACCTTCATGTTCGTGCTGCAGGCGCCGCTGGTGCTGCTCGGCTTCCATCCGGCCGTCATTGCGTCTCAGCTATCTGATCCGGCCGCCAGGCTGGAGCCATGACGGCTCGCGCGATACGTCGGAGACGTTGAAGGCGGCCTATGTGCGGAGGAATCCGTCCGAAGCAGGAAAGCCGGGATTGCCGGCGGCGAGTGCCGAGCCGGCGGAGTAGCTATTCCGCTGCCTGCGCCTGCGAAGGCAGGCCCAGCCACACGCGACAATCGGCCAATGCGCGCGCCGTGATCGCGCGGCGCTTGGCAACGGTCTTGTCCTTGCCGCGCAGGCGCTTGCCTTCAGACTTTGGAGCCTCGACCGGCGGGAACAGGCCGAAATTGACGTTCATCGGCTGGAAGGAGCGCTTGCCCGGCTCGTCGTCGGAGACGATGTGGCCGCCGGTAATATGGTTGAGCAGCGCGCCGAAGGCCGTGGTCGACGGCGGCAGTGAGGCCGCCCGGCCGAGCCGTTCGGCCGCGGCGAAGCGGCCGGCGAGCAGGCCGATCGCGGCGCTTTCGACATAGCCTTCGCAACCGGTGATCTGGCCGGCAAAACGCAGGCCGGGGCGCGACTTCAGCTGCAGCGACGGATCGAGCAGCGTCGGCGAGTTGATATAAGTGTTGCGGTGCAGGCCGCCGAGCCGGGCGAATTCGGCATTCTCCAGTCCGGGAATGGTGCGGAAGATGCGGACCTGCTCGGCATGCTTCAGCTTGGTCTGGAAACCGACCATGTTGTAGAGCGTGCCCAGCGCATTGTCCTGGCGAAGCTGCACCACTGCATAGGCTTTGACCGACGGATTGTGGACGTTGGTCAGCCCCATCGGCTTCATCGGCCCGTAGCGCAGCGTCTCGACGCCGCGCTCGGCCATCACCTCGATCGGAAGGCAGCCGTCGAAATAGGGCGTGCCTTCCCACTGCTTGAACTCGGTCTTTTGGCCCTCCAGCAACGCCGCCACGAAGGCGAGATATTGCTCCTTGTCCATCGGGCAGTTGATGTAGTCCTTACCGGTGCCGCCGGGGCCAACTTTGTCGTAGCGCGACTGGTACCAGCAGGTGTTCATGTCGATGGTGTCGAAATGGACGATCGGCGCGATGGCGTCGAAAAAGGCGAGCGCATCGGCGCCGGTTGCTTCGGCAATCGACTGCGCAAGCGAAGGCGCGGTCAGCGGACCGGTGGCGATGATCGCTTGGTCCCAATCCGCCGGCGGAAGTCCAGGCACTTCCTCGCGCTGGATGGCAATCAGCGGATGCGCTTCGATTTTTGCGGTTACTGCCTCGGAAAAACCGTCGCGGTCGACGGCTAAAGCGCCGCCGGCCGGGACCTGGTGCGCGTCGCCGGCGCTCATGATCAGCGAGCCGGCGAGCCGCATTTCGGCATGGAGCAAGCCAACCGCATTGGTCTCGGCGTCGTCCGAGCGGAACGAGTTGGAGCAGACGAGCTCGGCGAGCCCGTCGGTCTTGTGCGCGTCGGTGCCGCGCACCGGGCGCATCTCGTGCAGCACGACCGGCACGCCGGCTTCTGCGATCTGCCATGCGGCTTCGGAGCCGGCGAGGCCGCCGCCGATGACGTGAACGGGATCTTTGCTCATGAGCGCCGAGATAGTCGCTTGGCGCGGCGAATGCAATTGCCGGCTTCGAGGGGCCGACTACCTCCAAAACAACAACACCCGCCGGGGGAGGAGGTCCGGCGGGTGTCGTTTTGGGGGTCGATCCTCGGGAGGAGGTGAAGATCGACCATATTCGTCATTGCCGGGGAGGAGGTCGGCTTTGACGAAATTCCTTCCGCCAATTGAAGGGGCGGATCCTTTCGGAGAACAACGCCCGCCGGGGGAGGAGGTCCGGCGGGCGCCGTTTCGGTGGTCAACCTTCGGGAGGAGGTAAAGGCTGACCGTATCCGTCAGGGTCGGGGAGGAGGTCGACCCTGGCGAGATTCCTTGTCAAACCGCCTTGCGGGCGATCATCTTGATCTCGTCGCGAACGATGCCGAGATCATTGAGCTGGCGGTTCGAAAGCCGACCCAGCTCAGAAACCGTCTCGCGATAAACGCGCCAGTTACGGTAGCTGCGGATCAGGTTCATTGTCTTGCTCTTCTCAAAAACTGGTTCGGACCATTCGCGGTCCGAAGCGGATTAGACCGCCTTGCGAGCGACGTAGTGGATGTCGCTGCGGCTGATGCCGAGGTCGGTCAGTTCACGGTTCGACAGGCGGCTCAGCTCGGAAACGGTGTCCCGGTAGCGGCGCCAGTTGCGGTAGTTGCGGATCAGGTTCATGGTAGTGCTCGTTTCGTCTTTGGTTCGGATCATTCCGTTTGTGTACGAACGGAAAATAGGCAGGGTCATATCGGTTTAAAAGTGCCATTGGTGCATCGCAGCAATGCAAATTGTGCAATGCAACATTAACGGCGATTCACGCTTGCGACATAAGGAAGACCGAATCGGAAAATGCCGTTGCGTCAACGATTTGCGGCGCACGGTTGTAAAAAT
This sequence comes from Mesorhizobium sp. WSM4898, assembly GCF_029625845.1. Lineage (NCBI taxonomy): Bacteria > Pseudomonadati > Pseudomonadota > Alphaproteobacteria > Hyphomicrobiales > Phyllobacteriaceae > Mesorhizobium > Mesorhizobium sp. WSM4898. Next base: position 83,897 of record NZ_JARTVQ010000002.1, on the reverse strand, counting down.
GGCCAAGCTCGGGGGGAACGGATGGCGGGCTATGCGACTAAGGTGAGGGCCGATATCGCCCGCTGGCGGGCGGCGGGCCTGATCGACGCGCCGACGGCGGACGCATTGACGCGTGACGTTGCCGCCAACGATCGCGCCTCGCTGAGCTTCGGCTCGATCCTGGCGATGATGGCGGCGTTGCTGTTCGGTGCCGCGATCCTGATCTTCGTCGCCGCCAACTGGGAAGCCATTCCGCGCCTGGCGCGTGTGACGGCGCTGTTTGCTGTCATCCTCGGCGGCTATGTCGGTGGCGCCGTTCTGAAGACACGCGACCATGCGGCGATCGGCGAGGCGCTATGGATCATCGCCGCCGCGGCCTTTGGCGGGTCAATCGCGCTGATCGGTCAGATGTATCATCTGTCGGGCGACGAGGCTTCGGCATTGCTGACGTGGTGCGCCGGCACGGCGCTGGCGGCGGTCGCATTGCGCTCGAACCCGCTCACCGTCGCCTCCGTCGGCATCGCCGATGCCTGGCTGTTCCTTAAATGGGGAGGATTTTTCCGCCGGGCCGAGTTCCCGCATCTCTTCGCCGCCATCATGCTGGTGCTGTTCGCCATTTCATTCTGGACACGCAGCCAGGCGGCGCGGCACGTCATCATCCTTTCGATCGTATTCTATCTCCTGCTGCTGGCGATCGACCACAACACGCTCCAGGTCGCGATTCCGCTCGTGCTCGTCTCGATGCTGCTGTTCGCGGCAGCGATCTTTGTCGCCGAACCCGTCGACAGCGTCGTGCAACTCGGCGGCAGGCTGCCATTGCATGCGCTCATCGGCTTTCTTGCCGGCCTCGCAATGGTCCAGTTCGAACTGGCCGATGAGGCGAGCTACAACAGCGGCTTTGCCATTGCCTCGGCAGCCGCGCTTGCCGGCATCGTCGCGGCGATCATGCTCGGCGGCCGTGAAAGCAGAGGCTTGCGCTGGGTGGCGTATGCCGGCTTTGCCTTCGAGCTCGCCATTATCTATGTGGTGATGTTGCAGTCGATGCTCGACACGGCGGGCTTCTTCCTGTCCGCGGCCGTGCTGCTGGGAATACTGGCGCTGGTCATCATCCGCGTTGAAAAACGAATGAAGACGCCCGCCGGAGGAGCAGCGGCATGAGCGGCAAAAGACTGATCATCGCGGCGCTGGTGACGGCGCTTGTCCAAATCGGCTTGCTGGGCTGGATCATCGCCGGACGCGCGGCGATCCTGCGCAACGGCAAGGAGGTCCTGCTCAAGGTTGAGCCCGTTGACCCGCGCGATCTTCTGCGCGGCGATTATATCTCGCTTGGCTATGACATCTCGCGCATCCCGGTGAAGCTTATCGCCAACATTCCGCCGGGCAAGTTCACCAGCAATGACTCCGAGATCGTCGTCAGGTTGAAGAAGGCTGTGGACGGCTACTGGCAGCCGAGCGCGGCATGGTTCGAACAGGCGCCGGCGCCTGCCGCTTCCGATGAGGCCGACATTGTCGGGCATGTAGCGGATGGCTGGGATCTGCGCTCACCCGAGATGACGATCACGCCGGAATACGGGATCGAGCGTTTCTACCTGCCGGAGGGCAAGGGGATGGCGATCCAGAACGACATGCTGCGCGTGCGGCCGTTCGGCGTCAAGCTGGCGCTCTCCGCCAATGGCAAGGCGCAGATCAAGGCGCTCATGGACGGCGACAAGACGCTGTTCGAGGAGCCGCTTTATTAGTGTGTTCGGGCCTGGGCGTCAGCGCGACGGTCCGCGTTAACGACGGTCCTGGTTATGGCCGGACATCGCCCGTCTCGGCGATGATTTTGGGATAGGGACCGATCGATATCGTATAGCTGAAGTCCGCTACGCCTTTCTCCTGCTTGTGTGTCGAGGGGCTGCGCACAATCCAGTCGTAGATGCCTGAGACCTTGCAGCGATCGTTGGCGCAGCTGACCGCAATGCTGTCATTGCGGACGTTGTATCCGCGTTCAGGCCATCGCTGGTAATAGCTCCTCTTGTCCTCAATGATCGAACTTAGGTTCGTCAACTTGCCATGATAGTCGACCGTGGGAGCGTAGGACGCCTGAGCCTGAGCAAGAGCGAAATCGTTGTTATCGCCATGATGCTCGATGAGGTCCCTGACGAAGGTGACCGCAACGCTTTCCGGCTGTTGCCTGGCGTCGGGCGCAGGAGCGGACACGGACGCAGGATCCGGCGTCGTTGATACCTGCAATGCATCTGCTTGCGGCTGGTTCGCTGCGGCATTGGTCACACGCAACTCTGCCATTTCGCTGGCCGACAGGTACCGTATGTCATGCTTGTCATAGCTCGAAGCCAATTCCATCAGCTTGGGATCCGCTCCCATCTCGATCACATAGGATATGATTGCGGCCGTGCCGAACTGGAAACGGGCCTCCGCGTCTTCATTTGACATCCCGTCGGCCGGTTTGAGGGACGGCCGATGAACGCCGATGGAACCTGGTTCGGCAACGCGGTGGACGCCGCCCAGGAAGGCCAGTGAGCAGGCTGAAGCGCACTGCAATTGGCGAAGCTGAAAAGTATCCAACCCCGCCGCGCGGATCAGTCGCCCCAAGCGAATCGCACTGCCGACGTTGCCGCCGCGGGAGTTGAATACGATCATCCTGGCCCTGCTGCTCGCAACCGCGTTGCTGAAGGCGTTCAGGGGTTCATTGGCGCCAAACTCACCGGATACAAGAAGCATTGGCTGCTGGCCCGGAGAGGAAACCGAAGTGTACTCCAAGGCCTCAACGTGACATGTCGCTGCCGCGACAGCCGACCCAGCCGCCAGAACCAGAGAAACTAGGCGCACAAGCTGACAGAGCCCCAACCTGCCTGTTGCTGCGACTAAGAACCTGTTGACGCGCTATTTCAAGGGAATTGCACACGAAAAAGCGGATTGTCTGCTCGAGCCTTGCGTGCGCCGCCAGAAGTTGATGGCTCCGGTCCTTCCTTGCAAAGGTTCGGGGACACGCTTCGCTCTGACGACCATAGGGTGACCTACACCAGAAGCTCGCCAAGGCGAAGGGTGGTGCGGATGAAGGGACTCGAACCCCCACGCCTTTCGGCACTGGAACCTAAATCCAGGGCGTCTACCAATTCCGCCACATCCGCGCTCCCCGGCAATCCCATGTAGCCATCATTCTGTCAATGTCGCGGTCCAAGTCACCGTCATTCTCGTAATCGCGAAGATGGTTGAAAATTAGCCTAGCCTGTGACAAAAGGCGTGTCGAATGTGACGGGACGCGACTATCCGCTTCTGCCGAATGCAAGAAGAAGTAGGAAAAACAAAGACTTCTTCACATTTTGGAAGCGCAGTTCAGGAGAGTTTGAGCCGCATTGGCGGTCAAATCACCAGGTTCCGTACCAAAGCCATTTCCGGCAAGAATATACCGGCAGGCTGTGAACGGCTAAGGACCGTTTGGCAGCCTCGTTGGTGAAAACAAAGGTTTTAGGATGCAGGTCACCGAAACGCTCAACTCCGGTCTCAAGCGCGAGATCAAGATCACCGTGCCGGCCGGTGACATGGAAGCCAAGCTGATGGCGCGGCTGAACGACGCCCGCGGCAAGGTGCGGATCAACGGTTTCCGCCCGGGCAAGGTGCCGGTGCAGCACCTGCGCAAGATGTACGGCAAGTCGTTCATGGCCGAGGTGGTCAACGAGATCCTCAACGACTCGACCCGCTCGATCATCTCGGGCCGCGGCGAAAAGGCCGCCATGCAGCCTGAAGTCATCATGACCGAGGACGAGAAGGAGGCGGAGAAGATCCTGGCCGGCGGCGCCGACTTCGAGTTCCGCCTCAATTACGAGGTCATTCCGGCCATCGAGGTCAAGGATTTCTCCGACATCAAGGTGACGCGTCAGGTTTACGACGTGCCGGAATCGGAGGTCGACGACCAGGTGAAGCGGGTCGCTGAATCGGCTCGCAGCTACGAGCCCAAGGAGGGCAAGGCCGCCGAAGGCGATCGCGTGAGCATCGATTATGTCGGCAAGATCGGCGGCGAGGCGTTCGCCGGCGGCGCCGGCACCGACCAGCCGCTGGTGCTGGGCTCGAAAGAGTTCATCCCGGGCTTCGAGGACCAACTGGTCGGCACCAAGGCGGGCGATGAGAAGCAGGTCACGGTGACCTTCCCGGAGAACTACCAGGCAGCGCATCTGGCCGGCAAGGAAGCCACCTTCGACGTCACCGTCAAGGAAGTGGCCAAGCCCGGCGCGCTCGAGATCAATGACGAGACGGCCAAGAACCTTGGCCTGGAATCGCTGGAGCGCCTGCGCGAGATCGTGCGCGGCCAGATCGAGAACCAGTTCGGTTCCATGACCCGCCAGAAGGTGAAGCGCCAGCTGCTCGACCAGCTCGATGCCGCCTATTGCTTCGAGGCGCCGTCGAAGCTGGTCGAGGCCGAGTTCAACAACATCTGGGCGCAGGTCAACCGCGACCTCGAAGCCGCCGGCCGTACCTTTGCCGACGAAGAAACGACGGAGGAAGAGGCGCGCGCCGAATATATGCGCCTGGCCGAACGTCGCGTGCGTCTCGGCTTGGTTCTTGCCGAGATCGGCGAGAAGGCCGGGGTCACCGTGTCGGACGATGAACTGCAGCGCGGCCTGTTCGAGCAGGTTCGCCGCTTCCCGGCCAACCAGCAGCAGGAAGCTTTCGAGTTCTACCGCAGCAACCCCGAGGCGATTAATTCGCTCCGCGCGCCGATGTTCGAGGAAAAGGTCGTCGACTATTTGCTGGGCCAGATTTCGGTCGAGGACGTGAAGGTCAGCAAGGAAGAGCTGATGGCGGACGACGAGGAGGCCGAGAGCGCCAGCAAGGCGAAGCCGGCGAAGAAGGCTTCCTCCAAGAAAGCCGAGGCCAAGGCCGGCGAAGCAGCCGGTGAGGCGGAAGAGCCCAAGAAGAAGGCCGCGCCGAAGAAGAAGGCCGCCAAGGACGCCGAGTAAAACCGGCGATAAGCTGATTTCGAAAGGCCGCCCACGAGGCGGCCTTTTTCGTTCATGTTCTCTGTTGTTGCTGCGGGGCAACCGCTTCAGATGAATGCACGCTGCTGGCGATACCGAACATTGATGATTATCTGCTCGATATCACATTGCGCAGGGTCGTTTGGAGGCGTCGGTGGGTGTGGCATTCACGATGAGGGGCGTGGTCGTTACCGCGGCGCTCTTGCTTGCCGCGGCCGGTGTGGCAGAGGCCGGACCCGATCTCGGCAACTGGCGCGTCGACGCCGGCAACGACGGCCAGGTCACTGCGTCGCTATACGCCACCAACAAGCTGATCACCGGCGGCGGCGCGCTGGGCTACAGTCCGGTGCTGACGCTGGCTTGTCGACCGGGCGGCGAACCGCGTTGGAGCGAATGGCTGCAACTCAACGATTCAGTCTCCGCCAGCCGCAAGATCACCATGTCGGTCATGGTCGATGGCGGCGGCAAGTTCGATGAAAGCTGGTCTGTCGGCCCACGCGGTAAAATGCTGGTCAGGGACGGAGCCGATGGCATCAAGCGGCTGGTTTCGGCGAGCCGGCTGTTGCTGTCATGGCGCTTCGGCCTGCTGTCGGGACGCGGCGAGGCCGATTTCGAACTCGCCGGACTGTCCGAGGCGATCGGACAGATGGCTGCAAGCTGCAATACCGATCCGCCGTGAGTCTCAGTACACGGCCTAAAGGGCGTCGCGAGGAGCCGGACTCAGGCGACGCGCTTTAGGTCCGTGTTTTGATGCATGTCGTTCTGCCAGAACCGCTGCGCAGCTTGGGCGACGTGCACCTTCGCACAAATTGCCGTTTCTACCCATTGGCTTGATACTGTGGTATGTAGATGCCGCAATTCCATTGGTGGGACCACGGATATTCCGCTGTACCGTGCAGGCCGCCCCAGCGCAGCTGGCGTGGTGCGCATCGTCCGGCGCAGATGACGATCGATCAGGGAGGAATGCCATGCGCGCAATCGCACTTTTCATCGCCTCGGCGGCCACGATCTTCATTGCAAGCCCTTCGCGGGCGCAGGATGCAGCCGCAGGCGAGAAGGTCTTCACCAAGTGCAAGGTCTGCCACATTGCAGACCAGGACCAGAACAAGGTCGGCCCGTCTCTGCACGGCGTCATCGGGCGCACGGCGGGCACGCATCCCGGTTTCACCTTTTCCCCTGCTATGATCGAGGCCGGAAAATCCGGCATCAAATGGGATGAGCCCACGCTGACGAAGTATCTTCAAGACCCCAGGGGCATGATCAAAGGGACGAAGATGGTGTTTCCCGGCCTCAAGAACGATCAGGACGTAGCCAACGTCATTGCTTACCTGAAACAGTTTTCGAAGTAAGCGGGCCCCTTCCAGGCCCGTCGGTGGCGCCGGCTCGCTCCGACCGAAGGCGGCCGGCATGACGTTGCTGAAGTGTGGCCGCCGGCGCCGTCATGCAGGCAGCGCAAAGAATCCCAGCACCAACAGAATGGCTATGCCAAGGCCGAGTATGAGAAGCGTTCGCGTGTCCATGACGTTCGCCTTCGACCAGGCGCATGACCTGGAAATCGGGAAAGGATCACGGCCAATCGAAGTGATCCAGCCTCCTTTGCGCGTACCGGAGGCACTGCGTTGTAGTTGTATAAGAATACCGCAAAAAAACCTCTCGAACCAGCGTGGAGCTCTGGCCGGCCACCGCACCCTCGTTCCAATGAAAAGAGACAAATCGGGCGCAATGGAGTATGTTGGCTGCCGGTGCAGGTCGCGGTTTTGCGTGGCCAACCATGCAGAGCGGTAGCACCGCGAATCCGCGACCTTGCCGGACCCTGGTCTGGAGGAATGGTCATGGCAAGCTTTCACGTCATTGCAGGCGCTAGCGAAACGCTCGAGCATACCAGAGTGAGAAAGATCGGCCTTTCCGATCTTTTCGACGCGCTCAGGCGCGGTGTCGACGATTTCATGGTGAAACCCTCGCATATCGTGTTTCTGTGCATGATCTATCCGCTCGTCGGCGTGGTGCTTGCTACCTGGACATCGGGAGCGAACGCGCTGCCACTGCTGTTTCCGCTGGTGTCCGGTTTTGCGCTGATCGGCCCATTCGCGGCGATCGGTCTTTACGAGATCAGCCGCAGACGGGAAGCCGGGCTCGATGCATCCTGGCGCCATGCCTTCGAGGTCAGGAACTCCCCGGCGCTGCCGGCCATCGCCGCGGTCGGGATCATGCTGTTCGCGATCTTCATCGCGTGGCTTTTGACCGCCAAAATCTTCTACGAGCAGCTGTTCGGTCCCGCGCCCCCGGCATCGCTGTCCAGCTTCATCGCTGAGATATTCGCCACCGGGCGCGGTTGGACCCTGATCGTGCTGGGTCACGCCATCGGGTTCGTCTTCGCCGTGGTCGTGTTGTGCACCACCGTGGTGGCGTTTCCGCTGCTGCTTGATCGCGATGTCGGCGCCTACGAAGCCATTCACACTTCGGTACGCGTAGTGCTGGCGAACCCCATCGTAATGGCCGTCTGGGGACTGATCGTCGCCGTTGGGCTGATCCTCGGTTCGCTGCCGGTGTTCGCGGGGCTGGCGGTTGTGCTGCCAGTCCTCGGCCATGCCACCTGGCACGTGTATCGTAAGGTCGTGGAAGCGCCGGCCGCCGCCCCAAGACCGGCGAACTCGTAGACCCTGTCGAGCACGGGCTGGAGTGCCGGTGCTCTCACAGGGCCGGGTGGCTGAAGCGTGCCCGACGCGCGCCTGTGGTCAGGTCGCGGAAATCCTTGCCGCTGACATGCACAAGGGTCTTGTGGTCGCCGCCCTCGAAATAGATATCGGCGGCGTCGCCGAGGCTTTCGTCCAAAATGACCGGCACGTCATAGGCCGCGCCGATCGGCGGCACGGCGCCGATATCGCAATCGTCGAAGAGCGAGACCACCTCGTCCTCGGAAGCGAGCCCGAGGCGCTTGTCCATGACGTCCTGGAGCTTGGCGAGTTCGATCCTGTGGGTGCTTGGGACCACGGCCAACGCATAGCCGAGCTCGTGGTGAACGACCACGGACTTGGCCATCATGCTGCCGGGCACGTGGGCGGCAATGGCGGCCTGCCTGCTGGTTGCAGTCCGATGATGCGCGACGGTGTCGTACGGGATTCCCTTGCCGTCTATGAAATTCCTCAGTCTGTTCGCTATCGTCATTTTCCGCGTCCTTTGCTTGAGTTCACGACGCATATCAAAACCAAACCGCCGGTTGTTTCGAGGCACCGGCCATTTCGGGCTGATTAGGCTGCGGTTTATCCGAACCGCGCGTCAGGGGCCGGGCCCGAAAAACGCGATGCGGGTCAGCAGCGTATAGTCGGCCTCGAAGACCATCATCGCCACGAAGACCAGCACCAATATCGGCGGCAGGATGATCGCATACATCATCGCCAACCGTTCCCAGGCCATGTGCATGAAGACGGCCACGATCAGTCCTGCCTTGAGCATCATGAAGATCAGGATCAGCGACCATCTGAGATAGCCGTGCAGGCCGAAATAGTCGACCATATAGGAGCAGGCGCTGAGTATGAACAGCCACACCCAGACCACCAGATAGAGCTTGATCGGGTGTTCCTGGTGCGTGTCCGATTTGCCGGCGGTCGCTGCATCGTGGGTGGAGTGCAGCGCCTGTTGTCCGAGACCGTTTGCGGTTGCTTCAGCCATTTCGTCCTCTCAGCAAAGCCTGCCTCTCACCAAAGATAGAAGAAGGCGAAGATGAACACCCAGACCAGGTCGACGAAGTGCCAGTAGAGTCCCATGATCTCGACATTCTCGTAGTGGCCCCGGCGACTGGTGAAAAACCCTGGACGCCCGATGTCGTAATCGCCGCGCCAGACTTTTCGCGCCACGATGATCAGGAAGATGACCCCGATGGTGACGTGCGTGCCGTGGAAGCCGGTGATCATGAAAAAGCATGAGCCGAATTGCGCGGCTCCCCAGGGATTGCCCCAGGGCCGCACTCCTTCGGTGATGAGCTTGGTCCATTCGAAGGCTTGCATGCCGACGAAGGTTGCGCCGAGCGCGGCGGTCAAAAGCATCAGGATCGCGGTTTTGCGGCGCTCGCGGCGGTAGCCGAAATTGACCGCCATGGCCATGGTGCCGCTGCTGGAGATCAGCACGAAGGTCATGATGGCGATCAGGATCAGCGGGACCTCCGACCCGCCGATGTGCAGCGCGAAGACCTTGCTTGGGTTGGGCCACGGCACGCGCGTCGACATGCGGGCGGTCATGTAGGAGAGCAGGAAGCAGCCGAAGATGAAGGTGTCGCTGAGCAGGAAGATCCACATCATGGCCTTGCCCCAGGACACGTTCTTGAACGCGCGCTGATCCGAGGCCCAGTCGGCGGCAATCCCGCGCCAGCCCTGGGGGCGATCCAACTGGCTGCTATCCGTCAGTGTCGTCTCGGCCATCGCCAGTCTCCTAGGTCAGCAGCCGTTGGCAAATGCTCACGAATGTCGCCGCCCAGCCGGCCAGGACGGCGAAGATGCCGAGCCAGACGAAAAGCAGGAAATGCCAGTACATCGCGCAGAGCTCGATCCCGAGGCGAAGCCGCTGCGGCCGGGCGCCCGTCCAGGCGCCGATGCTCGTCCTGCCAAGGCCGACCAGCCCGCCCAGTATGTGCAGGCCGTGCATGGCGGTGATCAGATAGAAGAAGCTGTTGGCCGGATTGGAGTCCAGCAGGTAGCCGTCATCGGTCAGCTGCCGCCACGCGATCAGTTGGCCGATGAGGAAGGCGAGGGCGGTCAGCCCGGCCGTCGCAAGACCGAGCCTGACCATGTCCGTCTGGCCTCTGCGCGCCGCGATCACGGCGCATTGCAGCGCGACGCTGCTCAGCACCAGCACGCCGGTGTTCAGCCAGAGCAGGCGCGGCAGCGGCAGAGGCCGCCAGTCCGGCAGACCCATGCGCATGAAATAGGCGCTGGTGAACAGCGAAAACAGACAGCCGACGACCGCGAGGAAGACACCGAGGCCGATCTTGGCGGTGGGCAGGGCCGATCGCTCGAGGCCGACGAAATCCCCGGCCAAGCCTTGCTCGAGCCACGGCTTCGCGGTCAGCCGCTGGTGCGAAAGCCACCATCCGGCAAAGCCGGCGATCACCAGCAGGAAGACCAGGATGACGCTCATGCCGGCTCCCTCGATGGGATGAAGGAGCCCGGCACGTTCTGCGGGATGAAATCCTCCTTCGCGCCCGGCACGCTATAGTCATAGGCCCAACGATAGACGATCGGCAGCTCCTTGCCGAAATTGCCGTGCGCCGGCGGCGTCTGCGGCGTCTGCCACTCGAGCGTCGTTGCCCGCCACGGATTGCCGCCGGCGTCACGGCCGTGACGGATGCTCCAGATCAGGTTGAACAGGAACACCATCTGGGCGAAGCCGACCAAGAAGGCCATGATGCTGATGAACGAATTCAGATGATGGGCCGACTCCGTCATGATCGTCATGTCGGTCAGTTCGGCGTAGCGGCGCGGTACACCAATCAGGCCGATATAGTGCATGGGGAAGAAGATCAGGTAGGCGCCGAGGAAGGTGACCCAGAAGTGAAACTGGCCGAGCGCCTCGTCCAGCATCCGTCCGGTGACCTTCGGATACCAGTGATAGATCGCGCCGAAGATCACCAGGATCGGGGCGACACCCATCACCATGTGGAAATGGGCAACGACGAACATCGTGTCCGACAGGGGAACGTCGACGACGACATTGCCGAGGAACAGCCCCGTCAAACCGCCATTGACGAAGGTGACGATGAAGGCGAGCGCGAAAAGCATTGGTATCGAGAGATGGATGTCGCCGCGCCACAGGGTCAGCACCCAGTTATAGACCTTGATGGCGGTCGGAACGGCTATGATCAACGTCGTCGTGGCGAAGAAGAAGCCGAAATAGGGGTGCATGCCGCTGACATACATGTGGTGCGCCCAGACCACGAAGCTCAGCGCGCCGATGGCGATGATCGCCCAGACCATCATTCGGTAGCCGAAGATGTTCTTGCGCGCGTGCGTGCTGATGAGGTCGGACACGATGCCGAAGGCCGGCAGGGCCACGATGTAGACTTCCGGATGGCCGAAGAACCAGAACAGATGCTGAAACAGGATCGGGCTGCCGCCACTGTGCTGCAACTGTTGGCCCATCTCGACGATCGCCGGCATGAAGAAGGAGGTGCCGAGCGCGCGGTCGAGCAGCATCATCACACAAGCAACGAACAGCGCCGGGAAGGCGAGCAGAGCCATGACGGTGGCGGTGAAGATGCCCCATACGGTGAGCGGCAGGCGCATCAAGGTCATACCCCGCGTGCGGCCCTGCAGCACCGTCACAACATAGTTCAAGCCACCCATGGTGAAGCCGATGATGAACAGGATGAGCGAAGAGAGCATCAGGATGATGCCCCAGTCCTGGCCACCCGGCGTGCCGGTCATGATCGCCTGCGGCGGGTAGAGCGTCCAGCCGGCGCCGGTCGGTCCGCCGGGCGCAAAGAAGCTTGCGACGAGAACGAGCACCGCCAACAGGTAGACCCAGTAGCTCAGCATGTTGACATAGGGGAAGACCATGTCGCGGGCGCCGACCATCAGCGGGATGAGATAGTTGCCGAAGCCGCCGAGGAAGAGTGCGGTGAGCAGGTAGATCACCATGATCATGCCGTGCATGGTGATGAACTGGTAGTAGGCCTCCGGAGTAATGAAATCGAACGTGCCGGGGAAGCCGAGCTGCAGGCGCATCAGCCAGGACAGGAACAGCGCTACAAAGCCGATCGCCGTTGCCGTTGCCGAATACTGGATCGCTATGACCTTGGCGTCCTGCGAGAAGACGTATTTCGTCCACCAACTGTGCGGATGGTACAGTTCCATTTCCCCGACTTCGGCGGGGGGAACGGCATCTGCGGGTGTGACGTCGACCATGGGAGCACCTCCCTGTTCAGCGGGCCTCGACAGTTTCGACTTTTGCCCCGACGTCCAAAGCGGACGCCATTGTCTTTCCTGGCAGCGGGTTCGCCGAGCCCGTTTGCTGAGGCGCCGACAGTTGCGCAAAAGTCTGCTGCTGCCCGAGCCAGGTCAGGTAATCCTGCTCGGTGTCGACCATCACCATGCCATGCATCAGCGGATGTCCCTGGCCGCAGAGCTCGGCGCACAGGACCTGGAAGGTTCCGGTCCTTGTTGGAGTGAACCAGAAATAGGTGACCGATCCCGGGATCATGTCCATCTTGGCGCGGAATTCCGGGATGTAGAAATCATGCAGCACGTCGATCGAACGCAGCAGCATCTTGACCGGTTTGCCGACCGGCAAGTGCAGGTCCGCCGCCTCGACCACGACGTCGTCCTGGCCGTTGGGATCCTTTGGGGCGATGCCTAGCGGGTTCTCAGCGGCTACTTCACGGGTGTCCGAAGTGCCGAGCTTGCCGTCCTTGCCTGGCAGGCGATAGCTCCACTGCCATTGCTGAGCAACGACCTCGATTTCGGTCGCATCGCTCGGCACGTTGACGAAGCGGCTCCAGACGAACAGGCCGGGAACGAGCAAGGCGGTGACGCCGATCGCAGTGACGATCGTCAACCACCATTCGAGACGCTTGTTCTCCGGTTCGTATACCGCGCGATTGCCTTCGCGATGGCGAAAGCGGAACACGCAATACGCCATGAAGAGCACAACGGCGGCAAAAACGACGCCGGTGATCCAGAAGCTGATGATGATGGTGTGGTCGATATAGTCCCAGTTCGAGGCAATCGGCGTCCACCACCATGGGCTCAGGAAGTGGAACAACACCGAGCCCACGACGATCAAAACGAGTACAAGCGCGATGGCCATGTCCCGTCCTCCGGTATTTCATGGGAGCGCGAAGCATCCAACGCCAATACCAAGCCGCATCATGCTCGATTTCCGGTTGAAATTCCAGAGCCGACTAGCTGATGTGCAAAACGTTGCTGCGCGCCCGGACCTTTTGGGGCGGGGGGCCTTGGCGCAGCGGGCCCTTCGTCGAAGCATTGCCCTTACGGACAATGTGCAGAGGGATGAATGGCCGGCTAGATGCCGCTGGCGGGTAGATCAACTAGTTCATTTTAGGCGTGCGGACGGCTGCCCTGGCCTTTTGCCGGCGAGATTTGACCGCCTCCAGCAGTTCGCGTTCGCTGGTGTGAGCATTTCGAAAGATGGCCACAACCAATACCGCTAGAATTTCGGCGTCCGGGTCCAAAGGATCGAGCTGTTCATCTGCGCAGACCTGATTGAACACGCGTTCGCAAACGGCCAGATCGAGAGGGCTAAGGCAGGTGCGATTGAAACGCCGACGCAGCATTTGAGCGAACCTTTCAGCGCCCGCCGCCCGTGCTTTGCGGCGGGGCCTTGTCACCGAGGCTTGAAAAGATGTTGTCCCCAGCTTCTAGTAACGTTACTCCATGCTCGGCGATTGTGTTGTCAATAATCCCAAAATCTGTGCGCAGTCCCTAGATCTATATTGGCCGACCCGCATGAGCTGGTAATAGTCTTGCCGTTTGTTGTCGGGTATACGGAAGCCGCGTCGAAAGTCAGCCGCCTCTTTCGGGGCGCGAGTGCAGCCAAGTTTGCTGGCGCTGACTTTCAAACTCGCCAGTGAGCATCCGAGCTTTGCCGCAATGTCTTTCAATGGCTCGTTGTTGACATATCCATCAAGAATTATCTTGCGGCGAGCTTCTCCTTTGACTTTTTCATTCATTACCTGGTCTCCTCAACGTCGCTTTCATGATGTCGGAATCTATAGGCGCCGGTCTGAAGTGTGTCGTTAGCCTCGTATCCAGAAACTTATCTCGGGATGCATTTCTTATTGTAACCCAGCGTGATCGACGATGCGGTCCACAGGCTTGCCAGATCCCGGGATACACCACATGATTGCGGGGGCATGGGCATACCGGAATCGGATATGGCACCACGCGCGATGGACGCTAAGGAGCAAGACGAGGCGCCTACCGGGCCTGTACCGGAGCGCGAGCGACGGCGTTGGCCTCGCGACGTTCAACCCGACAATGAGGCGGCTCGGCCAATCGCGCCGGCACTGGAACCGCTGTCCTTTTCAACGCTCGAACTGGCAGCAGAGGATCAATTCCCCGCTTGGCAAGCGCATGTGGCACCGCTTGTCGAGGTCAGGCTGCCGGATGACAAATCGCTGGACGACGGCTTCCCCGCAGCGCACAAGGCTTGGAATCTTGGCGGCATGCTGATCGTTGAACAGCGGACACCGGCGCACAGTTATATCCGTTCCGCCGCAAAGCTTCGGTCCAGCTCGATCGATCATTGGTATGTCGTCTTGCCACATACCGGCCGGTCGTGGACGGAGGTCAATCGCCATGTCGCGGAGGGCCAGCCGGGCAAACTTGAGATCAGGTCGCTGGGCTACCCGTTTCGGGGGAGGATGACCGAATCCGAAAGTCTCGTTCTATATTTGCCGCGTGATTTGTTCGCCGACGCGGCGGCAACCCTCGACGCAAACAACAATTCAATTCTTTCCGGCAATTTTGCAAACCTTTTGATCGACTATGTCGACGGCATCGTAACAAGACTGCGCAGCCTCACCGCTGACGACCTGCCTCGCATCGTACACGCAACCCGCAGCATGATCATTGCGTGCCTAGCGCCGCCGGCCGAACATGCGGCTGCGGCCGAACAACTGGCGAGTGTCGCGCTGATGGAGCGGGCCCGTCGATACGTCCAAAACAACCTGGAAGCGGCTCATCTGACGCCGGATTCCATGTGCCGGGCGCTCGGTGTTTCGCGATCTCGTCTCTACCAGCTGTTCGAACCGAGCGGTGGGGTGCTTCATTACATTCAAAGTCGCCGACTTCTAGCGGCCCATGTTGCGCTCAGCGATCCGGCGGACAGCCGGCGCATCGTTCAAATTGCGGAGGCCTTCGGGTTCAGTTCAGCGGCAACTTTCAGCCGGGCGTTCAGCAAGGAGTTCGGTTACAGCCCCCGCGAAGGGCGCAGGACGACGGTGTTGCCGCGCCCCGCCCACTCTGTTTCGCTTGGCGAGCACGAGAAGACCTCCTCGTTTGAAGGATGGCTCAAGGCGCTTGGAAGCTGATCATAGCATCCGCGGCGGGCGTTTCATCAGTATGCCCGGAGTGATACTGGATCCGGCGACAATCCTTGCCGGGCAAGCGATCCTTGGCTGGCGGTACCCCATTGGCAAAATCCCTGGCGAGAGATGCCGTGCCGATCGAGATATGTACGCCCGGATAAGTATCTGGATGCGCAGCTAACGACAGCGCGGCCTTATTCGTAGATGTTCGCTGTGACTTAGCGGGGGCTCGGCACAGGCGGCAGGTTTCCAAGTTGGGGGGAATATCGCACCGCCTGTGCCGACCGCGCCGCCGCAAACCGTCAAAGGCGTAAGTGAGTCAGCGTGCCAAGGCCGGGGCGGCCGGCTGGTGTTCATTCCGCCGCAAAATAGCTTAGTGGGGGCTCGATGGCTTAGTGGGGGCTCGGCACAGGCGGCACAAGTTGGGGGACATCGGATCGCCTGTGCCGCTCGCGCTGCCGCTATCCGTCGAAGGTGTGGCGTAGTTGAGTAGCGTGCCAATGGCCGGGGGCGGCTGGCCGGTGTTCATTGCGTCGCAGAATGGCTTAGTGGGGGCAAGGCACAGGCGGCAGGTGTCCAAATGGATACCGGATCGCCTGTGCCGCTCGCGCCACCGCTATCCTGCAAAGATGGTGGCGTAGTTGAGTAAGCGTGACAAGGTCGACGACGAACGGCTGGAGTTCATTCCGCCGCAGATACCAACTCTTGTCGAGCGGCCGCCCGAAGATGAAGGGTGGGTCCACGAGGCCAAATTCGACGGCTACCGCACGCAAATCATCATTGATAAGAACGGCGCGCGTCTTTACAACAAGAACGGACGCGACTGGACGACTAAATACTGGCCCATCGCGCTAGCTGTCGACCTGCCATGCCGGGCTGCCATTCTCGACGGCGAGGTGATTGTCTCAGGCGGGCGTGGCTCGCCCGGTTCTCCTGAGCTGGAAGCCGCGATCTGGAACGAGCCGAGCCGGCTGGTGTTCGTCGCTTTCGACATCCTCCATCTCGACGGTCGCAATCTTATCCCCTTACCCCTGCTGCAACGCAAGCAAGCGCTGTGGCGACTGGTTGAGCCTGGCCTCGGCAAGATCCAATACAGCGAGCATTTTGAGGGCGACGCGCTCGCGATCTTTCGCGCCACCGAGAAAACGGAGCTCGACGGCGTCATCTCGAAACGCGCCGATAGCCCCTACCAGAGCGGACCGTCGAAAACGTGGCTGAAAACCAGATTTTTGAGAAAGCCGATCTCGAAACACTAGGTCTGTGATCGAGCCCAGGCCGCGAATTCCGCTCTGTCCTGTGGATCGCAATATTTCGAATCACGCCTGGCGCGACGCCGATTATCTGCCGATTCGCAATTTATTAACAATGAATGAACGTCCATCGTGGAATAACCTGCCCGCCAATCACAGCGGAGGATCCATTGCAATTACAGCGCATGCACCGCTTGTTGAAATAGCGAGTTGAAAGTTTGCCAAGCTTGTTACTTATGCTATTTCTAAACTGGGGGACGCTAATTTTCACCGCCTACGGAGGTGGCTTTTGCGTTCAGAGGCATCAGGCGTCGGCACGCAGAATGAGGAGTCGTCCTCAAGCGATGGTTCACGTGCCGGCGAAGCGCTTCTCGCTAACCTGTTGGCGAATACGACCGAACTTCTATCGTTCTATGATAGCGACTTCCGCCTAACTCACTACGCCGCCAGGCTTAAACGCCTGTACGGAGGTGCGGTTGTGCCAGGCGCCGCCATTTGGGAGATCTATCCAAGCTTCCTCGATACGAGGTGCCGCGACGAATTTCTTCGGGTGTTCCAGGGCGGCTCTGCGGCAAGCATTGACCTGCCGCGCTCATCGGGCGAAGCGCCCCGCTCCGTTTTCGTCTTCGGCACTGCAGATGGTGTGGGAATCATCGAATCCCGGGAGCAGGGGGAGCGCAGCGCGGCGCAGGAGCAGGAGCATATGATTCTGCTCCATCAGGCGACGCACGACGTGCTGACGGGACTGCAGAATCGGCGGCGATTCGGCGAGCGGCTGCAGCAAGCGCTGGCGGCCATCGGCGGATCTCAGCCGAAAGCCGCCCTGCTGCAAATCGATCTTGACGATTTCAAAGCGGTCAACGACACGCTCGGCCATGGGGCAGGCGACACGCTTCTGCAACTCGCGGCAGGTCGAATCCGCGACGCGCTGGAGGACGGCGAATCTGCATACCGGTATGCCGGCGACGAGTTCGCCGTCATCCAATTGGGCAAGGAGCAGCCCGCGGAAGCCGAGCGCCTCGCCACATCGCTGGTCAACTCGTTCAAGGACCCTTTCGTCATCAACGGCATTCCCGTCTTCGTCGGTTCAAGTATCGGAATCGCTTTCGGGCCGGAGCACGGGACCGATGGCGAGCAGCTGATGAAAGCCGCAGATATTGCTCTTTACGCAGCCAAGACCGATGGTCGCGGCTGCGCTCGAACGTTCAATCGCTCGATGCTGTTGTTGCTCGAGCAACGCGAAAATCTGAGGCGCAGCCTTCGAACCGCGCTGGAGCGGGGCGAGCTTTACCTGGACTATCAGCCGCTCATCAGGCCTCCTTCGTCGGTGATTGGTTTCGAAGCGCTGCTGCGGTGGCGGCACCCCGAGATCGGAATCATTCCGCCCGGCGTGTTCATACCGATCGCCGAAGCGGACGGTCTGATGGACGAAATTGGACGATGGGTGCTCGAGCAAGCCTGTCGCCAGGCATTGGCGTGGCCTTCTGCGCTGACAGTCGCAGTCAACCTGTCGCCGGCTCAGTTCCTAAGCGGTTCGCTGACGGACACGGTCGCTCAGATCATCGACGCAGTTGGAATCCGAGCTGAAAGGCTTGAACTCGAGATAACCGAAACGGTTCTTCTTGAGAAGACTATCGACAATATAGATACATTGAATACGTTGAACGTCCTGGGAATACGAATCTCGCTCGACGATTTTGGAACATACTATTCATCCTTGAGCTACCTTAAGAATTTTCCGTTCGATACCTTGAAGATAGATCAATACTTCATCGCGGACCTGGAGACGGATCTGAAGAGTCAAACGATTGTGCGATCGATCATAAGTCTGGCGCACGGCCTGGGAATTAGCGTCACCGCCGAGGGGGTCGAGACGTCGGCGCAGGCACGGTGGCTGATCAAGGAAAATTGCGATTACCTGCAAGGCAATTTCATGGGACGGCCGCTCGGATCCGAGGCAACCGGCGATTTCATCAGGCGGTCGCCGCCGAACGGGCTGGTAGCGATGGAGGAATCAAATCGGGCGCGCTAGCCACTTGCACCGTTTGTAAATCGGAGGGCTGTAAAAACGATCGAGCTAGATGCCGCGCAATGCGGGACTGGCTCATCACGAGGCGGTCAAACTTCCGTCCCGGAGTTCATCGCGTCACCTGGGCTCAAATACGGATGGAATAGGAGAGGATGCGGATGGGATCTGTTCATCATGACCCGGTTGGCGAACCGACTTTTGAGCCGATGATCCAGATCGACATGGAAATCAAGACTTTTGTCTCCGCTTGGAAACACTGCGATTATGTCTCGACGTACATCGCCCGGATGATCAGTCAAAACAGATCAGACTCGGTGCGGCATTCGAATCTCTTTTCCTCTGCGTTCAACGAATTACTGGAAGTCGCCTTTCGTACCCGCCACGCCGACGGCGAACTGGCATGCAGGGTGTCTCGCTATGGCGCCACGGACAGGATCGAGCTGACATTTCCCTGCATGCCGGAGGAGCGCCAATTCTACGAAGAAGCCGTTTCGCAAGTCGCGGGATTTGAGGCCAAGGAGCGATATCTCAATTCTGTGTCTGGGGATCTGGCGCCCAGCCGGGAGGTGGTACTCCTGGAACTGGCTGTCGACTACAACGCGGCACTCAGGGTCGAGGAAGCCGACGGCGATGCGATCACGCTCGTCGTGGATCTTCCGCTTGAGGGCCTGCAACATTGAGCCCTTACAACCTGCACGCGCGCTTCAAGGCGCAGTACGATGCGAACAACCAGGAGTTCTCAATATCTGGGGTGGTCCGGCCTCAGGCGATCGATGAGCTTGGGCCCAGCCTGGCATTGCTCCGCGATGCGATCGGCCGAGTACGCGGCGTTCTCTACGTCAATGTCAGGCGCTTGGCGCAGATGAACAACGCTGCATTTTACGCCTTTTCGAGGATCATCATCGATGCCTGTCGCGCTCGACCCGATCTCAAATTTGTTGTCATCACGTCGAGCGTCGTCGGATGGACCTCGCGAAAATTCGGTCGGCTGAGCGGAATCGAACCGAACATCGCGGTCGAGGAGTATGACAGCGAATTCTATCCAGGGCAGGGCTTCCTCGAGGAAGGCGGGTTCGTTCCAATCCTGCGCACGCAGACAAAGATGACCTGGCGCCACGAGCGTGCAATCCTGCCGCGACATGGCATGAGACCCGGGATCGTTATGGCCGACATCTGTTGCGGGATCGGCGATTTCGCCGTGCTCGTGCAGAAAGAGTTCCAGCCGTCGCGGATTGTCGCCCTCGACCACTCCATATCAAGCCTGGACTACGCCCGACGCGTGATGCGGGAGTTCGATATCCGGGGCATCGAATATACTTATGGCGATGCCTCGGAAATGCTGCTCGACGAGGAGCAGTTCGACTTGGTCACCTGCCGACATTCGCTTCAAATCTTCAATCGACCGGAACTCATCCTCAAGGAACTCTACCGCATATGCAAGCCAGGCGGGCGGGTCTACATCACCAACGAGAAGAATTCGCATTGCCTCGGCGAGCCGCGCGCCGAAAGCATCCGTTGGACATACAATGAAGTGGCGAAGCTGTTCGCGCATTTCGAAATGGACGTCGAGCTCGGGCCCAAGAGTCGGCGATATCTGATCGAAGCCGGATTCGACGACATACGTGTCGAGACCTTCACCGTCACCAACTTGGACGGAGATCCGCAGGACTTCGCCGATGTCATTGTCGCCTGGGCCGATGTCTATGCCGGCGAGATGGCCATCAAACGCGGCGACGGGCCGGAGTTCGTTGCACGGTTCCGGCAGGGTTTCCAGGATCACATATTCGCAGCGCTACACCCCAAGGGTTATGCGGGTTGGCCGATCTGGGTCGCATCGGGGCGAAGGCCGCAATGAAAGCCGACGATCAGCCTACACCGCGCTTCGGCCTGCGCTCCTTCCGGGCGAAATTCGTCTTGGTCGTCGGCGGCGCCGTGTTGTTCGACCTCTTGCTGAGCGGTGGCCTTGCGCTCTGGAACGTTCAAAAGCTGTCGCGCGACGCCACGTCGGAAGTCGGTGAGGGCCTGACCACCGCAAACCAGGAATACATTCGCTCCTATGCCGACTCGACAGCGTTAAGCGTCGACCTCCTGCTCGATCGAGTTCATGGGGACGTGAAGGCGCTGGCCGGCGTTCTGCAGGCCCAGACCGACCATCCGAGCCGGCAGCGACAGGTCGGAGCAACCCTTTCGCAGGAGGCACCCGGCTCGGTGAAGGTCGTCTATGACGCGAAGGGCGATTGGGCGCAGAACCTGCCGGGCGCGCCTTCCGTGATTAGCGTCTGGGGCTACTTGCTGGGCGCCGACCACACGCCGTTGCCGAGCGTTGAGCAGGAAATCGAAGACAGTACCGTTCTGGATCTCGTCGCGCCGACCCTTATGGCCAGCGGATCGCCAAAACTGCAGATGTACTATATTGGTCCGAAGGAACGCCCGATCTTCAGGACGGTACCGTATACGGACCAGGCACAGACCTTCGACCGACTCTATCCGGGCCACAACAAGGCGGAGTTCTGGGAGTTCTTCTTTCCGGGGATCTACGGGTCATGGCAGCAATGGGCGAGTGATCCAGCCTCACGTCCAGTCCCCGACGACATCACTCAGACAGCGCCCTACACCGATGCGATCACGGGAAAGCTGATCGTCAGTTTCTTCCACCCGCTGTGGACGCGCGACCGTACCGGCATCGCTGGTGTAGCGGGTGCAGACATCACTCTCGATCAACTCGCGGAAGTCGTCGAGCGCGTCAAGATCGCCGAAACCGGGTTCGGCTTCCTCACCATGTCGACCGGCAATGTAGTGGCGATCAATCCATCGGGCGAGGCGATCATAGGCCTGACTTCATCCAACGATGCGGGCACGCAGGGCGTCACCGGCCTGGAGAGGTCGCTGCGGGGAAGCACGCAGCCGGCCATCGCGTCGCTGCCGCTCGACCAGAACAATGACGGTGTCATTCAGCATATCATGCTCGACAACAAGGGCGAACACGTACCCTACATAGTTGTCCTCAAAAGATTGAAGCCGACCAATCTGTGGAGCTCGGGACCGATCAAGTCTGAAACGATGTCGGTCGGAATCGTCGTTCCAGAACGCGAAATCTATGCGTCCCTGGTCGCCGCGCAAAAGAGTATTTCTCGCGCGACCAATCGTATTCTGCTCTTTCAGGTCGCCGCCATCGTCGTTTCGCTTCTGATTGTATTTGCGGCAGTGCTCGGCATCTCGAAGCGGATCACGGCCGGCCTCAGGGCGCTTGCCAGCGCCGCCCAGAGGCTACAGTCCAAAGACTATTCGGTCCGCGTTCGCGTTCCAACGCGCGACGAGGTTGGAGCGGTCGGGGTCGCCTTCAACCGCATGGCCGAGCAGATCAGCTTTCACACGGAAAACCTCGAGCAACTCGTCGACGAACGCACCAGGGAACTCGGCGACGCAAATCAGGAGATTTCCGCGCTCAACGAAAAGCTGCGGGACGAGAACGTCCGTCTCGGCGCCGAACTCGCGGTCGCCAGGCAAATCCAGATGATGGTCCTGCCGAAACCGTTCGAACTCGAAGCGATTCCGGGGCTGGAGATCGCGGCCTACATGCGGCCGGCCGACGAGGTGGGCGGGGACTACTACGACGTCCTCCAGAACGGATCACGGGTCAAGATAGGCATCGGCGACGTGACCGGTCATGGTCTCGAGAGCGGCGTGCTGATGCTGATGGTCCAATCCGTTGCACGCGCGCTGCAGGAGGCCAACGAAGGCGATCCGCATCAGTTTCTGGTTCGTCTGAACAGGGCCATCTACAAGAACATCGAGCGGACGAACACCGACAAGCATCTCTCGCTGGCCTTTCTTGACTTTGAGGACGGGCGGGTAACGCTATCCGGCCAGCACGAGGACATTCTCGTCGTGCGTGCGGATGGGGACGTCGAACGTATCGACACGCTCAATCTGGGTCTGCCCGTTGGCCTGGAGAACGACATCTCGCAGTTTGTTGACACGCGAGACATCGTGTTCGGGAGCGGCGACGTAATCGTGTTGCACACCGACGGTGTGACCGAGGCGGAAGATGAAGACAGAAGACTGTTCGGGTTCGATCGCCTCTGCAAGAGCGTGCAAAAGCGCCATGGCAGGAGCGCCGAGGACATCAAGACCGGGATCATCGAGGATTTGATGGCTCATATCGGAATCCAGAAGATCCACGACGACATCACACTCGTGATCATAAGGCATACGTAGGATGACAGCGCTGTTCGGTACGCCTGACATTGCAATCGGGATGAAGGGGAGCGTCAGTCGCGTGCGGCTGTTCGACGGACCTCTCGACTTGAGTTGGCGTCATTGCGCCACGACCTCGGACTTCATTGCCGATCTTTTCGCGTTGCGCTTTCAGTCGTCGCGCAATGACTACATGGAGGTGCGGCATAGCATCGGATATCTGGTCAACGAACTCATCGAAAACGCCGTCAAGTTCCGCGCACCAGGCGAAATCGTGGTTGAGGCGTCGATGGATTCGGAGTGCTTCAAGCTGAAGGTGTCGAATGACGTCGATGGTGAAATCGCGTCCGAGTTCCAAAGCCTTCTGGCGGACATCACGGTTGGCGACCCAAAGGACCTGCTGATACAGCGGATTGAGGCGAATGCCGCGAACCCCGACGTGGGGAGCTCCGGGCTTGGATTGCTGACGTTAATGAGCGACTATGGCGCGCGCTTGGCCTGGATATTCAGCCCCGCCGATGAAAACGATCGTATTTGCCTGGAAACATATGCCTCCATTCCGATCTCGCAAACTCACAACTAGATGAAGCGAAGCCAGATATGGAAATCAAGACAGACGACTACCGCGTGTGGACTGAGGGAAGCGATATCTTTTTCGACGGTGCAATGCGGCTTGCCAGTTCCGAGGCAGGTGCGCCGATCACGGCTTTGGCGACCAGTGTTCTTGCCTCAAATCCCGCTTCCATCACACTCAATTTGAAGGACCTTCACTTTCTCAACTCTTCCGGCATCAACCTGCTGGCGAAATTTACCATCGAGGTGCGCAAGCATCCCGATGTTCGACTTGTCGTGCGCGGAACGCCCGACATACCCTGGCAATCGAAATCATTGCCGAACCTGAAGAAGCTGCATCCCGCTCTGGTGCTTTTGATGAACTAACGTCAACGCGTCTCGATCGAGCCATTGCCCGCGAGGTGCCCGCCGTCGGATGATTTCCAGCTGATATTCGGGACTGTCAGATCAGCAGCAGGCCCTTCATCGAGGCATTGCCCTTGCGGCCGATGATGATGTGGTCGTGCACGGCGATGCCGAGCGGCTTGGCCGTCTCGATGATCTGCTTGGTCATGTCGATGTCGGCGCGCGAGGGCGTCGGGTCGCCGGACGGATGGTTATGCACCAGAATGATCGCGCTGGCGGAAAGTTCGAGCGCGCGCTTGACCACCTCGCGCGGATAGACAGGCGTATGGTCGACCGTGCCGGTCTGCTGCACCTCGTCGGCGATCAGCCCGTTCTTCTTGTCGAGGAAGAGAATGCGGAACTGCTCGCGGGCCTCGAAGGCCATGGCCGAGCGGCAATAATCGAGAAGCTGCGTCCAGTTCGACAGAACCTCGCGGCCGCGCACTTCGCCGCGCGCCATGCGCTGCGCCGTGGCGGCGATGACCTTGAGATCGGTCGCCACCGTCGGCCCGATGCCCTTCACTTCCTCGAGCAGGGACGCCGGCGCGCCGAGCACTTCGGCAAGCGAACCAAAGCGCGCGATCAGCGCCTTGGCGATCGGCTTGGTGTCGACGCGCGGGATCAGCCGGAAGAGAAGCAGCTCAAGCAGTTCATAGTCGGGCAGGGCGTCCGCACCGCCGGCCAAGAAGCGTTCGCGCAGACGATCACGATGGCCGTGGTAGTGCGGCTTCTCAACAGGCGCCACCTCTTTCTTCGGCGGCTCTACCCAGGCTTCAGAGAAAAACGCCCGCTCGTCCTCGACTTTTCCCATCGCCCGCCCACATCGCTGATCGAAAGAAGACCTTGCCAGAGACTAAAGCATGATTCTGAAACGCGAAACGGTTCTCGATCATTTCAAGAAAGTAGCCGGGAGCGTTGCTGGGACATATCAAGACGCCGTGACGATGAGGGCTGCATCGCCTATTGGCGAGCGTTAAACATGAGCACCTTCGGCAGCCTGCTTCTTCACCGTTCTTGCCCCGCTGACCGAAACAGCGATGCCGAGGACGACAAGGGCGGTTCCGAGAATGTGGATCGTCGTGATGGTCTCACCGAGAAGAAGAAACGAGAGCGCGAGTGCCGCGACCGGCAGCACTGCCATGAACACGCCAGCCTCTCCGCCGCTGGCGCGCGCGGCTCCTGAATACCAGAGCCAGAAGCCGATCACGGTGGGAAAAATGCTGATATAGACTGTCGCCAATAGGGCGGCAGGTGCTGCTGCAACGGTGCTAAACGCGACAAGGGCAGCGGCGAGCGGCAAGGTCAGCACCAGTGAAATGCTGCTCATCAGCGCCGCGAGATAGAGCGGCGCCAGCGGCTTGCTGATTCTCTTGTTCAGGATAGCAAACAGTGCTTCGCCGGAAACAGCGAGGACCACCAGCAGGTTACCCGCCAGCAGCTTCAGATCGAGGCCAAAGCCCTTGGCAGAGGCGACATTGACAAGAAGTGCGCCTGCCGTGACAGCGCCGATGGCGATCCATAGCTTGGCGCCAAGCCTCTCCTTCAAGGCCAGCGTTGCAACGAGGGCAGCCAATACAGGCAAAAGGCCGTGGATGACGCTGGCATTGGCACTCGTCGTCAAGGTCAAGGCGAGGATCATTAGAATGCTATAGCCGGCGCTGCCCGCGGCCGCCTGAATCATCACAATCATATATTCCTTTGCCAAGAGCCGCGACCGCGGCGTGCTTGTCAGGAAGACGAGTCCCCAGAGGATCGGCGTCGAAATCAGGAAACGCAGGGGAACGGCGAGGAAAGGGTGCATGCCGCCGGCAATGATTTTCGAGGCCACCACGCCGGATCCGACCAGCGTCATGGCTATGGTCATGAGGGCGCCTGCAATGATGCGTTGCGAATCCATGTGTTAGCCTACGGTATAGGGGGCGCGCGAACGCGCCTCCTTCAGCGCAAGAGCCCACCACTTGAGTTGGTGGAGCATGGTTTTGACAGCGCCGGAGCTGCGCTTCGGATCGAGCGGGCCCGCACCATCAGCAAAATGCTCCCACACCCCGTGAAAGCTTACTGCGTCCCGGACGGTGACGGCGTGGAGCTCGGCAAATACCTGCCGAAGATGTTCGACGGCCCTCAACCCGCCGGAAACGCCACCGTATGAAACGAAGCCGACCGGCTTGGCGTGCCACTCTTCAGTAGCCTGGTCGATAGCGTGCTTAAGATGACCGGGCATGCTGTGATTGTATTCGGGGGTGACGACAACGAAGGCGTCTGCCTTGGCGAGCTTACTCGTGAATGCCTTCATCGCCGGTGTCGGCTCCGCCAAGTGCCGGCTGGGCAGATCAATGTCTGCAACATCGATGCGGGAAAGCTCGAAATCGCCCAGTCTCTGCGCCTCCTGGGCAAACCAGTGTCCGACCTTGTCGCCATAGCGTCGTTCCCGCGTGCTGCCGATCAGCGCTGCGAGCTTGAGCCGTTCAGTCACTTCGCTCTCCTGTCTCAGGCCAGGAAACTGATGACACATCGGGGCGATCGATGGGATTGCTAAAAGTTGGCGCTTTCTGATCTAATTGATCGATCATGCTCGACGCGCTCACTCTCGATCAGATGCGGATGTTCCTGGCCGTGGCGGACGCGGGTAGCTTTCGCCTGGCCTCCATGCGGCTCGGTCGCGCCCAGTCGGCGGTAAGCCACGCGATTGCCAATCTGGAGACCGAACTCAAGACGGTCCTGTTCGACCGGTCGACTCGTCGGCCGACCTTGACCTCGGACGGACGGGCCCTGCTGGACGACTGTCGCTCGCTGGTTCTACGCGCCGATCTGCTGCGCGCGAAGGCGCAGGGTATGGGCAGCGGCATTGAAATCGAGCTTGCGCTGATGGTGGACACGCTTGTTCCATTGCCGGCCGTCGGCAGGGCTCTTGAAGCCCTCCACGCCACCTATCCGACGGTTGGCGTCCGGTTGCAGATAGGTACCCTTGGGGAACCGATCGATTGCCTCCTGCAGGGCACGGTCGACCTCGCGATAACGGTGGGCGAAGACCTGCGCGATTCGCGCCTGGAATTCGATTCCCTCGCGCCGCTGTCGATGGCGGCGGTCGTCGGTGCTGGGCACGCTCTGGCCTTGATAGCGAAGAAAGGCCGGGTGAGTACGCCAGAGCTGGCCGATCACATCCAGATCGTCCTGATGGACCCTTCTCCTCGCTCCCATGGCCGCGACTATGGCGTGCTCTCCCAGCGCAAGTGGCGGGTGGGTAGCCAAGAGGCGAAACTGGCGTTGATCAGAGCAGGCATCGGTTGGGGGCGGCTTCCACTTTGGTTGATCGAGCAAGATCTTGTCGAAGAGCGGCTCGTGCAGCTTTCAGCCGCTGCGCTTGGTGAAAATGGGACAACGAAGAGCTGGGTCTATCTTGCCCGACGGCTCGACAAACCCTTGCTGCCAGCAGCCAGGTGCCTCAGGTCCGCGCTTCTGGCCGGAGCCGGGCTTGGGAATCCTGCCGATGCCGTGCCTGCGGCAGACTAATCCGGCAAGCCGGGGCGGTCGAGCTTCTTTGGCGACAGCGTGAAGATCTCGCAGCCGCTATCGGTGACGCCGATCGTATGCTCGTACTGTGCCGACAGTGAACGGTCGCGCGTCACCGCCGTCCAGCCGTCAGAGAGCACCTTCACATGCGGGCGGCCGAGATTGATCATCGGCTCGACGGTGAAGATCATGCCGGGCCGCATCTCGACGCCTTCGCCGGCGGTGCCGTAATGCAGGATGTTCGGCGCGTCATGGAAAAGCTGGCCGACGCCGTGGCCACAGAAGTCGCGCACCACCGAGCAGCGCTCGGCCTCGGCATAGGTTTGGATAGCGGCGCCGATCGCGCCGGTGCGAGCGCCCGGCCTGATTGCGGCGATGCCGCGCATCAGGCATTCGTAAGTCACCTCGAGCAGGCGCTCGGCGGCGCGCTTGATCGTGCCGACCGGATACATGCGCGAGGAATCGCCGTGCCAGCCGTCGAGGATGTAGGTGACGTCGATGTTGACGATGTCGCCGTCCTTGAGCGGCTTGTTGTCGGGAATGCCGTGGCAGACCACGTGATTGATCGAAGTGCAGGACGATTTGGTGTAGCCGCGATAGTTGAGCGTGGCCGGCAACGCGCCGTGATCCATGCCGAACTCGAAGACGAAACGGTCGATGGTCTCGGTGGTGACGCCGGGCTTCACCATCGACACAAGCTCGTCGAGACAGCGCGCGGTGAGATCGCAGGCCTTGCGCATGCCCGCGAACCCTTCCTCGCCATAGAGGCGGATCTGGCCGGTGTTTCTCAAGGGGGCCGTTGCGGCGTCGAGATAGGTAACCATTCTTGTCCGTTCGCGGGTTGGCTCCTGACGCGAGCCGGTGCGGAAATTTTCTTCAGATTTGGCACTGGAAGCCGCAAGGTTCAAGGACGAAGTGCCTGCAACCGGTTTGCCGAGGGAATATTCGCTGGGCGGGCGCGTCTGGGTGTCGCAAAGCTTTCCTTGCACCATCCCTTGAGGTAGCCGGGTCAGGATGCAGGAGATTTACGCCCGTTGACGGCACCGGAACGCGCAAGATCGACGCTGCTGCCAAGCAGGACCGCGTGCTCGGCCCTGATGGCGCTGCTTGCGCTTGCGCTGGTGAGCTTCGCCCAGGCCGAGGTCTCCGCCTCGACAGCGTCTGCCCCGGGCGGCGCCGGCATCAGCGCGATGCGGCAGGGCGTAACGCTTGCCTGGCTGAGGATCGCCGGCAAGGCGCAGGCCCTCGAAGCCCGCGCCGGCCGGCCGCTGCCGGTAAAGCTCGTCAGCGGCAATCCCGCCATTCTCGCTCCCGCATCCGATTTCCTTGTCGCTGGCGGGCTTTGCCGCAGGCCGGCATCGCGCCTGCCTTTGTGGCCGCGCCGCTCTCGCATCCCAATCAGCCCCGCGCGCCACCAACCGCCTGAGTCAGGCGGTCGCTGGCCGCAGCTTCCTCACCTCAACTTTTCCTTGCGCGCCGCGACCTGGCGACGGCGACCGGCCGTCGGCAGGTTGCGTGGCGCGTCCATTGGACATTTCTCGATGCAACGTATCAAGACATTCAAGACACTCACGCGCGCTGCTTCGGCAGCCGCGTTTCTCGCCGTCCAGGCAGTCATCTGTATAGCCACTGTTTATTGGGCCTTAGCCGCAACGCTTCGCGTGGAAAGGACGGTGGCGTCGTGCTCGGCGTCGTCTTCGCAGTGCCGTCCGCCTATCTGCTGATGGCGGTCTCGCGCATGGCCTACGAGGCGGAGAGGGAGCCGGCGAACCGGTAGACGCAACCTCGACAGGGCGATGCCGGTTGCATCGCCCGGTCGAACGATGTGGCCAGAGCGCCGATCTGCCGCGGCAGTCGCCGGGCCCGCACCGCACTGAGGTCACATTCCTGCGTCAAAAGCCGGTCAAAGAACTTTTCAGAACGAACGGCGTCGCTCCGACTTCGCCAGTTCGGGAGACAGGGAATGGACAGACTGCAATTCGAGGTGCCGGTGCGCATCACGCCCGCGCCTGGCCTGCCGGTCGAGGAAATCTACAGCGTCGAGCAGGCGCTCGATTTCCTGCAGAATTGGCCGAAGCGCCGGCAGGGCAAGGTTTATGACGCCGCGTTTAACTCCTGCTTCGGCGCGACGGTCGATGTGGCAAGCGCCGAGGAAGCGTGCCGGGCCTTCATGGCCTTCTGCCGCGTCAGCGGTTTGCTTGCAAGGGACATGATGTTGCCGCTGAAGCGCGGCGGCAGCGCAAGAGGATTTCGCGAAGCGAGGGCGTGACGCGTCAACCGGCGAAAGATACCCCTCTGTAGTGCATTCCCACCTGCACGCCGCGAACGATCAACCTGGACAGGATCTCCATGTCCAGCGGCATATCCGGGCGCCACACATCAAGCAACAAGGCGATACGCGCCTGATCGGCGCTGTTCATGACCTCGTGCTCGAAAGTGTCGTCCCACAGCAGGCATTCGCCGTCGGCGATCCGCTTTTCCTCATGGTTGATCATCATGATCGTTGCCGGGCGGCCGTCCGCCAGTTTCGGAATGACAAGGCCGAGATGAAATCTCATGATGCCGCGAAAGGGGCCGCGGTGGGGCGGGATGTGCTTGCGCGGCGCCAGGAATGAAACAGCCGCCGATTTGACCTCGGGGCACTCCGACAGCAACCGGCTGAGGGTAGGCATCTTCCCAAGGTTTTCCGGGATCGTCATGTCGTAAGCCTTGAGCACGAACATGCGCCAATCGAGGCCGTCATTGGCCGAAATCTCGGCCTGTTCCGGCATGATGTCGTGAAAACGCGGCACCCGGTTCAGTTGCACCGACAGCGCTTCATCGCGAATACTCTGCCAGACGGCCGCGAACTTTGTGGCGTTGGGAAAATGCGTGGAGGCATCAAGAATCGCCGGTGCATCTATGCGTTTTTCATAGATACGACGCACCAGATCGCTTCCAAGATCGTAGACGTTCGACATCGCATCGCCTCGACCATGTTATAATATAGTGCACGATTGCTTTCAGCTATGGGTCACGGAGATTTGTTCCGAGGCGTCAGCCAGACGTTCGGTTTTGTATCACGCGTCTTGGATGTCATCTGCGGACCAGTCGTGACGCCTCGATGACTTCGGGCGTCGTGCTGTCGATCGTGGCGTCTCAGCGCCAGCGGCTGGTCGGCTGCAGCCGCCGTCGTGCACCTCAGGACACACCGGGGGCGATTGGGCCGCTGCGCGGCGTCCTGTGATCAAAGAGGTTGCCAGAACGCACAAAGCCCCGCCGGCAACTTGCCAGCGAGGCATTTGTTGGAACCCGATCGTCAATCAGTGGCGATCGTGTCCGCGGCCGCCGCTCTGGTGGCCGTTGTTTGCGGCACCCAGGCACTGGCTCCAGTAATCATCGTGATTGCTGCAAGAAGTGATGGTCTGCTGCTGAGCATAAGCCGCACCGGACAAGCTGAAAACCGCGACAGTAGCCAGAATTGCATTACGAATAATGTTGGTCATTTGAGTTTCCCTTTGCTCTGATTTCCGGCAGTGCCGGTCAACGCCGTTTTTGCAGCGATCATGTTTCGATCTGATGGTGCGCAATTTCGGCTTTGTTTCGAGGAGGCAACGGCACACGCTCCCTGGCGTGGGATGCCTGGGACAACTCCGATCACCTCAAAACCTTCTGACCAGCTTGGTTGTGTGCGAGCGTTTCAGGGGCAACTGTTTGGTTACAGCCCGTGAGCTTGCGTGCGACGCGGCGGAAACAATCATCGACCATCTAGTACCGATCGAAAGCAGCCGAAGATCGCTCGCGGGACGGCTTCGGCACATGGAAGGATGATGAGCCATGTCGATTTTAAAAACGCTCAACCGCATGGGAGCGGCCCTGAAATATGCGCATGATGCCCAAAAAACGACGCGGATGCTGAACAGCCCGCCGCGCGAAATGCAAATGGATTTTGGCTGGGCAGTTATGCCGACCACCAAATATCTTTCTTCCAACACTTGGGACGGTATCTGACGAAGTTTCAGCGTAGAGCCGGCTAAGCCGCCCTTGTTCGGCAGGAGGACAATTCCGCAGCGTGCCGATGCCGTCGCCGACGGAGCCGCAGAGGTCAAGGCGAAGCTGGCCCAAGTCGATCTTGCTGCGCGATTCCTGGCCCATACGATGGAAACCCTGCACGGCGATTCCTACCGGATTGAGATCGACCCACGCCACTGGCTTCGTCTTGGTTCGGGTGGAGAATGTTTGGCGGCGGAAATAGACGGGCTGCTGATCGATACTCTTCGGACGAGGCTCGGCTGCTCAGGTGGCCCGGCTATTCCTTGTACGGAACAATATACCTGACATTGCTGTCGCCGCGCGTAACCGTAACTGTCGTATAGCCGGCTGGCAAAGAGCCCGTGATGGTCGGATCGACGACCTGGCATCGGCCGACCATTCTTCCGCTAGGAGCGCCGGCGAGTTCAGCTTCCAATGTGACACGGCATTCGTTGAGGGAGGCGAAAACCCGAGGCGCCGTATTAAGCGGTTTGCAGATCGAAGCCTCGCCTGGGCTGCACAAAAGCAAAACCATCACCGCTGCGGTAGCCGGGTCCATCGTCGAAGCTCCTTTGTGGAGCTTTAAACGCTCGCGAAATCCCTTTGTTTCAGATGTCGCTAAAATACGAGGCAATTCCCGGCGACCTCGGTGGCCGGGCCTGTCGATCCTCGGGAACAAGACGCGTTAGTTCGCTGTTATTATTAGCAGAGGCTAATACGATGCCTTTTAGCGTCACCAGTGCGACTTCGGATGCTGTTCTCGAAGCCAGGAACACTGACGCTGAGATCCTTGGAATCGTCGACCTCGCCAACAAGACTGATGCCAAGATCGGCACCATGCGCCTGGGGCAAGCTATCCAGTTCGTTGCGAATGCATCCGTGCTTGGATACGGAGTTCGCGGAGCGATGGTGTTTTACGGAAAAGCAGGAACACCGAGCCTCAGGGCGAGAGAATGTGAGCAGTTGTGGGCGCTATATGGTTTCGCACTCCTTGAGCCATAATGTCTGGCTCGATGGAGCGCTGGAAGGCGTTCACGTTATGAAAAGCGCGAACGGATGACAGGAGCCGCCCACGGATTCTCAGAGCGGGCCATTTCGCGGTCACCGTCGGCCGTAATACGCAGTCGCTATTTGACGCTTATTGGATGATTTGCCGGGAGAGGGTGCTAAGTCGCTGACATCTGCTGGTACGCCCAAGGGGAATCGAACCCCTGTTACCGCCGTGAAAGGGCATGATTTTCGAGGCTTTGCGTTCGCGCTGGTTCGCTGAAATCCAGGATTTCTGGGCTTTTCATTCATTTCGGTTCGCTGCTGTACACCGGGGTTTATTCGACCTATATTCGACGTGTTTTCAAAACCGCAAGGCGGGAACACGATGGCCAAGACCCTCAGGGAAGCCCCGATCACCACTGCCAGCGCACGTTCAAAGTTGCCTGCTGGCGAATACGCTCGTCGCCTCGATGCCGATGCTGCGGTCTGGTATCGCCGGGGCAAACGGGGAGGGGTCTGGTTCGCTCGCTGGCGTAACCATGGGCCGGGCGCGAACTATCTGCAGGCGCCAGTCGGGCCAGCAAACGACGTCAACGACAAGCTCACGGACGGCGTGCTAACGTTCGCTCAGGCGGAAGCTCAGGCTCGCCAGATCGTCACCAAGGCCAGACAGGAAGCGAAGGCTGCAGCTGCCGGTCCTGCGCTGACCGTGCGCCTTGCTGTTGAAAGCTACATTGCCGAGCGAGATGCAAGGGAAAGCCGCAGGAAGGGCCGCCCGGTGCGCTCAGATGCCGGGCAACGATTGCGGCGCTATATACTCGGTCAGGACAAGCGAGGCAGTCGGGGAGCCGTGGCTGCGGCGCCGCTGGCCGATGTCGGCCTGCATGCTCTCAAGGAAAGTGACCTTCTGAACTGGCGCAAGTTGCTGCCAGACGATTTGAAGGGCTCGACCGAGCAGCGCCTCATCAACGACCTCAAGGCCGCTCTCAACGGCGCCTATGCTGCGCATCGGGAGCATTTGGATCCGACATTGCCGGCGGTCATCAAGCAAGGCCTCAAGGCTGAGAAGATGGACACCGACGAAGCAGCGCCGCTTGCCCGAGACAATCAGATCCTATCAGCCGCGCAAGTCGGCAAGTTGCTCGCCGCCGCTCGTGAAATCGACATCGAAGGGAATTGGAATGGCGATCTGTTTCGGCTGGTGGTCGTGCTTGCGGCAACCGGTGCCCGGTTCTCCCAGATCACCCGCATGAAGGTTGGCGACGTGCAGCGGGCACAGTCGCGCCTCATGGTTCCAAGCTCCCGCAAGGGCCGTGGCGGCAAGATCGCCAGTGTACCGGTGCCGGTCGGGAAGGATGTGATGGACGCGCTGCTGCCGGCAACGACGGGCAGGGGCAATGATGAGATCTTGATGGAGCGGTGGCGCAGCAAGCAGGTTGCGGGCTCGATTGGATGGGAGCGCGCCGGCCGTGGCGCATGGCAGTTCGCCAGTGAAATGCAGCGCCCTTGGTATGAGATCCGGGCCAGGGCAAAGATGCCGACCGTGATCCCCTACAGCCTGCGGCACAGCTCGATCGTGCGAGGCATCAGGGCAAATCTGCCGATACGGCTTGTCGCTGCGCTGCACGACACGTCTGTGCCAATGATCGAGCGCCACTATGGCCGATGGATTGCCGATGGCCTCGAAGACCTTGCGGCGGCGGCAGTGGTTCCGCTGGTGCCTGCCCAGAGCAATGGAAATGTCATCCAGATCGCAGGTCGGTCGTGACCGACTTGGACAAGTTGAGACTGCTGTACGTGCACTTCGGCATCGAGCCAACCGCCGACGGCTTCATCGGACTCCTGACGGCACTCCTGGTGAAACCCGAGCAGGGCTTTCGGCCGCACAAGCGCCACAGGAGTGGCCGTCCGCGGGACTACGGGAAAGACATCGCATTAATCCTCGATGCCGATCGCGTCATTACTGAGCGGCAGTGTTCCGATAGGGCAGCCGTGCGGATCCTGGTCACCTCGAGGCGATTCAATCACTGGAACGATGAGAATAGGCGGACGCTTGAAGATCGATTGTACGGGGCGCGCCGGGACGAAGAACTCACGCTCTTGGTGCAGAAGGCCCGCAAGGAAGCTCGCGCCCGAGGGGTCGGCCTTTATGTCGTCGGCCATGAGGGGAGCATTACCGTCGAAGCCCAGCAAATCCCGACTGAAGACCCAAGGGTGCAGGCACAGCCGCCGAAACGGAGCGACCCGCAGTCGGAAGACGAGTTGACGGCCGAAGAATGCGAAGTGCTGGCCGCAGCCAGAGCCATGTTCCAGGCCGACGGGGAGATTTCCAAGCGTGAGCGTGATGCCATGAGCCTGGCACGATCCCACTTGACCAAAGCCTATCGACGCCAATCGCCGCGATAGAGTTAAGGGCAGATCCGCCAAGGCTGAGCGGGCTTCCGAGCGCAAAGATCTCCAGCGGCAGATAGAAATCCAGCCCCACATGCGGGCGCTTTTTAATTTCCACGGAACTTTTTTTGCGCGTCAGAATTTTTTCGGCGCTCCCTCCCTACCGTCGTCCGCGATCTTTAACGGCTCGCGGAGCGTCGTGATGAACGAAATCGAGAAACTCGGCTTTTCCGTCGAGGAAGCAGCGAAAGTGTCCGGCATCGGCCGCACGCTGATTTTTTCCGCAATCGGCAATGGACAGCTTCTAGCCCGAAAATTCGGCCGGCGCACGGTCATCCTGCGTGAAGACCTGGAAGCGTTCCTTCGTGCGTTGCCCGCCCGGTCCCTGAAAGACCGAGACGGTATCAATGACAATAAGGCCTCGGCGAAGGGCGACGGCACGCTGACGGTGACCGGATGACGCTGCCTTCCTCCGGCGGGCTGAGCATCGCCCAGATCCTCGCCGAGACCGGCGACAGCTTCCATCCCGACTGATTTTTATGGCAAGTCATGGCGTCTTGTAGAACAGGTAGACGCGAGAACGGCAGGCACGTCGTTTGCTTCGATGACAACGATGCTGCACCCTTGTGGATCGGCATCGTTGCGTTAGGCAGCGTGGCTGACGATCTCCTCCGGCACGGCAACGGTGGCCTGCTCAGCGCGTCAGGCCGCGTCCAGCGCAGCACTTTGACAACGCAAGCCGGCGAAAAGCGTGAGCTGCAGATCGTGGCCGATGCCATCGTCAGCGCACGCATGGTGTGTCCGAGCGGCGGAAAGAGGGGAGCGGCATGACCAAGCACCCCTCCAAGATCGACGCGGCCGCCCGCTTCCTGGTCGCGACACCTTTCCAGGCCCGGCCGAAGCCGCTTCTCCCGGCGTTGCGAAAGACATTTGGCCTGAGCGCCGCTGAAGCGATCGAGGCCATTCGTCAGAGCCATGAACTGCGGAGGGCGACGTAGGTGCGGCCGGTCGTCAAACTCAACAAGGACGGCTCCGAGCGCCTGATGCTCGGCTACGTCATCTTGAAAGAGAAGCCGGCTCACAAGACAACCAAGCCCTTTTCGATTCAGCTTCTGCGCCTGCGTGAAGTCGAGAAGGTCATCAAGGATCGCCACGGCGGCATGATCCCGGATCCAGAAGATACCGACGATCGCGAAACCTGCCTCAACTACGTCAAGGCCGCGGCCTTTTCCCCATCGGGGCAGGACATGTTCAATTGGTGCCGGAAATGGGCGCCGTGGCTGCTCGATGCCGAACTCACTGATATTCTCGCTCAAGCCAGCCGTCACAGTCGCATGATGGCTGCGGATGGTGTCGCCGGGCTTCTGGCGGTGACGATGGCCGAGCGTGATCGGCTTCGGCTTAAGACGATCGGCGCGTGCGACATTTCCAAGGAGGAGCGGGCGAACCTCGCGAAAGAGCGGAAGCGGGACCGCGATCGAAGCAAGAAAGCGGAGGGCAGAAAGGCGCGCGGCTGCAAAGATCGCGAGTCCTACGAGGCCGAGTCCGCTGAGCATCTGGAGCCTTGGAACGCCGAGGGCATCAGCCGACGGACGTGGTTCTACAGGAAGGCGAGGACCGATTGCACAAGTCCGTCGCGAGTAGATGTTCCTAGGAACGGCGACACACCTGTGCAAAGGGATGCCAAGACGGACGGCGACCCAGTTGTGTCATCGAAGCAGGAGGCTGCGGCATGATCCTCCAGAGGGACGCACTGCCATCTCCCGTTCCTCGCTCCTTGCCACTCGCGGCTGGCGAAGCCGACCGCGCGAGAGGGTCTGGGGGATCATCCCCCAGCAGGGGTGCCAGGGGCTTGGGTCCCTGGGAGTTGCGACGAACGTGTGCGAGGAGGAAAGCAGCGTGACGAAAATGTGCAGACACAATGACGAAAAAGCATGTACGCACGTATGTACACAGGCCGAGATATTCCGTTCCCGATCGATCCGGAGATTCGTTTTATCCGGCAGACTGCGCGCATTCTTGAGCGCCGGCAGGGCGAACGTGCGGTGCGGTTCTGGCGGATGGAGTGCCAGCGCCTATACGCTCGGCTTCAGGTGCAGGGGCTGGCCGATGCTGAGATTCGGGCATACGTCGATCGTTTCGCCGAAGCCGTTCAGGCAGAAATGAGGCGAGCCGCCGAGGCCGAAAGGCAACGGCGCAGCTACGGTGGCGCGGCATGACCGTCGTCGTCTTTCAATGGTCCGGAGGCTAGGCTGTATCCGTTCGACGGGAGAAAAGACGCTCGCCAAGCCGACCCTCCGCTCGGCCCAGTCTTACCGAGGCCAGGTGACGGACGCCCTGATCCGGCAAATGTCGGCGCTGGCATTGGCGTGGCGGAGCAGGACCAACATCTCGGCGCCTTTCCAAGCTGCCATCCAGGCCGAGATCATTCGTCTCACTCATCGAATTAATCGGCGCCGGCGGGGATGTTGCGTGACGAGCCAGGCCACGATCGGGATCACACTAACCGCGAGAACCGAAACTGCGGCCTAGTGTGTAAACCGGACATGCGGTCAGGGAGGTTGAGGCGGAGCGAGAATTGGAACCCGGCATTCGGATTAGCGACGGCCCCCTTCGCGTCGATCTGAAGGCCGGAAGAGGCGCGCCACGGCAAAGGCCGCGGTCAGAGCCGGCGCGAACCGAAACGGAGGTAACGGCACGGCACCTGGCGAGCCGACGCAAGGCGACGAAGCTCGAAGCCAAGAGAGCGCAAAGGCGCCTATCTGTCGAGGGCGGAGGAAGACGGCACGGTGATGACGGTCGACGGAATCATCTCGAGGAGGTCCCGCGAAGAGTGCATAATCCGAGCGCGGCCGCGCATGCTCGAATGGTGCGATGGCGGCGGAGGGAAGGAAGCGCCGATAAACGTGCCGACTGCTTCGCCCCCAGCCAATCTGAAGAAATTGCGCGGCGCCTCGACTCCGGCCGGTGGTCGAACTAGCTGCGCCCTACGATTCCCGAGAAGAGCCTGGAACGGCGTCTTCGTGCCTTCTGCTGTCCTTCTCCCGGAATGAAGGGCTCTTCGATCTCTGCCTTGGTCGCCTAGTTGGCCTGAAGAAGGCACGGCAGATCAGACATGCACAGTGCAAGCGAGGAAATTCCTTCTGGAACCAACTCCGCAACCAGCCTTTTTCAGTCCGTGCGAGATAGTAGTCGATCGAACTCCCACATCTTTCCCCCTTGATCAGCGGGTTGCGTGTCGCCGCCAATCAGCAATCGTCGCTGCCCCGAGACTTCACCATCCTGCTCATGGGCCGCGGCCCCCCGCATGCGCTTTCAGAATTTATGGGGGCGCATGTGTGTACCTTGGGAACGGTATCAATGGAGAGCGAGGCCCATGAGCAACGAGGAAAGCCAGGTCAAATGCGCGCCACTTAAAAATCCGCGTCACCAAGCCTATGTGGATGGCCTGCCCGCCTATAAGGCGTACCTCGAAGCTGGCTACAAATGCAGTGTCCGGGCCGCTGCACAGTCATGGTCCCCTCCGGCCCGCGCCAAGCGCGAATGGACGCAGCTTTTCAATCTGATCAACCAATACATCTTCAAGTGCTTCACTGTCCTGTGCGAACTTGCTGTCATGTCGCCAGAGGGGAGAGGGAAAAACAGGCACAAGCTGCACGGCGTCAAGCTGATGCGCCCAAGCCTCATGCGCGATCGCCGAAGAGTCGCCGAGCGCTTGCAATCCGTGGGATACGAGATGCGATGCCTGCGCTGAAGGATGCACGCTGGGAGCAGTTTTGTCAGTTCAAGGCAGAAGGCATGCCGGCCTATCAGGCATACCTGAAAGCAGGGTACAAATGCACCGAAGAGGCAGCCATCGCCAACTCTGCGAGGCTGATGAGGAAGGATAACATTCGGGCGCGGCTTAAGGAGCTTATCGACGATCTGGCCGACAAGATGGTCGTGACGCGGGAATCGTTGGTCGCCGAGTACGATCAGATAATTGCCGCCGCACACCGGGAAAAGCAGTACGGTGCCGCAGCGACGGCTTTGGCGGCCAAGGCGAAGATCACCGGCCACGACATCCAGCGGAGCCTAAACGTCAACCTGACTGGCACCTTCAGCCAGCTTACCGACGACGAGCTGCGCTTCGAGGTGGCCTCGATGATCAACGAGGCGCGGGCGATCAAGGGCCAGCCGCCGCTGGCGCTGCCGGCGAAGAAATCAGAGCACTGAGAGTTCTATCTCCTGTTATGCCGGGTAAATGGGGGGCCAAGACGGCCTGGGGCGTGGGGTAATCCGGTTGGAGCCCTCTAGCTTTTCGGGTGGCCTTCGCTCCTACGGTGCGAACCCCTTGCGCTTGGTGAGGATGGGCCAGGTGACCTTCCCGCCGACCACGCCTAAAGCGCCCACATTGCGAGTGCCCTCTCCGCTCCAATCCGGTCGTCCCTGATTCTGAGGACCGCCTGCCGCGTCAAGCCCGTGACCTTGGCTATGGCTGATGCACCAGCCCCTGTACCCAGCATTGCAACCACCGTGTCGAATGCCTTACGGTCGTAGCTCGGCTTCCTGCCACGGTACGACCTGGGGTCGGACTTGGCGCCCTCAATGCCTGCCTTCTGGGCTTCCTTGGCTGCGACCGCCTGTGCTTCAGCCGTTGCTGCCATGAAGGCTATCAGCGCGTCCCGAACGGCCTGCTGGATGGGGTCTTTGGTCGCTCCGTCGAACACCATGGCATTGACAACGGTCTTGACCACCACACCCTCACGCATGAAATGCCGGATGCTATCCGACACGTCCCTATAGTCGCGGCCCAGCCGGTCGACCCAGCGCACCACAAGCGTGTCACCAGGACGAAGGATGTCGAACAGCCGCTTTCCTTGAGGTCGCTCCGCCAGCTTCGTCGAGATGCCGGATACACCATGATCGGCAATCTCTTGATCAATCTTGAAACCTGCCAGCTCGGCCTGCCTGCGTTGATGCTCAAGCGTCTGGTCGGCAGTCGAGACACGGGCATAAAAGACGGTCTTGGTCACAGGACGACATCTATCCGAAAGGGTTGTGTCCGTTGAATATCCTGTCGGTTGATCCAAGTCAACCCTAACGGACACTTCTTCGGACCCCATTTCCGTTGATCGATAGGCTATACCTCAGCGTACATTGCTGCGCTTCTTCCTCGGGGAATTTCGGATGGAGGGGCCACGAAGCGCCGCTCCTGCGATGGTCGGCACCTGGCTCTCGGCCTTGTGGCAGACCGGGGCAGGGTCGAGCAGTTCTCGTTTCGACAGTGCAGCTGGCTCGGCCTCATGAGGCCCGGGATGGCTGAACCCCAATTGGCGGGCTCGGCGCATCCACTGCGATGCTGACACCAGGGCGGTCTAGCAACAATGTCGCGATCGCGGTCTGATCGTCAGACGGACGGGCCAGCTCGCCTGCGCAATTGTACCAGATCGTTCAGGGCGCGAAGCTCGAGCATCTTCGCATCCTGACTACGGGCAGTCTCTATCGCGCGTTCAAGCGCCTCAGTGGCTGCCTTGGGGCCACTTCCCGACTGTAGAAGAAGGGCCGCTTCAATCCGGTGGAGTTCCGCGTCGAAGAAGTGCACGTTTACGGCCGTGCTGCTGACGACCGCCTCGTTGATATGGCGAAGCCCCTCGCTTGGCTGCCCTGCTTTGCCGCAGGCGTCGGCGAGAAGCCCGAGAGCATAGCCCCGAAACAGCTCCGCACCTGTTGCGGCGTACGCCTGGATTCCCTCGTTCAGCATGTTGATCCCTGCATCGGTTGAGCCTTGCTCGGCAACGGCCCAGCCCCGAAGAATGGTACCCCAGGACATCCAGTACAAAAGGTTATTCTCGGTAGCTATCGCAACGGTGCTCGTCGCGAGCTCCTCAGCAATTTCTGGCTGACGGAGGCCCTGATGGACAGCTGCCGACATACAGAGTGCATAGGTGAGGCTTAGCGGATGCGCGAGCGTTTCTGCCAAACGGATTGCTTCGCGGCTTCGCTCAACTGCACACTCGGAGTTACCCACGCACCATTCGAGCCAGGCAAGATTGGCAAGGCCAGCGACACCAGCATCGGATCCGTACGCAACGACGTTTCTGCGCGACAACGCTGGATCGTAGTCGCCGATGGCAGCCTCGAGCTGCCTTCTACTTGCCGTGAATTCGCCGAGGCAGAAGAGACACCAGCCGAGGGCGCGTCGAGCCTCGACTCGAATTGAGCGATCATTACCCCGGTCTGCCACCTCAAGGAGTTGTTCACCGATTTCTCGTGCCGCTTGAACAGGTCCTCGCACCTGGTAGTACGACTGCAAACCTCGAAGGGCAGCCGCGAGCTGTGGCGTATCTCCGATTGTCTGGCACAGCAAACGCGCCCTCGCATAGATGTGCTCAGCCTCAGAAGCGGCCCAACCTCTGATCGCGGTCAGCGCGGTGCCAAGCCCGATCAAGAGCGAGGCTTCCTGTTGCTGGCGCTGGCGAGAGGAAGAAAGGCTCATGATAGCAGCCAATGCTTTTCGGAAGTGAGCTTCTGCCTCGAGGTTTGTATAGCGGCTCAGTGCCCGTTCGCCGGCTGTTTGCCAGTAGTCTATGGCGCGCTCTGTATCTCCAGCGAGGTTGAGATGCCCAGCTATCAGCTCCGGTTGCCGCTCGGCGAAATCCGGGAACTGAACAACCAACGCCTCGGCGGCCCGCAGATGATAGCGGCGCCGTGAGCTTCGAAGCAGAGATTGGTAGGCTGCCTCCTGAATGAGTGCATGCTTGAAAGAATACGAAGCCTGCGGAGGAATACCACGCTGTAACAGAATCTGACGGTCGACCAGCTGGGATAGAGCGCTCAGCAGCTCTGTCTCAGAAGCCAACGTGACTGCCTTCAGCAACTCGAACGGAAACTCGCGGCCAAGAGTTGCCGCGATCTGCGCGGTCGCTTTGATGGAATTCAGCCGATCTAGTCGGGCCATCAGGGAGTCGCGCAGCGTTACAGGGATAGTAGCCTCGTCGAGGAGGGCGGGAGTCGCCGCGCTATCGCTGGCCTGCGCAGATTCAATAACGGTCTTCGTTAATTCCTCCACGAATAGCGGCACGCCGTCAGCCCGTTCAATCAGCTGACTGAGCAACGCCGGTGATAGCTCGGTTCCTTTGGTCAGGTTGGCAATGATCTCGTTGGTCTCACCAGAGGAGAGGCGCGAAAGCGTAAATCGCATAGCGTAAGAGGGATCGACCCAAGGTTGCACGAACTCCTGCCGAAACGTCAGGAGGAGAAATAGCTTCGCGGTTGGAACTAGCTGAAGAAGTTGCTTGATGACGTCGAGCGTGGAGGGATCGGCCCAATGGAGATCCTCAACGACAAGAATAACTGGGCGACGCTCCGTCTCTCGAAGCAACCAGGTCAGCAGGATTTCAATCGTCCTCTCCCGCCGCCTCCGAGGCAGCATATTGGTCGTGTCCAATCCGGCAGGAGTCGGAAGCGACAGCAGAGAGGCAATCAGAGGCAGCGCTTCTTCCACCCGAAAGGGCGATTGCTTTAGCGACGTTTCAAGTTTCGCGAGTCTTTCGGCCGCGCCATCCGACGAGGCAATTGAAAGATGCCGATGCAGCAAATCAATAATCGGGAGGAACGCGCTGTCGGACGAATGCGGCACGCAGTTACACGCAAGCATTGAATGCTCGTCGGCTATGCTGGCGTGAAAAGCATGTACGAGGCGTGACTTGCCAAATCCTGGGTCGCCGCAAATTGACGCCACTTGACCCTTGCCCTGCAGTACGCGCTCCCAACCTTCTCTGAGGCGTGCCAACTCGCGTGTGCGTCCAACGAGGGGAGTAAGGTCTCGGACTTCAAATGCATCCTGCCACGTGAAGGCTGATTCAGCCAACGGTACATAGACTCGAATCGGACGCGAAATGCCTTTGACGTGGCGCTCTCCCAAAGCGCGACATTCAAATCGATGCTTGACCAGAGCGTATGTGGCATCGCTGATGAGTACCGTCTGGGGCGCAGCGAGCGCTTGCAGACGAGCTGCGAGATTGGGAGTTTCGCCGACGATAGAATAAATCTCCCGTTCAGATCCACTGGGGAGATCGCCAGCAACCACCAATCCGGTATGAATGCCGATGCGAACCTGCAAGCTGGCATCAGCGCAATCGACCATTTCAGTGCTACGTTGCTGGAAACGTGAGATGATTTCAATCGCAGCGCGCACAGCCATTACCGGATCGTCGTCGCTTGCACCGGGATAGCCGAAGTAGATGAGAAGACCGTCCCCGAAGTAGGAAGCTATCCACCCGCCACAATGGCGGACCACCTCATCGCAAGTGGATCGATAGGTAGCAAAAAGGTCCCGGAGATCCTCGGGGTCGAGTTGCTCCGACAAAGCAGTTGACCCGACGATGTCGCAAAACACGACGGTGATCTGCCTGCGCTCTGCGGAGGCGAGTGCGGCGGCGTCGGACAGGGGCGAAGGTGCGCTCGTCAGGGGTGCTCCGCAGTTGCCGCAGAACCGCATACCAACCCCATTCTCGAACCGACACTGAGGACAGCGCATACGGAGCGTCTCCAGCTTATGGACCTGTGGGTGCCCGTCCCGAGAAATGGGTTTGTGGCCGGGTTCGTGCGACTCCAAAGGTTGTCGAAGCCCT
Organism: Mesorhizobium sp. WSM4898; assembly: GCF_029625845.1. Taxonomy (NCBI): domain Bacteria; kingdom Pseudomonadati; phylum Pseudomonadota; class Alphaproteobacteria; order Hyphomicrobiales; family Phyllobacteriaceae; genus Mesorhizobium; species Mesorhizobium sp. WSM4898. The sequence goes on along the minus strand of NZ_JARTVQ010000002.1, from coordinate 40,950 downwards.
CTTGGAACCACGATGTGGATCCGGCGACATCATAGCCGCGGCGGCTTATGTTAGAAACTCCGAATGGACTCTGACCGAGCCGTTTATGCCGACGTGCGAAAGCGCGCGCGCTGGTCGTCGCGTGAAATCATCAACTCGATCTTTTACGCCCTGGAATTGCGAGCACTCTAAGCCGAAACCAGGCTCGGGGCACCGATTGACGCAAAACGAGGCGCTGACTCCAGGGCTGCCCGTCAGAGCGCCAGCGGCGCCGCGTTGGATTTCCCTAACGAGAGGTGCTATTCTTGCGGAGGAGGACCTGAAGTTGCCACCTGTTCTGAACTCACCCCTAAGCATAACCTTGTCAATAACCCAGACGTGCAATTTAGAGTGCAAGCATTGTTATGCAGATTGCCAGATCAGCGAAGCGCCTGCCGAAGTTACTACTGACGAATGGCAGAGGTTTCTCGATTACTTGGTCAGCAATGATTTTATTTCCGTTTATTTCGAAGGTGGGGAACCTCTTTTTCGGCCAGATTTTCTTCAAATTTTGGCGCACTGCGCTCGCCGCATGATGACTATGTTGCGGAGCAACGGAACCCTCATCAATCGCGAGATGGCGCATCGCCTAAAGCAGATCGGCATAGGCCGTGTGCTCATCGACCTGATGGGAGCGAGAGCCGAGACGCACGATTATTTCACCGGAGTTAGCGGGAGCTTCCAGAAAGCTTGCGAAGCGGTCAGCTACCTGCTCGAGGCTGGCATCGATACTGATGTGCTCACGATCCTAAACCGGAGGAATATGCACGAACTGCAAGAGTATTTGGAACTTGCACACGAGCTCGGTGTTGCCCGCGCAGGAATTCTGCGTCTCTATCCTCTGGGGCGAGCTAAGTCCCGCTGGCGTGAGTTGGCGATGTCCCTGCAAGAGCAGATGGCTGTGCTCAACTCGCTTGCACCACCATCTGGGCTTACCGTGATGAAGTCGTGGCATCCCAATGACCGAAACTGCTGCTGGCAGGCTGCTGCGGTAGATCCATTCGGCCGGTCGATTGGGTGCGCTTATCTCCGCGAGTACGTCGATTACGGCAATATTCGCGAGGTGCCGTTCCTCACCACTTGGGAGCACGCCCTCTACCGAGAACTGCGCTCCGGTGTGGTCGAAAAGTCCTGCCCGACCTGCGATGCCGTTGAAGGAACGCGCGGAGGATGCCGCTCGGCAGCCTATGCCTATCATGGTCGTTGGGGGGCGCCTGATCCGTTCTGCTCGACATTGAATGATGGAGTCGACTTGCGTGTCTTACCGTCGCGTCTCCTTTCGAAAGGTCGAAAACCTGCGTATTCGCCCCATCGATGAGATGGGTATCTGCATCGTGTTCACCCCAGAGAACCCGAGGCTATACACCCTCAATTCGTCTGCGTGGCTTATAATGGAATTGTGCGACGGGCGGAGTTGGAGGTCGCTGGAGCGTAGCTATTTTGCTACAATCGAACCTTCGCGCTCGCGCGAAGTGGCACGGCTTGAACTGCGGCGGGGGATTGAGGATCTCATTCAGCAGGGCGTCATAGAGCCTGTAGAACCGGCTTGAAGCGCCGAAGAAACCATTCGCGACCAGGAGGACTTCCTAGTGGCACGCAAACCGACTATCGAACAGGTCAAGCGCTTGGTACGTCGGCAAGGCATTCCGGCGCCACCGGCGGTAGAGCCGGTTGTCGTTGAAGTTCGCACGCACGGGGCTATTTCATTTACACCGTGCGAGCCGGCTGTTCCCTACGCCCTGGGTTGTATTCTGATTGAATGGACATTTGGCATTCCTTACCAGGATGTGCCCGCATTCCATCAATTCCTGGCAGACAATGAAGCTTTCATTCGGCAGATGGTGGAAAAGGTTGACGGTGTGAGGTATTTGGGAACGTATTGGTCAATTGGCTACCAATATCATTACAGAACCTTTTGGTCATACGATTCAGAATCGGCGATAGAAGCTCTGAAAGACGCCATACGAATGTCGCCTAATCTTTCTGAAGCAATCACACAGCTTCGGTCTTACTGGTCGAAAGATCCATCCCGGAGCGAGTTCAAATACCAGCCAGCGTCTTTGATTACTGCCAAGAAGCTTGAAGATTACACTAAAGAGAATCCGGTGGTCGGTATGGGACTGGTCGCGCCGGTGCAGGCGCGAAAACGACCGAGAACTAAAAAATAGATCGCGGACGTTTACTAGGGGTGGACTCATCAAAGACAAGCTTTTGTAACTTGCTGATCTGCAAGGCTGAGTCGACGGGAAGATTGTTGTAGAGATCGATACCCTCTTCCTTTGATTTGCATCGAATAAGTAGATCCGGCTCGCAACAATCTGCTGACCTTCCACGTTAGCTGCGTGTTACGAAGACCGATCGAGGTATATCGAAGGCCTACGAAGTGCAGGCCTGGAATAGTCCAGGCTAAATGGTGCCAAGCCGACAACCCCGCCGGTGTCGGCGAGGTGGTGTGGGGCGGCAGATGCCGAACCGACAAATGGCAGCTACGCGCCCAAAAATCGACCGTTCACCTACGGACCTTAGCCGCGTGAAAGCCGAATCCCTTTTGAGGGCGCACTCCGGAACTACGGCAAAAGATCCGTAACAGCGAGCCCACTTCCGTCCATTGCCATAGGAAGCTGGCATGTTCGTGAATGATTTTCCAAGAACCGGCGATGCGCCTTAGCACGATGGTTTGCCGGCTCGAGGAGTCGACCTTTGTGCCATCGATCTTGATGCCAGTCATGCGCGAAAGCCCCTCGATGCAGTTCATCGGCGGCAGCATGGAAAATACCAGTACGGGCACTGTGACGGGAACGGTTACCAGCGGCACAACGGGCAATTGATGCTTAGCTATGGCTTCGTTTAGGTAATCATCGCGCTGTTGCGCTTGGCCAAAAACCGGCTAAGAGAGTTCGGCTACCTAGTGCCACGAGCGGAGATACTGCATGCCGGAAGACAGCCGAAGCCAATTGATCGAGCTCACCGCCGACATCGTGTCTGCCTACGTCGGCAACAACCCCGTGCCGGTTGCGTCTCTCCCGGAATTGATCACGAGCGTGAACTTGTCTCTTTCGAAGATCGAGGGATCGGCCAAACCCGAGACGCCGGCCCAGGCTCCCGCGGTCAATCCGAAGCGATCCGTGTTCCCGGATTACATCATCTGCCTCGAGGACGGGAAGAAGTTCAAGTCGCTGAAGCGGCACCTGTCGACCGACCACGGCCTGACACCGGACGAATACCGGGCCAAATGGGGTCTGAAGCCGGACTACCCGATGGTAGCGCCTAACTATGCCGCCCAGCGATCTGAATTGGCTAAGGCCAGTGGGCTTGGTCGGAAGCCGGCGGCCAAGCCGGTCAAGAAGGCGAGCGCGAGGCGAAAGGCCACCTAACGACAGAATTGCGGCGGGGCTTCAGCCGACGGCGTCAGTACTGTTCAGACTGCAGATCCGGATCAACCAACCTCCGCCGACCTGACGCTCAAAGACACTGAGCGAGGTGCCGTTGCCGACTGCCTCCCCTTCCGAGTAGGTGGCCAGTGTCCAGGCGAGATCTCCTGATCTGCCCGCTTCGATTACTTGAAGAGTCTTGTTAGGCCCGGCATGTTGAACCCAAGTGCCGTGCAACGCCTCGATTGCCGCTCGGCCGCGCGCTGGAGGCCCGTAAGGTGAATGCACTTCCGCATCATCCGTAAAAATGGCAGCGCAGCCGGCAGCATCCCCTGATCGGTACGCGGCGACATACAGGTCCCAAATCTCCTGTAGATCATCGAAGACCGACATCGTTTCCTCCTTGCCTATCGAACTAGTGTAGCGACAGCCCAGAATGCGACTAGGTCCTACGGACCAGTCATTCATCCCGCCAGATCACCCGCTTCTCCCATCGGATCTGGACTAGCCGCCGATATCGGATCGTGTGCGCCTGCTCTCCGGTCGGATGGAATAGCTGCGCGCTCAGCCCTCCCAGCTCTTGCACTGCTGGCAGCGCACCTTGTCCCGCACGTCGTCGATCGTGACGTTGCCGATCACTTCCCGCAACTCGTTCGGTTTGTAGTACCGGGGTGACGTTGCAGCGGGCGCAGCGAATGCCCGCCACCTGCCCGGCGTCAAGGGCGTGCGTCAGGGTCCACGGGGGCGCCTCTCGGCCACTTTTCCGGTTGCTCGGGCTTTCACTCGAATTGAGAACATATTCCCATCCGGTCGAGGGGCCGCTTGACTCTTTTGTTCTCATTTTGTTCACTGTTGCCCATGAGCGACGAAATCAGACTGCCGCGACCCGAATACGCCACTCCGGCCGGCGTCCAGCACCACGTTTGCGAGCACGACGGGTGCAGCAAGGATGCGGGTTAGGGTTTCGCCAAGCCGAAGCAGGCGCCGCATTGGTTCTGCTTTGAGCACCGGACGGAAGGCGAGAAATTCCTATAGGAGCGTGACCGTCCCGCCATCAATTCGTGCATGAACTGGAAAACGCGGCCGACCAGATAGCGGACGCTTCGCGGGCCGATTTGCAAGTGCTGCTGCGGAGGGCCGCACTGCTGCTCAGAAACGTCGGCGTGTTTTGTCTGCGTAAGCGTTCCGTTATTCCGTTAGCAGCTACTAAAAAGATCAGGGGACGATCGCGCGCGCCTATCAATGACAGGCGGAACGAATTTCCTTGCTGAGCTTTCTGGGTGCATGGCCAAGATGCCACCAATCGAACCGCCCCTGCTTCCTGAAGGTTGCCCCGACCGCTCAGTCAACTGCGAGGTTGCGCTCGATCCCGTGTTTGAAGCTTTGGTGAAGGCTTGCCTTGAGAGAGGCTGGTCGGCGCAGGAAGTCTCGGAAACGCTACTCAAACTCGCGACAGAACACGCAGAGAGGATTTTGGGGCGCGAACGAGTAACCGCTCGACTATACCGTTGGCGCATTAGCACCGTGGTGGACACGTACGTCAGCCAATTTCTCGGCCGATTTAGATGAACGGTGGGCTCGCCGCTGGATACCTTTCTGGCCGCCTCGAGGCCGGTGCGGTGCACGTTCGTGACTTGGGATCGCTATCACCGTTTTGTCGGCGCGCGCGCCGACGGCGCCAGCATGCAGCGGGCCAGCGAGAAGCGCCAGAGTGCGAGAGGCGTGTCGGCGTAGGACCCGCCCTCGCGTCGCCCTCGATAACGAGCTGGAAGTGGTACTGCCCATGAGATGATCAAGCTACGTTGCGTCCGTGAAAGTTCGGCCGCCGGACACAAGTACCTTCACATGCGCCCCCTTTGCCGGACACGTCGATAGACATATGACTGTTCTTAATTTCGTTCGTCGATATTCCCTTTAGATGGCGAGAAAGTGCCCCTTGAAATGGGCTTCGACCGGAAAGTTGCCCCTTAGAGCCCGATAGTCAGTCCGTGAGGACGGCGCATGTCAGCGGGATCAGTCCGCGCCGTAGGATCTCATCAAGGGCTTCTTTCGACGGAAGCCAACCGCGCTGTCTATTGAACAGGTCCGGAGCCGGGCAACTTCTAATCCTTCAGTGGGTCGACGGCCTCGACTTGGCGCAGGACTTCATAAGGGTCGAAGCCCACCACCTTGGCCAGTTCGAGAAACTCAACGAGGTCCAAACGGCGATCGCCATTTTCAATGTTCGCGATGAACGGTTGATAGCGATGGAGAGCTTTGGCGACAGCTGCCTGCGTCAATCCTGCCTGCTTTCGCTTCTCGGTCAGCAGCTCAGCAAGTCGCCGATGGCGGTCCGAATGCAGGGTTTTGGCCATCCGCTCGTCGAGCAAATTTCGCTTCGACGTTGCGGTAATCCGAATTTCATTTTATCCAAAAACCGGATATTCTGTCGACGCAAGTTGAAGCAATGGGCGTGTAAGCTCGGGCAAGGCGCTAGTCTGACTGCTCTCGCCGCTCGCGCCCTGGTTTCATTAACGCGGGGCAGTTCGTGCACAGCGGATCTAATTTGTTCGCCATGGGACCAAACTGATGACCGGGCGGGCGCGCGGTCGCCTCATCGAGGCCAGTGTCATCATCGGCGCCATTCTGGCGATCTGGGCCGATACGAAGTTCTCGCCGTACCAGCGCTGCATCCGCGGCCACATGCGTCACCGCGCGTTCCTCGCTGAAGTGGCTGGGTCGCCATTCGGAGCGCGCTACCACGCCGAGCACATCTGTGAGGTTCTCGTCGATTAGTGAGGAGGCTGATGAAAACTCTGGTCCTATCTCTTGTCGCCGCACTCCTGGCTGCCACCACCTCGGGTCGAGCATTTGCGGGGTGTGCCAATTATGTCGATGGCTCACTTGATGGGCCGGCACCCCACGCCACCATCTGCTTCGGGGGCAGTTGTGAAAAAACAACCGTCGAGTTTGATTGCGCCAATATTCACGGGTTTCAGAAGGGTTATGCAAACGGGTGGAGAGTGTACGTTGACGCGGATCGCAAGCCCGCTGTCGTCACCGTTTTCCGTCCCGTGCGCGTCCCAGAATCAGACTTGGGCAAAGTTACCTGTGAGGGAGACTGCTTCACGCTTCCTAGGTGATATGTGCTCGCTCGAGAGTGGCCCTGCACCGGACAGCCGCGACAGTTAATTCAATGCCCCGTATGACACCGCATCAAAGGATTGTACTCGCTGGAAAGCTCGAAAGCCGCGCTGAAACGGCTGAAGGACTGAGTTCGGAGAAAAGAACAGCGCTTCGCCGCGCGGCTCACAACCTCCTGGCAGTGAACGCAATGGAAGCGGCCAAGCATCGCCAGATTTTCAAAGAAGCTTCCAAAGTAAGCTGGCCGGAGGTGCGCAGCGAACTCGGCTATCGACATATGGTGCAGCTCGCGGACGTTTTCGAAGGGTGGGCATTAGACAGCCGGATGACGCCTGAATGGACAGCCAAGCTTGCGGGATGGGCAGGGTCAATGCGCACGTTGGCCGAGGAGGTCGGACCGGATTGGGACCCACCAAAGCCGGAGCGGAGCCTCTCGCTGGTCGGGTTCATCGGTCGCAACCTGATGGACGAGTAAGGGGTTCAATATTTTGCACCTTCGGCCTACTTGTAGATGGCAGAGGGCTCGTGTCTGCTTTGCGCCTCATACCTGCCGTTAAAGCCAAGTTTGCTTGGCCTACAAGCGGACATCGGATGATCCGCCATAAGGTGTTGTCGCGGATTTGAAGTAGGGTTTCGCCTCGCTTCGCCTCGGAAGGTGAGAGAAAGCGCACGATCATTCGTCGGACTGACGATCCAGATGAGAGTCAATTTTCCGCTCTCCCCTTGTCATTCGGAAAACTAAGTAGATTTTGAGCCAACGCTCTGGATGGAGCGGCAATCGAGGGTGAACCCTCCGCTCAAAGGATCGATCTCATGCGAAAACTGATTTCCGCCGCCCTGGTTGCGCTCGCAGCGACGGCCAGTCCTGGAATGGCTCATGCCGACGAGAAGAAGGTCGTCATCGCTTACCAAACCGGGGCTAATCCCTATAATCTTGGCATCGCCAACGGCGACCTTGCCAAGAAAACCGGCTGGAACATCGAATTCCGCCGCTTCAATTCAGGCGCCGACATTTTCGCAGCTATCGCTTCCGGCGACGTCCAGATCGGCGATGTCGGATCGAGCCCGTTCTCGGCTGCCGTCAGCAAGGGCCTCGATGTGAAGGCGTTCTACATCTCGTCCGTCTCTCGCGACGGCGAGGCGCTGGTGGTGCGCCCAGAAATCAAGTCGCCGGCGGATTTGCGCGGCAAGAAGCTCGCCGCCGCACCGGTGTCGACCGACCATTACCAGCTTCTGGCCGTGCTCAAGCAGGAAGGCATCTCCGAAAGGGAAACCCAGGTCATAGCCATCCCGCAGCCCGAGATCGTCGCGGCCTGGAAGCGCGGCGACATCGACGGCGGCTTCGTTTGGGATCCAGCACTGTCCGAACTCAAGAAGAACGGCAAGGTCCTGCTCACGGCCGGCCAAGTTGCTGATCGCGGCGCGCCCACCTTTAGCGCGCTGGTCGTCACCGGCGCATTCGCCAAGGCCAATCCGGAGTTCCTCGGCCAGTATGTCAGGCTGATCGACGGCTACAACCAGGCCTATCTGAGCAACCCGGCCGCCTGGGGGCCAGACTCCGAGAGCGCCAAGCTGATCGCGAAATTGCAGGGCGGCACAGCGGCCGAGAATTCGGAGCAGTTGAAGACGACGGTCGTCCCGCCGCTCGACGAACAGGTCTCAGACAAATGGCTGGGCGGCGGCGAGAAGAGCGCGGTGGCGAAAATCCTCAAGGACACCGCGGGCTTCCTGAAGGACCAGCACAAGATCACCTCGATCAAGGACAGCTACGCGGCCTTCGCCGATCCGCAATATGCGGCAGTGGCCAAGGCCTCGAACTAGCAATCCCTGAAGGAAACGCCGATCTGGCTGGCACGCCAGCCAGATCGCCTGGAGGCCACCATGCTTCGAATCCGCGATGCCAGCGTCACCTTTCCGGCTTCCGATGGCCAGGACGTGCATGCGCTCGATCACGTCTCCCTCGATATCGCTCCCGCTTCCATCGTTGTCGCGGTCGGCGCTTCCGGCTGCGGCAAGTCGACATTGCTGAACGCGATCGCCGGCTTCCTGCCGCTCACCGAAGGCTCGATCACGCTGGACGGACAGGAAATCGCGACGCCGGGCGGCGATCGCGGCGTCGTGTTCCAGAAAGACACCCTGCTGCCGTGGGCCAATGTGCTGGACAACGTCGCGCTCGGCCTGAAGTACCGGGGCGTGTCGCGCATCGAACGCCATGAGCGCTCGAGGCACCTTCTTGAACTGGTCGGGCTCGCCGATTTCGCCGAAAAGCCACCCTACGAACTGTCGGGCGGGATGCGCCAGCGCGTCGGCATCGCCCGGGCGCTGGCCACTGATCCGAAAATCCTTTTGATGGACGAGCCATTCGGCGCCCTCGACAGTCTGACGCGCGAGACCATGCAGCAGCTTCTGGCCTCCGTCTGGGTCAAGACCAACAAGCAGATCCTGTTCATCACCCATTCGATCGAGGAAGCCCTCACACTCGGCACGACCATCGTCGTGATGTCGCCCCGGCCGGGCCGTATCGTCGCCCGCTTCGACGCCGATTTCGTGCGCGATTTCGCCGAGAGCGGCGATATCGGGCCGATCCAGTCCCACCCGCGCTTCATCGAGCTGCGGCAGGAAATCCGCTCGCTCATCCACCAGCCGGAAGGCGCCCGCAGAGGAGCCTTGCAATGACGCTCGCCGCCAATTCCCAAACCCCGTTTCCTCCCGCCACGGCTCAGCGGAGGCCGTCCCCCCGGCCGCGCAGCTCAGCATCGGCAAGGACGTTCGGCATCAGCCTGGTGACGTTGGCGGCGCTGATCGCATTGTGGGTACTCGCCGCGCAATTCGGCTGGGCATCGCCGCTGTTCCTGCCGTCGCCGGCCGACGTGCTGACCCAGTTCAACGCCGTCGCGGCCGATGGCTATGCCAATGGCACGCTGCTCGACCACACGCTGGCAAGCCTCGGCCGCATTGCCGCGGCCCTCGGCGTCGGCATTATCGTCGGCATTCCGCTTGGCCTGCTCATGGGGCTCAATCGTTGGGTCAAGGGCATCTTCAGCGTGCCGATCGATCTCTACTGGGGCTTGCCGCCGCTGGCCTACCTGCCGCTGCTGATCATATGGCTCGGTATCGGCGAAACCTCCAAGATCGTTCTCCTGTCGCTGTCGACCTTCGCCCCGATCTGCTTTGCGGCACAGGCGGGCGTGCGATCGGTGCCCGTCGAACGTATCAACGCCGCGCTGTCCCTCGGCGCCAACCGGCTGCAACTCTTCACCAGCATCATCCTGCCGTCCGCTTTGCCGGAGATCTTGACCGGCCTGAAGATCGCTATCGGCGCCGGACTGTCGACGCTGGTCGCGGCCGAGCTGATCGCAGCCCAGTCGGGGCTCGGCTACATGATCATGTCGGCGGCCAATTTCCTCGCGACCGACGTCGTGTTCGTCGGCCTCATCGTCATCGCCGTGCTCGCCTTCGCCTTCACCAGCGGCATGCGTTGGCTGGAACATCGCCTGATCCCCTGGAAAGGCAAGCTCTGAGGCTTGCTCCCGTAGATTCCGCAATCATTGAAGGAGACAATCCGATGTCCGGCAACAGCACCCGCCCGCTCGATATCTACTGGTACCTGCCGACCCATGGCGACGGCCCCTATCTCGGCACCGACGAGCGGCACCGGCCGGCAACCTTCGGCTATCTCAAGGAAATTGCGCAAGCCACCGATCGGCTTGGCTTCAAGGGCGTGCTCCTGCCAACCGGAACACGGTGTGAGGACGCCTGGATCGTGGCCGCCGGGCTGATCCCTCTGACCGAACGGCTGAAATTCCTGGTGGCGCTGAGGCCGGGGAGCGGGACGCCGGCACTGTTCGCGCGCCATGCGGCCACGCTGGACCGCATTTCCGGCGGCCGGGTGCTGCTCAACGTCGTTACCGGCGCTGATCCGGCCGACCTTGCCGGCGACGGCAACAAGCTCGGTCATGACGAGCGCTATGCCCAGACTGATGAATTCCTCACGATCTGGCGCCGTATCCTTTCCGGTGAGCCGGCGGATTTCGAGGGAAAGTATCTATCTGCTCACGGCACCGACATTTCTTTCCCGCCGGTCCAGCAACCCTATCCGCCACTGTGGTTCGGCGGGTCTTCGGAGGCGGGCATCGAGGTCGCTGCCAAACACACGGACGTGTATCTGAGTTGGGGTGAACCCGTCGAGCAAGTGAAGGAGAAGTTCGACAGGGTCAGGGCACGAGCGGCGGCTCAAGGTCGCAAGATCCGCTTCGGATTGCGCATAAACCTGATCGTGCGTGAAACGGAGGAGGAGGCTTGGGCGGCGGCGGATCGACTGATCAGCCGCGTCACCGACGACGTGATCGCTGAAGCCCAGCATCAATTCACCAAGGTTTCGGAGTCGGTCGGGCAAAAGCGCATCTCCGCTCTGCACCAGGGACGCCGCGATAAGCTGGTCATAGCCCCCAATCTATGGGCTGGGCTGGGTCTCGTCCGAGGAGGTGCCGGTACCGCGCTTGTCGGAAGTGCGGAAAGCGTTGCCACCCGTATCCGTGAATATCAAGAGATAGGGGTGGAGACGGTTATTGCCTCGGCCTATCCGCATCTGGAGGAAGCTTTCAATGTTGCCGAGCTGCTGTTTCCACGGCTCGGACTGCAGGGTGAGTTGCCCCTCAAGGAGCGCGGCTGGGATCTGGAGTTTGGGCGCGGCCGGGGCGCCGGAGTAGCGGCGTCTTAGGCAGGTCGATTTCTTGCCTACAGGAGAGAAGTGGTCCACGCAGCATCGCTGGTGCCGTGCCAGGCCCGCTTACGTCTGAGTTTGACCATCGGAGTTCGGCTTATGTCAAATCCATCAATCGTCGGTTTTTCGGGGAACTTCAGCCGACCCTCGAAGACCCGCGCTTTCGTCGACCTCGTCGTTCGGAACATCGCCAGCCGCCACCACCTTTCCCATCGAACCTATGATATCGAGGATGTCGGTCCGTCGCTAGGGGCCGCCAAATGGCAGCGCGACCTCGACGCGCAAGCCCAAACCGTAGTTGCAGATGTTGTCGCCGCGGACGTGCTCGTCGTCGGCTCTCCGACATACAAGGGTAGCTATACCGGGCTGTTCAAGCATTTTTTCGACTTGCTTGATCCAACGGCCTTGAGAGGTAAGCCCGTGCTTCTCACAGCCACCGGGGGCGGCGAGCGCCATGCCCTTGTAGTTGAGCATCAACTCAGGCCGCTATTTGGCTTCTTCGAGGCTTTCGCGCTGCCCACAGCCGTGTACGCGACCGACAAAGACTTCACCGATGGTGTGCTTCGGTCCGAACTGATCCTGAAGCGAGCGGCGCAGGCGGTTGATGAAATCGCGGTTCTGCTAGCCACCAGATCCGGTCTCAGAATAGCCGCCGAATAAATCCATGCCGCGGTGCTTCAGCGGGAAGTGTAGCGTCTCGCCTTCCGGGTCGCGGCAAGGGGGCGTAAAGGCAGTTCTTTGCCGATCAGCCGAAAAGCCGACTGTCTGCTGGCGGCCCCTGGGCAGCCGTTTTCGGCGATCGTCGTCTTTCAGTCGGGGCGCGATCAGCGCCTGCTTTGCCGATCCGCCATGCTTGAGCAGATAGGGTGCCAGACGTGCGTTCATCTGCTCGACGAGCTTGGCGTAGTAAGTTCTGCCCACAAGCCCGAGTGGCTCAAGCCGGGCTTGGTGGGTCGGGTCAAGTTCCTCAAGGGCGAGGAGAAGCTTCGCCATGCGCCGTTGAAGGACTTTCGCGAGGCTGATTAGACAAGGCGGCCGGACCTCTGCGGCGACCGATGCGACCTCAAGTCTGAAGATTAGCAATCTCTGATGTGGTATTCAGGCTATGAGGGGATTTGGATGACGCAGTCGCGGTATTTCGCATTGGCGTGGCTCGCACTCCTCGGCAATGCCGCCCACGAATGGTATAGCGCCTGATGACGTTCTATCGGTCGCTGACCCCGCACATGAGTTTCGAGGCCTATCACAGATTTCGGCGGACGTGCTTTTTCGCCCCGGCGGGGACAGGTTCAATCGAGCGAAGACAGAAGAACATTCACATCGCATCGGGTGGCGCGAAGAAGCAGTTTTCGTCTTCCTCCGTGGGGTGTAGGCAGATGTGGAAGTTGCCATCCCCCGAGGGGATGACGACATCGTACGGCACGAAGTAGCGGTCCTGATGAGTGACTTTCTGATGGTCGCCCGGTCGTAGGATAACCACAAAGCCATCTGGCCTGGGCGTCACAGTTGAACTGGGAATTTTCCCGCAGTCGCCAGTGAGCGGGTCGCCGTGGCAGCAAGCTGGTGGATAGCCCCAATTCCGATCCGGGCCGTGGGCCAACGCCGCACTTCCCTGAACTGCCGCAGCCGTCGCGATCACGCCTGCAAAGCAGTTCACCTGTCTTCTGCCGACCGCATGCATCGACGTGGCCGCCCTCAACGGCATCTGATGTCGTCAAGGCCATTATACACCATTAGTCGCCGCTAATATATGCTGGAAGCGAGCGCCTATCGGATGTATCTTCCTCCTTATCGGCGGAGGGATGCCGAAATGCGGGGTTTGTTCGCAAGCTTCCTACTCTTGCTATGTGCCGTCACAACAGCGCATGGCGGTGCGCTCCACAACGCGGCCAAGAGCGGAGACCTTAAGGCAATTGCGGCCGCACTCGATGCAGGCGCTGACATCGAGGAGCAGGAGAAGGGAGCAACACCGCTGTTCTTGGCGGTGCGAAGCGGCCACATCGAGGCGGCGGAACTGCTGATCAAGCGCGGGGCCGAGGTGAACAAGGAGGCGGCGCTCGGCCGGCCGATCACCGTTGCCGTTCTGAAGAAAGCCGCCGACATGATCCGGCTGCTGCTGGCGCATGGTGCCGATGCCAACGGCAGGACGCGGGGTGAACCGATGCTGATCCTCGCGGTCGCGAGTGGCTGCCTCGATTGCGTCAAGGCGCTGGTCGAGGCTGGCGCCGACGTCAACGCCATCTGGGTCCAGGGCGATCCCAATCAACGGCCGGGCATCATCACGGCCTACCATCTGGCAAAGCACGACGATCATGAGGACATCGCCGCCTACCTTTTGGAGCATGGCGTCGTCATCCTGAAGCCGGAGCCGATTTCCGCCCGGCTTGCGAAAGGCGATCCCATCAAAGGCGGGGCCTTTTTTGAAAGCACCTGCGCACCCTGCCATGTCGTGCGGCCAAAGGAACTTCCTACCATCGGGCCGAACCTATGGAACGTCGTCGGGCGGGACAAGGCATCGACGAAGTTCGAGCGTTACTCCAAGACCCTGCTGGGCTGGGAGGGAAACTGGACCTACGAGGACTTGAACATCTTCCTGGCCGGTCCCACGCTGACGACGCCCGGCGTCAACATGGATATTCGCGGGGTGCCTGAAGAGGCCGACCGGTTGAACGTGATCGCCTATCTCAGAACGCTCGCCGACACACCGGTGCCACTGCCGTAGGGGGTGTGCGTTTAGCACGGCCATGTGTAGGTTGATCCTCACCCTTGCCTTCGTGCTCACCTGTGCCCTGTGTCCGCAGCAGAGCATTGGTCTGCTGAGGACGGCGACACGCTGTGGCACAACAAAAAACGAATTCAATTGCTCGGTTTTGATGCCCCCGAACTTTCGCAGGTGTGTTTTGATGCCGCTGACAAGATCTGGCCCTGCGGCAAGTATGCGCGTGACCACATCCAACATCTTATTGCCTCAGGCGATGTATCCTGCATCATCGAAGGTAAGGAAGATTATAACGACGACGTCGGGGTCTGCTTCGTGGGAGGCATCGATCTCGGACGGGACCTGGTGAAACACGGATTGGCGATGGCCGACACTCGATACCTTGCCGAGGAGCAAGAAGCTCGCATTGCCAAACGCAACTTGTGGGCAGGGACCGTTAGCAAGCGGCGATAGCAGCTACGGGCGTCCATCCCCGATCATACCTTTGTCTGGTTATGGCTCTTAATTATGCTGGCGCATGTCACCCGGACCACGCGCAGCGTGTCGATCAGCTTCGACAGGTCAAGCGCAATCCTTCCAGTTCTTCATCTCGCGATAGATGAGCAGAAGCATTAGCATCTCTGCCGTGCCCGGCGCGGCATTCTTGGGTAGCCTCGTCTCGAGTGCTTGGAGCTGCCAGCGCCGCAATCCCGGCCAGGAAATGACGGCGACTCTGGATGATTTGCATCTCCACGTCTCCCCTTGAGACAAATCGGATCAGGTTTTCAGCTCACTCTTCAACTCGTCGAGGAAGCGCCAGTCCGTTCCGTATGCGATGATCTGTTGCGGGCTCGATTTGATCATGCCCGTCTCCTGCATGCGCAGTGTGTAGAATCGCAGGGAGTCTTCAGGATTGAATTCCCGCCAGCGGTCGTACCGGATATCCTTCAGCGTTTGCAGCGCGTAGTCATACGATGGGACGAAATCGCGATGGATCATCTGCCGGGCCACCCTTTCCGGATCCGACACGCAGAGGTCGGCGGCCTTCAGGATGGATCGCAACACCCGCTTGGTCGCCACCGGATACCTATTCACGTAATCCATCGTCGCGGAGATCATGCAGCAGAAATACTGTGACCATGGGCGGTCGACGGCATTGTTGAGGATGGTGTGGCCGATCTTCTTGGCGCGCAGCTCCTGCGGCTGGGGCGGCGTGCCGAGGAATGCGTCGATCTTCCCCTGGACGAAGAGTTCCGTGGGCTTGACGCCCTCAGTCAAGACCCACTGGATATCGTTGACGGGATCGAGCCCGACATAGGCGGACATGAGGGACAGCCACACGTGTCGCGAGTTGTTGAAACCATCAACGCCCACCCTCTTGCCCCGCAGATCCGTGACGCTGCGGATGCTCTCCTTGGCGATCAGTTCAAGGCATCCTGAGTGCAATCCGGTTAGCACCTTGATCGGCACGCCGGCATCGATCGACGCGATTTGGTTCGGCGGAAAGTTGACCGAGAAATCGGTCTCACCGCGTGCGATCCACTCCGATTGGTCGACGTTCCTGTCGCCTTCCACGTAGCGAACGTCTGTGAAGCCCTCTGCGCGCATCAGTTCCCCGGCGATGTAAGCGCCTGCCCAGCAGTAGGAACCACCAATCCACCGTGGCAGACGAACCGTGGTCGTTTCCAGCGTCGGTTCCGCATGGAGTGAGCTCGGAAAGCCGATGATACCGGCGGCGCCTGCCACTGCAGCGCCGGCCAGGAATCGGCGGCGGGTTTGGATGATCTGCATCGGAAGGCTCCTATTCCGAATTGCAAAGGGCAAATCTGGCCGGAACCAGCAAAAGAGGCTTCGGCAGAGGCAGATGGTCTTGTGAGCGCGACGAGTAGTTGTGGGTTCTAGCGCGCCCAGTCCGATGCGGGAGTCTTGCGCTCTCAGTCGCCGGGTCATTGGCCGCCGACGATATGCCACGATACGCCCAATTTGTGTTGGCTGCGAGCGCAAAACTTACTCGCGCCAAACGTCACGCGAGGGAGACCGCCTCCCGCTGTTGCGAGTGCCACTTTGAGTCTACTGCGGCCTGCATCGGATCAGCTTGAGATCTGAACGTCCGTTATCACTCTTCGGAAACCAAAAGCTGCCATTCCGCTGTCGTGAGGAGTTTCGGGCGCCGGCAGGCGTACGAAAGTCCCCGAGGAAGGAACCCGCGGGCCACAGGCGATGGCTATGGGGATTTCGATTTTCGGCCGATGTCGGCGATGGCGCGACCGCCGTCGGGAAGCTCTGGGGTGAATGCGGACAGACCGCTTCGCTGCGCCTCCGCGCGGTGTTGTCGGGACGGTGGGCGGCTGGGCGAGGCTCTGTCGGAGCCTGCAGCTGAAGGCTGAACCATTCCATGCCGGGTCATGGCATGCTGCTCTCGGTCGACGGGGAAACCGTGTGGCGGTCCGCGCGGCTGCCTCCATCGTTCGAACACCTCGATCACGATCATGCGGCCGCCACAGCAGCGGCATGGCGGGCGGAAGTTGTCCGGTTCGTGCGTGGTGTCATCGTCGGACGGTGCGGCGACGTTCAGGAGTTCACGAGCAAGCGCGAGGCTGGCCTTGCGGGCGGAGCCTGCGAGCAGCCCATAGTGACGGATGCGGTGGAACCCACGTGGCAGGACATGGAGCAGGAAGCGGCGGACGAACTCGTCGGTGGCGAGCGTCATGACCTGCTGCTGGTCTGCGCTAGGGCGACGATAATCCTTGTAGCGGAGAGTGACGCGGTCCTCGTCGAAACGGATGAGGCGTCGGTTCGAGATGGCGACACGGTGCGTGTAGCGCGACAGGTAGGCGAGCACCGCCTCCGGGCCGGCGAAGGGTGCCTTGGCGTAGACCACCCAGCGCTTCCTCTCGACGGGAGCGAGGTGGCGCAGGAATGCCCGCCGGTCGGTGAGGTGCGCCATCGATCGGAAGAAGACGAGCCGGCCGGCGTCGCCAGCCCGACCAGACGGGTGAGGAAGAGGCGGCGGAACAGCTTGCCGAGTACCCGCACCGGAAGCAGGAATGCCGGGCGCGACGATACCCAGCGGCTTCCGCCGAGTGCAATGCCGCCGCCCGGCACGATCATGTGCACGTGCGGATGGTGCGTCATCGCCGAACCCCAGGTGTGAAGCACGGCGGTGATGCCGATGCGTGCGCCGAGATGCTTCGGATCTGCCGCGATCGTCAGCATCGTCTCCGACGCTGCCTTGAACAGCAGGTCGTAGACCGCCGCCTTGTTGTGGAAGGCGACGTCGGCGACCTCGGCCGGCAGCGTGAACACGACGTGGAAGGAGCCGACCGGCAGCAGGTCGGCCTCGCGCTCGACAAGCCATGTCCGCGCCGTGGCACCCTGGCACTTCGGGCAGTGCCGGTTGCGGCAGGAATTGTAGGCGATGCGCCACTGGCCGCAGTCCTCGCAGGCCTCGACGTGACCACCAAGGGCCGCGGTGCGGCAGTGCTCGATCGCCGACATGACCTTGAGCTGGGCGAGGCTCAGATGCCCGGCATGGGCGACCCGGTAGGCGGGCCCGGCAGTGCGGAAGATGTCGGCAACCTCGATCGAGGCGCGCACGCTCAGCCGTCGGCTGAGATCTCTTCCGGCTTGAAGAGGGGCTCGTGACGGTGCGCACCGTGCGGGTGGCAACCTTGGTGTAGAAGGCGGTGCTGTTGAGCTTGGCGTGCCCGAGCAGGACCTGGATGATCCGGATGTCGGTGCCGTCCTCCAGCAGGTGGGTGGCGAAGCTGTGGCGCAGCGTGTGCAGTCCGACCCGCTTGGCGATGTTGGCGGCCTGTGCTGCCTCGACGACCACGCGATAGAGCTGGCGGGTGCTGATCGGCTTCATCGCATGCTGCCCCGTAAACAGCCAGCCGTCGCGATGCATCACCCCCTGCTGGCGTCCGACCTTTCACCACTGACGCAGCAACAAGAGCAAGTCTTGCGACAGCATGGCGTTCCGGTATCGTCCGCCCTTGCCGCGCTCGACACGTAGCAGCATCCGCTCGCTGTCGACGTCGGCGACCTTCAGCATCGCCACCTCGGCCACGCGCAAGCCTGCGCCATAGGCGACCGAGAGCGCGGCCTGGTGCTTGAGGCAGATGGTGGCGTTGAGCAGCCGGGCGACCTCGTCGCGGCTCAGCACCACCGGCAGCTTGCGCGGGTGCGCCAGACGAACGAGCTTGCGCGCCAGATCGGGACGATCGACCGTATGCGTGAAGAAGAAGCGCAGCGCCGACACGATGCTGTTCATCGTCGGAACCGGCACGCCGTCGTCCTGCTGCTCGATCTGGAACCGGCGCAGGTCGTCGGTGGTCACTGTATCCGGCGACCGGCCGAGGAACGTCGCCAGGCGTCCGATGTCGCGGAGATAGTTGCGCTGCGTCTCCTGTGAGAAACGTCGCATGTTCATGTCGTCGATCAGTCGCTGACGCAGTGGACTGATAGGTGCATCAAGAACAGGATAGGGCATGGTCGGGCTCCTTGTTGAAGAAGCCCGTGATGCTCTGCCGCTGCCGAACCCCGCTCAACGCGGGCGCGACGTCCGGCTCGTGATCTCTACCTCACCCCACGCGCCCATCCCGCGCAGCGGGTTCGTTCGTCGGCCCCAAAGACGTCATGGCTGCTTCGCGCCTCAGTGCCTTCTTTCGGTGGAAATCTTGCGATGATCCTGAAACCTGCGTTCGTTCATCGGTGCGACGGCCAGGCGGACGGCCCTGTCCGATCCTACGATCATTGACATGCTAGCAACACGTCCACGTGGACAGGCCCGAGGGTCGGAATTTCGTACCGGCCCTCAGCAGACAGCCGAAGCGCGAAGACCCACCGCCGCCTCCCCACAGCGGCAACGCTCGCAGCCGCCAAGAAATCCAGAGAGCGTCGCCTAATCCGTTGCCTTTTGGGTGCTGCTCCGGCCAACTACCATCTTGGCTCCGGCTGATAAGCCATTTGAGCGATCACCTTCGTTGCGTCTCCGCGCCGTTGGTACTTCCCTATCAATCCCTTCTCGTCGTCCTCCGAGACCGAGCTAACGCGGTACAGTTTCCACATTTTGTCTTTCGTTGGCGAGAGACGGTATGTTCTGCCATTGGCGCGGCAAAACCAGTGAGGAGATTTCTGGAGCTGCGCCCACTTGCAGTCAGCGCCCGACAGGAGGCGCTGTTCGCGAGCCACTCGATCCTCTTCCCTCAATCTCTGATACCTCTCCTGTTGCTCCGCCCGAAGCCGCTCCTCTTCCCGCTCCACGTGGTCTCTGAGCAGGCCGATGATGGCCGGCAGCTCGGTACCCTCGGCCCTTTCCTTCTCGTAGATCGCGAGACACCCTGGGCGAAGCTCCTCTTTTGGGTACGAGAAGTATTCCTCGTCCTCGAACGCTCTCATGCGCTGGTCGACATCCGTCGTCGTCACCTGTGGCCCCGGCATGTCATTGATGAAATCGCGCAGAGCCTCGATTGGTACCCAACAAGCCAAGGCGGATTTGAGAAGGACCTCGCGTTGCCCGTCCCATTTCCTCCAGATTGAGTTGCTCCGATCGATGCGCCTGACGATCTCCTGCGCCAACCTAATCACAGAATAGGGATCGCGGATGTGGCGCAGGGACGGGCTCTTCACGTAGGCAAAGAGGAGCTCCTTAACAATCGAAATCCGTTCGTCTTCTCTCATCATACCTGTCCTCCCTCCGGCACAACGTCCAATTAAGCCCACCGCTGTGGCGCTGTTTTGAAAATTACCAGGGGATCGCTTCTCATAGTTGGCCAGCGCGCCCGACTGCAAAATTTCCGCGTATTTCGACGAGATATTCATTGCATCTTGACATCTCAAATGGGCTATTGATTCATCCTTTCTCTGAATTCTGGAGTTCCCGCATGTCGGAAAAGAGGATGAAATTCGTGAAACTTGCCGAGGCTAGGACCCAAGCGGCGTTGGAAGCTATTCGGAAAATTGGGAATCTTTCGAACAGGCGAGCCTACGAATTCGATGACGGCGACGTAAAGAAGATGATCAAGGCGCTGCGAGATGCGACGTCAGACATCGAACGGAAGTTCGGATCCACTTCGGCAGCCGAGAAGGACGTCTTCAAACTTTAGGATTTCTGCGATGAGCTTCGAACGCCTGACAATCCAAGATGACAGATTTCTGATCAACCGCCTTATCGGACAGGCGCCGCGATATACGCTCGTCCGCGAGTTTTTCATGAACGCGCAGGAAAGTGCAACGTTGGCACCGGAGGGCCAGCGATTCGTTCGCATTTACCCGACGCTGATCGAAGGTGTTCGAAAGCTAACGTTCTGGAATACGGGTCCGGGAATGGATGCAGTAGAGCTTCGGACGGCAACGAACATCTCTGCCTCCATCAACAAACAGATGTCGCTCAGTGGGAACTTCGGCATCGGTGCTAAGGTTTCCGGCCTGACTGTCTCGCCAGCGGGTATCCGCTATCGTTCCTGCAAGAACGGCGTGGTTCACGAGGTCACGATAGGATTCGACCAAGAAGCTGACACGTTTGTTCGCTTCGTCTACGAGGTTGAGGGAAGACAGGAGTCCGTTTTCGACGTCACCCAGGCGGTTCGAAAGACGGCCGATCTCTCCTTTGACTGGACGGAGGTCGTGCTCATAGGCGAGGACGATGACCACGACACGATATCAGAGCCAATCGGCAAGGGAATCCGCGTCGATCGCAGCTATGTTGCAACCCAAATTTTTCGGCGCTTCGCGGAATTTCGACCTGGCGTTAGGGTGATTTTGGATGTCTCCGTGACAAAAGGGGGAGGGCGCGATGAAACGGGAAGGACGCGCACCCTCAAAACGCTGCAGGACGTCGTCTCGCAACTCCCGAACGCTGAAATCGTCGCCTGTCCCGAGACAGGCGTGAAGATTCAATACCTGCACGACCCGAAGCACGCGAATTACAGTCACTCTATTAGCGCGCTCAACAACCCAGCGACCTCATCGACCTCGTTCTGCGCACTAGTTCATAGAGGTGAGCGATACGATTTCCGCACTGGGAAGAAATGGTCCGCAGTCGCCCCAAATTACGGAATTCCTTTCGGATCCACCGTCCTCACGGTCGAGATATACCTCCCGGACGATTCAGCTCTTCCGAACCAATATCGCGACGCCCTCACGACCGTCGAGGAGCGCAATCCGATTACTACCGATGACTACGCGGTGAAGGTCCGAGAATTAATGCCCGAGTGGGTCAAAGATGTGATCAGAGAGGCGCACCCACCAAGGGACGAGAACCTCGATGATCTGCAGAAGGATCTTCAGAAGCTACTCGACGAGTTCCGCTTGCCGACTTCGACATACATAAAGTCACACAAGGCGCCCGAGCGCACCGAAACCAGTGATTTCGGACTCGACGAGGCCCGCTCGGCCGAAGTCGATCCGATTGACGTTGACGAAGATCGCTTCCTTCGCGGCGAGCGGAACTTCGGGCAGAGGGCGACGGAGAAGAAGGTCCGAAAGGCGCCAGAGGGCGCGAAGCTCTCCAAAGAGGCGCAGGCACTCGAGCGTGCGCCAACGATCGAGATATTGGACGATCCCGCAGAAATTGACGAGAAGCAGATGAAGGGTCGCGCCGCGCGCTTCTATAAGGATGCACAGACACTTTTCATCAACGGGCTTTATTCGGCGGTCGACAGGATGATTGCAGAGCTCGAGATACACTTTGTGGGGCAGGCAGAGGGAGAGGCGCTTCGCAGCATCGTCTTGAGAGCGGCGCAGCGATCCATGGCGTACCGCGTGGGCAAAGCCACCTGTTACGCGATCAGCAAACGGCTGGTGGACGGATGGTCGCTCGAAGATCTCGACCGGGCAACCTCTCCAGAGTCTCTTTCTCTCGCTGCCGATGACTACCGCCAGAGCCTGACTACGGCCCGAAAGTGGATCAGCGCCGAGGTCAAGGCGCATGGATTTGCCGTCGCCGAACCAGAGGTGGCGTAGGGCCCCTGCTTCGGGAAGCGCAAAAGGCAAGCCAACCCCTACTGGATCCGTTCTCATTACCGCAACGCGCTGACGCATTACAGTCGTCCGTCACGCCGTAAGGAAGCCTGGAAAGGCGCGCTCGAGCCTTTCTACCGGCTCTTTCCGGCGAAGAAGAGCGCCTTGGATGCATCTATTGTTCGAAGGCCGTCGTGCAGACCTCCTCCCTGAGAGCGAAGGTCTGATTTAGGTCCATAGAGAAGCTCGCAGCCAGTCTGCGGCGCCCTGCTGGCGACTTCTGCTGCCTTCTACCCACTGAAGGGTGCCCTGAAGACCCAGAGACATGTGAGCAACCGTCCGCATGGGCAGGCTTTATCGGACGTCCTGAACCGCAGCCCAATCGCGTCCAATAAGGTCTGTTGACGTTTGGACGTATTTGACTCAAAAGTCTAAATGCTATTGGACATTGGAGGGTGGGGTGCAGGTCGGTTACGCGAGAACCTCAACAGAAGAACAGGTGGCTGGTCTGGAGGCACAGGTTCGAGACCTCCAGGCCGCGGGTTGCGAGGAAGTCTATTCGGAGCAAGTGTCGGCTCTAGGAGATCGAAAGGAATTGGACCGCGCCCTGAAGTTCCTCCGCAAGGGTGATACGTTGGTGATCACGAAGATTGATCGCCTCGCGCGCAACACGCGCACGCTGAGCGATCTTGTCGATGGTCTACATGGAAGGGGTGTCGGTCTGAAGGTGTTGCAATTCGGCAAGGACACGTTGGACACGACGGGAGCTTACGGTCGGCTGATGCTGAACATGTTCGCCGCTTTCGCCGAGTTCGAGCGAGACCTGATGAGAGAACGACAGAAGGAAGGCATCGCGAAGGCAAAGGCAGAGAAGAAGTATAAAGGGCGGAAGCCGACGGCGCGAGCCAAGGCTGGCGAGGCGGTCGTCTTGTTTCAGCAGCAGAAGTCCGTGTCAGAGATCGCCACGTCTCTCGGCATCGGGCGGGGGTCGGTCTACCGAGCGCTTGCGGCTGCTGGCCTTAGATAGCCAACGGTATGCAAGTGTGCGCGGACATGCTCAAGAGCCGGCGTTGAATGAGCGCCGCCCCTGTCAGGCTCCCCCGGACATAACTTCAACCCTGAGGCGCTTCATTGCTTCCCGACCTTAGAGGAGATCTTCTCGCACCTTTTTCTCGCGAGTGACGGCAATATCTAAGCGCGGCCGTAAATGCCTCGGCTGCCAAGTCGCATTTGCGCTTGGATGCACCATTGCTCTGAATGACAATTTCAGCCTGCCTGGTCGTCAAACCGTGCTTTGCCGCAAACTCGTCTATGTCGGCTTCCGTCCAGCACGACCGCTTCAAACCTTGCATTTTATCTCCTGGTCCCGAAATCGTGAGGAGCCAACGCCGGACCGTCGATAAGGTTTCTGATCAACGCCGAGAGCCCTCAACTCGGCTGGTCGCCAGAGGCGCCTTCTCGTCGACGGCTATGGAGCGTCACCACGCTCTCGTACTCTTTCCGTTCTGGCCTCTGAATGGCAGGCAACTTACATAGCCAGGGCTATGGCCTCGGCTGGAACGCTGCCGCGCTCACGAGCCTGGAGGCTATAGAACGGCCCGGCAGCCATCTTGCTTCGGGGGGAAGTGGTGACGCACCGCCGTGCCGAGGTAGTCCGGGAGTGGGTAGCCAAAAACCCCGGACAGCGTTAACCATAGCGTCACGGCGGGCGATGGCAATTGTTGATTGGGTCAGCCCACGAAGGCGTCCGATCCCGAAACCGAGCCCGATTGCAATGCCCGTAAAGAACTTGCCAGCAGCACCTAGGGCAATGACGCGGACCTTGGCCCAAACGTCTACGCGGAGCTCTCTGAGGGCAGTGGCGATATCATCGAAGATCGCGGCCATAGCAGAGATCCTAGATCGAAACGGATTCGCTGTGAATCCTCCCGTCCTCTGGCGCGAAGGCACCAGTTCTTAGCGACTGCTGAAAGGAAGATCGCCGGGCGAGGAACCCCAAATCCTCAAGCCCGGCGAAGTTACTTCCTGATGCCCAATCAGGAAGTCCGGTGAGGCGTCACCGGCAATTTCTTCGATGTAAGGTCGATGCCAGCATTTTGGTCCCGAAGTGAGACAGGCAAGCGCTACGCTTCTAGGCGTCTGTCTCTAGCGGTTCGTGGCCCGGCTGTTCATGCAAGATCACTTGTCGCAGATCGCGCCAGTCGACCGCCTGTCCGCAGACCGGGCACTTGCGGAAATGGTCGCGTTCGTTGACGTATTCCTTGCTGGTGGCGGCGGCCGAGCGGCCTCGGACAGCTTGGTCACGTCGCCTTGTCCACAAGCGGCGTCTTCCTTGTCGGCGGTTTGTAAGGGGTCACCACTCTGACCGTATCGGCATTCACCGTGGCAGGAACGCCTAAGTTGATGGTCACTTTGCCTTCGTCTACGCGGGTGACATCGCCTCGCAGATCGATCTCCTGGCCCTGCTTAACCTTCGAGATCCGATCAACGATGGAATGGGGCTGCCCATAAGACGGGATCGACACGCTCACTCGATCCTCGGTGACGCGCCTGCGAACCTTGGCCGTGATCGCGACCTCATCGCCAATGTTAATGCCGCCCTTTGCCATGAGGTGTCTGGCGCGGCTACTGACTTCGTCAAGGTTGAGCTAATGTTTACCAGTAGAATAGATTGACGGTGGTCAGAGATAACCCGCGGAGGTCGATCCCTTCGGGGATGCAGCCGCGCGGTGGCAACCTAAAAAGCCCGTTGCTTGCGCTGATTGTCCGCGACGGGCTTTTTTGTGGAACCAAACCGATCAAGTCGCGTTGCGGACCACTGGGGACTTTTCCTATGGCCGAAACCGGGCAAGAGCTTAGCGACCGCGCGCAGGCACATAAGCAATTGATCGTGCAGTTCCTAACCCGGGAAACCGGCATCACCGAAGCCCAAGCGCGCGACCTCGTAGACATGATCGGCAATGCCCCGGCTTCGCTCCTTCGAGAGGCGCGGTTGCTGAAAAAGCTGTAGCGCGACCCACCGACAGCAGCACTGCGAAGGCCGGTCGGTTAACAGACACGCCAGTCACCCCAGGCAACGAGATTGCGGGCATCTATTCGCTCTCTGATGCCGCCGAACGAAGGGACGTATGCTGGCGGGCTCTGTGAAATGATGCAGCGAGGCGAAGGTTTCCGGACAGGGACCAAAGCATCAGCCTATCCGACTTCGGTCGCATCGGCGGACGGGAACATTCCCACCAGTGTCCCGGTTGAGTCTCGCAGCGTGTCTTTCCGGCATGAGACTCACCGCACTGGGGCGCTCCTCCCGGGAGCCCGTTCGACCCCCTCAGGCGAGCGGGCTCTTGCCTCTGAGGTTCCAACGCCACAGTCGGCATTCGCTCTCGCGCTTTGAATTATTTGATTGATCTGCTTGCGAAGGCTCAAGCCGCCGATCATCTGACGAATGTCGTAGCCTTCTTTTTTGATCTTTGTACGCACCTCACCAAAATTGGCGTAAACGCCAGACTTGGCGAGTTCGAATGCGCGCTCAAGGGTCGTTTTCCTGTGGTCCATAGCAGCGCTGAGCATACAGGAGTTTGGGGAAAGCTGCGACAACGGCTTTCGCGGCCTCAAATTTCAAACTGAGACACTACCAGCCTACATGACTGGGCATGGGTAACGGCTGGACGCTTCAGGAACTGGTCGACGAGGCGTTGGTCTTGCAGAACTATCCCGGCGACACTGCTCTCGTTGGGGAATGGGATCTCAAGGTTTGCGATCTTGAAGAAATCAGCAGCAAAACCACCGAGAACAAGTCAGCGTCGTGTCGCGCGCCAAGTGGTGCTGGATGTTTTTGCGCACGAGCCCCCGGCCCATGGAAACGGTACGTTGAAAGACGCAGTTCAGTTGCCGGGTCGATGACGATCGGCAATGGCTTGGCGCGTCTTTAGCTAGTCATTAGGACAACAACGTTGAACGCACGAACACGATCGTCCGTTTAATTAGGTACATGTCTGCACGTATGACGCGGGACGCAAATCTGAGTCACGGCGAAAGGAACCAGTTCGGCTGCTTTGCGCCGCCGTCCGGCCATTGGAGCTAGCTTGCCCGACGGCCGTAAGCAGACTTCGCTGCTCAAAAGGCGAGAACGATGCACAGAGACGAAGTTAAGGGCGCAGCGAAGGAGCTCCGCGGCTAGGTATTCAGCCACGCCTCAGCGCGGGAATCAAAGCAGGATCAAGGCTTCGGTCGGCGTTAATCGTGGAAGCCGCTGCTGGGGACAGAAAAGCGACTGGCGACGTTACTGGACGGCCAAGGTCATCGCCGGTGATGCATTGGCACAGTGAATCGTCGCTGCTAGAGACCGCTACTTTGCACTCCAAGGCGAAGCCGGACCGAAGCCTCTAGGTCTTTGGCAAAACCAAGCGCGAACTGAAGAACCGTCGTTTCATTCGAAGCGACAGATCCTTGGCCCTCGATAGCGATCGGCAGTTCTATTTTGCCGGCGGGTGAGGTCACGCGAACATTAAATAAAAGCTGGCCACCGGGCCGCTCCTCAACTGTTATCAATTCGACAGTTGCCATTGTTACTCTCCCACTCGTCACCCGAATCCCTCACCTCGGTTGGCTGGGAATTGCAGTTTTTCGGCTCTAGTTCGGTCGATACCTTGGGCCAACGAGGGGCTCGTTCAAATCAGGCGATTGCGTTCCGCGAGTTCGCGTGCCCGCCTCAGAGTGCCGTCAGTGTCAGCGATCCTGCGCCTTGTTGCTTCGTCGGTTCTAATCGTCAGCCGAGCTGAGATAATCTTGGGTGACTTGGTGACCGCCTCGATCACCAGGGGCGGTGCATCCGGTGTTTTCAAGGTTCTCATTGGTATTATCCTTTCAACTGAATGACTGCAGGAGCAGTCGACATTCGGCGGTTGCTCCACATGACCGGCCCAGAAGCCCTGAACCGTATTGTGGGCCTGCCAATTAGGATTCCCGGCCGGCCACTTCCCGCCGCTTGGCGTCCTGAATGTTCATTTCGCCAACAATCTTTTCCGCCCGGCGCGTCTTGATACCGACCATCATCTTCTTCTCGAACTCGGCGGGCTGGCCGGTGAAGATGTCGAAAACGGTCCAGCTGTTCGGCTCGTCCATCCGAAGCGCGTAGCGGTTTGCCATGCTCGCATCCTTCTCGTTTTCGCCTCTCCACGAATGCCGACCGAGTTCAGGCTTTTAAGATGACAAAAACCGAGGCCAGCAAAGCGGTAATCCAGAGCGCGACACACACCTTTAAGGCGAATGGACCATATGAAGAGAGTGCCGCACCCATGCGCGTCCCCATCATCAAATTTGCGCTAGTCCGCGCCGTCGCCATACTCAGCTGCGCCTTGGTGCCAAGCTTGCCGAAACCGCGGTGCAGTTCATGCTTGGAGGACACTCCGGATGTGCTCAACATGCCAGGCTTGGTGGTTGGCGCGGCTGTCGGGCGACCAAGCCTTAATGGCAATTTCTTTCGCGTGGCGGAACGGGTTCGCATACCCTTTCTATAGACTGCTTTCCTAGCGATAGATAGGAGAAGCGAAATTATTTGCCAACCCCGCAGATAATTCGTCGAAATAATTGCGGAAACGGGGAAAATTTTGCGTGGAACGAGGAAAAATTCTGCCGCTTTTTGAGCGATGCATTTGAGTTTTTATTTGACCAATAAAATAAAAACGCGGAAGCACCTTGTTCCCAGCGCAATTGGGGCGCATATATAAGTTCGTTGATTTTTGTCGAGGTCATGCGTGAAGCCTCGCCATCCGTATCCGAATTTTCGATAGCGAATGCATTGCGCTGCTCCCGGCGCGGCATCTCGCTACGTTCGTACCCTGAAGATGATCCCGCGCTGACCAAGGATGTACGAGCGGCATCCGAGATTGTTTCGCCGGTTGGCTGGAACTGAAGCAGTCGCCGCATGCGCACGTTTCCGCAGAGAGCCGCAAGTGACCACTCGCACTACGTCGACCGTCGTTCGCTTCAATGCAGCGTTTTTGCTGCCCGGCTTCGATGCGCCGCAACCGGCTGGAGAGTATCGTGTCGATCTTGATGAGGAGGCTCTCGAAAGCGCTTCCCACACCGCTTGGCGCCGCGTGGCCGCGTTCATTCACCTGCCAGCGATCTCCTTGAGGGGGTCCAAGGAACAAATGGTGCAGATTGAGCCGGCATTACTCGAGGCGGCGCTCGACAAGGACCGGAGACAACCATGACCACCCTCATGCAACGCAAAGCACGACCCATCCAGCACGGAGCCCCGGCACGCCTTTTTGACATCGGACAGGCGGTCCGGTTGAAGGGCGGTCTCGGCGTCGGTCCAAAGACCGGCGAAATCTACCGTGTCACTCGTACCCTGCCTCCGAGGGGAAACTCGCCGCAATATCGCATCCGCAGCGACGCCGAACCGCACGAGCGGGTTGTCACGGAGGACAGGCTGGAACCGGTCGCCGAAGTATCGCACGGCGGCATAAGGCTCATCGAAAGGACGTTCGGACATGGCCAAGGGACAGAAACGCTCGAACAGAGAGATCAGGAAGCCGAAGCAGGAAAAGCTTCCGCTGAAGCCTGAGAGTGCGTTCGGCCAAATCAAGGGCGCCGG
Organism: Mesorhizobium sp. WSM4898; assembly: GCF_029625845.1. NCBI lineage: Bacteria > Pseudomonadati > Pseudomonadota > Alphaproteobacteria > Hyphomicrobiales > Phyllobacteriaceae > Mesorhizobium > Mesorhizobium sp. WSM4898. The sequence goes on along the minus strand of NZ_JARTVQ010000002.1, from coordinate 12,454 downwards.
CGGCACCCACGCCCAAAGCAAGAGCAAGGGCTGACGGCAGGATGGTCGTGCGCGACGAACTCGGATGAAGGTCGTGATCCAATTCTATCGCACGCGCGTTGCCGACGACGCGCACGCCGTCGTCGGCCGTGAGACCGTGGACGCGGCCGACCTCGACGCGGCGATCGAGATCGCGCGGCTTCTGGCGAGGACACTGAACATGCCCCAATGGCCAGATGCCGTCGCCATTGCCGACGCCGAGGGTGCGACGGTCTATTCCAGCGTTATTGCTGCGCAGGGTGACATGGACAAAGGGCCGGCATCATGAACGCCAGCAACCATCGCACCGATGCAGCTCGCGAATTATCCCCTAATCCAGGCGAGGACAATGCGGCCGGCGCGCAGGCATGCGACTTTGGGGATCATCAATATGGCCGCCGCGTCGAAGTCGATCGTTCCTGGACCGTCTATCACGTCTTCACGGGCATTCCAGCGCATGTGAACGGCGCCTCCATGATCGGGCTCAGCCGTTCGGAAGCGACGAGAAGCATGCTGTCCCTCAACTTTTGCAACAGGGAGCGCCGCAAGCAGAGGATCGCCGCGCGCTTCTTCGTTGCTCCCGAGACACCGGCAGATCAGTCATGACGCTCGCGTTCCCGAACCGAAGTTCCGATCAGGAGCGTAACGGCGTCTACTTCATCGGTCATGACGGCATGTTTCAAATCCGTTTCTTCATCGAGGCCGAGGCTCTGGCCAAAAACGGCATTGTCCTGGGTGGGAAGGCTAGCGTGGAGACGGCCTATCTTTCGGCATTCGATGGCCTGCGAACCTCCATCCAGCACGTGGCAGGCAAGGTTTATGCGCGCCACCGCCGCGACTCCTACACTTTGACCGCCGCCGATTTCAGGTAGCAGCATCGGTTGCGGTCAAAGCGGGTGAACAATCGACCCGCCGCGCTCGTCTTTCCATACAATTGGGCGTAGGGTGCACGATGGCTGGCAAAAAATTCCGGGTTCCCGTGGTTGTCTATGTCGCCGGTCCGATCGGCTTCACTCTGATTGAATCCGTTGCACAGGCCTCGGATTTCCTGTTTGACCATTGGCAAGGAAACGACAGCCTGGCTTGGACCGACGCGATGAAGCGCTGCGCCGAAGATGGTGCTGCCGATGACGCGAGTGTCGCATTCCTCACCGCGCTTGAGGGGGCGGGGATCGGGTACGACCGCACGGTTGAGATTTACTGAGCTTGGCGAACGACTGCGCGGTTTGAAGCCGCGCGCTGGCCGGGTAGCGACAGCTAGCATTCGGCGCCTTGCGGACTACCAGATAGGGAGAGTTCGAATGGCGATGAAGCCAAACTATCGATACGAGCGGAGTCAACGAGACAAGGCCAAGGCGGCCAAGAAAGAAGCCAAGCTTGCCGGGAAAGCTGCGAAGGAGAAACCCATAGAGCAGAAAGAGGCGCGAGAGCCTGCTGCTGACGAAAGCTGAGGCATGGCGATGACGCAGCGCGAGACAGACAGCTTCGAAATCGACGTGGAATGTCCCCGTTGCCATCATCAGGCAAAGACCGTCGTCGGCTGGATTCGTACTCACACCCAGATGGAATGCTCCAACTGCGGCGACATCATTGACATTGAGAGCAAAAACTTCAGGTCGCACGAACAGCGCTAGGAAAGCTCTATGATACCGTCCGAGCCGCGGTCGCCGCGCCTAGCCGTTCTGATCGATGCCGACAATGCCTCCGCCAAGATCGCCGACGGGCTGTTCGAGGAGATCGCCAAGATTGGCGAGGCCAGCGTGCGTCGCATCTACGGCGATTTTTCAAGCTCGCGCTCGAAAGCGTGGGCCGACGTTCTTTCGAAGCACGCAATCATACCCCAGCAGCAATTCGCCTACACAACAGGCAAGAACGCCTCCGACATCACCCTCGTCATCGACGCGATGGACCTGCTCCATAGCGGTCGGTTCGACGGTTTCTGCCTGGTTTCCTCCGACAGTGATTTTACCCGGCTGGCCGCCCGCATCCGCGAGCAGGGCATCGACGTCTTCGGCTTCGGCGAACAGAAGACGCCCGAGAGTTTCCGACAGGCATGCCGGCGATTTGTCTATACCGAGAATCTGCTTCCGTCTGCGCCGGGCAACGAACCTGAGGCGGTATCGAGCGTGAAGCCATTGCAACCGCCCTCAGCGGCCGTGCCGATCATTCGGAAGATCATCGCGCAGATGGAAAGCGAGGATGGCTGGGTTCCGCTCGGTGCGGTCGGCACGCAGCTTGCCAATCTGGCCTCCGACTTCGATCCCCGCACCTTTGGTTTTCGCAAGCTAAGCGATCTCGTCCGCAAGACGAACGCGTTCGAAATCGACCGCCCGGAGGGCGGGACGTTGCGCATAAGAATCAAACCGCAGGCAGCGCGAAGGGGAGGGCGGAAGGCGTGACCGGTACGGCGCAGCTATCCGAGTCCTTGCAGGTTGGCTATTTATCGACCGTCTGGCTTTTCCATGCTCGCCCGGTCCTGTTCGGTGCGCAGCTGGTCGAGCAGATCGATCAAGGCTTCGCCTTCGGGCGAGCCAGGCCCGCGGGCCATGAACGTCTCGATGTCAACCTCGGAGGGTTGACCGCCCGAAGCCCGGTTTGGCTCATGCCTCACGAAAATCTCATCGCGCTCGCCGACCTTGACGACCAGCCAGCGGTCGCCGTTGGAACTTGTGTAGAATGCCCGTGACGGGTTTGACATGGCGGACCTCCTTTGACCTGTCTGCAAACGGCATCACGCTGGTCGTCTATTCATGTCGGTTGGCCAGGTAACTACCCTCGGCGTGGGGATAGATATATCCCGCGTGTCCCTCGGCAAGCCCGCTCCGTTATTGCCCCACCAGGATACCAGCCTCGCGCGCAGCCAAAGCGAACGCCCGCCGAACGCTCGATATGGGCTTTTTGTCCGCGCTGGCATCGTGGCAAGCCTGGAGCGCGGCGCGATGTGACGGTCCACGCTTGCCCGGCCACTTCCGAAGCAGAAATGACGAGCATTCGTAAACGTCAGTGATGATCGTCTCGGCGCCTTGAGCACTGGCCCGAACAGTCACCGGCTGAGTGAATTTGGGATTTTGCATCGCTGTCCTTAGGGCATTGACGCCTGGATAGCGAGGCAATTCCACGTTCCGCCCCAATTCGCGCGGGGAACCTCCCAGTTCGCCGTCAAGCCGTTTTGTTGACGCGAGGTGTTTCTCCTGGTCGAGGATCTGCTGAGCAGCTTATGCGTCTTATCGTGCTCGAGCTCCTGCGCCCATTCCCCAAAGAGCCGGCCGGGCAATGTCATGGGTGCTCAACCGCCTGGCAGGCCGCCAGCAAGCCGGCATTCGCGATCGGGCCGCCGACTTCCAAGCGAGGCCCTTCGATAACGTCGTATTTCTCGCCGGAAGTCTTCTTGCCGGTCGACTTGAACACCTGTTCGATTTTCGTGAGCTGACCCTTCGTTTCCTTAAAGTGGTCCTCCGCGGGGGAATTGGCATGGAGAAAGAGCGGACGCAACGAATGGTTCTGTGTCACCACCCGGCCTGGTGACTTTCCGCCACTCGCGGTGATCGTCCCGCCATTCAGGTCGGATGGTGGATTACGCAATCAGCTGCCGAGTGCCATTCCAGAACCGACTCGCCAGCTGGAAGGCCGTCGGTCTTGAAAGGCGAGAATTAGTGCCGGCCGCGCCTTGTTTAGAACACTGAACGGGTCTATGTTGCAAATATCGATCTTGTCTGTCGAACTTTGTTTCTGACGCGAAACGCGTCTTCGGCGATCTTCTCCTCTCAAAATCGATCTGAACCGTTTGCCGTGTGTCTTGCACGGCAAGCAATTTTCTATGGATGATTGAAAGGAAATCGCCATGAATACGGGAACCGTAAAGTTCTTCAATTCGACCAAAGGCTTCGGCTTCATCGAGCAGGGTGGCGGCCAGCCGGACGTGTTCGTCCACATCTCCGCTGTCGAGCGGGCCGGTCTGCGCTCACTGGTCGAGGGCCAGAAACTCAGCTTCGAACTCGTGAAGGACAACCGTAACGGCAAATTCGCGGCCGAGAACCTGCAAGCCGCATAAATTATTGCGCTCTGGCCGTTGACCACGGATGTACTGGCACAGGCCACAGAGCGCAGATCAGAGAGGTCGGGCAAGCCCGGCCTTTTTTTGTTTTCCGATTTGGAGAGCGCATCATGCGACACCCCGATATACCGCAAGGAATATTCAAGCCCAAGCCGACCGCGATCGAGACAAGGCAGGACGCCACAGCCAGGGCCGCCCGCCAAATTATCGACGGTGAAGACGCCGCGCGAGAACAGAAGACCGAGCGGTTAAGGCTGGCGAGGCTTGCCAGGGAGGCAACAAATACGTACACGCCGACGGCGAAGAAGCCAACGAACGGGCGTAAGCACGGCTAGGTGTATCAGCGATACGATCACAACAACGGGCAGGAAGCTGCGACGGGTTTGACTTTCGGGCGCCGGCCTCCAACGGCCCGGCCAAGTCATCTTGGTAGCTGCGGCCTCCGGTCTGTCCTCGCTCGCGACCTTGTGAGAGGTCGCGGCTTCACCGGACATAGTTCAAACCCTACGGCTATCATTGCTTCCCGACCTTAGAGGGGATCTTCTCGCGCCTTTTCGAATAACTGCACTGTCTGAGCGCGGCCATAAATGCCTCGGCTGCCAGGTCGCATTTGCGCTTGGATGGACCGTTGCTCTGGATGACAATTTCGGCCTGCCTGGTTGTCAGACCATGCTTTGCCGCAAACTCGTCTATGTCGGCTTCCGTCCAGCACGACCGCTTCAAACCTTGCATTTTATCTCCTGGTCCCGAAATCGTGAGGAGCCAACGCCGGACCGTCGATAAGGTTTCTGATCAACGCCGAGAGCCCTCAACTCGGCTGGTCGCCAGAGGCGCCTTCTCGTCGACGGCTATGGAGCGTCACCACGCTCTCGTACTCTTTCCGTTCTGGCCTCTGAATGGCAGGCAACTTACATAGCCAGGGCTATGGCCTCGGCTGGAACGCTGCCGCGCTCACGAGCCTGGAGGCTATAGAACGGCCCGGCAGCCATCTTGCTTCGGGGGGAAGTGGTGACGCACCGCCGTGCCGAGGTAGTCCGGGAGTGGGTAGCCAAAAACCCCGGACAGCGTTAACCATAGCGTCACGGCGGGCGATGGCAATTGTTGATTGGGTCAGCCCACGAAGGCGTCCGATCCCGAAACCGAGCCCGATTGCAATGCCCGTAAAGAACTTGCCAGCAGCACCTAGGGCAATGACGCGGACCCTGGCCCAAACGTCTACGCGGAGCTCTCTGAGGGCAGTGGCGATATCATCGAAGATCGCGTCCATAGGCTGGCGTTTTCGCACCAGTTTGGCGACTGCTGAAAGAGATCGCCGGGCGAGGAACCCCAAATCCTCAAGCCCGGCGTAGTTACTTCCTGATGCCCAATCAGGAAGTCCGGTGAGGCGTTACCGGCAATTTCTTCGATGCAAGGTCGATGCCAGCATTCCCGTCCTAAAACGACACAGATGTGTTTGGTCTCAGCCGGCCAAGGCGTGCTGCGCGTATGCTTTCATGATCGGCATACAGGCTCCCTTCGCGAGCAATCAGGGGAGCGGGATCGGCTTGTCGCTGAGTGTGCGCAAGTAGGCGATCAGGTTGACCCGTTCAGTCTCGTCCGGAACGCCAGGCGTCTCCATCTTAACGCCGGGCGTGGTGAGCATGGGCCCGAAAAGATATCTGTTCAGGTCCTCATACGTCCACACCCACACACCTTCCCAGCCCAGCAAGGCATCGGAATAATCCATTTTTGCCGTGGAAGCCTTGTCGCGGCCGACTACCCCCCACAAGTTCGGTCCCGTTTTGCTCCCTCCCTGGGGCTCGCCATTGTGGCAACCGTGACACACATGGGTGAAGTAGGTTCGGCCATTCTCGACGTCGGCAGCAGCCAACTTCATCGAGATCGGAGCCGGTGTGGGCAAGACGACGCCGTGCGACATGAGATAGTCAGCGATTTCGCGTTGCCCCTTGCGTTTTGCGAGATGGATCGGTGTCTTGCCGTCCTTTGTCCTCGCATTCACGTCCGCGCCGGCCTCGACCAGTGCCTTAACGCAATCGATGCAACCGAGATTGACCGCGATGTGGATAGCGTTTTCGCGGCTGCGCTTCGAATTTGGATTCGCGCCGTTCGTCCAGCAACAGATTGATCAGGTCGATCCTGCGTTTTGCCAAAGCTGGCATGAGCGCAGGACCCAAAACACGGTGTCGGGGCGGCGTTGACGTCCGCACCGCGTTCAATGAGCATTTTTGCCGCTGCAAAATGCCCACCCTTGACCGCAAGATAGAGTGGTGTCGCTTTCCCGTCACTCTCATCGACGCCTGCACCTGCGTCGAGAGCTGCCGTGATCGCCCCGATATCGCCCTTCATAGCGGCGTCGTGGATGGCGGCGGCATACGATGCCGTCGGAACGGGCAGAAGCAGTAACAGAATGAAAAGCAAAACGTCGCGCATTCGGCATCCCCTGTGCAAACCGGAGGACGTGGCACGCTTCGAGAAGCGCAGAGTCTAGTGTGAATGCCAAATCGCGGCAAGGTATTTCAGTAACTGCTAACGGAACCGAAGCCGCCATTCGAGATTGAATCAAATTGGAGTTTTGCGTTGGGGTTCGTATGCGTAAGCCTGCCGGCGAAGCCCGGCTGTACTTTATTAGGCCTCTTGAGCCAATCCAGGTTGAAACACCGCCAGTCAGCGATGATTGGCTGCACGAAATCAAATACGACGGCTACAGAATCCAGGTCATCCTCGACGGGGCCGGCGCGCGCGCCTTCTCCCGCCATGGGCACGACTGGTCGCAAAGGTATTGGCCTATCGTCGCTGCGGCCGAGAAGCTGCCCGCCAAGGCCTTCATCCTTGACGGGGAGATGATCGCGCCGGAGCCGGATGGACGACCGAACTTTCACCGGATGCATTCGCGGATGGTGTGGAATGCCGAACAGCTTGCATTCGTCGCTTTCGACATCCTGCACCTCGACGGCCAGGATCTTCGTTCCCTGCCGCTGATGGAGCGCAAGGCCAAGCTCTGGAACCTGATTAAGCCGGCCAAGGGGATCATTCAATACGGCGATCATGTAGAGGGCAATGGCGCCGCGTTCTTCGAAGCCGTCGAGCAGATGGCCCTTGAAGGAATGGTCTCGAAGCGACGCGAAAGGCCCTATCGAAGCGGGAAGTGTCGGCGACTTCAAGCTTCTGGGCATCGGACGCGAGCCTGGGAAGCCTGCTGTGGCGATCATGGCGCGCGGTGGCCGATATGCCGGCACCGCGTTCATAACGCTGCCCAGCGGCCTCAGGGAACGGCTTTTGGAAGCGTGTCCAGGAGGCCAGCGCGCCAAAGCCCGCGCAGCGGGTGCCGAGCGCCTTTGCCGATGCTGTCGAGTGGGTTAAGCCAGGCATCACGGGCCGGGTAAGATTCCTTCGCGGCGAGCATACGCTACGCCATGCGACACTACAGGACTTCGAGGAAGGAACCTAAGGCAGCCTCGCCGCGTCCCGACAGCAGGCCGAGCGCCATGACCGCGTCGCCTGAGTCCGTTTCCTTGGGACGCGCTTTAGGTCTTCACATAAACTGGCGTTTCTACCCATCGGCTTGATACTGTGGTATGTAGATGCCGCAATTCCATTGGTGGGACCACGGATATTCCGCTCTACCGTGCAGGCTGCCCCAGCGCAGCTGGCGTGGTACGGATCGTCCGGCGCAAATGACGATCGATCAGGGAGGTATGCCATGCGCGCAATCGCACTTTTGATCGCCTCGTCGGCCACGATCTTCATTGCAAGTCCTTCGCTGGCGCAGGATGTCGCCGCAGGCGAGAAGGTCTTCACCAAGTGCAAGGTCTGCCACATTGCAGACCAGGACCAGAACAAGGTCGGCCCGTCTCTGCACGGCGTCATCGGGCGCACCGCGGGCACGCATCCCGGTTTCACTTATTCCATGGCCATGACCGAGGCCGGAAAATCCGGCATCAAATGGGATGAGCCTAGGCTGACAAAGTACCTTCAGGACCCGAGGGGGACGGTCAAGGGTACGAAGATGGCGTTTCCCGGCCTCAAGAACGATCAGGACGTGGCCAACGTCATTGCTTACCTAAAACAGTTTTCCAAGTAATCGGGCCATTCCAGGCCCCTGTCTGTGGCGCCGGCTCGCCCCGACCGAAGGCGGCCGGGGATGGCGGCCGCGAGGCGCGAAGGCAACTCGCCCAAAGAGTTTCAGACGAGGTTGACAGCGTTTTCGAAGTTATCTTCGACGCTGCAGCACCGCGAGGCAGGTTGGCCGGCTGACATGCAAAGGAGAAATGCCGTCACCCCAGGCAACGGGGGCGGGCATCTACCCACTCTTCAAATCCGGAGCCAATGTGCGATAGCGGGCTCTATGTTTCACGGTGTGGACCTATGCGCGCGGTGACAGGGCTTCAGTCGTACCTAGCGCCGGCTGTGTGCCCGAACTCGGAACGAATGGATAGAGGCACCGTTGAAAAGGGGTGCCGGCAGCTCCCGGTAACGGCGGTTGAGCGCAAGCATCGGCTCCAGCGCTTGGCGGGTTCGCGCTGGAGCCGTCTTGCTAGGAGTGAAGGAAATGCAAGACCCTCGCAACAGTGTCCTGGAAGCTCGTTGGCTTCTCGCCGTGCCCGCTTCGCTTGCCCTGACTGTGCTGCTGGCAGGGCTGTTGCTTTCCTGACGGACGCGGCCGCTTGCACCTTGCCGTGGGAGTAGACGACGCTGCATCTGCCCAGGCTTGGAACGGGTAAGAGGCCCCGGCCTGCTCCCCACGTCCCCACCCACCCCGCGACAGGCCGGGTCCTCCTGCCCCAAGCTAGGCCCCGCCGTCTCTCCGACCTCGGGGAACGTTCGGACCGGCGAGCGGTTATGAACTCGGCGGCACGGTTGGTGTCCCAGTTCTATCCGAGTCGCCTGATAAGCAGCAACGGAGCCCGCTCGACCCTCCCGCGAGCGGGCTCTTGCCTTTCCAGCAATCATGTCTTCACAACATTTGATAAAATAGTCGGGAACCGAGCCCGGTTCCTGTAAGTTTATGCGCACCGCCGGTAACAGCCAAATGGATATCGGCGGCTGAGAGACAGCTCCCTTCTGCGACTGGAGGCGGTATGTACCCTGTCAATCCCTTCACGCGCACCTCTATAACAACGACTTTCAGCTAGTCGCCGAGGGAAGCTATCGACCGTTCCTGTCAGAAATTGCGTGAAACCAGGCCGCTGGTAACCCGCACCGGTTAAGCCACCTTATCACCCGGAATGCGGTCGGGATATCTGACACCAGTGATGAATGGCGGGTCGTGGTAGAGGAATGCGGTGTAGGCACGATCAGCCGCACATTCAGGGAGGGGTGCCAGCCTTTAACTTTGCCGAAGCCCAGATGATGCGGCGTGGCCTTCATAAGATGACAGACAACTGATCATCGGGCGGCCTGCATCCCGTTGGCGGATAGTGGAACAAAGGCCGTCAGACCGTGCCTCCCCGCAAACTCCCCAAGGTCGTAGGCTTCCTCCCAACACGACCGCTTCAAACCTTGCATTTTCGCTCCCGTGGTATCGAAGGTGACGAGGCAATGCGAGAATCGCCGCTCGGTGCGATGGGTATTTCTCGCTGGCCCTTTGGACGGTCATAAGGCCGCGTTGCCTTCTTGCTTTTTCTGAAGTTGGTCGCGCCGACGGGGCAGGGGAGCTCCCATGCTCGGTCGCGACAGGTGTTTCTTTTGGCTTCGGCACGGCAAAAAACGTTCTCACCGGCTTTCCGTCGTTGCATGCCGCCTAATTCTACCTACTCTTGCGAGCGGCAGCTGCCCGCGCCGGCGCCTCCTGGATGTTGGCGGCGCCGCCCATGTCACCATTCTTGGTACGGCCCGCCCCCGGTCCTGCTCCAATATCGGCGCCCGTCATCGGATCGGAAGCGGGGTCCGAGAGTGTCCGCTCCGCCATATTGGCCGCGAGCTTCTTGTCCTTGGCATTTAGCTTGATAGTCGCCATCCCGTCACCGCCGTCGGCGGGCATCACCTCTTCGAGATTGTCGATGCGGTCCCATTCGCCTCCCGAGTTCCAGGGTCCCGTGGCGTCTCCTTCGCCTTGCGAGGTGTTGACGTACATGCTGGCATATTTCTCGATGCCCGGCAGTTTGCCCGTCGGGAAGTTGTTCTCTATCGCGTACAGCGCTTTCTCGAAAGACTTCTGGTGGGCGACTTCGCGCGTCATCAGAAAGCCGAGGGCATCCTTGACGCCGGGATCATCGGTGATGTTGATCAGTCGCTCGTACACAATCTTGGCACGAGCTTCGGCCGCGATGTTGGAGCGCAGGTCCACCGTTGGTTCGCCGCGAGAATCGATGTAGGCGGCGGTCCAAGGCACTCCGGCCGAGTCGCACAATGCGGGTCCGCCGCCAAACAGGATTGACTCCTTGGCCGTTGTGCCGCTGGCGCCAACCATCAAATACAGCTCGGCTTCCTTCATCTGTCCCTCGGCAAGCTGCGCCTTGAGCCCCTTGTTCAGCATTGTGACAATAGATCCGACCACCTCGAGGTGGCTTAGTTCTTCGGTCGCAATGTCGAGCAACATGTCTTTCCGGCCGACATCATCCTCGCCCAGCCCCTGGGTGAAGTAGCGCATAGCGGCGGCCAACTCGCCATCGGCTCCGCCGAATTGCTCCATTATCATGCATGCCAGTTTCGGATTCGGCTCCGACACACGGACGGTGTATTGCAGTCGCTTATTGTGCATGAACATGAGTTTTCTCCAGGGTTGGGGTTCCCCGAACCGTCCATCAGCGGGAATGTTCCCTCGCACAGTTCGATTGCAAATAGACTGGCCGGCAGCGCCTGATCGGTGCAAACGTCGCACCCGGGTCAGACCGGCGCGGAGAGCGGCAGGCGAAGGGCGCTGTCTGCGCTATAAGTCCAAGACTAACTACCAAGGCGCCAGCGAAATCGCCGAGGCAAAGGAAGTCCCGTGCCGTTCCCGAGGCAGACATAGCTTGCGAGGCTGAGCGGCGTTTAGCCATAGGCTGGCATCAGCGATGTCTTCTCACAACAAAGGAGAGCTACTACCAGACCTTGATGAGTACCTTGCCCTTGGCACGTCCTGTTCGACGCCAGAGCCTCATTGGTCGCTTCAAATGGAAAGACCCTGTCGACGACCGGTCGGATCGCTCCTGATTCGGCATCACGTGGTCATCAGGAAGCACCAGGTGAAAGCCCGGTGGAGCCCCGGCGCCGGCCTGGCGAACTAGGGGGCCGCCGCACTTGCAAGATAGCTAATTTCTACCTCAAAAGGACAGGGCCTGATCGCGTACCTCTCGGTTCGTCCATCGATCAGGAATATAATCCTCGCTGGTGCGGCGACCTCATTTTTGGAGCAACCGGCCAGTTCGCGGATGCCATGTTCGGCTTAACCCGCGACCGCGAGCCCAACAGCGATACCACGTATGTTCGCCGGTGTGGCTTTGGGGGTGGCCACCGGGCCTTGCCGGCAGGGGTAAGAGCCGGCGAGCCACTATATGCGCAGCTGCTAATAATGAAATTCAACCAAAAAGCGCTCATCGACCTGCGATGCGAGGCAGCGTGGCCACTGGCTTCTTACGCCTCGCTAAGCGGATGCCAATATTCGGCAGAATCCGATAACCCGCCGCTCGGTGTGCCCCCACACCCAGCGGCGGGCTAAGGTGACCGGCGCCTTTTCTCGTGGGGGAGAATTGCCTGAGTCCCGGCGCCGGCCTGGCGAACGAAAGGTCCGCCGCACATGCAAGATAGCTAATGTCTACCTCAAAAGGACATGGCGTGATCGCGTAACCTCTTGGCAATCGGCTGGAGATCAGGAATATAATCCTCACCCGTGCGGCGACCCCACTTCACGAGGATCGCCATGACAATGAAGTTTCCCTTCACGGAAGACCCGCTCGGCAAAAAGCTGGAGGCCGGGACGGGCCTGTCTGTCTGTTGCCTCACTTGTCGGCGGTCGGCGGTGCTGGACGTTGCCGCACTGGTTAGCGGCTCGGGCCGGACCATGGATGCCTGCACTGGGATTTGGTGAAGGCCATCTTCTGCCACGAGTGCCGCGCCGCCGGCCGTCAGAACCGAAACCTTCAGTTCACCAATCATGCAGTGACGCCGGATAAGCGGAAAGGGTGAACGTCTAGTCCTTAGCCCGAACGGGCAGAAGCAGAGCATAAACGGCCAGAGCAGCCATCACAAGGCTTGCGACCATCCGGTAGTGTCTCAGTTTGAATTTTCGGAGCCATGGGACATCAGCCTCAGCGGAACTCTCTCACCACCTCGATAGGCTCGACGATAGCGGCGTTGAACGCATCAAGCTCTCCCGCAGGTATCGAGTATTCTCGTAGCGCCCGCCCACCTGCCTCCTGCACGTCGTATTGCTCCAGGAAGTCACGCCGCACCTCAAAGCGC